>DATNFO010000045.1:0-211490 GCA_035606355.1 Candidatus Limnocylindrales bacterium | reverse complement strand
GAAAAATTCCGGCTGTTGTGCTCGTCGCACCGCATTCGTTGTTCGATACACCGTTCACGGCTTCCTGACGAGCTTGTGAAAAATATCGAATTGCTTCTTCTCCGCATTCAAACGCACTCGAATTCCCGGCACCTTTTACCGGGTTGTGAAAAAATATCGAATTGCTTTTTTGCCGCGTTCAAACGCACTCGCATTCCCGGCACCTTTTACCGCTCCCTCACGGTCACGGCTCCGTATGTAGGTGATCCTACTAACGGAGCCGCGACCGTGAGGAAGCGGTAAAAGGTGTATCGAAAGGCGAATGAATCGCGACGAGAACGGCAGCCGGATTTTTTCACAAGCCCGTGAGGGAGCGGTAAACGGTGCATCGAACGACGGATGGAGCGCCACAACAGCAGCCGGATTTCTTCACAAACCCGTGAGGGCGCGGCTCCGTTAGCAGATTCAGCCCGGGGCTCCTCGCGTTTCGTACTGAAACAAAAAACGTCCCACTTTGAAACACGTTTCACATCGGAACGCCTCTCCTCCCAGTCACCTCTTACAAATAAGATACTTAGCTCCTATTATCCGTGGCACTAAGGTTGCACCCTTAACGATCGCCGGGCCGTTCGCTCCGGCAAGCTAAACGAAATCGAAAAGAGGACTACAACCATGCGGGCTACACGTGTATCTATACGGCGGCAAACGCGCTCATTAGCAGTTCGGGACAGCATCGTCCTGCAGCACATGGGTTTAGTGAAGGCGATCGCCATACGCGTACACGAGAATCTGCCCGTTCATGTGGATCTCGACGACCTGATCCATGCCGGTGTGCTGGGCCTCATCGATGCGGTGGAGAAGTACGATTCCGATAAGAACGTCGCCTTCCAGAGCTACGCGAAACACCGGGTGAAGGGCGCGATCCTCGATAGCCTGCGCGACATGGATTGGGCTTCGCGGGATATGCGCAAGCGGCAGCGGAAGGTGGATACCATCGTCCAGGAACTCTCAGGCGAGCTGGAGCGGCAGCCAACGGAGAGCGAGGTCGCCGACAAGATGGGGATGAGCCTCACGCGCTGGCGCAAAGTGCGGTTCGAGATGCGCACCGTCGGCCCGGTTTCGGCGGATTCCAAGCCGGATCCCGACATCGACCGCGCGCCCGAGTTTGAAGGCATGCCGGACCTGCGTCCGGACCGTATCGCGCAGAGCCGCCAGCTTCAGAGCACGCTCGCGCGGGCCATGGGACAGTTGCCGCAGCGCTACCAGAAGGTAGTCTTCCTGTATTACACAAACAATCTTACGATGCGCGAGATCGGCGATATGATGGGCGTCAACGAGAGCCGCGTTTCGCAGATTCACAAGACGGCATTGCAGCGTATGGCGGTCGCGTTACAGTCGGAAGGCATTCACTCGGCGGAAGCATTCTAAGTGTCCATCGCGCCTCTTCAGTTTTGCGACCGGCCGGACGCCGGTCGTTACTTTACGTCCTTGACACAGCGGAAGCCCAGGTCGGGGCTTTTCCACCTTCCCGGCACGGTTGTGTAATCCCAAAGCGCATTCGCCGCCAGCGGCTCGTGGAAGCCTTCCCCACGGATCTGATACCACGGGTCCGATGCCTTTGGCGCGGGTGTCAATAACGCGGCGAAATCGTGCAGGGTGCGCGCGCTCGGCGGCGTCAACTGATCGACAAATTCCCACGCGTTGCCGAGCATGTTCAGCGCTCCGTAAGGACTTGCTCCGGTGGCGTAGTCGTTGGCCGCCTTCAGCGCGGTAGACGATACGTTTGCCTTGCCGGCATCCGGCGAATTGCCCCACGGGTACACGCGACCATCGTCGCCGCGCGCGGCTTTTTCCCACTCCTTCGCGGTCGGCAAGCGTTTGCCTGCCCAGGCTGCGAAGGCCTGCGCGTCCACCACCGTCACGTTCACCACCGGCAATTCCGCATCGGCCGAAGCTATGGCCGCCGGAAGTTCGCGGCCCGTCGCCTTGCAGAACTCCCCGTAGGCGCGATTCGTGACCTCCGTCTTATCGACATAAAACGCGGGAAGCGTCGCAGTCTCTCTGGCCTCGCCGAATTGAAAGGGTCCGGCCGGCACCAGCACCATGTCGCCGCTCTGCATCTGAAGCGTCGCGGCCCGCACGGGCGCCGCGGCGGCCGCGGGTTTGTCCGGCGTCTTCGGCCGCAGCACGAGCATGAAGATTGCCCCCGCAGCCAGCAGTCCGGCCACCGCCAGCGCAGGGATGAGCCACGGAACCGTGCGCTTTGCCGGTTCTTTCGCCGGAACAACCGGGGGCGCAACCTTGGGCTGCGGCATCGCTTCCGTCGGCGCCGCCAGCCCGGCCATGATGCTTTCGATTTCGGCGCACACCGGACGGAAACCCTGCGGACGATCCTCCGGTTTCTTGGCCGTGCAGCGCGCCACCAGATCGCAGACCGATTGCGGCAGACCCGCGCGATACAGCGGCTCCACGTTGAGCGGCTCGTTCAGGATGCTGTAGAAAATCCGCTCGATGGTGTCGCCGGCGATCGGCTTGGTCCCCGTCAGCAACTCAAACAGCAGCACGCCGAACGCATACACGTCCACCTGGGCGGTCACGTTCTGACCGGTGACCTGCTCCGGCGCCATGTAATACGGCGTGCCGAGCACATATCCGGCGCGCGTCATGGCAAAGCCTTCGGTCTTGGCGATGCCGAAATCCATCAGCTTCACCACGCCGTTCGGGGACACGTGAATGTTCTCGGGCTTGATGTCGCGATGAATGATTTTCTGCGAGTGGATATACTCGAGCGCGCGCGCCACCTGCAGCGCGATCTTGAGCCTGGCCGCGACATCGCCCGTGCGCGCGCCGCCGATCGCATGGCGCAGATCCTCGCCGCGCAGAAACTCCATCACCATGTACGGATGGTGCGATTCGTCCTCGCCGAAATCGTAAATATGCAGAACGTTGTCGTGCGAGATGTTGCCGGCCATGCGCGCTTCGGCGAGGAATCGCGCCTTGGCCTCGGCATCTTCGCAGCCGGCGTCGGTCAGCACCTTGACAGCGACCACGCGCCCGATCACCGTGTCGCGCGCCTTGTAGACGTGCGACATGCCGCCCCCCAAAAACTCTTCGAGCTCGTACTTGCCGATTCGTGCCGGAAGCTGCATCAGGGCTTCGCCACCTCGGCGACACAGCCCAGGCCGGCGAAGTACCCGCGATCGAAGATCGGCGGATTCGCACTCACTACGAAGCGCACGGTCACAGGCTGCCCGGCGGGATTTAAAACCGGCCGGCCCTGCTTGCCGCTGCGCAGCGTCATTTCGATCTCCTGACCGACATGCTTATCGGCATCGCCGACGAACTGAAACACCGCCCACAGGCCGTCATAGTTCGGATAGGTGAACGTCGTGCCGCCCTTGAATTTGCCCGTCAACTGAACGCCTTGCGCCGGCCCCGGCCACACCAGCGCCTTCGCCGGAGCGTTGGGTGCGACGAAATCGGCCGGCTGCCCGTCGACGGTGAGCTGTATGCTGTCCTGCTCCGGCGTGAACTGCGGCCGGATCGAATAGCTGAAGTGCGGGTCGGGTGAGTTGTTGGCGTAGGCCGCCGCCGTGAATGCCGCCGCGCGATTGAGGAACGCCAGGAACGCGGGATTCACGTTCACGCCGCCCGATGAATTCGGCACGTACTGATTGCCCTGACGTGTCACCGCGCGCGAGAGATTCGCCGTAACGAAGCCCCAAATCGCGCCGTTCTGCGGTTGGAACAGCGAGTCCACTTCCTGTAGCGTCGCTTGCGCGGACGCGGTGGGCGTGAACGGGTACTTGCTCAACACCGGATGCATCTGCGCACAGAGATCCTTGCCCTTGCCGTTCAACTCAGCGGGGCCGAGCGTGCGCAGCATCGCCTCCACGCTGGTGATCGGCGCTTCCAGCAGATTCTGCACCGTGCCTTCCACGTGGCCGTCTGCATCCACGCGGAACGTCTGCGCCATCTGCCGGGTGGACATCTTTGCCTGAGCCGCGGCATTGATGCTCTGCGACGCCGCGGCCGGGTCCGGCGTGCCCGGCTGGTTGGCGATCTGGTCGATGGCCGTTTGCAGCGCCAGCAGGGCGTTCACGTAGTTCTGATTCTGCGGAGCGATGAAGTGATCCACGGCGTTCGGCGGCACCACCGCCTGCACCGGCTGAAACACGTTCGCCACGGCGGGGTCGTCCACCGCCGTATTCGTCGAACACAGCGACAGCAATTGCAGAATCGGCGCCTGATTTCCCGAGTTCAGCATCAACTTCGCCGCCGCATCCTTCAGGCTCGAGTAGCGCACCACGGTCGCGCCCTTCAGATAGGCGCGCCACTGATTGACGAACTCCGTCGAGTAGCGCGTTTTCAATTCCTGCTGCAGCTTGCCGATGTCGAAGTTGGCCGTGGCCTGCTGTCCAAGCACCCAAGCCTCACCGGCAAAGTAGCGATCCACGTGATTGATCGCGTCCTTCATAAACGTCCATCCGGCTTTGGAGAACGCGCCGGGCACGACATGCGATTCCACGACCGCCTGGGCCGACCCCGGGAACTGACGGTTGAAGTCGATGGGCGGGCTCTTCTTGGCGGCCTCGGCGAGCATGAACGCATACACCCGCTCGCCGCCTGCGAACTGCGAAAGGTAATGCCGCGACTTCTCCACCGCGAAGCTATCGTTTTCGCTGCTGTACGGATTGCCCTGCTTCAAGTCATCGGCATAGAACTCGAATTGCCGCTGCGCCAGTTGCGCGCGCTCCGTGTCCACGCTGCGCCCGTTTTCCCAGAACTTCACCAGCACCGGCGGCAGAAAAGCCACAGTGCTCTTGTCCGGATTCGACGTAGTGATGAGGTACGCCTTCAACGCGTCGTACGTGGGGCCGTAGTCCGGACCCGGAGTCGGCGGCAGCGAGCGCAGAAATTGCAGCACATTCCCTTGCGTTTGCGCGAAGAGCAGTTGCTTGAAACGTTCGAAGTATGCGCGGCGAGCGCCGGGATAGATGGCATTGCCGCTGTACAAACCCCACCGGTAGCTCCATGGCGCGCCGTCGCGATTCCACGTGGAGATATCGACCATTGCGGCGCGCAGAGTGTCGAGCTTGCGCAGCGCGTCCACCGATGCCAGGTCCGCGCCCGTCGATTCCGACGACGCGATTCCCTGCGCCGCTTCCCGCACCCTGGTTTCCAGCGCGCGATTGTGGAAGAAGGAAACGGTAAACCCGATCAGCAGAATCAGGCTGAGCAGCGCGATGCCCAGTAGCAGCATACGCCGGGCGAAGCTGGTCCTGGTGCTGGCGCCGCTCGCCGCCATGGCAGCGCGATCCGCCAGCAGCACGCTATTGAAAAAGTGCGTGAGGAAAAGCCACTGCGGCACCTTGCGCGCGCCGGCTTGCTGTACGGGGGCGGCCTGCGGCTGCGGACGTCCGCCCGCCGCGAAGATGCCCGTGGCGCCCGATGGCGAACCGTAGCTGGCCTGCTGTGGAGCCGCCGCGATCGGCGCCGATTCATTAATGATGATCGGCCGCACGCCCGTGAAGTAGAAGCCGCGCAGAAACGGTCCGGTAGTAAGTTGGCTCGGCCTGCACAATTCCACCAGGAACTGCACCGCCGTCTGGCGCAGCTTACGGAACTCGCGCGGAAACTCGTACTCGCCGGGCAGCTTGCTGCCGTCGGTTTCACGCGGCAAAAAGTCGATGCGGGCGCCGGCGAGGGCCCGGAAAATCACTTCGAAGTTGCCGGTCAGGCGCGCCGATTCCTCTTCGGCGTACACCCCTTCGGTGCGCTTGCCGAGCATCGGCAGCGTCGCCCCGAGAACCTGGGCTGCCTCGTCATTGCTGAGATTGCGCACGTAGTCGCTGAAGAACGGGACGCGATCGATGCGCGTAAACAGGACGTACACCGGCAGGTTGATGCCCATCGCCTGCGAAATTTCGCCGAGGCGCGCGCGCAGATTGCGGGCGGTGTTTACGGCAAGATCGGGAGCCCCTTGCTTCGTGAAATTCTCGCAGTCGTAGCAGACGATCGCGGCGCGCGGCGCCTGTTCGCCTTTGCCGACCACCGCCGTTTTCGGCGAGAGCCGGTGAATCAGCTTGCCCCACTTGCCGGAATCGGCAGGCAGGCGTCCGCCGGCTTCGACGAAGATGGAGCGCCGCGCATACCAGAAATTCGCGGCGGACGTCGGCACGACGTTGCCGTTCTGGTACACCTGGCCGGCCAATAGTTCGGGCTCCAAGCCGGAATTCAGAATCACGCTCGTCTTCGCGCTGCCGCTTTCGCCGATCACGAAAAAGACCGGCAGATTGGCGATGCGCGCGCCCTGTTCCAGCTTCGCGTTGGTGAGTTTGCCGTCGGCCTCGCGCACCAGAATGGAAACTTCATCGCCACCGGGCGCGTCCGTTGCGCCCGCGGCACGGGCCTTCTTCTTCCTCTGAACGAAGTACAGCACCGTCAGAACAATCAGCAACAGAACGATAACGGCAATGACGATAGTCAGCGGGTTCATGCGATAGTCGCTCCGCTATACAGCAGCACCTTGTAAATCACCCACAACACCACGGCCAGACTTGCCAGGCCGAAGGCCAAAAACCCGAGACGGCGCACCAGCGGATCCGAGCCGGAGCGCACCGTGTCCCCCGGCAGCGCCCACGCGGGCGAAAGCGGACCCGATTGGCCGCGAATGCGCCGGATCTTGTCCGCGGTCATGGTCATCACCTGCGAAAGCTCGCCGCGATTCCCCGCGCTGTAGCGGCCGCCGAAGCCGAGCAGCAGGCAGAGATAGTGCACTTCCAGAACGTCCGCAAGATCGGGCGAATCCTGCCTCCCGAGCAGTTGTTGCAGATTCTGGAAGAAGACCTCGCCGGCCAGGTGCGTGCCGAACAACTCTTCCTGCAGCGGCTTGCGCACCCAGTCCGCGAAGATGGGGTTTTGCGAATTCAGCACGCTCTCGTCAAGAAACGCGACGGTCGCGAACGTAGCGAACTTGGCGTCATCGGCGGTGTAGCCGGAGGCGAGCGCCTGGCTAGCGGCGGTCTTTAGCGCCTCGCGCGTATGGTGCCGGAAGGCATTGGCGTCGGTAACGCCTTGCCGGTTAGCTCGCAATCGTTCGATGGCGGTAAGCACTTCCTGAAAAATGAGCGCGAGGTTTTCGGGCCTCTGCACGGCGGGCGAAGGAGTCATGGCTAACTATCCAGCACCACAAAGATTTCCGCTTCCGGGCTGGGAATCTCACCCGGCACATACAAACCCACGGAGCGCGTCTGCACCATGTGATCCCAACACGGTCCGCTGCGGCTCACTCCGAAATAGAACGTTTCCACGCGCGTGCTGATGGCGGGCGGCGGCACCGCCAGATGCGTCAGCGCCATGCCCGGCAGCGCGCGCTTCACCAGTTCCCGCACAAACGGCGGCGTGCACAGTTTCACCAGTTGCGGCACTTTCGCCATCAACTCGGCCTCGCCCAGCGATGCGCGAACGGCCAGCACCCACCGCGATCGGTTGAGACATCTCTGGTCCGTAATCTCGCCTTCGTAGAAATAGTCGCCCGCGGGTTTGAGCGGAATCGAAATGCAATTCGTCGGGACGATGATCTCCAGGTGCGAGCGAATCTCCGCATCCAGCCGTTCGAAGCACGGAGTCAGCGCCGCGTGGTCATAAGCGGGTAGATTGCGCGGGTGCGAATCGAGCGAGAACGTGCAAAGCGCGCCTGCCAGCCGGCTCATTTCCAGGAATAATTCTTCGGGATGCCCGCGCTTGGATGCAAACTGATGCTGCAACGGAGCGAGCGCGGAATTCACCGCGTGAAGCAGCCAGAAGTTCGCGATCTCACGGGTGGAGAATTCCGTCACCGAGCCGCCGCTGCGCCGCGCAATCGCCGTGCTCTTTTCGTTCAGAATTTCGATGAGGCGTTGCAACAGGAGCATCAGCCGTGAGCTCGCCGAAATCTGCAAAACCGGCGGCACGAAGGATGCGTCGTAAATAAAATGTCCGGAACCATCGCGAACCACGCGGGCCACCGGCAGCGTAGTCATGCCCGCGGCGGGTTCGGTATCGGTGAGCAACCGCAAATTTTTGCGGCCGAGACGCACCGGCCGTTCGCTGGAGCCGCTGTTCTCATCGTGCAGAACGCGAGTTTCCGCGACGTAGCGCGGATTCGCCCCGTTCAAATCTTCCAACGCGCAGTTCAGCCCGTTCGGCTTGTGCGCAGGCACGGCCAGCAGAATTTCCAGGTAATCGCGTGTGGGCGGAAACAGATCGGGGATGGAGCGCGCCGCCGGCACGGGGTCGCTTTCCGGAATGTTAAAAGCGAGTCCGTCCGGAAAGATGCCGCGGGCGTGCAACAGGGACACAGTTCCATTCTGCAGCGCGTCGGCGTCGAGCTCGATTCCCGCCAAGCCATAGCTGGCGAACCAAAGCGCGGACGCGGCGAACTGTATGGAATCTTCGAAGTATCGGCCCTGCACCTGGAAATGGTGGGGACCCAGGTACATGCCTTCTGACCAGACCACTCTGGAAAGCAACTTCATGTCCGTGCCGCTACTGTAGCATAGGCGGCACGGTATCGAAGATCAGTCGCGGTACTATGATTGGGGAAAGCGGGCGAGTATGGATTTCTACAGCAAGTATGAATTGATCGATCCGCTGGCGGGGGAAGGCACCAGGAGTTTTCGGGCAAAGCAGCTGGCCACGGGCCGCGAGGTGACCGTGCATCTGCTGGTGGGTGGCGCCACGCCGGAAAACGAGGCTCTGCTGGCAAGAATGCGCGCGCTGCCTGCGCCGTCTCTGAAGAAACTCATCGAGGTGGGGGACAATGATGGCACCACGTACATCGTCACCGAAGCGCCGCCGTTTCTGCACATGGGGGAATGGCTGAGCGATCAGGAAAACGCCGGGCGCAATGACGACTTGAAATATACGCGCGCAGGGGTGTGGAAGGTGCCCGCCGGCCCGGGCGAAGCGCCCAAGCCCTCCGGTGCGCCTTCCGCGGAACCCGGCGAGTTCACGAAGATGTTCCAGGCCGCTCCCGCCCCGCCATCTGAGCCGGATATGACCGCGCCTCCGCAGGCGTCGCCACCGCCTCCAGCGAGCGGACCGGGCGAGTTCACGCGGATGTTCCAGGCGGCGAAGGAAACCTCGCCTCCCGCTCCCGATCCAGCGCCGCAAGCGTCCGCTCCCCCGACGCCATCGAGCCCGCCGCCATCGAGCGGCCCCGGCGAGTTCACGAAGATGTTTCAGGCCGCCCAGGCGCCGAAGGCTGAACCGGATATGCCCGCGCCTGCGCAGGCGCCGCCACCGCCTCCAGCGAGCGGACCGGGCGAGTTTACGCGCATGTTCCAGGCGGCGAAGGAAGCGCCGCCGCCTCCTCCCGATCCAGCGCCGCAAGCTCCCGCGCCCGCTGAATCGAGCGCACCGCCATCGAGCGGACCCGGCGAGTTCACCAGGATGTTCCAGGCCGCCCCCGCTCCGAAGGCCGACCCGGAGCCGCCCACGCCGCCACAAGCACCCCCTCCGGCGCCGCCGGCGCCCGCGCCGCAAGCTGCGCCTCCACCGCCACCGCCAACTCCGCCGCGTCCCGAACAGTCGCGTGTCAGCGGACCGGGCGAGTTCACGAGGATGTTCCAGGCATCCCAGGCCAAGCAACCGCCGCCTCCGCCTCCGCCCTCCGCACCCGCACCGCCGCCGGACGCGCCGCGCGTCAGCGGACCGGGCGAATTCACGCGCATGTTTCAAGCGCCGCCTCCGCCGCCATCCGAAGCCGGATTCCCGCAAGCCAACGCTGAGCCGCAGGCCCCACCGGAAGCTCCGCGCGTGAGCGGACCCGGCGAATTCACACGGATGTTCCAATCGCCGCTGCCCTCCAAACCGAACGACGAGTGGAGCGATCAGCGTGCCAAGCCTTCGGAGCCGGGTGAGTTCACGCGCATGTTCCAATCGCCGGCCGCTTCGTCGCCGGTGCCCGAGACGCCTGCGGCCAAGGGCGAGTTCACGAAGTTCTTCTCCTCACTGTCCCAGCCTGCGGGACCCTCGATGCCTGCGTCACCGGCGTTTCCCGCGTCCAGCGCTCCGCCGCCGCAAGCACCAGCGCAACAACCCGTCGGCGAATTCACCCGCATGTTCGGCCGCGCGGACATGCCCGCCGCTCCGCCGCCTCCCCCTCAAGCGCCAGGGACTCCCAACGTGCCGCCTTCGGGAATGCCGGGCGGCGCCACCCAGGCGTTCCGGACTCCGCCGCAGTACACGCCGCCCGCCCCTCCCTCGCAGCAAGGGCCGAGCGAATACACGCTCATGATGCAGCGCCCGGTCGCGCCGCAAGCTCCGCCCGCGCCTCCGCAAGGTCAGCCGCCTATGCAAGTGCAAATGCAGATGCCGCAGATGCAAATGCCGCAGGCGCCGCAAATGCCGCAAGCGCCTCAAATGCAGATGCCGCAAGCGCCGCAAATGCCGCAGGCTACGGTCACCGCATCGCCCGGCAAGATGAATTGGATCGTCATCGCCATCCTCTGCCTGCTCTGTTTATTGGCGGGCGCGCTGATTGTGCTGCTGCTGAACAAGCACAAGTAGCCCGGCATGATGAGATACAGCGCGGCGTGCGCCTTGCTTTTGTTCGCGAGCAAACCCGTGTTTGCTCAAACCTTCGAAGCTGCATCCGTGCACCCCGCGAAACTCCCGGTCGCCAATTCCCCCGGCCAGATGGTTTGGGCGCGTCCCAACGGCGGCCCGGGCACCGCCGATCCGGGTCGCATCGTACGTCCGAATCTGTCGCTCCTGTCGTTCCTGACAACCGCATTCAACCTGAAGAGCTATCAGATCGCTGGCCCGCCGTGGATCGAAACCGAACGCTACGACATCACCGCGACCATGCCGCCTGATACCACCATGGACCGCTACCGGGTGATGCTCCAAAATCTGCTCCTCAGCCGCTTCAAAATGGCAGTACACCGCGCTTCGCGCGAAATGCCGGTTTACGTGCTGACCGTTGCCAAGGGAGGTCCGAAGCTTCCCACGAGGCTCGTGGGGCCGCCGGGCGTCTCGTTGGAGAAGTTTCCGGCGGAAGGTATTTTCATGGTCGGTGGCGGGCAAATGATCGCGAAGCAGCAGACCATGCAGCAGTTCGCCGACTTCATCGGCGTAAGACTGAAATCGCCGGTCAACGACCGCACGAATATACCCGGCAAGCACGATCTCTCGCTGCGCTACTCGCCGGAAGTCTCCCCGGCCGTCCCGGCACCGCCGAAACCGAGCCCACCAACGCCCCTGACATTTTCGCCGCGATGAATGCACAACTCGGCCTCAAGCTCGAGCGCGGCAAAGGCGTGGTAGAGGTGCTGGTGATCGACCGCGCAGAGAAAACGCCGATACCCAACTGAGCCGCGAACCGCGCTTTGAGACCTATTTGAAGGGATCCACCAGCATGAGGTCGGCCTTGGCCTCCTGGTCTGTCTGGCTATACAGAAGATACCGTCCGTCAGGAGAAACGCTCAGCGCGAGGCCGAGTGGTTTTTCAAACGTGCGGACCGGATGCGACCGGCTCTGGCTGAGGGAGAAGAAGCGAAGCGTCGAGATGCGGTCCGAGCGCTCGATGTAGTAGATGCCGTCTTGCGTGACGGCCAACCCGACGCCGCCGAAGGCGCTGGTGTCTATCGCTCTACTCTCGCCCGCGCCGTCCGATCCCACCCTCCATATCGTATTGTCCTTTAGAAAATACACTGTCTTGCCATCCGGCGATTCGACGGGGCCACCGCCTCTCGCGGAAAGTCGCACGGTGTTGCCGGCCGCGGGGGAAATCTTCTGGATACCCGGGCCGGCCGTCGAATAGATCCATTTGCCGTCGTGCGACCAGTACGGTCGCGAATGCGACAGAGGGGACTTCGTGATTTGGCGCGGATTGCCCCCGCGCGACGGAATGGTAAAGATTTGCCATTGACCATCGGCTACGGCATCGAACGCAATCGTCTGACCGTCCGGCGACCACACCGGAGACCCCGCGCGACCCAACTTCGTCAATTGCATGGGATTGCCGCCATCCCCGTCGCACACCCAGATGTCGGCAGCGCCCGCGCGGTCGGATTGCAAAGCGATCTTCTGCCCGTCCGGCGAGTACTGGGGCGACTGGTCCGCGCGCGTTGACGCGACCACGGCACGTGCGGGTTCTTTATTATCGAGAAGCGGCATCCGCCAGACATTCGAGTCGGAGGGACTGAACTGCGTGTAGACCAGACGGTTGCCTTGCCGTGATATCACCGGAAAGTGAGCGCTGTCCGTTCCCGTCAGGGTAACCGGCTTGTGATTTCCCTCGACCGGGACGCGCCACAGTGTTGCAGTCTTGGTGAGGTACAGCGCGTACACAAGCTCGCGGCTATTCGCGGTCCAGGTGAGCCCCGGGATAAGTCGATCCTGGGAGGTGATGCGGATCGGGTCGCCGTCGGGGACGTAGCCGCTGCGTAACCGTTGCACGTAGATGTCGGACTGCGCCATTGATTCGTTGCCCACGGCAGCCATCCGGATGAACGCAAGCATGCGGCCGTCGGGCGAAATGGCGGGCATGTAGTCGCCGTCTACGCGCTCCGGCGGGGCAATGAGACGCCTCATCTCTCCGGTTTCCGCGGAGATCAGAGTGAGCGTTCCATGATTGCTCGCGACGATCCAGTGGCTATCAGGCGACCAACCGATCGCTTTTATCCCCGACACCGCTCGTACTGCCGTGGAGAAAATACCCTGCGCCAGTTCGCGCTCCGGGCCGCCGAGCGGCGAAATCAAGTAGATGGACCCGCCCCGGGTGAAAGCGATATTCCGGCCGTCCGGCGACCATGCAGGGTAGCCGTCCACCGCAGGATCCGTGGTGAGCCGCAGCGGCTTACCAGGGCCGACAACTTTCACATAAATATCGAAGTTGCTTTGGTCTTCCCCGTTCCACGTGAACGCGACCTGGCTACCGTCCGGCGAGAGCGTGGCTTCGTCTTCCTGACCGGCATACGAGGTAAGTTGAGTCGGAGTAAAGACAGTCTGCATCTCCGCGGCGGGGCGCCACAGTGCGTACGCCGCGGCCGCCGCGATGATGGCCATGGCGCATGCCCCAAGCCACCATCGCCGCGAATGCGCTTTGGCGACCGCAGCCGCGGGAGTTGAAAGGGAACCTGACTCGGATTCTTCCTTGATCTCTTTGAGCGCAATCTTCAGATCCGCCATGGTCTGCGCGCGATCTTCCGGATTCTTGCGCAGGCACCGCTGCACGACGCGCGTGAGCTCGCGCGGCACGCCTTCGGCGTGGTTCTGAATCGGTTCGGGCTCGGCGCGAAGGATGGCGGCGAGGGTCGACAAGCGCGAATCGCCGCGAAACGCGCGAGAACCCGCGAGCATTTCGTAGAGAACACAGCCGAAGGAGAAGATGTCGGAACGGGTGTCGACTCGCTTGCCTTCTGCCTGTTCCGGGGACATGTAGGAAACGGTGCCGAGAATGGTTCCTTCCTCAGTCTTCGGCTGCGCGGCAACCGTACGGGTCGCATCCGTTTGCGCGGGCGCGGCTTCTTCGCGCATCTTCGCGAGGCCAAAATCAAGGACCTTCACGTGGCCCGCTTCATCGACGAGAATGTTCGCGGGCTTCAGGTCGCGATGCACGATGCCGGCGGCGTGGGCGGCTGCCAGGGCATCGCAGATCTGAATGGCGAGGCGCACGGCCTCGAGCGGATTCATCCCTTTCGGCGGAATGAGCCGGTCGAGCGTTTTCCCGGGAACGTACTCCATGGCGATGAAGTCGATGCCATCCTCGCTGCCGATGTCATAGATGGTGACGATGCGTGGATGGTTCAGGGCCGATGCGGCGCGGGCTTCTGTGGCAAAGCGCAATCGGCGGTCCGGGGCGGATTTGTCGGGCGGCAGGAACTTGATGGCGACCAGCCGGTCGAGGCGCGTGTCGCGAGCCTTCCAAACAACGCCCATGCCGCCTTCTCCCACTTTCTCGAGGAGTTCGTAATGGCTGACGGTCCGCATTGGGTCCAATCATCATACAATCTCCAGGATTCGGCGTGTTGCTACTGCACTCGCGCGATGACCAGTGTCATATCGTCATGCTGCGGAGCGCCCGCTGCGAAGGCGTCGGCCGCGCGCATGATTTTATCGATGACCGCGGACGCGGGCTCGTTGCCGCACGCGCGCGCCGTGGCGATCAGCGCCTCTTCTCCCCATTCTTCCTGCGCCGCGTTCTCGGCCTCGCTGATGCCGTCGGTATAGAACACGAGCAGATCGCCGGTCTCGAGTTGGATGGCCTCCTGCTCATAGCGCGATAGCCGGAAGAGTCCCACCGGAGGACCTCCCGTCTCCAGCCGCAGCACGCGATCGCCGCGCAGCAGCATCGGAGCGTTGTGGCCTCCGTTGGTATAAACCAGCCGCCGCGTTTCGGGGTCGAACTGACCGTAAAAGAATGTCGCGTAGCGATTGTCCGGCGATGCGTCGCAAACCAGCTTGTTCACGTTGGACATCAACTCGGCCACGCGACCGGGATCGGAGAGCGATTGGCCGCGGACCGATGCTTGCAAACTAGCCATCAGCAGCGCCGCCGGCACGCCTTTTCCCGATACGTCGCCGATTGCGATGCCCAGGCGTCCGCTGGTCAATGCCAGAAAGTCGTAGTAGTCTCCGCCGACGCCCTGCGCCGGCCGGCAGTGTCCCGCGTACTCGAGCGATATCACCTCGGGCAGGCTCTGCGGAAACAGGCGCTGCTGCACTTCGCGTGCAATCTCAATTTCGCGATGCAGCAGTTCGCGTTGCGCCACCTCGGAGGCGATCGCCGCCGAAAGCCGCGCATTCTCTAAAGCGAGGCCGGTCTGCGCGGCGACCGTCCGCAACAGATTCGTATCGCTCGGCGAATACGGCTCTTCGGAGCGCTTTGGCCCCAAGCTGATGAAGCCGAGCAGTTCCTTGTGCGAAGCAAGAGGCAGCAGCAGTTGAGAATCGAGAGTCCGGAAACCCGTCTCCGATTGTTCCGGATCGACAGGCACCGGCTGGCGCTGCCGCAACGCCTCTAACGGCGGCGTTTCCGCCGGCAAAGAAATATCGATGGGCGCCGGATAACCGAGGGCAAGCGCCGGCCGGAACATGCCGTCCTGCTGCAGGAGCACGGCGATGCGGTCTACGTGCAGCGATTCGGAAATCTTGCGCGCCACCGTCTCCAGCAGCGATTCCGAATCCAGAATGCCGCGCACCTGTTCGCTCAACGCGCTCAAAATCTGTTCCGCATTATAGGCTTCCCGGAAGAACCGCCGGTCCACCCAAACGCGCACCTTCTCGCCCAATTCGCGGATGCGAACCGCCAGAACAATGCCGATCGCGAGCACCGTGAAGCGATTCGCGCGCGTGAGCTGGTGCGTATCCATCAACCACACCGAAGCGCTTACCACGCCGACAATCAGGATGCCTTGCAAAACCCGCACGCCCCTGCGCGCCAGCGCGTACTGCACGCCCTGGCGGATCACGACGCGCACGTCCATGGCGCGATGCACCACGATGACGTAGGCAGTCGTCAGGGGAAAAATCGCCATCGCGATGATGCCGATCACCAGCCAGATACCGTCCTGGTCGCCCGGAGTGCGGTGCAGGAAAATGAGCGTGTACATCATCAGAAGGAACGCCGGCGTCATCGCGGCGGAGGCCCCAAAATACAGCAGGCGAACGCGCCGGCGCTCGTCGGGCGGCAGCGAGCTATTGCGCCATTTGTCGCTCAGTGCGATGAAGAACATCGCGAGCACAGACATCATGAGCGGGAGGAAGACGGAATCTGAAATCGGGGGCCGCGGAATCTGGAACCGCGCTCCCAGATTTCTCATGCCCTCCCAAAGGATGCCCCACAAAGAGATCAGCACCAGCGGACCCAACAGCGCCCACTTAAACCACGGGGCGGCGATGTCGAACCGCCATCGTTGCGGAAAGTAGAACGCGAACAGCATCATGCAGACCGGCCACGCGAGCTGCGCGAGCTGACCGTACACCCAGCCCGTGGCGCCGATGGCCCCGGGCCAGCCGAGCGGATCCAGAATGCCCGGCCGGTTCACCTGGCTGAACCCCAGCATCATGCCCATCAGCAGCCACGCGCGCAGATCGCGCGGCCGCAGGAAACCCACCCAAAATCCGAGCACGATGCAGAGCCAGGGCATGAAGATCCAACTCACGCCGGAGAAGACCCAAAAGAATGCGGTGGGGTGTTGAACCGCGGCCACCAGTTTGAATGGGATTGTTTGGCGCGCGCCGGAACGCTCCAACGTGAGCGTCAGCGTGTCACCGGGATGCGCCGTGCGCACCGCTTGCGCGAACATCGCACGAGACGCCGCCGCCTGCCCGTTCACTTCGACGACGCGGTCGCCGCGCTGCACCGCCGCACCGCTCTTGGCGTAAACAACCTGGCCCACACTCGGCCATGTCGAGAACAAGACCGGTTGGTACGCATAATGGCCGGTCATATCACGCACCGCGTCCACCGTAAACATCACCTGACCCATCCCAGCCAAGGCCAGCAGCCCGATCAGGACCGCGTATTGACGAGTGGGACCGGTGGAAGTCTGTTTCATGCGCTACCCCGCTTGCGGCAGAAGAATAATCAATTCGAGCTGCGGATTCGGCATGTCGCCCGGAACGTACGCCGCCAGGTTGCGCGCGCGCTGCACCGCTTCCCATGCCACACCGGACTGGCTCAAGCTGAAGTAGGTGTAATTCAGCTTCATGGGAATAGCGCTGGGCGGCGACGGCACGTAGGTCAGCGCCATGCCCGGCAGCGCATTGCGCACCAGGTGCTCGATGTGGCTGGCCGAGCACACCTTCACCAGTTGCGGCGTCTTTCCGGCGATCTCGGCTTGCGTGGCCTCCGCGCTGATCGCCAGATACATTTTCGTGTTGACCAGGTACTTGTCGTTATCGATGGATGTCGCGTAAATCGCGGGCTGAATCAGCTTCAGCGGCAGCGAGACAAAGTTGCTCGGCACCACCGTCTCGAGCAGAACGCGCAGCTTCTCGTCCAGTTCGGCGAAGCACGCTCCCAGGTCGTCATGATCGTAGACCGGCAGATCTCGCGGATGAATGTCGCCGGAAAACGTGGTCAACGCGCCTGCCAGCGACAGCATGGCCGAGAATAACGTTTCCGGATGCCCGCCGCGTGTCTCGAACAGATGCCGGAACACCGGAAACGCCGTGTTGATCGTGTAAAGCAGCCAAAAATTAGCGATGTCGGCGGCCGTGAAGTCCGCCAGCGATTGGTTTTTCTGCCGCCGCATGCCGGCGATGGCGCTGGAGCGCGCGCTCAGAATCTCCACCAGGCGCCGCGCAATCGCCACCAGAAAGGGACCGGCGCGGAAATCCAGCAGCGGAGGCACAAAGCGCGGATCCAACTGAAACGTGCCCGTCTCGCTGCGCAGCACCCGCGCGGCGCGCACCGTGGAATAGCCGTCCAGCGCCTCGCCTTCGCTCAACAGCCGCAGATTCTTGCGCGCGATCTGCACCGGCTTCTCCGTGAGGCCTGTATTCTCGTCGCGGAAGAGTTCGATTTCGGCGTGGAAGCGCGCCCCGCCCTCGCGCGCGGACATCGCCACGTTCAGACCGCGATCGCGATACTGCGGAATCGCCAGGTAGAGGTCCAATGACCTCTGGTCCGGCATGAAGCAATCGGCGAGCTGCTTGGGAGGGGGCGCCGCATCCGGTGCGGGAATCTCGAACAGCAGGCCGTCCGGAAAAATTCCGCTCGCGGCGGAAATCGCCAGACTGCCCGCTGCCAGCGCCTCCTGCGATACCTCCAGTTGCGTGAAACCCCACGGCCGGAACGCCAGGCTCTCCAGGTGAAATTGCAGCAGATTTTCCAGGAAGCGATCCTGCAACTGTAAGTGCTGCGGACTGAGAAAGGTCCCCTTGCTCCAGATCACCGGTTGGAGTTGCTTCATTTGCAATCACAGTAGCAGAACCCGAATGGGGTGCCAAGTAGCCGGTGGTATCCTCGGGGCTTATGGCATCTTCCCCGACGGTTTCGGCGCCATGGTCCGCCGTATCTCCCAAACTCGGCACTGCCCGGGAATTCCAGGCTGTTCGCAGCCTGTTTGAGGAATGCGGCTACACCAGCGAGAAAGTCTGCGCTCGCTGCGACGTGCCTACACTCGACAAGCACCTCACCATTCGCCGCGATGGTCCGCTGCCCGATCCCACCGATTCGCTCGACGCTTTGATCCGGCTCTTCGCCGATACCCGCTCGGTTTCCCGCGACGTCCTGCGGCGCGTCCTGCCGCCAGGCGCTCTCGACGCTCTGGAAGCGCTCGACCTCATCATGGCCGACCCCGATGACGCAGCCATTGTGTTCGCCCCCTGCCCGGTCTATCCAATGCGGAATCTGTACATCGCGTGTGACCGGAGCGTGGGTCCTGACGGCGTGCCGTGGATCGGCGTGGCGGATATGGTGTACCCGCCCGTGTATTGGAATACCGCGCTGTTTCTCGATCGGCTTCCGCAAGTTCCATCGGATGCCTCTCTGGATATCGGAACCGGCTCCGGCATCGCCGCACTCCTGCTCGCGCCCTATGCCCGCCATGTCTGGGCGGTCGACATCGCTTCCCGCTCGGTGCACTTCGCCGAATTCAATCGCCGCCTCGCCGGCATCGAAAACGTTACCGTCCTGGAGAGCGATCTCTACTCGGCAGTCGAGGGGATGACCTTTGACGTCATCGTCACCCATCCTCCGTACGTGCCCTCCAAGCGCCAGAAATATGTGTTTCGCGAAGGGGGTGAGGATGGGGAGCAGATTCTCCGCGCCATTGTGCAGCAGGCTCCGCGGTATCTGCGCGAAGGAGGCCGCTTCTATTGCGTCGTGATGGGTGCGGACCGCGAAGGTGAATCGTTTGAGCAACGCATCCGCAAATGGCTCGGCGAGAACGAACGTGAATTCGATGCCGTGCTGGTTTCCGATTCCCTGAAGACTCCGGCCGAGCACCTCACCTTCGCCGTGGCCCAGGATCTGGTCACCGAGGAAGACGTGCAATTCCTGCGCGACCTGTGGGTCTCGAACAATACCGAGTACATCTTCCGCGGCCCCATCCTGCTGCGCCGGTATTCCGGCGGACGGCCTTCCGTCACGGCGCGAACGCAAGCCGGCACGCATCTGCGGCGCGAAGATCTGGAGTGGCTCCTGGAATTTGAAAGCTCCATTCGCACCGAGGGAGGCTTATCGCGTTTGCTCGAAGCGCGCCCGAAGGTGAGCCCGACCTGTGAAATGATCGTTCGCTATCGGGAGCAGTCCGGCACGCTCGTTCCCGCGCAGTTCAACTTCGAAGCTAAGGACCCGTTTAAGGTCGGCTGCCAGGTGCATGAGTGGATGGCGAACACCATCGCTTCTTGTGACGGTACTGTAACCGTGCGGGAGCATTTTGAGCGGCTGCAGGCCAAAAACATCGTTCCGCCGGATGCCGCTCCGGAGCAGTTTGCGCGTATGCTGGCCTCGCTTTTAGCCAGCCGCATCCTGGTCGAATAGGCTTTCCGCTCCCCAAATTCACACGTAGTTAAAAAACGTACAAACAAATTTGAAAGCGCAAGAAAGGCTGGTACCCTTCCCCGGCAGGTGTCGCGATTTTAATCGCGTTCGGGCTTATAATCCCCCAAAGGGACACAGTTGCCGCAAAGCGAAATGAGCAGAACAACGGCTGAACCGTCCCGTTTGAGGGCTATCTTATGGCAAGACAGAGCACACAACACAAATTAGATCGCGTGCGGCCGCCGCGCGTCCAGATCACGTATGACGTCGAAGTGGGAGACGCCATCGAAATCAAAGAACTCCCCTTCGTGATGGGAGTCCTCGGCGATTTTACCGGACAACCCACCGAACCGCTTCCGCGGGTCAAAGACCGCAAATTTGTCGAGGTGAACCCCGACAATTTCGACAACGTGCTGGCGAACATGAAGCCGCACCTTGCCTATTCGGTCGAAAACAAGCTCAGCGAAGATCCCGATGCGCCGAAGCTGAAGGTCGATCTGAACTTCAAGAGCCTCGACGATTTTTCGCCGGAAAACGTCGCCCGCCAGGTGGGCCCGTTGCGCGAGTTGCTGGAACTGCGCGACCGCCTCAGCGACCTGCGCGGCAGCATGCAGGGCAACGACAAGCTGGAAGAATTACTCCGGGATGCAGTGAGCGATAAGGACAAGCTCGCGAAACTGCGTAGCGAGCTCGGAACCAAGGGGGAGTCCAATGAGTAGCGAAGCACAAAAAGCAGCAGCGGCGTCCGGCGCATCCGAACAAACCCTCGAACGCGGTCTGCTGGATCAGATTGTAGAAGAAGGGCGTCTGGCGCGCGACCCCGCATCGCGGGAGCGCGGTAAGAACCTGGTGAAGGAATTCGTGGCGCAGGTGCTGGAAGGCGCTATGACGGTGTCCAAGGACGCCGAAGCCATGATCAATGCGCGCATCGCGCAGATCGATCACCTGGTTTCCATTCAGCTCAATGAAGTGCTCCACGCCCCCGAGTTCCAGAAGCTCGAAGGAAGCTGGCGCGGTCTCAAATACCTGCTGGATCGCAGCGAGACCAGCGATAAGCTGAAGATCAAAGTTCTCAACGTCACCAAGAAGGAACTGCTGCGCGACCTGCAGCGTGCCCCTGAGTTCGACCAGAGCGCTCTGTTCAAAAAAGTCTACGAAGAGGAATTCGGCGTTTTCGGCGGCGCGCCCTTCGGCGCTCTCATCGGCGATTACGAATTCGGCCGCGGACCGGAAGATATCGAGCTGCTCGAGAAGGTGTCGCAAGTCGCCTCCGCCGCGCACGCGCCGTTCCTGAGCGCCGCCTCGCCGGAGATGTTGAACCTCGATACCTTTACCAATATCGACGCCGCTCGCGACATGGCGAAGGTCTTCGATTCCAGCGAATACGCCAAGTGGAAGAGCTTCCGCGCGAGCGAAGATTCGCGCTACATCGGCCTCACCCTGCCGCACATTCTGATGCGCCTGCCGTATGGCAAGGACGGCGTGCAGGTGGATGGCTTCAATTACGAAGAAGCCGTCGACGGCACCGACCACTCCAAGTATCTCTGGGGCAACGCAGCTTACGCCCTGGGTACCCGCCTCACCGAAGCGTTTGCGATGTACGGCTGGTGCGCAGCCGTTCGCGGCGTGGAAGGCGGCGGCTTGGTGGAAGGTTTGCCGACCCACAACTTCACCACCGATGGCGGCGATGTCGCCCTCAAGTGCCCCACCGAGAGCCCCATCACGGACCGCCGCGAAAAGGAACTCGCCGATCTCGGCTTTGTTCCACTGGTGCACTGCAAGGGCACCGATTACGCGGCATTCTTCAGCGTGCAGTCCGCGCAGAAGCCCAAGATGTACGACAAGGAAGAGGCCAACGCCAACGCGCGCCTTTCCGCGCAGTTGCCATACATTCTTGCGATGTCCCGCTTCGCTCACTACATGAAGGCCATGATGCGCGATAAGATCGGCAGCTTCATGTCGCGGACCCAGGCGGAAGAATTCCTGAATCGCTGGATCCAGAAATACGTGATCGCCATGGACGATGCTTCCGCGACCATGAAGGCACAGTGCCCTCTGCGTGAAGCGAGGGTGGAAGTGGTGGACGTCCCCGGCAAGCCGGGCGTCTATCGCGCCGTGGCATTCATGAAACCGCACTTCCAGCTCGACGAGTTGTCCGTATCGTTGCGGCTGGTTGCGGAAATCCCGCAGGGTGCAAAGTAAACCATTTTTGAGAGCAGAGGAAGAGGAGGAACGTTAAATGGCAGTAGAAATTTTTCTTAAGTTAGATGGAATCGACGGCGAGTCCGAAAAAAAGGGAGCCGAGAAGTGGATTGAAGCCTTCAGCTTCAGCAACGGGGCGGCCAACCACTCCACGGTTTCCATGGGAACCGGTTCGGGCGCCGGAAAGGTCGACATCTCATCGATCTCTTTCCAGAAGCAGCTTGACGTAGCATCCCCCAAGCTGTTTCAGTCCTGCTGCATGGGCACGCACATCAAGACGGGCAGCATGGTCGTGCGTGAATCCACGGGCAACGACACCACCGAGACCTACTTCCAGTACGATCTCACCGAGGTGTTCGTAGACAGCATCAGCTGGGGCGGAGCTGCCGGCGGCGGAAAGCCATCCGAGAGCCTGTCGCTCAGCGCCAAGAGCATCGTTGTGACCTACTGGCCGCAGGATGAAAAAGGCAAGCTGGGCAACAAGCAGGCCTTCGGCTGGAACCTCTCGAAGAACGCGAAAGTCTAGTTGTTTGTACTTCGGTGCACAGGCGGCCTGGCGGCTGCCTGTGCGCTGTTTTTTTGGGGCCCCTTAACTCATGACTGCAAAAGAACTCTTCAACGCCGGCCAGCTCAATGCTGCCATACAGGCGCTCGTCGCAGTGCTGCGCGACAACCCGGCGGACACCAGGCAGCGCACATTTTTATTTGAACTGCTCTGCTTCGCCGGCGAGTACGATCGCGCCGAGAAGCATCTGGAAATCATCGCCCAGGAGAGCCCGGATGCCACCACCGGCGCGCTGCTTTACCGCGCCGCTCTCGCCGCCGAGCGCACGCGCCGCGAGGTCTTCGAAAAAGCGCAGTATTCCGATCCGGCGTCCACGCCGGAATCGCATTCCGGAACGCTGAACGGCCAGCCGTTTCAATCGCTAGAAGATGCCGATCCGCGGCTCGGACCGCGTCTGGAAATTTTCGCCGCCGGCGATTATCTGTGGCTCCCTCTGGAGCACGTCGCTTCCATCCAAATGGAAGCGCCGAAGCGTCTCCGCGATCTTCTGTGGATTCCCGCCACCGTGCTCACCGGCCCGTCGTTCAATGGCCAGGAACTTGGCCAGGTGCTGATCCCGGCGCTCTCGCCATTCTCCTTCAAGCACGCCGACGATGCCGTTCGCCTCGGCCGCGTCACTGTCTGGGAAGAGCAGGGCGGGGAAGCCGTGCCCTTCGGGCAGAAGATGCTATTAGTGGATGGCGAAGAGATTCCGCTGCTGGAAGTTCGCAGCCTGGAGCTCAACGCCGCCGAAACTACACCTCAAGCCCATGCCTCTGCGCAATGACCTGCTGAATCCGGTTTCGGAAGCCAAGCCGGCGGGCGAGGATTTGCGCTACGCGCCCGTCTTCGACAAGATCAAGGAAGCGCGGCGCGAGGACGACGAAGGTCCGCAAGGCATCTGGGCGCGCGAACGCAAAGTCGCCGATTGGCCGCTGGTCATCAAGCTTGCCGGCGAGGCTCTCGCTACCAAGACCAAAGATCTGCAACTTGCTGCGTGGCTGGCCGAAGCCATGCTGCGCCGGGAAGGAATCGCCGGCTTCCGCGAAACTCTCGACGCCATCCGCTCCCTGCTCGAGACTTTCTGGGAAGGAATCTATCCCGAACTTGAGGACGGCGACGCCGAATTCCGCGCCACTCCGCTGCAATGGCTCGGCGACCGCCTGGAAATTCCCGTCAAGAGCGTCGGCCTCACAAAAAGCGGACTCAACTGGTTTCAGTACAAGGAATCCCGCGCTATCGGCACGGAGGAGCAGGCCGCCGAAAGCGACACCAAGCGCGCTTTGCGCGAACAGGCCATCGCCGATAAAAAGCCCACGCAGGAAGATTTCGATAAGGCTTTCAGCGAAACGTCGAAGGCGTTTTACGTCGCGCTGGTCGAGAATTTCGATGGCGCGCTCGAATCCGTGAAAGCTCTCTCCGAGCTTTGCGATGAAAAGTTCGGCGATGTGGCGCCCTCCTTCGGCACGCTTGAGCGCGCGTTGCAGGAAGTTCGCCAGACCGCTTACATTCTGTTGCAGGCCAAGCGCGAAAAGGAGCCGGATGAGCCTGTCGCGTCCGACGAGCCGGAGGCCGAGCCCGAGCCGGAACCCGAGCCGGAGGCTGTTGCGGTCAGCGCTTCCGCCGCCGCTGCGCCGGCGCGCGCTCCGGTCAAAAAAGGCGCTCTATCGGCCGAGCCTGCCGACCGTCCCGACGCGATCGGATGCGTGATTGCGGTCGCCAAATTTCTCCGCCAGCACGATCAATACGACCCCGCGCCCTACCTCCTGCTCCGCGGCCTCCGCTGGGGTGAGCTCCGCGCCGGTGGCACTAGCGTGGATCAGAGCCTGCTGAGCGCGCCCGCCACGGAAATCCGGCAGAACATCAAGAAGCTCTCGCTCGAAGGCAATTGGGCCGAAGTGCTGCAAGCTTGCGAGCTCGCCATGGGCGAGGAGTGCGGACGCGGCTGGCTTGATCTGCAACGCTACGTCGCGCGCGCCTGCTATGAGCTCGGTTCCTGGTACGCCAACATTCGCGGCGCTGTCCTCTCCAGCCTGCGTGCCCTGCTGGCCGACTATCCCGATCTCCCGCAGTTCACCCTGATGGACGATACGCCCGTCGCCAATGCGGAAACGGTCGCCTGGTTAAAAGAGGAAGTAACTCCTCCTCCGCCGGAGCCCATTGCCGCCGCGCCCGAGCCTGCTTATACGCCGCCGCCCGCGTGGGAACAGCCTACCGGCCCTGAAGCTGCCGCCGTGCCCGATACGTTCGAGCTCGCGATGCAGGCCGCGCGCAGCGGCCGCCCGCAGGAAGGCATCGAAATGCTGATGCGCGAACTCGGTCAGGAACGCAGCGGCCGCGCGCGTTTCCAGCGCAAGGTGCAACTCGCCCAGCTCTGCGTCAGCGTCGGCCACGAAGCCGTCGCGCATCCCATTCTCCAGGAGCTTGCCGGCGAGATCGAACGCCGCAGACTGGAAGACTGGGAAGCTCCCGACGTGGTGGCGCATCCGCTCGCGCTGCTCTATGGCATAGCCCGCGATGCCTCGCCCGAAGAACGCCAGAAGCTCTACTCCTGGATTTGCCGCCTGGACCCGCTCCAGGCCCTGAACGTTGGAAGATAAGTTATGGCGCGCTGGGAGCCCGAGCTTTCCGTCACACAATCCGTGCTCGATCGGCTGATCGATAACGACCCGAAATCCTCCACGGAGCCGCCGCCGACCCGCGCTGCCAGCGTGCGCCAATTGAAAGCCTCCCTGCGCCGCGACCTGGAGTGGCTGCTCAACACGCGCCGTACTCCGTCGCCCGCGGGCAGCGAGTTTCCGGAACTGGAGCAGAGCGTCTTCAATTTCGGACTGCCGGACCTCACGTCGATGAGTTGGGCCTCCTCGCGGGATCGCGCGCGCCTCAGCCGCATGATTGAGCAAACGCTCTCCACTTATGAGCCGCGCCTCTCGCGCGTCAAAGTGGTGCTGCTCGAAGCCGCCTCCGGAGCGCAGCACGTTCTCCGCTTTCAAATTGAAGGGCTGCTCGAAATGGATCCGGCCCCCGAGCACATCTCCTTCGACACGGTCCTGCAGCTCACCAGCGGCGAGTATCAGGTGAAGGGAGACGGCAGTGCGGGATGAACTGCTGACGTACTACGAGCGCGAGCTCTCGTTCCTTCGCCAGATGGGCGCGGAGTTCGCTGCCAAGTACCCGAAAGTCGCATCGCGCCTCGTCCTCGAACCCGATAAGTGCGAAGATCCCCATGTCGAGCGCATGCTCGAAGCGTTCTCCTTTCTCGCCGCGCGCGTCCACCTGAAGATCGACGACGAATTCCCGGAGATCACCGAATCGCTCCTCAGCATCCTGTATCCTCATTACCTGCGGCCGATTCCCTCCATGAGCATCGCGGAATTTCAGGTCGACTACGAACAGGTATCGCCCGAGGACGGCCTGCGCGTGGAGCGCGGCGCGGTCCTCCGCTCCCGTCCCGTGCAGGGAGTGCCGTGCAAATTCCGCACCTGTTACGACCTCACCTTCTGGCCGGTCGAAGTGGCCGAAGCCGAATGGAAAACGCCGGACCGCCTGCAGCCCGCAATCCGCGCGACCGACGCCGTCGCCGCCGTCCGGCTGCTGCTCAAGTGTCCCGGCGACGTCCCCTTCTCCCAGCTCGCGCTGAATTCGCTTCGCTTCTACCTGAACGGAGAAAGCAACCTCGTCCACAATCTGTATGAGCTGCTGAGCAACAATTGCGTGCAGATTCTGGCCCGCGACCCTAACCAGAAAAATCGCGCGCCCATCTATCTTCCTTCCAACTCGCTGCGCCCCGTCGGGTTCGGCGACGATGAAGCCGTGATCCCGTATCCGCGCCGTTCGTTCGCCGGCTACGGCCTGCTTCAGGAATACTTCTGCTTCCCGCAAAAGTTCTTCTTCGTCGATATCGCGAATCTGGACCGGGTCTGCGCCGCCGGCTTCGGCAGCAGCGTCGAGCTGATCCTGCTCATCTCGCCTTTCGAGCGCACGGACCGCCGCCAGATGATGGAACTCGGCGTTTCCGCGGGCACGTTCCGCCTGGGCTGCGTGCCCATCGTCAATCTCTTTCAGCAGACCGCCGAACCCATTCTGCTCAGCCACTCGCATTACGAATATCCTGTCATTCCGGACATCAACCACCGGCACGCCATGGAGGTGTTCGAGATTCTGGAGGTAGTCAACTCCAATCCCGATACGCGCGAAGTCCTCACGCTCGAGCCGTTCTATTCCTATCGCCACGGCAACGGACAGAACAAGCCCAAAGCCTTCTGGCACGCGGCGCGCCGCCCTTCCGGCTTCCGCAACGACGAAGGCACCGAAGTATTTCTCTCGCTCGTGGATCTCTCCTCGCGGCCCATTCGCCCGGACGTGGACACGCTCACGATCCGCACCATTTGCAGCAATCGCGACCTGCCCTCGCGCCTTCCCTTCGGCAACCCCGCGGGGGATTTCGAAGTCGAAGCGTCCGTGGGCGTCAAGCGCATCGTGGCGCTGATGAAGCCCACCGATACGCTGCGTCCGCCGCAGAGCAGCGGCGCGTTGTGGCGCCTGGTTTCCCAGCTCTCCTTGAATTACCTCTCGCTGGTGGAAAACGGCCGCGAAGCGCTGCAGGAGATCTTGCGCCTCTATAATTTCACGGGCTCCACCTATTCCGAAAAACAGATTCAGGGCATCACCGCGCTCGCCAGCAAACGGCACTTCGCGCGCGTGGTCTCCGCCGATGGCGTCGCCTTTGCGCGCGGTACGCAGGTGGAAATCGAGTTCGATGAAGAACAGTTCGCCGGCAGCGGCGTATATCTGCTCGCCGCCGTAATGGAAACATTTCTGGGCCTGTACGTTTCCATGAACAGCTTCAGCCAGTTGCGTTTCCGCACGCGGCAGAGAAAGGAGATTGTCCGCCAATGGCCACCCCGAGCCGGCCGGAAAATCCTGATCTGACGCCCGAAGAGGCGGCCGCGAACCAAGACCGCTGGCCCATTCGCGCGGATCTCTACAAGGAGCCGTACCGCTTCGAGTTCTTTCAGGCGGTGCGCCTGCTGGAACTGATGAATCCCGGCCGGCAGGTAGTGGGCCGCTTCACCCATCCGGGCGACGAAGCCGTGCGTTTCGGAGCGCAAGCTTCTGTCGCATTCCCGGCCAGCCAGATTCAATCGCTGGATACCACCCGCACGCCGCCTCTCATGCGCGTCAACATGATGGGGCTCACCGGACCTTTGGGCGTGCTGCCGCTGGATTACAGCGCGCTCGTTCGCGAACGGCTGCGCAACAAGGACACCACCCTCCGCGACTTCTTCGACATCTTCAACCACCGCATGGTGTCGCTGTTCTGCCAGGCGTGGGAAAAATATCGCTTCGCAATTCCCTATGAGCGCGGCGAGCGCGACCGCTTCTCGCATCATCTGCTGGCGCTGCTCGGCCTCGGAACCCACGGATTGCAGGATCGCCAGGACGTCTCCGACGATTCTCTCCTGTTCTACGCCGGCCTGCTTTCCACGCACGCCCGCTCCGCTGCCGGACTTCGCCAGCTTCTCATGGATTACTTCGGAGTCGCCGCCGAAATCGAACAGTTCGTAGGCGCATGGTACCCCGTCGACGAGGATTCGCAGTGCTGTCTCGGCGAAGGCAACAGCGATGCCGAACAGCTCGGTATCGGCGCGGTGGTGGGCGACGAGATTTGGGACCAGCAATCGCGCGTGCGCATTCGCCTGGGCCCGCTCACCCTCGAACGATATATGGACTTTCTGCCCGGCGGCGAAGGCTACCGCCATGTCCGCGCGATCGCTTCTTTTTACGCAGGCGGCGAGTACGACATGGAATTGCAGCTAGTCCTGCGGCGCGAAGACGTTCCCCCCTGCGAGTTGGATGACCGCGGGGAGCCGGGCCCGCGTCTCGGCTGGACCACCTGGGCAAAATCCACTCCGCTGGATCGCGACCCCGGAGATACGATTTTAGATTTATAGGAGACCCTTTAATGGCAATTAGTCTGAAAGCAATTGTTTCCAAGCTGAACGACACCACCCGTGCCGCTCTCGAAGGGGGCGCCGGGCTGTGTCTGGCGCGTACCCACTATGACGTGGAGATCGAGCATTTCCTCGTCAAGCTGATGGATGCGACCGACTCCGATTTTGCGCGCATCCTCAATCAATTCGGCGTCGATAAATCGCGCCTCGCCGGTGAACTGGCGCGCAGTCTGGATAAGCTCAAAACCGGCAATGCGCGCACGCCCGCCTTCAGCCCGTCGCTGCATCGCATGCTCACCGAAGCGTGGAGCATCGGCTCTCTGGAATTCGGAGCCGCCCAGGTGCGCTCCGGGTATGCCGTTCTCGCTCTCGTTTCCGATGAAGAGCTCTCGCGCATTGTCCGCGATGTCAGCAAGGAACTGCAGAAGGTGGAGCCGCAGGAGCTGCGCAAGATTCTGCCCGCCATCATGGAAGATTCCGGCGAGTACGCCGCCGAGCCGGCCGCCGCTTCCGCTCCCGGCGCGCCCGGAGCGCCCAAGCCCGGCGGCAAGACGCCGAACCTGGATCAGTTCACCGTCAACCTCACGGAGAACGCCAAAAAGGGCAAGATCGACCAGGTGCTCGGCCGCGATTTCGAGATTCGCCAGATCATCGATATTCTCACCCGCCGCCGGCAGAACAACCCGATCCTCACCGGCGAAGCAGGCGTCGGCAAAACGGCCGTCGTGGAAGGCTTCGCGCTGCGCATCGCCAACGGCGACGTGCCGCCTCCGCTCAAGAACGTTACGCTCCGCACGCTGGACCTCGCGCTTCTGCAAGCCGGCGCCGGCATCAAAGGCGAATTCGAAAACCGCCTCAAGGGTCTCATCGAAGAAGTGAAGAGCTCGCCGACCCCCATCATCCTCTTCATCGATGAAGCTCACACCATGATCGGCGCGGGCGGCGCAGCCGGGCAGAACGATGCCGCCAACCTCCTCAAGCCCGCTCTCGCCCGCGGCGAACTCCGCACCATCGCCGCCACCACGTGGTCCGAGTACAAAAAGTATTTTGAAAAAGACCCCGCGCTCGCCCGCCGCTTCCAGGTCATCAAAGTGGAAGAGCCCAGCGAGAAGCAATGCGAAACCATGCTCCGCGGTATCGTGCCGGCGCTCGAAAAGCATCACAATGTGCGCATCCTCGACGAAGGTCTCGCATCCGCCGTCAAATTCTCGCACCGCTACCTGCCGGATCGCCAGCTTCCCGATAAAGCCGTAAGCGTGCTCGATACCGCCTGCGCGCGTCTCTCCCTCGGGCAGAACGCCACGCCGCCGGCCGTCGAAGACGCCACCCGCGAGATCGACGATTGCGCTGTGCAGATCCGCGTGCTGGAGCGCGAATCCGCCCTCGGCGCAGACCACGCCGAGCGGCTCGAGGCCATCGCCAAGCGCAAAGCCGAAACCGAAGCGCGCCTCGCCGACCTACAGGCCCGCTGGGAAAAAGAACGCGGCATCGTGAGCCGCATCCGCGAGATCCGCGGATCGCTCGAAGTGCCCGCTCAGCCTGTCGCGCAAGCCGCCGCCGCGCCCGCGCCCGCTACGGACGCCGCGCAAACTCCGCCGCCGCAGGCATCGCCCGAGCAGCTTCGCGAAGAGCTCGCCGCCCTCAATGCGCAGCTCGATGAAATTCAGGGCGAGACCCCGCTCATGCGCGTTTGCGTGGATGCCCACATCGTCGGCGACGTGGTCTCCGCCTGGACAGGCATTCCCATCGGCAAGATGATGAAGGACGAAGTCGAGAGCATTCTTAAACTCGAATCGCACCTCGGCCGCCGCGTCATCGGGCAGGATCACGCGCTCGGCATGATCAGCGAGCGCATCCGCACTTCCAAGGCGAGCCTCGAAGATCCGTCCAAGCCCATCGGCGTCTTCATGCTGGTGGGGCCCAGCGGCGTCGGCAAAACCGAAACCGCGCTGGCCCTCGCCGACCTTCTCTACGGCGGCGAGCGCAACCTCATCACCATCAACATGAGCGAGTTCCAGGAAGCGCATACCGTTTCCACCCTCAAGGGCTCGCCTCCGGGCTACGTCGGTTACGGAGAAGGCGGAGTTCTTACCGAAGCCGTCCGCCGCAAACCCTACTCGGTCGTGCTGCTCGATGAAGTGGAGAAGGCGCACCCCGATGTGCTCGAGCTTTTCTTCCAGGTCTTCGATAAAGGCATGATGGAAGACGGCGAGGGCCGCGAAATCAACTTCAAGAACACCGTCATCCTGCTCACTTCCAACGCGGGCACGGATACGCTCATGAAGCTTACGGCCGATCCCGAGACCATGCCCAGCTCCGAAGGCCTGGTCAAAGCCCTGAAGCCCGAGCTCAACAAGATCTTTAAGCCCGCATTCCTGGGCCGCATGGTCATCATTCCGTACTTCCCGGTGCGCGACGAAGCTCTTAAGCAGATCGTCCGCCTGAAAGTCGGCAAAATCCAGCGCCGCCTGCAGGAAACTCACAAGATCTCGCTCACGCACGATGAAGCGCTGGTCGAAGAAGTGGCGCGCCGCTGCACCGAAGTCGAAAGCGGAGCGCGCAACGTCGATAACATTCTGACCAACACCCTGCTTCCCGAGATTTCGCGCCAGATCCTGGGCCGCATGGCCGAACGCCAGAAGCTGGACCGCATCCACGTGGCCATCGCACCCGATGGAGCGTTTTTGTATCAGTAGCAGGACTGTAGAATAATTCGAAAGGCGATGAAGCACTCTAACGGAGCCGCGATCGTGAGGGGTTGGGAAAGAACAACCCGGCTGTTGTTCCCGTCGCGCTGCATGCGCCTTTCGATGCACCTTTTACCGCTCCCTCACGGTCGCGGCTCCGTTAGCAGCATCAACTACATACGGAGCCGCGACCGTAAGGGAGCGGTAAAAGGTGCCCGGAATGCGAGTGCGTTTGAATGCGGCAAAAGGCAATTCGATATTCTTTCGCAACCCCGTCACGGAGCGGCAAACGGTGCCGGGGGTAACCATCGCGCTCCAGGAGAGTAACGCATGACGCCCTTCATACAATCCGACCGGGCCCTGCAAATCACCACTCCTCTCGGCGCCGACGCGCTTGTGCTCGTGGCCTTCCGCGCGCGCGAAGCCGTCTCCGCCCTGTTTCACTTCGAAGCCGATACCGTGTGGCAAGGTTCCTCGCCGATCAAGTTCAAAGACATCCTCGGCAAAAGCGTAACTGCCGCCGTGCGCGGCTCAACCTCTACCCGCCACTTCAACGGCATCGTCAATTCCATATCGGAGGGCGTGTACGATCGGGAGCGCGACGTCACCCATTACACGCTGCGCATCGTCCCCGATACGTGGTTCCTGGACCAGACGCAAACCAATCGCATTTTTCAGAATAAGAGCGTTCCCGATATCGTCCAGCAGATCCTCGCCGAAAAAGGGCTCAGCGGCACGCTGAAAATGTCGCTCACCGGTACGTACAATCCGCGCGAATACTGTGTCCAATACCGCGAGAGCGACTTCGCCTTCATCAACCGGCTCATGGAAGACGAAGGGATTTTCTATTTCTACCAGCACACGAATGGAAGCCACACCCTGGTCCTCGGCGATAGCCCGACCGTTTTTGCGGATCTGGAGGGCGGCAGCGACGTGGAATTCGAGGAGGTCATCGGCGGAGTGCGCGATGACGACCGCATCTACTCCTGGAGCAAATCGCAGGAGTACACCATCGGTAAAGTCACCATGGGCGACTGGTCCTTCGAAACGCCGTCCACACACCTGAACGCATCCAGCAGTAGCATCATCAAGCTGACCAACAACGGCAAGCTCGAATGCTACGACTATCCGGGCGGTTACGACAAGCAGGGCGATGCCGATCCGCTCGCTAAAATTCGTATGCAGGCCGAAGAGGCTGAAGGCCAGATCAATCGCGGCACAAGCACCCACCCCCAATTCTGCCCCGGCTACAAATTCAACCTGAAGAACCATTCCATCTCCGAGTCCAATGGCTCCTACACTCTGATCGCCGTGACTCACACCGCCCGCCAGCCGATCGAGATGGGCGGAGGCGCCGGAGGCGGACACTACGACAATCAGTTCGAGTGCATTCCGGCGGACGTCCACTATCGCCCGCCGATCGTTACTCCCCTTCCGGCGGTGCGCGGCGTAGAGACTGCCATCGTGGTCGGTCCCGGCGGCGAAGAGATTTACACGGACAAGTACGGCCGCGTGAAGGTGCAGTTTCACTGGGACCGCGAGGGCAAGAACGATGAAAACAGCTCCTGCTGGTGCCGCGTCGCTACCTATTGGGCGGGCAAGCAGTGGGGCGCCATCCACATTCCCCGGATCGGTCAGGAAGTGGTGATCGATTTCGTCAACGGCGATGTCGATCATCCGCTCATCGTCGGAAGCGTCTACAACGCCATGCAGATGCCGCCGTACGATCTGCCGGGCAATGCCACGCAAAGTGGAATCAAGAGCCGCAGTTCCAAAGGCGGCGGTGCGGCGAATTTCAACGAGATCCGTATCGAAGACAAAAAGGGCGCCGAACAGATCTTCATGCACGCGGAAAAAGATCTGATCACGGAAGTGGAGAATGACGAGACCCGCACCGTGGATCACGACCGCGTGACTACGGTCAAGAACGACGAAACCCAAACCGTCACCAACAACGAAACCATCACCGTGAAGCAGGGCAACCAAAGTATCACGCTGGAACAGGGCAATCAGAGCACTGTCCTGAAAATGGGCAATCAGAGCACCGAGCTAAAAATGGGCGACCAGTCCATCAAGCTGTCCATGGGCAATCAGACCACGAACCTCGATCTCGGAGCTGCAAGTACAGAGGCCATGCAGTCCATCACTCTGAAAGTCGGCCAGAGCAAAATCACAATCGATCAGATGGGAATTACCATGGAAGGGATGATGATCTCCATCAAAGGCCAGGTTCAGGTGCAGGTGCAGGGCGTTATGGTTCAAGTGAGCGGAACCGCCATGACCACCGTCAAGGGCGGCATCGTGATGATCAACTGATGGGCGGCGCCGCACAATCCGTATCCCCTTCGGCCGCGGTCTCCGCTGCCGCCGAACTCAGCCCCGAGGCTCTCGCGCTGCTCGGCGCGGACACCGCTCCGTCCGCCTTTGTCGCGCTCCTTTCGGAAAAGAAGCTTTTCCCCGACGCGGTTCGCTTCCTCGCGCACGCGCTGCCCAAGCGCGAAGCAGTGTGGTGGGCGTGGGTCTGCGCCAAGCGCGTTGCCGGTGATGCGCCCGAAGCCAAGACCAAAGCCTCCCTCGACGCTACCGAAAAGTGGATCGCGCAACCGAGCGAAGACAATCGCCGCGCCGCCCACTTAGCCGCCGAACAAGCGGGTTTCGGGTCGGCGACCGGTTGCGCCGGTCTCGCCGCGTTTTTTAGCGGAGGAAGTCTCGCGCCGCCCGAAGCGCCGCCCGTGCCGCCCGGCGAATTCCTCACCGCCAAGGCCGTCGCAGGCGCCATCATTTTCGCCGCTCTCGGGAAAGAACCGGAAAAAGGCCCCGAGAAGTTCCAGTCGTTCATCGCTCAAGGTGTCGACGTCACCACCCGAATCAAACTCTGGGAGAAGAAATAATGGGAATGCCCGCGGCCCGCATCACCGACATGCACGTTTGTCCGATGGTCACGGGAATCGTGCCCCACGTAGGCGGCCCGATTCTGCCGCCCGGAGGCATCACGGTTCTTATTTGCGGCTTGCCCGCTGCCAGAGTCGGCGACATGGCGGTCTGCGTAGGTCCGCCCGACGTAATCGCCTTGGGCTCGTTCACCGTCCTGACGATAGGTCAACCCCAAGCCCGCCTGGGAGATCTCACCGCCCACGGAGGCACCATAGTCCTGGGAGCCCCCACCGTCCTGGTAGGGTAGGCCTCCAGGCCTGCCCACTTGCCAAGCAGGCCTGCCCATTTCCCAAGCATCACCGCCGCCCCGGCAGTAAAATGGGAGATCCATGTCGCCTAAGCTTCTCGTCCGAATCGCTCTCCCCGCCGCGGCCCTCGGCTTGGCCGCCTTCCTCAGTTCCCAACCCGCGCCGCCCGAGCGCGTCGGACCGCTTCCCGGAGGCGCCTTCCTCCTCAACTCCGGGTGGAAGCTCGATCCCATCGGCAAACAGGTGCCCCTCGATACCCTCCCGATGTCCTCCGCCCTGTCGAAAGACGGCAAGCACCTCCTCGTCCTCAACGGCGGCTACCGTCCGCCCTCCATCAGCGTCATCGATACCGCCACCGGAACCGTCACCAGCAGCACGCCCGTCGCCGATGGCTGGCTCGGCCTCACGTTCAATCCGGCCGGCGACCGCGTCTACGTGGGCGGAGGCTCCAAGGCCGCAGTCTTTGAATTCGCCTTCGAAAACGGCAAGCTCACCCCCGCCCGCACCTTCGCGACCGTCCCCGCGGCCACGCACAAAGACAATGACTTCATCGGCGACGTTGCCATGACTCCCGATGGCCGCCTGCTCTACGCCGCGGAGCTTTACAAGAATTCCATCGCGGTCATCAACCCGCAATCCGGTATGGTCATCAGCCGGGTCACCACCGGACGCCGCCCCTACCGCATCCTCTTCGCGCACGATGGCAAGAGCTTCTTCGTTACTCATTGGGCCGACGGCAATCTCGGCCAATACGACACCGCCACCGGCAATCAGACCGCGCACGTCACCCTCGGCGCGCACCCCACCGATATCGTTTGGCGCAACGGACCCAGTGAAGGATCTCCCGATTCGCCCACCTGGACCTCCCGCCTCTTCGTTGCCGCCGCGCACAGCAACAATGTCTACGCGGTCGGACTGGACTCCGGCAGCGAGCTGAAAGTCGTCGAAGTCATCAACATCAGCATGACCCCGCGCCAGCCGCTCGGCATGACGCCCTCCGCGCTCGCCCTCAGCCCCGATGGCAACCGCCTCTTCATTGCCTGTTCCGATGGCAACGTCGCCGCCGTCGCCAATGTCGCCCACGACCGCACGCGCGTCGAAGGCTTCATTCCCGCGGGCTGGTATCCCACCGCCGTGCGCGTCCTCGCCGATAACACCCTCGTCATCATCAATGGCAAGGGCCTTCGCTCGTACCCCAATCCCCTTGGCCCCACCCCCATCCGCCGCGCCGAGCCCGTCCATCTGGGTGTCGCCAATGAATACTTCGTCGGACGAATGCAAACCGGCACCGCGTCCTGGATCCCGCCGTTCACCACCCAGCAACTCGAGCAATGGACGCAGAAGGCCATGTCGAACTCGCCCTATCGCGATGAGCAACTCGACGAAACCATGCCGACGCCCATTCAGCACGTGCTCTACATCGTCCGCGAGAACCGCACCTACGATCAGGTTCTCGGCGATCTGAAGGAAGGCAACGGCGACCCATCACTCGCGCTCTTCACCGAGAACATCACACCCAACCTTCACAAGCTCGCGCGCGAATTCGTCCTGTTCGACAACTTCTACGTGAACGCCGACGTGTCCGCCGATGGCCACAACTGGTCCACCGCCGCCATCGCCCCCGATTACGTGCAGAAGATGTGGCCCAACCACTATTCCAAGCGCCGCGGCGTTTACGATTTCGAAGAACAGGATATCGCCTCGCAGCCGCCCGCCGGCTATCTCTGGACCAGCGCCGCGCTCGCCGGCGTCTCCATCAGGAACTATGGCTACATGGTGAACGAGATCAAGAAGGCGCCGCCCACCGGCGAGCCGCAGATCACCGGCGTTCGCGATCCCGTCCTCGCCAAGTACACGAACGATAAATATCGCGGCTTCGATCTCGACTACCCCGACATCGATCGCGCCAAAATCTTCCTCGCCGATCTCGCGGAATTCGAAAAGACGGGCGAAATGCCTCGCCTCATGGTGATGCGCCTCGGCAACGACCACACCTACGGCAGCGCCGCCGGCAAGCTTCATCCGTACTCTTCGGCCGCCGATAACGATTACGCCGTCGGCCAGATCGTCGAAGGCATCTCCAAGTCGCGCTTCTGGACCAATACCGTCATCTGCATCCTTGAGGACGATGCGCAAAACGGCCCGGATCACGTCGACTCGCACCGCTCGGAGGCCTTCCTGATCTCCGCGTACACCAAGCGCCACACTGTCGATAGCACCATGTACAACACCGCGTCCATGCTGCGCACCATCGAGCTCATTCTCGGCCTCAAGCCCATGACGCAGTTCGATGCCTCCGCGCGCCCCATGGCCGCCGCCTTCCAAAGCAAGCCGGATACCAGTGCCTACGTCCCCGAACGCCCGCGTTACTCGCTGACCGAACACAATCCGCCAGCCGCGCCCGCCGCCAAAAAAGACGACGATCTCAAGTTCGACGAAGCCGACGAAAACGACGACGATGAAATGAACGACGCGCTCTGGCGTGCCATCAAAGGCACCACTCCGCCGCCGCCCGTCCGCAGTTATTTCGGAAAGTAAACTCGCGCCTCAATGCCACAAATCAACCTGTGCTTCCTATGGCACATGCACCAGCCGTTTTATAAGGACCTCATCAGCGGCGAATACAAACTGCCGTGGACCCGTATGCATGCGCTCAAGGATTACTACGGCATGGCGCGCATTCTCGAAGAGTTCCCCGCGATCCGGCAGACGTTCAACCTTGTTCCTTCCATGATGCAGCAGGTGGCCGAATACGCCTCCGGCGAAGCCGTGGACCCGTTCCTCCAACTCGCGCTCAAGCCTGCCGAGACGCTCACCGAAGAAGACAAGGCATCGCTCCTCCGCCACTCCTTCTATTCCGACCCGCACCGCATGATCTATCGCTATCCGCGCTACGGCGAGCTCTACGATGCGTGGAACGCGCAAAAAGCCGCGGGCGGACGTTCGCTCTTCGGCATACAGGAATTCCGCGATCTGCAGATGTGGTCGCAGCTCGCCTGGTTCGACGAAGACATACAATCCGGCGATCCTGAAGTCCGCGGCTGGATTCAGCGCGGCCGCAACTTCACCCTCGCAGACCAGCGGCGCATGGGCGAAAAGCAGCGCGAGATCGTATCGCTCGTCCTGCCCATTTACCAGAAACTCGCCGCAACCGGACAAATCGAGATCTCGACCACGCCTTATTACCACCCGATTCTGCCGCTGCTGTGCGATTCGAACATCGCTTCCGTTTCCCACCCCGGTGTCCCGCTCCCGCCGCGCTTCCGCTATCCCAATGATGCGCGGCGCCAGCTCGAGCTCGCCCGCGAATTCTGCAAAACGCAATTCGGAGTCGCCCCGGTAGGCCTGTGGCCGAGTGAAGGCTCCGTCTCCGATGAAGTCTTTCGCCACGCCTCCGAGCTCGGCTTCGAGTGGGCCGCCACGGATTCCGGAGTCCTCAACCGTACGCTGTCCCGCGGCGTCTCCGTCGATGGACTCTACCGGCCGTATCGCTGGTCGCAAGACGGCCACGCTCTCGGCGTCATCTTTCGCGATCACTTCCTCAGCGACCTCATCGGTTTCGTTTATTCGAAGATGGATGCCGCCACCGCCGCCACCGATTTCCTCCATCGCATCCGCGAAAACTGCGGAGGCATTCTCGCCGCGGGCCGCGACGCGCTCGTGCCCATCATCCTCGACGGCGAAAACGCCTGGGAGTATTACGATCGCAACGGCCGCCCCTTCTTTCGCGAACTGTATGGCCGCATCGCAGCCGACCCCGGAATGCGCGCCGTCACCGTGGCCGAAGCTTTCCGGTTGCTGCCGCCCGAGCCTCTGGACCACATCTTTCCCGGTTCCTGGATCAATGCCAACTTCGACGTGTGGATCGGCGCCGACGAGGACAATCAGGCCTGGACTCAGCTTCTGCGCGCCCGTCAGGCGTATGACGATGCCACCGGCGCCAGCGAAGAGCAGCGCCGCATGGCATTCGAAGAGCTGCTCATCGCCGAAGGCAGCGACTGGTGCTGGTGGTACGGTCCGGAGCACGAGTCCGCCAATCGCGAAGAGTTCGACCAGCTCTATCGCAGTCATCTCGCCAACGTGTACCGCTTTCTCGGTCTCATGCCGCCCGAGGAGTTGTCGCGCCCCATTCTGCGGCTGGCCGTTGCCGACGTGCGCGTGGAGCCCAGCGGCCCCATCGTTCCGGCCATCGACGGCGAGGTCACGTCATATTTTGAATGGATCGGAGCCGGCGCCTATCGGGTGGATGAACGCTCCGGTTCCATGCACGGCAAGAAATTTCTGGTGCGCGAAGTCCACTACGGCACCGACGGCGACAACTTCTACCTGCGCGCCGATTTCCATCCCGGCTATGAACACGAGCTCGCCGGCATGGAAGGCCGCCTCCGCTTTGGACAGCAAAGCGGAGTCACCATACTCTTCTCGCACGGCAGCGCAGCCATCGCGCACACCGAAAACGCGGCGGCAACCTGCGCCTTCAGCCGCATCCTGGAAGTGAAAATCCCCCTGGCCTCGCTCGGCAAGGCCAAGGGCGAAGGCCTCAAGTTCCTCTTCACACTCTGGCAAGGAGGCCTGCCGATAGACGCCATCCCGCAACAAGGATGGCTGGAACTCAAAACCACCGATCCCGACCTGCTCTCATAGTGCTGACGACGACCGTGAGGGTCTGTGTAAAAATCCCCGGCACAGTTACCGCTCCCTTACGGTCACGGCTCCGTATGTAGTTGATGCTAACGGAGCCGCGACCGTGAGGAAGCGGTAAAAGGTGTATCGAAAGGAGAATGGATCGCGACAAGAACAACCCCCGAAACCCGCACCGGCCACTCATGCTAAATTAGTAGGAGTATGGCAATCCCCAATGTAAAGCGGTTCCGGCCCTTCTGCCCGACCTGCAACGATAGTTTCACTGTCATGGCCGTTCTGCCCAAGGATGCCGACGTCGATAAGTACCTTGCCGATACTGTGGCCCGCCACGATCACAAGGCGTTTCAGGATTCCAAGGTCCTGCACTTCAAGGTTCGCGTCGGTCAGCAGAAGCAGAAGAAAGCCAAGTAAGGTGGGGCAGGCATTTCGCCTGCCCGCTTCCCTCTCACAGCTTCGCCTGCAAGTTCCTCACCGCATTCAAAGCAGCCTGCGACACGTCATGGTCGGCGTCGTTCGTCAGCTTCTGAAGCGGCTCGATGCTACTTTTGTCTCCGCTCCGCCCCAGCACGCGCGCCAGACCGATCTTCTCGTCCTTGGTCCCCGATTGTAGCGGCGCATACAGCAGCGCCCGTACCGCGGGTTCGCGCGCGAGCTCCACCAGAAACGGCTCCGCCTCGCCGTTGTACGCAGCCGAATTCAGATTGTTGATCAGAAATTGCAGCGGGCTGAACTCGCTCAACTCCGTCTTCCCATCCATCACCAAAGCGAAAGCCAGCGAAAGCCGCGGCTCCGTCTTATTCTCGTCCTGCCAGGCCTTCTCCAGCGCCGCCCGATCGCTCGGATTCCGCAGCCGCCCGATTCCCTCCGCCGCCGCCGCGCGCAACCTGTCGTCTTTGTCGTTGAGATACTGCAGGTACAGAGCGCGGCTGCTTTCATCCGGCAGCATCGCCATCGCCGTCAATGCCGAGCGACGGACCTTGGCATCGCCGCTCCGCCGCAACACATCGGCGAGTGCCGGGACCGCCTCTTTATCCCGCAACAGCCCGACCGTCTCCATCGCCGCAATCTGCACCTTCGCATTCAGGTCGCGAAGCAGAAATTCGATCCGCGGACCCGCCGATTCGTCGCGAATTTTCTGCAAAGCGATCAGCGATTCATAAATCAACTGAGTGTCCTTGGAATGCGTGGCATCCAGCAGGTCCGCCACGGCGTCCTTGCCGCGCAGAATCCCCACCGCGCGAGCAGCGTTGGCCCGCGCGTCCAGGCTCGCGCCGCCCCGCACCAGCCGGCCGAGCGCCGCCACCACGTCAGCTCGCACCGTGATATACGGCTCGATCACCTGATCGTTCGTATCGGTAAACCGTCCCTTGATCCCCGTGCCGACCTTCCGTAAAGACCCCGAAATTCCGGTCTTCACGTACCCCGGCATGTAGAAGTTGACGATGCCATCCGTCGCGGCAATCTGCACCTCCGGGTCATTGTCGTGAGTCGCCTGCACCAGCGGGTCGAGGCTGCGAGGAGGCCCGATCTCCGTGATCTGCTTCACCGCCTCCAGCCGCACATCGCGCGAACGGTCGTTCAGCAACTCCGTCAAGCGCGGAATCGCACTGCTTCCCGCCTTCGCAATCTCCCGCACATCCTTAGGCCGGACCGCCTGCTGGGCCGAACAAGCCGCCGCCATCGCAAGAACACACCAGAACGCGCGCATATATCCATTCTGACGCGAATCCCGCCCGTTTGGCCGAATAGCCTCACGGGAGATGCTAGTTGAGTCGGCGGGGATAAGGTCTTATGCTCCTTGCGACTACCCGATCTCCACCAACTCACTCCGCTTCAACTGCCCGCAAGCCGCATAGATATCCAGCCCCCGAGGCTTCCTCACGAAACACGGCACGCTCTTCCGCACAAGCCCCTGAAAGCTCGCGACCCGCTCCGCGTCCGGAGTCTCATACGGAATTCCCGGACCCGGATTCAGCGCGATCAGATTCACCTTGCAGTTCAAATTCGCCAGCATGCGCGCCACCCGCCGCGCGTCCGCGTCCGTATCGTTCACTCCGCGCAGCAGCACGTATTCGAACGTCAGCTTCTCCCAAGGCCGCAGCGGATACGCCTTGCATGCCGCGAGCAGATCCGCCAGATGATATTTGCGCGTGATCGGCATCAGCTCCTGCCGCTGCTCCTCCGTGCTCGCGTTCAGCGAGATCGCCAGTTTCGGACGCACCGCCTCCCGGCCCAGCTCCTCTATCTTCGGAATAATTCCCGCCGTCGATACCGTGATCCGCCGCGGCGAAAGGCCGAAGCCCGCCGGGTCCAGCAGAATGCGCGTCGCCTGCACCACGTTCTGCAGATTGAGCAGCGGCTCGCCCTGCCCCATCATCACGATGTTCAGCCGTCCGCCATCCTGCCGTAGCCGGTTCTCCCGGCTCACCAGCAGCACCTGTCCGGCGATCTCGCCCGCCGTCAGGCTCCGCTCCAGCCCGAGCAGCGCCGTCATGCAGAACTTGCAGTCCACCGGGCAGCCCACTTGGCTCGATATGCAGATCGTGTCCCGCTCGCCCTCCGGCATCAGCACCGTCTCGACGCTGCGCCCATCCTCCAGCCCCAGCAGATACCGCTTCGTGCCATCGCCCGATTCGTACACCCGCAGGATGTCCGGCAGCCCCAACCGGAAACGCTGTGCCAGTTCCGCCCGCAGCCCCGCCGGCAGCGACGTCATCTGTGAAAAATCGCTCGCCGACCCGCGATACACTGCGTCGTAAATCTGTTTCGCCCGGTAGGCTGGTTGTTCGGAGCCAAGCGCCTCGGCTAAATCGCCCAAGTCCATGCCTACGATCGCTTCCGTCATGCTGATTTCAGTTTAGCCAATCGGATGATGGCGACGGTCCCGCAAATAGTGCTACAAAGATAGACAAAGCCAGACGGAAGGCCGCTTCACACTCCACAAATGACCACAACCGTTAGTCCCCTGCGGGATATTGAGATGACCACGCTCGCCAACGGCGTACGCGTGATCACCGAAGCCATGCCTCACGTCCGCTCCGTCTCGGTCGGGATTTGGGTGGGAGCGGGTTCCCGCCGCGAAACCGCCGAACAGAACGGCATTTCCCATTTCATCGAGCACATGCTCTTCAAGGGCACGCGGCGCCGCTCCGCGGAAGACATCGCCCGCTCCGTCGATTCCATCGGTGGCAACCTCGATGCCTTTACCGCCAAAGAGCTCGTCTGCTTCAACACCAAGGTACTCGACCAGCACCTCTCCCTCGCCTTCGACGTCCTGGCCGACCTGGTCCTCAACCCTCTCTTCCGAGACGAGGATATCGAAAAAGAAAAGGGCGTCATCCTCGAAGAGATCAAAATGGAGGCCGATTCGCCGGACTACCTGGTCCACGAGATCTTCTCCTCCAACTTCTGGAAAGACCATCCTCTCGGCAAGCCCATCCTCGGTACTCCCCAGACCGTCAAGCGCTTCGATAGCTCCATGGTCCGCGAGTATTACGGCTCGGTCTATAACCCCGCGAACCTCCTCGTCACCGGCGCCGGCAACCTCACCCACGATCGCCTGGTCAACCTTTGCCGGGAACATTTCGAAGCTGCCAACCCTGGCCAGCCGCTCGGTTACGATCCGGCGCCCACCACCCATGCGCGCATCGCTCTGCGCAACAAGAAGGCGCTCGAACAGGTTCACCTTTGCCTCGGCGTGCCTTCCTATCCGCTCCCGCACGAAGAGCGCTTCGCCTGCTATGTTCTCAACACGTTACTGGGCGGCGGCATGAGTTCCCGCCTCTTTCAGAACATCCGCGAGCGCCAGGGCCTTGCCTACGCCGTTTTCTCCGAGCTCAGCCCCTATCGCGATACCGGCTGCCTCTCCATCTACGCCGGGACCAGCGTGGAATCCGCGCGGAAAGTGGTGGAATCCATCGTCAACGAGTTCCGCCAACTGAAGCAAAACCAGGTCGGCGACGAGGAGCTTCGCCGCGCCAAAGACCATCTCAAAGGTTCCCTCATGCTCAGCCTGGAATCCACCGCCAGCCGCATGTCCAACCTGGCCCGCCAGGAGATGTACTTCGCCCGCTTTTTCACCCTGGACGAACTGGTCGAAAGCATCGAATCCGTCACTGCCGCCGACGTCCAACGCATCGCCCAGACGTTCTTCGACCCCAAACAGATCGCCCTCACCGTGCTCGGCAATCTGGAGAACTTCAAAATCGGTCGCGAAGATCTCGCCTGTTAGTACCAGTGCAGCCGTCCGACCGGTACTAATTGCTTGATTCTGCGATCCTTAGGTTGCAAAAGTTAGCGTCTTTGTGTTGCCGGAAGTTAATGCCGTGAGTTAGTATGCTCACAGCCGCATGCATTTTCCCCGTTCACTCCGGTTGCTCCTGCTCTGGATCCCCGGCATCGGCGCAGCTCTCGCCACGACGATTGTGGAGCCGCCCGCCTATTACCCGTCCGCTCTGCTGTTTAGCCAGACGGATTGGCCCAACGGTTCCCCCGGTTTCCCCGCGTTCACTATTACCCTGAACCGGTTCGATTCCAACCTCGGAACGCTGAACAGCATCACGCTCGATCTCACCGCTACCATCAACTCCAGCTTCACCATTCTAAACACCGGCGCGAATTCGCCGGCCAACGTCTTCCTGTATCGGACCCACATGGATGTATCCATCGTTGACCCGAGCGTAGTAACGCCGCCGTATGACGGCAATCTCTCCTTTAGTGAAGGGGATGGCGGAAACAGCTACGTGTTCGCGTCACCAATGGTCGTGAACATCGATCCCCCGGCGAATCCCCTGGTCATCCCGGTCGGCGGCGAGGTGGTTTCAGACGCTTCCGGCAACCCCGTATCGGGAACAATCCCAACGGAGTTCACCGCGAGCGCCCAAAAAGCAACCACTCTCGTCGTGCCTGCGGATTTTGCTCCCTTCGAGCATCCGGGCGGCGGCGCCTTTACCCTGCCCACCTATGCGGCAGCTCACACTGCCACGGACGTGAGCGGCGGAAACCTCGTCCTCACGCAACACACCAGCGCCCAGGTTACGCTCAGCGTAAGCTATGATTTCACACCCACTTCCACTCCGGAACCAGCCGGCATTGGGCTCCTCGCAGGTGTCCTGACCCTAGCGGCGGTTCTTCTGCGCCGCGGGCGATCAATCGTGCTGCCCTATATATAGGCCGGGATCTTCTTCAAACTTCACCTGACAGTCTTTGCTACAGAAGTAAAACGTCTCCCCGGCGTAGCCTGTCCTCCACCGGCCGCCTTCTTCGGTCACCACGGTACCGCAGACGGGGTCCACCGTCTGTACCCGCTCTCCCGCCACCGAATAATCCTGCAAACCATAGCTTTCTTCCATGTTGCCCTCGCTTCCACCTGTAGTCACTGCAATGCAATTGCCTACATGTGGAGAGACGGTTAACAGTACTCGATAGCTCGCCCTTCAGTACCGTGTCTTAGCTCACATATTCTAGAAAGGTTTACTATCGCACCAGGAGTCGCTAGAATGGCCCTACGGTCCAAATGGGTAACGAATGCCAACGCTATTAACTTTCGTCACTGTACTAGTACCGTACGTGCGTAAACTGCGCAAAAATAAGGGCCTAGCTCATTGACTCAGGGATTCGCCCCGCCGTATCCTAACGTACGGTCGAATGCAAAAGTAGGAAGCGTTAGGGCTTTCACAGTCCAAGTTCCCGTGGAGAAGAAATGATGAATTCAGCACTCATGGACGCAATTTTCAAAAACCTCGGTAAGTATATACTCGTAGCCGGAGCCCTCGTTGGTACTCAGTTGCTCGCAGCCCCCCTCTGCGTAAATGGTGCCCTCCTTTCCACATACGAAAACAACACCTGTAGCGTCGGATACATTGATTTCACGTTCCCGCCGGCCGGGAGCGCTTATTCCACTGTCGGCACCAATGTGAACGATACGGATGTGCGCGTGAACATCGTCGGAAACGGACTTCTGCCCAATGCACCTGTAGGGCTGACGTTTACCCCGATTAACGCTACGCAATGGACGGTGAACGATACAGAAGGCGAAGCCGACTTCCGCCTGCACTTTACAGCGGCCGTCAACAACCTGGCTCCGCTGCCGATCAAACTCATCAGTACCACTCTGTCGATCGATTCGCTGATCCATTACGGCGGACACTGCGCTGACGCGTCCATCGCCAGTTGCGACGATTTCGGCGGGGGCACGTCCGCACAGGTCGGCGAATCCGTCATCGATCACAACAGCCAGACTCAGTTCCCCGGAATCAACATGATCGCGGTGGGCAACACCGATTCCGAGTCAATCGCCAACGGCGGGACGGCTCTCACCTTGAGTGCTCCCATCTCCTCGACCGCGGTTGATGTGGACAAAGATTACCTGATGACCGCGTTCGATACCAATAGTTCCGAGACGATCAACAGCACGACCGAAACGTTCCTCTTCAACAGCGTGCCGGAGCCCGGGCCGTTCGTTCTGGCCGGAGCCGGCCTGCTGGTCCTGTTCCTGGTACGCCGCCGCAAACTGGCCGCCGGCGTATTGGCAGTCGCGGCTGCCGCCGTTTCGTCCGGATCCGCTCAGGCGGCTCCCCTGTGCACCTCGTTGAGCACGCTGGCTCAGTATGAGACCGCCGGCACATGCACTTTCGGCCAGCTCAACTTTACGTTTAACCCCACCAGTTTGCAGATTCTTGTGAACACCACCTCGGGTACGGGCACTACGTCGGGAATCACCACCGTGCCCACTGCCGGCAATGTCACGGTTGACATGACGCAGGCCGGTTCGACGGTGACGGCCAACTTCGGCCTCGTCGCGGGTACCGCCAGCAGCGCCACTTTGGATTTCAACATCAACTACACGGTGGCTGCTCCGACGGTGAAGATCACTGGTTTTGCATATAGCGATGCGGTAACGCACGGCACTGCCAGCGGCACCTTTGCAGGCAGCAACGTAAACGTCAAGAACGGCGCCACCAGCATCGCGAGCGATCCAATCGGCAATACCTCGGGCGGCGCATCGAATAACTTCTCCCCGTTCCTTCCCGTGAATACGCCGATCGCGGTTTCCACAACGTTTGACCTGTCCTCCAACAACGGCGCGAGAGCGATCAACAGTACCCACATCTCGCATTTGACGGAAAGCTTCAACCTCACGCCGGAGCCGATGACCACCATCCTGCTCGGCAGCGCTCTCACGCTGTTCGGCGTGATCGGCCGCCGGAAAAGCGGCAAAAAGTAAGAACCAGCTTAGGCATCTCCGCTATCATTCTTAGGCCGGCGCTCCCGCAAAGGGGTTGCCGGCCTAAAACATTTCGCGCAGATCCTCGAATTTCTTCACCACCACCAGTTTCCCCTCCACCGGCCGGATCTCCTGCTTCTCCAGCACCCAGGTATGCGCATGCGGCACGAATACCGCATTCAGCCCCGCCTCTAACGCCGGATTGATATCGCTCTTCGGGCTGTTCCCGATCATCCACGCCCGCTCCGCATCCATACCGCGCTCCTCCACCAGCGCGCGATACGCCGCGGCGTCCTTCTCCTTCACAATCGCCGTGTGCCCGAAGAATTGCCCCAGCCCGGAACGGTCGATCTTCAGCTTCTGCTCTTCCGGATCGCCTTTTGTGAACAAGGTGAGGTCGTGGCGCAGCGAAAGGTACTCGAGCGTCTCCGGCACGCCCGCGATCGTCTCCATCGGGCAATCCAGAATCCGCTCGGCGAAACTCATCGCCGTGGCGATGTCGTCCGCGTGCAAATCGCGCTCTGTCAGCCGCTCATAACACTCGCGCAGGTTGCGCGCGAAGTTCAAACTCCCATAGCCGTGAATCCGCGCGTTCGCCTCCTCGATGCTGTCCAGCACATCGCGCACCTCGCGCGGCGAAAGCTTCGAGTGCGCCAGAAACTCGACAAACTCCTCGAACGCGCTCTCGAAATAGATGTTGTTTTCCCACAGAGTATCGTCTGCGTCGATAATCAGGAACTGTCGCATTTATCGTTTCGGTTTCGGCGGCAGGCGGAAGGGAATCTCGAACACCGCGTCGATGTCCACGGCTTCCCCGTCGCGCTGTGCGGGCTCGAACACCCATTTGCCCAGCGCCTCTTCCGCGCTCCGGTCCAGCCGGTCGTCCAGATGCTTCAACAGCTCGATCCGCTCCACGTGACCGTCCTTGCGCACCAGCGCCGCGAGCCGGACGGTGCCCTCCACCCGCTCCTCCACCGCCGTCACCACATATTTCGGATCCACTTTTCGTAGCGGCGCAGGCGGTCGCAGCGCCGACCCCCGCTCGCCTGGCTCCGGCCGGTGCTCCGCAAACCACACCAGCCAGCTCCCCGAGTAGCTGGTGACGTTCGCCATCTGTATGGCCAGCGTGTAGATCACTCTGCCGTCCATCCGTGGATCGGGCGAGCTCGCAACTCGCGCCGCCCCCGGCCGCGCAACCGTCGCCGAAGGCGTGCCGCCCGCCGCCGGCAGCACACTGCGCAGCGGAGCCGCGATCGCCGCCGATAACGCCGGCAGCGCTCCCTTGCCTCCGCCGCTTGCCATCAGGCCGGGAACCACCAGCATCCCCGTCTTCGGCGCAGTCCCCTGTCCGCCATCCGGCCGCGGCGCCGGACCCGCCGAGAATCCGCCCTCATGCGACCCCGGGGGCTTCGGACCCTCCATCGTCTTCGCCGGATTGAGTCCCACAATAGCCATGGACACCGGTGAAGGGGCCGCCGTCATCTCCGGAGCCGCCGCCACTTCCACCGGCTCCTCTACGTTCTTTGCCACAACCGGAGCCGCGAAGGCCCGCACCGGCCGGATCGCCGGAGCATCCACCGCCGGGGTGGCCGATTTCGCCTGCGCCAGAGCAATCTCCGGCGCGGCCGCCAGTTCTACCCGCTCGTCCGTGCGGCGCACCGGTGCCGGGGCCGTGAACGCCTTGCGCTGCGGATGCGGCATAGCCGCCCCTAAATCCACCTTCGCCGGGCCGCTTTCCGATAGCTTCGGCGCCTCCGCCAAAACCGGAGCTGCCGCCGTTGCGCGCTGCGGCTCCGGCTGCTTGAACTCCCGAACCGGCCGCGGAGCCGCCGCTATCGCCAAAACGTTCGGCAGCTTCAATGCTTTCGGCATCTCCACGGGAGGCGCGGGCATCCAGATCATCTGCGGCGCGCGCACATCCTCGCGCTTCCCTGCTACTACCGCCTGCCTGGCCCGCAGCCTGGCGCGCGCCGGACGCTTGTCCTCTCCGCTTGCACTCGGCCGCACATCCGGCAGCCGCTCCCGCAAGTCATACCAGATCAGCTTGTGCAGATTCGGCTTGATCTCCTGCTCGTAAATCGTTTGCCGCGCTCCGTCCTGTTGCAGCGCCGCGCCCGCCACCACCCACAACAGCACGCAGCCATGCACCGCCGCCGACGCGAGAAACGACATGCACCGCCGCAGCCGCGATATTCCCCCTGGAATCCGTAACCGAGCCCGCATCCCTATATCCCCGCCGGCTTGCCTCCGAACCCGTTCGTCGGCGCAATCGCCTTCATCCGTTCGATGGTCTTCTGCCGCGGAATGTACTCCGCCAGATACTTGTTCAATTGCCGCAGGCGCGCCGTCTCGCTGCGATGCCGCAATAGAGAGTTCTGAAAGTCCAGGTCCGGCACCATCTGCGCCACCTGAAAGCTCAATTGCGGATCTTCCAGGTTCGGTTCCCGTTCACTCGCCGCTCCGAACTTGCTCAGCACACGCCACTGCGAGAGCGTCTCGTTCCGCAACTCCGCGGGCGCGGGCGCGAAATCGTCATCGTCGAAGTAGGCGACCTCTGCCTGCAGATACTCCTTGTCTTCGTTCAGCGATTGAATCTCAAACCGCCGCCGGCCATTCGTCACCACGTCCATGCGCCCGTCCGGATGCATCTGCAGCAGTTGATCCACCACCACCGTGCACCCCGCGTTCACGATTCCCTCTTCCTTGGCCAGCACCACGCCGAACTCGGAATTGTCGCGGATCGCGTTTCCCACCATCTCCTTATAGCGCTCTTCAAAAATGTGAAGCGGCAAAGCCGTCCGGGGAAACACCACCACATGCAGCGGAAAAAGGGGCAGAAGCGCGCCGGCCATGTCCCCCATTATAGGTGGCGCCGCCCGTTTCGCCTGTCCAGCGCCGCACACCCCCGCTGGTACAATCAAGCCTGACAATGACCCTGGAAGGAAAGGTCGTACTCATCACCGGAGCCTCCCAAGGCATCGGCGCAGCCTGCGCCGCCGAATTCGCGCGCGCCGGAGCCCGTCTCTCTCTCACCGCCCGCAACGAATCCGCCCTCCGCCTCAACTCACCCCCCGATGCGCTCCTCACCGCCGGAGACCTCACCGACCCCGCGCATCGCGCCCGCCTCATCGCCGCCACACTCGATCGTTACAACGGCATCGATATCCTGATCAACAACGCCGGAGCCGGTCTCTACGGACCCTCCTGGAGCGCACCCGAAGACGAAGTCCGCGCTCTCCTGGAGCTGAACTTTTTCGTCCCCCTCGCACTCGCCCGCCTCGCCATCCCCCACATGCGCGAGCGCCACGGTGGCATGATTGTGAATATCGGCTCCATCGCCGGAAAAATGACCCTTCCGTGGATGAATCTCTATAGCGCCTCCAAGTACGCGCTCGGCTCGTGGACCGAAGGCTTGCGCATGGAACTCCGCCGCGACGGCATACGCACCCTGATCGTCTGCCCGGGCTACGTCCAAACGGCATTTCAAAAGAACGTGATCGCCGGGCAACCGCCGGCCGGAATCAAACAGGCGCGCTCGCTAGCCATAACCGCCGCCGAATGCGCCCGCGACATCCGCCGCGGAGTAGAGCGAAATGCCAGAACGGTCGTAACCCCAAAAACCGGCTGGCTGCTGATAGCCGCCATGCGCCTCTTCCCCGGCTTCGTAGAAAGCCGAATGGCCAAAATCAACGGGACCGCATGAAGCCGATCTCCACCACAATCCATGAAGCATCGTAATCCCACCACAGAGGCACAGAGAACGCACAGAGGACACAGAGAAAACCAATCCGACCTCTTCTCTGTGCCCTCTCGGCGTCCTCTGTGTCTCTGTGGTAATTGCGCTGCCGCAAACCCAAACGGAACGGCGCCCCAATCCGTTTGCGGCTTGTCGCGCTGTGCCTATGCCGCCAGGCCGTTGCCTTTCTCTGTGCTCTCTCGGCGTCCTCTGTGTCTCTGTGGTGAATCGACACTGCCCCTCATAACCCTATGCACCTCCGACTGAAGCGCACCCCCGGCCTCTACATCGTCGGCTTCATGGCCGCCGGCAAATCCACCGTCGGACGCGAACTCGCCCGCCGCCTCGGCTGGAGCTTCTTCGATACCGACACCGAAATCGAAGCCGCCGAAAAGACCACCATCACCAGCCTGTTCGCCACGCGCGGGGAAGATGAATTCCGCCGCATCGAAACCGGCATCGTGCGCCATCACGTCGATTGGATCGAACGCGGCCGCCCCGCCGTCCTCGCCCTCGGCGGCGGCGCCTTCTGCCAGCCCGCCAACCGCGACCTCATCCAGAATGCCGGCCTCGCCATCTGGCTGGACTGTCCTTTCGAAACCGTGCAACGCCGCGTCGCCCAATCCGCGCACCGCCCTCTCGCCGCCGACCCTCACCGTTTTGCCGAGCTCTTCCACTCCCGCCGCGAACACTATCAGCTCGCCGACATCCACATCGCCATCGATTCTGACGACCCCTCCGTTACCGCCGAAGCCATCCTCGCCCACCCGATGCTCAAATGAACTCCACGAAAACTCTCCGCCGCCACGCCCTCGCCATCTTCAAGGCGGCTCTCGCTGCTGCCGCCCCCGCGGACGCCGTCACCCGCCGCTTGCAATCGCTCGATATCTCCCGCTTCCGCAACATCTACGTTCTCGGCGCAGGTAAAGCCGGAGCCTCTATGGCCCTCGCGGCCGAACGCGTCCTCGGCCGCCGCATCACCGCCGGCTTCGTCAACGTCAAATATGGACACCTCGCCAAACTCCGCCGCATCGAGCTCAACGAATGCGGTCACCCCGTCCCCGATGCCGCGGGCGTAGCCGGAGCCGCGCGCATCGCCGCTCTCGCCGAATCCGCCGGCCCAAATGACCTCGTCATCTGCCTCATCTCCGGCGGCGCTTCCGCCCTGCTGCCTTTGCCTGCCGCCCCCGTTACCCTGGAAGAAAAGCAGGCCGTCACCCGCCTCCTCCTCGCCTGCGGCGCCAATATTCACGAAATCAACGCCATCCGCAAACACATCTCGAGCATCAAGGGCGGACAACTCGCCCGCCTCGCCGCGCCGGCCACCGTCGAATCCCTGCTCCTCTCCGACGTCATCGGAGACGACCTCGATGTCATCGGCTCCGGACCCACAGCCCCCGACGCTTCCACCTTCGCTCAAGCCGCTGCCATCCTCCGCCGCTACCACCTGCAGGACCGAATTCCAGCCGCGGTCCGCGACCGCATCGAAGCCGGTATCGCGGGAACCGTCGCCGAAACTCCGAAACCCGACGACCCCTTATTCAAGCGCGTGCGCAACACAGTAATCGGCAGCAATCGCCTGGCACTTGATAGCGCGGCGAAAAAAGCGAAGGAGCTCGGCTACCGCACCCTGATTCTCTCCAGCACCATCGGAGGCGAAACGCGAGACGTCGCGCGCATGCACGCTGCCATCGCCCGGGAGATCGCCGCCACCGGTCATCCCGTCAAGCCTCCGGCCGCCCTCATCTCCGGTGGAGAAACCACCGTCACGATCAAAGGGGAAGGGAAGGGAGGCCGCAATCAGGAATTCGCGCTCGCCGCGGCGATTGACCTCGCCGGCCAGCCGAACACCGTCGTTCTCAGCGCCGGGACCGACGGCACCGATGGTCCCACCGATGCCGCCGGAGCGATCGCCGACGGAGACACGCTGGCCCGCAACCCCGAAGCCGCGCGCTACCTCGCGGGCAACGATTCCTACAACTACTTCGAACCGCTCTCCGATCTCATCATCACCGGCCCGACCAACACCAATGTTGCCGACGTCAGAATCCTGCTAATCAAATGAACTGGAAAGACGAACTCATCCAACCCGCGCTGTCGGAAGAAACCCACAAGCACATCGCCGAGCAGAAGGCGTGGATCGCCAGAGAGCCCGCCAACCCGCGCCCTTACCACCACCTGGCGCAACTCTACCGCATCGAAAACAAGCAGGATGAAGCGTTGGCCCTGCTCCTGCACGCCGTCCATCTGGACTCCACGTACGCCCCCGCCCACGCAGCCCTCACCGAAATGTACGCCGTGAAAGGAGACTACAAAGCCGCCTGGGCCCACGCGAGAGCCGCCCAAAACCACGGCCTCGATACCGCCGTCGAGCTCCTCGCCAAACACCAAATCCCCGAACCCTAAACGGTATGGTTTGGTATCCGCCGGTCTCCCGGCCGGTCCCAAATCCGCGCGGAGCGCGGACGTGCCTTCCTCGGTATTATCAAAACATGCAAGTCACACCGTTCCTCTTATTCGAAGGAAACTGCGCGGAAGCCATGGCGTTCTACCAAGCCTGTTTCGGCGGCGAATTGACCGTCACCAAAATTGCCGATACGCCGATGAAGGCGCAGATCCCCGCCGCGCAGCACCAAAAGGTGGCGAACGCCCACCTGAAGAGCGGACTCGTGGAGTTCTCCGCGACAGACTGGCTTCATCCCACCCGCCATCCCAAGCAGGGCAACACTGTCGCAATCTATGTCAGCGGCGGCGCCTACCCCGAGCTGCGGGCCGTCTTCGACAAACTCGCCGACGGAGCCGACAAAGATCTGCTGGACGACCTGCGCCAGATGCCCTTCGGAACCTACGGACACATGGCGGATAAATACGGAGTCCACTGGTTCTTCGCAGGGAAGTGATTCCATTCACTCCCAAACGCAAAATAATTCTCGCCCCCGCAACCGCCACATTCCAAACGCCCGCTGCGGCCGCTTCCGACTGCGCAATCACCGCCATCCGCCTACCCTCGTGCCAGCCTGAAATCGGAAGTACGCCATGTCGACACGCAAGCAAATCGCCGCCAATCGCAAAAATGCACAGAAGTCCACCGGCCCCCGCACCGCGGCCGGCAAAGCCGTTAGCGCCCGCAACGCCCTGAAATCCGGAGTCGATTCCGAAGCCCAGCTCCTCCCCGGCGAGGACTCGGCCGCCCTCGCGCGCCTCACCGCCGAGTATTACCTCCAGCACCAACCCGCCACTCCCGAAATGCGCGCCTGCCTCGACCGCCTCATCCGCGCCGAATGGCTCCAGCGCCGCCTCTTCCGCATGGAGCCTATGCTCCTCAATGCCGACATGGCCCTCACCACCTCCCCTCACTCGCAGTTCGACGTCCCCATCTCCTACGAGGCCAACGACTGCGTCCTCGAACGGTTGCAGCGCCGCATCAACGCCGCCGAACGCAACTTTCACAGCGCCCTCAAAGATCTCCAGGCCCTCCAAAGGCAAACAAACCAGACCACTTCCGAAGAATTGGCTTCGTTCCTCAACGCGCCGCCCGAGACCCCGCCCGCCGCCCCGCGCCCCAACCCGCAACCGCCCGTCCACCCCCGCCGCAACCCCGATCCGCCCCAATTCCTCCCGAACGGCGGCTTCGAACCAACTCGCCGATTCCCCCACGGCCTCGAACACCGCGAGCCCGGCCTCCCACCCGTGCCCTTGCGGAAACTCTGACGCGCAATCGGCACGCTGGAATTCCGGCCCGGGCACAGCTAAAATCAATAGATCGAATGAGAAAACCGATGCGCTGCTTCCCGCCCGGTCTTGCACCGAAACTCTGCCTGCTCGTCCTCGCCGCGGCCCTGAGCTCGTATGCTCAAACCGTCGCCGGCTACGGCACGGTCACCGGCACTGTCCGCGACCCCTATGGCGACGGTCTCCCCGATTCCACCGTCCTCATCACCAACGAACTCACTGGCCTCCGCCGCATCATGACCACCACCGATGACGGCCTCTTCTCTGCGCCCGAAATGACTCCCGGCACCGGTTACAACATCAAGATCACCCGCACCGGCTACCAGGCCTGGGAGTACAAAGATTTCGATGTTTCCATCGGCTACTCGGTGAATTTTTCCGTCGTCCTGAATCTCGCGACCAACGTCGACCACGTGGACGCCAGCGCCTCCGGCTTCACCTCCGCCGTCGAGGAAACGCGCAGCAACGTCTCCACCCTCATCTCCCGCCGCCAGCTCGAAAATCTGCCCGACCCCAAGCGCACGCTGGATCCGCTCGTCTCCCTCGCGCCGCTCGCCGTCCGCGACCGCGCTACCGGCACAATCGTCTTCCGCGGCGAACCCTCCACCAACGGCGTCTATACCGATGGCGTGAACACCACCACCACGTACTACCTGCAAACGCCGTCGCTCGCGCCCCAACTTCGCCTCGATTCCATTTACGAAACGCAAGTGCTCTCCACCGGCGCCCCCGCTGACATGGGGTTCGCCATGGGCGGCTACGTCAATGCCGCGACGCAAAACGGCATCGACGCTTTCCACGGCGCCCTGTACGGCTACACGGCCAGCGCCGACTGGCGCTCCGCCCCGCGCTTCGCCCCCGCCTTCGCTCCCGACGACAAGCAGCGCCAGTTTGGAGGCGCCATCGGCGGACCCATATTCGCCGGCAAACTCTACTTCTTCCTGAATGCCGAGCGCTACTACGGCAATCGCCAGGGCCTCAACACGCTTGCCAATCCGCTGCTCGCCGGACCGAACGGAACTTCGCTCTCCTCTAACTGCCGCGCCACCGCCGCTCAATGCGCCGCCGCAATCGCGTTCCTCTCTCCCCAACTGAATCAGGTCGTCTCCAGCAACCCGGGCTCTACCTCCGGCCTTGCGCGCATCGACTATCGCCGCAGTGACCGCCACGCGGTCAGCCTCGAAGGCAACGCCCTCCACGCCAACGCGCCCAATGGCCTCGATAACGAAGTCGTTTCGCCGAATGGCGGACTCGTCGGTGGCAACGGCAATCTGCGCGAAGAGAACCGCTTCGCCAAAGCGGATTGGGCAGCGGCCGTTTCCAGCGTCCTCACCAATGACGCGCGGCTCGCGGTCTATCGCGACCGCCTCACCACCTCACTCGATCCGTCCCTCTATCCCAGAACCGGAGCGCTCGGCCTGAACATCGGCGGGGCTTCCATCGGCGGCAATCCGAACGCGCCCTCCACCCTCACCGAAACGCGCTACAGCTTCGCCGATAGCTTCACCTTCTCCACGGGCGCTCATTCCATCCGGCTGGGCGGCGAGATGGATCGCAACCGCGATGCCGCGAGCCTGCTCCCCGGCCAGTTCGGCAACTACACATACCCCACCCTCACCGCTTTCGCGCAGGATCTTCTCCCCGTCGGCCAGCCGCGCAGCTACTCGCTTTTCGAGCAGACCGTAGGCGAGCCCAATACCAATATCCGCTCCACTCAGCTCTCCGCGTTCGCCAATGACGAATGGCGCGCCACCCGCCATCTTCGCCTCACGCTCGGCGTGCGCTGGGAAAAGGTGAAGTTCCCCGCGCCGCCGGCGCCTAACACTGCGTACTTCCAAACCGGCACCATCGCTTCTCCGAGCACCAATTTCGCGCCGCGCGTCGGCATCACGTATCTGGTCAACGACCGCACGCTCGTGCGCGGCGGAGTCGGCTTCTTCTATCAGCCTTTCACCGGCTCGCTCATGCGCGAGCTCTATGCCGAAACGTCCTTCAACCAGACCACCATCACGGGAACCCCCACCCAGAGTGGTTCGTTCGTCTTTCCGAATGTGTCCGCCGGCTTCAACAACGTGCCGAACGGCATGAAGGACATCGCGTTCGGCACCAACAAATTCCGCAATCCGTACGCGCAGGTCGGCACGCTCGGTATTGAGCGTCGCGTCAACGCGCGCACCGCCGTCGCCGTGACGTACGTCGATCAGCGCACCAAACGAATGTGGACCGCCACGGATCAGAACCTCACCGGTCCCGTGCAAACTGCGCCGACGTTCGGTTTCGAAACCTACACCATCCAGAACGCCGCGGGCAGCAACACGGGTACGTATCAGACGCCGGTCTACACTCTGCAGACGATCGGCACTACCACCAGCGGCAAAAGCGATCCCGCCAGCGCGCACGTCTGGCAGATCAACAACTCGGGCAACTCCGTATACCGCGCCGTGACCATGCAGGTCCGCGAGCAGGCGCTCTACGGTCTTAGCCTGCAAGCCGAGTACACCTGGAGCCACGCCACCGATGACGTGTCCGGTCCGCCGGTCGTCGGAGGAGTCGTTCCCGCGACAACGCTCCCCGGCAATTTCCGCAACGATCAGGGCAACTCCAATTTCGATCAGCGCAACCGCATCGCCGGAAACCTGGTTTGGCAGCCGCCGTTCCTGAAAGGCAATAACTCACTGCCCGCCCGCTTCTTCATCAACGGATGGGTCTTCTCCGCCACCGGAACCTACGGCTCCTCGCTTCCCGAAACGCCGCTGCTCTACATGACGGGCGGCCAGCAGTTCGCCAACGCGAACCTCATCTACCTCACGTCGCTGAACGGTTCCGGAGGCTGGAATCGAGTCCCCTTCCTCCCGGTCAACAGTCTGAAGATCGGAAGCGAAGCGAACGTGGATGCGCGAATCACGCGAACGCTGCCGTTTACCGAGCGAGTACAAGCCAAGATCTTCCTCGAAGCGTTTAACGCGCTGAATCACCAATACACAACCAGCCTGTACAACGTCGCCTACACCGCTCAAGGCGGAATCCTGCGCCCGGTCACCGGCTACGGCTCCCCGGCGTCGGCCGCGCCGCCGCGCTTCCTCCAAGTCGGGCTCCGCCTGACGTTCTAACCGTGACGACAGGAATCCTTTCCTGTCGTGCCGCGCGAAGCGCGGCCTTTCTACACGCGTATTCCTGTCGTCACTTTGCTGCACTGGACCAGGGCCAATCTTCGGGAGTACGGACCAAGCCTGCACGGACGGGATTCTGCTCGATGTACTCGACGATGTCGTCAGCTTCGGTTTTTGTGCGCATCCAACGATCGAAGGATTCGTCACGCCAGAACGGTGTTCCTGTAAGTTTGAGAAGCTTGTTGGCTCGGGCGGCGGTGAAACGCTTGATACTCGATGTGATCTCGGCTATGGGCGCACTGGGTTCGATTAAGAGGTGAACGTGGTTGGGCATGATGACCCAGGCTCGAAGACGATAAAGGTTGAGCGTCTTCTCGCCATAGCGTAGTGCCGTGGCTACTAAGCCGGCTAGCTTTTCGTCCTGTAGGTGGTACGGGCCTGTAGATGGATGTTCGTCCGTCGCGGCGATGGACCCGGCGAGGCGCCAGGTTACAAACAGTGCGGCTCCTTCAGGTTGCCAGTGAGGAAGCCGGCGCTTGTAGAAACTCACTGGCTTGTTGTAACACGCCGTCGAGCTCCGCTCGACCCGACAGGAAAGATTCCTGTCGGCACGGCGTGTTCAAATATTACCGATGCGCATCCTCCTCCCCCTGCTCCTGGCCACCGCCGCCTACGCCGCCGACTCGCCAGTCACCCTCACCCAGGACCCTCAGCACTTCACCCTCGCCAACGCCTACATCACCGCTCAGATCGATAGGCACAGCGGCCATCTCACCAGCCTCAAGTACAAGAACCTCGAGCTCATGGGTTACACCTCCGGCACGCACGCCGGATACTGGGAACAGGACCCCTCGCGAGCCGCGCATCTCGATTCCGCCGTCACCATCGACCCCGCCGCGAACAAAGGCGACCGCGCGGAAGTCGCCATCAAAGGCGCCGGACTTCGCGAGAACTTCGACCTCGAAATCCGCTACTCTCTCGGCCGCGACGATCACGGCATCTACACCTACGCCATCTTCTCCCACACCGCCGGCGAGCCGCGCACGCAGATTGGCGAAAGCCGCTTCGGAGCCAAGCTCAACCCCGAAGTCTTCGATTGGATGTCCATCGATGCCCGCCGCAACGCCCTCATGCCCAGCGGCTCCGATTGGGACCACGGCACTCCCCTCAACGCCAAGGAAGCCCGCCGCCTCACTACCGGACCCTATGCCGGCCGCGCCGAGCACAAGTACGACTACTCCGCCACGCAGTTCGATATCCCGGCCTTCGGCTGGTCCAGCACCAAACAGCACGTCGGCTTCTATCTCATCAATCCAAGCATGGAGTACCTCTCCTCGGGACCCACGCACGTCGAGCTCACCGGCCACAATGACGACAACCAGGGCGGCGACCCCACCATCCTCGATTACTGGCGCGGCACGCACTATGGCGGCAGCATTCTCCCGCTCGGCGAGGGCGAAGTGTGGACCAAAGTCGTCGGCCCCATCCTCATCTACGTCAATTCCGCGGCCGATCCCAACGCGATGTTTCAGGACGCGCTCGCCCGCGCGCGCACCGAAGCCGCGAAGTGGCCGTACGATTGGGTGACCGGCGTCGATTATCCCAAGCGTTCCGATCGCGGAGCCGTCAGCGGACAAATCGTCCTCGACGATCCGCAAACCGCCTCGACGAAGCTGCCCCATCTGCTGGTCGGACTCGCCGCGCCCGATGCGCCTCCCATGACGTGGCAGAACGATGCCAAGCACTACGAGTTCTGGACGCGCGGATCGGCCGACGGCCGCTTCTCCATCGCCAATATTCGCCCCGGCACGTATGAGCTGCACGCCATCGCCGATGGCGTCCTCGGCGAGTACTCCCAGGCAACCATCACCGTCGCCGCGGGCAAGCCGCTCGATCTCGGCAAGCTCGCATGGAAGCCCGTCCGCTACGGCAAGCAGCTCTGGGACATCGGCATTCCCAACCGCAACGGCACGGAGTTCTTCAAGGGCGGCGACTACTTCCACTGGGGCTGGTATGTCGAATATCCGAAGCTCTTTCCGAACGATGTCGACTACACCATCGGCAAGAGCGACTATCGCAAAGACTGGTTCTTCGAGCAGGTTCCGCACGCCCTCACCGATGACAACACCGGCCGCGCGCGCGGACGCGCAACCACGTGGACCATCCACTTCAATCTCGCGCAGCAGCAGTCCGGCAAGGCCACGCTGCGTCTCGCGCTCAGCGGCGTGGGCGCGCGCAGCATCGAGGTCGGCGTGAACGGCCAGCCCGCCGGAACGGTCACCGGTCTCGTCTACAACGCCACCATCAATCGCGACGGCATACAGGGAAGTTGGGTGGAGAAGGACGTCGTCTTCGATGCCTCCTTATTGAAGGAAGGCCGTAACGATCTCACCCTCACCATTCCCGCCGGAGGACTCACCAGCGGTATCATTTACGACTACATCCGTCTCGAAGCCGGACAATGATACGCATCGCCGCGCTCATCCTTGCGCTCCTCACCGCTCGCGCCGCCGAGCTGCCCTTGAAGATCTACTCCATCGACGATGGACTCGCCTACACGCAGGTGCAGTGCGTTTACCCGGATTCCCACGGCTTCGTCTGGTTCTGCACCGGCGACGGCATGAGCCGCTTCGATGGCGCGCACTTCACCAATATCCGCATGGCTCAGGGGCTGCCGTACCCAATCGTGAACGGCATGCTGGAATACCCGGCGGGCGTTTACTGGTTCGGCACTAATGGCGGACTCGCGCGCTATGACGCCAATGCCCCGAGCCGTCCCATCAAGACCTTCCACATCGGCAATGAAGTCGCCAGCGATCGCGTCAATGCCATTTACCGCGACCGCAAAGGCGTCATCTGGCTGGGCACCGATGGCGGCCTCTTCACCATGAACGATTCGAGCGAGCGCGGCGAGATCAAGCCGTACCCGCTGAACCTTCCGGGCCGTTCGGAAAGCGTCGTGCAAATCTGGGCCTTCGCCGAAGGTGACGAAGGCAGTTTGTGGATGGGCACCAAGTACGGCGCCGTTCGCATCCTGCCGGACGGTCGCCTGGTGCAGTACCCCATCGTCGCGTCCGCCGCTACGGACCACGTGAACGCCATCACCGTGGGTCGCGGTGGCGAGGTCTGGATCGCGCATGAGCTCGGCATCTTTGTTCTGCGCCCGCAACCGGCCGAGCAGGTGCGCGCCGCCGCCCGCGTCAGCGTGGATTACGCACTGCGCTCCGCCTTAGCCTCGGGCAGCACGTTTCGCGCCGGTTCCACCGCCTCGCTTGCGTTCGCCCCGCCCTCGACTCCCGGACAGGCGCAATATGCCCGCATCGTGGGCCGCGATGCCCAGCCGCACGTGCTCGGGCTCTACCGTTTTGCCGATGGGCGCATCTGGATCGCCTGCCTGGCGGGCTTGTTTGAAGCCGTGGCGGGGAAGTTGCACGCCGTCGAATACAACCGCCCCGTGATGCGCGATCTCGGCGGTCCCATGGCGGAAGATCGCGACGGCAACGTCTGGCTCGGCACCGTGAGCAGCGGCGCCGTCAAACTGAGCATGCACGGCTTCGTCGGGTACGGCGAATCGGACGGCTTGAGCTGGGTGAATACCACGTTTGAAGATCCGCAGGGGCGCATCGTTTCCGCTACCGGCAACATGCAGGTCGGCGTTTACAATGACGAGCGGTTCACCGTGTTTCCGCTGCTGCGGCCGCAGATTGCGAATGCCACCTGGCAATCGCCGCAATGTCTGCTGGTGGATCATCTCGGCGAATGGTGGGCTGCCACCACCATCGGGCTGGTGCGCTTTGCGAGAGTCGCGCGCACCGAAGACCTCGCCCGCGCCAGACCGAAGGTGGTGTACACAGTGCGCGATGGGCTTCCCGATACGCGCGTCATTCGCATCATGGAAGACAGCCGCGGCGATATCTGGACCGCCGGCTGGACCCTGCCGCACAACTCGATCGCACGCTGGAATCGCGCCACCGATACCTTCACGCGCTTCACCGAAGCCGACGGCCTGCCGCCGCTGGTGCAGGCGAGTATGCTGTTCGAAGATCGCTCCGGCGACGTGTGGATCGCCTTCCGGGAAGGCGGTCTGGCGCGCTTTCGCAACGGCAGGTTCCAGTTCTTCGGGCCCGCCGAGGGCATCCCGGAAGGGGTCATTCCGAGTTGTTTTGTGGATAGTTCCGACCGTATCTGGTGCCTGAACGTGCAGAAAGGCCTGCTCCGCGTCGACCGGCACGATGGCGATACTCTAAAGCCCGCAGTCTACACCGCGCGCGACGGATTGGCCGAATCTTTCATCGGCTCCATCGGCGAAGATGCCACCGGCCGTATCTACATGAACTCATCGGAAGGCGTCGATACCCTGGACCCCGCGGCCAACCGGGTGCGCCGCTTCGCGAGCGCCGAGAGCATGCCCTCCGGCCGCGCCTTTTCCATCTTCCGCGACCACACGGGCGCTCTCTGGTTCAGCACGCGAGCCGGTGTGAGCCGCGTCACGCCGCAGGCGCACCCTTCCGTTCCGCCTCCGCCCGCGTTCGTGGGCTCTGTGCGCATCAACGGTATCGAAATGCCGGTGGCGCCGCTGGGCACGCGCACGCTGGATGAAGGCGATCTGCCCGCGGCGCGCGATGCCGTGCAGATCGATTACTTCAGCGTGACGTTCTCGCTCGACCCGCCCTTTTTTCAGTACAAGCTGGAAGGCGCCGATGACGGTTGGAGCCGGCCGACGACGCTGCGCACCGTCAATTATGAGCGTCTGCCTCCGGGCAACTACCGCTTTCTGGTGCGCACCATCGGCGGCGAAGGTTTGCCGGCATCATCCCCGGCCACGCTGAGTTTCCGGATTCTGCCTCCGGTGTGGAAGCGCTGGTGGGCGCTCGCGCTGATGATCGCCATGGCGGCCGGCGCAACTGTCGCGTTCGAGCGCTACCGCGAGCGGCGCGTTACCGAACTGCGCCGCAGCCGCGAAGAGCGCATCGCGGAATTGGAGCGTGTGCGCAAGGCTATCGCCGCGGACCTGCACGACGATATCGGTTCGACGCTCACGCAGATCGCCGTCTTCAGCGAAGTGGTGCAGCGCCGCCTCGCTCCCGCCGACCCGGGGGTCGCCGAGCCGCTTGCCTACATTTCGCGCGCCTCGAGCGAGCTCATCGATAGCATGAGCGACATCGTCTGGGCCATCAACCCGCAGCGCGACCATCTCAAGGATCTGGTGCATCGCATGCGCCGCTTCGCCGCCGATACCCTGACCGCGCGCGGCATTCAGTTCAAGCTGCTGCTGCCCGGCGACGAACAGGACATCCGACTGGAAGGCAACCTGCGCCGCCAGGTGTTCCTGATTTTCAAGGAAGCGGTGAACAACCTGGTGCGCCACTCCGGCTGCACGGAAGCGGAGGTTGCGATGAAGGTGGGCGGCTCCCGCCTGCTGCTGCGGGTGGCGGATAACGGCACGGGTTTTGAGATGCCGGCGCATGCCGATGGGCACGGTTTGACAGGGATGCAAACACGCGCCGCGGTAATGGGCGGCGGAATCGAAATCAAGTCGTCGAAGGAAGGAACGGTGGTCAGTCTGGAGGTTCCCTACCAGAACTCGTAGTTGAGAAGCTGTTAGGGAACCTGTCAAGCTGCAAGTGCAAACTCCTGTGGAACATTCGCCCGGTAACGCCATTAAAGTAGCCATCGTCGAAGACCGCCGCGAGCTGCGCGAGGGTCTCGCCATGCTCATCAACGGCACGCAGGGTTTCCGCTGCTGCGGCTCCTGGCGCAGCATGGAGGAGGCATTTCAAGAGGTGGATGCGGCGGCGCCGGACGTCGTGCTGAACGATATCGCCCTGCCCGGAATGAGCGGCATCGAAGGCATTCGCATTCTGAAGGAACGGTTTCCGAGCCTCGCCATCCTGATGCTCACGGTGCACCAGGACGATGAGCGCATCTTCGACGCCATCTGCGCCGGGGCCTGCGGCTATCTGCTCAAGAAAACGCCGCCCGCGCGGTTGCTCGAAGCGCTGAAGGAGGCGGTTTCGGGCGGCGCGCCCATGTCGCCGGAAGTCGCCGCGCGCGTGGTTTCGCTGTTCCGCGAGATCCGCCCGCCGGACCGCTCCGGCTGCGATCTGAGCCCGCATGAGATCCGCCTTTTGAAGCTGTTTGTGGAAGGCCACAACTACAAGACCGCGGCCGCCGAGCTTGGCGTCACCGTCCACACCATCAGCTTTCACCTGCGCAATATCTATTCCAAGCTGCAAGTCCACTCCAAGAGCGAAGCGGTAGCCAAAGCGATTCGCAATCGCCTGGTTTGATGCGCTCGTCGCACTCCATTCGCCTTTCGATGCACCTTTTACCGCTCCCTGACGGGGCGGTGAAGAGATCCGGCTGCCGTTCTCGTCGCGATCCATTCGCCTTTCGATGCACCTTTTACCGCTCCCTAACGGTCACGGCTCCGTTAGCAGCACCATGCACATACGGAGCCGTGACCGTAAGGGAGCGGCAAAAGGTCCTACGTTGCCCCCGTCCTAGTACTGACCCAAACTCGCGGCTACGAACGTACGTGGTGCCCGGGCGGGCTCTTCCACCGTACTCTGATCGGGAAATGCGGATACCTCGAACTTTTCGCGGTGCGGCCCTGCTCCTATTTGCCGCCGCGGCGCAAGCCGGAACAATCGTGAACTCCACCTGGGTAGGCGGCGTCAGCAATGACTGGCTCATCGGCGGCAACTGGAGCCCCGCCACGATGCCTGACAACTTCACGGACCCGAACCACAACACGTTCAACGTGACCATCAATTCGGGCGCGGTCAGCCTCGCGTTCCCGGTGAACGTCAATCACCAGATACAGGTGGACAGCCTGATCGTCTCCAGCGTCGCGAGCCTCACGATTGCGAACACCACCGCGGGCGGCCTCGACGTGGGCAGGGATACGCTGTCTAATCCGACGTTCATCAATCAGGCCACCATCAACGTGGATACCGGCGGCCGGCTGGCATACGACGATTGGGCGACAGGCACGGGCGGCATTCAGAACACCGGCACCATCAACGTGGCCGGAGAACTGGAATTCACCGGCTCCTTCGCCAACAACAGCGTCATCCAGATGAACAGTGCCGGCGGCGTGATCAATATGAAAGGCGGCTTTCTCAGCTTCTTTTATGGCAACGGGCCGTTCGGCCACACGGGCACGCTGGTCAATTCGGGAACGTTCGAAGGTTGGGGCGACGCCACCGGGCCAGGCAATCCGTTCAGCATCACCAACCACGGTCTGGTGGACGCCAACTCGGCAGGCAACACGCTGCAGTTCTTTACGGGATACGGTCTCAATGAAGCCGCCAACAACGGAACCATGCAGGCTTCCGGCGGCGGCATACTGATGCTGCGCGGCGATTCCACCGACCTGATCGGTTACGGGATGAATAATGCGGGCGGCACAATTCAGGCGCTCGACGGTTCCACCGTGGTGTTGCAGGATGCGCTGATTCAAGGCGGCACGCTCCGCACCTTCGGCACGGGACAGATTATCGCGGGCGGCAACGCAGGGGGAGCGCTGACGGGCATGACGCTGAACGGGACGCTGAACGTGGGCGCGGGCACGGCGCTCGGACTTGCCGGCTCGCTGACGGTCGCGAGCGGCGGCATCAATGTGGCGCAGGGCGGCACGCTGTACGTCTCAGGCGCGGGGTTTCCTTCGACGTTCGCCCTGCACGGGGCGGGCGTGAACACTCCGGCAATCACGCTGAACGGCGGCACGATCGCCAACAACAATCCGTTTTTCGGCACAATCCTCAACCTCGACAACAAGAGCGCGCTCGAAGTGGATGCCAACAGCACCATCCAAGGAGTGGCGGTTCTCAATTTCGGCAAGATCACCGTGGCGGACGGCAAAACGCTGACGCTGGACAATACGTCGCCCAACGTGGGTACGCCCTCGTTCCAGAATTTCGGGACGCTCAAAATCGGCACGGGCAGCACGCTGGAACTGAAGGGCACGTCGCTCGGGGATGGCGCGCCTTGCGCCACAGGAACCGGAAGCAGCTATTGCGTCAACCTGGGCACCGCCATTCTGGGCGCGAACAGCACCATCAAACTGAACGGACAGAATGCCGCGTTCGGCCTGAGCGGCACGCTGACGCCTTCCGGCGCGCTGAATTTCACGGGAACCACCGGCACCGAACGGCTGGTGAGCTCCACCAACGCGCTCTTCGGCACGCTCAACGTCAGCAACATGACGTGGGACAGCCACGACTTTCTTACGGTTGCGAGCGGCGGCAACGTCACCATCGGCGCCGGCGCGACGTATTTCCAGAACGGCAGCCTCACGGTGCAAGCAGGCGGCAACGTCACGGTGAACGGCACGTTCGGCAGCTACAATCCGCTGACGAAGACTCTGGGAGGCAACACCTATAACATCGGCGGCACGTTCACGGCGAACAACTTCGACGTGCGGACCACGGACGCCAACATCACCGTCACCGGCAACGGCCAGTTTTTTAACCCGGCGACCAACAACGGCGCGCTCGCGCTGTGGGACCGCAACAACGGCAACTTCACCTTCGACCAGGGCGCGCACCTGCTGGGAAGCGCGACCACATTTACCACGGCAGGCACTCTCACGCTGGATCACGCGTCGAGCCTGACGCTGCCGTTTCTCACCTCGTTTTCCATCACGAGCGATCCGAATAACCAGAACCGCCAGGGCGTTCTGCAAGTGCTGAACGGAAGCACCTTCTCGACGGGCGCGACCAGCTTCCAGATCACGAACAACAACCCGAGTGCGTCGAATCCTCTGCTGCTGGTTTCAAACGCACAGGTGACCCTCAGTGGCAGCGGCATCGATTTGAACAACGGCAACATCAGCGTGCAGAACGGGGGCGTGCTCACGCTGAACGGCCAACTGACCAGCAACGTCGGCAACTCTCTGGTGCAGGTGGGCGGAGCCAGCGCTACCGACCACAGCATGTTGAGGGCGAAAGGCGCGGATTTCGGCGGCGTGATGACAATCGCAAGCGGCGCCACCGCGGATTTCACCGGCGGCACGTTCGCCAATCTGGACGCCAACGGCGTGCTGAAGTACGGAAACTTCAACGTGGACGGCACTCTGCTGTTCGATAGTCCGAGCGCGAACGGAATCACCGGCATCGCGGCGGGCGCGCAACTGATCGTGGGCTCCGGTTCCACGGTCAGCGGCGGACTTTCCGCGCTCTCGCAGGTGGACGGCACGTTCGGACTGAACTCGGGCGCGTCTCTCACTACAAGCTCGCCGCTGAGCGTGGGAACCAACGGGCAATTGGTGATCGCCGGAAACATGGTCGCGACCGGGTTGGACAACCACGGATCGCTGGTGATTTACGGCGGCGCATCGGGCTACTTCGTAGGCTCGGAGCTCGGCGGGCTCGACGCAAACGGCACGCTGAATTACGGCAGCTACAACATACAGGGGCAGTTCGACTATTCGGGGTCGCCGATTACGACGATCGGCGCGAACGCTTCGTTCACCGTGTATGCGGGCGCGCAGGTGCTCCATCACAGCTCGCCTGCTCCGGCCTTTGAGCACCTTACCGAGAACGACGGGCAGTTGTTCCTGTTCGGGTATGACGTGACCACGGATCAGGCGTTCACCAACAAGGGCAGTATGTATATCGGAAGCACGTTTACGTCAAACGGCTTCTATCAGGACGACCCCAACGCATTGCTCACGCTGACCGGAACGCTCGATGCCGGCGCAGGCGGAGTGCATCTAGGGGCGGGCCAGTACTCGCTCTTCGGGCAGGTCATCGGCGACATCACGTCCAGCGGCGATCTGACGCTGCACGGCGTGAACGGCAACGTCACCAATGAACAGGGCGGGACGCTTTCGACCGTCGGCACGGTGAATGGCGATATCAACAACGCAGGCCTGTACAATCCGGGGGGCGACCCGGGGGCGACGACCGTCAACAATTACTCGCAGACCTCGACGGGAACGATGTTGATGGAGATCGAAGGTGTGGAGCAGGGAAGCACTTATGATTGGCTGAACGTTCTCGGCAATGCGCATCTGGACGGGACGTTGAAGGTGACGTTCCCGAACGGCAATAGCGAGTTCACCTGCGACATCGACTTCAACTGCTACTCCTTCCAGTTCGACCAGCCCGGCTTCGCGTTCAACCTGATTTCGTGGGCGACGTGGGACGGCTCGCATTTCGCGAACTACGATCTGCCGTCGCTCGATCCGGGTTTGGTTTGGACAGAGATTTACGGAGCCAACGGATTCACGCTGGAGGTGGATCAGCAGACGCAGTCGCAAACGCCGGAGCCTGGTTCGTGCCTGTTGCTCGGGTGCGGACTGGTCGCAGTGGTGGCGTGGCGGCGGCGCCGATGATGGTAGGGGATTGTGAAAAATTATCGAATTTCATTTTTGCCGACCCAAAAACCACTCGAATCGCCGGCACCATTTGCCGCTCCCTAACGGTCACGGCTCCGTATGTAGTTGATTCTACTAACGGAGCCGCGACCGTCAGGAAGCGGTAAAAGGTGTATCGAAAGGCGAATGGGAGCGCGACGAGAACAACAGCCGGATTTTTTCACAGCCCCGGTAGGCGAGCGGGGCTCGCCTTGTACCGGCCGGGAGGCCGGTACATACGTCGGAGCCGGGTTCGTGGCTGTTGCTCGGGTGCGGATTGGCCGCGGTGGTGGCGTGGCCTTGTACCGGCCGGGAGACTAGTATTTCGGGACGGTCGGGTCTACTTTGTCGCTCCAGGCCAGGATGCCTCCGGTCACGTTGCGGACGTGCTCGAAGCCGTTCTGGCGAAGGATGGCGCAGGCTTTGGCGCTGCGCATTCCGCTGCGGCAGTGGATGACGATGTCGGCGTTCTTATCGAACTCATTCACATGCTGCGGGAACTCGCCGAGCGGAATCAGCTTCGCTCCGGGGAGATTGCAGATCTTGTATTCGTGCGGCTCGCGCACATCGATCAGCACGAAGTTGTCGCCGCGATCCATCTTCTCTTTCAGTTCGACGACATCGATATCGGTATCGCTCATCTTGGGCTCCTCGGCAGCCGGCTGTTTCGGGATGCCACAGAACTGATGGTAATCGATCAGCTCAGTAATGGTGCGGTGCTCGCCGCAGACGGGGCATTCGGGATTCTTGCGCAGCTTGAGCTCGCGGAAACGCATGGCGAGCGCATCGTAAAGCAGCAACCTGCCGATGAGCGGCTCGCCGATTCCGAGGATCAGTTTCACGGCCTCGGTCGCCTGAATAAGGCCGACTGTGCCAGGCAGAATGCCGAGCACTCCTCCCTCGGCGCAACTCGGAACGAGCCCCGGCGGCGGCGGCTCGGGGTAAAGGCAGCGATAGCAGGGTCCGCCCTCGGTGGCGAAGATGGTGGCCTGCCCTTCGAAGCGGAAAATGGAGCCGTAGACGTTCGGCTTCTTCAGCAGCACGCAGGCATCGTTGACCAGGTAGCGGGTGGGGAAATTGTCCGTGCCATCCACCACCATGTCGTAGTCCTTGAGGATCTCGAGCGCGTTCTCGCTGGAGAGCGCGACTTCGTGGCGATCGATCTTCAGGGCCGGGTTGATGGCCTGCATCTTCTCGGCGGCGGAATCGAGTTTCTTGCGGCCGACGTCCTGCGTGAAGTGGATGACCTGGCGCTGCAGGTTGGTGAAATCGACGGTATCGAAATCGACGAGGCCGATGCGTCCCACGCCCGCGGCGGCGAGATAGAGGCCGAGAGGCGCGCCGAGTCCGCCTGCGCCGACGAGCAGCACTTTGGCGGCTTTCAGTTTCTGCTGGCCTTCTATGCCGACCTCGGGAATGATGAGGTGCCGGCTGTAGCGCAGGATTTCATCGTTGGTGAGCGCGGCGGAATCGGGCGGCGCAACTGCCGCGGAGCCGCCGGCGATGGAGGGCACAAGCGAAAGCGTGTCGCCATCCTGCACGGGCGTTTCCTGCTTGTTCAGGTAGCGAATGTCTTCCTCATTCAGGTACACGTTCACGAAGCTGCGCAGCTTGCCTTCATCGGTGAAGATCTGTTTGCGGAGGTCCGGGTATTGCGTGGTGAGCGTGCTGAGCACTTCGCCCACGGTGGCTCCGGAGACGCTCACCGAATCCTGTTTGCCGGTGAACTGGCGCAGGGGTGTGGGGATGGTGATTTTGGCCATTAGTAAATGAGCTCCTCTTTGACTGCCTCGGTTTGTTCGGCGTTGGGCAGCCAGCTATTGGCGTGGTCGAACTCGCCTTTTTGAATGGAGAGGACAACGAAAGAGTACCACGGGCACGAGTTTTTGAGATCCGTCTGTGAGAAGTAGGCGCCGCAATCGGGATGCGAGTGGTAGATGCCGATGAGGTCGAGCTTGCGGGCGCGCGCTTCGCGGTCGGCGGCCATGAGGTCTTCGGGCCGCAATTCGTAGCGCGCGGCCTGCTCGCCTTCGAAGGCGTTTTTCAGGCGCATGGAAGTTTCGACGCGCTTCTCGTCGCCATCGATTGTGCCGAGCATCGCCCCGCAGCACTCGTTGGGGTAGGTCTCGCGCGCGTGGGCGACCATATCCGCCCAGGGCGCGGGTTCGATGCGGATCATTCGTCTTCCCAGAAATGTTCGCTGAGATATTTTTCGGCCGAATCGCAGAGCACGGTGACGATGGCTCCGGATTCGCCGCGCTCGGCGAGCTGCCGGGCGATCATGGTGGCGGCATGCACGTTGCAGCCGGAGGAGATGCCGACCAGCAGGCCTTCCTCGCGGGCGAGCCGGCGCACCATGCGATAGGCGTCTTCGGTTTCCATCCAGATGTTGCCGTCGGCGAGTTCTTCGTCATAGATGCCGGGCACGATAGCGGTCGGCATATGCTTGAGGCCTTCGAGCCCGTGGAAGCCGCTGGAGGGTTGGACGGAGATGCATCGCACGTGGGGCAGGTCGCGCTTGAGGCGGCGGGCGGTGCCGGTGAAGGTGCCGCTGGTGCCCATGGCGGCGACGAAGTGGGTGATGGCGCCGGCAGTCTGCTGAATGATCTCGGGACCCGTTCCTTCGAAATGCGCCTTCCAATTGGCCGGGTTATTGTACTGGTCGGGGTAGAAGTAAATGTCGGGGTCCTGCATGTAGATGTCGCGGCAGAGGCGGATGGCGCCGTCGGAGCCTTCGTCGGGATCGGAAAAGACCATCTCCGCGCCGTAGGCTTTGAGGATGCGCTTGCGCTCTTCGCTGGCGTTGCCGGGCAGGCAGAGTTTGACTTTGTAGCCGCGGTTGGCGCCGATCATGGCATAGGCGATGCCGGTATTGCCGCTGGTAGAGTCGAGGATGGTGCGGGAGTGATTCAGTTTGCCGGAGCGCTCGCCATCAAGGACCATATTGCGCGCGGCGCGATCTTTGACACTGCCGCCGGGGTTGAAGTATTCGGCTTTCGCAAAGATCTCGACGCCGGGGTAGGCGAGCGGGATTTTGGCGAGGCGCAGGAGTGGTGTGTTGCCGATGGTGTCGAGCAGCGGCTCTGCGTGGGGCCGCGCAAAGTGCGGAACAGGAAGCGTATGCGCCATGAACACCTTTTGGATTCCTTTGAAGGCTGTGAAGATGCAAGTTTGCATCTGTTGCAGCGAAAGGAATTACTGAGCTTTGAGCTGGTTTCTATTGTAGCATCACCCTAAAGGTGGTGGGGATGTGGGTGATTGGGGGCTAGAACCGGATCAGACCGAGGCTGATCTTGAGCGCTTCGTCAACTCTCGTCATCACGGCTGGCTCGGCGGCCCCAAGGCGACGAATCAGATGCTGGCGGTCGATGGAGCGGATCTGGTCCAGGCGAATCGCGGAGCGGACGGTCAGCCCATTCGCGTGGCTGGCTTCAATAGGCACTTCGACAGGGTAGGGCACCGGAGAGAGGGTGGATCTGATTGCAGCGACTATGGTGACGCGATTGCAACGGTTGCCGGCGTCGTTTTGAATGACGAGCGCGGGCCGGGTCTTCTTGATCTCATGGCCGACGGTCGGGTCGAAGGCACAGAGGAAAATGGATCCCAGGGTGATGCGGCTCACTTCCTTCTTGGCTTTCTGCGGGTGCGTGGGCTCTGCGTTATCTGTTCCTCGACGGGGAATCATTCAGCGGCGATTCTCAGGTTCTCATCTGAATTGGCCAAGTAGCCGGTCTTTAGTTGTTCGCGCAGGCTTTGCTTTTCTTGCGTTTCGACGTACTGAGCGCCGCGTCGGAAATGAGGCGGCTTCGGTTTCCCTTAGGCGCAAGCCGATCGAGTACGGCGAGGGTTCGCTCCGGCAGGACGATGTTGATGCGTCGGGTCATAGTGCTTCCCGCTTGGAGTGTACACACGAACGGTGTGTAGAGGAAAGTGTGTGGCCGCTTCCGCGGGCATAACCTTCCGGCGACCCACGTGATAGCTGGGTGATGTGACAGCCGGGTGACTGCAAACGGGTCTGAAGTGCGATATAGTGGGCGAAATCCTAGGGGGTCTGTATGCGATTTCTTCAGTTGACAGTTTTCTGCTTGTACGCGGTTTCGGCTTTTGGCCAGTCCGCTCCCACTACCAGTTTGACGGGCACGGTTGCCGACCCATCCGGCGCGGTTGTGCCCGGGGCGACGTTGGAGCTGACCAACTCGGCGACGCACTGGTCGCATAAGACGACGAGCGATGCCGAGGGGCGGTTTGCCTTCTCGCTGGTGCCGCCGGGCAGTTATGACATGACGGTTACGAGCGGCGGATTTACGCCGCTTGTGCAGCAGGGCATCCGGCTGGACGCGGACGTTCCGGCTTCGCTGCACGTGACCATGAAAGTGGCGAGCTCGGCGACCACGATCACGATTCACGAAGATGCACCCATGGTGGACGCGCAATCGGGGACCGTCCGGCAGGTGGTCGGCGAGGAGTATATCGAAGATCTGCCGCTGCAGGGACGCAACGCCGCGACGCTAGTGTATATGGCTCCCGGGACCGTGCTGGGGAAGGGGATCGACAGCGGCACTTATGCGACGAACAGCGACACCATCGCGGTTTCGGCGAACGGGGCGATGGGCGACCAGGTGAACTATAAGTTAGACGGCTCGTCGCATACCGACAACTTGAATAACCTGAATGCCGGTTTCCCGAATCCGGATGCGTTGAAGCAATTTACGGTGGAGACCAATAACTTCGACGCGCAGTACGGCGGGGCGGGCGGCGCGGTAGTGAATATCGTGACGCGAAGTGGAACCAATGACATACACGGGTCGGCATTCGACTATCTGCGGAACGGCGATTTGAACGCGCGCAACTTCTTCGCGCCGCAGCAGGATGCGATCAAGCGCAACCAGTTCGGCGCGACGGTCGGCGGGCCGATCAAGCGGGATAAATTGTTCTTCTTCGGCTCCTGGCAGCGCACGATTCTGCGGAACATCACCTACGGGAACACCGCGTTTGTGCCGACGGTGGCGGAGCGCACGGGCGACTTCACGGGGCAGAAGGCGATCCATGACGCCAAGGGCGTCGCTTATCCGGGGAATATGATTCCGGCAGACCAGCTTTCGCCGATCGCGCTCGCGATGATGGCGCACATTCCGACCTCGCCGGATCCGACCGGAAAGCTGCTGTATGCGCTGCCTTCATCGAACGACGGGCAACAGTTTCTAGCAAAGGTGGACTACAACGCGGGGGCGCACCAGATCAACGCGAGCGTCTTCCGGATTCATTACACGGACCCGGGTTGGAACGGCGGCGGTACGCTGCTGAATTACAAGATCGGTCAGGACCAGACGACGCATTCGTTCAAGGCGGGCGACACGTGGAGCATCACGCCGCATCTGGTGAACTCGCTGAATGTGTCCGGACTCATTCTGGATTCGACGCAAAAGCGCACAGCTCCGTTTTCGATTTTCGATTTCGGCGACATCAAGGTGACTAAGCCGGCGGCGCAGTTTCAGGAGACGGGCCTGACGATCACGAGCTTTTCCGGCTGGGGGTCGGGCGGCACGCAGCCTCCGGGCGACTGGCGGCGGGATAACTTCGACATCAGCGACATGGTTACTTATTTGCGCGGCGGGCACTCGGTGCATTTCGGCGGGACTTATGTGCCGTATAACCGGTTCGATTCGAGCACCGGTTATCAGGAAGAGCCGATCATGACGTTCACCGGGGCGACTACTGGCAATGGACTGGCGGACTTACTCACTGGAAACGCCGCGACTTTCCTGCAGACGGCCGGCAAAGCGAAGTTCACGCGCGGGCGGCAGGCGAACTTATTTGTGCAGGACCAATGGCGCGTCAGCGAGCGGCTCACCTTAAACCTGGGATTGCGGTGGGAGCCGTTCCTGCCGTGGAACGATCCGGTGGCCGAGCAGGTGGGCGGGTATGTGGCGGGAGCGAAGAGCACGCGATTCCCGAACGCGCCCACGGGGATGTTGTTCGCGGGCGATCCGGGATTTCCGGAAGGCGGCGTGAACACGAACCTGTCGAATTTCGCTCCGCGCCTGGGCCTCGCTTATTTAATCAACGGCGGGACGCACTCGACGACTATTCGCGGCGGTTGGGGACTGTTCTATATACAGCCGTTCGCGCGGTTGTACAACAACTTCGTGCAGAACGCGCCGTTCAGTCCGTCGGCGAGTTTGACAGCGGTGAATATAGCGGACCCGTACGGGTCGGCCGGCACGCAGAATCCGTTTCCTCCGTTCGCTCCGGTGCACCCGACGGCGGCGACCACGTTTATTCTGCCGATCGCGTATCAATTCTTCGACCCGCACTGGCACATAGGACATACGCGCGGATACAACGTAACTCTCGAGCATCAGTTCGCGGCCAACTTAGTGGCCCGGGCGTCGTATATAGGGACGCAGGGACGGGATTTGGGGTCGTTTAACGAGATGAATCCGGCGATTTACGGTCCGGGGGCTACGGCGGCGAACACCAATCAGCGGCGGCCGTTGTATCCGAATTATGCATCGATGATCGAGATGCTGAACGGCGGATACTCCAATTACAACGCGCTTCAGGTGACTGTGCAGCGGCGTTTCAGCAACGGCTTATCGTTTGTGGCGAATTACACGTTCTCGAAGGGGTTGGATAATGAATCGGCGGACGTGCAGTTGACGGTCACGAATCCGGACCCGTTTGCGCCGCGGTTCAATTATGGGTTGAGCGATCTGAACGTAACGCATAACTTCTCTTTGTTCACGGTGTATAACCTGCCGGCGTTCGCGCGGGCGCCGCGGTTCGTGCGCGCGGCCGCCGGAGGCTGGCAGACGAGCGGAATTCTGAACTGGCGGGCGGGTTTCCCCATCAACATCGTTTCGGGGCAGGACCGGTCGCTATCAGGAATCAATCAGGATCGCGCGGATCTGGTGGGAGATCCTTACTTGAGCGAGGGCCGGAGCGAGGGAGAGAAACTGGCTCAGTGGTTCAATCCGACGGCGTTTGCGTTGGCCGCTACGGGGACCTTCGGGACCAGCCCGCGCAATTTCCTGAATGCTCCGGGCGTGTTCAATATGGATTGGTCGTTTGCGAAGTCGTTTCGGGTGACGGAGCGGATCAGCACTCAGTTGCGGGGCGACTTCTTCGATCTGTTGAATCATCCGCACTTCAATGCTCCCGGGGTTAGTGTGGCGAGCACGAGCACGTTTGGGAAGATTACTTCGGCTGGGGATCCCCGGATTGTTCAGCTTTCGTTGCGGGTTCGGTTTTAGTGGCGGGTGATTATCGGACGCAGATGAACGCTGATTAACGCTGATAAGACGTTAGTTCGTTACTAAGAAGACTGATTTGATTGGGGGGAGGGTCAGGTGGATTGTCGTTGTCCCTTCTGCTTGCGTGGCTTCCTCCGGTTTGATTTGTCCTGTGTGGGGATCCCATTGTTCGAGGCGCTTCGCTCCTCTTAGGACTACTTTTGTGTCTACCGGCGTGTCTTGGGAGTTGGCGAAGAAGTAGATGTCTTTTCCGTCTTTGATTTTGTGGAGGTAGGTGAGGGCTCCATCGTAGTCCGGGTAGAGTTTGACCGGGTACATGGGTGGCTGTTGGATGTCGACGTCGCGGATCGGGATCACTTCTTTCAGGACTGTTTGGATTAGTTTGATGTCCGGCTGCGGGAGGAAGTAGGAACGGCCTCCGTTCCGGTTCCGGTTAGCGAAGTAGTTCTGGTAGGTGTCGACGACGGGCCGGATTTCGGCTGTCATCGGATCTCCTTTGGGGAAGCCGAAGACTTCTCCTACCATGTCCGTGATTTCGCGGTCGCGGTGAAACTCGGCGGATTTGGAGGGCAGGTTGTGTAGGGCTATGACCGTGCCTCCCTGGCGGTAGAAGTTGAGGATTTGTTTGGCGGCTTCGGCGCTCAGCACGTCTCCTCCGGGCAGGATCAGGGTTCGGAACTCCTCTCGATTTTCCTTGTTGTCGATGATCAGGCGCTGATGTTGAATGACCGTGCGTTTCGCCAGCACTTCGGGGTGGAGATAGGTGTAGTCGATGCGGAGACCGCGGAAGAGCAACTCTCCCAGATCCATGTAATCGAGGGCGGGCGGCAGGACTCCTCCTTCCAGCGGCCAATAGAATGCGGGACTGCTGCCCGGGCGGTTGCTGGTGGGCGGCGTGGCAAAGTAATAGGCGGCCTGGAGCGAGTCGATGGGATACAGAACGGCAATGTCGGCGACATGGCGTCCGTGACGGAGTAAGTAGCTCATGCGGCCGACGAACTGGTCGACATCATGCGCGACGTCGGGCGGGCGGTTTCCGATTTGTAAGTTGACTCCCATGGCGTACTGGTCCATGGCGGTCTTGTACGCTTTGGCGGCGGTGAAGTTATAGCGGTTATAGGCCGCGTAGGTCTCCGCCATGACCAGCGGCTTATCCCAGTTCGACGCGGAGGAAGTTACTACTTTGTAACTGACGTTGCTGCGGCCGGTGGTGTAGATATCGTCGATTCCGGGGATCTGCTGGTATTCGAAGACCTTCATGAGGTCGCCCTGAATGCCGGTGGGATTGCGGACCTCTTCCTGGTCCTGATGCCCGGACATATCGATGCCGTGGGCGGCGCACCAGGCGGCCACGCGGCCGATATAGTTCGTGGCATACATGCTGGCGCGGAAGCCGAAGAGGGCGTTGCGGGCTGCGGCGGTGTCAGGGCCGATGTCGTAATACAGCGCGGGGAAGTACTTGAGCGGCGAGAATCCGTATTGCTTCTGGAAAGCGGCGATGTAGCCGGCGGTCCACAGACGGCCATTGGACATGTGCATGGCCGGCTCGTCGTAGAAAGTCATCTGTATGGGGTCGCCGAAGAACTCTTTCAGGTGCGAGTAATAGGCGTCGAAGGTAAGGTGGATGAACTTATCGACGGCGTTGGGGTCGAGGTAATCGACAAAGCCGCCTTTTGTGGAGGCGGGACGGAAGGTCGGGTCGAGATAGAAGAGCATGGCCTTCCAGTTGCCGGCGGGCACACGGAAGGTAGTGGTCCGGCTTCCGGCGACCTCGCGAGTCTCGTTGGTGTCCCGGTTCCAGAGGACTGCGCCGACATAAATGCCGGTGTCGAGCGGGATTTGCAATTGGGCCTGGGCGGGTCCGGCGACATCCTTCTCGACGAGTTCCAGGCTCTTGGCGGCATCCTCGGGGTACTTGGAGTAGAGCAGGCCTCCGGCCATGCCGCTGGGGTATTGCAACTCGTCATAGAGGACGCGGAGGGGGAAGTGAAGCTTCTGGCCTTCTTCGATGGCGGCGCGGTACAGGCGGAAGTAGTCTTCGGTGAGGTAACCGGGTCCGGTAGTTACGGGTGGGCGCTCGGACGCCTTCATGTAGGCTTCGGAAAGCTGGCTGGTGTTCGCCATGTCCGGCGTGATCATGAAGGAGCCGGCGACGTTGCGTTCGGCGGCCTGGCGCACGGCGGCTCGCACAGAGTCTTCCGTGGCGTTACTCAGGCGCAGCGTGATCCAGTAATGGCCGCGATATTCGGCGGGCGGGTTCTGGAAGAGCTTGGCGTCGATGGTGAGGTCTTCGGGGTGTTGGGTGCGGCGTTCGGCGGAAAGGTAGAGTGCGGGAATTAGAAGGGCCAAGGCGACGACGGGTTTGATGGACATATAGTCCTCCGCTTTGTTTGGACTGGACCGGCCTGGAGGCCGGTCCTACTGCTGGTCCTACTTCTTGAGTAAGTGCGAATGGGCCTCACTTAGGCCGTGATCCTGGGCCATTAGTTTTTCGATATCGGCTACTTCGATGGGGACGAAGGCGGACATATTCTCGTAGCCGTTTTCAGTGATGAGGATCATATCTTCGAGGCGGCAGCCCAAGTGGTCTTCTTCGATTCGCATTTCCGGCTCGATGGTGAAGATCATTCCCGGTTCCAGGGTCTCGCCGGGGCGGCCTACATCGTGGACTTCCATGCCGACGCTGTGGCCGAGCGAATTGGCGCGGCTCTTGCGATAGGTCTCGACGAAGTTGACCGCGGCGGTTTTGATCTTGGGGTCGGTGAATTTGTAAGAGGCCAGGATGGCGTCCATTTTGGCGACGGCGGCTTTGATGATATCGCGCGGCGCGGTGTGCACCTTGATGGATGTCATGACGGCCTGATAGAGGCGGAGATAGATGTTGTAAAACTCGCGCTGCCAGGCGGTGAACTTGCCATTCGCGGGAAAGACGCGGGTGACGTCGGACGTGTAGTTCTTGTAGTCGGGCGCGTAGTCGAACTGGACTAAGTCGCCGGATTCGAGTTTGGAGGTGTCCTTGTGGTAGTGCGTGTAGTAAGTGTTCTTACCCGTGCCGATCAGGGCGAAGTAAGCAGCCCCGTAGGAACCGTACTTTTTGAACACGAATTCGGAATCGGCCTGTAACTCGTACTCGTACATGCCGGGTTTGGCGTCCCGCATGGCTTCCATGATGCCGAGTCCGGCGATGCGGGTGGCTTCGCGGATGACGGCGATTTCGCGCGGGCTTTTGATAACGCGAAGGGCATCGATGAGGGGATCGAGGTTTTTGATTTCAGAGGCCGGCGCGGCTTGCTTGAGGTGAGCGATGAAGGCGTCTTCGCGAGATTCGCGGCCATCCCAGGGGTCGGCTTTGGTAGCGCGGGCGAGGGCGGCGGGATCGCTGGAAGAGGCGCTGCCGAGGACTTCGGGACGGAACGGCGTGTAGATTGGGCGGCCTTCTATGGTTTTGACGAAGTTGGCGAACTCGGCGCGGGGCAGCACTTCGTCGATGCCCGTGGCTTTGGCGGCTTCGGGACCGGGATAGAGTCCGGGACCGAACATGGATTGTTCGCGGCGTTCGTTGCGCGGGTTGAGGTAGAGGATGGTGTGGTGGTTCTTGCCGTCGATGACCAGGAGGGCTCGCGGCTCGACGACTCCGCAGAGGTAGTGGAACTGGTTGGACTGACGGAGGGGCTGTTCGCCGGGGCGTTCGGTGGTGCCTTGCAGGATGGCCACTCCGTCGCCGATTTGTTTGAGGAGCGCTTCGCGGCGGTGCTGATATTCAGCGGGCGGGAAAACGTCGGTGAAGACGGGTTGGGCGAGGGCTCCGGCAGACAAAGCAATGAAGGACGCAGATAAACGCAGATGAACGCCGATGCTCATTTGGTTCTCCGGATGAACGCGTAGACTATTGCTCCTACGGCTACGATGATGAGGCCCGGCCATGTGGTTGCGGGCCGGTAGGTGAAGAGCATGGTTAATACGATTGCCGCCAGGATGATGTACATCACGGGCGTTACGGGGTAGCCCCAGGTTTTGTAGGGGCGGTCGGCGTTCGGTTTGACGATGCGCAGGCGAATGACTCCGGCGATGGTGAGGATGTAGAAGAGCAGCGCGGCGGAGATCACGTAGTCGAGTAAGTTGCTGTATAAGTTGCCGTATTCGTGGGTAGTGGTGTTGTAAGTGCGCGGGAGAACTAAAAGGACTGCCCAGATTCCCTGTACCGCCAGCGACCAACCGGGGACACGGTTCTTATTGAGGACTCCGGCCTGGCGGAAGAAGAGACCGTCGTGCGCCATGGCGTAGTAGGCTCGCGCTCCGGCGAGCACGAGCGCGTTGACGCAACCGAAGGTGGAGATCATGATCGCGATGGCCATTAGGATGGGTCCGTAGCCGGGGAAGATCGCTTGGAGCATGGCGGTGGCCACGCGGTCGGAGGGTGCGTGCTGAATGGCGGGCAACGGCAGCACGACCATGTAGGCGACGTTGGCGAGCAGGTAGAGGAGGATGACTGCGCCGCAGCCGAGCGCCATGGCGAGCGGCAGATTCTTGCGCGGGTTGCGGACTTCGGCGGCGATGATGGTGACGTCGTGCCAGGAATCGGCGGAGAAGAGCGAGCCGGATTGCGCGACGCTGAGGGCGACGATGAGGCCGAAGACGCTGGCGGCCGCGACGCCGAGCGAGGGATCGAAAGTTCCCAGGCGGAAGGCATCGGAGAAGTTCGTGTGAACGGCGGTGGCGTTCCAGCCAAGGAACAATCCGGCGATGATGAGCGCGGCGAGAGCGATGGTCTTGGCGCTGGTGAAGAGGTTCTGGACGATCTTGCCGTATTCGAGTCCGCGCGTGTTGGTCCAGGTGAGCAGCGCGATGACGAGGATGGCGACGAGCTGCGCGGTGGAGAGGCTGAGCGCGTATCCGGCGGAGAGATGGATGGGCGGGATGATGTAGCTGGATTCGGAGACGGGCGGGAAGGCAATCGAAAGGAAGCGGGCGAACGCGACGGCGACGGCGGCGATGGTTCCGGTCTGGATGACGGTGAAGAAGGTCCAGCCGTAGAGGAAGCCCCAAAGCGGAGAGAAGGCCTCACGGAGATAGACGTACATGCCGCCGGCTTCGGGCATCATGGAAGCAAGCTCGCCATAGCTGAGGGCGGCGGTGAGCGTGAGGACACCGGTGAGCACCCAGGCCATGAGCATCCAGCCGGGGGAGTTGATGAGGCGGGACATGTCGGCTGAGACAATGAAGATACCGGACCCGATCATGGTGCCGATAACGACCATCGTGGCGTCGAAGAGATTCAGGCCACGAACGAAGGTTTGTTCCGTGGCGACGGATTTGGCGGAGTGAGCCATGGGAATCCATTCTATAATGACGGAATTGAAAGCGGTTACAGAAAAAGCTGGGAATGTAGGCGCATTGCGCCCCGAATAAACACGAATGAACACGAATCAGAAGATCAGGATTATCGACTCTCATACTGGGGGAGAGCCTACGCGCGTGGTGGTTTCGGGCGGGCCGGACCTGGGCAGCGGACCTTTGACGGAGCGGTTGGAGCGGTTCCGCCATGAGTTCGACAAGTTCCGTTCGGCGGTGGTGAATGAGCCCCGGGGGAACGATGCGATTGTCGGGGCTTTGCTGTGCGAGCCGTACGAGAAGGGTTGCGATGCCGGCGTGATTTTCTTCAACAACGTCGGGTATCTGAACATGTGCGGTCACGGGACGATCGGCCTGGTGGTCACGCTGGCTCACATGGGACGGGTTCGCGAGGGCGTTTGCCGGTTGGATACGGTTTGCGGTCCCGTGGATGCCCGTTTGAACGACGACGGGAGCGTGACGATTCGCAATGTGGCGAGCTACCGGAGTGCGACGAAGGTGGCCGTCGACGCACCCGGCATAGGGCGCGTGCACGGCGATATCGCGTGGGGCGGGAACTGGTTTTTCCTGTGCAACGACCACAAGCAGGTGCTCGACATGAGCGCTATCGACGAATTGACGGACTGCGCGTGGCGCATCCGCAAGGGGCTGGAGCAGGCAGGCATCACCGGGGCGGACGGGCGGGAAATCGACCACATCGAGTTGTTCGGTCCTCCTTCGTCGTCGAATGCGGACAGCCGGAGCTTCGTGTTGTGTCCGGGGAAGGCATATGACCGGTCGCCCTGCGGCACGGGGACGAGCGCGAAGCTGGCATGCCTGTACGCCGATGGAAAACTGGCGCCCGGCGCGGTGTGGCGGCAGGAGAGCATCGTAGGCAGCATTTTCAAAGGCAGCGTGAGCGTGGTGGACGGGAAAGTTTATCCCGAGATCACGGGCAGCGCGTTTGTGAATGCGGAGGCGGACCTGATTCTTGACGAGCGCGACCCCTTCTGTTGGGGCATACGAGGCACATGGGCAAAAGCTACGACGTAGCCATCGCCGGCGGCGGCATTGTGGGCGCGGCGTGCGCGGCGGAATGCGCGGCGGCAGGCCTTTCGGTGGCGGTGGTGGAAGGCGGAGTGGTGGGCGGCGGCGCAACCGCGGCCGGCATGGGTCATTTGGTGGTGATGGACGATTCGCCGGCGCAGATGGCGCTCACGAAATATTCGTGCGAACTGTGGATGGCGATGCGTCCGAAGCTTCCGGCGGACGTGGAGTATCTGGCGTGCGGCACGCTGTGGGTGGCGGCCGATGAGGAAGAGATGGCCGAGGTGCATCGCAAGCAGCGGCTGTATGACGATGCTCGCGTGCGGGCGGAGGTCATCGATGCGCAAGCGCTGGCGGAGGCGGAGCCGCATCTGCGTCCGGGACTCGCGGGCGCGCTTTTCGTGCGCGACGATGCGACGATATATCCGCCGTGCGGGGCGAAGTTCCTGATCGGCGAGGCGGAGAAGAAGGGTGCGGTGCTGGTGCGGGATCGCGTGACGAAGGTGAGCGGTGCAGGCATCGAGCTACGGTCGGGCGCCAGTTTGAGCGCGGGGATTACGGTGAATGCGCTCGGCGCGTGGGCTGCCGATTTGACGCCGGGGATCGAAGTGCGGCGGCGCAAGGGGCATCTGCTGATCACGGATCGGTATCCGGGGCTGGTGCGGCATTGCCTGGTGGAGCTGGGGTATTTGAAGAGCGCGCATTCGACGACCAGCGATTCGGTGGCGTTCAATGCGCAGCCGCGCAAGACGGGTCAGGTGCTGCTCGGAAGCTCGCGGCAATTCGGCGCGGAGGAGAGCGCGGTTGAGGCGGCGATGCTGAGCAGGATGCTGCGGCGGTGCGAGCAATATATGCCGGGGCTGAAGGATCGCACGGGCATTCGCGCGTGGACGGGATTTCGCGCGGCCACTCCGGATAAGCTGCCGTTGATCGGGCCGACGGCAGGCGATGCGCGATTGTATCTGGCGACGGGGCATGAAGGGCTGGGGATCACGACGTCGCTGGCGACGGGTCGTTTGGTGGCGGACATGATTGTGGGCCGGCAATCGGAAATCGATCGCGCGGCTTATTTGCCGGGGAGGGCACTTGGCGGACATTAGCCGGGTTCGGGTGAACGGGCGGGAGGTCGCGGTGCCGGCGGGGTCGATGGTTTCGACGGCGGTGGTGCTGGCGGGGGAGACGGCGTTCCGGCACAGTGTGACGGGCGAAGCTCGCGCGCCGTTGTGCGGGATGGGGATTTGTTTCGAGTGCCGGGTGACGATCGACGGGCGCGAACATCAGCGGAGTTGTCAGGTGGTGTGCGCGGACGGGATGGATGTGCGGACGGATTGATCGAGAGTGTGCGCGACCGGCCAGGAGGCCGGTCGGTACTGCGGATTGCGAATGGTGCGCGACCGGCGTGGCGGCCGGTCGGTAGTGGGTAGAACGACTGCGAGTTGTGCTCGACCGGCCTGGCGGCCGGTCGGTACTGCGAGGATGGATGGCGGATCGATTCGATGTAGTGGTGGTGGGTGCGGGTCCGGCGGGGTTGGCGGCGTCGCGGCGGGCTTTGGCGAGCGGCGCGCGGGTGGCCATGCTGGACGACAATCCGGCCGCGGGCGGACAGATCTGGCGCGGGATGGTGGCGGAGCGCGATGTTCCCGCGGTCGATCGCATGATGAGCGCGCGCGTGGTGGCGGCTCCTTCGGCGGGACGGCTCAGCGTGGAATTTCCGCAGGGCGCGGCGGATTTGGAGTACGGCGCACTGGTGCTGGCTACGGGCGCTCGCGAACGCTTTCTGCCGTTTCCCGGATGGACGCTGCCTAACGTCGCGGGCGCGGGCGGCTTGCAGGCGCTCGCGAAGGGCGGGCTGCCGGTGAAGGGCAAGCGCGTGGTGGTGGCCGGCAGCGGTCCGCTGCTGCTCGCGGTGGCGAAGTATCTTCGCGATCACGGTGCGACAATTGCCGCGATTGCGGAGCAGGCTACACATCCCGCGGTGGTCGGGTTCGCGGCGAAGCTGGTGGCGCAACCGAAAAAGCTGATGCAGGCGATGCAACTGCGCGCGGGACTGGCGGGCGTGCGGTACCTGACGTCATGCTGGCCGGTACGCGCGGTGGGTGACGGCGAACTCGAAAGCGTCACGCTGCGGCGGCGCGACACGCAGTGGACGGAGCGCTGCGACTACCTGGCGTGCGGCTTCGGGCTGGTTCCGAATCTCGAACTGGCATCGGTGCTCGGGTGCCGCATCGAGAACGGCGCGGTGGCTGTGGATGGGCAGCAGCAGACCAGCGTCGCGCACGTATATGCGGCGGGTGAAGCGACGGGCATCGGCGGGCTGGATCTTGCGATCGTCGAAGGCGAGATCGCGGGACTGGCGGCGGCGGGCGGAACGGCGGAGCGCGCGTTGCTTGCCGAGCGGGACAGGCATCGCCGGTTCGCGGCGGATCTGGAGCGGGCTTTCGCGTTGCGCGCAGAACTGCGCGAGATGGTCACCGATGACACGCTGATGTGCCGCTGCGAGGACGTGACGTTCGGGCGCGTGCGGGAGTGCGCAGGCTGGCGAGAAGCGAAACTGCACACGCGGTGCGGCATGGGACCGTGCCAGGGACGGGTCTGCGGCGCTGCTGCGGAATTCCTGTTAGGCTGGCACGCGGAATCGGTACGCCCACCCGTATTTCCTGCCCGTATTAGTACCCTCTAAGCTAAATTGCCTACTTTCAATCTTGTAAAGTGTCATACAAATTCCGCCTGATTTTGTCCCTGGAGGTACTAGTACCGCATGGACAGGTAGGAATCTCTCCAATTGCTCCAAAACCGTTGACTCTGTTAGACCTTACGTGGTTATGTTAATGAACACACGATTATGTTCACACGCACCGGAGGGTCTGAAGTGCAACGTTACCGCAAGTACCTAGTCACCAGTTCTGTTCTCTTAATCTCAGCTTTTTTTCTGTTACTGAAGGCACAGTTCAGTGGACCCACGGTCAACCGTTGGTCGCAGGCTGCGAATTTAGTGACGGCTCGGTCGCAGGCATGTTCCGTTCTGTTGCAGGACGGCCGTGTCCTGGTAGCGGGCGGCAACACGGCCAACGGCGTCGCGAATACAGTTGAAGTGTTTTCGCAGAACGGCAGCTTCCTGACGGCGGCTCCGATGCTGACACCGCGAGCCGATGCGTCGTGCTCCGTGCTGGCTGACGGCAAAGTATTCGTCACCGGCGGCACTGACGGCGCGAAGACGCTGGCATCGAGCGAACTGTACGATCCGGACGCCAACGTCTGGACGCCGGCGGGTTCGATGGGGGGAGCGCGCAGCGGTCTGACGGCGACGGTGCTGCCGTGGGGTCCGGTGCTGCTCATCGGCGGCACGGATGCGGATGGCAACGGTGTACGAACGGTGGAGCAGTATCTGCCGATCACGAACACGGTGGCGTACATCGGGAACATCTCGACGGCGCGCAAGAATTTCGGCGTGGCGGTAACGCCGGATCAGCATGTGCTGATCATCGGCGGGACGGACGGCGGCAAGGTGCTGAGCTCGATCGATGTGTTCGACGCGCCGGCAAACTTGATCAAAGCGGGCGGAGCGCTGCTGACAGGCCGGAGGAACTTCGGCGCGGCGACGCTGCTGGATGGCACGGTGCTGATCACGGGCGGCTATGACGCCGAGGGCAAAGTTCTCGGAACGAGCGAAATCTACGATCCGGTGCGCGGCTCGACGGTCGCCGGTCCGAAGCTGAGCGGTCCGCGGGCAGACCACACGGCGTACACGCTGCCGAATAACGGAAGCGTGCTGCTGGTGGGCGGAAGCGACGAGAGCGGTCTGTTGAGCACGAGTGACGTGTACAGCTTCCAGGCCGGCAAGTTCTCGGTGGGCGGCACGGTGCGCACGGCGCGCACGGGCGCATCGCAGAGCCTGATGAAGCTCGGCGCGATGGTGATGGCGGGCGGAAAGAGCGGCTCGACGCTTCTGGCGAGCAGCGAACTCTACACCTTCTCCACGATTAAGACCGGCAAGCTGGATTATCATCCGGGCGAAGTCGCGGACATGACGGGTACCGGCTTCGTGCCCGGCGAGCAGGTAGCAATTGTGGTGACGGCGTTCCCGCTGGATCAGCACAATATGGAATTCACGGGCACGGCGACGGCCGATGCCACGGGCAAGATTTCGCTGGGCGGCTTCAATATCGATACGAGTCATGAAGGCATGAAGTTCCTCGTGACGGCGACGGGCAGCCAGAGCGTCGCGCAACAGGTGTTCACGGATGCCTCGGACGCGACGACGACTACCGTCACGTCGAGCGTCAATAATGTAGCGTACGGAACCGCGGTTCACTTTACCGCGACGGTGACCGATACGACGAACGGCGCACACACGCCGGACGGCAACGTAGAGGTGACGGTGGACGGCGCATCGCGCGGATTCTTCCCGCTGACGCCGGGCGCGCCATCGACCGTTTCGACGTCGGATTTCACCGACATTATGCCTGGCACGCACGTGATCAACGCGTTCTATCAGGGCAGCGCCACGCTTCCGGGATTTGCGGCGAGCAACAGCACGACCACTCCGGGAAGCTACACGGTCAACCAGGTCACGACCACGACGGCCGTGCAGACGACGCAGACTCCGATTACGCGCGATCAATCCGTGACGTTCACGGCGAACGTGACCGGAAACGGCGGGGCGTACACAGGGCCGTTCGCGGGCACGGTAGCGTTCACTTCGAGCGTAGACGGCTCACTGGGCTCAGCGACAGTGAACACCCTCGGCGCGGCGACACTGACCAAGGCGGCGAATACGCTTTCCGTCAACACTCACACGATTACGGCGACTTTCACGCCTCTGGCGAGCCCGCCGAATTCGTTCACTTCGAGCTTCAACACGTTGACGCAGGTGGTCAACGCGGCAGTGCAGAGTCCGGTCAACACGACCACGACGATTACGCCGATGTTGACGAGTCCGCAGGATTACGGCACGGCAGTCAACTTCACTGTGAGCGTGACTTCGTCGAGCGGCACGCCGACCGGAACCGTGACGATCACGGATACGACGACCGGTACGGTGCTGGGGTCCAACCTGGCCGTCAACGGGTCCGGAACGGCAACCCTGGGTAGTCCGATCTCGACTTTGACGGCGGTGGCGCACAGCATTAAAGCCGACTTCACGAGCAGCGCTCCGACGACGTGGAACAACAGCACGGGCACAACGGGCTTCACGGTCAACCCGATTGCTCCGACGTTCGGGATCGTGGCATCGCCGGTTTCACCCGCGGTGGCGTTCCAGTCGCTGACCTTCACCCTCACGGCGACCGCCGTGAATGGCGCGGTGCCGACGGGCAATGTTTCGCTGACGGACCTGGGCGGAAACGTGGTGGCGACGGTGCCGCTGAGCAACGGAGCCGCGACCGTTCAGGTGCCGGCCGGCCTGGCGCCGAACGCATACACATTCGGTTGGAAGTACAACAACAGCGCCGACCCGGTATTCTCCAAGGGCGGGAATTTCCCGGGCAGCTCCAATCCGAGCGTGTTGCCCTACACGATCAATAAAGGCACCACGCAGACCGTTACCTCCGCATCGCCGACGAATCCGGCTTTCGGCCAGGGTACGACCTTCACCACGACCATCAGCGCGGTAGCGCCCTCCACGTCGGGCGCGGCCTTCGGCGGCACGGTGACCTTCTATACGGCGCCGGCTGTGATTTACCTTGTGAACGGAGTGGCGCAGCAGAATATCCCCGTGGTTCTGGCGGGCACGAGCTACCAGGCATCCACGGCGTCGAATTCCGCGCTTCCGGTTGGGCCGACATCGGTCTTCGCTGTATATAGCGGAGACACCAACTTCAACGTGTCCACGGCGCATACGTCGGGAACGGCAACGGTTTCGACGGTCAGCACGAATACGGTGGTGACGTCCAACCCGGCGGCTCCGGCGACAGTCGCGATCGGCGCGAACGTGACGTACACGGCAACCGTCACGGCGGCGCAGACGAACGCGATCAACCCGGGCGGCACGGTTACCTTCTACGACAACGCGGTACCGATCGGCACGTGCACGGGTGTTTCGGTTTCGGTGACCGGCACGAACGTTGTGACGGCTACCTGCCCGCAGACCTACGCCAGCGGCTCCACGGGGCCGCACCCCATATCGGCGACGTATAGCGGGAACACGAACTTCGCCACGAGTACTTCAAACACGATCACGACGACGGTGAACGGCGCGGCGACGACGACGACTTTGAATTTGCCGGCCGCCGGCGGAACTCCGACCTTCGGTTCGACCGTGAACCTGCAGGCGACGGTTACCTCGGGCGGCGGCACGCCGACGGGTACGGTGAACTTCCTCGATGGCGTCCAGAATATCGGGTCGGGGACGTTGAACGGATCGGGCGTGGCGACGGCGACGATTGCGACGCTGGCTCCGGGGCCGCACAGCATTTCGGCGCAGTATGCCGGCGCGACGAACTTCGCGACCAGCACCAGCGGCACGAACGGAATCACGGTGCAGCAGGCGACGCCGACGTTCACGATCTCGGGCTTCCCGGCGGCTGCCATCAGCTACGGATCGAGCAACAGCTTCAGCGTGACGGTGAACGGCGCCGGCGGCGGCGCGGCAACTCCGACCGGCACGGTGACGCTGAACAACGGCGCGAGCCAATTGGGCGGCGCGGTGACGCTAGCTTCCGGCGTGGCGACCCTTTCCATTCCGAACAACCTTTCGCCGGTGAATTCGCCGTACACCCTGACGGTGAAATATCAGGGCGATACGAACTACTCGGCGCAGACTTCCGCGGGCCAGTCGCTCACGGTGAATAAGGCCGACACGACGAATTCGCTGGTTTCGAGCGTGAATCCCGCGTCGTTGGGCCAGACGGTGACCTTCACGTTCACCTCGACGAGCACCACGAGCGGCACTCCGACCGGCAACGTGAACTTCAAGAGCGACGGCAACAGCATCGGCGTGACCGGACTGGTGGCCGGTGTGGCGACGCTGAGCACCAGCACGCTGGCCGCAGGCTCCCACGCGATTACGGCGGACTACCCGGGCGACACGACTTTCAATAGCGCACTGGGTGTGGCTCTCACGGGCAACGGCGGCAATGAGACCGTCAATGCGGCTGCTACCACGGTTTCGGTGCAGGCCAGCACGAACAGCCCGAGCATCGGCCAGCAGGTGACGTACACGGTGACGGTCACGGCTCCGGCCAGCACGCCGGCTCCGGTGCCAAGCGCGGGCGGCATTACGATTTCGGACCAGGGTCCGAGCGGTCCGCCGACGGTTACGGCGTGCGGAAGCGTCACTCCCGCGGGGAACGTGACGACGGCGACCTGCACGGCAACGTATGCCAGCGCCGGTTCGCACACGGTGACGGCGAGTTTCAACTCGAGCAACACGGGGCAGTGGAACAACGCCACTTCCTCCGGCATCACGGTGTCGGTGGGTCTGACGACCACGTCGATCAGCGCGGTGACCTCGACTGCGACGAACAGCTATACCTACGGCACTCCGACCGACCTGCGGGCGACGGTCACGCCGAGCACCAATACGATCAATCCGCTGTTCGGGAATAACACGGTGAAGTTCCTGGATGGAGCGACGGTGCTGGGAACGGCGACTCCGGATGGAACGGGTCTGGCAGTTCTTCCGGCAGTCCTGCTGGCCGGCGGATCGCACTCCGTTACGGCGCAGTTCACCGGAGACAGCAGCTACAGCGCCAGCCCGGTCTCGGGGACGCTGACAATTACGGTGAATAAGAAGGATCCGGCGCCGACTTTTACGGGAACGCAGGTTTCCGAACCGATCTTCGGCACGGTCCAGTATGGCAGCGCGATTTTCGGCGGCGCTTCCAAGGTGCAGTTCACGCAAGCTTGCCCGACTTGCGCATTCCCGACCGGTTCGGTGGTGGCGACGATCGGCAACACGACGGTCGGCACGTATCAGATCGACGGCACGGGCAAAGCGACGCTGACTTCCACGCTGCTTCCGGCGTCGGTATTCGTTACCGGCAACGCTCAGCAGGTGGTGTTCACGTACGCGGGCGACAGCAACTATCTCAACGACCCGACCGGCGGCCAGGTGATCATCGTGGCGGTTTCGTCCGCCAATGAAAACTTCACGCTGAGCAGCAGCGCAAGCCCGGTGAACCCCGGCACCAACGTGACGTTCACGTTCACGGTGGCGGCGAATCCGGCGATTCCGGGATCGAGCCCCGGCGGATCGGTGACCATCAAGGACGGCGCCAACTCGATTGGAACGGTGACGGTGGTCAACGGGACGGCGAGCCTCACGACATCGACCCTGACCCCGGGCAGCCACACGATTTCCGTGGCGATCGGCGGATACACGGGCGACATCAACTTCAGCTCCAACGCGACGCCTCTGAGCCTGACTCAGGTGATCAATCCCGAGTCGACGACGACGGTGATTGTGCCGAGCACGTCCACTCCGACGGTGGGACAGATGGTTACGTATACGGTGACAGTGAGCGGCACTCCGGTGACCCCGGTGGGCACCGCTCAGGTGACCGACAACGGGAACTCGATCTGCGCTCCGGTGACGATCACGCTGACCAGCGGCCAGGGAACGTGCACGATCCAGTACACGGGTATCGGGAACTTCGGTCTGGGCAACCACCAGATGGTGGCGACGTTCACGCCGACCGACAACACGCAGTTCAACGCGAGCACTTCGATTGCGAAGTCCGTCACGGTGGGCGGCACGCCGACCTCGACGACGGGCCTGACTTCGAGCGCGGGCAATAGCTACACCTACGGCGCCATTACCAGTCTTTCGGCGACGGTGTCGGCGCAGGGACTCACGTTCCCGTTGAACTCGCCGATTGCCGGCACGGTGGTGTTCCTCGATAACGGCGCCACACTGTGCGGCGGCGGCGGACAAGCGGCTTGCCCGGTTCCGAACAACGCCAACGGGCTGGCGACTCTTGGGAACGTGGCGCTCGGCGGCGGAACGCATACGATTACGGCCGTGTTCCAGGGCGATTCGAACTATAGCTCCTCGAACTCCTCGGTTCCGGCGAGCCAGAGCGTGACGATGCAGAAGGCCACCCCGACGCTCTCCGTCGGCGGCGCTCCGTTCACGGTTACCTTCGGCGGCGGTTTGACGACCGGCGCGATCACGGCCGCGGGCGTGGCGCAGGTCGGCAGCAGCTTCGCAGCTCCGACGGGCGCGGTTACGGCCGCGAGCGGCGCGACTGCGATCGGCAGCGCGGTGATCGGAGCCCCGGCGAGCACGACGGCGAACTACACGTTCGGCATTCCGACGCCCGTGGCGGTTCCGACCTCCATCGGTGTGGGCGCGGGCTTGAACCTGACGTTCACCATCGCGGCAGACGCGAACTACAATTCGGCGACATTCAACACGACGATCACGATCGGCAAGGCGGCGACGAACGTGACGGTGAGCTCGGCTACCATTGCGAGCCTGCCGCTCGGAACGAACGCGCTGTACGGACAGCCGATTCAGTTGACGGCGCTCTTCTCGACCGTGGGCGGCGCGGGCTTGACCAATGGCGACACGGTAGCGTTCACGGACGCCGGCGGAGCCATCACCGGCTGCGGCAGCCAAACGGTTACGGCGAATGCGGCGACTTGCACACTGCCGACGTCCATCGGCGGCACCCCGAATTTCGCGGTGGGCGGCCACAGCATCGGCATACAGGGTCTGAGCACCGATCCGACGTACACGCTGGGCACGGTGACTCCTCTCGCGTTCAACGTAGTGAAGGCGAACAGCAGCGTGCTGCTGAGCAACCTCACGACTCCGACCAATAACTCACAGCCGGGCCAGTCGGTGACCTTCCAGGCCACGGCCGCGGTGACTCTGCCGGGCGGCGAGAGCCCGCTGAACACAGCACAGACAGTGACCTTCTTCAATGCGGCCAGCCCGATTTCGCCGGCCTGCACGGGAGTCGTGGTCAACGCAGCCGGTGTGGCGGCTTGCAGCACGGCCTTCGCCACCGCCGGGTCCTATAACATCACGGCGCAGTTCTCCGGCGACGCGAACGTCAACGGCAGCACTTCGGCGCTGCTGGTACAGAACGTCGGCAAGCCGGGTCCGACGGTTACGGTGTCTTCCAACGCGAACCCGTCGAACTACGGCGCGCCGGTAACCTTCACGGCTACGGTGGTGGGCGTGAACGGCGTTACTCCGACAGGCAACGTCCAGTTCCAGGATGGCTCCACCGTCCTGAGCGTGGTCAACCTGGCGGGCGCTGCCGGAACGGCGACTGCCCAACTTACGGTTTCGGCTCCGCCGCTAGGGAACGGTGTGCACTCCATCACCGCGACCTACAACGGCGACGGCAATTACTCGACCAGCGTGAACGCTCCGGCCTTCGCACAGACGGTGCAGGGTTCGACCACGAACATCAGCGGGGTTACGGTTTCGGCGAGTCCGGCAGTCTGGGGCCAGCCGGTGACGCTGAGCGTGACGGTGACTCCGGCGGTTCTGCCGAGCAACGGCATCCCGACCGGAACGGTGACGTTCTTCGACGGCGCCACGGCAATCGGCGGCAGCCCGGTAGCGATTCCTTCGGGATCGGAAACCGCGACGCTGACGGGCGTCCTGCTGAGCGTGGGCTCGCATACGGCGATCACAGCGAAGTACAACGGCGATGCGAACTTCGGTGCGGTGACCAGCGGTTCGGCCACCCTGGTGGTCAACAAGGCAGCCACCACGTCGACCATCTCCAACATCAACCCGGCAGCGGTTACGTATGGCCAGAACGGCATCGTGATCACGGCCGCGGTGACCGTGAACACGCCTGGCGCGGGCGCTCCGAGCGGAACGGTGACGTTCTACGACGGCGGCTCGACGGGTCCGGTACTCGGCACGGGTTCGGTGGTTGCGGGAACGGCGTCGCTGACGATCGCGGCGACCTCTCCCCTGGCCAACCCGGTCATCGGCGCGCATAACATCGTCGCGGTGTACGGCGGCGATACGAACTTCCAGGCCAGCACGTCGGCGGCATCGCAGTTGACGGTCGGCAAGGCCGGCAGCACGACGACGATCATCTCCAGCACGGGTGTGAGCCCGTCGCAATCGGTGGTCGGACAAACGGTGACCTTCACGGCGACGGTGGTCGGCACCGGCGTGGGCGTGGCTCCGACGGGGACGATGACGTTCTCGAGCAATGGCACGCCGATCGGATCGGCTCCGATCAGCGTGAACGGCGGAGTGGCTTCGGCGGTGTTGGCAGTGCCGAGCAACGGCGTGACGCCGCTGCCGGTAGGCACCAACATCATCTCGGCCACATACTCGGGCGACGGCAACTACAACGTCAGCAACTCGCCGATTACGGCGCCCAATGCTCTGCAGCAGGTGGTGAGCAAGGCTCCGACGTCGATCGTGCTGACATCCTCGACGAACTCGTCCGTGGTGGGCCAGCAGGTGACGCTGACCGCGATTCTGACAGTGAATCCTCCGGGAAGCGGAACGCCGACCGGTACGGTGAACTTCTACAACACGGTTGCTTCTACTCCGGTGCTGCTGGGCACGGCCCAACTGGTGCCGGCCGCGGGCCAGAACGCCGCCAACCAGTTCACGGCATCGTTGCTGCCGCAGGCTCTGCCGCAAGGCAACCTGCAGTTGACGGCCGTGTACTCGGGCGACAACAACTACGTGACCAGCACCTCGACGACGGTAACGCAGGCGGTTTCCAAGCCGGCGGTGACCATCACGCTGACGAACAACATCAACCCCTCACTCTACGGACAACAGGTGACGTTTACCGCGACGGTGACTCCGCTGCCTCCGGGAACCGGCACCCCGACGGGTCAGGTGACCTTCTTCGACGGCGCCAACAACCTGGCCGTCGTGACCCTGGTGGGCGGACAGGCGACGTATACGGGTATGCTCCCGGTAGGGAACCACAGCATCGCGGTCAGCTATCCGGGCGACACCAACTTCCAGCCGTTCGTTTCGCCGACGATCGCGGAAATCGTCAATAAGATTCCGAGCTCGATCAGCCTGATTACGAGCGCGCCGAGCGCGGTCGCCAGCCAGGTGCTGACGTTCACGGCGCAGATCAGCCCCGTACCGCCGGCCGGCGTAGCCTATCCGAGCGGTCAGGTGGCCTTCTTCGACGGCTCCAACCAGATCGGCGTAGGCCAGCTTTCGAGCGGTGTGGCAACCTTCAGCACGGCGACGCTGGGCACGGGACTCCGCTACATCAGCGCGGTGTACGGCGGCGACGGCAACTGGACCGGCACTACCAGCGCCTTCGTTCCGCAGACCGTCAACCTGGCGCAGACGACCACGCAAGTGGTGAGCTCGGCTAACCCGAGTGTCTGGGGCCAGCCGGTAACCTTCACGGTGACCACCGGGGTTGCATATCCCGGCACGGTTCCCGCGCAAGGCCTGGTGCAGTTGTACGACAACACGGCGGCACTCGGTGAAGCTGTGAACATCGCCAACGGCACGACGCAGATCACGATTCCGAGCCTGGCTCCGGGAACGCACAACATTGTCGCGCAGTACATCGGCAACGTGAGCTTCGCAACGAGCAACTCCGCGGCCGTCACCCAAACCGTCAATAAGGCGCCGACGGTGACGACGCTGGCTGCTCTGCCGGGCTCTTCCACCTCAAATCAGCAGGTGACCCTGACGGCGGTAGTATCGGTGCCCACACCGGGCGCCGGCGCTCCGACCGGAACCGTGCAGTTCGTGGACAGCACGAGCAACAACGTGCTGGGCACGGCTCCGCTGACGATGATCGGCGGCGTCTACACGGCGACGCTGACCACCAGCCAGTTGAGCCAGGCGGGCGCCCCGCGCCTCCTGACCGCCACCTACTCGGGCGACAACTACTTCGCCACGAGCACCTCCCCGGCGCAACCGCAGAGCGTGTTCGGAACGGAGATCGCGGTGACCAACGCGGCCGGTTATAGCTCGACGAACTTCTCGCCGGACGGCGCGGTAGCCATCTTCGTGGATAACCTGGTGAACACCACGCTGACCGCGCAAACGCTGCCGCTGCCCACGTCGCTCGCCGGCCTGACGGTGACAGTGACGGATAGCGCCGGAGTGCAGCTCCAGGCGCCCCTGTACTTCGTATCGCCGAGCCAGATCAACTTCCTGATGCCGACCAGCACGGCGGTGGGCCTGGCGACCATCACGGTAACCAACTCCGGCGGCGCGACGGCTTCGGGAATCGTCCTGGTGACCAAGACGGCGCCGGGTATTTTCACCGCCAACCAGAACGGCCAGGGAATCGCGCAAGCGGTGCTCCTTGACGTGGCTCCGAGCGGAAACCAGACCCGGTCTAACACCGCTGCTTACAACGCAGTGAGCAGCTCGTGGATCGCCAACGCGATCTCGATGAATACGACGGATTCCTACTACCTGGAACTGTATGGTACAGGTATCCGCTACGCGACGGGCCAGCAGGTTACGGCCACGATCAACGGCCAGAGCGTGCCGGTGCTGTACGCCGGTGCTCAGCCGCAGTATCCGGGCCTGGACCAGGTGGACGTTCAGATTCCGGCGAGCCTGAAGGGCGCCGGCACTGTAAACATCGTACTCACTGTCAACGGTCAGGCCGCGAACACGGTCACCGTAACCATCCAGTAACAACGGATGGCGGCAGAATGAAATACCGGGGGCAGAGCTTCGGCTCTGCCCCTTTTTTGCACACTTGATTTACTTCCCCGGGATATAGCCGGAAGGTATCCGGCAGGCCAGTGGAGGCCCCCACTTATCGCAGGGCCAGTGAGCAGGCGAGCACGGCGGATTCCGCTGACGGCGCACAGGCCGCGCTTGCAGGCACGCTAACTGTCAAAGTGCTTTACCAGAGAGGTATTCAAGGTGTCACGCCAACCGCTATTCGTCGCTACTCTTACCCTGATTCTTTCTCAGATCCCGGCCTTCGGGCAGCCGGCGGCTGTAAATCGCTGGACGCCGCTCGGCACTACCGGGTCGGCGCGGAGCGGCGCTTGCGCCGTAACACTGCCCGGCGGCGAAACCCTGCTGGCCGGCGGTCAGGCGGCCAATGGAGATGTTGCTGCTGTGGAGGTCTATGACGCGTCGGGCGCCGCGGCGAAGGCCGCGCCGCTGCTGGAAGGGCGAAGTCAGGCCGTTTGCGCGGCGCTTCCCGACGGCCGCATTGGGGTGTGGGGCGGCTACGGGACGGCGGCAGTGCACTCGTCGGAGACCTTCAATCCGGCGACGGGCACATGGTCGCGTGGCAGCGGGGCTCCGGCCCGGCACGCGGGTGACGCGACGGCGACGATGGCTGATGGCCGGATTCTCCTGGCGGGAGGGCTGGATCGCGGCCGGGCATCGCGACAGATCGACATCTTCGACCCGGTGACGAACTCGGTGACGGCGGGCGGAGTGCTGCTGACGGCACGGTCGCACGCCGCGGCGACACCGCTACTGGACGGCACAATCCTGATTACAGGCGGAATCGGCGAAGCGGGCACGCCGATCTCTTCCGCGGAAATTTATAACCCCAAAATGAAAGTGAGCGCGTCTGCCGGTAATCTGCAAACGGCGCGCGCGGATCATTCCGCGGTGCTGCTCACGGACAATGGCCAGGTGCTGATCGCCGGCGGCCGGAACCGCGGCGGCGCGATCGCGGGCAGCGAATTGTACAACCCGCTGACGGGCTCGTTCTCGACGGCTTCTCCGCTCTCCAGTGCGCGCTACCGCGCGGCGGCACTGATTCCGCGATCGGGAACGGTGCTGCTGACGGGCGGCCAGGACGCTTCGGGCGCGATCGGGGCGACGGAAGCGTTCGGTTACGCGACGCTGCGCGGCGCCGGCCACGCGGGCAAGCCGGTGACGATTTCCGGCGAGGGCTGGCTGGCGAACGCGCAGGTGCAAGTGCACGTGCGCACGCAGGGCAATCCTATTTTTACGACCACCACGACCGCGGATGGATCGGGCAATGTGAGCCTCAACCTCGAGGGATCGGTTTCGAGCGGCGCAGACGCCGTGGATGCCACAGACGGCGTCTCGACGGCAGTGTTCCCGCTGACTCCCGCGCCGAAGGGCCCGGTGCCGATCGTTTCGGCCAACGTGACGGCAAACAGTCCGGTGAACGGAAATAATTCGGTCTTCTCCGTGACGGTGTTGGGTGCGGCAGGACTGGCCGCGCCGAGTGGAAGCGTCACCTTCTCAGCGGGGAACTTGACTACGGCTCCGATAGCGCTCACGCCGACGGATGTCACATGCGTCAGTTCGTGCACCTCGACCGCCAGCGGCAGCCTGCTGCTGGCGGCGGGTTCCTATACGGTTCAGGTGAACTATCTGGGAGACACCAATTACACGCCCTTCTCGCCGGCCGCGACACTTCCTGGTTTCGTTGTGGCGGCGGCGTCCACGTCTCTTACGCTGGGCTCCAGCGCTCCGGGCGGAGCGCAGGCCGGAAGTTTGGTGACTTTCACCGCCACTCTGTCGACGCCGGGACTTCCCCTGGGGCTCGCCGGCACGGTCACTTTCCTCTCCGACGGCGGCGCGATCGCCAGCTGTCCCGCGACAAACGTCGCAGGCGTGGGTGTGGTGGCTTGCACGACGTCGGCACTGCCGGTGTCAGCGGCGGCGCATAACGTCACGGCTACGTTTACGCCGGCGAACGGGAACTACTCGGGCAGCAGCGCTCAACTCCAGCAAGTGGTGACTCCTTTCCCGAGCACCGTCAGCGTGATCTCGTCAAGCCCGAACCCCTCGTTCTACGGCCAGACGGTGACGTACACGGTGAGAGTGACGGGCACAGGCGCGATTGCGCCTACGGGAACAGTGACCCTGCTGATTAACGGCACGCCGCTCTCGTTCGTCACATCGATTTCGGGCACAGGCAATACGGCCGCGGCGACCATTCCCGTGCAGCCGAGCACAAGTCAGCCCGGTCCGCTACTGGCCGGCAGCAACAGCGTGTCCGTCACGTACTCGGGCGATGCGAATTATGCGGCATCGAACGGCGGCGGCGCCACGCAGGTGGTCAACGCGCTGGGCACCACGACGACAGTTTCCCCGGCTCCGCTGAATGCGGTTTACGGCCAGTTCCTGACGTTCACCGCCAACACGACGGTGAATGCGCCGGCGACTGCGCCGCTGCCGAACGGCAACATCACGTTTGCCGATGGCGGAACCGTGCTATCCATGGTGGGGCTTTCGACGAGCGCGAATTATTCCACCAGCAGCCTGACGGTGGGCCGCCACAGCATCACGGCGGCATATCAGGCGCCTAACGCGGGATTCACGAGCAGCACCTCGACGGCATCCACGGTTACGGTTGCGAAGGCGAGTACGAACATCGTGCTAACCACGATCGCGCCGTACACGCTGGTGGCGATGGTGATGGTAAATGCTCCGGGAGGCGGCGTTCCCACCGGGACGATCGCGTTCCTGCGGAACGGCACGCAGAATATCGGATACGCGCAACTCGCGCCGGTGGCCGCGACGGGCAATCAATTCACCGCGACCTTCATGCTCACGCCGTCGCAGTTGGGCGCGTACACAGCAATTTACTCGGGCGACGGGAACTTCGTCGGAAGCACTTCCGCGCTGGTCGCGCTGAACGGCCCGGCTCTCGGTCTGGCAGGAGTGACGGTTAGCGGGACACCGGCCATCGTGAACGCGGGACAGCAGACGCTGCTGCAAGCAGTCGTGCAGGCGACGTTCAGCGGCCCGGCGCCGACGGGTACGGTGCAGTTCCTGGACGGCACGAAGGATCTTGGTACGGTGAGTCTGGCCGGCACGGTGGCAACAATGCCGCAGACGTTCAGCACGGGCAGCCATACGATCACGGCGATCTACTCGGGCGACCAGGTATATGCGCCCGCGAAGGCGACGTGCGGCGTGGTGGTGAACTGGCTGGCGTCATCGATAGCGGTGGCGTCGACGGGAACTCCGGTGTACGGACAGACGGCGACCTTTAAAGTGACGCTGTCGGGCAGTAATAGCAATATGCCGGCTCCCACGGGCAAGGTTCAGTTGCTCGACGGCGGTCAGGCGATCGGCAATCCGGTGAATGCGGCGGGTTCGGTGAACATCACGGTCGGCGGGTTGAATGCCGGCGTGCACCAGATCACGGCGACATATACCGGAGATGTGGTGTGGGCAGCGACGCATTCGGCGGCGATTTCACAGACCGTGAACCAGGCGCCATCCTCGACCACGCTGAACGCGGTGCCTTCGCTGCTGCCGAATCAGATTGTGCTGACGTCAAAGGTGAGCTCCACGGTGGGCGTGCCGACCGGCAGCGTGAGTTTCGTAGATGGCACGAGCAAGGCCGTTCTCGGGTCGGCATCGCTGGCGAGCGGTGTGGCCACCGTGACTGTGCCGGTAGGAAACAATAGCGTGATCGCGATCTATTCGGGAGACTCCAACTTTCTGGGCAGCGCGTCCAACGGATTCCTGGAAGCGAGCGCGGGTAACGCGGCATCGTTTACGGGCGGCGTGTTTGCACCGGGCGAGATCGTGACGATCAAGGGAAGCAACCTGGCGACATCGACGGTTTCGGGCACGTTCCCGCTGCAGACTGTGCTGGGCGGCGTCAGCGTCGCGGTGACGGACAGCAAGGGCAATACGACGCTGGCGCAGTTGTATTACGTCTCGCCGACGCAGGTGAACTTCGTGATGCCGGCGGCGCTGGCCGCAGGTCCGGCGACTGTGAGCATCAGCAACAACCTCAGCGTGCTGTTCTCGCTTTCGATTACGGTGGCAGGGGAAGCGCCGGGACTGTTCACGGCGGATGCGTCGGGCTCAGGCGCGCTGGTCGGCGTGGTGGTGGATACGGCGGCTGATGGAACGTCGACGGCGAAACCGCTGAGCGGCGCGATCAATCTGGTTTCCGGGCACACGTACTTCCTGGAGATGTTCGGCACCGGTCTCGACAACGTCAAATTGTCGAGCGTGAAGGTGACGATCAACGGACAGGCAGTGCCGGTGTTGTTCGCCGGTCCGCAATTGCAGTATGCGGGCCTGGATCAGATCAATGTGGGTCCGCTGCCGGCTGGGCTGGCGGGGTCGGGCGCGGTGCCGGTGGTGGTGACCGTGAACGGGACGGCGAGCAGTCCGGTTACGGTTACGTTCCAGTAGCGGCTGGGGTCATAGAGGGGCGTGGGAAAAATCCGGGTGTTCTTCTGGGGGGGGTGCATTCGGGGTTCGAGCACCCTTTACCGCTCCCTTACGGTCACGGCTCTGATAGCAGCATTAATCACATACGGGCCAGGTGCCGGCGATACGGAAGCAATTCGGTATTTTTTCTCCGTAACGGGTCGAAGCCCGCATGAGCGCTGCCGCGGCTATTAGGAATGGGCTTAGGGCGGACGGTTCCGGTCTCTGCACAGCAGTCGCGCGCTGCGCACGTGCGCCGTCGGAGGTAACCCCTGATTGTCGCGGCTCCGTCCTGAAAGGCCTCCGTGCGAAAATTAGTTGCACGATGAAGACGTTTACGATTGCGGTGATCGCGGGCGATGGTGTGGGCGCCGAGGTCATCCCCGAGGCCAAGCGCATTCTGGACCGCGTGGCCAAAAAACACGATGTGAGGTTCGCATTCCAGGATTTCGATTGGGGCGCGGACCATTTCTTTCGCTGGGGCCGGATGATGCCGGCCGGGGCGATCGACCTGCTGCAGCCGTGCGACGCCATTTTGCTTGGCGCCGTGGGGCATCCTGAAATTCCCGATCACACCACGTTGAACGGACTGCTGCTCCCCATCCGCCGCGCGTTCGATCAATACGCGAACGTGCGCCCGGCTTACCTCTATCCGGGTGTGCAATCGCCGCTTGCCAAGGCGAAGGGCGGCGAGATCGATTTCGTCGTGGTCCGCGAAAACACCGAAGGCGAGTACGCGCAGGTGGGCGGCTTCGTGTATCAGCATCAGCCCGATGAGGTGGCGATTCAGACGAGCGTGTTTACGCGGCGCGGCATCGAGCGGATTGTGCGTTTCGCATTCGAACTGGCGATGAAGCGCGGCAAGAAGAAACGGGTCACGAGCGTCACCAAGAGCAACGCGCAGGGCTTCAGCATGGTGCTGTGGGATCGCGTGTTCGAGGCGGTATCGGCGGATTTTCCGGAGGTGACGACGGAGAGCCTGCTGGTGGATGCCGCGGCGATGAATTTCGTGCGGCGGCCGGAGAGCTTCGACGTGGTGGTGGGGTCCAACCTGTTCGCCGATATTCTGAGCGATCTTTCGGCGATTCTGATCGGCAGCATGGGGCTGGCGGCGAGCGCGAACCTGGATCCGCTGCGGCGGTACCCCTCGATGTTCGAACCGGTGCACGGGTCGGCGCCGGATATCGCGGGCAAGGGAATCGTCAATCCGCTGGCGACGATTCTGAGCGCGGGCATGATGCTGGACCATCTGCAGATGGCGGATGCCGCGCGCGAGGTGGAACAAGCGGTGGCGGCAGTGCTGGCGGACGGCAACGTGCGGACTCCGGATCTGGGCGGCAAGAGCAGCACGGACGAAGTCACGAGCGCGGTGCTGGGGAAAATCGCTTAGTGGCGGAGGCGGCTAAGCGGGAGCGCACCGGAAAGCACGCGCTTCTGGTCGCGGCCGGGATTCTCATCAGCCGTGTGTTCGGGCTGGTCAGGCAGCGTATTTTCTCGCGGTATTTCGGCCAGGGGGATGCGGCGGACGCGTTCGCCGCGGCGTTCCGCATTCCGAATTTCCTGCAAAACCTGTTCGGCGAAGGCGTGCTCTCGGCGTCGTTCATTCCCGTATACGCGCGGCTGCTCGCCGAGGGCGACGAGGAAGAAGCGGGGCGAGTGGCCGGCGCGGTCGCGGCGATTCTGGCGATGGTGGTGTCGCTCGCCGTGCTGATCGGCGTGACCGCGACGCCGCTCTTTATCGACGCGATCGCGCCGGGCTTTCACGGGGCAAAGCGGGATCTCACGATCTCGCTGGTGCGGGTGTTGTTTCCTGGCGTGGGTCTGCTGGTGTTGAGCGCGTGGTGCCTGGCGATTCTGAACAGCCACAGGCGATTCCTGGTGTCCTATACGGCGCCGGTGCTTTGGAACGTGGCGATGATCGCGACACTGCTGGGGTTCCGGCGTGAGGCGCAGTTCCCGCTGGCGATCACGCTGGCGTGGGGCTCGGTGGTGGGGAGCGCGCTGCAGTTCGGGGTGCAAGTGCCGCTTGTGCTGCGGCTGGTGAAACGGTTGCGCCTGCGCATGGACACCACGGGCGCGCACGTACGCGAGGTGATTCGTAATTTCGCTCCGGTGTTTGTCAGCCGCGGCGTCGTGCAGATTAGCGCGTACGTGGATTCGCTGCTCGCGAGCTTTCTGGGCACGGGTCCGGTGATTGCGCTTTTTAACGCGCAGACCATCAATTCTTTGCCGGTGAGTTTGTTCGGTATGGCGGTGTCGGCGGCGGAGTTGCCGGCGATGTCGAGCGCGCTGGGGACGGAGTCGGAGGTCGCGGCGATGCTGCGCGCGCGGCTCAATTCGGCGCTGCGCCAGATTGCGTTTTTCGTGGTGCCTTCCGCGATGGCGTTTCTGGCGCTCGGCGATATGGTGGCCGCGACGCTGTTTCAGAACGGCAAATTCACTTACGCCGACAGCGAGTATTTGTGGGCGATTCTGGCGGGGTCGAGTGTGGGGCTGCTGGCATCGACGCTCGGACGGCTGTATTCGTCGACCTACTATGCGCTGCGGGACACGCGGACTCCGCTGCGGTTTGCGATCGTCCGCGTGGTGCTGACGGTCGGGCTGGGATGGTTTTGCGCAAAGCCGCTGCCGGTATGGATCGGCATCGACCCGCGATGGGGCGTCGCGGGATTGACGGCGAGCGCGGGCGTGGCGGGATGGGTCGAGTTCACGCTGCTGCGGCGGAGTTTGAATCGACGGATCGGCGAGACGGGGCTCGCGGCGAGGTTTGTGGCGCGGCTTTGGGCGGCGGCGGCGGTCGCGGCGGCGGCGGGGTTCGGGGTGAAGATGATGGTGGGCGTGGCGCGGCCGGTGATCGATGGCGTCCTGGTTTTGGGGACTTACGGGATTTTGTATTTCGCCCTGTGTTATGTGCTTCGCGTCGAGGAGACTACTACGGCTTTTCGCCGGTTGGCGAGATTGCGGCGATAGCGAGTCCGGCGCTGGCGCGCCTTTTCGATTTTGCGACCGGTCGGAGACCGGTCGTTACGGCTGCGCCTCACGGACTACTTCTTCGGCTTTGGCGGCTTGCGTGGGGTTGCCTCGAAAGACGACTGCTGCTGCTTCACTGAATGGGAAAACGCGCGGGCTTCCCGTATCGGAGCGCAACTGGTTGACTACTTTCTGCAGCGCAGCCGAGGGCGTCCCGGCGGGGAAATAGAAGACGCGCTGCTCGGTTGCCGCGTCTGGATATGGCGTCGCTATCTGCACGTGGTGGCTGACCATCCCGGTTCCGGGCGGCGCTATGTCCAGTGAGCGGACGAGCCAGTCCGCAAGTTCCATCTGCGAGTCGTTGCCGCGCGCCACGATAGACGGCGACTGCTGGAACGGGAATACGCGATTGATATCAGCGGCCGTGCGCACCACGTTGACGAACTCCTGAATCTGGATCGGCGCAGTTGCCTTGCGCAGGAAGTAGATGTGGACGCGCTTGGAGGGTAGCCTCGTGAGATCTTCGGCGAGCATGTATTCGGCGACGGATGCCGAGGGTGGTGAGAGCAGTTGCTGAACGGCCCATTCGGTCATCCTGGCGCGGTCGCTGGGACCGCGGACGACGATCGCCATCGCGGAGTTGAACGGGAACACGCGATTGAGGTCGGCGGCCGTTCGTGCGATGTTCACCAGTTCCTGCAGAGCTGCGGGAGTTTTCGCGGCGGAAGCGTTGACGATCTGCACGACGTCGTCCGCCGTGCCGGGGACCTGGTAAATGCCGGGCGCCGCAGACGTGGCGTCCAGGCGTGGCGCCAGCCAATCGAGAATGGCGATCTGCGAAGCCGTGCCGCCCGCTGTCACCGTTTTAGCTTGTACGTTCACCGTGATGTCTTTGGTGTCCGCAACGACGCGGAAGATATTGGCGACTTCGGCGAACGATGACGGCGCACTGACGCTGCTGAAGGTGTACACCCGCTGCGTATTCTGTGCGAGTGCGGCCGTGCTTACAGCCAGAGTGAGGACGATGAGCTTCATTTCAGGCCTCCAACCGGGATGACGCAGAACTGCGCCTGGCGTTTAGCCTTTTAATTCCGCAAATGCGGTTTCGATCTGGCGCCTGGCTGCCGCCGTCGGCACGGAGAGCGGCAGGCGCGGCGGGCCCCCGTAGTAGCCATTGAGGTCCATGGCGTATTTCAGCCCCGGGACGCCGTACTTCGTCGTGACCAGAGCGGAGGCGCGGCCGATGCGATTCTGCCAGTCCAGTCCGGCGGCATCTTCGCGCTGGCGATACGCTTCCCAGATCGCGATGGTGGAGTAGGGCGCGGCATTTGCATACGCGAGAATCGCTCCACAGGCGCCCATCAGGAGCGATGGCCACAGCGTCGGCGCGGAGCCGACCAGCACCTGGAAGCCGGGCCGCACGTCGCGGATCAACTGCATCACTTTCTCCATGCTGCCGGAGCTTTCCTTGATCGCGATGACGTTCGGATGTTCGCTGATGGCGACTACAGCCTCGACGGGTATATCGACGCCGGTGGCCTGCGGCCAGTTGTAAATGATCAGCGGAATTTTGGCCTGGTCGGCGACTGCGCGGTAATAGAGCATCTGCGCATCGGCGCGATTCACCAGGTTCTTGTAATAGTGCGGCGTGCGCACCATCGCCGCTTTGTAACCCATTTCGGCGGCGCGGTTGGTGAGGCACACGGTTTCGCGGACGCTCTCCATGCCGGTTCCGGCGATGAGCAGTTTTTCAGGCGCGGCGTACCTGGCGACAAGCTCCCACATCGTGACTTTTTCGTCCGTGGTGAGCATCACGCTCTCGCCGGTGGACCCCATGACGACATAACCGGAAAGCGACGTCCGGTTCCACTTTTCCACGTTGTGCTCCACCTTCGAGACGTAGATGTTGCCCGCGTGATCGAACGGGGTGGTGATGGGGGGAAAGATGCCCTGCAGTTTGAGACTCATAATCAGCGCTTAAAATAAGTATTGCATCATGGAACACACAGTTTCACGTCGTGCGGTGCTCGCCGCGGGCGGCGCACTGCTGGCGCAGAATTTGCGCGCCGATGAACCGAAGACGAAGCTGAAGATCGCGGTCTTCTCGAAGCATCTGCCGTTCCTGCAAGGGGACGAACTGACGGCGAAGGTCGCGGAGTTGGGCTACGACGGTCTGGACCTCACGGTGCGCGCCAAAGGCCACGTGGAGCCGGAGCGCGTGAAGCAGGATTTGCCGCCGCTGGTGGCGTCCATCCGCAAGCACGGGCTGGAAGCGCCGCTGGTGACGACGGACATCGTCGACGCCGATACGCCCTACGCAGCGGACATTCTGGCGACGATCGCTGACCTGGGCATTCGACGCTATCGCTGGATGCCGCCGGGCGCGCTGAAGTACGATGCCGCGCGGCCGTATGATGCGCAGCTTGCCGAGTTGAAGCCGCGGATCGCGAAGCTGGCGGCGCTGAATGAGAAGCACAAGCTCTGCGCCATGTGGCACACGCATTCCGGCGTGCAGTACGTCGGGCAGCCGATTTGGGACCTGCACATTCTGATGCGCGACTTCGACCCCAGGTACATCGCGGTCAACTTTGACATCGGGCACGCCACGATTGAGGGCGGAATCGGCGGATGGGGCAACAGCTTTCACGTGACCGCGCCGCGTGTGGCGGGGATCGCTGTGAAGGACTTTTACTGGGGCAAGGGCGCGAAGGGCACGTGGGATCGTGTTTGGTGTCCATTGGGCGAAGGCATGGTGCATCTGGCGGAGTTCTTGAAAATGGTGAAGGCCGGCGGGTTCGATGGGCCGGTGCAGCAGCATTTGGAATATCCGCTGAAGACGCCGGAGGCGACGTACGCCGCCATGACGCACGATTTACGCGTGCTGCGGTCCGCGATGGCGCAGGCGAAGCTGTAATGCTGCGGCGGCGCGACGTTCTGGCGATGCCGTTCTTCCTGCAAGCTCCGCGCGCCACGGATGCGCGCATTGAAGAAGTGGAATTTTCGTACGCGGACTACCTGTATCGCGCGCCGTACAAGTTCGGCGGCAAGGAAGTGGATCGCGTCACGATGCTGAACGTCCACTGCCGCATCTCCGGGAAGAACGGCGGCACGGCGAACGGGTTCGCGGCGATGCCGCTGGGCAACGTCTGGGCGTTCCCCGCGCCGGAGATTCCTTATGAGACTACGCTCGCGGCGATGAAGTCGCTGGCGGCGAAGATTGCGCGGCTGACGAAGGAGTATCGCGAGTACGGGCATCCGCTGGACGCGAATCGCGCGCTGGAGCCGGAATACTTGAAAGCGGCGGACGAGGTCACGCGCGAGATGAAGCTGCGGCGTCCGGTGCCGAAGCTGTGCACGCTGGTGACGGCGAGTCCGTTCGATGCGGCGATTCACGATGCGTACGGGCGGCTGCACGGCCGCAACAGTTTCGAGACCGCCGGCAGGGAGTTCGTGCACTTCGACCTGTCGCATTATTTGAACGGCGAATTTCGCGGCGAGTATCTGGACCCGTACATTCTCCGTGCGCCGGCGCCGCGCATCCGCATGTACCACTCGGTGGGCGCGTCGGATCCGCTGACGGCGGCGGAGGTGAACAAGCCGATTCATGACGGGCTGCCGGAGACGCTGGAAGAGTGGATTCCGTACAGCGGCGTCACTGCGATCAAGATCAAGCTGAACGGCAACGACCTGGGTTGGGATGTGGATCGCGTGGCGGAGATCGATCGGGTAACTACGGCGGCGCAGCGAAAGCGGAGCTTCAGCGGCTGGATCTACTCGCTGGATTTCAACGAGCGGTGCCCGAATGTGGAATACCTTCTCGCGTTCGAGCGGCGGTTGAAGGAAAAAGCTCCGGCGGCGTTTCCGCTGGTGCAGTACATCGAGCAGCCCACGCAGCGCGATCTCGCAGCCAATCCGAAGAACACAATGTTTGAAGCGGCGAAATTGCGGCCGGTGGTGATCGACGAATCGCTGACGGGGCTCGACGCGCTCCTGCTGGCGCGGCAGATGGGGTACACGGGCGTGGCGTTGAAGGCGTGCAAGGGGCAATCGCAGAGTCTGCTGCTTGCGGCGGCGGCGCAGAAGTACAAGATGTTCCGCTGCGTGCAGGATCTGACCTGTCCGGGCGCGGCGCTGGTGCAGAGCGTGGGTATCGCGTGTCATGTTCCGGGTGTGAATGCGCTGGAGGCGAATGCTCGCGAGTATGTGCCGTCGGCGAATCGCGGGTGGGAGAAGGCGTTCCCCGGCATTTTCGATGTGCGGGATGGATATTTGAAGACGGCGGGTTTGGGCGGGGTCGGATTGTGCACGGATCGGCGGCCCGCAACCGAAGTGGACGCCGGTCGCTAGTGGCCGGGTGCGGTCAGGACCAGTCCGTCGAAGTTCCAGTTCTCGGTGTTCTTGATGGTCCCTCCGGCTTGCGCTTGGATGGCGACGTTGGTGAAGGTGAAGTTTTGCAGCGGTGAATCTTTGTAGGAGACTACGTTGAACGCCTGCCGGACTCCCGTTGCCTTCACATCCGAGATCTTTACGTTGCGCAGATGCGGCAGGCCTTTTTCCGGCGGGACCGGTTCGGTGAGCACCTTCCAATAGGACGGCGGATTCTTGACGTCCTCCGGCATTTTCGCGTAGCTGTAACTCGGATTCCAGTTGAAGCTCACGGCGATCGCGGTGGCTACTCCCTGCATGTCCACGTTGCGGATATCGATGTTCTCGATGGTTCCGCCGCGCGTGCTTGCGCTTTTGAAGAGGATGCCGTTGAGCACTCCCGCCAGCACGTGCAGGCCATCCACGTGAATGTCGCGAATGCCTCCGGAAGTTTCGCTGCCAAACGTCACTCCGGCAGCACCTCCGCGCACCGTGTTGTCGCGAATCGTCACGTTTGTCGATGGCTTGTTCACGCGCAGGCCGTCGGCATCGCGGCCGGCCTTGAGACGGATCGCGTCGTCATTGCAGTCGATGTCGCAGTGCTGCACGGTGACGTCGTTGGACGAATCGATATCGATGCCGTCGGTGCTGGGGCCGCGTCCTCCGATGTTATTGCGAATGGTCGCGCCATCCACGGTGACCGCATTCGAGTAGCAGATGTGGACGGTCCAGAACCCGGAGCGCTGGAGCGTGAGGCCCTCGAGTTTCACACCGCTCGATTTGAAAATCTGGATGAGGCGCGGGCGGCGGCAATCGTAATCGACGGCCCAGCGCAGTCCCTTGGGCTCATACTCTTCGCGGCGCATTTTCCAGTAGAGGTCCCAGAACACTTTGCCATCGCCGTCGATCACGCCCTTGCCCGAAATGGCGACGTCCTGCTGTTCGTAGACATTGATCAGGGCGGCGGGCCAGGTCATCTCGATTCCCGCGACGCGTGTGGGCATCATCGGATACGCGGCAATGTCCTGCGCGCCGCGGAGCACGACGCCTTCATCGACGCGGAAGTTTACTCCGGTCTTGAGGAACAGCGCGCCGATAATGTATGTGCCCGGCGCGAATACGACGGTGCCGTGCGCTTTGGCAGCAGCGTCGATGGCCTTTTGAATCGCGGCCGTGTTCACCGCATCGCCGGGCTTCGCGCCGAAATCGGAGACGCGGAAATCGGCTGCGGTTGCGAGCGCGGAGGCAGCGATGAAAGCGATCGCGAGTTTTGTCATTTCGCTTGGATCTCCACGGTTCCGGCGCGCAGCCCTTCGGCGGTCGCGGTCACTTGAATGCGACCTGTTCCGGAGGCTTTCACGATGGCGGAGCACTTGCCGTGATACGCCGTGCGTTCGGATGCCTGGAACGGCTCGTGGCTGGTGTTGTCGGCGTTATCAACGGCTACGACCCTGCCGGGGCCGCCGGCCTGAAAGTGCACCACCGGCGCAGCATCCGGCACGGGCACGCCGTTTTCATCGACGACGGTCGCGGTGATGTACGCGACATCGTCCCAAACCGGCGCGATGGAGGTGCGATGCGTTTCCAGCAGGACGCGCGCGGGCTTACCGGCGGTCCGCAACTCCGTGCGCGCCGCCGCCGCTCCGGCATCGCGGCAAACCGCTTCAATCGCGCCGGGCTGGAACTCGACGCGCCACACGCGCGCTGTGGCATCGGGCGGCAGAGACTTGCTTCCGAGCGATTTTCCGTTGAGCAGCAACTCCGCGTTCTGGCAATTGCTATAGACTTCGACGGTTTCGGTATGCGGTTCGCGATTCGCTGGCGACCAGTCCGGCAATTGCGTCTGCGGACGGGCGAGCGGCTCGAAGCCGGGATCGTTCGGCGTCGCGCGAGCGGCCGCGACGCGCCGCACAATGGCGATGTACGGCTTCTCGCTCCACCAGCTTGCGCGTTCTTCGCCATCGGCTTGACGGCGGCGGTGCGGTCCAGCAGGCCCGATCCGGCGGCGACCATGGGCCACGCCCGCGCTTCGCCGAGGTAATCGATGCCGCTCCAGAGGAACTGGCCGGCATACTCGGGATGATCGCGCAGCGCCAGCCAGGCGTTTCGGTCGTGGGTGTTCTCGGTGCCGATGATTTTGCGCGTGGGCTTCTGCGCGTGCGCGGCGAGAATTTCGTTTTCACGATAGTTCTGGCCTACCACGTCGAGCAGGTCGGCGAGGCCGTCTTCGTAGTCGTGGCTCACGTTCGGGCGGAAAAGCGCCTGCGTAACGGGGCGCGTGGGGTCGGCTTCGTGGAACACTTCCACCAGGCCTTTCAGAATCTCCTTGGCGAGTTCCTGCTTCGGCGTATCGTGAATTTCGTTGCCGGCGCTATAGAGGAAGATGCTGGGGTGATTGCGATCGCGCATTACGGTATCGCGCGTATCGCGGTGGCTCCATTCGGTGAAGTAGAGGTGGTAATCGAACGGCGTTTTGCCGACGGTCCAGCAATCGAACATCTCGTCCATCACGACGAAGCCCATGCGGTCGCAGAGGTCGAGGAAGTCCGGCGCCGGCGGATTGTGCGCCGTGCGAATCGCGTTGACGCCGAGAGTCTTCAGCATGTTGAGACGGCGCTCCCATTCGCCGACGGGAATGGCGATGCCGAGAGCGCTGGCGTCGGCGTGCAGGCAGACGCCTTTGATCTTGAAATTCTTGCCGTTGAGCCAGAAGCCGGTGGCGGGATCGAAGTGAAATTCGCGAATGCCGAAGGGTACGGTCTCATCGTCGAGCACGGTTTTTCCGGCGAGGACGCGGACAGCGGCGCGATACATGGCAGGCGATTCGAGGTTCCAGAGTTGCGGCTTGGCCACGGGGATGTCCAGTTCGACGCGCGCGCTCTTTGCGGCAACCGTCCGGGCGAGTTTCGTGCCGTCCGGCGCCGTGAGAGTGACTTCGAGGGTGATGCCGCGCGCCAGGTCGCCCGCAATATCCGTGCGGACGTGGACGGTGTGGACGTCCGGCGTGGTGATGAAGGTGGCCCAATGTTCGATGTGCACCGGGTCCGTGACGACGAGGCGGACGTGGCGGTAAATGCCCGCTCCTTCGTACCAGCGCGATGCGGGTTGCTGCGACGTATCCGTGCGGACGCTGAGGACGTTGTCCTTCGCTCCGAAATTCAGATGGCCGGTGAGGTCATAGCGGAAGCTGACGTAGCCATACGGCCGCTTGCCGAGATGAAAGCCGTTGATCCACACGTCGCTATTCGCCATCACGCCATCGAAATCGATGTATACCTGGCGGCCGGAGTCGGCTGGCGCGAGCCTGAAGTGCTTGCGATAGAAGCTCACTCCGTAAGGCAGAAACGCGCCGGCGCCGCCGGTCTTGTTGGCCCGGTCGAAGGGGCCTTCGATGCTCCAATCGTGCGGCACATCCACGGTGCGCCATGCGGCGTCGTCGAAGCCGGGCGCTTCGGCGCCGGGTGCGTCGGCTTTCAGAAATCGCCAATCGCGGTCGAACGGCGTGGTGGTGCGCGCTGCGAAAGCAAGCGGCGCGGCGACGCACAGGAACAGGGCAACGCATCGGAGCTTCATGCTTGCTCGATTATGGAACGCGGGCGATGCGGCTCCAAGCGGCACGGGCCCTTTCGCCTCTGTTTCGCAATGAAGAACGGCGGGTGCTGTGCCGCGACCATCTTGTGCCGGAAGTGCTTGGGCTCGCCTCTTTTCGTGTTTTCCTTCCCAAAACAGCTGATTTGCAGTTCGCGCGATTTGCAGCATACGGGCGGCGGCGATAGGATCGGAGTTTGCGCTCCTCACTGGCACCGTTGATCGTCTGCCTGGCCGCGCCGCTTGTGTGCGCCGCGCAATCCAAGGTGTGGGTGGCCGATAACGGCGATGGCACTTACAAGAATCCGGTGCTCCACGCAGACTACTCCGACCCGGATGCCATACGGGTGGGCGACCAGTTCTATTTGACAGCGTCGAGCTTCAATGCTGCGCCGGGGCTGCCGATTTTGCAATCGCAGGATCTGGTGAACTGGCGCATCATCGGGCACGCGCTGCCCATGCAGCCGCCGTTCGACGTCTACGCGAAGCCGCGGCACGGCAATGGCGTGTGGGCTCCGGCGATTCGTTTTCACGCGGGTGAGTTTTTCATCTTCTATCCCGACCCCGAGTACGGCATTTACATGGTGCACGCGCGTGAGATTGGCGGGCCGTGGTCGCCGCCGCTGTTGATCAAAGACGCGAAAGGCTGGATCGACCCCTGCCCGCTATGGGACGACGACGGGCAGGCGTATCTGGTGAGTGCCATGGCCGGGAGCCGCTCGGGAATCAAGAGCGTGCTGCTAATCAGCCGCATGAGCGCGGACGGCACAAAGCTGCTGGACGAAGGCCGCCTGGTGTACGACGGGCACGCGCAGGATCCGACGATCGAAGGGCCGAAGCTCTACAAGCGCAGCGGCTACTACTACATCTTCGCGCCCGCCGGCGGCGTTCCCACGGGCTGGCAGGTGGTTCTGCGGTCTCGGAATATTTACGGGCCGTATGAGCGGCGTGTGGTTCTGAAACAAGGGAAGACGCCGACGAACGGACCGCATCAGGGCGCGTGGGTGGAAACGCAGAAGGGCGAATCGTGGTTTCTGCATTTCCAGGATAAGGGAGCGTACGGGCGCATTGTGCATCTGGAGCCGATGCGGTGGGTAGACGATTGGCCGCAGATGGGCAATGACGGCGAGCCGGTGCTGCGCTACAGGAAGCCGGATGTGGGCCGCGCGTGGCCGCTGGAGACGCCGGCGGAATCGGACGATTTTCGCGACGGCATCGGCTTGCAGTGGCAATGGGCCGCGAATCCGCAGCCGGGTTGGGCGCTGCCTGCGGGCGGTTTGGGGTTTCTGCGGCTGACGGCCGTGCCGTTTCCGGAAGGCTTCAAGAACTTCTGGGATGTGCCGAATCTACTGCTGCAGAAGTTTCCCGCTCCGCGGTTCACGGCGACTACAAGTCTCTCCTTCGAGGCGCATCAGGCAGGCGAAGAGGCCGGCTTGATCGTCACAGGCCTGGACTATGCGTACATCGCCGTGCGTAAGACGGCGGATGCGGTGGTGGTGACGCAGGCAACCGCGCACAATGCGGATCGCGGAGCGCAAGAGACGCAGGTGACCGCGAGGGCGCCTCAGGGCTCGCCGATTTTTCTGCGCGTGGACGTGGCGGATGGCGCGATCTGCCGTTTCAGCTACAGCGCGGACGGGAAGCAGTTCACGCCGGTGGGTGAGGCGTTCACCGCGCGGCAGGGCCGCTGGATCGGCGCGAAGGTCGGAATATTTGCAATCGGCGGCAAGGCCGGTACGGAGTATGGATATGCGGACTTCCATTGGTTTCATATCGATTAGCTGGCTGATGCTCGGCGCGGCGCTTTCCGCGCAGCCCATGCGGTTCGACCTTGGCTGCAACGACGGCGGCACGAAGGTGGATGCCGCGATGAAATACACGGACGACGCAGGGTACGGCTTCGAAGACCCCTCGGCGAAGGCGCCGCCGTATTATTTTTCCGTGAAGGTGCCGCAGGAAGGCAATTACCAGGTCACGCTCAGGTTTGGCGATCGAGCGGCCGCGACAGTCACAACGGTGAAGGCGGAACTGCGGCGCCTGATGATCCCGAAGGTCGCCACCGCGCCCGGCGAGTTCGTGTCGCGCAGCATCATTGTGAACACGCGCCGGCCGCAGATCGCGGGCGGCGCCGAAGTGAAGTTGAAAGAGCGCGAGAAGACTTCGGAAACGTGGGCGTGGGATGACCGCATCACGCTGGAATTCACCAACGAGCATCCCGGAGTTTGCGGCATCGAAGTGAAACCCGCGGGCGATATCCCGACCATTTACATAGCCGGCGATTCGACGTCGACGGATCAGGGCGCGGAGCCGTTCAACTCCTGGGGCCAGATGCTCACGGCGTTCTTCAAACCGGAAATTGCGGTGGCCAACAATGGCGAATCCGGCGAGAGTCTGAAAGGCTTTCTGGGTGAACGGCGTCTGGCGAAAGTCATGAGCGTGATCAAGCCGGGCGACTGGCTGTTCATCCAGATGGGCCACAACGATCAGAAGGAGCGCGGCGAAGGCGTGGGCGCGTTCACCACGTACAAGGCCAGCCTGAAGCAGTTCATTGCGGAAGCTCGCGCACATAAGGCGACGCCGGTGTTGATTACGCCGATGAATCGCCTCACGTTTGACGCAGACGGTAAAATTACCAACAGCCTCGGCGATTATCCGGAAGCGGTCCGCCAGGCTGCGCGCGAGGAGAATGTCGCGCTGATCGACCTCAACGCCATGAGCAAGCCGTTTTACGAAGCGATGGGTCCGGTGGAGGCGCACAAGGCGTTCGCCGGAAAGGACACCACGCACCACAGCAACTACGGCAGCTATGAGTTCGCCCGGATGGTGGTGCAGGGCATCAAAGACGCGCGCCTGCCGCTGACCAGGTATCTTGTGGATGTGCCCGCGTACGACCCCGCGCACCCCGACCCGATTGCGAAGTTCGATATTCCCGCCGAGCCCATGGGGCCGCTCGTGAAACCTTACGGAAACTGATATGCGCACCATTTTTCTAGTCGCTGCTTTTGGAGCCTGCCTGATGGCACAGCCCAATCCGAATCTGCCGACCATTTACGTGGCGGGCGATTCCACCGCCAACAATAAGGACCATTGCGGCTGGGGCGATCCCCTGGCCGATTACTTCGATCCCGCGAAGGTCAACGTGGTGAATCGCGCGATCGCAGGGCGCAGCGCGCGCACTTACTTCAATGAGAAGCGCTGGGAAGGCGTGCGCACTTCGTTGAAGCCGGGCGATTGGGTGCTCATCGAATTCGGCCACAACGACGGTATTGCGCCGGACAAGCCGCCGTTTCGCGGCGATGTGCCGGGCATCGGTGACGAGACGCAAGACGTGACGCTGCCCAGCGGCACAGTCGATACGGTACACACGTTCGGCTGGTATATGCGCCGGTTCATCGCAGATACGAAGGCCGCGGGCGCCACTCCGATTCTGCTTTCGCCCACGGTGCGCAACATTTGGACCGATGGCCACGTGGAGCGCGTGATGGGCCATTTTTCCGAATGGTCGGCGCAAGTGGCCAAGGCGGAAGGCGTGCTGTTTCTGGATCACGCCAACGCCATCGCGGATCGTTACGAGGCGATGGGCGAGGCGGCGGTGAAGCCGCTGTTTCCGGTGGATCACACGCACACCAATCAGGAGGGCGCGAAGATCAACGCGTCGCTGGTTGTGGCGGCGCTGAAAGGCGCGCACTCTCCGCTGGTGGCGTTTTTGTCGCAGCAGGGCGCAGCGGTGCCGCCGTATCCCTCGGGCGGCGTGATCACGGATCCCGCCGCGCTGAAACTGAAGGCGCCGGCGAATCCGAATCTGCCGACGCTGTTTCTGATCGGCGATTCGACAGTGCGGAATGGTCGCGGCGATGGGTCCAACGGGCAGTGGGGTTGGGGCGAGCCGCTGGTGGATCTGTTCGATACCGCGAAGATCAACGTAGTGAATCGCGCGGTCGGCGGGCTGAGCAGCCGGACGTACTTGACGCTGGGCCATTGGGATCGCGTGCTCTCCATGCTCAAGCCGGGCGACTTCGTGATCATGCAGTTCGGGCATAACGATTCGGGTCCGCTGGACGATGCGGCGCGTGCCCGCGGCACGATAAAGGGCACGGGCGACGAAAGCCGCGAGATCGATAATCCGATCACGAAGCAACACGAGGTGGTGCACACGTACGGCTGGTATCTGCGGAAGTTCATCGAAGATACCAAGGCGAAAGGGGCTACGGCGATCGTGTGCTCGCCGATTCCGCGGAAGACGTGGAAGGACGGGAAGATCGCGCGAGCTCAGGATTATCCCGTATGGGCGCGGCAGGTGGCCGAGGCGGAGCACGTCGGCTTCCTGGATTTGCATGCGCGGATATCGGATAAGTACGACGAGCTGGGGCCGGAGAAGGTGGAGCCGCTATTCGGGGATCCGCACACTCATACGAGTCGAGCGGGAGCGGAGTTGAACGCGCAAATCGTGGTGGAAGCGTTGAAGGCTTTACCGGATAATCCTCTAGGGAAGTACATGCGGCAGTAGGTACCGGCCTCCCGGCCGGTACCAGGCGCGCGGAGCGCGCCTGGGCGAACTGGCGTTCGCCTGCGACCGGTCGGGAGACCGGTCGCTACTTTTCTCAACGGGGTGCGTCTAAGTTTTGATGCAAGCCTGGCTGCAAGATCTTCGCTACGCTCTGCGCATGCTGCGCAAGAGTCCCGGGTTGACGCTAATCATGATCGCTTCCCTGGCGGTCGGCATCGGCGCGAACTCCGCTATTTTCAGCGTTGTGGACGCGCTGCTGCTGCGTCCGCTGCCGTATCCGCAGCCCGACCGGCTGGCCGCGATCTGGCTGCATTCGCCCGGAATCGGCATTTTCCGCGATTGGCCGTCGCCCGGGCAATACATCGATCTGCGTTCGGAAAATCACTCGTTCTCCGACATGGCGCTGGCGCAGAGCCGGGTGGTTACCCTAACGGGGCGTGAGCGGCCGGAACGCATCGGGGTGATGCGCACGCAGTCCAGCCTGTTGCGGATGCTCGGGGCGAAGCCGATCCTCGGCCGCCTTCTGCAGCCCGACGAAGATATGGCGGGCAAGCCGCCCGTCGCGATCCTCACCGAGCAGGTCTGGAGGCGGTTGTTCAGCGCCGATCCGAACATCGTCGGCAAAAGCGTGATGCTGAACGGGCGCCAGTATACCGTGGCCGGCGTGCTGGACAAGAGTTTCATGTTGAACGCGGAAGTGATGCCGTCCGAAGGTCCGCTGGAAAGCGTCGACGCGATTCTGCCGCTGCCTCTCGCCAAAGACGCCGTGAATGCGCGCGGCGACGAGAACTACAACATCGTGGTGAAGTTGAAGCCGGGTGTCACGCTCCAACAGGCGCAAGCGGATGTCTCGGTGATCGCCGACCGCATTCGCATCAAGGACAAACGGGACCGCACGTACGGCATGCATGTGGTCGGGTTGCAGGACGAAGTGGTGGGCGATGTGCGGCGCGCCGTTCTGGTTTTACTCGGCAGCGTTTCGCTGGTGCTGCTGATCGCGTGCGCGAACGTGGCGAATCTGTTGCTGACGCGCGCCGCCGCACGACAGAAAGAGGTGGCGATCCGCACGGCGCTCGGCGCGGGATTGCAGCGGCTCGCGCGGCAATTGCTGACGGAGAGCATCGTGCTTGGCCTGGCGGGTGGCGCGGCGGGTGTGGTGATTGCGGAACTGGCATTGTACGTCGTTCGCACCATCAATCCGGGCAACATTCCGCGGCTCGACGATATCGGGATGAATGCGGCCGTCCTGGTGTTTACGTTCGGTGTGTCGCTGCTGACGGGCATCCTTTTCGGTCTCGCGCCTGTGTCGCGCGCCGTGAAGGTAGACCTCAACACGTCGCTGAAGTCGGGCGGCCGCAGCGGCCAGAGCGAGGGCGGGCTCGGCGTCGGAAAGCAGCGGCTGCGCGGCCTGCTGGTGGTCGCCGAATTTGCGCTGTCGCTGGTGCTGCTGATCGGCGCGGGCCTGCTGATCCGCAGCTTCGTCCGTTTGGAAAAGGTGCCGCCGGGGTTCAATCCGCAGGGCGTGCTGAGCATGCAAGTCTCGGCGACCGGACCCAAGTACGCGAAGCCGACGGACAGGAACAACTTCATGGAGGAGATACACCGGCGAATCGCGGCGCTGCCGGGCGTGCAGGCGGTCGGGATGGTCTCCTCATTGCCGCTCACCGGATCTGTGGGATGGGGCGGCATCAAGGTGGAAGGCTACCAGCCGCCTCCGGGGCAGGAATTGCAAGTCGATATCCGCACGGCGAGCGACGATTATTTCCGCGCCATGGAAATTCCGATTGTCGACGGCCGGGCATTTTCCGATCGCGATACGCTCGATGGCCCGCAGGTTGCGATCATCGACGCGAAATTCGCGCGCCGCTTCTGGCCGCAGGAAAGCCCGGTCGGCAAGCACGTCTGGTTCGATCCGAAGAAGCCCATGACGATTGTCGGGGTAGCGGGCGTGGTCAAGCAGTACGGCCTGGAAACCGACGGCAAGGTCGCAGTCTATTTCCCGATGCGGCAAGCCGGCGATAGCGCCGCGTTCCTTGTGGCGAAGACGGAGGGCGAGCCGGCTTCGCTGTCGCGCGCGATTGTGGGGCAGGTTCACGCCGTGGATTCCGATGCCGTGGTTTATAACATCCGCACGATGGATCAGCGGGTGCACGATTCGCTGGCCCGGCAGCGGTTCGCGAGCATCATGCTCACGGCGTTTGCAGGCTTCGCGCTGCTGTTGGCCGCCATCGGGATCTATGGCGTGATGAGCTACCTGGTGGCGCAGGGCACGCACGATATCGGCCTCCGCGTGGCGCTCGGCGCGCGGGCCGCGGACATCATCGCTATGGTGGTGCGGCAGGGCATGGAACTGGCGGCCGCCGGCATCGGTATCGGCATTGCAGCCGGGCTCGCACTGACTCGCGTAATGGCAAGCCTGCTGTTCGGTGTAAGTCCCACGGACGCGGTGACATTCACCGCCGTCGCGGGGATTCTGGCGTTCGTCGGCCTGGCGGCGACTGTGATTCCGGCGCGCCGCGCCACGCGGGTGGACCCGATCGTAGCGCTGCGCGAAGAGTAGCTACTTCGTGCTGAGATAGTTGCCGTAGCCGACGATCACGGTGGAGGCGACCAGAGTGGCGAGGCTGAGGAACAGGTAGCTCCACGTCTTTCTGCTGGCGCCGCGCCATTCGTGCAGGCCGATGCCCCACAGGCTGCTGAAGATGATGATGCTCGCCATGTGCAGCGTCCAGCTCGAGAATTTGTACTTGCCCATTTGCGTTTCGCCCATGGTGTAGAAGAAGAACTGGAAGTACCAGGTGGTGCCGGCAAGCGCGCTGAAGAAGTAATTGGAGAGCACCGGGACGCGGCGCGATTCGCCTTTTTTCACGGGCTCGCGCGTTTCGCCGCTGACGTACTGATAGCCGGTTTTGTTGCGGATGTTGAGCATCACGCACCACACGAAGTTCGTGGTGAAGCCGCCCAGCAGAAGAATTACCAGGATGGGCAGACCCTGCCAGAGTGTGGATGTGCCGTACTTGAGCGTGAGATCGCGAATCGGCTGGCCGGCATCAAGGCCGTAGGAGAAGCAGGCGCTCATGATGCCGGAAAAGGTGGCCACCAGGATGCCTTTGCGCAGGTTGAACTCCTTGATGGTTTCCTTCTTCTGCTCTTCGCTCATCTCGCCTTCTTTGTTCATGCCCGCTTTACCGGCGAACGCGATTCCCAGAAGACAAACGGCGATACCGCCCAGAATCACCTGGCCGGAATGCGTTCCCAGCACCTGCGTGCCGAACACGCCGTGGAAAATGGGCGGCATCAGCGTTCCGAAGGCCGCGCAATACCCGAGCACCATCGCCATGCCGAGACTCATGCCGAGATAGCGCATGGTGAGGCCGAAGGTCAGTCCGCCGAAGCCCCACAGCACGCCGAAAAAGTAGACCCAAAACACCGTGCTCCAGGGGGTTTCGTGAATCACGGCCGCGAGCTGGCTGGTCATCACGGAGCCGAGAATCCACGGCACGATGATCCAACTGAAGACGCCGCCGACGAGCCAGTACGTTTCCCACGACCATTTCTTCACCGCGCGAAACGGAACGTAAAAGCTGCCGGAGGCCAGGCCGCCTAGCCAGTGAAAAACAACGCCAAGTGCCGGATTCGGTGTCATGTGTTTACCCGCTGTGCACGAATTGCATATTGTAGTGCCCGGCCGCGCTGCCGTCCAAGAGCTTTCGGAGCCGCGGCGCCCGGTTTTTACATAGCGGAACGTATGTGATCTGAAATCAGGGCAGTAGGCCGTCAGGGCGCGCATTCTGCGGCCGCTTGTGTTTCGGATATCAAAACTGATACAACAGTTTGCCAGTAGGAGAGTCCACGTTTGAAGACTTCCAATCACGGGCGGTACATGGTCAAGTCGCTGGTGCATGCATCGCGCATTCTGGAATCGTTCCAGTCGGCGGGCGATGTGCTGCGGTTGCGCGATGTAGTGGCGCGCACGGGCTTCAACAAGGGCATGTGTTTCCGCCTGCTCTACACGCTGCATCAGTGCGGCTTCCTCGATAAGGTGGGCGAGAACCACTACCGGCTGGCGAGCGAAGTGCGGCGCCGGCGGTTGTATCGCATCGGCTATGCGGCGCAGGGGCAGGATAGCTCGTTCGATCGCGAGGTCCGCCTAAGCCTGCAGCGCGCCGCCGAACGCGAGCACATCGAGTTGATCACGGTGGACAATCGCTATCAGCCGAAAATCGCGCTACGCAATGCCGATTACCTGATTCGCGAGCAGGTGGATCTGGTGATCGAATTCCAGACGGACGAGGTGATCGCTCCCGCCATCGCATCGAAGTACATGGAAGGGAATGTTCCGCTGATCGCGATCGATATTCCGCATCCGGGCGCGACCTACTTCGGCGCGAACAATTATCAGGCCGGCCTGATGGCGGGACACACGCTGGCGCGGTGGGCGAAGAAGCATTGGGGCGGCGAACCAGAGGAGATTCTGCTGATCGAATTGATGCGCGCGGGCTCTTTGCCGAAAGCGCGGCTGCGCGGCGTGCTGACGGGAATTTCGGAGGCGATCCGAGTGCCGGAGCGGTGCCGCACGGTGTCGCTGGATGGCGACGGGCAGTTTCAGACCACGCTGGAGCGGGTGAGAAAGCATCTGCGGGAATCGAAGGCGCGGCACGTTTTGGTGGGGACGGCTAACGATTCGAGCGCGCTGGGGGCGTTGCGCGCGTTTCAGGAGGCGGGTCGCGCGCAGGACTGCGCGATCGTCGGACAGAACGGCGAGCCCGAGGCTCGTGCGGAATTGCGGACGGCGAACACGCGGCTGATCGGGTCCGTGGCGTACTTTCCGGAGAAGTACGGGGACGGGTTATTGCGGCTGGCGCTCGATATTCTGGCGCGTCGCGTGGTGCCGCCCGCGGTGTTTACGAATCACCAGATACTTACGCCGGAAAACGTGGATCATTTTTACCCGAATGACAGTTTGCTGAGCATTCCGGCGTAGGTGCGGCGCGGGCGAGCTTTGCTCGCCTGGTACCGGCCGGGAGGCCGGTACCTACTCCAGGTAGAAGACTTCTTTCATCATGGCGAAGCGCTCGCCGGCTTTCTTGTCGGGGACCGGTTCGAAGAGGCGGCTCATGAATTCCTGCCACTTCTGGTTCACCGGGTCGCGTTCCAACTCGTCCCAGGCCTTGTCGAAATCGTCGACGCGGAGGCACAGCACCAAATCCTGATCGCGGCGAAAGATCGAATAGTCGCTGATGCCGACCTCTTTGAGTTTCGCGAGCAGCTCAGGCCAGACCCGCTTATGCTCGCGCTCGTACTCCTCAACGGCGCCCGCTTTGATACGGAGTTTGAATGCGTACCTTGGCATCATCTATTTGTACCGCGTCTATGCGTAGCTCGATACGGCCGCGGCGTTTTTCTGGCCGCGCTCAGCCGTGATTTTTTCGAGGTAGCCGCTCTCGCGGAACGCCGCCATCGGGTCGGCCGGCAGCCCCTTGCTTTGCCGCCACTCGGCGATGTACGGCCGCACATCGGTGGCGAAGGCATCTTTCAGGCACTGCTCGGCATCGACCAGCGCGCAGTGCTGCTGATGCCGGGCGAGCGTCTCGTGATCCACCAGCGCTGCCTTCGCGTACAACTCCATGGCGCTGCTCACGGTCTGGATCATCGCCTCAATCTTGCCCTTCAGGTTGTGGCTCTGGTCCACCATGTAGGCGATGTCGGCTCGCTTGCCGGTCTCCCATTCAAACTGGGCGATCTCGTGGAAGATGCGGAACACCTGGTAGGGATCGATGGAGCCCATCGTCAAATCGTCGTCGGCGTACTTGCGGTCATTGAAGTGGAACCCGCCGAGCATCCCCTCGTCCAACAGCCATGACACAATCTGCTCGATATTGACGCCCTGATAATGATGGCCCGTGTCCACCAACACTTTCGCCTTATTGCCCGCGGCTTTGGAAAGCAGGAGAGCCATGCCCCAATCGGCAATGTCCGTGTGGTAGAAGGCGGGCTCGAACGGCTTGTATTCCACCAGCATGCGCTGGTTGTCGCCTAGCCGGTCGTGGGTGGCCTTCAGGTTCTGTTCGAACCACTTTTTGCGCTGCCGGATATTCTGCGTGCCGGGATAGTTGGAGCCATCGGCGAACCATAAAGAGATGTCGCGGCTGCCCAGCTCGCGCGCGATTTCGACGCTGTCGAGCACATGGTCCAGCGCCGTTTTGCGCACATGCTGATCCGGATTTCCGAACGACCCGTATTTATAGATCTGATCCTGAAACGTGTTCGGGTTGATGGACCCGGCGCGAACGCCGTTGGCCGCCGCCAGATCCTTCACCTGGCCGATGCTCTTCAGCCCGCGCGGAAAATCCCAGAGCACGTGGAGCGCGACCGTCGGACACACGCCCGTCAGGCGATGCACCTGCCCGGCGTCGGCGAACTTCTCCTCGATGCTGGTGGCCGCCGCGGCCTGCTGAAACTTTCCGAAACGGGTACCGGTATTGGCAAATCCCCAGGAGGGCAGTTCGATTGCGAACCGGTCCAGCGCCTGCGCCACGATCCCGGTGGTTTTTTGATTGTTCACGTAAATGGCCGTCCGCTACCGACGATATTCGGCAGTGCACCTGAGCGTCAATTTTATTGTATGGCGGCACCGGAGTTTTGTTATGTGGAACTCCGCGGGTGCAGGGGAGGGAAGCGAAGTAACGGAATAGCAGATGTTTAGCGCACCAAAATCAATGAAACCAGACCGCTTCGAAGGCATTTCGGCGGGCCTGCTTGTTTACTACGCAGAAACATTCCGGCCGCCGGTGAAACCCTTTCCAGCCGCACGGCCGGGCCGATACCATGGAACCGATGTCCCGATTGCTATGGCGGCTTTGTGTTCCGTGTCTGTTCGCGGCTGCGTGTTTTTTGGCGGCGTCTCCCGCCGCGCCTTTCACGCTGGCGGATCTGCGCAACGGCTTTCTGCATCCGCCTGACGACGCACGCATCATGATGCGCTGGTGGTGGTTCGGTCCGGCCGTGGTGAAGCCCGAATTGGAGCGCGAGATGCGCACCATGAAAGAAGGAGGCATCGGCGGCTTCGAAGTGCAGCCGGTCTACCCGCTCGAAGTGAACGGCAACTTCAAGTACCTCTCCGAGGAGTTCCTCTCGGACGTGCAGTTCACCGCGGCCAAAGCCAAAGAACTCGGCATGCGCATGGATATGACGCTCGCCAGCGGCTGGCCGTACGGCGGTCCGCACATTCCGCTGAATGAGGCGTCGGGGCGATTGCGCGTGGAAGTTGCCAAGGGCGAGCCGAAGCTGAAGGAAGGCGAAAGCGTCGTCGCATCATTCCCGGCCGGCGATTCCACGCGGTACTTCATCGAGTCGCACACCGGACAGCAGGTGAAGCGCGCCGCGTACGGCGCCGAAGGTCCGGTGCTGGATCACTACAGCCGCGCGGCCATCGAGACGCATTTGAAAAAAGTGGCGGACCCGTTGATGCGCGCCACGGGACCCAACCCACCGCACGCCGTCTTCAGCGACAGTTTGGAAGTGTATGGGGCGGATTGGACGCCGAACCTGCTCGCGGAATTTCAGAAGCGGCGCGGCTACGATCTGAAGCCCTATCTGCCGGCGCTCGCGGGCGATATCGGCGCAAAGACCGCCGCCATCCGGCACGATTGGGGCCGCACGCTCACCGAGCTCGCCGATGAGAACTATCTGACTCCGGTGCGGGAATGGGCGCATGGGCACGGCACTCTGTTTCGCTCGCAGACCTACGGCACGCCGCCGGTCACTCTCTCCAGCAATCAATATGTCGACCTGCCCGAAGGCGAGGGCACGCAATGGCGGCGATTCTCCGCGACCCGCTGGGCGGCCTCGGCGAGCCATCTCTACAATCGTCCGGTGACGTCATCGGAAACGTGGACGTGGCTGCATTCGCCCGTCTTCCGCGCCACTCCGCTCGATATGAAGGCGGAGGCCGACCTGCATTTTCTGCAGGGTATCAATCAACTGATCGGCCACGGCTGGCCGTATTCGCCGCCCGAAGCAGGCGAGCCCGGCTGGCGTTTCTACGCGGCCGCGGTGTTCAATGCGCACAATCCGTGGTGGATCGTGATGCCGGATGTGACGCGGTACCTGCAGCGCATCAGTTATCTGCTGCGGCAGGGCAGGCCCGCGAACGATGTTGCGTTGTACCTTCCGACCGACGATGCGTGGGCGTCCTTCACGCTTGGGCACGTCTCCATCAACGGCGAAATGGACCGGCTCCTGGGTCCGAATGTGGTGCCGGCGATTCTGAGCGCCGGGTACAACCTGGATTTCATCGATGACGATGCGATGGCGCACGGCATTCCCTATCCGATTCTGGTGGTCCCGGGCGCGGAGCGTATGCCGGCGGCAACGTTGCAGCGGCTAACGGAGTATTCGAAGAAGGGAGGGCACGTGATCTTCACGCGCCGTCTGCCGTCACTCGCTCCGGGGCTGCAGGAGGAAGGCGATACGGCAAAGGTGCGCGAGCTGGCTGCGCAGTTCAGCGTGACCGATGAGGCGAAGCTCGGCGACGCTCTGCACGCGGCTCTCGCGGCCGATGTCGCCGTGGACCCGAGCATCGCGTTCATTCACCGGAAGCTCGATTTCGCGGACGTGTACTTTGTCGCGAACACGGCCAACCATCCGGTGCGCTCCAAGGCGCAATTCCGCGTTGCGGGCCTGGCCGCGGAATATTGGAATCCGCTCACCGGCGAGATTACCGGGGCAGGCGGGACCACGCTGGATCTGGATCTGGCGCCGTACGAATCGAGAATCGTGGTGTTCTCGCGGAGTGCTCGTCCGGCGACGCCGAGCGCGCCCGCTGCGGCGCCGGTGGACATCAGCGACGGCTGGACGCTGGCATTTCCGGACGCGCCGCCGGTGGCTTTGGAAAAGCCCAAGTCGTGGACCGAACTCCCGGATCGTGAGTATTACTCAGGCGTCGGCGTGTACACGCGGACGGTGAACGTTCCCGCGGGAATGCTGGGGCGCGGGCGGGCGGTGTATCTGAACTTCGGAGAAGGGACGCCGGTGGAAGCCGAGGGCCGGAGGGCAGGGTCGGGGATGCGCGCGATGCTGGACGGTCCGATTCGCGAGGCTGCGGAGGTGACGGTAAACGGAAAGCGAGCCGGGTCCATCTGGTGCGCGCCTTATGAGGTGAATATCGGGCCGTACCTGCACGCGGGGGCGAACAACGTCAAGGTGGAGGTGGCGAATCTCGCTTTGAATCGAATGGCGAAGGGTCCGCTACCCGATTATCGCGAGCTCACGGCGAAGTACGGCGAGCGGTTTCAGGCGCAGGACATGCAGAGCGTGAAGCCGCAGCCCTCGGGGATCCTGGGCCCCGTCCGGCTAATCGCAAGGTAGGTACCGGCCTGTACCAGGCGCGCAGAGCGCACCTAAGCCGCGCTCCGCGCGGCCCGACAGGAAGCATTCCTGTCGGCACGACTACGGCCCGTTTTCCCGCCAACTACCCCAACCGGGGTATTCGTTCCGCCCTGCCGCTCTCCGTATCATCGAGTTTGTGGACCCACTCCCGCCTTCCATCCTCAGTGAGATCCAGCAATTCGATACCTGCACCATCGCCAATGCAATTGAGCATTTCGGGGTTCGTTTGCGCAACACAGGTTACACGCAGCCCGGACTCCAGTGCCTCACTGGCGGGTATCCCAGGGTGGCAGGCTATGCCGCGACGTGCCGCGTGAAGACTGCCGATCCGCCGATGACCGGCAACGCCTACGTGGACCGCACGGACTGGTGGGAGGCCATCGGCCGCCTGCCTGCGCCCCGCATCGCCGTGATCCAGGACATGGAGCGCAACGCGGGCGGCGGATCCACTCTCGGACAGGTACACGCGGCCGTGCTGCAGGCGTTCCAATGCTGCGCCGCCATCACCAACGGGTCTGTCCGCGACCTCGAAGGCCTCGCCGAACTGAAGTTTCCCGTGTTCGCGCACTCCGTCGCCGTCTCCCACGCATACGCGCACGTTGTCGATTTCGGGCAGCCCGTGGAAATCTTCGGCCTGACGGTGGAAGCGGGCGATCTGCTGTACGCGGATTGCCACGGCGTCATTTCCGTCCCGCAAGACATCGCCGCGGAAGCCATTGAAACCGCTCGCCGGATACAGGCTCACGATCGCAAGATTATCGATTTGTGCCGCTCTTCCGACTTCACCATCGAAAAACTACAAGCCGCCATTCGCGAATGAATTCCATGAGACCAGAAAAAGCCCTGATCGTTCCCGTATTCGCTCTCGCTTTTCTCGCCGCCTGCGGGAGAAACCAGGAGGTACAAGCGGCGCGGAGCACGCCGGAAGTGCCGACGGTTGCGGTGGCGCGCGTCAAAACGGACAGCCTGACCCACAAGCTCGCGCTCACGGCGGAGTTCAAACCGTACCAGGAAGTCGACGTGATGGCGAAGGTCGCCGGCTACGTCAAAGAGATCAACGTCGATATAGGCGACCGCGTTCAGCAGGGCGCGCTGCTCGCCACTCTGGAAGTCCCCGAAATGGAGGACGACCTGAGACGGGCGGACGCCGCTGTGGAGCAATCCAAGGCCGAAGTGCAGCGGGCTTCCGACGAACTGACGCGGTCGCAAACCGCGCACAAAATCGCGGAGGTTTATTACAAGCGGCTGGCCGGTGTGAAGGCCGGTCTGGTGGCGGAGCAGGAAATCGAAGACGCACAAAGCAAAGACCTCGTCGCGGAAGCGCAGGTTGCCGCCGCAAAATCCGCGGTCGAAGCCGCAAACCGGTCCGTGGCCGTGCATCAGGCCGATGCCGCCAAGGTGAAGACGCTGATGGGGTACACGCAGGTGACCGCGCCTTTCACCGGTGTAATCACCGCGCGCTATGCCGACCCCGGCTCCATGATTGAGCAGGGCACCTCATCGAAAGCGCAAGCTGCTCCGGTGGTCCGCCTCAGTGAAAACAGACTGCTCCGCCTGATTCTGCCGGTGCCCGAATCGGCGGTTCCGGGTGTGCACATCGGCCAGCAGGTGGAGGTCAAGGTGCCCACGCTGAAGCGTAGTTTCCCGGGCAAGGTGGTTCGCTTCTCCGATAAGCTGTCGGTCGAAACGCGCACCATGGCGACTGAAGTCGACGTGCAGAATCCGAGCCTGGTGCTGGTGCCCGGAATGTACGCCGAGGTCGATCTCACTCTGGCGCGCCACGCCAACGTCCTCGCCGTTCCGGTGACCGCGGTCGATACCGATACCAGTGCATCCGGCGAGGCGCAGACGGGCCGCGTGATGGTGGTAACGCCCAACAATCGCGTGGAAGTCCGCAAGATTCAACTCGGCCTGGAAACGGCAGATGAGATCGAGGTGGTCTCCGGGTTGAATGAAGGCGACATGGTGGTGATCGGCGGCCGTTCCAGCCTGCAAGCCGGAGAAGAGGTGAAGCCGAAGGTCACGGTGATGGGGGCGGCCAGCTAGCCGCAGTTTATCTATGTCTCGATTCGCGATTCAAAATCCGTATTTCATCGTCGTCGTCTGCCTGATTATCGCGGTGGTGGGCGTCAGCAGCCTGGTTCGCATGCCCGTGGATATGTTCCCCGCGATGAACATCCCGGTGGTAGTGGTTGCCACGTTCTACTCCGGCATGCCGCCGGAACAGATCGAGACGGACATCACCAGCCGCTTCGAACGCTTCTTCACGCTGGGCTCAGGCATTGAGCACATCGAATCGCGGTCGCTGCCCGGCGTAAGCATCATCAAGGTTTACTTCCAGCCGGGCACGAACCCCGATTCGGCGGTGACGACGATCTCCAATCTCGCCATGGCGCAGCTACGGCGCTTGCCGCCCGGAACGCTGCCGCCCGTGGTGCTCAAGTTCGATGCATCCAGCCTGCCTGTCTGCCTGGTGACGTTCAAGGGCGAAGGGCTGAACGAAACACAGCTTCGCGACCTGGCGCAGTTCCAGGTGCGCAACCAGATCGGCGGCGTGCCGGGCGCCAGCGTGCCGCAGCCGTTCGGCGGCAAGTATCGCCAGATCATGGTCTACACGGACCCGTACAAGCTGGAAGCGCACCAGATGACGGTGATGGACGTGGTTCGGGCGGTCAACCAATCGAACCTGATCCTTCCCGCCGGCGACGTGCAGCTCGGGCCGCTGGATTACAACATCTACACGAACAGCCAGCTCAGCACCATCCGCGATATTGACCAGCTCCCGATCAAAATGGTGCATGACGCGCCGGTGCGCATTGCGGATATCGGACACGCTGAGGACGGGCACCAGATTCAGACGAACATCGTGCGTGTGGATGGGCAGCGCAGCGTCTATACGCCCGTTTTGAAGCAGGGCGGCGACACCAACACCATCGATGTAGTGAACGGAATCCGCGCGGCGCTGACCAAGCTGTTTGACGTTCCGAAGAGCCTGCAAACGCAGGTGGTGTTCGATCAATCCAAGTTCGTGAAGACCGCCATTGAAACACTGCTGCACGAGGGTGGCATCGGCCTGCTACTGACGTCGATCATGATTCTGATCTTCCTCGGCAGCATGCGCGCCACGGTCGCGGTGTTTTTCTCGATTCCGCTATCGGCGCTGGCGGCGTTCATTGCGCTTTCGATGGGCGGAGGATCGGTCAACAGCATGGTGCTCGGCGGCCTGGCGCTGGCGTTCTCACGCCTGATCGATAACTCCGTGGTGGTGCTGGAGAATATTTACCGGCACCTGGAGCTCGGCGAAACCCCGCGCGAAGCCGCGGAAAAGGGCGGCAAGGAAGTGGCGCTTCCGGTGCTTTCGGCGACGCTCACAACGGTGGTGGTGTTCTTCCCGGTAACGTTCCTGTACGGCGTCAGCAAGTTTCTGTTCTCCGCGCTGGCGCTGGCAGTGGCGCTCAGCCTGTTCGCGTCGTTCGCCGTTGCGATGACGGTGGTGCCGCTGTTCTGCGCCATGTTTATTAAGGCTCCCGCGCATCACGGCACGCCCTCTTCCGAGCAGCCAATCACAGTGGATCATGCGCCGCGGAAGCGCAGCTTCGGCGAGCGTTTCAACGTCTGGTTCAACGCGCGATTCGAAAACTTCCTGCGGCTCTACGACCGCGCCGTGGGCGTTACCCTGCGCTGGCCCATTGCGACGCTCGGCCTCTTCGCCGTTGGGTTTGGCGCATGCCTGGCGATGTTCCCGCTGCTCGGGCTTTCCTTCTTCCCGCGCACGGACGCCGGACAGTTCGTCATCAACCTGAAAGCGCCTACGGGCACGCGCCTGCTGGTCACCGAAGGCGAGGTCGCGAAGGTGGAGAATCTTGTGCGGCATGTGGTCTCACCGGAGGATCTCGGCATGATCGTCTCCAATATCGGAGCGACACCGGACTTCTCGGCGATCTACACGACGAACTCCGCCATGCACACGGCGTTTGTGCAGGTGAGTCTCAAGGACGACCACAAGGTGGGCAGCTACGAATACATGGCGCGCATGAAGGAGCGGTTGGCGCGCGAAATGCCTGAGCTCAGCGCCTACTTCCAATCGGGCGGTTTGGTGGACGCGGTCTTGAATATGGGGCTGCCGGCGCCGATTGATGTACAGGTGGCCGGGTCCAACATGAAAAATGCGTATGCCACCGCGCTCGGTCTGGCATCGCGGATTCAGAAGATTCCCGGAGTCGCCGACGTCTTTATTCCGCAGGATATCGATTACCCGGCGCTGCAGCTCAATGTGGACCGCGTCCGTGCCAGCGAAATGGGTCTCGATCAGCAGGAAGTGGTCCGGAACGTGATCACGGCGCTCACCTCCAACCAGATGATCGCGCCCAGCTTCTGGATCGACCCGAAGAACGGCAACGACTACATGCTCACCGTGCAGTATCCGGAAAACCAGGTGAAGACGCTCAGCGACCTGCGGGGTATTCCGCTGCGCGCCTCGAATATCAGCCAGCCCACGCGGCTCGATATGGTGAGCGACATTCAACGCAGAACGTCGCCGACGGAAGTGGATCATTACTCGCTGCGGCGCACGATCGATATTTACGTGCGGCCGCTGAATGAGGATCTGGGCCGCATCGCGCACTCGATCGACGACATCATCGCGGGCAGCAAAGTGCCCGAAGGACTGGCCATCACCCTGCGCGGAATGGTGCAGGGCATGTTCGCTTCCTTCACCAGCTTTTCGCTGGGACTGTGCATGGCAGTGGTGCTGCTGTACCTGATTCTGGTGGCGCAGTTCCAATCGTTTCTCGACCCGTTCATCATTCTCACGGCTGTGCCGCCCGGGCTGATGGGCGTAATCCTGATTCTCTGGGCCAGCAACACAACCCTGAACGTGATGTCGCTGATGGGCGTCGTAATGCTGGTCGGAATCGCGGTTTCCAACAGCATTCTGATCGTGGAATTCACGCGGCAGTTGCGCGGCGAAGGCATGACGGTGCGTGAAGCCGTCGCACTTGCCTGCCGGGTGCGCTTGCGTCCGGTGCTGATGACCTCGCTGGCCACTATCATCGGGCTTCTCCCGATGGCGTTGAAACTCGGCGCCGGCAGCGAAGCGTACGCCCCACTGGCGCGCGCGATTCTCGGCGGACTTTCCGTATCGGTCGCGCTGACTGTATTCCTGGTGCCCGCAGCCTACGTGCTGGTTTACGGCCGAAATGAAAGCAATGCGTAAACTGACATTCACATTCCTACTCGCCGCAGCGGTATGCGCATTCGCCCAGCCGCAGCAAACGATGCATCTCACGCTGGCCGAAGCGCAGCGTTTGGCGATCGCGAACAATCCGCGCGTCTCCGCGGCTCGCCTCACCGCGGCAGCCGCTTACGAGGTTCCCAAGCAGTACAGTTCGGCGATGATGCCGAGTGTAGGCGCGTCACTGACCGGGGTCGGCGCGGACGATGGCAGCCGCCTCGGCGCGGGAGCGCTCAACAATCCGGTGGTTTACAGCCGGTTGGGCAGCGGCGTGGTCGTCAACCAGTTGATCACGGATTTCGGCCGCACTCGGCAACTCGCCGGAATGGCGAAATTGCAGGCGCAGGCGCAGGATCAGGTTACCGATGAGACGCGCGCCGATATTCTGCTGGGCACCAGTGAGGCGTACTTCAACGTGCTGCGCAACCACGCACTGCTCACGGTTGCCAATGAGACGGTGAACGCGCGGCAACTGGTGGTGGATCAGATCACCGCGCTCGCCAACGCCAACCTCCGGTCGCAGCTCGATGTCAGTTTTGCGAACGTGAACCTGGCCGATGCGCGGCTGATGCAGGTACAGGCGCAGAACAATGTCTCGGCATCCGAAGCGCAACTCGCGGCCATCATGGGTCTGCCGAACCAGACCGCGTTTACGGTGGCCGATGAGCCGCTGCCCGCGCCGCTTCCCGACCGCGTGGCCGACCTCATTTCGCAAGCAATCCAACAGCGGCCGGAACTTTCGGAGTTGCGGCTCCGGCAGAACGCCGCCGCAAGCTTCGCCAGGGCGGAGCACGATCTCTACTATCCGAGCGTCGCGGCGATCGGCAGCATGGGATTGATTCCGCAGAGTTACACCGGCCTGCCGGGAAAATACGGGGCGGTCGGCCTGAACGTCACGATCCCGGTGTTCAATGGCGGTCTGTTTCACGCGCGCACCGCGGAGGCTCGTTTGCAGGCGGAAGCTGCCGCACAGAATATAACGGATGAGCAGAATCGCATCATCCGCGATGTGCGTGTCGCGTGGCTGAACGCGAATTCGGCGTACGACAAGATCGCGCTCAGCCAGCAACTGGTCAGTCAGGCAAAGATGGCGCTGGATCTTTCACAGAGCCGGTATCAGTTGGGCCTGAGCTCATTCGTGGAAGTGAGCCAGGCGCAACTGAATTTGACGGGCGCGCAGATCGCGCTGACCAATGCGCAGTATGATTACCAGGCGCAGCGAATCGCCGTGGATTACCAGGTAGGAACGCTGCGCTAACGCCCCTTACAGCAGACGGAAATTTACTTCGACAAGGGCTTGCGTCGGCACCGGCACGCCGTTTTTCGTGGCCGGCTGGAAGGTCCAGGTCTCTACCGCCATCATGGCCTGCTCATCCAGGCCTAACCCGAGGCTTTGCACCACCTGGGCAGTGGTAACTTTGCCGTTTTCGCCGATCACCACCGACAGTGTCACCGTACCCTGATACTTCGCAAGCCGCGCCTCCTCCGAATACGAGGGCTCCTGTTTGAAGGTGAGTCGTGGCGCCGTCATCGCCGCGCCACTGCCGGCCTGAGCCGGTTTCGCCGGCGCGGGCGCGACTACTTGCTGCCGCCGTTGACGCAGCCGTCCGCGAATGGCGCTGGCCTGCTCATCCAACGCTTGCGCCTCCTCCACGCGCTTTTGGCCGCGTAGGAAAGCGGCATATACGCTACGCACCACCGCGCCGTTCAGATCTTCCGCCTGCGTGGCGATGGCGTTCTGGAACAGCGTCTCGGCCGCGGTGTCGTCGTGTTGATGCTCGCGCGTCACCGCCATCCACATCATGGCGATACCCGCCTGCGAAGGGTCGGCCGCCGCGAGCCGCTCGAAGTATTGGAAGGCGTCGTCATACTTCTTCGCCGCGAGCGCGTCGATTCCCAGGAAGTGCAGCGCCGGCGCGGCTTCCGGCCGGTTTTGCAGCACCTGTTCGGCCTTCGTGAAGTACACCAGCGCATCCTTGCTGTTTTGCCGGCGGCTCTCCAGTTCGCCCAACTTCACCAGCCCCACACCGTATTCCACGCTGCCCGAACCGGATTGCTCTTCGCGAATCTGCAAGCCCGCCTGCAGCGCCTGCGCGGCCGCGTCGAACTGCCCGTTGCTTTTCAACACGGAAGCGACGTAGTCCACCAGTTCATGATCCTTCTTCGCGTTCGCCTCGCGGATCACCGAGTCGACGTTCGGCAGCGGAGCGGCCTGCTGCGTCTGCATCGCCGCTAGCGGCATCAGCAAAGCGCTTGCCGCAAGCGCAGCGACGACGGACGCGGCGCGACGGGGACTCCGGCGGTTGCGATTCGAGTCCAGAATCGCGAGCAGGCGTCCTTCGAGTTGCGGACCGCGCGCCATAGCGATGGCCGCGCCATCCAACCGCGACGCGCAATGCAGCGAACGCGCGATTTCCAGCAGATGCCGCGCGTACTCGCTCGGGCGCGCTCCGGCATTCAGAACGAGGTCGTCAGCCGCGCGTTCGCGTTCCTTCAGAAATTCGCGCCACGCGGTCCAGGCGAGTGGATTCCACCAGTACAGCGCCAGGGCAAAGCGGCCCAGGAGGTGGGTCGCCGGGTCGCCGCGCCTGACGTGCGCGAGCTCGTGCAGCAGCACCATGCCGCGGCGCTCCGCATCCCACTGTCCGCTGCCCGCGGGCATCAACACCGCCGGGCGAAACACGCCGAAGGTCATCGGCATGGTCTCCGCTTCGCTTTCGAGGATCGCGACCGGGTGCGCAATGCCCAACCGGCGAGCGAGCGGCTCGGCGCTCTCCGGGTATGGGCGGGCACGGCGGCGCAGCCGGGCGATCGCACTATATGCCATCGCCACGCGCGCCAATATCGCGAGCGCTCCGGCGCACCACGCCAGCAGCAGCAATTGGAGCCAGCCCACCGCGCCCGCCGCAGTGCGCGCAGGCGCAGCGGCCACAAACCCGCCGGGTAGAGATTGAGCATCCTTCGGGGTCACCGGTTGCGCGGCGGCATCGCTGCGGAACACGAGCGACGGCGCCGGCGCCGATACCGCCATCCGCGGCAGCACCACGGTCAATAAAGGAAGCGCAAGTACGGCAGCGAACGCGCCGCTCCACACCAGGTGCCGCGACGCCGCGCTACGGCCGCGCATCGCCCACGTCAATAATCGCGCGGCCGCCAGAACGGCCGTGCTCTTCAGCGCCAGTACCACGAATGTCCACAACATTTACTTGCCCTCCTTGCGGGCTTTTTCGATCAGTTGCGCCATGCGGTCCAGTTCCTCGCCTGTCAACCGCGTGGAAGAAACGTCCAGCAGCGCCGCTACAATCTGCTCCGGCGAATCGTTGAAGAAGGTGTTCATCAGGTGCTTCACCGCGTTCTTCTTGGCGGTGTCGCGGGCCAGCGTCGGCACATACACATACTTCAGACCTTCCGCCTGATGCTTGACGTGGCCCTTCTCCTCCAGCACGCGCAGCATCGCGCGCACGGCCGAGTAACTCGGAGCGTCGGCCATGGCATCCCGCACCTCGTTGGCCGACGCCTTTCCCGCGCGATACAAAATGTCCATAATCTGCCGTTCCCTACGGCTCAATGCCGCACCGTGCTGATTTTTTAGCAGCATGCTAGAAAACTAGCATTACTCCGCGGCCGTGTCAAGCGACAATGTGAGTTCATGCCCGAATTCGATGTGGTGGGAGTTGGCCTGAACGCCACCGACACGCTGCTGTTGGTGCCGCACTTCCCGGCTTACGCCGGCAAAGTTCCTTACCAGGCGGAAATTACCAGCCCCGGCGGACAGGTGGCGAGCGCCATGGTGGCGTGCGCGAGGTTGGGACTGCGAGCCAAGTACATCGGCACCGTGGGCGACGACGACCGCGGCCGCGTGCAACTGGAAAGTCTCCGCGGCACGGGCGTCAATCTCGACCACCTGCAACTGCGCCACGGCTGCGCCAATCAATCCGCGTACATCATCATCGATGCCTCCACCGGTGAACGCACCGTGCTCTGGCGCCGCGACGACTGCCTGCGCATCGACCCCGAACAGATCTCGGAGGAGCAGATCACCTGCGCGCGCCTGCTCCACATCGATGGGCACGATACGCCGGCCGTCGCGCACGCCGCCGCGATTGCGCGCCGTCACGGGATCCCGGTCACGGTGGACGTGGACACCATTTATCACGGCTTCGACCGTGTGCTGCCGAACGTGGATTACCTGGTCGCAAGCAGCGAATTTCCCGGCGCGTGGACCGGCGAGCACGATCCCTTCGCCGCGTTATCGACGCTTCAGGAGCGCTACGGGATGAAGGTAGCGGCGATGACGCTGGGGGCGCACGGAGCGTTGGCTCTCTTCGCTGGACGCTTCTATTACGAGCCCGCTTTCGTGGTGAATTGTGTGGATACCACCGGCGCGGGAGACGTGTTCCACGGGGCCTTCTGCTATGCTGTTTTGCAAGGAATGGGAATGCGCGAAACCCTGGAATTCGCCAACGCCATGGCTGCCTTGAACTGCACCGCCATGGGCGCGCGCGGCGGCATTCACGGTCTCGAAGAAGTTCGCGCCCTCATGTCCCGCGCCGAGCGCCGCTCCAACGCCGACTTTGCGGTCCGCGCGCAACATTCTTAAATGTTCCCGTTACGCGATACACAGCCGAGTTACTCGCGACCCGCGGTGACCATCCTCATCATCGTGGTCAACGTGCTGATCTTTCTGTTCGAGTTCTCGCTCGACCCCTACACGCTCAACGCCTTCATCGCGCACTACGGTCTGGTGCCGGACCACTTCCAGTTCTCGCACATTTTCACCAGCATGTTTCTGCATGCGGGCTGGATGCATGTGCTGGGCAATATGTGGTTCCTGTGGATCTTCGGCGACAACATCGAAGACATTATGGGGCATGAGAAATTCCTGCTCTTCTACTTGCTGTGCGGTATCGCGGCCGCCATGGCGCAGACCACGCTGAACGCCGATTCGCGCGTGCCGATGGTGGGCGCGAGCGGTGCGATTGCGGGTGTGATGGGCGCTTATCTGGTGAAGTTTCCGCGAGCCCGCATCGTCTGCCTGCTGTTCGTCTTTATCTTCATCACCACCTTCGACGTGTCCGCGTGGGTCATGCTGCTGTATTGGTTCGCGCTGCAGTTCTTCGGCGGGTTCGACAGCATCGCATCGTCGCAATATTCGCAGGGCGGCGGAACGGCGTTCTTCGCGCACGTGGGCGGCTTCATCGCGGGTATTATCCTGGTGAACCTGCTCGGCACGCGCGAGCGCTACACCAAGCGCCGCGATCTCTACTGGTAGATGCTCCCGCTCGTCACTCTCTACACGCGCAAGGGCTGCTGCCTCTGCGATGACGCCAAGAAGATCATCGCCGAAGCGCGCCGCCGCGCCGAGTTCGTTTACGAAGAGCGCGACATCGATCGCGACCCCGAATTGCGCCGCCTGTACAATGACGAAGTGCCCGTCATTGCGATCGACGGAGCGAAAGCATTCAAATACCGTCTCACCATGAATGAACTGTTGAAGAAACTGAAGGCGCGCAGATGAGCCTCGACGTGCTGGCGATCGCCGCGCATCCCGACGACGTGGAACAGACGTGCGGAGGCACGCTCATCCGCATGGCCGAAATGGGCTACCGCACCGGAGTGCTCGACCTCACCGCCGGAGACATGGGAACGCGCGGAAGCCCCGAACTGCGCGTGGAAGAAAGCCAGGCCGCGGGCAAAGAGATGTCGCTGGCGTGGCGCGGCAATATGTACATGCCGGATGCGAGGCTGGAAAACACTCTTTCCGCGCGAATGACCCTGGCAGTGAAGATTCGCGAATTGAAGCCGCGCGTTGTCATTCTGCCGTACTGGCAAGCTCGCCACCCGGACCACTATCGCGCCGCCGAAATCAGCTTCGAAGCGTGTTTTTTAGCGGGGCTGAAGAAGCTGGATGAATACAGCGAGCCGCATCGCCCGCAGAAGATCCTGTACGCTGCTCTTTACGCAGATGTGAAGCCCTCCTTCATCGTCGACATCAGCGGCCAGTTCGAACGGCGGATGAAGGCGCTATTGAGCTACGCGTCGCAGTACGGAAAAACAGAAGAAGGCTCGACACTGTTTCCCGACGAAGAAGAGATCCGGGAGCGATTGGCATCGGTGGCCCGGTTCTACGGCAACCAAATCGGAGTGAAGTACGGGGAGCCGTTCGTAGTCAAAGAGGCCATCCGGATTGACGACGTGGTGGCTATGCCCGTGCGGTCTATCTAGGCTTGGGGCAGTGTGAGTTCACCACAGAGACACAGAGATTTCACAGAGAACACAGAGAAGACTAAAAAGCCGGTTTTTGGGGTTTTCTCTGTGACCTCTCTGCGTCCTCTGTCTCTGTGGTGAATTGCAATGCCCCTAGCTTCACTCAACTATCAGCTCACGAGCGCCGGGGTGAGCATCCACTTGAGCGTGCCGCGCGGTTCTGCTCCGAAGGCGGCGCAGTCGATGCGGAGGAGCGCGGCTTTCTTCATATCGATGGCGAGCGCGGGCGAGTGCAGCAGAAAGGCGCCCAGAGTGCTCATCAGCGGCTCGTGACTGGCCAGCAGGATCGAGTCCTCGTCCCGCCGCGCGCGAATCTCCTCCCACGCATCGTACGGCGATGCGTTGGGCAACAGCGCTTCGGTGCGCGGAACCTTGCCCTTATAGTCGAGAACGTCGGCGGCGATAGCGGCCGTCTCTATGGCGCGGCGGTACGGACTGGAAAGTATGAGCGACGGAGACGCTCCGGCTGCGGCCGCACGCTTCAGGACGCGATGCAGCTTTTCTTTGCCCTCTGAGGTAAGCGCGCGCGCCGAATCCGAGCCGCCGGGCGCGGCATCTTCGGCGATTCCGTGGCGAAGGAGGTACAGTTCCATTCAATGCATCCTCTTGTAGCACACCGGCGAGCTCTTTTCCGTCACCTGAAAGGGCCGCGCGGAGAGACAAAGCATGGGCGCGCCCTTCGCGTCCTGCTTCAGCGACCAGTCGAACGACTGCTGCTGCGGATCCATGCTCTTGTTGAGCGCGGCGCTCGGAACGCACGGGTTTCTGTTCGTGATGCTGCCGTGCTCCTCCTTCAGCGTGAGGCGGGTAGCTTCAACGCCGATTGTGCCTTCGGCGGTGGTGCCCGTCTCCTGGCAGCATTGCACGCCACCGGCGCAGTGCCGGTGAACCCAACCGTGCTGAAAGCGGCCATCGGAAAAAATCTTGAGGATGAGCGCCTCGGAAAACGAGATGCCCTGCGGCTGGTGCGTCACCGGGTTGATCTGCGGCGGTAGCGCATCGCCGGTTTGCCAATCGCCCACCAGCGCGTCGAGTCCGTGCGCGTGCATCGTGTCGCGATTTTCGGGGTGAGCGGCCTCGAAAGCCGCCAGCAGCGTGGCGTCCTCGGGCTCGTCTTTATGATTCCGAAGATTCTGGACGTAAGACTCCAGGTTGGCAGCGCGCAGTGCGCGAAGCTGCTCATCCTTGCCGTAGAATTTCAAATCTTCGAGCGCATGCTGAATCTCCTCGCGGTCGTTTTTGCGCCACGTTTCAACCAGCGCGCGTTCGAGTTGATCCTTCTGCCCGGCGGTGAGATGAACGTCCAGAAAGGCTTCCTGTACATGAATGCGGTGCTCGGCCATTTCCCGAGTGAGAGGCGGATTGCCGGGGGTGAGTACGGTAGCTCCATCCTGCGCCAGGGCGCATACGGCCAACATCGTACTTGAAACAAACAATGCGGACGCAAGGTTACGAAACATGTTCCCAATCTAATCCCGATGCGCGCAGTGCGCCGTATAATGGAACACGTAATGCGGGCCCTGTTCTTGTTTCTCACCGCGGCGTCAATCCTGTTCGCCGCCGATTCCCAAAAACGTAGAGTTGCAGTTTTCGATTTCGACAATCCACCGGCATCCACAACGGTCGCGAAGAATCCGTGGAACTCCATGATGGCGTCGTCCACCACGGCAGCGCCCGAGGTCGGTTCCACGGTCGCGGATCTGCTCATTGCGAAACTGGTGCGCGACGGAACGTGCACCGTCATCGAGCGCAAAGAGCTGAAGCGGCTGATGGACGAGCAGAACCTCAGCAACAGCGATCGCGTGGACGCCGCGACTGCCGCGCGCGTCGGGCGCATTCTGGGCGTCGATGCCATCATCCTCGGCAGCGTCACGCGATTTGACCATTCCGACCGGACCACCGGCCATCCGCACAGCTACGCAGGCTTTCACGTGGGCAGCCTCAACAAGACGACTCATGACGTGAAGGCCGACGTGGCGATCACGGCGCGCATCGTCAGTCCGGAAACGGCGGAGATTCTGTCCGTCGCCGACGGCACTGCGACGTCGGAAAAGAAGGGCGTCAAGGAAGACAACATGGATCAGTATTACGGCACCGCGAATCCGGCGGCCGATATACAGAACGAAGCCATGAACAAGGCGATTTCCGATATGGCCGCGCAGGTGGAAGCCAAGCTTGCCGCCATGCCCGTGCACGAGCGGCGCATCGAAGCGGTGGTGGCCGATGTGAACCCCTCGCGCATCGTGATCAATGCCGGCGCGGCGCAAGGAGTGAAGGCGGGCGATAAGTTGGATTTGTGGCGTCCCGGCAAGCCGATCCGCGATCCCGACTCCGGCCGCATTCTCCGCTGGAACGATGAGCCTCTCGGTGAGGCGGTGGTGACGGATGTGGATAGCGGCTCCGCGGCGGCAACGTACACCAGCACGCAAGCCGTGAAAGTCGGAGACCGGGTCCGCGCCAAGGGAAAATAAACCGTTCCCCGGATTTCCCGGGAACCGGCACTGCCGGAAAACGAACCAAGCCGCGCGCCGCAGTACCTATGAGTCGAGCCGCCCTGTGCCACTATAAAAGTCTGTGGCCCGATACGCCGCAATCGACATAGGTAGTAACTCGATTCGTATGGAAGCCGCGGAGGTTTTGCCCGGGCAGCCGCCGCGTATCCTCGCGTCCGACCGCGAAGTCACCCGCTTAGGCGAGAGCGTCTTCCGCATGGGCACGGTCAGCGAAGACGCGCTAAAGAGCACGTGCGCCGTGCTGTCGCGCATGGCGGAGTTGTATCGCAAGCTCGAAGTGGTGGGCGTGCGCGCCGTCGCCACCAGCGCGATTCGCGACACACGCAATCCGCAGACATTCGTGGAGCGTGCGTCGCAAGCGGCGGGGACGCGCGTGGAAATCATCTCCGGCCGGGAAGAGGCCCGGCTCATCCACTTGGGCGTCGAGACGATCTGGCCGGCCGCCGCCAAACGCACCCTGATCATCGATATAGGCGGCGGCAGCGCCGAAATCATCGCCGCCGAGGACGGCCGCTTACGCGAAGCCTACTCGAAGCCGCTCGGCGCCGTGCGGCTGAAGGAGAACTTTCTGCGCGACGACCCGCCGCGCTCCAACCAGCTTCACCAGATGCACGAGTTCATCCGCGAAAAGCTGTGGAGCTCGGTGAGGAAGCTCGGCAGCGCCGGATGGGATCGTGCGATTGCGACATCGGCCACCGCATCGGCAGTGGCGAGCGCCGTGGCTCGCGTGCCGCGTTCCAAGCGCGAGGAGATCGACCGGCAGCGCGTGACGGCGGCCCAGGTGCGGCACCTCTATGAGAAACTCAGCGGCGCGACATTGGCGCAGCGGCGCGCCATGACGGGCATCGGACCGCGCCGCGCCGAGATCATCGTGCCCGGCATGGCGGTGCTGCTGGATTTTATTCAGGAGTTCCGTTTACCGGCGGTGTACTATTCGCGCGCCGGAGTTCGCGATGGAATCATTGCGGATCTGGCGGCACGAAACGTGGGCGCCGAACTTTCCCGCCTGGCCCGCGATCAGCGTAAGGAAGTGGAAGACATGGCGCGGCACTTTGGCGTCTCGCTCGAGCATGCGCGCCGCGTCGCGGGCATCGCGTCACTTCTCTTTGCGGCGCTGCAGCCGGTGCATGAACTTCCTCCGCGATCGGGCAAGCTGCTGGAAGCCGCCAGTTACTTGCTGGACGCCGGGCACTACATCAGCTCGGCGAGCCACCACAAGCATTCCTATTACGTGGTGGCGAATTCGGATATGCCCGGCTTCACGGAACGCGAGCGCCTCACCATCGCCGCGCTGTGCCGCTATCACCGCAAGAGCCTGCCGAATCCCGTGCACGGAGCCTGGCAGGCGCTGACTGCCGACGAGCGCCGCGAAGTGAATCTGCTCATGCCGATTCTGCGGCTCGCCGACAATCTCGACCGCAGCCACGAGCAGCGCATCGAAGGCGTCGAGTGTAAGATCAACCCGGCGGGCGACGTGGTGCTGCAAATTCAGTCGCACGGAAATATCGATCTGGAGCAGTGGGGCGCCGAGCGGGTGAGCGAAGTATTCCAGCACATGTACAATCGCCGTCTTCTCGTCGCCAAACCCCGCGAAAAGAGTTCGCAATAGCACCCAACGGTGCTTTGGCACTGCTTTTGCTCGCATGGTCTACGATGATGCGGCCATTGCACCACAAAAAACTTCATCAACTCACGCAGTGGATCGCGCTCATCCCGGAAGACGAATGTTCCCTATACCGCGCCGTAATTGACGAGGCTTGCGTGCGCGGTATTGATTTCGCGCTGGGCGGCGCATTCGCCGTTGCCACCTACACGGGCAGTTGGCGGAATACCAAAGATCTGGATCTTTACGTAGGTCCGGCGCATAAAGACGAAATGATCGAACTGCTCAGCGGGCTGGGCTTCAGAGACTATTACGACGAAAAACCGTACGACCGCTGGTGGATCTACCGCGCAGTAAGGGACGGCACCATCATCGACGTAATCTGGGCGATGGCCAATCATCGGCAGCAGATCGACGAGTTGTGGATGAGCGGACCCTCGGTGGAGATGCTCGGGCATACGCTGAAAGTGCTGCCGGCGGAGGCGATGATCTGGGACAAGCTTTACATCATGCAGCGCGAACGCTGCGATTGGCCGGACGTGTTGAATCTCCTGTACCATGTTGCCGGCGATCTGGATTGGGAATACCTGCTCACGCGGATGGGCGATGACCGGCCGCTCATGGCCGGCCTGATGAGCGTGTTCCAGTGGATGTCGCCCGGCCGTGCGCAGAGCATCCCGGCGTGGGTCTGGAGCAAGTTGCACCTTCCGCCGATGCCGCGGGAGCCGCTACCGGAGGTGGATTGCCGCAGGGTAAGTTTGTTAGACCGGCGGCCCTGGTACGGGCTCGATCGCCCGAAACTGCAACCGGCGGCATAATCCAAACAGCGCCATAGAAGGACAAATTGACCAGATGCTAATCGGAACGATGAACCATCCCGCGCACGATGTGCTGGAAGAGATCGAATGGATGGCGGAGATGGGGCTTGAGTTTATCGATCTTACACTGGAGCCGCCTGCCGCCGCGAGTTGGCGCATCGATCCTCATGCGATTCGCGAATCGCTGGAACGGCACAGATTTCAGGTGGTGGGTCACACGGCATTCTATCTGCCGATGGGAAGCGCGTTTGAAGAAGTGCGCCGCGCGTCGATTTGCGAGCTGCGCCGATGCCTGGAAGCTTTCGCCATCATCGGCGCGCGCTGGATGAATCTGCACCCGGATCGCCACGCGCCTATGCACGACAGACGGTTTTACATCGAGCAGAACATTCGGACGTTTCAGGAGCTGCTGCCGGATGCGCGCCGTTTGGGTGTAGGACTGATGATCGAGAATTTGCCCGGCGACTACAATTCGGCGCCACAACTCGGGGAGCTGCTCGATCCGGTGCCGGAGCTCGGGCTGCATCTGGATATCGGCCACGCCAATTTATTGGTGCCGCACAACACCACCGAGGAGATTCTCGCGGCGTACGGGAGCCGTCTGCGCCACGTGCATTTGCACGACAACAAAGGCGGGGGAGCCGATTTGCACCTGCCTCTGGGAGCGGGAACTGTCGATGTGCGAGCGGGAGTTCGCGCCTTAAAGAAGTGCGGCTACGACGGCACGATTACGCTCGAAGTGTTCACTCCGGATAAACACTACCTGAAGTACAGCGCCGAAGTGCTCAGGCGGATCTGGGACGAAACCCCAGCCAGTTAGCGAGACATGCCGTTTCCAATCGGTCCGCGGCGGCGTTGGGCTACCATCGAAAGGAATGCCTGACCAACGCTACATCGTCGTGGGAACGCCCTGTTACGGGCGGCAGGTCACCGACCTTTACGCCGCATCCATTCTGAAACTCCTTCTCGCGTGTCAGCAGCGCGACATACGGTTCGCGGTGCAGATGTCCGGCAGCGATGCTTTGATCACGCGCGCGCGGCAGAACATCGTCGGCAATTTCCTGGCGAACGAACAAGCCACGCATCTGCTGTTCATCGATTCCGACATCGGCTTCGAGCCGGATCAGGCGTTTCGGCTTCTCGATTTCGGCGCGCCGGTCTCCGCCGCCATTTATCCGCTGAAAAAGCTGGACTGGCGCAAGGTCGCAAGCAGCGCCGCCGGCTTCCGCTCGCCGCTGGAATCGGCCTCGCTCACCTACACCGTAGGTTTCCGCGAAGGCCGCCCCGACGTGCAGCGCGACGGTTTCGCGCGCGTGCAGTTCGCGGCCACCGGCTTCATGCTGCTGCAGCGCGACGCGCTGATTTCGATGATCGAACATTACCCTGAGCTTCGCTACAAATACGACCACCGGCCCGGCGATTCCCAAGCCGAATCGCCCTGGCGGAGCGCCCTGTTCAACTGCATGATCGACGAAACCGGCGCCTACCTTAGTGAGGACTACAGCTTCTGCCGCCGCTGGACGGAGATGGGCGGCGAAATCTGGATCGACCTCAAAAGCAAACTGGTCCACGTAGGCACGATGGAGTTCCGCGGCGATTTCACAACTCAGGTTCTGGCGAAGTAGTGGACGAAGTTCGCGACTTCGATCGCGGCGTGAGCGGCCCCAGCAGCGTCCACAGAATGGTTGCGCAAATCAGCGGCAGAATGCCGAAGCCGATGAAAACCGGTGTGTAGGAGTAATGGTCGACGGCCCAGCCGGTAATCAGGGTGAAGACCATGCCGCCGAAGCCGCTGCCCATGCTCGCGATACCGTAGGCCGACCCCGCGCGATTGGCCGGCAGCACGTCCGCGGGCATTGCGAGCATGTTCGCTACACATCCGGTGTAGCCCATCATCGCGATGGAGACGAACGCGATGGAGAGCCAGGCGCTCGGCGTCAGCACTGCCGGAATTGCCGAGGTCATCAGCGCCGCGAAGAACGTGACCGAGAGTTTTCGCGCCACCGTCAGACTCGCGCCGCGCTGCAGCAGAAATCCGGAGAGCAGGCCGCCGAAAAGGTTGCCGAAGCCCGCCACCAGAAACGGAATCCAGCCGTAGAGTCCAATGCTGGCCATATCGAAATGGCGTACACGCTTCAGGTATTCGGGAAACCAGAAGATGTAGAAGTACCACACCGGGTCCATGAAGATCTTGGAAAACGTAAACGCGGCCACGAACCGCGTGCGCACCAGAACGCGCATCGGCATCAGCGGCTCAGGCTCGGGCGCGCTTTTGCCCGCGATCTCGCGCGGCGTGCGATACACCGGCATCCACACGGCGAGCCACAGAAAACCGGCCGCGCCCACCATCACGAACGCCGCCTGCCAGCCGAGATGGAGCAGCACATACGCGACAATCGGCGGAGCCAGAATTGCGCCGACCGCGGAGCCGCTATTGAAGAATCCCGATGCGAGCGCGCGCTCCTTTTCGGGGAACCATTCGCCCACCACCTTCACGCCAGCCGGCCAGTTTCCCGCTTCGCCGATGCCCAGCAGAAACCGGAATGCGCCGAGCGAGAGCGGTCCGCGCGCCAGGCCATGCAGCAGGGCCGCCGCGCTCCACCACGCCATGCATGCCGCATATCCGATGCGCGTGCCGAGCCTGTCGATAATCGGCCCGGAGAGGCCGTTCATGATCGTGTACGCCAGCAGGAACGCGAACAGGATCCGCGAGTAATCCGTGTTGCTGAGATGGAACTGATCGCGCAGCACGGGCGCGGCCACCGACAGCGTCTGCCTGTCCAGGTAATTGATGACCGTCGCCCAGAACACCAGCGTGATCATCAGCCAGCGGCGCGGCGAAGGCGTCACGCGAGATCGACCCGCACCGCTTCATGCACCAGCACGCGAGGCACCGTGAGTTCGACGAAGCCGTTCCTATACACCGGCGAAATTGTTTTTCCGGCCTTCATTAGCGAGACGGATTTCGGCGCTTTCGCGGCGCGAATCCGCACCTTGACATCCTCCACCGGCAGGTAGCCTTCGCGAATGCGCAGGTGCTTGGTCTTATTCCCCGTGTCGGCGATCAGGTGCAGAAGAATGGCATGTTCAGACGCCATGTAGTGCGGCGTCAGGCCGGGACGATACTCCACTTCGTAGCTGCGTCCGGCCGCGAGCCACGGCGAGAGCAGCAAATTCCAGAAGGTGCGCAGACGTTCCATGCGCGTCTCTTCATAAACGGCATCGAGCCCTGAGCCGATATACAGTACGGAACCCTTGCCAACGTCCTGCTTCACGATCGCCGCGCCCAGATTGCGCCGCCGCCCGCGGTCGATGGTTTCGGCCAGCGGCTTCAGCGAAGTTGTGATCGGCAGTACCTGCGGGTCCTGCGGAATCTCTTCGCCGCCGGGCAGTTTCAGATACAGGTCGGGAATTTCGAGCGGCTCGGGGTTGACGAACGATGCTCCGAACAGGTCCGCCAGCCCGAAGTCTTTGCGCACCTTGCCGTGCTCGTCGGCGACGCTCGTGAGATGCGTCGCAACCACGCGGCCGCCGCCGCGCACGTAGTCCGCGATCATCTTACACTGGGCATCGCTCAGGCACACCGCATTCGGCAGCCACACCACGGAGTAGCGCGCCAGCACGTCCGGCGTCATCAGCCAATCCAGGAACGGCTCGGCTTCATAGCTGTTGGCCTTCAGCGCCTGGTACGCGCCGTGGAAATAATTCGGATAGCCTTTGCTGTTGTAGTGCTTGCCGGTGTACCAATCGATGGTCTGGCTGCCGACCAGAATGCCCGCTTGCGGCTTGCTGCGAAGGCTGCGCAGCAGGGCATCGTGCTTCTGCTGAAAATCGAAAATCTCTTTCACATAGCGGCCGCTCTCGTAGCTGACGGCGCTTTCCGGCTGATAAAAGAAGCGCGCCAGGCCCCAATACACGAGTCCCACGCCCGCTGAGATCGCGGTCGCGCCATCGATCAGCAGTTCCTGACTCTCCACCGGATAACTGAACCAGCCGCGCACGCGATCGTCCTTCAAATGCTCGCGGTTGTACTCGGTGTGGCTACCCACGTACGTCCACGTCACCTTGCCCGTGGATTGGCCCAACTGCATATTGAAGAGCTTTTCTTCGGGCGTCTCGGCGGCCTCGAACATGAAACCGTCCACTACGGGAATCGCGTGGTTGCGCCATTCGCGCTTGCTGAGCAGAGAGGTGTCATTGAACAGCACGGGAACATCTCGCGTGCGGCGGATGGCTTCGCGAATATCGCGCAGGAACGCGATCACTACGTCATTCGCCATCCAGTTGGTGTACTGCACTTCCTCTTCGCGGCTGAGCTTTTCGGACTGATCCGGCACGGACTTGCCGAACCTCGCGCGATACGCCGCCTCGCAATACTTGCAATGGCAGTATTGCTTGGAATTCTGCATGCCTTCGTACGGCCCATCGAAGTACATGACGTCGAATGGATATTCGGTGAGCACTTCCATCACGAGCTTGCGGATCATCTCCCGAACCGGCGAATTCAGGCAGCCTTCGTAATACGAGTTGAAACCGTAGTGTTCGGTGATGTACGGCTTGCCCGATATGTCTTTGCGCGACCAATCGGCGAAGCGCGAATCCTGATTCGTAACCTCCATGAACGGATGGTTCAGCGGAACGTAGGCGACGTTGCGTAGTCCGGCCGCGCGGCAGAGATCCACCGTCTGCCGCATCGGGTCGCCCTTCAACTCCGGGTGCACTGGGTAGCCGCACCTGGCGGGAAAGTATGCGTAATACGATGCCGCGGGGTAGCGCAGCGAATCGGCATTGAGTTCGCGGGCGATGCGCACAGCCTTTTGCGGTTCGTAATCGAGCGAAGGGTAGAAGGGCGGATTGTAGCCTTCGGCAATGAGAATGCGCGTGGAGCGAATCCAGTCGTAGGCGCCGGAACCGGCTGCGAAAACATCATCGAACTGAGAAGTGGCGAGGAGGAATCCTGCGGATTTGATCAAATCACGGCGTGTCATGGTGCAGAAACTCTCATTGTAAGCTTTGGCCGCGATGCTATTGTTTTTGCAGCACTACGCCGCTACATCAGGATCGTTCGCCAGTCCATGCCGGCAGCCGCTTTTGCGCCGAGGTCGGCGAGTTGCGGAATGAAGCCCGTCTCCGCCATATCGATGGGCACCGGCAGCGGCCAATCGAAGCGTTTCAGAATGCCCGGCCAGCGTGTGTTCACCAGTTCCACCTGCTGCGCTTCGGGTGCTTCCAGTAGCGCATCTACTGTCCACTGCAGCCAGCCGAGTATGCCGCGCGGAGCTCGGGCGGAGGTCTGGCCAAGTCCGGTGCCGAGCGACACCACCACCGTAGCGGCCGGGTCGAAGGAATCGTATTGGAACGCTTCCACGCACGCCTGGTAGACCGGATTTCCGGTCACGCCGACTCCGCCATCCACCAGCGTCACCGTCTCCCCCAGAATCGACATGGTCCACGGCGCGAAGTAAGTCGGCGCGCAAGCGCTCGCCACCGTGCAGTCGATGAGGTTCAGCGATCCTACCTTTTGGGCGTTTCCCGGCGCATCGGGAACGAAGTACCACGGCTTGTGATCCACCGCTTTCGCGGTCAACAGGATCTTGACCGGCGAATCGTTGACCCGCCACCCCGCATTGGGACCGAACTCGTCGATCAGCACCTTCTGTATGTTGTGAGGATCGTACATGTAGCCCTCGGTCAGCCGTTTGGCATCGGCGAAGGGCTGCCCGGGAGTGAAAATCTCGTGCGAGCGATTCGTGTAGATCTGCAGGATGCGCGAAGCGGGAATGCCGGCGGCGCACGCCGATGCAATGAGCGCGCCCGTGGACGTGCCGGCGACGAAATCGAAACATTCGCGGACCGGCTTGCCGAGTTGCTGCTCGAGGGCAACGAGTGTGCTCGCCGGAACAATGCCGCGGATTCCTCCTCCGTCTATCGAAAGAATTCGCTTCACCCGTTCCACCTTGTGAAATGCGGACGGTCTCGTGTTGACATGGCGCTCGCTAACGAGATACCGTCAATGTCAATTAGAGGTTATCGCATGAAAAGCCACGTTGCTCGTTTTTTCCTGCTGCTTCTGGTGGTTGTAGCGTACGCATTTGCGCAGACCATCGTGGGCCGCATCTCCGGAACTGTGGAAGACCCCTCCGGCGCTCCCGTCCCATCCGCCAAAGTAACCGTTACCAACACGGACACTCATCTCGTCCGCAACCTGACCACCGATGATAAAGGTTTTTACGTCGCGGACAATCTACCGATCGGCACTTACTCCGTGCTGGTGAATCAGTCGGGTTTTAAGAAGGCCGAGCAGACTGGCATGACGCTCGCGGCCGATGGACACGTCACCGTAGACTTCCACCTGCAACTGGGCGAATCCACGCAGACCGTGGAGGTGGTTGGAGCCGCCGCCGAAACACTGAATACCGTGTCCGGCGAAGTTTCCCAGGTGATCGACAAGGAACAGGTCGATAACATGCCGCTCAACGGCCGCACTTACATGGAACTGCTCACGCTGGTTCCCGGCGCCGTGATCACGAACCCCGACCAGTTCAGCACCCTGACATCGCTCTCGGCTACGAATCAATCGGTTAACGGCCACCGCACGAACTCCAACAATATGACGGTGGACGGCCTGGTCAATCTCGACGGCGGGGCCAACGGCAGCCTCATCAACAACGTCAGCCCCGATTTCAGCCAGCAGGTGAAGATTCAGACCTCGAACTTCTCGGCGGAATACGGCCGCAGCTCCGGTGTGGCATTCAACGTGGTCACCAAGAGCGGCACGAACGCGATCCACGGCGGCGTTTTCGAGTACTTCCGCAACGACGTGCTGGATGCGCGCAATTTCTTCTCGCCTTCCAAAACGCAGCTTCGCTTCAATGACTTCGGTTACGACATCGGCGGACCTATCAAGAAGGACAAGCTGTTTCTGTTCTTCGGCGAAGAATGGAAGCGGCTGCGCCAGCAGGCTTCCCCGATCCGCCTGCAATTGCCGACGACGGCCGAGCTCGCCGGAAATTTTGTCGGCAGCGGCAAGACGATTAATTTGCCCGGAACCAAGACTCCTGTTCCCGGCAACATCATCCCCTCCAACCTGATCACCGCGGACGGGCAAGCGATCGCCAACGTCTACAAATATGCCATCAGCCAGACAGCCGCTTTCACGAATTTGCCTACTGCGAATAACGCGGTTTTCCAGGTGCCGAATCCGCTGAATTACCGCGAAGACGTTGTGCGCGTCGATTACCGCATCAACGACCGGCACAACCTCTGGGCCAAATACCTGGATGACGAAAACAGCATCTACCTGGCCTACGGACCGGGCAGCGTCAGCTCTTCGTACATTCCGGTCGTGCCCGAGAATCGCAATCGCCCCGCTAAGAGCACGCAGCTTTCCGAGACCTGGGTGATTTCGCCGAGCGTTGTCAATCTGGCTACGGTGGGCGCGAGTTGGAACGGCCAGCGCTACCAGAACCTGGGCGACCAGTGGAAGCGCGAAACCTACGGCTTCACCTTTCAGCGCGTGCTTCAGTCCTCCGGCCCGTTCGCCGATGGCGTGCCCGACGTGAACATTCAAAACTTCCAGCAGTGGAAGGGTCCGGACCAGACGCTGACGTCGCCGATCACTAATATTCAGTTCGACGATAAGCTGTCCTGGACTCACGGCCAGCACACTTTCAGTGCGGGCTTCTCGGTGATCCGGTATCGCAAAGATCAGAACGGCCGTTCGAACTACGATGCCAGCGTCGTGTTCAATACCAGCGGAAATCCGAACACCAGCGGCTACGCGCTGGCGGACGCGCTGATGGGCAATTTCCAGACGTACACGGAAGCCGCCTATGACCCGATGGGTCACTACCGCTACACCGAACCGGGCGGGTACTTCGACGATTCCTGGAAAGTGACGCGCCGCCTCAGCCTCGATCTCGGTCTCCGCTATGAGTACATGAACGCGCTGTACTCCACGGTGGACAACCTCTCGAACTTCGTGCCTTCGCTGTTCAACCGCGCGCAGGCAGTTACGGTGAACTCCAGCGGGCAGGTGGTGCCGGGCTCGGGCAATATCTATGACGGACTGGTGCGCGTCGCCAATGGAATTAATCCGGATCAGGCGTATCTGGTTCCCAACGCCAACAACCCGGCGGTGCTCGCGGTTCCAGCGGGTGCGCCGCGCGGCATGTATCCCAGCCGGAATGCATGGGAGCCGCGCGTCGGCTTCGCCTACCAGGTGGCTCAGAACACCGTGTTCCGCGGCGGCTTCGGCATCTTCTACGACCGCATTCAGGGCAACCCGACCATGTACACGCTGAACAACCCGCCGTACGTCGGCAGCGTATCGTACAACTACAGCAACCTTTCGAACATTACCGGCGGCGCCACGGTGAACGCGCCGTGGGGAACGCTGCAGGTGATCGATCCGAAACTGCACGTTCCGTATTCGGAGCAGTTCAGCTTCGGCATCCAGCGCGATCTGCCGATGAAGCTGTTCGCCGAGGCCGATTTCGTGGGCTCTCTCGGACGCCATCTGCTCACCGAGCCCGACATCAACCAGCCGTATTGGGATCTGCTGTCGGCGGTTCCTTCCACTACGAATCTCAACTCCATCCGCCCGTTCCCGGGTTACTCCACCATTCAGCAGTTCGAGAGCGCCGGCACATCGAATTATTACGGATTGCAAACGCGCCTGGAGCGCCGCGTGGGCCGCGTGATGTTCACGGCAGGGTATACCTTCTCCAAGAATCTCTCGGACGCCTCCAGCGATACGCAGAACGATAACAACTTCTACAACATCAGGGCCGCGTACGGTCCGGCCTACTCCGGGAACGCGGGCTCCAGCGTGGACGTGCGGCATGCGTTTGTCGGCACCTTCATCTGGTACATGCCCACTCTGAAATCGCAGAAGGCATATCTCAGGCAGCCGTTCGGCGGTTGGCAGCTCAACGGCATCATCCACCTGCAGAGCGGATTCTATTACACCGTTCAGGCGAGCACGGCGATTCTCGGGACGCGCAGTGCGGACTACGTCGGCGGACCGGCCGTCCTGCCGAATCCGGGGCCCAACGGCTGGATCAACCCCGCGGCCTTCTATCCGGCGCCGCAGGACCGGTTTGGAAGCTCGGGCTTCGGCAACGTCGAAGGTCCGGGATTGCAGGTCTACAACCTCTCGATCGCGAAGTTCTTCAACGTGACCGAACGGGTCAACCTGCGGTTCCGCGCCGAGTTCCTCAATGCGTTCAACAACGTGAACTTCGGCGCTCCGGCGACGAGTTGGGGATCGGCAACATCTCCGACGGCCGGCTTCGGCACGATCTCCTCGGCCTATCCGCCGAGGAACATCCAATTGAGTTTGAAGCTGGCCTTCTAGTTGGAAGAAGCAGACGTGACGCCAGGAATCCTTCCTGGCGTGGCGTGCGGAGCCCGCCTCGGGCGAGGTTGTCGCGACCAACGCTTTTGGGGACTAGCGACTTTCCATTCGAGCCGTGATGCGCAAGTAGCGACCGGTCTCCAGACCGGTTGCAGGCGTGCGGAGCGCGCCTCGGGCGATCTTCGATCGCCTTGTACCGGCCGGGCCGGTACATACTAAGCCGACTCGCTTTGCTCTCTTGCCGCTTTGGTCGCCAGCTCGTCGCAGCGATTGTTGTCGGTGTGGTTGGCGTGGCCTTTGGTCCAGGTCCACGTCGTCCTGTGCCGCGACACCTGTTCATCGAGATCTTTCCAGAGATCCTGATTGATTACAGGCTTCTTCGCGGCTGTGATCCAGCCCTTCTTCTTCCAGCCGTGAATCCACGTGGTGATGCCGTTCTTCAAATACTCGGAATCGGTGACCACTTCCACTTCACAGCCTTCGCGCAGCGCTCTGAGACCTTTGATGGCAGCCGTGATCTCCATGCGATTGTTGGTGGTCTGCTTGTCGCTGCCCCACAGCTCTTTCGTCTGATCCTTGTAGCGCAGAATGCACGCCCAGCCGCCCGGACCGGGATTGCCCAGGCACGCGCCGTCTGTAATCAGTTGGACTTTCTTCACTGCGCCAGCACCGGCGGCGCGTTGAAAAATTCATGGACCATGTCCAGGATTTCGGGCGCTTCGTGCGCGTGGTAGATGGATGCGCGCAGTAGGGCGCCGTGGCGCACGCCGTGCGTGAAGTAGGTGGCGAACTGCTTCATCTTACCCACGGCATCGCCCTCGCCGCGTTCGATGAGCATGGAGTAGTATCGGCGCATCATCTCGTACCGGTCGTCCTGCGTCGGCTCATCATAACGGCCGGTGGCGATGTACTGCGCGATCTGGCGGAAGATCCACGGGTTGCTGCTGGCCGCGCGGCCGATCATCACGCCGTCGCAGCCGGTTTCGCGGACCATGCGCACGGCGTCCTCCGGAGTTACGATGTCGCCATTGCCGATGACCGGGATCTTCACCGCGGCTTTCACTTCGGCGATGCGCGTCCAATCGGCTTTGCCGCTGTAGCCCTGCTCGCGAGTTCGCGGATGCAGCGCGATCGCCTGTAGTCCGCAGTCTTCGGCCAACTGGCCCATGCGGATATTGACCAGTTCCTCGTCATTCCAGCCGGCGCGGTACTTGAGTGTGAACGGAATCGAGATCGCCTGGCGGACTTCGCGCAGCAACCGCTCGACGAGGGGGAGATCGCGCAGCAGCCCGGAGCCTCCATTGCACTTCACCACCTTATTCACGGGGCAACCGAAGTTGATGTCGAGAACATCGAAGCCGAGGTCCTGGCACACGCGCGCGGCGTCGGCCATCACGGCGGGGTCGGCGCCGAAAAGCTGGGCGGAGATGGGGTGCTCTTCGGGGTCGAAGGCCAGGTACCTGGTGAGTGTCTTCGTCGGTTTGCGCGCGCCCATGGAGGCGCTGACCCCATGCGAGCTGGTGAACTCGGTCATGATGAGGCCGCACCCGCCCAGATTGCGTATGAAGCGGCGGAAGACGGTATCTGTGACCCCGGCCATGGGCGCCAGCACCGTCGCGGGCGCAATTCGGACCGGACCGATCGGAAACTCTGTAGGGAAGGGAATCATGCCTCGAATTATTTAATTTTAACGGGTTTCGAGCGCGGAAACGAAACCGGGCGGAAGGGCGTCAGATGGGGTAAGGGGAAGTTAGCGGGAATGAGGCCGATCCATATCGTAATCCTTATGTTGGCGGGCGCTTTGGGCGGCGCCGCGTTGATGAAGGTAGTGCAGCGACCCACGTCTGCTGTGGCTCAGCAGCAGGCATCGGTTGCCCAGGAAGGGCCGGTGAGCACGCCGGCTCCCGCGGTTCAAACCCCGCCGGTCCAGCCGCCGCCGGTCCAACCCCCGCCGGTCCAGCCGCCGGCGCCGGCGGCAGAAGCTGCTCCGCCGGTTGCGCCCGCGCCCGAAACTGCCCGAGCCGTCGTGGTCGAGACGCACAAGCCCTCGCCGATGACGCCGGCGCACAAGGTCAGAGAAGAGCGGGAGAGCCGGATTCGGCCGGTGCCAGTACAGAAACGGACCCTTACTGCTTTCGCGGCGAAGCCCGTCGCGCCGCCGATGCAGGAGAGACCGGCCGCCGTTGCGCCGCCGCCAGTGTCGGCCCCCGCAGTGGATCCGCAGCCCGCGCCCCGGCAGGAGCCGCCCGTGCCTGTTTCTCCACCCGCGCGCACTGAGCCGGAGGCAGTTACGCCTCCGCCGCCTCCGCCCGCTCCCGAACCCAACAGGGCTACGCTGAACGCCGGTATGTTGATTCCGGTGCGCCTGTTGGACCGGTTGTCGAGCGAGCGGAACGTCTCGGGCGACGCTTTCACGGCCACGCTTGACCATGAACTAGTCGCCGATGGCTTCGTGATCGCCGAACGCGGCGCGCGGGTGGACGGCCGAGTGGTGGATGTGGATCGAGGCACGAAAGTCAAAGGCGGCGCGACCCTTACCGTGGAACTCACGCGGCTGCACACCAGCGACGGGCAGACTGTGCCAATTCAAACCGATACCTTCCAGAAGCGCAGCGAGCCGGACCATCGGCAGGATGCCGAAAAGGTCGGCGTTGGAGCGGTGATCGGCGCGGTCATCGGCGGAATTGCCGGGGGCGGCAAGGGTGCGGCGATTGGCGCCGGAGCAGGCGCGGGCGCCGGGGGGGCTGACGCGGTCCTGACCCGCAAGGCCGCGGCGCTGCCGAGCGAAACGCGCCTCAGTTTCCGGCTGCGCGCTCCGGTGCCTCTGACCGAACGGCGTTAGCCATGTGACGACAGGAATCTTTCCTGTCGTGCCGCGCTTTGCGCGGCCGGGCGAGCTCGCGCTCGCCTGCAACCGGTCGGGAGACCGGTCGCTACGTGCTCGCCAGTCGCTACAGGGTACAATGTTTTTCACCATGTTTTTCCGCACGACCCTCCTTGCGGTTCTTGTCTGCCTTTCCTCTTTCGGCCAAGCCAAGCGACCCATCAATCACCACGATTACGATTCCTGGCGGTCCATCGCCGGGCAGCATCTTTCGCCTGACGGCAAATTCCTCGTCTATGCGGTGTTTCCGCAGGAGGGCAATGGCGAAGTCATCATTCGCAACCTGGTGACAGGCAAGGAAGCGCGCTTCGCCGCCGGTGAACGGCCCGCGCCTGCGCCCGCGGCCGATTCCGAAGAGGGCACGCCGCAGCAGCGAAACCTCACCATTCAGATCTCCGCCGATAGCCGCGTCGCCGCCTTCAGCGCTTTCCCCCTGCATGAGGACGTCGTCAAGGCAAAGAAAGACAAGAAGCCCGCGCCCAAGGACGCGCTGGTGATCGTGGATCTGGCTTCGGACAAGGAGACGCGCATCGATCGCGTTCGGCGCTTCCAGATGCCGGAAAAGAACGCCGCGCTTTTGGTCTACTCCAAGGACGCTCCCGATGCGCCCGCAGCCCAGGGCGGCACGGCAGCGAATGGCGGCGGACCGGGAGATGAAGATCAGCAAGGAGGCCGCGGCGGCCGTGGGGCCGGCGGTGGCGGCGGTCGCGGAGCCCGTCCGGAATTCGGCACCGATATGGTGGTGCGCACGCTGGCCGACGGCGCGGAGAAGGCCGTCACCGACGTGGCCGAATTCGTCCTCAGCGACGATGGTCAGGACTTGGTCTGGGCGATTGCCGCGCGCGACACCACGCGCAACGGCGTTTACCTCGCGCATCCCGCGACCGCAGGCATCGGCGCGCCGCTGCTCGCGGGCAAGGGGAAATACGAAAAGCTGGTTTGGGATGAGAAGCAAAGTCAGGTCGCATTCCTGAGCGATCGCGACGATGCCGCATCCAGGCAGCCCAAGTTGAAGCTCTATCGTTGGGAGCGCGGCGCGCCGGCTGCCGCCGAGCTGGCCTCCGGCGAGACTAGCGGCTTCCGCAAGGAATTCGCGATCAGCGATAAGGGCACACTGGCGTTTTCCCGCGACGGCTCGAGCGTGCTCTTCGGAGTCGCTACGCCCGCACTGGCGCCCGCGCCGGTCGGCGATACGGAAGCCGATGCAAAGGCCGTACTCGACCTGTGGTCGTACAAAGACGACTACATCCAATCCATACAGAAGGTGACTGCGGCTCGCGATCGCAACCGCACGTTCACTGCCGTGTATTCCATTGCCGGCCACAAAGTGGTTCAGCTTGCCGACCCCACGCTGGAGCAGGTGAGCCTCTCGGACAATCCGCAAGTGGCGCTCGGCACGGACACGCGCGAGTACCGCCGCATGAACGATTACGACGAGCGCTACTCGGACGCGTACCTGATCGACACCACGACCGGCGCGCGCAAGCTGGTCCTCAAGAAGCACCACGGCACGGCATCGCTCTCGCCCGACGGCAAGTACATTCTCGCCTTCGATGGCCGGGATTGGAGCACCGTGTCGGTGGCCGACGGCAAGACGGTGAACCTCACCGCCAAGCTGCCGGTGAAGTTCTTCAATGAAGAAACGGATACGCCGAGTTCGCCGAACGCATACGGCAGCGGCGGCTGGACGACGGACGGCAAGAGCGTCCTACTGTACGACAAGTTTGATGTGTGGCGCATGTCGCCGGACGGTTCCTCGCCGGCGGATATTACAGCGGGCTACGGCCGGGCGCACGATTTGCGTCTGCGGGTCACGCGGCCCGACGCGGATCCGCGCGATCGCGGGATAGATCCCGCCAAGCCGCTCTTCCTGCAGGCTGAGAATCTGAAAACGTGGGACAGCGGTTTCTTCACAGGCAGCATGAACGGCGGAGAGCCGAAGAAGCTGGTGCTCTCGGCGAAGTATTACAGCGCTCCCGTGAAGGCGAAGAATGCGGACGTATACCTGCTGACCGAGCAGACGTTCAACGAATTCCCCGACCTGTTGGTCACCGATGGCACGTTCAAGGAACTGCGCAAGGTCAGCCATGTGAATCCGCAGAAGGACAAACTGCTGTGGGGCGCCGGCGAGGTGGTGCAGTACAAGAACGCCGACGGCGTGCCGCTCACCGCCGCGCTTTACAAGCCTGAGAATTTCGACCCGCACAAGAAGTACCCGATGATGGTCTACATCTACGAGAAACTCACGGACCGCGTGAACCGTTTTGTGGATCCGCGTCCGGGTCACAGCATCAACATCTCGTATTACGTCAGCAACGGATACCTGGTGCTCACGCCGGACATCGTTTATACGGTCGGCTATCCGGGGCAGAGCGCGCTGAAGTGCGTGCTGCCCGCGGTGCAGTCGGTGGTCGATAAGGGCTTTGTCGACGAGAACGCGATCGGCATACAGGGTCACAGTTGGGGCGGCTATCAGATCGCGTACATGATCACGCAGACCAACCGCTTCAAGGTGGCCGAGGCGGGTGCGCCGGTGGCGGACATGATCAGCGCCTACGACGGCATTCGCTGGGGCACCGGCATTCCGCGGCAGTTCCAGTATGAGCATACGCAGAGCCGTATCGGAGGATCCATCTGGCAATACCCGACGCGCTTTATCGAGAACTCGCCGATCTTCTGGGCGGATCGCGTGCAGACGCCGCTGATGATTCTGCAGAACGATGCCGATGACGCTGTGCCGTGGTACCAGGGCCTCGAATATTTCCTTGCGCTGCGCCGCCTGGGCAAGGAAGTCTACCTGTTCAATTACAACGGCGAGCCGCATCACCTCGATAAGCGGCCGAATCAGAAGGACTACACGATTCGCATGCAGCAGTTCTTCGACCATTACCTGAAAGGCGCGCCCGCGCCGGAATGGATGGAGAAGGGCGTGCCGTACATCGAGCGCGAGAAGACCGAATTGCAGCGCCTGGCCAACGGCGCCGGGCAATAGCGGGAATGCCATTCGACGGGAAGCGCGTGGTGGCGTTCGAAAGCCGGCGGGCGCAGGAAATGGCGGAGCTGATTCGCAAGCAGGGCGGCGAAGCGTTTGTCGCTCCTTCCATGCGCGAAGTTCCCATCGCGGAAGATGCCGAAGTGTACCGCTTCGGCGAACAACTCATGGCGGGCGGCTTCGATTGCGTAGTGCTGATGACGGGAGTCGGCACACGGCAGTTGAATCGTGTACTGGCTGCCCGTTTCGGTGAAAACGCATTCGCTGAAGCACTGCGGCATGTGGCGGTGATCGCGCGCGGACCCAAGCCGATGGCGGCGCTTCGCGAGATGAACGTGCCGGCCGCCGCCGTCGCGCCGGAGCCGAATACGTGGCGCGAGGTGCTTGGTGTGATGGAAGGCCGCGCGGAGAAGCGGATCGCGGTGCAGGAATACGGCCGCTCGAATGAGGAGCTGCTGACGGAATTGCGGGCACGCGGCGCGGAAGTGACTGCGGTTCGCGTATACGAATATGCGCTGCCTGTGGAAACGGGTCCGCTGCGCGAAGCGGCGCGGCGCTTGAGCGCGGGCGAAGTGGATGTGGCGCTGTTTACTACGGCGACGCAGATCGTTCACCTGGCGCAGGTCGCCCGCCAGGCGGGAATGGAGGACTCCACGCTCGCCGAGTTGCGCAAGTGCTTCGTGGCGTCGATCGGTCCCACGACTACGGAGGCTCTGGAAGAATTCGGAGTCAAGCCGAAGCTCGAACCGTCGCATCCGAAGATGGGTTTGCTGGTGATGGAAGCGGCGCAGGCGATTTCGCCGGCGGGGCGATAGAGAACATGCCGAAGCGTCCCAAAACGGTGGCCGCGCAGGTCGCCGAATTCACGTCGCTGGCCTTGTTGCTGCCCATCTCGGTGCTGGTGGGCTATGTCATCGGCTACTTTCTGGATAAGTTGTTCCACACGCATTTTCTGTATATCGTGTTTCTCCTGATCGGAGTGGCGTCCGGGCTCATTCAGGTGATTCGCGAGCTTTTGAAGGACAGCGGCGGCAATGGCGGAAGTTGACGCCGCTTTTTTCGATCGCGCGGTGGACCGCATCGCCCGCATGATGGTGGGGATCGGCGCCGGGGGCACGCTCGGGCTGCTGGTGTGGCGCGGGTGGGAATGGGGCGTGGGATTCGCCTTCGGGTCCTTTGTTTCCTGGCTGAATTACCGCTGGCTGAAGGAGACTGTAGATGCGCTCGGCAGGGGCGAGGTGCGCAAGCGCGTGGCAGTCAAAGCCGCGGGCCGGTACCTACTCCTGGGTGGTGCCGCCTATGCTATATTGAGGTTTTCCAAAATCAGCAAGCCTGCTGCAATGGCGGGCTTGTTCATCGCCGCCGCAGCGGTGATTGTAGAAATCGTCTTCGAACTCATCTATGCACCACGAAACTGAACTCTGGGTCACTAAACTACTGAACGATCATCTTGCCGGCCTGGGAAACCAGGCGCTGCAGCTTGTGGGAATGCACCCGGACGCGCGTCCGTGGAGCAACTACATTGCGATGGAACTCGTGGTGGCGCTGCTCATCGTGGTGGTGTTTGCGATGCTGCGTCCGCGCCTCTCGGCTACCAATCCCGGCACCATGCAGCACGTCTTCGAAGTGATCTACGATTTCGTTCACGGGCAGACCGATGAGCAGGTAGGGCATGGCGGAAGCCATTACCTGGCGTTCTTCGGCACGCTGTTTATTTTTATTCTGTTCGCCAACCTGATCGGCATCATTCCGGGTTTCGAATCGCCGACCATGGTGCCCGCCGTGCCTCTGGGCTGCGCGGTGGCGACGTTCGCGTATTACAACTTCGTGGGCATACAGGCGAACGGAATTTTTAAATACCTGGCGCACTTCGCCGGTCCGATCTGGTGGATGGCGCCGCTGATGATTCCCATCGAAATCGTCAGCCATCTGGCGCGCCCGCTTTCGCTGACCCTGCGACTTTACGCCAACATGTATGCAGGCGAGCAGGTCACGATGGTGTTCCTCGGCCTTACTTATCTCGTAGTGCCGGCCATTTTTATGGGCCTGCACGTTTTCGTGTCACTGCTGCAAGCTTATATCTTCATGCTGCTGACCATGCTGTATGTGGCCGGCGCGACAGTGCACGAAGAACACTAAATTCATACCGGCTTTATGCCGCTCTTTCAGTGTGAGCCCGGCGTCCTCCCAAGGGCGGCGGGGACCACCTCCTGGGAGCGATTCTTAAGGAGAAAAAATGACGAAGAAGTTGATGATGTTGGTGTCGCTGATCTTCGCTTTCGCCGCCATGGCGATGGCGCAGCCGGCGGGCGGGGCTGCGGCTCCGGTTAGCAACTGGTGGGTTTCGGTGAGCGCCGGTTTCGGTATGGCGATCGCATCCGGCCTTTGCGGTCTGGCTCAGGCGAAGGCGATTGCGGGCTGCGCCGAAGGTATGGCGCGCAATCCGGGCGCGACGGCTGCGATTCGTTTCGCTTTGCTGCTAGGACTGATTCTGATTGAATCGCTCGCGTTGTACACGCTGGTGATCATTATTCTGAAAGTCGGTTAGTCTCGTTTGCAGTTAGTACGGACCGGGCTCACTTACCCGGTCCGTCTTCCTCACGGTAGTAGGACTCCTGTAGGCGCCAGCTACCACGGTCCATATCCATCGGAAACCTCCCATCCGTACTATTGAGCCTTAGCGTCTAGTACCGAAGAGTAGCCGCGCAACTGTGATGGTCTATTGACCTTCGTACTAAAACCCACTTAGCATGTAACTGAAAGCTTCATGGAACAGCGAAGAACCAAGCGTTTTAAACTGCAGCTGCCGCTCTCGATCGTACGCGCCGGCGCCGAACGCGTGATTTCAGCGGGATTCACGCAGGACATCAGCTCCAGCGGGGTGCTGTTCACCTCGGAGCGCGAACCCGATCTCGGCGGACCCATTGAATATGTGATTACCTTGAATCACGATGGTCCGCAAGCGGTGAATCTGCGATGCGTTGGCAAGGTACTCCGTGCGGAACGGCAGAATGCTGGATCGGAAGCGCGCGCATTTCAGGTTGCGGCGACGCTCGAGCGATACGAATTCGTTAGGGAGCACTAAAAGCGCCGCCGCCTCTTTGCTAAGATAGCAAAGAAAAGGCGAAGGCGCTATGGATCTCTCGCTCGGTTTTCCCGAATTCACAAATGAACTCGCAGTAGCTTCGAAACCCTCGCTGGAAGCCATTGTGTCGCGGTTTCGCGCGGCACACGCGGAACCCGATTCGGCGGTTCGCGCCATCCACCATCAGCCCGCGAGCGAAGGTGTCTTCTCGCCGATCCCGGAAGCTGTGCATGCCGTGTTGCGCGGCGCGCTGGAACGCCGCGGAATCGCGAAGCTGTTCGTCCATCAGGCCGAAGCCTTCGAACATGTGCAAGCGGGCCGCAATGTCGCGGTCGTCACCCCAACCGCTAGCGGCAAAACGCTGTGCTACAACCTGCCGGTGTTGAATCTGCTGCTCGGCGACCCCGGGGCGCGCGCTATGTACCTCTTCCCGACCAAGGCGCTCGCCGAGGATCAGCTCCACGAGCTGAATCGCGCGGTCGAGGAGATGGGCAGCGACATACGCGCGTTCACTTACGACGGTGACACGCCGCAGGATGCGCGCAAGGCGATCCGGCAGCGGGCCAACATCGTCTTGACGAATCCGGACATGCTCCACAGCGGCATTCTGCCGCACCACACGAAATGGGCGAAGTTCTTCGAGAACCTGCGGTACGTGGTGATCGACGAGCTGCACTCTTATCGCGGCGTGTACGGTAGCCATTTGGCGAACCTGCTGCGCCGGCTGCGGCGGATCTGCGAATTCTACGGCTCGCAGCCGCGAATCATCTGCTGCTCGGCGACTATAGCGAATCCGCGAGAGCTGGCGCAGGCATTGACGGGCGAAGACTTCGCGCTGATCGATAAGAACGGCGCGCCGCGCGGCGAGAAGTACTTCATCTTTTATAATCCGCCGGTGGTGAACCGGCAGCTCGGCATACGCCGCAGCTATATCGGCGAGACACGCCGCGTGGCGCTGGAGTTCATCGAGCGCGGCCTGCAGACGCTGGTGTTCGCCAACAACAGGCTCGCGACTGAAGTGCTGGTGACGTACTTAAAGGATGCATGTGACCGCGGTAAGGTGCCGAGCGAGACGGTGAGCGGATATCGCGGCGGTTATCTGCCGAAGGAGCGCCGCGAAATCGAGCGCAAGCTGCGGGAGGGCGCCATTCGTGCCGTGGTCGCCACCAACGCGCTGGAATTGGGAATCGATATCGGTTCGTTGGACGCGGTGGTGATGGCGGGGTATGCGGGCACGATCGCATCGAGTTGGCAGCGCGCCGGACGCGCCGGGCGGCGGAACGCCACGTCGGCAGCCGTGCTGGTGGCTTCGAGCGCGCCGCTCGACCAGTACATCGTGGAGCATCCGGACTACTTCTTCGGGGCGTCGCCGGAACATGCGTACATCAATCCGGAAAACCTGGAGATTCTGATGGCGCATCTGAAGTGCGCCGCGTTCGAGCTGCCGGTGCGCGACGGCGAGAAGTTCGGACCTCACGCAACCGGCGAGATCTGCAAATTCCTGGAGGAGACGGGTTTTCTGCACCATTCGGGAGGCGCGTGGCATTGGACCACGGACACGTATCCGGCGGATGCGACAAGCCTGCGCAGCGTGAGCAGCGACAACTTCGTGGTAGTGGACACGACGGACGAAGCCAACATCATCGCTGAGGTTTCCTTTTCGACGGCGCTCACCACGCTCCACGAAAAAGCCATTTATCTGCACGAAGCACGGCAGTATCACGTAGAGAGATTCGATTACGACCATCGCAAGGCGTACGTGCGGCGCGTGGATTCGGATTATTACACCGATGCCATCGATTACACGCAGGTGAAGGTGCTCGACGAATTTGAGGGCGAGCCGCTGGCGGGAGCGCGTCGTGCGCACGGCGATGTGCGCGTGAATACCCAGGTGGTCGGCTTCAAGAAGATCAAGTTTTATACGAACGAAAATGTCGGGGCGGGGAAGCTGAACATGCCGGAGCAGGTGATGCACACCACCAGCTTCTGGCTGCACTTTCCGGCGGCGTTTCTCGCTGCCCTGGGCGATTTCACGCCGGCCGAGCGGCAAAGCGGCATCAGCGGCCTGGGCAACGCGCTGCGGACCGTGGGCGCGCTGCTGCTGATGTGCGATCCGCGCGATTTGGGCGTGGCCATGAGTGAACAAGTAGAGGGGTCGCTCGAGAGTTTCGAGCCGTACTTGTATCTGTACGATGCGTATCCGGGCGGTGTGGGGCAGAGCGCTCCGTTGTACCGGCTGACGGAACAACTCCTCTCGCAGACGGCCGAATTGCTGGCGGGATGCGCGTGCGATTCAGGCTGCCCTTCGTGCGTCGGGCCGGTCGGGGAAGTCGGCGAGCGGGGGAAGGAAGTGGCGGCTCGGATCGTGGAAACGCTGCGGCGGTAAGTGTGCCGTTAGCGTGCTTTCAGTTGTTCCGGGAGGACTGCGTAGCCTTCCGGCGGCGGGAAGAGATTCATCAGCAGTTCCAAACGGCGGCGCAGGTAGCGGCTGGGCATCTGGCGCGGGCCGGTTTCGACATCGATGTCGCAACAGGTGCCGTGCAGGTATAGCGTGAGCGTATCGATGAACGCTTGCGTGGCGTACTCGCGGAACAGTTTGGTTTCCTTGCGGACGTTGGTTTGCCGGCGCAGCAGCGACTGCTTGAGGTGCCAGCTCTTCTCATCCACTTCGCCGTGGATTTCGGCGCTGAGCTCTTCGCGGAGGGTCCGGTAGAAGCGTTCCTGCGCTTCGGCGGGCATTCGGCCTGCGACCACCCCGGCGAGCGCGTTGTAAAACTCGTAGTGATAATCGGCGACTTCGATGTCTTTGATACCGAGCGCCAGAATGGTGGTCTTTTCCATGTCCAGACGCGAGCAGCGGACCTGTCGTGCGTCGCCGGGACGTTCGAAGGACACGGCGTCGCCGCCGCCATCCTTGCCGTTGCCCTTTTCGATGTAAGGCGCGAGCAGCAGACCGATGCGCGGCAGCACGGCGAGGATCGCGGGCGAGATGGCCGCGACGGGATCGTTGAGATACTGCCGCAGATCTTCTTCGGCGATAGGAGTGGTCGAGAAATAGGAAAATTTGCTCGTTACCGGAATCATCTCCTTGCCGAACCGCGCGGCAATTTCTTCAACGGTCATTCGGTACTGCTCGGCTTCGCTGGTCATCCCCGTTTGCCGATTGTAACAAGTGGCGGGCGTCCGGGTCGGTACATCCATGGCCTGACGCCCGCCTGAGTTGCTTTCAGGCCGCGCGTTAAACTGAGTTTGCATGGGCCGCAACGTTCTGATCTCCGCCGGCGAAGCTTCTGGCGACCTGTATGCTTCTCTGGTGGCGGCGGAATTGGCGCGGGTGTGGCCGGATAGCCGGTTTTTCGGGTGCACGGGACCGCGTTTGCGGGCCGCGGGTGTAGAGACCGTTGTCGATTCGGCAAGCCTGGCGGTGGTTGGTCTGGTCGAGGTGGTGGGGCACATCCCCCGGATTTACGGCGAGTACAAGAAATTGCTGGCCTCGGCCCGGGAACGGCGGCCGGATGTGGCGATTCTGACGGATTCGCCTGATTTTCACCTGCGGGCGGCGCGGAAACTGGCTTCCCAGGGCATCCCGGTGGTGTATCTCGTCGCTCCTCAGGCGTGGGCGTGGCGCAAGGGCCGCGTGAAGACCATCCGCCGGACGGTTCGCAAACTGTTGTGCATCTTCCCCTTCGAGGAGGAGTTCTTCCGCCGGGAGGGGGTGGATGCCACGTATATCGGCCATCCCCTGGCCGGACTGGTGCGGCCGTCGCTCACCCGCGAGGAATATTTTAGGAAACACAGGCTGCCTGAGGGCCGTCCATTGATAGCAGTGCTACCGGGAAGCCGCCGTGGTGAGGCGGCGCGTCATCTGCCCGCGCTGCAGGATGCCGCGGGTCGGCTATACCGGGAGCAGGCAGTCAGTTTTGTATTGCCGGCCTCGGCTACTACCGGGGCCGCCTTTTTTCGGGAGCGGCTGCCGGACTCCACCATACGGGTGATCGAAGGGGAGAGTTGGGATACCATGGCGCACGCCGATCTGGCGCTGGCAGCGAGCGGAACTGTCACAGTGGAAGCTGCTCTGCTGGGTACGCCCATGGTCACGTTTTATAAAGTGACCCCGGTGAGTTGGGCGGCCGGACGTTTTCTGGTGGATGTCCCGTTTTTTTCGATGGTGAACCTCATTGCGGGACGCGCGGTAGCGCCGGAGTTGATGCAGGACGCGATGACGGGAGAAGCGCTGGCGCGGGAAGCGCGGCGCTTGCTGCAGGACGGTGCGGCGCGAGAAGCAATGCTCGCCGGGCTTGCAGAGGTCAGGCAGAAACTATCGTTTGGGGCTCAGGACGGCAGGACGGCCGCGCAGCGCGCCGCCGCCGCGATACAAGAAGTTGTGGAAGGACAAGTCGCACATGTTTCGTGATTTCCGTTTTGGCGCGGCGGCGCCGGCAATTGCCGCCCTTCTGGTGGTTTCCAGCGGCGCATTCGCCCAGGAACCCCGCCGCTCGCGAATTGACGTTCAGGACTACACCATCGACGCGGAAATTTCGCCCAACACGTCGGACATTCAGGCGAAGGTCACCGTGCGCTTCACCCCGGTGGACGACGGCATCACGTCGACAGCTTTCGAATTGAACAACGCGCTGAACGTCTCCCGCGTGACCGATGACAAAGGTGCGCAGATTCAGGCTACGCGCAACCAGCAGGATTTCACAGTGCGGCTGAACTTCGATCATCCGCTGGTCAAGGGTCAGACAACGGCGGTTACCTTCTATTACGACGGCCGTCTGACGGGGCAGGAAGATTCGCCGGTGTACGGCATCAAGTTCGCCGCGATTCATCCCGATTATGCCTTCCTTCTCTATCCGGCGCGTTGGTTCCCGGTAGCCGGGTACACCACGGACCGGTTCGGCGCGGATATGCGGGTGACCGTGCCGATGGGATATTCAGTGCTCGGCAGTGGTCTGGATTCAAAACAGACCGTCGCGGATAAGAACACTTACGAATATAAGTTCGAGCGGCATTCCTTCCCGGGCAGCATTGCGGTGGTGAAAGACCAGCCGGTGAAAGTGCAAAGCGAAGGCTCCACGTCATCTGTGTACTTTCGCGGGCCGCAGGCCGATGTGGTGCAGCAGTACGGGACGGAGGTCGGCAAAATCATGTCGTACTTCGGCTCGATTTATGGACTGCCGCCATCGGCGAACCTCATGGTAGTGCAGACGGAGACGGGCGCGCCCAACGGCTACGCCGCTCCCGGAATGATCTTCCTTTCGCCCAACGGAATCACGCGGACGGTGAACTCGCGCCTGCTGGCAAACGAAGCGGGGCGGCAATGGTGGGAAGAACTGGTTTCCCCGGCCACGCGCAATAACCTGTGGCTGGAAAACGGGCTTGCCACGTATTCGGAACTGTTGTGGCTGGAGCAGGCGAACGGCAAGGCGAGCCTGGAATCGGCGCTGCACGACGAAATGGTGGCGGCGTTGACGGTGGATAACGTTCCCGTGAGCCAGGCGGCGCGGTTGGAGGATTACTCGCCGGAGTTGTGGGCTTTGACCGGAAGCAAGGGCGCGGCTGTCCTGAATATGCTGCGCTACGTGGTGGGAGATCAGAAGTTCGTACAGATTCTGAAGAACTTCTCGCAGCAATACGCCTGGAAGACCGCGACTACAGACGATTTCGAGAAGGTCACCAACGATGTGACCGGACAGAAGCTCGATTACTTTTTCATTCAGTGGATCGAATCAAGCCTCGCGCCGGAATTCAAGCTGGACTACACGATCTACCGGACCCAGAAGGGCTTCCGGATCATGGGCAAGATCACGCAGGACGTGGATACATTCCGCATGCCGGTCGATTTGAAGATCGAAACCGAAGGAAACCCCGAGTCGCAGCGCGTGGAAGTGGTGGGAACGAGCTCGGAATTTTCGGTGGACACGTTCGGCAAGCCGAAGAGCATCTCCATCGATCCGAATAACCAGGTGCTGCGCTACGACCCGGAGATCCGGGTGGCGGTGGCGATCCGGCGCGGCGAGCAGTACGCCGAGTTGAGCCAGTTCGGGGACGCCCTGAAGGAGTATCAGAAGGCCCTCGAGACCACGAAGAACAGCTCGCTGGCGCATTACCGCATTGCCGAGGTGTACTTCCTGGAAAACAACTACCAGCAGGCGGCCAACGATTTCCGTGAAGCGCTGAACGGGGATCTGATCCCGAAATGGACCGAAGTGTGGGCCCACATCAACCTCGGGGAGATCTTCGATATTACGGGACAACGGGATCGCGCCGTGAACGAGTACAATCTGGCGGTCCGTACCAAGGACAATACCCAGAATGCGCAGGAAGTCGCCGCGAAGTACCTCAAGACGCCGTACGAACGCCAGCGCCGCACAGATCAGTAGAACGCGGTCGAATCCGCGGCATATCGAATTGCTTTTTTGCCGCATTCAAACGCGCTCGCATCGCCGGCACCGTTTGCCGCTCCCTTACGGTCACGGCTCCGTATCTAGTTGATTCTGCTAGCGGAGCCGTGACCGTGAGGGAGCGGTAAACGGTGCATCGAAAGGCGAATGAAGCGCGACGAGAACAACAGCCGGATTTTTTCACAGCCCCGTTAGGAAGCGGCAAAAGGTGTATCGAAAGGCGAACGAAGCGCGACCGTGAGAGAGCGGTAAACGGGTTTGCAGCCGCGCTCGGCGCGGCCCGACAGGAAGGATTCCTGTCGGCACGTCGTCCCTAGTACTGCCTCCCAATTGCCGCAGTCGCAGTGGGTTATGGTACTATACTTGCCAGAGAACCATTCCCCTAGATTCGTCGTGCAGAATCATCAATTTACGGCGAGCCGCCGCCATCTTTCAGCCAATCGTGAGTACCTTCACCCATCCCATGTTTGTTGTATTCACAACCCTTTTGTTCTAAACTGCCTTATTAACAGTTCGGAGGGTTCGGTGCAATCTATGGGTCGGTCAGTTGGAATTCTGATGTTGGTGGCGGCGAGCGCGGCGACGGCTGCTCCCCTTTGTACCGATGGCGCCGGCACTGCCTCGACGACCACTTCCATCGCCTGCTGGTCGGGAAGCTTTTCCACTGGTGTAATCTCCGGTTTCACCATCAGCCAAACCATAAACTGGGCCACGACCTTCGGCTCGGCCGACACCAACCCCAGTTCCTATCTATCGGATTACAATCCGAACGTCTTTTTCACGATCAGCAATCCGACGACCGGCACGGGAGGCGAAACGCCGGTGATTTCGGCTCACAATGACATTAACAATGTCACCTTGGGCCCGAATTATTCCGGCAACTCTCCGGTTCTGCAGCGTCTCGACAATACAGAAGCCGCCTACTCGCAGTTCGATGGCATATACGATGCGCAGAGCCTGGGAAGCAACCTGAATCCGACCGATCCGCATCCGAACGTGAAACCGATGATGTTCAACAACACGTTTGACGCCCTTGCGCCAACGCCGAGCGACACCAACTGGGGCGACAATCTGATTGGAACCTTTGGCTCCGCCGGGCCGATTACCATCACATTCAACTCACCGATCAGCGAAGCAGGGTTCCGGATTTCCTCGCTGGGTCTGGTGGATTTCCAAGCCACCGTCAAGGCGTTTACCGGCGCGACGGGCAGCGGCACGCAACTCGGGTCCATTCAACTGAACACCAACGGAAACGGTGGCGGCGGCCTCTGCAGTAGCCTACAGAATTATCCGCCCACCGCGTGCAATACGGCCCCGTTCATCGGAATCGACCAGGCGCTCTTCGGATATAACACGAACAGCGGCGATATGATCAAGAGCATCACGATTTCGACGAACGACGGCACAGGTTTTGCCCTCGACACGTTGATGATCGGTTTCGCGGCGGATCAGGGAAGCGGCGTGACCGGCACTCCGGAGCCGGGTACACTCCTGATGCTGGGCTGCGGACTGGCATTGGTTGGTCTGACGGTTCGCAAAGGGCGTGCAGCCGGCCGGGTGTAAAAGGCGGCTATCCCGATTTTTCCTTCCTTCGCGGTGCGCGGCGCGCATCCGCGTGAGCGCCGCTCGCCTTCAGCGCGCAATTCCGGCCGCATACATTGCTCCGGGTAAGTTAGTCTAAAAATATGCAGAAGGGCTATTCCGGTTACTGGCGCCGCATAGGGCGCCTCGAACAGTCCTTCCTCATTATTCTGGCGGTTTACCTGCTTTTGCGATTCTCGGGGATTTCTCCGGGAACGCAATTGCTGTTCGGACTGGCGGGCTTTCTGTTGGGCATCGCCGCCGTTTTTCGCCTGGCACGCCGCGTCATGAAGGAAGCTATCTGGCGGCTGCGGAACCGCCTGATCGTGGCCTATCTGTTCATCGCGGTAGTGCCGATCGTGCTCATTCTGACGCTCGCCGCGATCGCCGGCTGGGTCTTGATCGGGCAGATGGCGGTTTACCTGGTGAATACGGAACTGCGTCATCGCGAAGCTTCCCTGCTGCGCCCGGCCGAAGCGCTGGCGCACATTCCGCCCGGCCGGGAGCCGGAGAATGCCCTGCGCCGTTTCGCGCAGATGATCCACAACAACTTCCCGAGCTTCCAGTTGTTGATGTCGGGCAACAACAACTTCCGCTACCCGGAGACCGCGGAAATCGCTCAGCCGCCTCAAGGGTTCCGCACCGGAAGCGGGCTGACGATCAGAAACGATGCGGGGCATCCGCAACTCTACGCGTTTGCGCACGTAATCGAAAACGGCGACGAAGTGATTGTGCTCGCGCCGGTGAGCCGCGAACTGTTGGACAACCTGGTGACCGGACTCGGCGATGTGGCGTTTGCGCCTTTGATGGCGCGTTCGCCTGCTCATATTCCGCCCGCTCAGAATATTTTCGATTTCACGCTTGGCGGCTTTTATCCCGTGGAGGTGCCGTTATGGGATACGCCCGGCAAGCCGCGCCGGCTGGTGCTGCACGTGGATACGCGCATCTCCGCCGTGCTCGGGACGGTATTTCAGAAGTTGGATTGGGCGGAACTCGCGCTCGGCATCTTCGTAGTGATTTCGATTGTGTTCCTGCTGGTGGAGCTTGTGTCCCTGATCGCCGGGATTCAGCTGAGCCGCACGATTACCGGCGCGGTGCATGAGCTGTACGAAGGCACGCAGCACGTCAAGGAAGGCGATTTCACGTATCGCATTCCGGTGAAGGGGAACGATCAGCTTGCGGAGCTTTCCGGCTCCTTCAACACGATGACGGAGAATCTCAGCCGGTTGATCGTGGTCGCCAAGGAGAAGGAGCGGCTGGAAAGCGAACTCGCCATCGCGCGGGAAGTGCAGAATCAGCTCTTCCCGAAAGACGTGCCCATGGCCAAGACTCTGGAGTTGAAAGGCGTCTGCAATCCGGCGCGCATGGTCTCCGGCGATTACTACGATTTTATGACGCTCACGGATTCCTCTCTCGCCTTTGCCATAGGCGACGTGGCGGGGAAGGGGATCTCGGCGGCGCTGCTCATGGCTACAATTCAATCGACGATGCGGATGCAGTTGAGCCTGCCGCATACCAACGGGCTCGCGACGGCGTACTCCACCGCGGCCCTGGTATCCACGTTGAATAAGCAGCTCTATGCCACCACGTCGCCGGAGAAGTACGCGACCTTTTACTTCGCTCTTTACGAAGAGGCCACGCGCTCGCTGACGTACACCAACGCCGGACATCTTTCGCCGATGCTGTTCCGCGCCGGCAATTTTCAGATGCTGGATTCCACGGGAACGGTGGTGGGCGCGTTTCCGATCGCGCGCTATGAGGAGCGGACCATTCCGCTGGAGCGCGGCGATATTCTGGTGGCGTACACGGACGGCATTGTAGAGCCGGAGAACGCGTACGGCGAAATGTTCGGCGAAGACCGGCTGATGGAATACATCGCCAAATATTCGTCGGCGGATTCGAGCGAAATCATTGCGCGGACGATGGAGGCTGTGGTGGATTGGACCGGCTCCAGCGAACTGTATGACGACATGACGATGGTGGTGGCGCGGCGCATATGAAGGTGCTGACCGCGGCGGAAATGCGCGATGTGGATCGCCGGACGACGGAGGCCGGCATTCCGGGAATCGCGCTGATGGAGAATGCGGGCGGCCGCGTGGTGGATTTCCTCGTCGAGCGATTTTCGCCGCTGGGCGCTCAGCGAATCGTGATTCTCTGCGGGAAAGGCAACAACGGCGGCGATGGCATGGTAGTGGCGCGCCAGTTGTTCACGCGTTTCCCGGGGCTGTGGCTGCGCGTCGTGCTGCTCGCCGATCCGGCGGATTTGAAGGGCGATGCGGCGGCGAACTACCGGATGCTGCAGGCGTGCGGTTGCCCGATTCTGCGCGGTGTTCCCGCCGATGCAATCTGCGCGACGGTGGTGGTGGATGCGGTGCTCGGAACAGGGATCGCGGGGCCGCCATCCGGCGTTGCGATGGAAGGCATCCGCGAGATCAACAGCGCATCCCCGTTCGCGAAGGTCGTAGCGGTCGATATGCCGTCGGGGATGGCGAGCGACGCGGGCGATTCGCCGGGTGAAGTGGCGCGGGCGGATCACACGGTGACTTTCACGGCTCCCAAACTCGGTCAGGTGCTGCCGCCGAATTGCGACCGTACCGGTGAGCTGATCGTGGTCCCGATCGGCAGTCCGGCCGAATTGTATGCCGGCGCCAAGGTGGAGCTGATCGAGCCGTCGATGTTTCGGGCGCTTCTGGCGCCGCGTCCCAAGTGGGGACACAAGGGCACCTTCGGGCACGCGCTGATCGTGGCGGGGTCGCGGGGGAAAACGGGAGCGGCTGTGATGAGCGGGACGGCGGCGCTGCGCGCGGGCGCGGGCCTCGCCACGGTGGCATCGGCCGCGGGCGCAGTGCCAACGATTGCGGCGCACACCCCGGAGTTGATGACGGTGCCGCTGGCGGAGACGGAATCGGGCGGCATCTCGCGAGCGGCGGATATTCCGGCCCTGGCCAAAGGCAAAACTGTGCTGGCGATGGGTCCGGGGTTAGGGCGGGAGCCCGACATAGCGGAACTGGTGACGCGCGCGGCCGCGGAGTTCGAAGGTCCGGCGGTGTTCGACGCGGACGCGCTGTGGAACTGGAAGCCGTTCCGCGCTGGCAAGCATCCGCGGATCCTCACGCCGCATCCGGGCGAGATGGCGCATCTGACCGGCAGATCGACGAAGGAGATTCAAGACGACCGGCTGGCGGCGGCGCGTGCGTTCGCCGTTGAGCATCAGGTGATTCTCGTGCTGAAGGGGCAGAGGACGCTGATCGGGTTTCCGGACGGTCGCGTGTTTGTGAATCCCACTGGTACGCCCGCGTTAGGGACGGGTGGCACGGGCGATATTCTGACGGGGCTCATCGCGGGTCTGCTGGCGCAGTTTCCGCAGAAGCCTGCGGAATCGGTGGCGGCGGCGGTATATCTCGGAGGGCTGGCGGGCGAGATCGGGGCGCGGGAGATCGGGGAAAAATCTTTCATGGCGACGGATATCCTTCGCTATTTGCCCGCGGCGATAGAGAGATGCGTGGCCGGCTGAATCCGCGCCTCACTGCTTAGCAATTTCACTCGAATCGCCGGCACCTTTTACCGCTCCCTTACGGTCACGGCTCCGTATGTAGTTGATTCTGCTAACGGAGCCGTGACCGTGAGGGAGCGGTAAAAGGTGTATCGAAAGACGGATCGAGTGCGACGAGAACAACAGCCGGATTCTCTCACAAACCCGTCAGGGCGCGGTAAAAGGTGCATCGAAAGGCGAATGGAGTGCGACAAGAAACTGCCCGCGCGCCCCGTCTTGATGCCGCCTTGCTTTTCCCCTACGCTGAGAGTGTGCCGACTTACAAAACGGCGACTGAGGCGGACACCATCGAACTCGGCCGCCGGCTCGCTACCGACCTTCCCGCTCGCGGCACCGTGCTGCTGATCGGCAATCTCGGCGCGGGGAAGACCACGCTCGCCAAAGGGATCGTCGGCGGACGGACCGGCGCGCCGGCGGATGACGTCACCAGTCCTACCTTCACGCTGATTCACGAGTATGGGGAGGGCCGCGTGTATCACATCGATCTATATCGCCTCGATGAGCCGCGGCAGATCGCCACACTCGGGCTGGACGAACTGTTCGAGCGGGACGCTCTCGTGTTGATCGAGTGGGGCGAGCGCTTTCCGGAATTGATGCCGCGGCCGCGCACGGAAATTCACCTTCGGGCCGGCGGCGGCGACGCGCGCGAGATTGAGGTCACGACGGTATGAACAAGCAGCCTTGGGCGCTCATTCTCGGCGCCAGCAGCGGTTTCGGCGAAGCCACCGCACTCGAACTCGCGCGCGCCGGAATGAACATTTTCGGAGTCCACCTGGATCGCCGGGAAAAGGAAGCGCACGTCAGCGAGATTCAGGCCAAGATCCGGGCCCTGGGCCGCGAGGTGTACTACTTCAACATCAATGCCGCCGACGATGGACGGCGCGCCGAGACGGCGCAGGCTATGCATGCGCGCATGTCCGAACCCGCCGGCACGCTGCGAGTGTTGTTTCATTCGCTGGCGTTCGGATCGCTGAAGCCGCTGGCAGGCGCGGAGGATGTGGCGCACCGCCATCAACTCGAACTCACCAGCGACATCATGGGTCACTCGCTGGTTTACTGGGTACAGGAATGTCTCGGGCAGGGAATGTTCGAAAAAGGCGCGCGGATTTTCGCGATGACCAGCGGTGGCAGCACGCGCGTCATTCCCAGTTACGGTCCGGTGAGCGCGGCGAAGGCCATCCTGGAATCGCACATCCGCCAGCTTGCCATGGAGCTTGCGCCCGCCGGCATCACGGCTAACGCGATTCTCGCCGGTGTGACGGAGACGCCGGCGCTGAAGCTGATTCCCGGCCATGAGAGGATCATCGAAGTGGCAAAGTCGCGCAATCCGCATCGCCGGCTCACCACGCCTGAAGATGTGGCGCGCTGCGTGGCCGCGCTGTGCCACCCGGCGACGTATTGGATGACCGGCAACACGATTCACGTCGATGGCGGCGAGAACATCGTAGGATGAAAGTTATGGCTGAGAACGGTCTTCCCTGCCTGGACCTGCTGGCGGAAACGCCGGCGATTCTGCGCGGCCTGATGGTGGAGCTTTCCGATGAGGATGCGCGGTGGAAGCCCGCGCCCGACCGGTTTTCCGTGGCTGAAGTGTTGGCGCATCTCTCCCATGCCGAAGGTCATTGCTGGCGCATGCGGCTGGACGCGTGGGACGCGGATGGGCATCCCACCTTCGCGCCGGACGATGCGGCGGACCATCTGGAGCTGTTTCGCAATGCCGATCCGGAAGACGCCTTCGACCACTTTGAGGAACAGCGGGAAACCAATCTCGAGTATCTGAACGGCTTGCCCGAAGGCGCCGGCGAACGCAAAGCGACGCATCAGGCGGTCGGCGAGATCACGCTCGCGCAGATGCTGAATTCGTGGGCGATGCACGATCTCGGTCATATCCGCCAGATCGCCGAACTGGTGCGTGCGCGCAAGTATCTGGCTGGGTCTGGTCCGTTTGCAACGTACTTTAACTTGAAACCATGACTATAAAATTAGCGCTCATCTTATCCCTGGTCGGCGCCTTGTTCGGGCAGGAGCTTGCTCCCGCTCCCGCACCGCCGGCCGAGCACCCCACGTTTCTTCAGATGTCGGACCCGCAGTTCGGCATGTTCACGAATAATGCAGGCTTTGAACAGGAGACGGCCAACTTCGAATTCGCGATCGCCACGGCCAACCGGCTCAAACCCGCGTTCGTGGTGGTCACGGGCGATCTCACGAACAAGAGCGCCGATCCAGTGCAGATCGCCGAATACAAACGGATCGCGGGCAAGTTGAATCCGGCGATCAAACTCTTCAGCGTGCCGGGCAATCACGATGTAGGCAATGAGCCGACGGAGAAGTCGCTGACCGCCTATCGCGCTGCCTATGGGCCGGACTATTATACGTTCCACTGCGGCGGCGTCACGGGGATCGTGCTGAATTCGAATCTCGAAAAGGCGCCGCAGAATGTTCCCGCGGAAGCGTCCAAAATGGAGGGTTGGTTTGCAGCGGAGCTGGCAAAAGCGCGCGCCGAAAACAGCGGGCGCATCATCGTGTTCCAGCACATTCCTCTGTTCTTGAAGGATCCTGATGAAGCCGACCAGTATTTCAATATTCCCAAAGACGTACGCGCGCGCTACCTGAAGATTCTGCACCAGTTTAATGTCACTGAAATGTTTGCCGGGCACCTGCACCACAACAGCGAAGGGCGCGACGGCACGCTGGACATGGTCACCACCGGCGCGGTGGGCAAGCCGCTCGGGGGCAAGAGCGGCATACGCTACGTCACACTCACGGGCAGCGAAATACAACATAAATTCTACGAGTTTGGCGAACTTCGCTAGATACAATTTTGTCTGGGAGGGTTTCGTCGATGGAAACCATGGGACAGCCGGCTGTGCGCCCGGACCGCATCATGCAAATGGCATGGGGGTATGCACCGCCGCTGATTATTGAAACTGCCGTTCGCAACCGTGTCTTCGACCTTTTGGATGAAGGGCCGAAGACGGTGGAACAGGTGGCGGACCTTTCGGGAGCTTCCGTGCGCGGACTCCGCGCGATTATGAATGCGCTCACCGGATTCCAATTGCTCAGCAAAGACGCCGGCGGACGTTACGCCACCACGCCGGAGAGCTCCACGTTTCTGGTAAAGAGTAAGCCGTCATTCATGGGCGGCATCATTGAACACACAAGCACGCAGCTGATTCCCGGCTGGCTGGCGCTCAGCAACGTCGTGCGCACGGGAAAACCGGAACACGGGGTCAATGAAGAGAATACGGGGTCGGAGTTCTTCCAGCAGTTTGTGGAAGCGATCTTCCCGATGAGCTACGCCGCCGCGAGCCGCCTCGCCGATGTTCTGGATGTCGCTTCCGCCACTCAGCCTGTGCGCGTGCTGGATCTTGCCGCGGGGTCGGGAGTGTGGAGCATCGCGCTGGCGCAACGCTCGCCGCAGGTTTCGGTAACGGCGGTGGATTGGCCGGGAGTTCTGGAGGTTACACGGCGGGTAGCCACACGATTCGGCGTTGCCGGGCGGTACACGTTTGTCGCGGGCGACCTCGCGACGGCGGATTTCGGCACAGGCCACAACATAGCTGTTCTCGGCCACATCCTCCATAGTGAAGGGGAACGGCGCAGCCGCGAGCTACTTCGGAAAACGTTTCGGGCGCTGGCTCCCGGAGGGACCATCGCGATTCAGGAATTCCTGGTCGACGAGGAGCGCAGCACCAACACCATGGGGCTCATCTTCGCCGTGAATATGTTGACGATGACGCAGGAAGGCGATACGTTCAGCTTCACGGAAATCGCCGGGTGGCTACGGGACGCAGGCTTCGAAAATCCGCGCACCGTCGAATCGCCGGGTCCTTCGCCGTTGATTCTGGCGGACCGCCCTCGCGGCTGATGGCATTTCGCCTATCGATACACCGTTTTACCGCTCCCTTACGGCGTTGTGAAGCAGTATCGAATTGCTTTTTTTGCCGCATTCAAACGTACTCGAATTCCCGGCACCTTTTACCGCTCCCCTGAAAATGCCCACTGCTCAGATGGGCGTTGGTGCCGGGTTAATATCCGAAACGGGTTGTAGGATGACCTTGTATCCTAAACCGTTCAACCGCTTGACGGACCGTCGGGCGGTGTGCTCGCGGTTGCGGCGGTCAAAGAAGTCTGCCCCCAGATCCTGGAACGTCAGATGATCGCGGACCAAGTAGTAGCCGACTATGATCATGGAGTGGGCGACCGCAATCAGGCTCGCTCTGGCCCGCGCCGCGCCTGAACACGCTTGTATTGTGCGTGGAAGTAGGACTTCTTGGTCCGCCAGGCTCCCCAGGCTGCTTCGCAAATGGCGCTGCGTAGCCACGGATTCCCTTTCGCGTCCGCCCGTTTCTCTGTTTGCCGGCGCTCTCGTCATTGCCGGGACATACGCATGCGGTATCGAAAGGCGAATGGAGCGGCACGAGAACGACAGCCGGATTTCTTCACACTTCCGTGAGGGAGTGGTAAACGGTGTATCGAAAGGCGAATCGGTTCTTCCCAAACCCGCAAGGAAGCTGTAAATAAGGGTCCGCCGCTACAACGTTTATCGTACTTTCAACCAGGTAGCCTCACTCCTACACTAGAGGTAGGTAGAGGTGACCGAGGATGCGAACTCTTCTCTGTTTAGCGGCCATGGCGGCCGGTAGCGTCTGGGCCCAAGTGGACCACCCGGACCTCAATGGAGTCTGGCAGCGCCAGTCCAATGACTCCAAAGTGAAATCCGAGACATTGAACATCGCGCAGAAGCCCGATTCCATCGATATCGTGCGCTCCGTTGACACCGGCGGCCGGCCGATCAAAGACGAAATCAACTGCTCCACCGAGGGCAAAGACTGCAAGGTGAAAGAAGAAGGGCAGGACACTCAGGTGTCCATGTATTACAACGGCCCGATGCTCGTCATGATTGAGCAGCGCCATGGCAACGATTACGTGACCAAGCGGCGCCTGAAGCTCTCCCCGGACGGCAAAACTCTGACCATGGAGGTCATGACCATCAACCCGCCGGGTAAGGCGACAGAAAACCTGACTTATACCAAGCAGTCGCAGACTGCCACGAAGTAACTAACGGCCGGCCACCAGCACACGGGAGGGGTAGAACCCCTGGCGGACGCCGTGATCGGCGAGAATGCGGAACCGCGCTCCCTGAATCAGTTCCGGGACCCGGTGCTCTACCTGCCGTCCCCAGAACGCCGGCGCGACGCGGCCCCCCAATTTATACGCGGCGTTGAACATCGGTGTATTCTGTCCGATCAGCACCAATGTCAGTTTGCCGCCCGGGCGAAGCACGCGCCGGAATTCCCGCAACGTCTGCACGATATCGTCACCGGACAGAAGTTCCAGCAGGTAACAGCAGAACACCGCGTCGAAGCTCTCGCTCTTGAACGGCATCTGCCGCGCATCCACAGCCTGGCAATGTGCCGACGCCTGCGGAAACTTGCGGCGTGCCACGCGCTGCGTGCGCGCGGCCATATTGGGCGAAAGATCCACGCCGATCGTCGCTCCTGAACCGTTGGCGCGCACCAGGCGCCGAAACATCTCCCCGCTACCTGTGGCGACTTCCAGAACGCGCATTCCGTTGCGCAGCCCGGAGGCTTCCAGAGCGCAGCGGTGAGCGCGGGAATGAAAGAACATGGTCGAGAGCGGATACACCGCCGCCATGCGGTCGTAAACGCGCCGGGTGCGGTCGGCCAGCGTGGCGGGCAGCCCGGCGTTGGGCCAGGCACTAACGGACTCTTCGAGTCTGGACAAGATCTCTCCTCAATTGAGTGTCGTTCACAATACAGCCGCCAGGTCCGTTTGCAGTTCCGGCACTTCGATCTGAATGCGAGTGCCGTGTCCTGGCTGGCTGTCGATCCACATGCGATACTCGTTGCCGAACAGCACTTTCAGCCGTTCGTTTACGTTACTGACTCCGATACCCCGATCCAGAAGAGTAGCAAGTTTGCTCTCCGGAATGCCGATGCCGTCGTCCTCCACCAGCAGATGCAGCTTTGTTTCCGAACGGCTGGTACGGATGCGAATGGTGCCACCTTCCACTTTGCTGCTCAGGCCGTGCTTAATTGAATTTTCCACGAGCGGCTGGAGCAACATGCTGGGCACGAGCATGTCCAGTGTGTCGTCAGCCACGTCCTTTTCAAAGCGCAGCTTCTCGCCGAAGCGGACCACTTCAATCGCCAGATAATCCTCGATAAAGTTCAGCTCATCGCGCAGGGCGCTGAAATTCTCGTGCTTCTTGAGCAGCCGGCGCAGCACCTTCGAAAGTTTGACGACCATGACGCGCGCCTGGTTGGGGTCCGTGCGGATCAGCGAAGAGACCGAGTTCAGGGTATTGAATAGAAAGTGCGGGTTGATCTGGCTGGTAAGCGCGGCGAGACGCGCTTCTACCAGCAGCCGCTCCTGCTCTTCGAGTTTACGCTCGTTGCGCGTATTGTTCCAGATTTTCAGCGGGATGGTGACGGCGATCAACGTGGTCGCGTAGTACAGCGTCATGGCCAGCGCGTCGCGTTTTTCCCAATTGGACGGCAGAAAAAAGACATCCTTGCTGCCACCGAAATTCCAGAAGGTATGACGAAGAAATTCGGCGAATAGAATTCCGGCGCCAAAAACCAGGTGAAAAGCGGCGCGGCGATGGTTCCTGCTCTCGCGAAAAAAACGCAGGATGTTCATCTCCAGAAAAGGTGAAAAGCGCCAGATCTCCTCGGGGTCGGGTGCGAGGTCCCGGAGCACGCCGCCGAGTACGCCAATTCCGGCCAGCATGGGCAGCGTGAGCTGCTCGTGTTTGAAGAAAAACGCCGGCAGCGCGATCAGAACGCCGGAGAGCAGGCCAGTGACATAGCCGCCCAGGATGCCCGCTAGCAGGCTGCCTTCGAACCCTATGTCCGCCGCATAGTAAGTGGGGTTGGCCGCGCGAATTACCGTGCTCACGGCGAATACGATCGCCAGAACCGAGGCCAGCGCGAGCCGCTGATTCAGCGTCCGGCTCTCCCGCATGAGCATCGATTTGAACCTGCCGGAGCGCGCCAGAATGCTGGCGACCGACGCCATCACTCCCAGCTTGAACAGCAGCGCAAAGTAGATCTCCGACATTGGGGTTCGGAAGCCATTATAATAAAAGGACTAAGGTACTGATAGCCATTCCATGAACAAAACTTCGGCGCTACAGCTCCGTAAGGTGGCTGAAGCGGATTTTCCGACGCAATTCGGGCTTTTTCGCATATACGGCTTCGAAGGGGGCTCCGGCAACGGCGGCCGAACGGAAGAGGCTGTGGTCTTGAAGATGGGCGATCTCGCCGCGCCGGAGCCGCCGCTGGTCCGCATCCATTCGCAATGTCTCACGGGCGATGTCTTCCACAGTCTGCGCTGCGATTGCCGGGCACAACTGGAGATCGCGCTGAAGAGCATTGCGCAGGAAGGCCGCGGGCTGCTGATCTATGAACACCAGGAAGGGCGCGGCATCGGACTGCTCAACAAACTGCGCGCCTACGAGCTTCAGGATCAGGGCGCGGACACCATTGAAGCCAACGAGCAACTCGGTTTCGATTCCGACCTTCGGAACTATGAGCTACCGGGCGCCATTCTGGGCTTCTTCGGTCTTCGATCGGTGCGGCTGATGTCCAACAACCCGGAAAAGGTCGAAGCGGTGGAGGCCGCGGGCGTCGCGGTCGCCGAGCGTGTGCCCTGCGTGGCCGACGTGCTGGAGACTCGCAAAGCCTACCTCTCCACCAAGCGCGACAAAATGGGTCACCTGTTGTAAGCCGCTCATGACCAGCCTCTGGGCCCTGCTGCGGCAAAACCGCAATTACCGGTACACGTGGATGGGCCAGGTGGTCAGCGAGGTTGGCGATTACTTCAACAACATCGCGGTGTTCGCGCTGGTCATGGAGAAATCCGGCAGCGGGCTCGTGGTTTCCGGCGTGATGCTCAGCCGGGCGATCCCCGCCGTATTCGCCGGACCCATCGCAGGCGTTACACTCGACCGGTGGGATCGCAAGCGCATCATGGTAGCCAGCGATCTGATCCGTGCTGCCGTGGCGCTCGCCTTCGTGCTGACGATTCATCAACCGCGTCCGTGGCTTCTGTACGTGCTCAGCGGCCTGCTGATGTTCGTATCGCCGTTTTTCACGGCGGGACGCGCGGCCATTTTGCCGACCATTGCTACGGCGGAAGAGTTGCACATCGCCAATTCGCTCACGCAGACCACGTCGTGGGGCACCCTGACGGCGGGCACGCTGCTGGGCGGACTCGGCGCGGCGAAACTCGGGTATTCGTGGGCGTTCATCTTGAACGCTGCGAGCTTCGCCTTTTCGGCGGCGTGCGTCTGGCGCATCGCGGTTCCGCAAGGCTTTCGCGCAATCGCCGGTGCAACAAGGGCGGGGAAGCGCGCATGGTCCGACTACATGGAAGGACTGGCGTACATGCGCAGCGTGCCCCTGCTGATGGGGATCGCCATGATCAGCGCGGGTTGGGCACTCGGCGGCGGCGCGGCGCAGATTTTATTCGCTCTCTTCGGCGAGCAGGTGTTTCACAGGGGCGCGGCGGGGATCGGCGAGATCTGGGGTTTTGCGGGCATCGGTCTGCTTGTGGGCGGCGCGGTGGGGCATGTTACGGGAAAGCGCGCCCGCTTCGGTGGCTACAAGCGTGCGGTGACGCTGTCGTATGTACTGCACGGCGTCACTTACATGTTGTTCAGCCAGGTGGAGAGCTTCGCTGCCGCGCTCGGCCTGATGCTTCTCTCGCGCGCGGGCATGGCGATCACCAGCGTGCTGAATCAGTTCCAGTTGCTGCGGCACACGCCTGATGCGTATCGCGGACGCGTGTTTGCCACCATGGAGTCCATCCGCTGGAGCGTCATGATTGTGTCGATGGCGGCGGCCGGCATAGCCTCACAGTACTGGAGCCCACGGGCTATCGGGCTGGTCGCGGGCGCGTGCGGCACCCTGACAGCGGCTGCCTGGGCGTGGTGCGATGCAACTGGCCGTTTGCCCGAACCCGAAGAAATCTCTCAAGAGAAATCCTGAGTCCGCCGATAAGTACATCGGAGGCAACTCGTGGAGATCCCGGTAGAGACGTTGGAACTGGAGTCGTTCCAAGCGGTAACGGCCAGCCTTCCGGCGGCCCGATGCTTGCACATCGAGGACAAGCTTCGCGTATTGGCCGCTGAAGACAACCCGGTCGCGCGAAGCATGCTCAGCTCCATGTTGGGCAAGTGGGGCTATGAAACAGTCGCCGCCTCCGATGGCGAGCAGGCGTGGGCCGCCCTACAGAATCCGGATTCGCCGCGTATGGCGATCCTCGATTGGATGATGCCGGGAATGGATGGCGTGGAAATCTGCCGCCGCATTCGTCACGCCGGCCGCGAGCCCTACGTCTATATTGTTCTCTTGACGGCGCGCACCGATCCCAGCGATCTGGTGGAAGGCATGGATGCGGGCGCCGACGATTTTCTCACTAAGCCGTTCAAGCCGCATGAACTGCATGCGCGCATGAGGGCCGGGGAGCGCATCCTCCATCTCCAGAAGCAACTCGTGGAGGCGCGCGACGCGCTGCGCATTCAGGCGACGCACGATTCGCTGACTGGCCTGTGGAACCGTGCCGCCATTCTCGAAACGGTGGAAAAGGAATTGTCGCGCGCTTCGCGAGAGGGTCAGCCGGTTTCGGTGCTGCTGGCGGACGTGGATAAATTCAAGCGCATCAACGATACGGCGGGGCACGCGGCAGGCGACGCCGTCCTGCGCGAAACGGCGCGCCGCATGAAGAGTACGGTCCGGTGCTACGACGCCGTAGGGCGCTACGGCGGCGAGGAGTTTCTGATCGTGCTGCCGGGGACTGCGGGAGCCGATGCTGCCGCGCATGCGGAGCGCATTCGCAACGCGCTGGCTGCCGAACCGTTTTCCCTCGAAGGCCGCACGATGCCGGTGACGTGCAGCATCGGAGTAGCGGAATATCGAGGCGGAGTCTGGGATAGCGGAAGGCTGGTCGGCTTGGCGGACCAAGCTATGTATCGGGCCAAGGAAAGCGGTCGGAACTGCGTACGTCAGTAGGGTGGCAATTTCCCCCATTCGTCCTCGAACGAGGATGTGAAAAAACCAGTGCTGTTCGCGGCGCTCATTCGCCTTTCGATACACCTATTGCCGCTCCCTCACGGTCACGGCTCCGTTAGCAGCATCAACTACATACGGTAAACGCTGCCGGGGATGCGAGTGCGTTTGAATGCGGCATAAAAGCAAGTCGATACTTCTTCAACAGCGGGCTTAAGCTGAAACCTGCCCTAGCGTTTCGCGGCTGCCGTTTTCATCTGCAGCACTGTTTGCAGATTCCGGCGGTAAGTCTCCGACAACTGTGCCGCCTGCCGGGCCAAATCTTCCGCTTCGTCAAACTGGCCGGCGCGCGCCAGCCCGAGCGACGCCTCGGCTCGCACGGCGGCGCGGCGGCGGTCTCCCGTGTCGGTGGTCAGGTCCACTACCTTGGCCTCGCGGCGGTATAGCGCGACAGCATCGTTGACCCTTCCGGCTTTCTCCAGCACGGGCGCGGCGTATTGCATCGCGCTCAGGTATGCTTCACTGGTATCGCCGCTAAGCCCTACCTGATAATTCAGATACTCGTTCGCGGCGGAGGCCGCATCCTGTAGTGCTTCGCGCGATTTCGCCAGGTCGACCTTTGAACGGTAATACTGATCGAGCCGCCCCGTTTCCGGCCCGTGAGTCGAGACAACAACATCACGGAACCGCTCCAGCACACGTCCCGCGTCGTCCCAGCGCTTGGCCAGCACACACATTCGCTCGTAGTTCCGGTACACCTGCTCCGCCTCGTTGGGGTCATCCGTAATCGCATCGAGGCTGGCGAGCAGCCGGTCGAAAATCTGCTGCGCTCGCAATTCCTCTTTGTGGCTCGCAAACTGCATCGCGATGTTGCTTGCCATGAACGCCACCGTGAAGCCGTCGCGTGCCGCCGGAGCCGCAGCGATGGCCTCGATCGTCAAGGCGTAGGCCTCGTCGAATTTCCGCGAATTTGCCGCCGTATTAGCGTCCTGAATCAGCTTGGAAACTGTGAAGCCGGTAGGCAGCGCCATCGCCTTACTCTGCGCATCTTGAATGGCGCTGGCCGCGCTGCGGTATTCCTGCGCGCGCTCCCCGTTGCCGGAGCGCTGCGCCACGCCCGCCATGGCATACATGGTATTCGCCTTCTCCCACGGCTGCAGCGGGGTGCTATCAACGTAGCGTTGCAGCATGCCCTCGGCTTCGTCACCGCGGCGGTGATCGGCGAGGAAATTGGCATACGCGGAGAGCGCCTGATTGTATACGTTTCCCTGGAGCGCACGAGCCTCGCCCAGCAATTGCTGGTACGCAGAGTCGGCCTCCTCGGTCCGGCCGGAGCGCGCGAGAAGCGAGGCCAGTTCCTGCCGCAGCCAGAAGCGTTGGGCGGCATACGGAGTGTTATCGGCCGCGGCGGAAATGGCTTTTTCCAGCGTGGAGATCGCGTCCTTCACCCGATCGGTGCGGCTGTAGAACGAACTCAACGTCTGCAGCGCGCCAATCGTTCTCTGCGGATCGTCTCCCGCGTTTTCGACCTGCCGTTTAAAGATGGCTTCGGCTTTGTCGAACTGTCCCTGCCGTTCGTATATCTGCTCAAGCACCGTATCGTCTGCGCCGGTCGCTTCCAATCGCCCGACGATCGCTTCCACATCGTGCGGACGCCCCAGTTGACGATAGAGGTCCAGCAGGCGTTGAAATCCGAAACCAGGCGATCCGACGCGCATTCTGGCTACGTTATTCGCCATCGCAACGATCCCTTGCTGTCCGGCTGCCGCCGCGGTCTCCGTCTTCGGTGGGCCGCTAGCGAGCGATTGTTCGGCGTAAGGTAAAGCGCGCAGCAGGTTGCGATCCTGCATCCACCACTCCGCCAGGGAGGTGAGCAGCGCGCGGCGCGACGGATTGGCGTTCTCCGGAGGTCCTATCCGCGCGAGAGATTGTTCCAACACTTGGCGTGCCTGCAAACTATTGCCGTAGAACTGCGCGACGGTTTGCGACCACCTCCCGAAATTCGGCGAGTCCACAGGCGCTTGCGCCAGAGCGGCGCGAGCACTGTCGCGCAGCGATGGGTCCATCCGGCCGCTGTTCTGCCCCGAACTCAAAACCGCCTGAATAGCCTCGGCCATCGGATCCGGCGGGGGCGCTTGCGCCAGAGCCGTTGAGATCCAAAGCGAACACGCGAGCGTGCGCAGCATGTGAATTAGACTCCTTTCGCGGGACTTCGTTCCCGCTTGCAATCCTGGTGCCGCGGACAAACCCATTGTCTCTATTGACGATTTCACAGCGCAATCCGTGGTAGCGAAGCTACATGTGTGGCGCGAACCAGGACCGGAATTTTCCCCCCGAAAATATGTTGGCGCTTACCGCGTCGCGGCGTTATGATACGGACTGCTCCGAGGGTTCCCCCATGATGAATTCCGTTCCCGCCCACGACGCCGAAGATCTCCTCGTCAAGTTAATCCATGAGCTGCGTCAGCCGCTCAGCACGATTGAAAATAGTGCTTACTATACGCAGATGCTGTTGCCTCCCGAGCAGGCCCGCGCCCACGCGCAGTTGCGGATCATGGAACAACAGGCCGAAGGAGCCGCATCCCTGCTTTCAGCGGCGTCAGCGGAGCTGGCGAGGCTGCGTGCCCTACGTGGGCAAGAGACTCTGCGGGTAGCGCCGTTTGGCGCTTCTAACGGAGCTGCGACCGCGCGGGAGCGGTAAACGCCGGAGCTTCCCGTACAAAGGCCGCGACCTCCTGTGTGATATACGACGGGCCCTTCACCAGAAACTGAGGTTTGCTGTCCCAAAGCCCGCGCGATACATCGTCCCACAAGGGTGCGTTCAGTCCCCGATCCACAATCAGGAACGCGTCGGCGCGGTCCATCAGCCGCAGGCTGGATTTCTTGAAATCGGCGCACGAAAAATCCAGCAGCATGAGAAATAAATCCGGAGCAACCAGGTCCACCACGCTGTTGGATTCGGCGATCACGTTTTCGTTTTGCGCGAGCAGCTTGCGAATCACGCCCTCGGCGCGTGCGAGCTCGCCCGAAGGCGCGCGCAGCCAGAAGGAACGTTCCGCGCCGGCTTTCAGGAAACGGCCGGAATCGGTGTTGCCCGGCTCGTACTCCTCAGTGAGCGCGAAGGGATGTTCGGGGTCTGTGTCGCCTTCGCACCCGCACGCCTCACCGTTGCTGCTGCACACGCCGTGGCCGTATTGGGTGATTTTGATTGCCACCCATTTCCGATCGCGCAGGCGGCGAATGAGCGAGCATACCGCGCTGGTTTTTCCGATATTTCGCGAATGTCCGCCGACCGCTACGAACATGCTACCGCCTCTCCAGTTCCGACACGCGGCGTCTGAGTTCAATCAGCTCGCGGCGCATATCCGGCAATCGTGCGAGGTTCGCCAGTTGTTCCAAGTGCTGCCGCAGAGGCCGCGCGGGAGTGCCCCATACCGTCTCTCCGGAACGGACGATCTTCGAAGTGAGCACGCCGCAGCCCGAACCCAGCACCGCGCGCGATTCGATGCGCGCCTTATCGCCGATGCCAACCTGTCCGCCGATCACGGCATGATCCTCCACGATGACGCCGCCCGAGAATCCCGTCTGCGCAGCCACTACCACATGGCGCCCGATGCGGCAGTTGTGCCCCACATGCACCATGTTATCGAGCTTCGTGCCTTCGCCGATGGATGTGACGCCGAGCGCCGCGCGATCTACGCAGGAATTGGCGCCGATCTCCACGAAATCGCCGATCTCCACGCGGCCGACCTGGGGAAACTTGTGCCAGCGGCCGTGATCCAACACGAAACCAAAACCGTCGGCGCCGATCACCGCGCCGGAATGGATGATCGTGCCGCGGCCGACGTCCACGTTGTCGTATATGGTTACGTTGGGATGCAGGATGCAGCCTTCGCCCAGTGACACACGCTTGCCGATCGTGCAGCCCGCGCCGATGGCGGTGGCGACGCCCAAACGGGTGCCGTCTCCGACAACAGCGTGTGGGCCGACATGCACCATCGTGCCGATTTCGACCTCTTTCCCGATCACCGCAGTGGGATGGATGCCCGGCTTCAGCTCGGCTGTCGGGTAGAAGCGGCTCATGGCGCGTGCGAATGCGGTGCGCGGATCGGGCACGCGGATCACTGTTCGGTAGGACGGGCTAGGCCAGTCGACGGGAACCAGCAGGCATCCGGCCGCGGAACTCTCCGCCAGTGCCGCCGCCTTGCGATTGCCCACGAACGCGAGTTCGCCGGCTCCTGCCGTTTCGAGCGGCGCTACTTCGCTCAACTCTTTTTCGCCGTCGCCCTCGTAGGTAGCGCCCAGGAAGTCGGCCAGTTCGCGCACTCGCATGCGCTGATTTTATCGCGCTGCGGGGAGGCAGTAATGACCGGCATCCGGCCGGTCACAGCGGCGCGCCGCGCGACCCGACAGGAAAGATTCCTGTCGGCACGTCGATCTCCGCGCGCCTCTTCGGTTTTGCGACCGGCCGGGAGGCCGGTCGTTACTGGCGCTCCGTAGCGACGAAGCTGGCCCAGTAGAAAGGATGCGTGCTCAGCGACTTCGCGCGCCGCGCTGCAATTGCGGACCGCTGAGCGGCGCGGACGGCTTGCGCCGTGCCCCGGCCGTCCACAAAATGAGAACGGTACAAAGTCGCCATCCACTGCGTGGCATCTTCGTCCGCGACCGGCCACAGACTGGCAATTACGGCTCCGGCGCCGGCCTCTTCGAATGCGCGTTGCAGGCCGAGCACACCCTCTCCGGCGGCCAGGTCTCCGATGCCTGTGTCGCATCCGGAGAGCACCACCCACTCCGTGCCCGCGAGGTCCAGCGACGCCGCTTCTTCTGCCGTCAGAATGCCGTCATCGGACCCTTCACGCGCGGCCGCGCGCCGGTTCGCCGCGGCTAGCGCGAGTCCGGAGCGCAGCAGTGGATTTTCCGCGAGCGTAGCCGCCGCCTGGCAGCGCCCTTCCAAAAAGAAGCCGTGGGTCGCCAGATGAATCACCCGCTTTCCGGCGGCATCCTTGCGCAACGTGCTCTCCGTGGCGCGGCTGCCCGTCAGGGTTTCGGCGGTCCACCCCTCGTGCTTCCAAATCGACGCCAACTCCTCGATTTCGCGAGCCGACCCGGGCAAGGGGTCGAACCGGATGCGCGCGAAATCGCCGCAGCCCTCCATAGCGCTGCGCATTGGCGCAGGTGCACCAGCCGTCGCGCCGGTGTCGTACGCGGGATTGCCTACCGCCAGAAGGCCGGAGCCGCGCGGCCGCGGCGCATCGCTCCTGACCATGTCGCGCTCGGCCGAAAGGAAGTGCAGCAACGGTCCGGCTTCGGCGAGATACTGCGTTGTGCCGGTTGGGAGGGCGGCCAGATTGATTAATTCCAGCGATCCATCGGGTATCACATACACTGCCGCCGCGCCGGAGAGCAGACGCGCTACCGGGTCCCACACTGTGCGCCGCAGGGCTTCACCGGCCGCGCGGTACGACGCCTCGCTACGGCGCTCTGAGTGCCCCTCTGAATCCCGCTCGCGAGCGATCTCCGCGCGTGTATTGGCGGCCTCCGCATCGACGCGCGACGCCGGGCCAATCGGCGCCGCCTGCGGATATCGTGCCCCTTGCTTCAGCACGAACGCCATATAGGCCGGGGCCGATGCATCGCCCGGGGCGGAGAAATCGATTCGGTTGTAGCGCACGTACGCCACCAGGGCCGTGCCGGCCGGCAGCGCCCTTGTGACTTCCGCCAGACCGGCGCGTTCACGCTCCACTCCGCGGTAGGCCGCGCTCTTGGCCGCCAGCGCCTCGTCGGCGCGGTAAACGGCGTCGCGTTTTTCGCCCAGCAGCTTGCGCCACTCTTCTACCGTGCGGGTCCCTTTGCCTTGCATCGCCAGCCGCGCCAGCTCGCTGCGCGCGCGTGTCTCCTCGCCAATGAGTTCTTGCGCCGCGGGATCGCGCGACGCTCGCACGGATCGATTCCGCGCGGCCATCTCGTCGAGCACCAGTGCGCGTGACCGAATCGCCTCATCCCACACCGCGGCGGCGTCCGCACTCGCTCCCCCGGCGATCAAGGAAAGCGCCGTATCGAGCGCATCGCTGCGGTGAGCAGCGAATTTGAGTGCCTGCCTCTCGTCCACGCTTCGCACCGTGTACGCGATTTCGTCGCGCGCAATCCGTGCGGCCTCCAGCGCCGTTTTTAGAGCTGCTGCCCGTTCGCCGCGATGCGCCAGCACTCCTGCGAGCAGATTGAGCGAGACAGCCGTAGACGGATGAGCCGGACCGAGTTGCTCGCGCCAGATTTCCAGATTGGCATTCAACAGCGACTCGGCTTCCGCGTAATGGCCGGTACCCGCAGCCACTTTTGCCAGGCCTTGCAGGACGTTCGCAGTCCATGGGCTGCGTGGCCCGAGCGCTTTGGTCTGTATCGCAAGGGCCCTTTGAAAGCATACGCGGGCCGCCTCCCACTGCTTCATCAGCACGAGTACTTGCCCCAAATTGTCGACAGAGCCGCCGACGCGCGAGTTCTCCGGCCCGAGGCGCGCTTCGTAGATCGCCACGGCGCGCGAGGTGGTGTTCCTGGCGCGTTCCAGGTCCCCGGCGCCTCTGGCCGCATTGCCGATGCCCACCAGATCGTCGGCGACCGTAATCGAATCCGGGCCGTACCATTTCTCGAAGATCTGCAGCGCGCGATCCTGCGCCGCTCGCGCAGAGGAATAGTCTGCGAGTTCCAGAAGGATCTCGCCCATAACGCGCTGCGCGTCTCCGGCGGCGCTATCCGCGAGGGAATCCAAAATGGAAATGGCCCGTTCCGCGGTTAGCCGGGCGCGCGCCACGTCGCCCGTGCTGAAAATGGCGAACGCGAGCTGCGTCAAGGTCTTGCCCGTCGCGGGGCTGCGCGCGCCGTCGCTCTCTTCCAGAATGCGCACGGCCTGCTCCAGGTTCGCGACCGCGCCGCTGTATTCGCCGGCGTTGAGCTGGGCCGAACCGAGCCGCGACAGAGCTCGACCGACGTGGGAGTCCTTTTGACCGAAGCGTGCTTCATAAACCGCTAGCGCTTCGCGGCTGAGGCTCGCCGACCGGCCATTGTCTCCGAACGCGATGAGCGCCGCGGCCAGTTTCATGTCCACATCGGCCACCTGCGTCGAGTCCTTGCCAAAACGTTCAGCCGCGACGCCGGCGGCGGATTCCAGAACAGTACGCGCCTCCCGGAACTCTCCGGCTTCGTACAGTTGTTCGCCAAGAATGCCGAGCGTGATGGCTTCCGCGGGATCCTTGGTTGCGCGCTCGATCCGCAACGCTTCGGTGGTAAGATCACGGACCTGTGCAGTGTCCTGCGGCCGCCCAGTGGCTGCGGCCTGCGCCAGCGCGTTCAATTGCGAAGCGCGAAAGTCCGCCGCGCCGCATGCGGGCGCCAGAAGCACGAACACCCAAAGAGCGCGCATTTTAGCGGATCCGCGCAAGCAGGCCCGCCGCCTGATTTTCCAGATCTCCGTGCAAGGCGACGGTATCACTGAGTTCGCGGCGTGCTCCCGCGGCATCGTTTTCGGCCAACAGCGATTTCGCCAGGTAATAGTGCGCCTCTTCGAGGTACGGTGTGTCGCCCGCGGAGACCACGTGGCGCAGGGCAGCAGCGGCGCCCGGCGGATCCCCGCCGGAGAGACGGCAGATCGCCAGGTAAAACTCCGCTTCAACGGCGTGCCGCGAGGGAACGGCCGCGTTCGCGAGGCTGGACGTGCACAGCTTCCAATCGTGATTCAGGTACGCCTCACGGGCGGAACGGAAGGATGCTTCTTCCGGGGGAGCGGCATCACGAAATCGCACAGCCGGCCATGCAGGCGGATCGAACTGCGCCAGTTCCGCAAAAGGATTTGCTGCGACCGCAGGGTGCGCCGCTGGCCCGGCGCCGTGCGGCCTCATCTCGAATAAGAGAATCCCGCCGATTGCCAGTGTGGCAGCCGCGGCAACCGCCCATTGCCATCGGAGGGAACGCCTGGCAATCCGCGTACGGGGATAGCGCTGCAACTCTTCCTTGATAGCTGAAAGCGACTCCACGTCCCGAAAGCAGCCGTCGCACGAGGCGTAATGATCTTCAAACTCCTGCCGCTGGCCTTCGCTCAGCCGGCCGGTGAGATACTTTTCGACAATGGAATTCGCCCGCACGTCCTCACAAGTCATAGTGGTGCGGCTAAAGGCTTCCGTGACACGGGTTTTAACCGGGTACTCAACCGCTTGACGGCCCGGGACTTGCGCTGACGCACAGCCTCGGGAGAAATCCCCAGTGAACGGGCGATTTCGGCTGGTTCCATACCGTCCACCAGCGTCAACGTGAGCACTTCCCGGTCGAGGGGATCGAGGCGGCCGATTTCATCCCGCAGTTCGGAAACCCGACTGGCGTTTTCCGATTCGGGCACGGGACGGTCGTGCGAGTTACTGAGCTGTTCGGCCGGATTTTTGTATCGCCGGCGAATAAAATCGTCCGCAAGATTGCGGGCGATCCCAAAAACGAACCCTGCCAGAGCTTCCGGATTTCGGGCCTTCCCGTCGCGCAGGGCGCATAACGCCGCCAGAATGCACTCCTGAGCGAGTTCTTCCGCGGCATCGGGGTCCGATGTGCGGACGGCGAGTAGCGTGCGGACGCGCGGCAGAAAACGTTCCGCAAGTTCATGCTCTGCGTTCCTGTCCGCGTTGAGAATGCGGGCGCAAAGACGTACCGGGTCGAAACCTGCAGGGGCCTGGGTATTCACTAATGTGTTTTATCTTACCAATTCCGAAAAATCGTTGTGTAAAACCGGGGATCGGAGCCGAAGCCCCGGGCGACAAGCTGAGAGTTTCCGACGCCGATCTTTTTGTGCCGTTCGCCTGACGATATGATGGCGAGGTGAAACTCTTCGTCCTCCTTTGCGTTCCCGCCTTCCTCCAGGCGCAGACCTTCAAACTCGAAAAGACTGTGCCGCTTCCCGGAGTGGAAGGGCGCTTCGATCACTTCGCCGCCGACGTGGCCGGCAAGCGTGTTTTCGTGTCCGCCCTGGGCAACAACACCGTCGAGGTGATCGATATCGCCGGCGGAAAACGACTGCAGACGCTCACCGGGATGCACGAACCGCAGGGCGTCAGCTATGCCCCGGATCTCAAGAAGCTCTACGTCGCCAATGGCAAGGACGGCAAACTGCGCATTTTCGACGTGTCGCTCAAGCCTGCGGGCCAAGTCGATTTCGGAGACGACGCGGATAACGTGCGCTACGACGCTGCCCACAAACTGGTCTGGGTCGGCTATCAGGACGGCGCGATCGCATCGGTGGACGCGGCCAAAGGCACAAAGTCCGGGCAGATCGCGCTGGATGCGCATCCGGAGAGCTTCCAACTCGAAAAGAGCGGATCGCGCATCTTCGTCAACGTGCCCGACGCCGGCGAAATCGAAGTGCTCGATCGCGTCAAGCAACTCGTGTCCGCGAAGTGGGCCGTCAAAGCCGCCGCCGCGAATTTCCCCATGGCGCTTGACGAAAGCACGCACCGGATGTTCGTCGGATGCCGAAAACCGGCCAAGGTGCTGGTGTACGACACGGAGAGTGGGCGCGTCGTCGCCGAGTTTTCCTGTCCGGGAGATACCGACGACGTTTATTTCGATGCCGCGCGCAAGCGGCTGTACGTTGCCGGCGGCGAAGGCTTTCTGGAGGCGTTCCAGCAGAAGTCGCCGGATCAATATGTGTCTCTCGGTAAGATTGCGACAGCGTCGGGCGCGCGAACGGCTATTTACGTGCCTGATTGGAATCGGCTGATCCTGGCGGTTCCGCATAAGGGAAATCAGGCGGCCGAACTCCGTATTTATCAGGTGGAATAAAAACGTGAGACTTGCCGCTGCTGTAATGGCGACCGTGGCATACGCCTACGCGCAGGCGCCACAGACGCCCGATTTTCTGCACAATCTCAGTGACTCCGTGGAAACATTGTCACGGAAAGTGGGTCCCAGCGTCGTCCAGATCTTTGCATCGGGTTACGCCATGGGCGAAGAGGGCCAGGCCGCCAATGTGGTAAGCCGCCAGCGGGATACCGGCTCGGGCGTCATTCTGAGCGCCGACGGCTACATCATCACCAATTCGCATGTGGTCGCGAATGCTCGCAAGGTCCAGGTGCGCCTGCCTGCGAGCCGGCCGATGGGTCACTCGATCCTGCAGCCCGGCGGTCCGTTGGCCGAAGCTCGCATCGTGGGCGTGGACCGCGATTCCGATCTGGCGCTGCTCAAGGTGGACGCCGCCAATCTGCCGTTCCTCACCTTCGGCGACTCGGACAATTTGAAGCAGGGAGAGATGGTGCTGGCGTTCGGAAATCCGCTGGGCATGGAGAACTCCGTCAGCATGGGCGTGGTGAGCAGCAAGGCTCGCCAGATCAAGCCGGACGATACCATGATCTACGTGCAGACGGATGCCTCCATCAATCCCGGCAATAGCGGTGGTCCGCTGGTGGACGCCAACGGAGCAGTGGTAGGCATCAACACTTTCATCCTGTCGCAATCGGGTGGCAGCGAAGGGCTCGGCTTCGCCATTCCGAGCAATATCGTGCGTACGATTTTTACGCAACTCCGCGACCGCGGCCATGTGCATCGCAGCGATGTCGGGGTGGTGGCGCAGACCATCACCCCGCAACTCGCCGCCGGGCTGCGGCTGTCGAGAGACGGGGGTGTGCTGCTCAGCGACGTCACGCCGGATGGTCCAGCCGCGGCGGCGGGACTTCAGGTGAATGACATCGTGCTTTCCATGGACGGGAAAGCTATGGAAAACGCGCGTCAGTTCGACGTGGATCTGTACAAATACCGCGCAGGCGACAAGGTGACCATCGAAGTGGCGCGCGGCGATCAGGATCTCAAGGTACCCGTTGCGGTGGTGAATCGCGAAGACGATCCGCTGCGCTTCGCCGATCTGGTGGATCCCTCCAAGAGCATGGTGCCGAAGCTCGGCATACTGGCGATTCAGATCGATAAGAAAATCGCAGCCATGGTTCCGGACCTGCGAAATCCGTATGGCTTGGTGGTGGCGGCGCGTTCCGGCGAGGCCATGTATGTGGGCGATTCGCTGGCTCTGGGGGACGTGATCTTCGCCGTCAACGGCCTGCCGATCACAAGTGTGGACGCGCTGAATCATGCCATTGATGCGCTCAAGGACGGTCAGCCGCTGGTGCTGCAGGTGCAGCGCAATGAAGCGCTTCGATATCTGGCGCTGGAAGCTCAATAAACGCGGGTGGGCCCAAAAGAAAAACCGCATCGGGACCAGTCCCAAGACGTTCGGGACCGAATCCGATGCGGCTCGCCCTGAGGTGGGCTGGGAATCCGGCGTCGGGCTATCTGGATTGCTACATGTACCGGGTCGATTCCTGGTCAGGTCCGCGTCCTATTTTTTCCTCACCAGAAACGCCAGACAACTACCGCAACCTTGGGACCCCCGGGAGAGATCGATATATAAGGCCACGCATACAAAAAACCCCTCTGCAGCAACCCACAAGGGAAGACTAGTGAGCTAAAACTAATGCAAACACCGGCTCCCGCAAGCACGCTGTCTCTTCGGCTCACTCTTCTTCCGCCTGCCTGTTGCAGCAGAGGGCAGGTTAGAAAGTTACTTCGCCAATTCAGAACCATAAATAGCAATCGGACACCCAAGTGTCAATCCTTAAAAGCCGTTTTAAATCAAGTATTTTGTGCGATGGGGCGCGGAACGGCTGTGCCCGGGTTGGGCAAGTCCTGTGTCCGTATGACACAATCTGTCTCATGCGCTTGCTTCCGGTCGCCCTGCTGCTCGCCGCACAGGGATTCGCTCAAACCAGCGCTACAGATCCGGTAGTCGTCTCGGCGGAGCATCCACGCCTGTTTTTACGGCCTCAGCGGCTGCGGCTGCTCAAGCGCGAGCGCGAACGGGAGTCCATCCGGTGGAAGCAGTTTCAGACGCTGGTGGAAGGCAATGCGGACTTTCCGGAGCCGGGCTTCGCCAACGCGCTTTACTTCGGCATCGCAGGCGACGAGGCCGCGGGTAAACGGGCAGTCGCCTGGGCGCTGGGCGCGGCCGATCTTCGCCAGATGGCCATCGTCTTCGACTGGTGCCTGCCGGCCATGAGCAAGGAGCAGCAGCAAAGTCTGGCTACGCGCATCCAGAAGCGCATTGCCGATACCGCTGCGGACGATTCGATTCCGGCCGTTCGCAGCCGCATGCTCGCCGCCATCGCCCTTTTCGACGAAGTGCCGCAAGGTCCGCAGCAGGAACTCGAGCGCGACGTGCGTTCGTGGTGGCTCGGGAAGATGGTCCCGGCGTTCAAGGCCGGCGGTGGACTGGCCCGCGACGATGCTTACCCTTTGTGGGAGCTGCTGCACGCCATCCGCGACACGGCGAACCTGGACCTCCGCGAAGACGACGCCGGGTTTTTCACGGACTTTCCCATCGAGCACCTGTTGAGCAACTACCCGGCGCCATACCCTGCGCCCGAGAACGATTACTTCATCGGAGCGTCCCGGCGGACGGGCGAGCCTGACCTGCGGATGGCCGCCCTGTCGCGCGCGGCGGAACTCGCCATGGTCGCTCTCGACGTCAATGCGCCGGAAACGCAGTTCCTGCAAGGCTGGCTGATGCACGATCGATTTCTGATGCGCAGCCCCTTCGGAATTCCGTACGAATTCCTGTGGGCGAACCCCTACCAGCCCGGGCTCAGCTACGTCAGTGCACCGCTCGTGTTCTACGCGGCGGATTCGGGACGGCTCTTCATCCGGTCGGGGTGGGAGGAGAACGCGCACTGGTTCGGCGTGTTCGATGGCGTATCGCAGACGTTTGCCGATGGGAAGGCCACCAATTTGAATCCCGATCTGGTCAACGCCCCGCTCGCGCTGGGTGAGGCTACCGTGTGTCTTGCCAAAAATGCCCGAAAGTTTGTGGTGACGCTGGAGGATGGTCAGCCGGTATTTATCCTTGGCCTCCAGCCGCGGCAGACGCTGCTGGTGGAAGTGGACGACGAGGAAATTTACGAAGCTACGGCCGATGCCGCGGGTATTTTGGAACTGGAAGACGTGCCGCACGGCAAGCCGGCGGGAATCCGGTTGTCGCGGCCGCCTGCCGGGTCGAAATAAAGCACGGTGCTCGAAACAAGGACCTCAGTTTTCGGTTGGACGTGAAATGTTGTCCACGACAATCTGCTCGACCTGAACTTTCCGCCGCTCGAGTTTGAGCCCGAGAGCATGCAAAGAGTCGACGAGGGTCGCAGGCAGCGAATCCAAATCGGGATCGACTTTGCCGAGTCTTATTACCATTTCGGACGGCGATTGGGAAATTGAAAAGTCGTAGCTGCCTGTAAGACCTGTGGAGTCGATGGTGGGTTCCCGCAGGGCGTTCGTCAGGAGTTTGGCGAGCACAGGCATCGTGTAGTTCTTGTAAGGGATGGTAAGCTTGCCCGATCGCATCGACGGCATCCCTGCCGTTGGTTCCATCTGGAACCCCGGCGACGGCTGCAATTCAGGTCCACTCCTGGCGACCACCAGCGCGTAACCCGGGACAAGCTTCTGTTCCTTATGAATTTTGAGTGCGAACCTCTCCTCCATCAGCGGCCGGAGCATCGCCGGTATTTGGAGCCTCGTGGCTGCAGGCGGAGCCTTGGCGGTCAAATCGTACTTCTCCGATGAATTCTTGAATCTCCCTGACCGAACACGCTCCGCGAGTCCATAAGGCTTCCATGATTTGAAGTTCCAGCTTTGTTAACTTGGGGAGGGCCATAGCGGTGAACTACATCTGTTAGTCAATCTACTACGCTCGTTATTGTTATGCAAGCCCTTTCTGTCGAACGACCGCGACTAGCTCGCCGGCGTCGGCTATTCGACGATTTCTGCGATCGGCCCGGCTGCCACGAAGGATTCACACACCACCGGCGAAGTCCCTTACCGCACTACTGCTCGGACGCTTGCCGCCGCGCCATGGAGCGAGTCCGAGAGCGTGAGGTCGCCATTTCATGCCCAGAGAAGGCGCGGCTCCGTTTCAACTGCGGACGAGCGCTATGAAGATATTCGCGCACGATGGTGTGTCCACCGCGGTAGCCAAGATTCCGACTGCGGGGGCTCGCGGGTAGAAGTGCTTCGAACCCAGACCTGCGCCGGAGCTGCGTTTCTGGCCGTGGACGTGCTGCTGCTGACGGTTCTGCTTCACGGTGGCCGGATGCTGTTCGCGGTATCGCCGCCGGTAGTCCGGGTTCCGGGATCGCCACTTCTGCGGGCTGTCCAGACATACCTGGCGGTGTCCGCGGGCCGGCGCGATCCTGAGTATAATATCGCTATGCTGGTGCTGATCCTCGCTGCTGTCGTCTTGCTACCGTACGGGATCTATCGCGCCACTCGCCGCTGGGGGTTGGCAGTGCTTTGGTACGTCGCCGCAGCAGCGTCCGCACTCGACGCCACTGGTGTGGTCGCCGAACGCCTTTGGAGCCCGCGTTACTCCTGGAACTTCGCTCATCACGGATGGAACGCGCTCCCAACGACCCTAATCTCTTTATTTTTCTCCGCTGGAATGGCGCTTTGGTTTTGCAACCGTCATATGCCGCGCACACGCTGACCGTTTCGCTTAGTGTGTACCCGTTTAGCGGCGAAGCCCTAAATAGCCCCGTCCCACCCGCCCAGGAATGTCTTCGTCGCGAAGCTGTTCAATTCCGCCGGCGTCAACTTCTTCTCCCAACTTACCCGCGACTCCGGATGAGCTCCCGGACCCTCGCTCCCCGATTCCGCATAGAAGCTCAGTTTTTCGGAGTCGGGCTTGTTCCAGTTGTTCCACCCCGCGGGCGCAATCTGCGGACCCATCCAGCAATCGATGAACACCACGCGTGAATACAGTCGCCACGGGCGCCCGAGGTACACGCCGGTCACGCCATCCTCCGCGGTGAGCCGGCACTTGCAGAATACGAAACCCTCCGGTCCGTCGCTGCGCGTGCGGCTCTCCGCGGTCAGATAACCCCGCGCCACGGCGTGCACCTCGCAATCCTCAAACACTGCCTGAGCGTTGCCGAAGATGAAGTCGACCGCTCCTGCGATGTAGCAGTCCTTGTAATACTGCCGCCCGCTCGCCGCGTACAGCGTGTCCTGATATCCCAGGAACCGGCACTTGCGGAATACAGCTTTGTCCGAATGCACGCTGACCGCCACCGCCTGCGATCCCGGCCCGAGGGAATTCTCGAACGTCAGATTCTCCGCCTCAAACTGATCCCCATTCACATCCACGGTCGCGCTGAAGAACGTGCCGCCCGCATCTTTCGCCGCCATTTTGAACGTGATGATGGTCGTCTTGGCGTCGCTACCCCGCAGGGTCATGCGAGGCCGGTCCGCCGGTACGCGGACCCGCTCATGATAAGTGCCCGGTTTGATGTCGATGACGATTCGCGAATAGTTGCCGCTGGTCACGCGGTCGCCGGCGTGGTCCACTGCATTCTGAACAGTCGGAAAATCGCCCGACCCGTCCTGCGCCACAACAACGTGGACCGCCCGCTGGCCCCACGCCGCGCAGCAAAACAAAACGGAAGCCGCAAACAGTCTCATTTCCTTCAGTGTAGGTGAGCGCAATAGCGGCGGGCGGCCACGTCTGCCGCAGCTATCGCCTTATGGCGAAGGAGTAAAATACGGCCATGCCGCGGCTAGCCGTTTCGTGTTTGCTGGCCTGTGCTGCAATTGCGCAACAGGGCATACCCTCCGATGAGGCAAGGCTGCAGACTGGCGCCTACTGGCCGCGTTCGGACCTGGTGCTCAGGGCGGAAACCAAGTCGGTGGAAGTCGGTGTCGTCGTCCGTGACGAGCGCGGGCACCCGGTCGGCGGCCTCACCAAAGATGATTTCCAGATCGAAGATTCAGGCAAAAAAGCCGACATCACGGCGTTTCGCGCGGACGTCGCCCAACCCGCAATTGCCGCTCAGGGCGCAAGCTCCGGTTCGGGCCAGTCAGTCACACCGCCTCCACGCGCCACTCCGACGAATGCCCGGAGATACATCGGCCTGTTCTTTGACGACTTCAGCATGGGACCGGGGGAAATCATGCAGTCCAGGATTGCCGGTAAGCGCTTTGTCAAACAAGCGCTTGCTGATGGCGAACTGGTCGCCGTTTTTTCGATGTCGAAACCGCTGTTGCAGCGATTCACGAACAACGCCGCGCAGTTGAACGCCGCAATTGACAAAGTGGTACCCTCCCAGCGTACCGGAGCCGGAGCCGATACCTGTCCCACCTTCACGCCGTATGAGGCGTATCTTGTCGCGAACAATGACCTCAATGAACTCGATGTAAAACTAGAGGAGTACGCCCGCTGCAGCCCCGGTCCGGGCAGGATGCCCCGGCCGAATAGCCGCCCAAACCCAACTTCCGGAGCGGCCAAAGTGGTCGCGGAAATCGCAAGCAGCGTTTGGGAACAGATCTGGTCCAACTCGCGAACCACCCTTCTCTCCATCGGCGCGTTTGTGGAGTACATGGCCAAGTTGCCCGGTTCGCGCGTCCTCGTGGTCGCGTCTTCGGGATTTCTAACGGGCACCCTGGAGCGGGAGATGGACGATGTCGAGGAGCAAGCACGGCGCAGCGACGTGGTGATCAACTCACTCGACGCGCGGGGACTATATACCGATGAGGCGCTGGATGTCTCTCAAAACGTTCCTAAGGGAGCCAGTGTTAGGACTATGATTCGCGCCGAAGACAATGCTCCTAAAGGAAAAGCGGCTGTTGAGAATGTGCTCTATTCTTTGGCAGCGAGCACGGGCGGCTTGTTCTTTCAAAACAATAACGACCTGAATCTTGGGTTTCAGGAGTTGGGACTCTCTCCCCGCTATTCCTATTCCATCGGCTTCACACCCCACGGCGATCCCGACAACCAGTACCACCGGATCTCCGTGCAATTAAAGTCGCGCCAGGGCCGAACGGTTCAAACCAGGCCGGGTTACTTCTATGCCCTTCGTAAGCCCACAGATAACACGCAGCGGCCTATTGACCAGGAAGTTCTGAGTGACGGAAACCTCAGCGAGGTGCCGGGGACAGTTACGGCGACGCCGGCGAAAACCGACGCCGGCGAACCGGCGATGCGGCTCGTCATAGACCTGGATTTGCGGAAGATGCCGTTCACAATCAAGAAAGGCATTCGACACCAGAAGGTGACGTGGATCGCAGCGCTGTTCGACAACGGAACCTTCCTGATTGGCCGCGAATCCTCGGTGGACTTCGAACTGAAAGACGCGACCTTCCGGTCATTGCAGAACGGGTTCGAGGCGGAACTTCTTCTGCCAGTGCCAGATGGGAAATACCGATTGCGCAATGTGATTCAGGAGGCGGTCGGAGGCAAGTTCACCGCAACGGATCAAGTCGTGGATGTACGCTAGTCGGGGCGCTGCGCCACCGCGATAAGCCCTGCACGCAGCCGAGTGCCCGGGCCGGATGGCAGTATTTCCGAGTCGAATCGTTCGCAGACGTCGAGGAATGGCTCCAGCAAAGCGCCGTTCTTCGAAATACCGGTTATGAATTCCCGGTCGCATAAACCCGCGAGAGATCCCAGACCGCCGCAACGAAGGACCTGCGTACCCGCACCTCGCAGAAGCTCTCTCAACTCCTCCGGCAGAAATGCCTTCAAAGCGCCGAGGTAGTCCTGAGTGAGCCCGGTCGTCATGACGGCATTATCCGGAAACTGTTCCTGATGCCACTCGCCGTGATCGATCATTGCCCGGGCGGCTGAGTTGATCCGGCCGGTCTTCGCCAGGCTCGCCGCGACCCACGAAGCTATCATTTGGGCCCGATGCGATACGGTGAGGATTACCTTTTTGCGCTACCCGGCAGGTCTCCTGGATCGCCATGGTTGCTTCGGTGCCCGAGAAAGAGATTGCACCATCCATGTTGAGTACGAGATCAAAGGACCGGTCACAGAACTGTATGAGATCGGAAGCCTTTCCTTCCACGAATTTAATCCCGGGTACACCCTGGGCCTTTGCCCTCGCTACGGCCAGCATTTCTGGTGACAAGTCCAGGTGCGTTACCTGGAAACCACGTCCTGCCAGCGGAATCGAAAATACGCCCGTAGCTCCCCCAATCTCCAGGATCGTCTCCACGCCTTCCAGATTGCGTTCGATCTCCCGCCAGCGCAGCGCACGGTTGATTCCCTCGTCAGCGGAATCGGTCTCTTCTTTGAAGGCCTTGGAATCCCACCACCGTCGTTCACGGTCAAAGTCCGTTTCAGGCAACCCCATCGTTCAACTCCAACAACATTTTCGCCTGCCTGCACACCTGGACAAAAACGGGATCCGATTTTGCACGTGGAAAGATCGAGGTCGCTAAGCGAGGACGGCGACTGACGGCGAAGCTCTTCACAATCCACGTCACAAAATCGGCTATACCGCATTGCGGTATACTCGTAAGTAGTGGACGATGCGCCCGAGATCACGGTCCTGCAACTGCCGAAGTTCAAGGCCGAGGCTACGGAGCTTATCGGGATGGAGGGCATTGAAGCGTTGGCCGTCTACCTGATTGATCATCCGGATGCCGGCGACGTAATACCGGGATCGGGCGGAGTCCGGAAATTGCGGTGGGCGGCGAAGGGCAAAGGAAAACGCGGTGGCGCCCGGATCATTTACCTGTACGTGGTGATCGCTGCGCGAGTTTACCTGATCCGATGTTACGCCAAGAACGTCCAGACGGATCTGACTGCTGACGAGAAGAAGCAACTGCGACAGATAGCGGCCCATCTGAAAGGAGCGCACTAGAATGCCCAGGAAAGCAACTGTGAGGAAGAAGGCGACGACCTTCGGCGAAGACCTGGTCGAGGGAATGAAACTCGTCTTGGCCCACCGGCGCGGCAAGGTGGAACTGGAGCAGGTGTGGCCAAAACCTGTGGACGTGAAGGCGATCCGCAAGCGCGTGAAGATGTCGCAAGCTGAATTCGCGCGGGCGTATGGCATCAGCAAGCGCGCCTTGCAGGAGTGGGAACAGGGCGGGCGCCAGCCCGACTCCGCCGCGCGCGCCTACCTGACGGTAATCGCAAAGGAGCCGGCCGTAGTGCGCCGGGCCTTGGCGACCGAATGAGTAGCACTCCAAATTCGGAGCAACTGGCTTGCCTGCGGGAACTCGTCACCGGCAACTTCGACCTGCGCCTCTGCGCAGTGGATGGCTTCCCGAAGAGCGCCCGCTAACCCCACCGATGAGGGATTGACGGACCCTTTAAACTGAAATTGAGGATCGATCCCGAGTCCGCAAAAACAGCGCGTGCGCACGGTTTGAATCGGCTAAGTTGTTGACTCTAAATAAAAGCGCCTCCTGAAAACGGTGCGCATCGCACGGTTTTGGTCAAAATCCGGAACCCCGCGTTAAAATGGGCCAATGCCAGAAAACGGGGCCCAGCCGGTGGAATCGTTCGAAACCTGCCTCGACGAGCTCGAAAAGGTGGTCAAGCAACTCGAAGGCGGCGACCTCACGCTCGAACGCTCGCTTGAACTCTTCGAGCGCGGCATGGGACTCAGCGAAACCTGCCGCCAACAGCTCGAAGCCGCCGAAACGCGCGTCGAAATGCTCATTCGCAAAGAAGGCAAAATCGCCGCCGAGCCCTTCCGCCCCGAAAGCCAAAACAAATGAACCTGCGGGAATATCTCGCTCACCAGCAGCGCCTTGTCGATGCCGAGCTTGACCGGCTCGTTCCGCCGGAATCCACTGCGCCCGATACCATTCATCGCGCCATGCGCTACAGCCTCTTCGCAGGCGGCAAGCGCATTCGTCCGATCCTCTGCATGGAAGCCGCCGCCGCGGTTGCCGACCAGGCGCCGGGCCTCGCCGCGTGCGCCTGCTCGCTCGAGCTCATCCACACCTACTCGCTCATTCACGACGACCTCCCCGCGCTCGATAATGACGATTACCGCCGCGGCAAGCTCACCAACCACAAAGTATTCGGCGACGCCATGGCCATCCTCGCCGGCGACGCGCTCCTCACGTTTGCCTTCCAGGTGCTCGCCCATATCGAGTGCTCCGACGATCGCAAGACCGCGCTGATTGCCGAGCTTGCCACCGCCTCCGGGACAGTGGGCGGTATGATCGGCGGCCAGGTTGCCGACCTTGAAGGCGAAGGGCAGCCGCCCGACGCCCAACTCCTCGAGACCATTCACCGCGCCAAGACCGGAGCCCTGCTGCGCGCCAGCGTTCGCATGGGAGCCATCTTCGCGGGCGCCACTCCCGCGCAATATGCGGCGCTCTCCTGCTACGGAGAACATGTCGGCCTTGCCTTTCAGATTGTCGATGACATCCTCGACGTCGAAGAGTCTTCCGAAGCTCTCGGCAAAACAGCCGGCAAGGACGCGGCTCAACAGAAGATTACCTTCCCGGCCGTCTACGGATTGGAAGCTTCGCATCGCATGGCGGACGAGGAATGCGCGCGCGCCCACCAGGTGCTGGAGCCCTTCGGACCGCGTGCCGCCCGCCTGCGCGAAATCGCGGATTTCATCGTTCATCGCAATTCGTGACACGCCCGTGAAGAACCGGCTGGATCGACTCATGGTGGAGCGCGGCCTCGCCGAATCGCGCGAGAAAGCGCAAGCCCTCATCATGGCCGGCAGCGTCCGCCTCAACGGACAAAAGGCTTCCAAGCCCGGTCAGCCCGTCGAGCCCGATGCAGTCGTCGAGCTCCTCGCGAGGCCGCAATTCGTGGGTCGCGGGGGGCTCAAGCTCGCCGGCGCGCTTCAGCATTTCGCCATAGACCCCGCCGGCAAAATTTGCCTCGATATCGGCTCCTCCACTGGTGGCTTCACCGATGCCCTCCTGCAGGCGGGAGCCGCGCGTGTCCACTGCGTGGATGTCGGCGCGGGGCAGCTCGATTGGAAATTGCGCAACGATCCGCGCGTGCGCGTTCACGAAAGCATCAATGCCCGCGAGCTCTCCTTCGATGACATCGGCGAACTCGCTGACCTGCTCGTCTGCGACGTCAGCTTCATCTCCGTTACCCTCATCCTGCCCGCCGCCGTGCTGCTTCTCCAACCCGTAGGGCAAATGGTTATACTGATCAAACCCCAGTTTGAGGTGGGCAAAGGCCAGGTAGGAAAGGGCGGAATTGTGCGCGACCCCGAATTGCATCGCGCCGCGCAGGAGCGCGTCAGCCGGGCGGTTCAGGAGTTGGGTTTCGCCACCGCCATTATGGAGAGCCCCATTTTAGGGGCCGAAGGGAACAAGGAGTTTCTCCTGTATGCCCATCATTAATACCGTCGGCATCATCTCCAAACCGAACTCGCCGGCCGCCGCCGGGATTGTGCCGCGGCTCATCGAGTGGCTGGAAGAGCGCAACATCAAGGTGCGCGCCGACGCCGCCACCGGAATCTACGCGCCCGAGCTCACGACGTTTCCGCGCTCCGATACGCCGGAAGGCTGCGACCTCATCGTGGTGCTCGGCGGCGATGGCACGCTGTTGTCCGCAGCCCGCGCCATGGGAAACCGCCAGATCCCGTTGTTCGCCGTGAATCTCGGCGGCCTCGGTTTTCTGACCGCCATTACCATCGACGAAATCTATCCCGAGCTCGAGCGCGCCTTCCGGGGCGAGCACCGCATCGCCAAACGCAAGCTGCTCGCCACCGAAGTGGTTCGCGACAACCAGGTAATCGCCCGCTACGACGCTCTGAACGACGCCGTGCTCACCAAGTCCGCGCTCGCCCGCATGATCGATCTGGATACTCACGTCGATGGCCAGTTCGTCTGCGCCTACAAAGCCGACGGGCTCATCGTTTCGACGCCGACCGGTTCCACGGCGTACTCGCTCTCGGCCGGCGGTCCCATCATTTTTCCTTCGGTGCCGGCGATCTGTCTCACGCCGATCTGTCCGCACATGCTCACCAACCGCCCGGTGTTGGTGCCCGAAACCAGCGTCGTCCGCATCATTTCCAAAGGGCCCGACGAAAGCGTGTACCTCACCATCGATGGTCAGGTGGGCACGCCCATCCGCGAACACGACACTGTCGTCTGCAAAAGTTCCGACCACGCACTGCTGCTCATACGGCCGCCGCGCATGATGTTCTTTGACGTGCTGCGCCAAAAACTGAAATGGGGCGAACGATGAAACGGCTGTCTCTCACCGCTTGGATTTTTATCGGAATGGCCGCGGGCGTTCTGCTCGGCGTGGCAGTCCCGGGGTTCGCGAAGCAACTGTCACCCGTCAGCAACGTATTTCTTCGCCTGATCCGCTCCATCATCGCCCCGCTGATCTTCTCCACGCTGGTGGTCGGCATTGCCGGCGGCGGGGATATGAAGCGCATGGGCAGAATCGGCGGCAAGGCGCTCCTGTATTTCGAAATCGTCACTACGCTCGCGCTGTTTCTCGGGTTGGCCGCGGTGAATCTCGTCCGTCCCGGCATCGGAATCCCCATCCAGCGAACGGCCGCCGAAGCAGCGCTGCCGGCGTCGCAGACCACTTTCGCGAGCGTGCTGGAACACATCTTTCCATCGAGCATCATGGATGCCATGGCTCGCAACGACGCGCTGCAGATCGTCGTGTTTGCATTTCTCTTCGGCGCAGCCTGCGCAGCCATCGGAGCGAAGGCGCAACCGGTGATCGATTTCTGCGGGTCGCTCGCCGAAGTGATGTTCCGCTATACGACGTACGTCATGTACCTTGCGCCTTTAGGCGTCGGCGCGGCTATCGCGGTCACCGTGGGAAGCAAAGGGCTCGGAGTGCTCTTCGGCCTTGGCACGCTCATCCTGACGATGTATGTGTCAAGCTTCCTCTGCGTTCTGCTGGTGCTCGCGCCCGCGCTTCCGCTGTTGAGAATCCCCGCCGCGCGTTTTTGGAGGGCTGTGCGCGAGCCCTTCCTGATCGGCTTTTCGACGGCGTCCAGTGAAGCCGCCCTCCCGCTCGCGCTCGAAAACATGGAGCGGTTCGGAGTGCCGAAGCACATTGTCGGCTTCGTGATTCCGGCGGGCTACAGCTTCAATCTCGTGGGGAGCGCGCTCTACCTTTCACTGGCTTCCGTGTTCGTAGCGCAGGCCGCGGGAAAGAATCTCGGAATTGGCGATCAGCTCCTCATGATGCTCACCCTGATGCTGACGAGCAAAGGAGTCGCCGGAGTCCCCAGAGCAGCCCTGGTGATCCTCGCCGGAACGCTGGCCACCTTCAACCTGCCGATGGAAGGCGTAGCGGTTTTGCTGGGGGTCGATGCAGTTTTGGACATGGCCAGAACCGGAATCAACGTATTAGGCAACTGCCTCGCCAGCGCAGTAGTCGCCCGGTGGGAAGGCTTCAAAGTAGGGTAGGCTGGCCTCCCCGTGCCGTCAGGAATCCTGAATTACCGCTTTTTCGCCGCGAGCGCTGCCTGAACGCGGCTGTTATGCCGACTGTATGAGAAGTAGACAATCAGGCCGATGCCGAGCCAAATGAAGAGCCGAGCCCAGTTTACCCAGCCCAGCTTGTACATCATGTAGCCGTTGAAACCGACGCCCAGCAAAGGCACAAGCGGAACCCAGGGCGTGCGGAACGGCCGCGGCTGCGCCGGATCCGTCCTGCGCAGAACGATCACCGCCAGGCATACGATCACAAATGCCAGCAGCGTTCCGATGTTCACCATCTTGCCGATGTCGTCGATCGGGGTCACGCTGCCGACGATTGCCGCGATCAGCCCCACCAGAATCGTGTTCTTCCACGGCGTGCGGAACTTCGGGTGAATGGCCGCGAAAAAACGCTTCGGCAGCAGACCGTCGTTCGCCATCGCGTACAGCACGCGGGTCTGGCCCAAAAGCATCACCAGCATGACGCTCGTCAGGCCGGCGAGGGCGCCCAGCGTGATGATATGGGATGCCGTCGTCAGGCCGCGATCCAAAAATGCGCGAGCGATGGGCGCTTCGATGTTCACGTCCTGCCACGGCACCATGCCGGTGAGCACCGCCGCTACCGAGATATACAAGACTGTACAAACCAGCAGAGAGACGATGATGCCGATCGGCAAATCGCGCTGTGGATTCTTGGCCTCCTGCGCCGTCGTCGATACCGCGTCGAACCCGATGTATGCGAAGAATATGTATGCCGCGCCCGCGCCGACGCCGCTGAAGCCCATGGGAGCGAAACTGCTCCAGTCGTGGCCCCAATTGGCGGTGTTGATGTACGTAATGCCGAGCCCGATGACGAACAGCACCACCGCTACCTTGATCACCACGATGGTGGCGTTGAAGCGCGCGCTCTCTTTGATGCCGACAGTCAAAATCGCGGTGATGACCAGCGCTATCAGGAACGCGGGCAGGTTGAACCCGATCTCCACGCCGAAGATGTGCGGCGCGTTCACCAATTGATGCGCCCGCTGCAACAGGTCCGGCGACTGTGCCGCGACAATCTTGCCTACTCGGTCGAGGAACGCCTGCGAACCCGCTACCAGTGAAGAATCCGTCCCCGCAATCTGCCGTGCGATCATGTTCTCCGCCGTGCGCAGCGCGGTCCAGTGGTCATAAGCCAGCCAGAGCGGCATTTGGATATGGAAGATGTCCAGCAGTTCGATGAAGTGATTGGACCAGCCCGAAGACACCGTGCTGGCCCCCATGGCATATTCGAGCGTCAGATCCCAGCCGATGATCCACGCGAAGATTTCGCCGAGCGTGGCATAAGCATATGTATACGCGCTGCCCGCCAGCGGAATCATGGCGGCGAACTCGGCGTAGCAGAGGCCGGCGAATGCGCATCCCAAACCGCTCAGCACGAAGGAGAGCATCAGGCCCGGACCGGCGTAGTGCGCGCCCAGCCCGGCCATGACGAAAATGCCAGCGCCGATGATCGCGCCCACGCCGAGAGCGGTCAACTGAAACACACCCAACGTGCGCTTCAAACTATTCTCGCCGGTCTCCTGGGCCTCGGACACGAGCATGTTCAGCGGCTTACGAACAAAAAGGTTAGCCATAGGGATTACAGTCGGCAAGTATAACACCCCAACGTTGCGCACCCAAATTGCCGCTGCAACGTAGAATTAGAGGTGAGGTTATTCGTCGTGCGCAAGACTGTCGCCGCTCTGATTCTGGCCGCTCTGGCCGCCTTTGCTCAACAAAAGCCGCCTTCTACCCAGCCCCCTGTTCCCAAACAGCCGGGTCCGGTGCCGCAGCAGAACCCGGCGGCGCCCCCTTCCCGCGAGAGCTCTCTCCGCTTTGACCTCAGCAATATCGATAAGTCGGTCAGCCCGTGCGACGATTTTTACCAGTATGCCTGCGGCGGCTGGATCAAACGCAATCCCATTCCGCCGGACCAGGCCCGCTGGGGACGCTTCAGCGAACTGGAGGAACGCAATCGGGACGTGCTCCATGACATCCTCGAAGAATCGGCCAAGCCAGCGCCCAACCGCGACGCCATCACCCAGAAGATCGGCGATTATTACGCCGCGTGCATGGACGAAAAGGGCATCGAAGCCGCAGGCATCAAACCGCTGGAGCCTGAACTGGCCCGCATACGCGCCCTGAAGGAAAAGGGCGAGCTCGCCGCCGAGATCGCACACTTGCATCGCGCGGGCGTCGAGAGCCTGTTTGAATTCGGCGCCGGAGCCGACTTCAAAGACGCCAACATGAACATCGCCCAGGCGGACCAGGGCGGTCTGGGCTTGCCTGAACGCGATTACTACCTCAAAGAGGACCCCAAGAGCATCGAAATCCGCCAAAAGTACGTTGTCCACGTGCAGCACATCTTTGAGCTCGCCGGCGAAAAGCCAGCTCAGGCGAAGGTCGACGCGGATACCGTGATGGCGATGGAAACGGCTCTCGCCAAGGGATCGCTCGATCTGGTGTCGCGGAGGGATCCCGAAAAGCAGTATCACAAGATGACGCGTGGCGCTCTCGCCTCGCTCGCCCCCAGCTTCGATTGGAACCGCTACATTGTGGACGCCCACGCGCCTTCCTTCGACAGCGTCAACGTCGCATGGCCGGATTTTTTCAAGGCTATGAACTCGCTCATTCAGAGCGAATCCATGGATCACTGGAAGACCTACCTGACCTGGCATCTGCTCCATAGCCAGGCGGGACTGCTGCCGTCGGCGTTCCTCAAGGAGAATTTCGATTTCTACGGCAAGACTCTCACCGGGCAGAAGGAGATGCGTCCGCGCTGGAAGCGCTGCGTCGATTACACCAACGCGCAACTCGGCGAGGCCCTCGGCCAGAAGTTCGTGGAGCGCACCTTCGGCAAGCAGGGCAAGGAACGCACCCTGCAGATGGTGAACGAGATCGAGAAAACTCTGGGCGACGATATCCGCAATCTTTCCTGGATGAGCGCCGCGACCAAACAACAGGCCGAGATCAAGCTGAAGGCGGTCGCCAATAAAATCGGCTACCCCGATAAGTGGCGCGACTACTCGAGCGTGGTCGTCAAGCGCGACGACCCGATGGGCAACGGCATCCGCGCGGACCAATTCGAATTCCAGCGGCAGATGAACAAGATCGGCAAGCCCGTCGATCGTTCCGAGTGGGACATGACGCCGCCCACCGTCAACGCCTATTACGACCCCACGATGAACAACATCAATTTCCCGGCCGGCATCCTCCAGCCGCCCTTCTACCAGCAGGACGCCGACGATGCAGTCAACTATGGTGGAATCGGGTCGGTGATCGGTCACGAATTGACGCACGGGTTCGACGATGAAGGCCGCCAGTTCGACGCCAAGGGCAATCTGCACGATTGGTGGACGCCGCAGGATGCGAAGGAATTCGAAACTCGCACGGCGTGTCTGGTGAAGGAGTATTCGGACTTCACGGTTGCGCCGGAGGTGCATGTCAACGGGCAACTCACGCTGGGCGAAAATACGGCGGATAACGGGGGCGCGCGCGTTGCCTTAATGGCTCTGGAGAACAAGCTGGCCGGAAAGAAACCGGTGATCGGCGACTTTACCCCGGAGCAGCGCTTCTTTCTCGCCTTCGGCCAGATCTGGTGCGACAATACGCGCCCCGAAGCGCTGCGCATGCAAGTCCAGACGGACCCGCACTCCCCGGCGCGCGATCGCGTGAATGGGGTGGTCCGGAATATGCCGGAGTTTCGCCAAGCCTTCTCCTGCAAAGCGGGCCAGCCGATGGCTCCGGTAAACGCCTGTCGCGTCTGGTAATCACGAGTCCTTTTGGGGTGCCGGATACCGGTACCCCAATTTCCCCGCCAGTGCGATAATTCCTGACGCTCCGGCACCTTTCCGGTATATACTCGAACGCACACGTATCGGAGGGAACCAATGTTTCGAATCTGTACAATCCTCACTCTTTGTTTGCCTGCATTTGCGCAGCCCGCGAAAGTAGACTTCGGCCGCGATGTAGCGCCGATCTTCCGGCAGAACTGCATCGGATGCCATGGACCCAACAAGCAGACCAACGGCTTGCGGGTAGACCAGCGCAGTTCGGTGATGAAGCCGGGCAGCCGCCGCATCCAACCGGGGAACGCGGAAAACAGTCTGCTTCTCCATCGCCTGACGGGCAACGAGTTCGGCATGCAGATGCCTCCGACCGGGCCGCTGAAGCCGGAACAGATCGCGACCATTAAGGCTTGGATTGAGCAGGGCGCGCCGTGGCCCGATGCGCTGGCTAACGAGAAGCCGCTCCCGCCTATCGATCCGAAAGCCGTCTCGCTTGTCGAGACCCTTCGCACGGGTGACATGGCCGCGTTCCACAAGACGGTCTCTGCCGATCCGAAAATCCTCAACGCGCGCGGCCCGGAAGGCTCGACGCCGTTTATGTACGCCGTCCTCTACGCCGATGCGCCGGCGCTCGAACACCTCATCAAGCAGGGCGCGAACGTGAATGCGAAGAACGACGCGGGAGCCACGGCGCTGATGTGGGCGGCTCTCGATTTGGCGAAGACCAAGGTTTTGGTGGATAACGGCGCGGATGTAAACGCGAAGTCCGCTGATTTCCGCACTCCGCTGATGATCGCCGCGGGCCGGCAGGGCAACTCGGCGACGGTGAAATTGCTGCTGGCGCACAAAGCCAATCCGAACCCGGGCTCGAATGTGGATGCCGAATCGACGCCATTCCTGGAAGCCGCCCTGGCCGGCGACCTTGCCGGCATGCAGGCACTGCAGGCCGCGGGCGCCGACGTAAAGAATGTCGCCGGCTACGCCATGCCATACGCGTATGTCACCAAGTGCATGAAGTGCGTGGATCTGGTGGTCGCCGCGAACCCGGATGCCAAACAGTACACCGTCGCGCTTCAGCTCGCGTCCGCACTCAATGTTCCGAGCTTTACGAAAATGCTGCTGGACCATGGCGCCGATCCCAACGCGCTCGATCCCTCGGGACGCACCGCGCTGCTGTATGCGGCCACCACCGATCAGTTGTCGCCGGAAAACATTAAGCTGCTGGTGGCGAAGGGCGCGGATGTGAAGTTTCGCAGCGGGCATGCTAAATCGGGGGACAGCGGCTTGACCGCGCTCGATATGGCGCGGATGCACGGCAACACCCCGGTGGTGGACGTCCTGGTCAAGGCCGGTGCGCCTTCCTCCGGCGGAATGACTGTCGAACCGGCCGTGATGCGCTCCGGAAACACCATTCAGAAGGCTGTGGAATCGGCCCTTACGCTGTTACAGACCACCGACGCGAACTTCCCGATGAAGGCCGGATGCTTCTCCTGCCACAACAACAGCATCACCGAGATGGCCGTCGCCGCCGCCCGGAGGCATGGCTTCCGCGTGAATGAGAAAATCGCAGCCCAGCAGATTCAGGTGCATCAGGCGATGCTCACGGGTGCTCGCGACGTTCTGCATCAGGGCATGCTGGTTCCGGTATTGAACGCAAGTCCGGTGATCATCGGGTATGTCCTGACCGGTTTCGGGGAGGACAAGGTGAAGGCTGATCTTTCCACCGATGCGGTCGCCATGTTCATTCAGAGCCACCAGGCTCTCGATGGAAGCTGGCCCGTGGGGCCGGAATCGCGTCCGCCGCTTTGCGGGACTGCGGTTACCCAAGCCGCAATCGCACTTCGTGCCCTGCAGTTGTATTCGCCGAATGTGGATAAGGCCGCGTTCCAGCGCTCCGTGCAGCGCGCCGCGGACTGGCTCTCCGAGTCCAAGCCGGACACGCATTATGAAGCCGCTTTCAAGCTGCTCGGCCTGAGTTGGGCAGGAAGAAAGGACGCCGCTGCCAAGGTGCGCGCGGAAGTGCTCGCCATGCAGCGTGCCGACGGAGGATGGGGCGATCTGGCGACGATGGAGAGCAATGCGTTCACAACGGGATTGGCGATGGTCGCGCTTCAGGCGTCCGGACTGCCGGTTACCGACGCCGCGTATCAGAAGGGTGTGAAGTACCTTCTCGCTACGCAGCACGAGGATGGATCGTGGCACGTGAAAACGCGCGCCGCCGGGTTCCAGCCCTACTTCGAGAACGGCTTCCCGCACGGCGTGGATCAGTTTATTTCGGCTGCCGGGACGGGGTGGGCGACGATGGCTTTGTCACTGGCTGCGCCGTCGGGTCAGAAGACGAACGTGGGAGAGTAAGGGCGGGGTGGCGACGCCTCGTGCCCACAGGAATCCTTCCTGTCGGGTCGCGCGGCGCGCGACGGCTCGAAGAGGATTCTGGCAACGCTGGCGCGCTTCGCTCGCCGCAACAGGAAAGATTCCTGTTGCCACGTGCGCAGTTCGGTTCACACAAGAAAATTTGCGACCGGCCGGGAGGCCGGTCGTTACTGGAACCAGTCCAGAGTTTTGGCCGCTATCGGTTCCAGCATGTTCAGCAGATCGTGCCCGGCGTCCATCTCGAAGAGTTGGACATTCTTTCGTCCGGCGGCGAATTGGCGCGAGTACTCGATGGGAACCACATCGTCGTGGATTCCGTGGAAAATGAGGGCCGGCTGCTGAAAAGCGGGCTCGCCTTCGTATTGCTCGGAGTCCGTGATGATATCGGTTGAAAGCTGCATCGGGCGATTCTCGGCGTAGTGGAAGACCTCCATCGATCCGGTGCGGCGCCACTGTTCCATGGCTTCGGCGCCCTGCAGCTCCGGCCAGCGCGTCGCAAATCGGAAGCCGGGCGCCATCAGCACCAGACGTTCCACCTCCGGATGACGCGCGGCGTACAATGCCGCGAGATAGCCGCCCATGCTCGAGCCCATCAACGAGACCGGTCCGGCGCCGGCGGCCTGCTGCAGGACACGGAGTTGCCCGGTGATGGTGAGGTGCGGGAAGTCGCCTGCCGCCAGGTCGGGCACTGTGACGGGGATGCCCGCGGCCTCAAGCCGCTGTTTGAAGAAGCGCGCCTTGCTCGATGTGGGGCCGGAAGCGAACCCGTGCAGGTAAACGACGGGCCTCATTTCTTCTTCACCGGCGCGGGCGGCGCAGCCGGCGGCATGTCGGGGATCTCCGTGAACTTGATGTCGGCATCGGCGCTGAACAATTTGAAGGGAGCGTAACGGTAGAGGTTCTCGGTGATGAGCCGGCGATCGACGATGTGCCGGTGGACCACGCTCGCCGGGGTGAGGAAACCGTGAGCAGAAGGCGCGTAATCGACGGTCGCTTCGTCGCGGATCTCGTGGTGCGCCGGATCGATATGGTCGGCAAAGGCGGAGATGCGCAGCGGGAGACCATCGGCTGCACGTACCCACAACATGCCTTGCAGCGCGCGATGCGCCGCCTGGCGGCCGTGAAATTCGAGTTCGCCGCCGGCCGCTGTCTTCTGCTTCCAGGCGAAGCCGAGCGCGCGGTCGGCGCCGATCTGCGTTTCACCGGCCGGTTGCAGGGTCATATTTTCGATGCCGCGCGGCGTGAAGGCGAGGAGGATGAGGCCGTAGTCGGTGGCGATATCGACGAGTCCGTTTTTGGCGAATTCCTCCAGCATGCGCTTGCGGATGCGGTCGTCGGCGGATTGCATGTCGAGGGATAGGGCGCGTCGGGCCGCATCGGCGGACTGCACGGGTTTTCCGTCGACGGAGATGACCTGGCGGAACTCGACAAGATCGGTAGAGTCGGAATCCTTGAGGTGGCCTACGCTGTATTCGGAGACGATTTCGCGAACGCGCAGGCGGAGTTTGGGGGCGTCATTGACGGCGTTACCGGTGCGCGGGCGGAAGCGGGAGGGAGGAAGGAGGGAGCGCTGCTGCAAGGTCTCCTGGGAGAGGGCCTCGGGCATGTTCTGTTGAAAGATGGAAGCTTCTTCGGTGACGCGGCTCAACAGCGAGTCAGGAGTGGCTTGGAGAACCAGCGCGAAGAAGGCCACAGACGGCCACATGGGACTATTGTAGCCATTGCGGGGATGGCGTGCAGAGGGCGTATTTTCAAGGGTTTGGGAGGGCTTGAGAATTTCGGATAAAAAAGTACGGAAGCGTGATAATAAAACTATTGCAATTCCCGGGAGCCCTTGATATTCTGGTCAAGAACGCAATTGAGGAACGCAGCCCGGGCAACTGGCGGTTGCCAAATGCCTGATGCTGTGGTACAAGTAATAAGAATCCTCTAGTAAGGAACGGTAACAAAACTTCGGCGGGCCACCGTCGAAGCGGAATACGGCCTTCCTGTTTGGCTCTTTTTAATTTCTCTAAATTTTCCCGGTAGGGCGAGCCTTTGGTGGCTTGCGCGCCGGAACAAGTTTCGAGGCCCGCGGTAAGCGATGGCATTAGGATGTTGTCGCCCAACGTGCAGATCTTTGACAATCTGGTTGGATGCAGTAAAGAAAAAAGCGGTAGCGGGCAGCCTGTAAGAGGGATGTCAGTTATCGCGACTTCGTCAGAAACTCTGAGTAAACCGGGGCGATTTCTACAGTATAGATGGCCGGCCCTTTAGGGGGTTGGTTGTCGTAAACTTCAAACGAGAGTTTGATCCCGGCTCAGAATCAACGCTGGCGGCGCGCCTAACACATGCAAGTCGAACGAGAAAGCCGGAGCAATCTGGTGAGTACAGTGGCGTACGGGTGAGTAACACGTGGATGATCTACCTC
>DATNFO010000044.1:0-103405 GCA_035606355.1 Candidatus Limnocylindrales bacterium | reverse complement strand
ACCGCTCCCTTACGGTCACGGCTCCGTTAGCAGAATCAACTAGATACGGAGCCGTGACCGTGAGGGAGCGGTAAAAGGTGCCGGGGATCCGAGGCGTTTTGAAGTCGGCATAAGAGCAATTCGATATTTTTTCACAACCCCGTAAGGAAGCGGTAAAAGGTGCATCGCAAGGCGAACACGCTGCGACGAGAACCACAGCCGGATTTTTTCACAGCTCCGTAAGACAGTGGTTTCGAACTTCGTGCAGGCAAGCCCAGCTCGCTTGCTTCTTTCAGCAATCCTTCATCTGCCTATCCCTATAATGTAGTTGGCCATGATGCGTTTTTTGCCTCTCGTTCTGGCTGTCTCCGCTTGGGCGCAGCCCCCGCAGCAGCAGCCGCCCGCGCAGCAGCAGCAGCCGCCCGCGCAGCAGCAGAATGCTCCGCGCGGGACACAGCAGACCGCGCCGGTTCCTCAGCCGGGGAACCAGCCGATCCCCAAAGCGCCGCAGCCGCAAGGAGCTCAGCCGCAACCGGGCGCTCCCACCGAGCAGCAGCCGGGGGTTTCGGCCAATGCTCCACCGGTCGGGCCGCCGGGTGCGCCCGTCACTCTGAATTTCGAGCAGGCTCTGGCGCGCGTCCGGCAGTATGGCCAGGCGCTCCTCTCGGCCAACATCGCCGCGCAAATCGCCCACGAAGATACCGTGCAGGCGCGCGCCGCGATGCTGCCCACGCTGAACGCCTTCAGCCAGTTCATCTACACGCAACCGAACGGCACGCCCAGCGGCGTTTTCGTCTCCAATGACGGACCGCACGTGTATAACGATCAGCTCATCGTGCATGGCGATATTTTTGCGCCCGGCAAGCGAGCCGATTATCGCCGCGCCCTGGCGGCCGAGGCTGTGGCCCGCGCGCGCGCCGAAATTGCCGCTCGCGGCATCATCGCGGCAACCGTCACCAACTATTACGCGGTGGTGGTCGCGCAGCGCGAGCTCGTGAACGCGCAGCAGAGTCTCGCCGAAGCTCGAACCCTGGTGGATATCACGCAGAAGCAGGAAGCCGGCGGCGAAGTGGCGCATGCCGACGTGATCAAAGCTCAAATACAGCTCGAACAGCGCCTGCGGGACGTGCAGAACGCGCAACTCGCGCTCGATAAGGCGCGCATCGGGTTCGCCGTTTTTCTGTTCACCGATTTCCGCCAGGACTATACCCTCATCGACGATATGGACAGCGCTCCCGCCTTACCCGCGTTCACCAATGTTCAGGCGCTCGCATCCAAAAACAACCCGGATATCCGCGCCGCACAGGCGGTTGTGCAGCAGCAGATCAACGGCATCGCCGTGGCGCGCGCGGGCTTGCTGCCGACCCTTTCCTTCGACTACTTCTTCGGCATCAACGCCAATCAGTTCGCCGTCTATAACCCCGAGCACCTGAACAATCTCGGCAGCGCCGCGCAGGCGCAACTGACCGTGCCTCTGTGGACGTGGGGAGCGGCGCGCAGCAAGATCCGGCAAGCCGAATTGCAATTGCAGCAGGCGCGCAATGATCTGAGTCTCACCCAGCGCCAGCTTCTGGCCAATCTGAATTCGTTTTATCTGGAAGCGCAGCTTGCGTCCTCGCAGGTGGCGTCGCTGCGCCGCAGTATGGATCTTTCGCAGGAGAGTTTGCGGCTCACCGTGCTGCGCTACCAGGCGGGCGAAGCCACCGTGCTGGAAGTGGTGGATGCGCAGAGCACGCTGGCTGCGGCGCGCAATGCGTATGCCGAAGGCGTGGAGCGCTATCGCCTGGCGCTGGCGAATTTGCAGTCACTGACGGGGAACTTTTAGCCAATGTCGAAATATTTATGGATCCCGCTGGCCGCGTGTCTGCTGGCCCCCGGGTGCGCGAAGAAAGAAGAAAAAGAAGCCGAGCCCATCGCTCCGGTGCAGGTGCAGCCCGTGGCGTTCGATTCCGTGCGGCGCCTGGTGGAAGCCGATGCCGTGCTGTTTCCCATTGACCAGAGCAACGTCTCGCCGAAGATCAGCGCGCCGGTGGCGAAGTTCTATGTCAACCGCGGCGATCACGTCAGGCAAGGGCAATTACTCGCCACGCTGGAGAATCGCGATCTGGTAGCCGCGGCGGCCGCCAGCAAGGGACAGGTGGACCAGGCGGAAGCCAATCTGCGCAGCACCGCCGACGCCACCGTGCCGGAAGCGATCGTCAAGGCCCAGACGGACGTGCAGAGCTTCCAGGAGCAGTACGACGCCGCGCGCAAAGTACTGGAGAGCCGGCAGAATCTGCTGAAGGAAGGCGCGCTTGCCAGCAAGCTGGTGGACGACGCCGCGGTTGCGCTCGCGCAGGCCAAGGCTCAGCTCCAAACCGCGCAGGAACATTTGCGCACTCTGCAATCCGTCGGCAAGCAGACGCAAGTAGAGAGCGCGCGGGCGGCAGTCGAAACGGCGCGGGCGCAATTGCAGGCGTCGCAGGCGCAGGTCGGTTACACGGAAGTGCGCGCCCTGATTTCAGGCACAGTGGCGGATCGTCCGCTTTACCCGGGCGACATCGCGCAGGCCGGCACTCCGATGGTCACAATCGTGGATTCGTCGCGCGTGGTGGCGCGCGCCAACGTCGCGCAAAAAGAAGCCGCGACCGTGAAGGTGGGAAATGCGGCGACCATCAAACTGACCGATGGAAGCGTCGAACTCCCGGGCAAGGTGACGGTGGTGAGTCCGGCGACCGACCCGGCGAGCACCACCGTGCAGGTCTGGGTGCAGGCCGATAATACCGGCGAGCGATTGAAGCCCGGCGCAAGTGCGCACGTCACGATTGTGACCGCGGTGATTCCGCAGGCAGTGGTGGTTCCGGCGGCCGCGGTTCTGCCCGGCGAAGAGGGAGGCAGCGCCGTGATGACGGTTTCGGCGAACAACACCGCGCATCAGAAGAAGGTCGAGATCGGCGTACGCGACGGCGACAAAGTACAGATTCTCAGCGGCGTGTCTCCGGGCGATTCGGTGATCGTGGTCGGCGGCGTGGGTCTGGATGACAAAGCCAAGGTGCGGGTTGTGCAGCCGGGTGAGAAGGACGACGACGAAAAGGCTCCCGAACCGGCCGAGGGCGCAAAGAAATGAGCGACGTCGCGGTTCAAAACGGCCAGGCGCCGCCTCCGCCCGCCGCGCCGCCCGCCGGTCCGCCCACACACTGGACGGCGCAGCACGGCAAGCCCATCATCTTTTTGATTCTCACGCTGGTGGCCATGGGAGTTTATCTGGCGCTGAGCATTCCCGTAGCGGCGTTTCCCGAAACGAATTTCCCGCGCATCGTCATCGGCGTGGATAACGGCGTGTTCCCTATCGATCAGATGCTGGTCACCACCACGCGACCCATCGAAGAAGCTGTCAACTCGGTGCCCGGCCTCGATCATTTGTGGAGCGTCACCAGCCGCGGCACGGCGGAAATCGACCTGTTTTTCAACTGGAACGTGGACATGTACCGCACGCTGGAACTGGTGAACGCGGCGCTGGCGCGCGTGCAGACTTCCCTGCCCGCGACGGCGAAGATCACGGCCAACCGGCTCACGTTCGCAGCCTTCCCGATCATGGGCTACAGCCTCACCAGCGACACGATTCCGCTTACGAACTTATGGGAGCTCGCGACCTATACCCTGAAGCCGCGCATGAACCGCGTCAACGGCGTTTCCACGATTGTGGTGCAGGGCGGACAGGTTCCTGAATTCGAAGTGAAGCCGGACCCGGGCAAAATGCTCGAGACCGCCACCACGGTGCCCAATATTCTGGACGCCATTGGGCGCACCAACATGATCGATTCGCCCGGCCTGATCGAAATGCAGCATCAACTGGTGCTGAGCCTTTTCAGCGGGCAGGTGAAGACCGTCCCGGAAATCGAGAACATCGTGGTGAAGACCACGCCGAACGGCGCGCCGGTGCATATCGGCGACCTTGGCACGGTAAGTCCGTCCGTGATGCCGGTCTACACCATCGTCACGGCGAACGGCAAGCCCGCGGTGCTGCTCAACGTGTTCCGTCAGCCCGATAGCAATACGGTGGTGGTGGCGGACGCCATGCATGAGGAAGTGGCGACGCTGCAGAAATCGCTGCCCGAAGGAGCGCACTTGCAGCCCTGGTACGACCAGAGCGAGATCGTCACCGAATCCATCAAGAGCGTGCGCGACGCCATCCTGCTGGGGCTGGTTCTGGCCTCTCTGATCATGGTTCTGTTCCTGCGCGACTGGGGCACTTCGCTGGTCGCGGGCCTGGTGATTCCGGCGACGATCGCGGTGACGTTCATCGCGCTGAAAGTGCTCGGCGAGAGCTTCAACCTGATGACGTTGGGCGGACTGGCGGCGGCCGTGGGACTGGTGATCGATGACGCCATCGTTGTCGTTGAGAATATCGTGCTGCATCGCGATGAAGGGCAATCGCGCGGCGAAGCGATCAGCAACGCGCTACGCGAAATTCGTGTGCCGTTAGTGGGATCGACAGTAACTCCCATCGTGGTATTGCTGCCGCTCATCACCATTTCGGGCGTGTACGGCGTGTTCTTCCGCGCGCTGGCGGTTACCGTTGGCGTGGCGCTGCTCACATCCCTCGCGCTGGCGCTGACGTGGACCCCCACGCTGAGCCACTTCTTTCTTCGGAAGCGCGGACGCCGCACGGAAGCCGCTCACGATCATCCCCCTTCGCGAATGATGCGTACTTACGAGCGCGTGCTGCGCTTCAGCCTGGAGCACCGGGTCTTACTCGGGCTTTTCGCGGTGATTCTCATAGGCGCTTCGTACCTCTGTTACACGGCGCTCGGCACGGACCTGCTGCCGCACATGGACGAAGGCGCGTTCGTGCTGGATTACATCATGCCGGCAGGCGCTTCGCTCGAAACCACCAATCGCGTGATCAATCACGTCGAGCAGATTCTGCGCACGGTGCCCGAAGTGGAAAGCACGTCGCGGCGCACCGGCCTGCAACTCGGCCTCGCCGCCGTCACCGAGGCCAACACGGGCGACATCGCGGTGAAGCTGAAGGCGGACCGCAGCCGCGGTATCGAAGAGATCATCGACGACGTTCGCGGCAAAGTGCGCAAGTCCGAGCCGGTGCTGGATATCGAGTTCACACAGATTCTGCAGGACAACATCGGCGATCTGACGAGCGCGCCGGAGCCTGCGGTGATCAAACTGTTCAGCGAAGATCCGGCGCTGTTGAAGCAGTGGGGTCCGGCGGTGGCCGATGCCATCAAGAAGATTCCCGGAGTGGTGGACATACTCAACGGAATCGAAAACACGATCTCCGGTCCGGCAACCACGTTCCAGGTGGATCCGGTGGTGACGGCGCGCGCCGGCTTCACGCCGCAGGAAGTGGAGCTCGACGCGAGCGCCATGCTGCAGGGCGAGCCTGCGCCGACGCCGGTGGTGGTGAACGACCGCAGCTACACGATCCGCGTGCGCTTTCCCGAACAGACGCGCGCATCGATGGACGCGATCCGCAACACGCTGCTGGTGAGCGGCACCGGGAAAACGGCGACCATCGGGGCGCTGACCACGATGCAGGAATTGCCGGGGCAGACGGAGATTCGCCGCGAAAACCTGCAGCGCGATATCCAGGTGACGGCGCGTTTCGAAGGCATGAGTCTCGGCGAAGGCATGAAGAAAGTGCAGGAGGCGGTGGCGAACCTGCACATCCCGTCGAGCGTTCGCGTGTCGTACGGCGGCCAGTATGAAGACCAGCAGAAGAGCTTCAAAGACCTGATGGTGGTGCTGGCGCTGGCGATCGTGCTGGTGTTTCTGGTGCTGCTTTTCGAATTCGGCGATTTCGCCGCGCCCGTGGCGGTGCTCGCGTCGGCGCTGCTGTCCACTTCCGGTGTGTTCTTAGCGCTGCTGGTGACAGGGACCACGTTCAATCTCGCTTCCTTCATGGGATTGATCATGGTGATCGGCATCGTGGCGAAGAACGGCATTCTGCTGCTGGATGCGGATCAGCGATTCCGCGCCGAAGGCATGGAGCCGGAAGAGAGCATGATCCACGCGGGCGAGCGCCGGCTTCGTCCGATCATGATGACCGCGCTGGCAACGATGGCCGGCATGATTCCGCTGGCGCTAGCCTGGGGCGCGGGCAGCCAGATGCTGCAGCCGCTGGCGATCGCGGTGATCGGCGGAATTCTGGCGTCGATGGTGCTGTCACTGGTGGTCACCCCGGCTGTTCATTACTACTTGGGGAGAAAACACTAACCACTCCTCCACGGGGCTGTGAAAAGTTCGGCTGTTGTGCTCGTCGGACTTCATTCGCCTTTCGATGCACCTTTTACCGCTTGCTAACGGGACTGTGAAAACATCCGGCTGCCGTTCTCGTCGCACTCCATCCGCTTCCATACACCCTTTACCGCTCCCTAACGGGGCGGTGAAAAAATCCGGCTGCCGTTCTCGTCGCGATCCGTCCGCCTTTCGATGCACCTTTTACCGCTTGCTAACGGGGCGGTAAAAAAATCCGGCTCTCGTTCTCGTCGCGATCCGTCCGCCTTTCCATGCACCTTTTACCGCTTGCTAACGGGGCGGTAAAAAAAATCCGGCTGCCGTTCTCGTCGCACTCCATTCGCCTTTCGATGCACCTTTTACCGCTTCCTAACGGTCGCGGCTCCGTTAGCAGCATCAAGCACATACGGAGCCGTGACCGTGAGGGAGCGGTAAACGGTGCCGGGAATACGGAAGCAACTCGATTTTTTCACAATCCCCTGACCGTCAACACTCGCAATTCCCGACTTAATTCAGACGGGTTTGCCAGAGGTTGCCCCGCGTGACCTTGCCGCTGTAGATGACCCCTTTGCGCGTGACGACGATGAGAGGGTAGGGTCCGGCGGTGCTGATCCCGGTAATCTCGGCTGGGGTGCGCGCGAGCGGGATGGGATCGCCCGCAGGGCGCAGTGTGGCGCGGTCGAGCGCTTGCATCGCCGGCACCTGCTGCCCTGCGCGGCCGAGAAAATAATAAAGGGTTGCTCCGTCGCTGCCAAAACGCGGCCTTGCGTTATCGGTCATCGGCGGCGAAATTTCCACCCACTCGGATTCGGGCGCCATTTTGCCATCGATCACACGCGCGGCCCAGATGGACGTGAGTCCGCCGGGTTTGCGGCGCATGAATACCACGGCGCGGCCGTCCCATCGCCAACTCGGGTAGAGGAGCTGGTCCGAGGAGTGCGCCGCCAGCGTTGTGACCGCTCCGGATGCCGGATCGAGTTCGCAGATGCCGAAGTTCGGCGGCGGGCACTCGCCGAGAATTCGTTTTCCGTCCGGCGACCAATCGCTGGCCAACTGCAGGCGATCCGGCGCCGCGATGCGCTTCACTTCGCCAGTGGCTAGGGTCAGCAGGTAGTGGCCTCCGTCTTTCCCCACCAGGCGATAGACGATCTGCTTTCCATCAGGCGACATTTGCGGCCAGAGCGAACCTACCGACGCCGTGAGCAGGTCGTGCGCGGCAAAGATTCTGTTCTGATGGGTTTCGAGATTGCGCACTACCAGTTCGCCGGATGTCCCTGCGGTCAGGCGTCCGTAAATCAACGTTTCGCCGTCGCGGGAAGCGGCGAAGTGTCCGATGCCTTCCTCCAGTGATTCAGCCGGAGCATCGGAACTCCGCGCCGAAAGCGGCAGTCTCCAAACGCCCATGGGTTCCTGTTCGCGGGAGAAGATCACGATGCCATCGGGGCTGACGGCCGGCCATCGAAGGCCATCGGTGGATGGGAGCAGGTCCGTGGCGCCTCCGCGTTCGAAGCGCACCAGGGCCGGCTGTCTGGCGTAGATGACCCCTTGCCGCCCGCTTGCCAGCCGGTACCAGGCGGGACCGGAAAACGCGGCGGATGCGGCAGGCGCTGGTACGGAGAGGACGGACGGAGGGCCGCTTTCCGACAGAAAGAAACCGTTCGCGACCGTGCCGCACCGTCCGGCGAAGAAAATCTTCGTGCCATCGGGTGAAATGGCCGGATGCGGGAAGCTCCGGCAGGCAGGCTGCCATTCGCGCGGGGGCGCGCCCGACGTGCTGGTGCGCATGATCGGTCCAGGGGCGTAACCGGGAGTCAACCGTGTATAGATGATCTCGCCATTGGCAGCCAGGGAGAACGGACCGGCATCGATAACGATGGTGCGCGCGGGGCCGCCGAAAGAGGGCATCTCGACAATCGATTGGCCGCCGGTGAGGTAGTAAAGCTTGGTGCCGTCGGCGGAGAACTGCGGATAGTAGGAAACGCCGGGTTGCGACGTCAGCTTGATCAGGCCACCGCCTGCGAGCTGGCGAATCCAGATATCGATGCTGCCTGCACCGGCGCGGTCGGACGCAAAGGCGAGAAGCTTGCCATCGGGAGAAATGGCGGGAGTCGCGGCGATGCCGCCATCGAACGTGATCTGGGTCAGGGAACCCGGCTGCAAAGGCGCAGGACGGCGGGAGAGGAAGAGCGCTACCGCGGCGGCGGCCACGACGACGGCGGCGGCTGCGACCGCGAGCGGCCAGCGGCGTTTGCGCGAGGCGCCACCGCGTGCGATGTCTTCCAGAGCAAGCTTCAACTCGGCCGCGGTTTGGAAGCGATGCTCCGGTTCTTTGCGGAGACAACGGAGAACAACCGCCTCCAAGCCGCGGGGCAGCGGCGCCGCGATCAACTGGCCCGGCGGACGAGGCTCGGCGCGGAGGATCGCGGAATAAACACCCGCCTGATTCACTCCGGTGAACGGGCGGCGGCCGGTCAGCATCTCGTAGAGGACGGTGCCGAAGCTGAAGATGTCGCTGCGCGCATCGACGCGCTGCCCGAGAGCTTGCTCGGGCGACATGTATGGCACGGTTCCAGCGATCACGTTTTCGGAGCTGACGGTTTCTGCGAGCTGCGGCGAAGCGCCCGGCGGGCGTTGCAGTTTGGCCACTCCGAAATCGAGAATCTTGAGCTTCCCGGTGGCCTGGTTGACGATCACGTTCGCGGGTTTGAGATCCCGATGAACGATGCCCTGGGCGTGCGCGGCGGCGAGGGCGTCGGCGATCTGCACAGCATAGGAGAGGGCGTCGGGGAACGGCAGTCCGCGCTCGCCGATCAGCGTCTCCAGGCTGGCGCCTTCGACGAGTTCCATGACGATGCAGTCGAGACCGTCAGCCGACGTCACGTCATGAATGGTGACGATGCCGGGGTGATTCAGGGCGGCGGCAGCACGGGCTTCGCGCAACAGGCGGCGGCGCTGCGCGGCATCTTCGCCGGAGAGAGCGGGGAGAATCTTCACGGCAACGGAACGGTTCAGCCGGGTATCGCGGGCGCGGTAGACTTCGCCCATTCCGCCGGCGCCCAGCAGCGAGACAATTTCGTACGGACCGATGCGGGTTTGAGGAGCGAGGTGGGAGGCAGGGCGCATCGTGGCGGTGGGTGCCGTCCATGCATCCCCATCGAGAATGCCTTCCGCGGATTGCCGGAGCATGCGCTCGACCGTATGCCGAACCTCATCGTCGCCGGCGCATTCGCGATCGAGGAGAGCGGCGCGGTCGGGCGGGGGCAGAGCGCTGGCGGCGTGAAAGACGTCTTCGATCTTCCGCCACCGGTCCGCGTCCACGGCGCGATTATACCTTGGGCGTTGCTTCGATTTCGCACATCAGCCATGCACGCGCGAGCTTCCAATCGCGGAACACGGTATCGACAGACACCTTCAGAACGGCGGCGGCCTCTTCGACGGAGAGCCCTCCGAAGAAACGAAGCTCGATGATTTGTGCTTTGCGCGGATCGATGGCGGCGAGACGGTCCAGCGCGTCGTCGAGGGCGATGAGCTGAGAATCGCGGGAGGCGGCGAGGTCGGGAATTTCGGCGAGTTCGATTCGGCGGTCGTCGCCACCGCGCTTCGATGTGGCACGCTTGCGCGCGGCTTCGAGCAGGATATGACGCATCACCTGAGCGGCGACGGCGTAGAAGTGAGCGCGCGTTTGCCAATCGACGTTGTGCACGTCCACCAATTTCAGGTACGCCTCGTGCACGAGGGCGGTGGCTTGTAGCGTCCGGCCTGGGCTCTCATTCCGCATGAGGCCGCCGGCGATGCGCCGCAGTTCGCGATAGACGCGCGGCGTGAGGTCCTTGAGAGCGGCGGTGTCGCCATTGGCCCAATCGCGCAGCAGCCGGGTGGTGTCGGACGGTGCGTCGCCGGGCATTCCCGTAATTATACGGCGTTGGGAAAGAATGCGGCTGCCGTTCTCGTCGCGATTCATTCGCCTTTCGATGCACCTATTACCGCTTCCTCACGGGCTGCTGTTGTCGTCGCGATTCATTCGCCTTTCGATGCACCTTTTACCGCTTCCTCACGGGCTGCTGTTGTCGTCGCGATTCATTCGCCTTTCGATGCACCTATTACCGCTTCCTCACGGTCGCGGCTCCGTATCTGAATCATGTACATACGGAGCCGTGACCGTGAGGGAGCGGCAAAAGGTGCCGGGGATACGGAAACAATCCGATTCTTGCCCATACCCTATACGGCGGCGTACGAAAAAAATATTTTCGGGGAGTGCCAGTTTTTTCCTTCGAACCGCACCTGCAGGGCGGCGGCGAGGAGGGAATATGCGATTGACGGCCTTGACGGCGGTAGCGGCGATGGCGGGCGTGATGACGGCGGATGCCCGGGTGCGGCCCGCGGCGGCATATACACTTACGATCTGCACGGATGCCGTCAATCAACTGGAATATGTGGAGGCGGTCGGGCGGGCGACGCGGTTGTTCGCCGGCATCGGGGTCCGGCTGGCTTGGCGCGGAGCATCGCACTGTCCGGCAGGTGGGCTGCGAATGAGTGTTTCGATGGAGACTCCCGCGAATCTGCATCCCGGCGCCCTGGGGTACGCGCTGCCCTTCGATGGAACTCACATCGTGCTGCTGTGGGATCGGATTCAATACAGTGTGCCTCCGAGCGAGCACGTGAATGTACTGGCGCACGTGATGGCTCATGAGATCACGCACGTTCTTCAGGGGGTGACGAGGCATTCGGAAGCGGGGATGATGAAGGCACAATGGGGGCGGGCGGATTATCATTCGATGACTGAGGGGCTGCCATGGAGCGACGACGATCTGTTTTTGATGCGGCAGGGATTGGAGCGGCGGGGTTGCTCGACGCGATAGACTCCGCGCTACGCGGCGCCGGGGTAGACTCGGAGAATGCGTTTGCTGGTTGGATTGGTTGCGCTTTGCGGGTTGTTAACCGGGCAGAGCCGGATCGAGGTGTCGTGGCCGGGCGCGGCGGACGGTCGCGTGATTGTGATTCTGGCGAAGAGCAATGCGCGGGAGCCGCGAACCGCGGTCAGCGAAGGTCTGGAGACGCAGCAGATGTTCGGCGTGGATGTGGACGGGGCTACATCCGCGGTGATCGATAACAAAGCGCAAGGGTATCCGCTGTCGCGGCTCGGCGAGGTTCCGGCGGGCGAGTATTGGGCGCAAGCTGTGCTGAATCGCTACGAGACATTTCACCGTTCGGACGGCCACACGGTGAAGTTGCCGATGGATCAGGGCGAAGGGCAGCATTGGAGCTCGAAACCCGGAAACCTGTACAGCGAAAGCGTCAAGGTAACGCTTGGCGGCGCGAGTGCGCCTGTGCGGCTAGAGTTGACGAAGACAATTCCCGCGGTGACGGCGCCGAGCGATACGCAGTACATCAAGCATGTGAAGATCGAGAGCAAGCTGCTGAGCAAATTCTGGGGGCGGCCGATGTATTTGGGCGCGGTGGTTCTGCTGCCCGAAGGATTCGATGCGCACCCGCAGGCGCGTTATCCGGTGCTGTATGCGCAGGGGCACTTCGAGCGGACGTTCACGCGGTTTCGGACGGAGCCTCCGGCGCGCGGCGGCGGTCGCGGGGGAGCGCAGCAGGAATACGCGTATAAGCTGTATCAGGACTGGACGAGCGCCCGGCTGCCGCACATGCTGATTGTGCTCACGCAGGACGCCAACCCTTATTACGACGATTCCTACGCGGTGAATTCGGCGAACGTCGGACCTTACGGGGATGCACTGACCGAGGAGTTGTACCCGTACGTGGAGAAGCAGTTCCGCGGCATCGGACAGGGCTGGGCGCGGGCGCTGTATGGCGGATCGACGGGCGGATGGCGGGCGCTTGCGCTGCAGGTTTTGTATCCGGATTTCTTCAACGGCGCGTGGGTGTTTTGCCCGGACCCGATCGATTTCCGCGCGTACGCGATGGTGGACCTCTATAAAGACAAGAACGCGTTTTGGAGCGAAGGGCCGTGGAAGCGGGTACCGGTTCCGATGATGCGCGAGGGCAGCGGGACCATCACCAGCGACATGGACGATGCGATTCGCTTCGAAGCGGCCATCGGCAGCCACGGGCGCAGCGGCGAGCAGTTCGATATCTGGCAGGCGGTGTACAGTCCAGTGGGCGAGGACGGGTATCCGGCATTCATTCTGGATCCGGCGACGGGCGCGATCGACCATAAGGTGGCGGAGTACTGGCGGGAGCGCTACGACCTGGTCCACATTATGGAGCGCGATTGGAAGACGCTGGGTCCGAAACTCGCCGGGAAACTGCATTTCGCCGTCGGAGAGGCGGACACTTATTACCTGGAGCGCGCGGTACATCTGGCGCAGAAGTTTTTGGAAGGAACGAAGGACCCGGGAAAGGGTCCGTACGCGGCGGCGACGTTCGATTTCGGTCCGGGGATGCCGCATGGGTATACGGGTGGGTATCCGATGCCGATGGCGGAAGCGAACGGGACGATGATCCAGCGATTGATGCCGGCGATGCAGGAATGGATGCTGAAGACCGCGCCGGCGGGAGCGGACGGGAAGAGTTGGCGCTATTAACCACCCGGGGTTGCGTATAAAAAGGGACTGGTGGGGAAAAATTGCGGCGTCGCACCTCGGCGTTATGGCAAGGAATAACTTGTTTGATTGCTACAAGAAACAGGCTATGTGCATTTTCTTAGGCATAATGGTGCTTAGCATGCTTAGACCAGCCCCATGAGACCGAACTGCCATATCTCGGAGCGGGTTAAAGGCTGTTGCGACGTATGCGGAAACTGGCCACAGCGGTTGCACATGCCGGAGGATCTGCATGGCTGGTATTGCGCGACCTGCTGCCCGGCTTGCAAGGCTCAGGCGATTCCGCAGCAACCGCCGGTGATGGAAGCCGAGCCGGAGCCTCAGCCGGTGGAAACCGTTCAGGCGGCGTAACAGGCGAAAACGGTGCGCGGCGCACGGTTTTTCGGAACCGTCTCGCATCGTTTTCAACAACTTAGTTCTTTCAAAACGGCGTAACGCGCACGGTTTTCGCCACCGGCGCCGGGTGACACACCGGCGCGGGCTGAGGACGGCCTCGCGTCGCACCTGACACTTCTACCCCGTGTTCAGAATACATGCGCAGTGTGACAAGCTGCCCGCATGTCGGCACATATGGCTCTCCTGCAAGTCCGCGCACAGTTCGTATATTACTGATTCTTTAGCCTTGGTATTCGGCATTCCGATTGCGCTAGATTGCCCCGGAATGCTCAAAATTACCCTTCACGATAGTTCCCGGGAGTTGCTTCTCCGGTTGGAAGGCCGGCTCGCCGGGTTATGGTCGGGTGAATTGCTGCAATGCTGGCGCACGGCGTCCTCGACGACAGAGGGACGGCGGACAGTGGTAGATCTGGCGGATGTCGATTTTGTGGACGCGGGCGGGCGTCAGGTGCTGCAAGAGATGCATGGGGCCGGAGTGGAATTCGTGGCCGCTACGCCTCTCATCCAAACCCTTGTGCAGGAGATCCGCGGGCACGGACTATCGGCGGCGTAGCGGGTAATTTGGTGCCGCCGGCGCGCCCATGATCCCGCTGTTCACTCCGCATTGCTATTGCGAGCTTTTTTTGCGGCGTGCGACGTCAGGCGCTGCCGAACCGCCCAGCGACACGCGCGGGTGCCTTCCTCAAAGTCCTGCGTGCCTTCGCGCCTCAGCGGTAATCCCGGTTTTCTCTGTGCCCTCTCTCCGCTCTCAGCGTCTCTGTGGTTAATGCGCTGCCGCAAACCCACCTTAACGGCGCCCCAATCCGTTTGCGGCTTGCCGCGCTGCGCTACTCTGAGTCTCAGGAAGACAGCCGTGCGAGAACATCTCGGATCTCACGCTCCGCAACAACTTCTGGCGCCGCTGCGTCCAGACGAAAATGCGCTTACGCCTCTGTTGCAGACGAATATCGATGAAGGCATGCTCCGCGAAGTCGCGGAGGCCGATTACGGCTGGAAGGCCGACGAGTGTTACGCGCTGTTGCAGCCTATTCTGAACCAAGGACTGGTCGCCGCCGACGATTTCAATCTGCGAGAAGTGCTGGAACTAATCCGCTGGTCCGAACCTGAGGATCCGACCTGGAGTCCGGGCGGACAAGGACTACGCGGCCACTGGATGAGGCTATTTGCTTGCACTGCCATGGTGCGATTTGCGCCGACCCGCCGCGATTTGTGCGAGGGCGAATGCAACACGCTGGCGCAGTTGACCTCAAGTGCAATTGAACTGGGGCAACCTGTGGCGGGCGCCGCCGCAAGTGTGCTCGCGTGGCGCTTCCTGGCCTATCCAGGAGCGGATCCTGATGCCGCGTTTCTTGCCTTCGCCATCTTGATATTGGCCGCGCACCTGGAGCGCGGCGAGGATCGTGGGCCATGGCTGAAGGATCTTGCCAACTGGGTCAAGGAGGAAGAGTCTCGAGCGAGGAATGTGCTATCCACCTGGTTCTCATCGTTGCCGCACTGGAATCAATGGCTCACCGGCCTAACCTGCTTCGATCAACGGGAGGCGGTATGGCGGGCGCTGGCCCACCGCATTCTGGCGCGCCCGGAACGCCCCCATTCCAGCGACGCAAGGGAAGCACTGCAGCTATTGGGCGAACTGGTCTGCTGACAGTGGTGCGGGCCTCAAGGCCGCGTCACTCCCCTGCCCCGAGTATCGATGTTGAACTTCACTTGTATGCTGCGCGCTGGTGGCCGACACTGGTATCGACCGTGATGGTCTGGGCGCCGGTGGCGGCACCTTTGACCCTGGTCGCACAGTCTCCGGCAGTGATCGTGTACGTGTGGTTTCCGGCCGCGGCGCCGTGCTTCACGGTGTAGATTTCGCTGGTCGGGTTATTCGAATCCAACGTGACACAACCCGGGTTGTCGTGGAACATGCTGTTGGGCAGATCCACGGCGAACGGCCCGGCTACTCCACTGTCCAACTGCCATTGAATCGTCTGGTCGGGGGCAACTCCAGGGTTATCGGCGTCACCCGAAGCATCGATGTTCACGGTTACGTCTGGGCTTGGCAAAATTGTGCCTCCTTGCCCGGATAGTATTCACCTATTTCCGCAGCAATGCAAGAAATCTCGGATCGGAGCGGAGTTTCTGGAATTCCGGATCGTGGTCGACGCGTTCGGCGGCGAGGCCTTTGGCGAAGGCGAGCCGCAGCCCATCGAGAGCATCGTCGCGGCGTCCCATTTCCTCATACGCTTCGGAGGTCCAGAAGAGGACGTCCACATCGTCCGGCGCAAGCGCGCGGGCCTGCCGAAGGTGGGTGAGGGCAAGCTCCTGGTGGCCTAACTTGGCATTGTAAGTGGCGAGGTCGGCAAGCACGGCGACGTCGTTGGAACGGGCCAGGCGGGCTTTTTCGGCAAGGTCGGCCGCATGCTGCAACGTGCCGCGGGCTTTGGCGTCCCAACCAGTGGTGTGCTCATAGGCGCCGGCGAGGTTGGCCCACAAGTGGTAATCGAGGTCATTGAGCTTGAGAGCTTTTTCGAAGCTGGCGGCCGCTTCGGCATACCGCCCGTCTTCGAAATCAAGAACGCCCAGGTTGGAGTAACTCGGGTAATTGGGATTCAACTCAATGGACTTGCGGTACATGTTGCGAGCTTCGTCGCGCTTATTCAGGTTTTGCAGATTTGCGCCGAAGTTGATGTAGAGGATGTAGTTATCGGGCGCGTACTGAATCGCCTTGCGATATTGCGCATCGGCTTCGGTGTAGCGTCCGGCTTTGGCGTAGAAGGCGGCCAGCCGGTTATAAGCCTCCCAATTTTCGGGGCGCAGATCGATGCTCTTCCTGAAGAGTTTTTCGGCGTCCTGGGGACGGCCGGCGTGATCGTAGGCAGTGCCGAGCGCGAGAGTAGCGTCGGAATTCAGCGGCTCGAGAGTGAGCGCCTTGGTGAGCTCCTGGATCGCCAGATCGCTGTTGTTCGAAGCGTCGTGCAGGCGGCCGAGCGTGACATACGCCGGCGCAAGCTGGTTATTGAGATTGATAGCCTGGGTGGCGTTGTCCGTCGCGAGCTTGATCCACTTGGGGTCCTTATCGATGCGGAATTTCAGGCGGCTGGCTTCGGCGAGACCGGCGTAGGCGAGCTCAAAGCGCGGGTCCTGGCTGATGGCGTTCTGAAATTCGCGGATGGCGCTGTCGAGGTTGCCCGGCTTGTCATAGCGCGCGAGATAGCCCGTTCCTTTTATGTACGACTCCGAAGCGGCGGGCGTGGTGTTGGCGCCCGCGGGGCCGGTGCGGATGCTGACGAGCTCGGCAACGTGCTGGGTAGCCGTATCGGCGAGAGCGGCGAAGTCTCCGACCGGGTCCTTGAGCACGGCGGAGTCAAGGGTGGTGAGATGCTCGGCATCGACAAGATTGACGGTCATCTGCAGCCCCTGGCCGGAGCGCATCACTACACCTTCCACCGCCAGAGCGGCGCCGAATTGCTTCCACGCATCGCTCGCCGAGGTGACGTTGCGGCGACGGATCTCTCCGGCCGGGACGACGATGATGGTGTTGCGCGCGCCTTTCGCGCCCGCGAGGCGGCTGCTGAGGATTTCCTGGAGTCCGTCGCATAGCGCGGCGTCGGCGGGGTCGTTGCCGATGTTGCGAAAGGGGAGCACGGCTAAGTGGCGGACAGCCGGGGGAAACCACTTAGCGGGGAGAAAGGGACGGACAAAGCGCGCAGCGGAGGGAATCGCCACGGCGACCAGAATGGCTGCGAGTGCGATGGGCAGAATGCGGCGGCGCGCCGGCGCGGGCACGGGCGCTGTCGCGGTAACGGCGGTGCGGCTGCGGAGGCTGGCGGTATCGAGCACGAGCGTGCGGGTTTCGGAATCGATGGGAGTGCCGGAGATGGCGGCCTGCAGGTCGCGCAGCATTTCGGCGGCGGACTGGTAGCGGTCCGCGAGGCTCTTGGCCAGAGCGCGCGTGACGATGCGGCGGACGTCATCGGGGATGGACGGATCGAGAGGCTGCGGCGGCTCGTGAGCAATCTGATAGAGCATGCTCATCTGCGAGGGTCCGCTGAAGGGCAGGTGTCCGGAGAGCATCTGATAGAGGACGATGCCGGTCGACCAGATGTCGGACTGCGCGGTGGCTTCCTCGCCGAGGGCCTGTTCCGGCGACATGTAGGCGGCGGTACCGACCGTGGTGCCCGCACTGGTGAGGTGAACGCTTTCCGCTGTTTTGGCGAGGCCGAAGTCCAGAATTTTGATGTTGCCGTCAGGGGTGACGATAACGTTTGACGGCTTGATGTCGCGGTGGACGATGGATTTGGCGTGGGCGGCGGCGAGGCCTCGGAGGATTTGCGAGGTGAAGAAGAGGGCAAGGCTGAGCGGAATCGGGCCGTGTTGCAGGCGCGCATTGAGGGTTTCGCCCTCGTAGTACGCCATGACGATGAAGACTTCACCCTCGGGAGTTTCCTCGATGCTATAGACTGCGCCGACGTTGGGGTGATCGAGGGCGGACGCGGCTTTGGCTTCCTGAAGGAGGCGGCGCTTGAGGATCTCGTCGTGAGCGATGGCGGGAGAGAGGAATTTGAGTGCGACGTAACGGTCGAGCTTTTCGTCGAGGGCTTTACAGACGACTCCCATGCCGCCGGCGCCGAGGCGTTCCGCGATGCGGTAGCGGAGAATCTGAGATCCGGGCTGTGGTCCTGTTGCGATACAGGGAGTTTACGCCATTCGCGGGTGGAAGGAAACGGTTTCGTGAGGGGAGGATGAACGGCCGCTTTGCTTAGCCGCGCAAGCGCGGCACGACAGGAAGGGTTCCTATCGTCACGTCTGCCCCGGTATATAATTCTGCGATGAACGCCGGTCGGGCGATCTTCGTTGGGAGTTTGGCGGCTTGGGTTTTGGGGCTGCTACTCCGGCCATGCGGCTGTATTCTACTGCCGACGGATTGGTTCGCAATTCGATCAATCGCATCTTCAGCGACTCGCGGGGGTTTCTTTGGTTTGCGACCTCCGAAGGGATTTCGCGCTTCGATGGCTTGAAGTTCCGGAATTATGGGGACGGGACGGGCTTCCGGATCGCGATGTTACCGACGTCATCGAAACGAAAGATGGATTGTGGTTCGCGACGGCGGCGGGGTTATCGCTCTTCCATCCGGATGCGAGCGCGCGCGGCGGTTCCCTGTTCACGAACTATGGGCTGAACGGCGGCGCCAATCTGACACATGTGAACCGGTGCGTGGTCCAGAAAGACGGCCGCTCGTTGTGGTGCGCGACCGCGCGAGGGCTGTTCCGGTTTGCTCCATCGCAATCCGGCTTTTCGTTCTCGGCGGTTCCGCTACCGCCTCAGGCTTCGGAACCGGATACCGGCGGCCTCTACCTCAATGGCAGCGGCAGTGTGTGGGTGCTGTTGAATGGGGGATTGGCTCGCGTCTCACCATCCGGCGCGACGCAATGGTTCGGTTCGGCGGAAGGTGTGCCGCCGGGCCGTCTGCGTTGTCTGGCGGCCGACCGGAACGGCAGGCTCTGGCTTGGCTCGGAGCAGGGACTCTATCGCATCGCAGCGAATGCCGTGCCCGGGCAGAGAATCGCGGAGCGGGTGTTCTCGCGGGAGAATGGTCTCACATCGAACCTGGTGAACGATTTGCTGCTGCGGCGCGACGGCGAGTTGGTTGTCGCGACGGGGCGCGGATTGCACGTTCTCACGGAAACGAAGAACGGGGAGGCGGCGGTTTCGACCTATGACGACCCCGGGCAATTGATTCTGCCTGCGACGATCGGCGAAGACAGCGCCGGCAGTCTGTGGCTGGGCACGTTTCGCGGCGCGCTGAGAATCGATTCACGCGATTCCTTTTTGTCCTTCGGAGGCGACGGGTTGCACCTCGGAGACGTGAAATCGATCTTTGAGGATCGCGCGGGCGAACTGTGCACGGCGATCGGAGAGGAAACCAGCACGGAGCTGTATTGCCGAAGCGGCGAACACTTCGCACGGGTGACGCCCGCCGCCGCGCCGCAGCCCGGCATTTTTGGGGTGGGGGCAGATCCACATGCAGGATCGCTTCGGCGAATGGTGGATTCCCTCCCGCGGCAACTTGTACTGCTTCAGGGGAGTGAAGCGCGCGGCGGAACTGCCGAACGCGGTCCCACAGCGATCTGTCGAGCCGGCAACGAGCTGCCGCGCGGGGACGTGTTCCGCTTGTTCGAGGATTCGCGCGGCGATGTCTGGATGGGGATCTGGCACGAAGATGCCCTGGTGCGATGGCATAGAGCAACGGGTGAGTTCGAGCGGTTTCATGATATTGCCGGCTTGCCCACCGCGTTTGCGGAAGACCATAGCGGGAATATCTGGATCGGGTTCTACTGGCGGAACCTGGCGCGTCAAGGATGGGCGGATGCTCGTGCTGCCGCCCGCGAAGGGATTTCCGGACGGATCGGTTTTCGCGCTTCACATTGATGACGCCGGAAGGTTGTGGGCGACCACGACACGCGGCGGTCTTGTACGCATCGAAAATCCAAACGCGGACGACATTCATTACCGCAGCTATGCGTCGGACGAGAGACTGGCAAGCGACGAAGCGGTACGGCGATCGCGGAAGACGGACTCGGGCGTATCTACGCCGCGACGGGGCGAGGCATCGACCGGCTGGACCCGGCAAGCGGTGAGATCAGACACTTTGCGGTACGCGCCGGCGAGGCGGCATTCCGCGATCGCGAGGGACGCCTGTGGTTCGGCTCGAGCCGTGCGCTGTATATGCTGCGCCCGAACGATGACGAGAAAACCGCGCTTCCGAATGCTTGATCTCGAGCATGCGGGTGCGCGGCAGGCCGTCGGCGATTTCAGAATTCGTGCCGACAAGAATCCTACCTGTCGGGTCGCGCGGCGCGCGACTGCTCGCAGATTACGGTGAATGGCCAAACTGTACCGGCGCGCTTCGCACGCCTTGTACCGGTCTGGAGACCGGTACATACTGGATCAGCGCGCGGGTTCGACTGGGTAGTTCCGGTCGATCCAATCGGTCTTGAAGTTCGTGGGGATATAGAGGGACCGCACGTGGGTGAAGCCGAGCTTAGCCAGGGCTTCGGCGGCGGGTTTGATATTGGGGCAGCGGTCCCAGGGGCAGCAGCCGCAGTAGATGACGATTTGACGGTCGCGCGGGAGGTCTTTGACGGCTTCCGTGAGCAGATCGAGGCCTTCCTGTTTGGAAGCGGGTCCGGCGTACAGCGCGCCGGCGATGTGGTGGCTTCGATAGAGGACGTTGGGTCCGACCTGAAGAATGACGGGCTTTGAGGAACGGCCGAGTTCAGCGGCCAGGTCTTTGGGCTGGACCAAGGCCAAATCCGCGGCGACGGCGGTCAGCAACAAGGTGGTCAGGGCAGCGAGGGGAGCTTTCACCTTTTCAGTTTATCGGGTTCAGGAACACACAGCGGTCGGCGAGCAGGTAGTTGAGCGGAGCACAGAGGGCAATCGCCGCAGCTGCGGCGGGCAGCGGCGAAATGGTTTGGGTGAGGATCGCGACCAGAGCAGTGTTGCCGGCCAGGGAAACAAGGCCGTTGGCGGCGTGGAAGCGGAGGAGGCGGCGCGCCCGGTTGCGGAGGTGGGGCGCGCCGCGATCTTTCCACGTGATTCGCTGGTGCCAGTAGAAGTTGTTGAGGATCACCAGCTCAACGGCCAGCGCCGTGGCGGGGGCGGCCGCCACTCCGCAGTAGCAGAGGGTACGAAAGAGCGCGAGTTGCAGCGCAGCTCCGGCGAGTCCCACGGCGGCGAAGCGGACGGCGCGGGTCACCGGACAGTCTCCTCTTTGTAGAGGTGCGAGGTGTGGCGGGCCGTGGTGATGACGGCCATCGCAGCCATGCCGATGAGCGCGACGATGCCGCCGCAATCGAAGAGCAGGTACTGGCGTCCGGCGACCTGGACGTGCGGACGGAAGAGCAGAACGAGGTTTCCGATCGCGAGGAGAATGCGAATTTCGGTGGGTCCGAACAGGCCATGCGAGAGATGGAAGCGGCCGATGGTGTAAGTGGCCAGGTAACTTTCCGTGGCCAGGATGTAATAGCCCGCCAGCATTCCGGCTGCGATCTGCCAGTGAATGTAGCCCGAGCAAGCCAGTCCGCCGACGAGCGCGAGAGCGCCGAACGTGTCCGCCATGTGATCGACATAGAAGCCGTAGCGGGGGCGCTGTTGGTTTCGGACGCGGGCGAGCGTGCCGTCGAGACTATCGCCGAGCCAGTTGAAAAACAGACAGACGTTGACGAGCAGGAGGGCGCGCGGGTCGCGAGCGGCGAGGGCATAGGCGGCCCCCGCGGCGAGTTGCGCCAGGAAGCCGAGGGCGGTGAGATGGTCGGGGCCGAGCCAAGCGGGAGTCCGGCGGGCGAGCCAGGTGAGTAGCCGCTTTTCCATGCCGGCGGTGATGGCGGTATGGATGCGCGGGGCGTTGACGAATTCAGTGGTCGTCTGAGCGGTCATTGGTGTGCCTCCTTGGCGGCTATGGTTGTGAGTGCGCTCCTGGTGGCGTTCAGCGTGAACTCGAGCGACGCGCGCGGAAGGGTCTGGATGATCGGGTTGAGCAACCAGCCCAAGCCGGTAGGAACGTCGCGGGTAAGGGAGATGGCTTCGCACTGGATGAAGAGGCCGCCGGCGGTCTCGCGGAAGGTCCAGTAAGAGTTGAGGCGCCAGAGGTAGCCATCGTCGTCGCCCTCAGGGAGGCGGCGCTCGGCGGGAGTGCCGGGTCTCTCCACCTGCCAGACGTGCGTGCTGCGGGAGAGGGAATAGCCCCGGCCGGGCGCGGTGGTGGCGGAGCGAGTCTGGAATTCGGCGTCGATGACGACAGTGACGATGCGCTGTTTCTTAAAGCGCATGAGGACTGTGTTCGGGGCGATGACGCGGGAGTACACGACATCGGGGGCGTAGTAGCGCTCCAAGTGGTCGCGGTCATGGATGAGGCCGAGCATGTCCGTGGCGCGCGCTCCGGGGACGAAGGCGATGCCACGCCAGTGGTGGATGAGTCCGCCGGGAACGGACCAGGTGCCGCCGTTGACGGGGTCGATGCGGGTGTCTGGGGCGCCTCCGGGTTGGGCGGCAACGGCGCGGGGTTCGGCCGACTGGACGTAGGCGTCGAAGGCGCGCGAGGCTGCCGGAGTCAGGTGGGCGGCCGCACCGGGGAGGGCAAAGAGAAGCGCTGCGAAGGTAGAAATCGGTCTCACGATTTGGATTGTGCAGCTTGCGGCGGCGGCGGGGCAATACTTTGGGAGTCAAACCGCGGATGGAACGCATCTCACTGTGTAGGTGATTGAGCGCGAACGGGTTGTGCTCTGGTCTAAACTAGTGATTTCATGCTGTTCAAGTTCGGGGTTTACGAAGCAGACGCCGGCAAGGGCGAGTTGCGGAAGCACGGACTTCGTGTGAAACTGCACGCGCAGCCGTTTCAGGTGCTGACCATGATGCTGGAGCGGCCGGGCGAGTTGGTGTCGCGCGAGGAGATGCGGACGCGGTTGTGGGGCAGCGACACTTTCGTGGATTTCGATCACGGGCTGAATACGGCGGTGAACAAGATACGGGATGCCCTGAACGATTCGGCGGCGAGGCCACGGTATGTGGAGACAGTGCCGGGTAAGGGCTACCGGTTCGTGGCTCCGGTCGAGCGGCTGGATGGGGTGGCGCCGGCTGCGGCTGCGACGGCGGCAGTTGAGGATGCGGGACGGCCGGGCGTTCTGTCTACTCCGGAGGAGTTACCGGCTCCGCCGCGGAAGGTGGTCCGCATTCTGCTTTTGATGGTTCAAGCTTTGTATCTGAGTTTCTATTTGATGGCGCTGGCGAATCTTCGGGAAGTGGACGATGTGCTGGCCGAGGCTCAGTTGTGGTTGCCGGCAGTGATGCTGGGGGTGGTGGCGGGGTCGGCGGCGGCCGGGATTCCGGTGCGGCTGTATCTGGCGGCCGCGGCGGCGTTCGATTTGCGAACCTTGCCGCGGAAGTTCGCGCGTATGTTTCCGTGGCTGCTGATTCTGGATCTCGTGTGGTCGCTGAGTCCGTTTCTGCTGGCTCATTCTGTGAGTGTGGGGATGGCGATCGGGTTCTGCGCGATTCTGGTATATCTGCCGTTTGCGCAGCGGAGTTTGGTTTTGATGTACGGCAGGGGGCGGTAGACTGAAGGACATCTCCAAAGAGGACTCCACTCGCGCTCGCTACGAAGCTCTGCTTGACGTGGCGGAGAGCATTGCCAGGCACCGCCAGCTTGCCACGTTATTCGGGGAGTTGAGCCGGTGTTTAAAGCCGCTGGTTCACTTCGATTTCATCGGCCTGACGCTGGTGGACTTCGAGCGCGGCGTGGTGCGGCTGCATGTTCTGGAAACGGATCAGCCGCTGAATGGTGCGCTCACGATTGAAAGCCCGTTGGGCGAAACACCCACGAGCGAAACGCTGAAGACGAGGGAGCCTTTTTACTCCGCGGACATTATGGTGGACGAACGGTATCCCCGCCTGCGCGACGTGGCCGGCAGGCATGGGATTCATTCGTTCTGTTCGCTGCCGCTGTCTACCGCGCAGCGCGATTTGGGCGGTTTGAATTTCGGGTCGATGGAGGCGAGCGCGTATTCGGCGGAGGATGTCGAGTTCATGCGGCATGTGGCGCGCCAAGTGGCAGTGGCGGTGGACAACGCGTTGAATTCGGAGTCGGCGCGGGAATATGAGACGCAGCTTGCCCGCGAGCGGGACCGGCTGCGCGCGCTGCTGGAGATCAATAACGCGGTGGTGGGGTGCCTGGCGAGCAAGAGCCTGTTTCAGGCGATTTCCGCGTCGCTGCGGCGCAGCTTCGGGTTGGATTACGTGAGCCTGCTGATTTACGACGCCGAAAGCGGCGCGATGCGGTTGCAGGTTTTGGATTTTCCGGAAGGCTCGGGCGCGATTCAGGAGGACGCGGTGGTGCCGCTACACAGTTCGCTCGCCGGGTTCGTGTTTCAGCAGCGCGAGGGCCGCGTGTTCAACCGGCAGGAGGTGCGGGAAATTTCTCCGGGGACGGCGGACTTGTTCGAACGCGAGGACATCCGCAGCATCTGCTGTATCCCGCTGCTGGCTCCGAGCGGAAACTTGGGGTCGCTGAATTTGGGATCGCGGCGGGAGGACTTTTTCGCGGCGGACGACGTGCCGTTCTTCACGCAGGTGGCCGGGCAAATCTCGATCGCGCTGCAAAATGCGCTGTCGTACAAGCGGGTGGAGGAGTTGAACGCGCGGCTGGAGGAGGAGAAGGTATATCTCGAGGGCGAGATCCGCACGGACAACCGGTTCGAAGACATCGTGGGCGACAGCCGCGCGCTGAAGGCCATTCTGGAGCAGGTGGCGACGGTGGCTCCGACCGATGCGACGGTGTTGATTTATGGGGAGACCGGCACGGGAAAGGAATTGATCGCGCGGGCCATTCACGAGTTGAGCGGACGCAAGCAGGGGACGTTCGTAAAACTGAATTGCGCGGCGATTCCGACAGGGCTGCTGGAGAGCGAGATGTTCGGCCACGAGAAGGGCGCGTTCACGGGGGCGATCGCACAGCGGATCGGACGCTTCGAACTGGCGAATCACGGCAGCATTTTTCTGGACGAAGTGGGCGAGATTCCGCTGGAGTTGCAGACCAAGCTGCTAAGAGTGCTACAGGAACGCGAGTTCGAGCGGCTGGGGAGTTCGCGGACGCTGAAGACGGACGCGAGACTGATCGCGGCGACGAATCGGGATTTGGGGACGCTGGTAGAGGCTCGCGAATTTCGGGCGGATCTGTATTACCGGCTGAACGTGTTTCCCGTGACCGTGCCTGCGTTGCGCGAGCGTCGCGAAGACATCCCGCTGCTGGTCCGGTATTTCGTACAGCAGAGCGCGCGCCGGATGAACAAGCGGATCGGCAATATTCCGTCGGAGGCGATGGAGGCGATGACGCGCTATGACTGGCCGGGGAATATTCGCGAGCTCCAGAATTTCGTGGAGCGGGCGGTGATTCTGACGCCAGGGGCAAGCTTGCAGGCTCCGGTGCAGGAGTTGCGGAAGGCGGGTCCGGTGAGCGCGCCGGCGGCGGGCGGGCCGGCGGTGACGTTGGAGGATGCCGAGCGGGAGGCTATTTTGAAGGCGCTGCGCGAGGCTGGCGGGAAGGTCGGGGGAGAGCGAGGGGCGGCGGCGTTGTTGGGGATGAAGCGGACTACGCTTCAGGCGAAGATGCGGAAGCTGGGGATTGAGGCTAAGTAGGGCGCCCTAGGATTAGGGGACGCTGATGAACGTAGATCAACGCGGCTAAAAGACAAACAGGTGCTAATATATCCGTTCTAGCGCGTCGGACAGTGTGGCGTGTAAGGAAGAAGCACTTGGGCTTCGACCGAACACGAGCCCCGCGGTTTCCCGCGGGGCCAACCGGTCGTAGCTAGAAAGGAGGTAGCCCATGACGGTTACCCCTCTGCGGGCAGCGATCAAAATCATTGTCCGCATCGTGGTTAACATCCGGTTCCGTAACGGCCGGTAGTTAGCCAGGAGTCGCGGGAGTGCATACCTTCCGCGATTCCGTTATTAGAATATCATGCGCGTCAACGGGGTGAACCGTTGAATTATTCCTCAGCTAGCGGTTCTTCGGGGGGCTCGAAGGCGTCGAGTAAGTCAGGGTCTTTCGCGAATTTCTTGAGGGCTTGGATGATTTGACCGGAGCGGAAACCGGCTCGGGTCAGGCGGCGGTAGGCCGCGGCTAAGTCCTTCTCTTCGTGGAAGAGAGTTTCCCGATCGGCGCTCCGGTATTTGCGGCGGATCCATTCTTCGATGAGCGCCTGTTCGTCCACGTCTTCGTAGACTTTGCGGACGGACGTTTCCGCGAGATTGGGCGCGACGCGGTGCTGGCGGAGATCCTGAATCACCCGCGTTTTCCCGAAGCGTTCGTTGGCGAGGCGGGCGGCGGCGAAAGATTCGGCGAAGCGCTGGTCGCTCAAATAGCCGCAATCCTTGAGGCGATGGAGGACGTCTTCCACATCGCCGAGCTTGTCTGCCCGCTGCCGGAGTTTGTCGCGGAGCTCGCCGGTAGAATGCGCACGGCGGCCTAGTGTTTTCAGTGCGAACGACCACAAGGCATCGGCATCCAGCGGACGGGCTTTTCGTTGGTTCATGATCCTACGGGGAGTATACTGTAAATGGCGAAGCCGACGGCTTTTCCGTCGATGTAGCAGCGCTTATTCAAGGAGGCAGACGAATGGACAAGAACGGGCTTTCCAGCTTTTTGTTGGGGCTGGGCGTGGGCGTGGGCATCGGAATGTTGTTCGCCCCGAAATCCGGATCGGAAACGCGCCAGATGATCAAAGACAAAGCTGGAGAGAGTGGCGATTTTATCCGGCAGCGCAGTGGTGATTTGAAGCAGACGGCTTCGGAGTGGGTGGACAAGGGCCGCGACGTCGTGAACCGGCAGCGTGACAACCTTACGGACGCGATGGAAGCGGGCCGGCAGGCGTATCGCGACACGGTAGGCCAACCGCCGGCGCCGTCAGAAGGTAGATCGTAAGACCGGTAGGTGAGTATCGTCCGGGGAGGGATTCGCTCGTATGCCTGACGACGTTTTTCGCATCTTTGTAGCAATCGCGGTGGCGCTGGCCTGCCTGGCGTTTCTGGTGCAGGCCGGGGTCATGTTTGCGCTGTATCGCATCGCGCGAAAGATGCAGAATAAGACCGCGTCGCTCATGGATCGGGTGGATCCTCTCATCGGAAAGGTCGAACCGCTGACCGAGAAGATTCATCCCCTTCTGGATCGCGCCGAAGTGTTGATGCAGAAAGCAGGGCCGGTGATCGACAAGGCGGGACCGGCGGTGGAGAAGGCGGGCATGACGATCGGCAGCGTGGATCGGATGCTCGAGGAGAACCGCCCGGCGGTGAAGGCGATTCTGGCGAACACGGAAGCTCTGGTGGCGGAGACGCGGCCGAAAGTGGCGGAGATCGGCGATCAGGTGACGCAGATCGGTCATCAGGTGAGCGAGATTGCCAAGTCCGGGCGCGAGCAGGTGGAGCGGTTGGGCGATTTGATTGCCGACGCGGGAGATCGCGCGCGGGAACGGCTTGCGCAGATCGATAACTCGGTGGAGAATACCGTCGAGAAGGTGGAAGAGGTCGGCGAGAACGTGAAGCGGGCGGTGCTGCGTCCCGTACGGGAAGTGAACGGGATTGCGGCGGGCGTCTCGGCGGCCGTTTCGACGTTGGTGAAAGGGCGTAAGTCGCCTGTGAATACGGCGACTCAGGACGAAGAGATGTTCATCTGAGCGCAATGCATCTGTCTTGAGGGCACCTTTTACCGCTCCCTCACGGGATTGTGAAAAAATATCGAATTGCTTTTTTGACGCCCTCAAATGCGCTCGCATTCCCGGCACCTATTACCGCTCCCTTACGGTCACGGCTCCGTATGTACTTGATTCTGCTAACGGAGCCGTGACCGTGAGGGAGCGGTAAACGGTGCATCGAAAGGCGAATGGAGTGCGGCGAGAACGGCAGCCGGAAGGCGGCGGTTTCGACGTTGCATCACGGACCGTGCTTGGCCACCTTTTGTGGCGGCGCAATTGACAGCAGTTCCTGCACGGTTTGTTTTGTAACTGGATGGCGGAGGTTTGGTTCCAAGTCATTCAGCGGGACTAAGACAAAGCGGCGCTCGGCCAGGCGCGGATGCGGTATGGTCAGCGTCGGCGTCTCGATAACTGCTTCGTCATAGAACAGGATATCGATATCTATCGTGCGCGGACCTTTCGGGATGTTCCGCACACGGCCTAACTCCTTTTCAATCGCGGTAGTTTGACTTAGTAAGTCACACGGCGCGAGTTCGGTTTCTACCTCTACGACTAAGTTGAGAAAGCTGGGCTGGTCGAGGTAATCGACCGGTTCGGTTTCATAGACAGGCGAGACTCGAAGCAGTTGAATCCCGGCCGCGGGGAAACGGTCGATCGCCGCCTGTAAGTTGGCTTGACGATCGCCTAAGTTGCTTCCCAAACTCAGGTACACTTTCGCCATAGCTAAAAAAGCGGCGGCTGACCGATCCGGTATTTGGGCTTCACGTCGAAGTAATCGTAAGCCCGTTCGGTCGCGGTGCGGCCGCGGGGCGTCCGGTTGAGGAAGCCGAGCTGGATGAGGTAGGGCTCGTACACTTCCTCGATGGTGCCCGGTTCCTCGCCGATGGAAGCCGCGATGGTGTTCACTCCGACGGGGCCACCTGCGTACTTCTCGAGAATGGTCATCATCACTTTGCGGTCGATCTCGTCGAGTCCATAGCGGTCCACATCGAGCAGATTCAGCGCGGTCTGGGCGACACCCTGCGTAATGCGTCCGTCGGCGCGGACCTGCGCGTAGTCGCGAACACGGCGCAGCAGGCGGTTGGCGATACGCGGTGTGCCGCGGCAGCGGCGTGCGATCTCCTCGGCGGCGGCGTCCTCAATGCTCACTGCGAGAATGGCGGCCGAGCGTTTCACAATCGCCTGGAGCTCCGGAGTTTCGTAGGGGTCGAGGCGGAGGACGAGGCCGAAGCGGCCCCGCAGCGGCGCGCTCACCAGGCCTTGCCGCGTGGTGGCTCCGATCGCCGTGAACTTGGGCATCGGCAAAGAGTGGGTGCGCGCGCCCGGTCCGACGCCGACCAGAATATCGACGCGGAAATCTTCCAGCGCCGAATAGAGCATTTCCTCCACGTCAGGAAGCAGGCGGTGCACTTCGTCGATGAAAAAGACCTGGCGCGCGCGGATGTTGCTGAGGATGCCGGTGAGGTCGAGTTTCTTTTGCAGGACGGGCCCGCTAGTGGTGGTGAAGCCGACTTCGAGTTCCTCGGCGATGATGGAGGCGAGGGTGGTTTTGCCGAGGCCGGGCGGACCGTAGAGCAGCACATGGTCCATGGCTTCGTTGCGCATCCGCGCGGCCTTGATGGCGATGTCGAGGTTCTCCTTGAGCTTGGTTTGCCCCGTGAAATCGGCCAGTTTGCGCGGGCGGAGGCCCGTTTCGAATTGCAGGTCTTCGGGCTGCGGCGCGCCGGAAATGAGTTGCCGGTCTGGCATGAAGCTCCAGATTAACGCACGAGTTCGAGCGCGCGCCGGAAGAGCGGCTCGAATCCGGCGGGAGCTCCGGCGGCTTTGGCTTTGCGAACGGCCTGTTCGGCCTGGGGACGGCCGCAGCCGAGATTCAGCAGGGCGCTGAGCACGTCCTGCTCCTCGGCGCTGAGCGCGGCGGATGCGGGTTCGGCGGGCTCTTCGCCGGCGGGCGCGGGAAGCTTGTCGCGCAGCTCCAGGACGATGCGCTCGGCGGTTTTCTTGCCGACTCCGGGAACGCGCACGAGGCGGTCGACTTCGCCTTTGCGAATGGCGAAGATGAGATCCGTGGCGGCGAGTCCGGAGAGAATTTTCACGGCCAGCGTGGGTCCGATGCCGCTGACACCGATCAGTTTTTCGAAGAGCGCTTTTTCGTCTTGCGTCAGAAAGCCATAGAGCGAGAGCGCGTCTTCACGTACGTGGGTGTGTATGCGGAGGCGGACTTCCGCGCCGGGGTCGGGAAGGTTGGTGAAGGTCGAAACGGGAATGGCGACATCATAGCCTACTCCTCCGGTTTCCACGATGGCTTGATTCGGGTGCTTTTCCAAAAGTGTTCCGCGGAGCAGGGCGATCATAGGGTTGAAAGTAACATTATGAGCGCGCAAACGGTGGACTTGTGGGGATATAATCGCAGGCGATGACTCCCGCGGCTGAGCCTTTTGAACGAATTCAGTGCCAGTGGTGCCAGAGCATGAACGAAAAATCCGCGCTGGCGTGCCGCGCCTGCGGAGCTCCGCTGGACATACGCAACCTGGTGAGCGAATCGGGGTGGCGCGAGGCGCCGCGGATTCGCGACATGACGGAGATCCACTTCAACGCGAGCACGTGCCAGGTGGAAGGCGAGATTGTGCCCGCGGCGGAAATCAACCTCGGCTCGGGCGATGCCGTGTTCTTCGAGCATCACGTGATGCTGTGGAAAGAAGAGCAGGTTGCGATGAGCGTGATGCAGCTCTCCGGCGGGTTCAAGCGCGCCTTCGCCGGAATGCCCTTCATCATCACGGTGGCGCAGGGACCGGGCCGCATCGCGTTCTCGCGTGACGCCACGGGCGAGCTGGTGGTGCTGCCGCTGCATCCCGGCATGGAGTTGGACGTCCGGGAGCATGCGTTTCTGCTCTCGTCGCACCAGATCGGCTATTCGTTCGTGCGCGTCAAAGGCCTGTGCAACATTCTGTTCGGCGGACAGGGAATGTACATGGACCGGTTCGTGACCACCGGCGCGCCGGGGCTGCTGATTTTGCATGGATACGGCAACGTATTCGAGCGCCGGCTGGCGGCGGGCGAAAGCATCATGGTTGAACCGGGCGCCTTCCTCTACAAGGATGCGTCGGTGACGATGGATGTGGAGTTTCAACGCCTGGGGTCGGGATTCTTCGGCGGAACGAACATGAGCCTGGCGAAAATGACCGGGCCGGGCCGCGTCGGGATCCAATCGATGTACGTGCATCATCACACCGAGTAGCCGATATGTTTTGCATAGGGTGCGGTACACAGCTTTCGCCCGACCAGAATTTCTGCCGGACCTGCGGGCATCCGGTGCGCCATGAGCCTGCGCAAACGGCAGCTTCGGCGCCGGCGCCGAGTGCGCCTCCGCCGAACGCGCCTCCGCCGAGTATGCCGCCGCCGGGTATGCCACCGCCGGTGCGATCGCAGCCGGCGCCGGTAATTACGGCAGCGCCGGGTGTGTGCCCGTGGTGCGGCGCGGCGGTGGATGTCTCGCAAGGTTCGTGTCCGAAATGCGGCGCGACCCTCGGGCTTCCGGCGATGAAAGCGGCCAGCGGGTGGACTCAGTTGCCGGCGCGCAAGGACATGGCGAAGCTGCAGATCGGCAACTCATCCTGCCAGATCGAAGGCACCTATGTTCCGGTCGCGGACATGAAGCTCGCGGCGGGCGACAGCGTGTACTTCACGCATCACGTGCTGCTGTGGAAGGATACACAGGTCACCGTGAGCACGATGTCGTTACGCGGTGGATGGACGCGGATGTTCGCGGGGCTGCCGCTGATCATGACGCAGGCAGCGGGTCCGGGGCACATTGCGTTTTCGAAGGATGCGCCGGGAGAGTTGATCCCGTTCACCGTTCAGCCGGGGCAGTCGGTAGACGTGCGGGAGCATATGCTTCTGGCCGCGACCTCCAACGTGGCGTACGACTGGTTCGACACCAACGTCTGGTTTGAGACGCGCAACGATAAAGACACCGAGGTACATTACCCGATCGGCAGGTTTATGGACAGGTTCACCAGCAACAGCCCGGGGCTCTTGCTGTTGCATGCCGCAGGGAATATCTTCACCCGGACCCTGGCTCACGGGCAGAGCATTCTGGTGAAGCCAACGGCCTTGGTCTTCAAAGACCCGAGCGTGGATATGCACCTGCATTTCGAGCAGCCCGGGGCTCTGTATTCCATGTGGGGATCGTGGGGCAACCGCTATTTGTGGCTGCGGTTAACCGGTCCGGGGCGCGTGGGGATTCAGTCTGTGTTCGAGCGGATCGAAGGCGAGTCGCGGAACATGACCCGGTGGTCCAACGCTACGGCGACTCAGTGGTAACGACCGGGCTCCGGCCCGCTCGGCGATCGCGGGATCAAGGCGTGGGCTTCGGCTCGGACGGCGGCACGCTGCCCGGCGAATCCGGCGACGCAGGCTGCCCTGAGTTCGGGGAGTGAGGAGCCGATGCCGCTGGAGTTTTCTTCAAGAGGCCGGGAGGCGGGTGGAGGCGGCGGAGGGCGAGAAGGCTGTTGTCCTCAATGGTCCATTCGACGGTTTCACCGCGAGAGAACTCTAACGCCTGAGCGAGAGCAGCGGGGAAGTTGACATACCACTGCTCGCTGGCTTGGCGTTTGATGAGCTGCACTTTAGTGGGGAATCCCATGGCCAAACTCGCAAACTTAAAAAACTGATTAGCGACCGGGCTGGAGCCCGGTCGTTACTGGGTTCCTCCGCATTCGGGGCAGAAGCGGGCGGGCTTGGGGATTTTTTGGCCGCAGTTGAGACAGAACTTTGTGGCGGCTCCTCCGGCTGCTCCTCCCGCGGGCGCTGGCGGCTCTCCGGGCGGCGGACCTTGCTGCGCGGGCGCCTGAGGCGGCGGGGGAGGCTGTTGCGGTGACGTGGGCTGCATGGCGTTCATCATCTGCTGCGCCATGGCCATCCCGGCGCCCAAGCCCGCTCCGAGTCCCGCTCCTCCGCCTTCGTTAGCGGCGGCGATCGGCATCGACTGCGCTACCTGGAACTGCGTGTATCGATTCATGTCGCCGAGCATGTTCATGCCGATGCGCTGATCCAGCATTTTTTGCAGTTCCTCGGGCAGCGAGATGCTCTCGACGGTGAAGCTGTCGAGGAACAAGCCGAGGTCGGCAAACACGGGCCGCAGGTCCGCGATCATCGTTTGCGAAAGCTGAAGCTGGCTGGCCGCCATATCGATGAAATTCACGTTGGCGTTGCCGAACGCGCTGGTCATGCGGCCGACGATGGTGTTGCGGAGCTGCCCTTCGAGATCGGCCACCAGGTAGGCGCTACGCGAGCCGCTGATCTTTTCGTAAAAGATGCGCGGATCGGCTATGCGATACGCGAAGATGCCGTAGGCGCGGATGCGGACGGCTCCGAACTCGCGATCGCGGATGGTCAGCGGCGTGGCGGTGCCCCATTTCTGATCGATGCGCAGACGCGACGAGAAGAAGTAAACGTCGCTTTTGAAGGGCGATTTGAAGGCCTTGTCCCAATTCAGAAGATTGGTGAGGAGCGGAAGAGTATTCGTGCTGAGGGTGTACAGGCCGGGGCCGAAAGCGTCCGCAATCCGGCCCTCGTTAACGAAGACGGCGAGTTGCGAATCGCGGACGGTCAGGCGCGCTCCGTTCTGGATCTCGTGATCCTCGAAGGGGAAGCGCCAGGCCAGGACGGAATCGTTCGTTTCCGTCCACTCAACGACGTCGATAAACTGTTTGGAGAAGAAGCTCATTCGTGCACCCGGTTTTGAGTATACGCCCGGAGGCCGGATCATGGACAAGGGTTTGACCTGATGGCTCGACGGCGTTTTTTCGTGGACCGAATTTCGGGCGGCATGGCGGAACTGGCGGGTGACGATGCCAGGCACCTGACCCGCGTGCTGCGCGTGGAAGCGGGGCAGATTTTTGAAATCAGCGACAACCGCTCGGCGTATGTCGCCGAAGTGGTGGAGGCGCGCGGTCCGCGCGTGGTGTTTCGCGTGTTGGAGCCGCTGGCGGCCGCGGCGGCGCCCGTCGAAATCACGTTATGCGCGGCTCTGATCAAGTTCGACCGCTTCGAGTGGATCATCGAGAAGGCAACGGAATTGGGCGTCGCGCGCATCGTGCCGGTGGAGACAACTCGTACGGAAAAGGGGTTGTTCACGGCGGCGGAAAAACGGCGGGAGCGCTGGATCAGGATTGCGCGCGAGAGCAGTCAGCAATCGCGCCGGATTTCCGCGCCGGAGATTTGCGCGCCCGTGCGGTTCGCCGCGAGCCTGGAGACCGCGGCCGGCGTCCGGCTGTTCCTGGAGGAGGCCACTGCGCCGCCGATTTTACAGACGCTAAACGGAACAGCAGCGACGGTCGCGCTACTGCTGGGTCCGGAGGGCGGATGGACGGATGCAGAGCGGGACAGCGCGGCCCGGGCGGGGTGGCAGGCGGTTTCGCTCGGTCCGCAGATTCTGCGCGCGGAGACGGCCGCGGTGGCCGCGCTCGCGGTGGTGATGAACGCCGGGACGGCCGCGCGCACTACAATGGATTGAAGTGGGGGCGGGCGGGTGAGCGGCTTCGATCTGATTCTGATTTTCATCTTTCTGGTTACGCAGACCTGGCTGATGCGCTTTTTTTTGCGCCGGCGCGGGTTGCGCGGGCGCATTGCCTTGGGGCTGTTTGAAGCCGGCGTCGCATTCTGTTATCTGCTGAGTTTTTCCGACCTTTCGGCATCCATGGGGCTAAGCGGCTCGGGCGCGGAAGTGGCAGGCGCGTGCGGATTGTTTTACCTGATCGCCTGCGTTCCGGTGGCGGTGCTGCTGGCATCGACGGAACGCTTCGGCCGCAAGATGGATCCGGGTCGGCGGCGCATGCTGGAGATTGCAGGCACGGCCGCGATCGCCGCTCCGCTCGGCTTCGGGTACATCAACCGCACGGATTTTCACGTGCGGGAGGTGGATGTTCCGGTGGCGCAACTGCCTGCGGATCTCGACGGCTTGCGAATTCTGCAGATCAGCGACATCCATTTAAGTCCATTCCTCAGCGAGCGCGATCTGTCTCGCGCGATCGACGCGGCGGCCGGACTGCATCCGCACATCGCGATGGTGACGGGCGACCTGATTTCCACGCGTGGCGATCCGCTGGACGCATGCATCCGTCAGTTGGCGCGTGTCAAAGCGGAGGCCGGCGTGTTCGGCTGCATGGGCAATCACGAGCGCTATGCCAAGGTGGAGCGCTACACGCAGGATGCCGCGGCGCGCGTGGGAATCGAGTTTCTGCGGCATACGAACCGGCAGTTGCGCTTCGGCAATGCGGTGGTCAATATCGCGGGTGTGGACCATCAGTCGCTCGCCGGAAAGCAGATTTATTTGCGCGGCGCGGAACGCCTGGTGCAGCCGGACGCCTTCAACATTTTGCTATCGCACAATCCGGATGTGTTTCCGGTAGCGGCCCGGCAAGGCTATAATTTCATGCTGTCGGGCCACACGCATGGCGGACAGGTGACGGTAGAGATTTTGGATCAGTCGATCAATCCGGCGCGGTTTTTCACTCCGTACGTGTACGGACTGTATCGCAGCGGCAACGCGGCCGCATATGTCACGCGAGGCATCGGCACCATCGGGATTCCGGCGAGGATCGGCGCGCCGCCCGAGATTTCGCTGATCCGGTTGAGAAAGGCATAACTCCCCTGCCCCTGTGCGCTATCTAATTGTGAGCGATCTGCATGCCAATCTGGAGGCTCTGGAGGCCGTGCTGCGCCATGCCGAGGGCGCATACGACCGGACGCTTTGCTGCGGCGACCTGGTGGGATACGGCGCCGACCCGAATCCGGTGGTCGAGTGGGTGCGCGCGAATTGCGCGATGGTAGTGCGCGGCAATCACGACAGGGCATGCACGGCGCTTGACGACCTGGAGTGGTTCAATCCCGTAGCGAAGGAAGCGGCGCTATGGACGCACCGCAATTTAACGCCGGAAAACTTCGAGTACACCCGCAATCTCCCCAAAGGTCCGCTGGCGGTGGATACTTTTTCTTTGGTACACGGGTCTCCGGCGGATGAAGATGAGTACCTGATCCAGCCGGATGAGGCCGGGCAGGCCTTCCTTTACATGGAGCGGCGCGTAGCGTTCTTCGGGCACACGCACGTGCAGGGCGGGTTCCTCTGGAACCAGTCGCGTGTGGAGACGATTCCGCGGACGGGTCTGCGCGCCGAACGCCAGTTGATGGAGATCGACCCGGCTTGCGCGTATTTGATCAATCCGGGATCGACGGGGCAGCCTCGCGATGGCGATTCGCGGGCGGCGTACCTGATCTTAGATACGGATGCCGGCATGGTGACGCATTACCGCGTGGAGTATGACATCGCAGGCGCCCAGGAAAAGATCCGTGCGGCGGGTTTGCCGGATATTCTGGCGGACAGGCTGAGCGTCGGGCGGTAGGCGCCAGCCGCGCTTCGCGCGGCCGCAGCTCGCCTGGGGCTTGGACATCATCTGCCGGGACACCCTAAGTTGATACAATTTTCGTTTCATGGCCAATCGAGTTGCGCTGTTCGTCACTTGCATGGTGGACCAGCTTTTCCCGAAGGTGGGGATCGCGATGGCGGACGTTTTGGAGCGGCTCGGCTACCAGGTGGATTTTCCCGAACAGCAGACTTGCTGCGGACAGCCGGCGTTCAATAGCGGGTATCGCGCCGAGGCTCGCACGGTGGCGCGCCACTTTCTGGAAACGTTCGAAGCGCATGAGCGCATCGTGGTTCCTTCCGGCTCGTGCACTTCCATGGTGTCGCATCACTACGCCGACCTCTTTGAGAAGGAGCCCGAAACGCTCGCCCGCGTGCATGCTCTGGAAAAACGCGTTTTTGAGTTCTCCGCTTTTCTCACAGAGGTGGCGCAAGTGGAGGATGTCGGTGCGCGCTTCGATGGCGTAGTGACGTTTCACGACGGTTGCCACGCGCTGCGGGAACTGGGGATTCGCAGCGGTCCGCGGCGCTTGCTTGCGAATGTGCGCGGCCTGGAGTTGCGCGAAATGCTTCCCGCCGAAGAGTGCTGTGGGTTCGGTGGAACGTTCAGCGTGAAGTTTCCGGAATTATCGGGAGCGATGGCGCGAACCAAGATCGATGCAATTCTGAAGACGGGCGCGGGAACGGTGGTGTCGCTGGATCCGAGTTGCCTGATGCAGATTCAAGGTGTGCTCTCGCGCATGGGGTCGCCTGTTCAGACGATGCATCTTGCGGAAGTGCTGGCGAGCCGATAATCGATATGTCCGTCGAATTCGATCAGAAAATCAACGAGACGCTGGCGGATGCGAATCTGCAACTGGCGATCTACGGCTCCACCGCGCGCCTCAAGCAAGGCCGTATCGATACCGTGGGCGCGCTGCCGGATTATCAGGAGTTGCGGACGCAGGCGAACGCGGTTAAGAAGCACACCATCGAAAACCTGGACTACTACCTGGAAGAGTTCGAGCGCAACGTAAAGGCGCGCGGCGGCCAAGTGGTCTACTGCAAGGACGCGACGGACGTCGCCGATTTCGTGCTGGGGCTGGCGAAGGAGCGCGAAGCGCGGCTGATCGTGAAATCGAAGTCCATGACCACCGAGGAAGTGGACCTCAACGAGCGCCTGGAACACCACGGTCTGGAGAGCGTAGAGACGGATCTGGGCGAGTACATTCTGCAACTCGCGCATGAGAGGCCGTACCACATCGTCGCGCCGGCGCTGCACAAGACGCGCTATGACGTGGCGGAGATCTTCACCGAGAAGTTAAAGGTGCCGAGGGAAACGGTGATCGAAAAGCAGACCGCGATCGCGCGCTCCGTACTGCGCGAGAAGTTTCTGGCGGCGGACATCGGCATCAGCGGCGCGAATTTCCTGGTAGCGGACTCGGGCGCGGTGGTGATCATCGAAAACGAGGGCAACGCACGGCTGACGACGTCCGCGCCGAAGGTGCACATCGCGGTGGCGGGTATCGAGAAAGTGATTCCGCGCGCGCAGGACCTGGCTACGTTTCTCAAACTGCTGGCGCGCAGCGCCACAGGGCAGATGATGAGCGTGTACGCGTCGTTTCTCGCCGGCCCGCGGAGGCCGGGCGAAGTGGACGGTCCCGACGAGTTTTATGTGGTGCTGCTGGATAATGGCCGCACCAAGCTGCTGCCGGATCGCTCCAAGCGGCAGTCGCTGTACTGCATCCGCTGCGGCGCGTGTTTGAACACATGTCCGGTTTACCGGAAAATCGGCGGGCACAGTTTCCCGTGGGTGTATTCGGGACCGATCGGCGCGATTCTGACGCCGCAGTTCATGGGCGTGTCGCATGAGCCGGGGCTGCCGTTCGCCTCCAGCCTCTGCGGCGCGTGCGGCGAAGTCTGCCCGGTGAAGATCGATATTCCGAAAATTCTTCTGGAGCTGCGCAGCGACGTCAAAAAGAGCGAGACGCGCGAGAAGCAGAACCGGTGGGAGAAGCTGGCGTTCCGCGCTTTTGCGTGGCTGATGACGAAACCCTCGTTGTTTGAAATGGCGGGGCGGATCGGCGCATCGATGGCGCCTTCGACGGACGGCAAATGGATCAGCAGCGTGCCGGCGGCGATGAACTTGCCTCCGGTGAAGCGATGGCTGAGCCAGCGCGATTTGCCGCCTCCGCCCGGCAGGAGCTTCCGCGAATTGTGGAGACGGCGGTAATGGCTCGCGAGAATATTCTGCACAAGATCCGGACCGCGCTGGGCCGCAGCGCGGGCCAGGACGCCGCCGATGGTCCGCCGCCTCGCATTGTGGTCCCGGAAATGGAGATAGAAGACCGCATACACAGCATGCGAACACGAATCGAGGCACTCGCCGGAAGGACGATGCGGGCGGCGAACGGGTGTGCGGCGCGGGAGATGGTGGCGGGCGAGATCGCCGGCAAGACGTCGGTGGCTTCGAACTCTCCGTTTCTGCGGGAGTGCGGGGTTACGGAACTGCCGGGCGTTCGCAGCGGCATTACGGATCGCGAGGAACTGCGGCAGATCTGCGCCGTGGCCGATATCGGGATCACGAGCGCGGATTATGTTTTGGCCGATACCGGCACGCTAGTGATGATCGCGAGTCCGGCCGAGGCGCGGCTGATTTCGCTGCTGCCTCCCGTGCATCTGGCGGTGGTTCCGAAAGAGCGCATCCTCACCGGGCTCGACGAACTGTTTTCAGTTGTGCCGCAGCCCGCGGAGATTACCAGTTCGATGGTGATGATCACGGGCCCGAGCCGCACGGCGGATATCGAGCAGTTCCTGGTGCGCGGCGTACACGGACCGGGGGCAATCGCCGTGGTGGTGGTGGGATAGCTAGTTCAGCACCGGCTTATCGATGCTGTCGATGACGTAGATCTCCACCTTGGCCTTAGAAACCGCTTGCAATTTCAAACCGAGCCGCTCGAAAACGTTAAACAACGTGGGAACATCGGCCATGTTCGTCCCATCCTCCGACTTTGCACCGGGAGGCGGCACGGGGCCGGGTTGCATGTTCTGCCAACCGCTGGTTTGCACGTTGAAGAGACCGCGGATACCGGTTTTGTTGAGGATGGGGTGATCACTCCAGTTTTCGACATAGTTGACGATGTCGTCGATGGTGGCCGCCTCGGAATGCAAGCCGCGACCGCGGCCGCCCCGGATGGCGTGGCAGGCATCGGCTTTCGGCCCACCTTCCGCGCAGTCCTTTTCGTCGATTTTCGACCGGTCCAGCTTGAGCCCGCTCCTGGCGACCGTGAGCTCGTAGGCCGCCATTTCCTTCGTCTCGCGGTGGATCTTCACGTGGAAGCGATCCGCCAGCATCGCCTGCAGCATCTGGCGCAGTCTTTCAGCGCGGACGTTGGAGGCCAGACCGGCAGGAAGCGAATCCGGGGACGCCTTGGCTTCGATGTCGAAGACACCTTCCGGACCTGAGATCCACTTGGGGCCGCCCGTCAGCCGTGGAGATTGAAAGCCCACGTTGTAAGCCGCGGCGATGGTGAACCAAACCGGCAACCCGGCAGTTTCAAACCTGCCGCCGGGCAGGAAGTGGGGAAAACTGACTTCGCGAACATCCGCCGGGTGAGGCTTGACAGATACAACATCAAAGGACGGGCGCTCCTGGGCAGATAAACACGCGACGAGCGCGAACAGCAGCATCCGCATATAACAGAGACGCCGCGGCTGGGCATTTTGTGCCGTTATTCGCCGTTTAGCGTAATCTGGCCGATGCCGCCGTTGACCGTGACGTGCACCCGCGTTTTCGCCGAATCGTAGGCATCGTTTTCGTAGTGGCCACCCACTTTGCGCAGTCCGTGCACCGAAATTTCGCCGATGCCGCCGTGCGCCTCCGCGTACACCCCGACGCTGCCGGGCAGCCAAATGGTGGCTTGACCGACGCCGCCGTGGACATCCACGTTGTAGCTCTGTTTAGGGCTCCCGCGGAGGTCCATTTGAAGTTGGCCGACGCCCATATGCACCTCGACGTGTTGCAGCGCGAGAGCGCCCAGATCCAGCCGGGCCTGGCCGGCGCCGAAATGCGTGATCAGATCGAGCGGCACGTCCTCGGGAAGGCGCAGGTCCCACTCGTATTTCACATTGCCGGCGTGGGCGTGCGTGCCGGAGGGCTCGCTGATGGTGATGTCCGCGGAGTCGCCTGTGCGCGATTCGCGGATTTCCGGCTTCCACGACTCCACGTTGTAGGTGAAGTAGCTCTGGAGGAGCTTGCTGGTGCCGGTGCCGACCCGAAGATCGCCGGCGCCCATGTGCAGCTCGAGGCGCAACTGCTTGGCGTCCTGGCGCTCGAACGCCCGGCTATCGTACTGCGTCGGCCCTGTATTGGTTGTTACGATACAGCCGGGGCAGAGCAGGACCGCCGCGATGGCCGGAGCGAACAGAATACGCATATCTTTCACCTCGAAAAAAGCATACGCGAATCAAGTCGCATTCGTTCCAGCATGGTACTTCTAAACTACGGTACTGGTTTGAGGAGAAGACCCGGGCGCGTCTGAGGTTTATATCATAGAAAACTATTGCGAATCACCATTTTGCATGTTAGACTCGTCATGGTCGGCCTAGTACCACTGGGTTAACGTTTCCTGAACGCCATGTTTTCGAGTTTGCTCATCATCGCGATTTCCGGACTTTTATTGGTTTACTGGTTCCGCTATAGCTGCATTCTGCTTCTCCAAAATTTCGCGGATGAATCGGAGGCGGCTGCGGAAGGCGACGAACGGTTCAGTTTCGCGGAAGTCCAGCGGCGGCTGGCGGCGGGTGAGGCCACGGAAAATCTGTATGCCTCCCTGCAACGCGATTACACAGTGCTCACTTATCTGGTGCAACACGCAGCCGGTCTGGAACTCGGCGGCATTGAAGATCGCCTTCTGGTTCTGGATTACAAGGTGATGCAGGGTTGGTACCGGGTGACGAAAACCATGTTTCCGGATCAGGCGCGGGAAGCGCTGAATGAGATGGCGACGGTGGTGGGTGTTCTGGTGCACAAGGTCAGCGCGCAGACCGGCGCGTAAGATCCCAAACCGTGTTCGCCGGCCGATCATTTTCCATGCTGTGTACGAATCATTTCCGCGGGTGAATTTCGTGGCGCTGCGCGTGCTCTACAATGTAATCCGTGGGATCTGAAGCGACTCTTCAACTTGCCGTAAGCCGGCTGAATACCGTCCGCCGGGAAATTGCCAAAGTCATCGTAGGGCAGGACGACGTGGTAGAGGGCGTCCTGATCTGTTTGCTGGCCGGCGGCCATGTGCTGCTGGAGGGCGTACCGGGACTCGGCAAAACGACGCTGCTGCGCACGCTCGCACGCACGCTGCAACTCAAATACTCGCGTATCCAATTTACGCCGGACCTGATGCCGGCCGACATCGTGGGCAGCATGATCATGGACACGGAAGAGCGCGGCGGAAAGACCCTGCGCTTCCAGCCGGGCCCGATTTTTGCCAACCTCGTGCTGGCTGATGAAATCAATCGCGCCACACCGAAAACCCAATCGGCGCTGCTGGAAGCGATGCAGGAAAGAACTGTTACCAGCGGCACGACCACTCACGAGCTGGAACGTCCGTTCCTTGTCATGGCGACGCAAAACCCCATCGAGATGGAGGGTACGTATCCGCTGCCGGAGGCGCAGCTCGACCGTTTCCTGATGAAGATTCTGGTGACGTATCCCTCGCGCGAAGAACTGAACCGCATTGTGGAGCGAACGATTCAGCGCGAAGAGGAAGTGCCGGTGCCGGTGATGGATCGCGAGACCATCATGGAGGTGCGCGCCGTGTGCCGCGAGGTGCTGGTGGCGCCGCACGTTCAGGAGTACGCGATTCAGCTCGTGATGGCCACACAGCCGGAGCAGCCGGGCGCGCATGAGCTGGCCAAGAAGTATATTCGCTATGGCAGCTCGCCGCGCGGCGCCCAGGCGCTGGTAGAGTGCGGCCGCGTGCTGGCGTTGATTCGCGGGCGCTACCATCTCGCCGCCGAGGACGTGCAGAACGTGGCTGCCGCCGTGCTGCGACACCGCATCATTTTGAACTTCGACGCGCATGCCGATGGACAAACGCCGGAGACTATCCTGGGCGCGATCATCAAAGGTGTAACCGCCGCGGCATCGGTCGCATAGGAAGCGTATGCCCTCTCCCCCGCTGTTGGACCGGGAGTTCCTGGAAAAGCTCGAGCGCCTGACCATCCACTGGCAGAAGTCCTTCCCGGGTCTGGTGGGCGGCCACAACAAGTCGCGATTTCCAGGCGCCGGGCAGGAGTTTCTGGATCATCGCAATTTCCACCACGGCGATGACTTGCGCGCCGTGAACTGGCGCGCGTTTCTGCGGCTCGAAAAGCTGTTCCTGAAGATGTTTCAGGTGGAACCGCGCGTTCCCGTGCGCATGCTGATCGACCAGAGCGAGAGCATGTCGGCGTACAACGGCGCTAAGTTCGATTACGCGCGAAAGCTCGCGGGCGCGCTCTGCTATGTCGGGCTGGTGCGGCTGGACTCGATCGAGATTCACGGGTTTGCCAGCCGGCTGACGCAGCGGATTTTCTGCACCGGAGGGCGGCATCGGTTTTCGACCGTCAGTGATGGGCTCAGCGCGATGCAGTCGCAGGGCCAGACGGATTACCTCTCGATGGTGCGCGAGTTTTGCGGCGCGTATTCGCAGCGCGGACTGGTGATCGTCATTTCGGATTTTCTGGACGATCGCGGCTGTGAGAAAGCGCTGCAGTACCTGGCCGATTTCGGGCATGAGCTGATGCTGCTGCAGGTGTGGGCGGACGAGGACCGTACTCCACCGTGGGTAGGCGAACTGGAACTGCGCGATGCGGAGACCGGACGCACGCTGAAACTCGATTTCGATGCCGCGGCGCGCGAGCGGTACACCCGCGCCTTCGACGAATTCTCCTCCGGCATTCAGACGATCGCGCTGCGCAGCGGCGGCCGGTACGCGGGCGTTTCCTGTTCGCAGCCACTCGAAAGCGTGATCTTCGGAGAGCTGATCAAAGTTCGGGGGATTGCGTGAGGGCGGCGGGACAATGCAGTTTCTGAACTTATCGCTTTTCCAGTTTCTGGCGGTGTTCGGCTCCATCGCCGCGGTTTCCGTGGCGCTCTATTTGCTCGACCGGTCGCGGCGAAAGCAGGTGGTCTCGACGCTGCGGTTTTGGGTGGCGGCAGAGCAGCCCGCGGTAGCCGCGCGCCGCCGCCACATCAACCAGCCGTGGAGCCTGATTCTACAACTGGTGAGCATGGCGCTGCTGCTGCTCGCCATCGCGCAGATGCAGTTCGGCGGGCCGCAAACCACGGCGCGGGACCACGTGATTGTGCTGGAAACCTCGGCGTGGATGGGCGCCCGCAGCGGCAATCGCACGTTGATGGACATCGCCAAGCAGCGCGCGCGGCAATATCTGCGGTCGCTGCCGGCTCGCGATCGCGTAATGCTCGTCCGCGCCGACGCCCTGGCAACTCCCGCCACCGCGTTCGAGCCGGACCGCAAGCGAGTGGAGGATGCAATCCGGGCATCGCAGCCTGGCGCGACGGCTCTGAATCTGGATCAGGCGCTCGAATTCTCGCGCCACATACAAGGGCAGGACGGGCGGCACGCGGGCGAAATCGCATTCATCGGCGCCGGCCGCACGGCGGAGCGCGACCCCGGAGCGGCGCCTCAGCCGCCGCGAAATCTGCGCGTGATTCCAGTGGCCGACGCCATCGAGAATTGCGGCCTGCGGCGCATTGGGCTGCGGCGGTCGGGTACCGATCCCGATCTGTGGGAGATCTACGTATCAGCGCGCAATTATGGCTCGACGCAGCGCGTGGTAACGGTGAGTTTGAATTTCGGCCCGCCGCAGGCGCAGACGCGCACACCGGCGGGCACGCAGACCATGAGCCTGAAACCCGGGACCGATGGGGAGGCGTCGTTTCAGGTTCGCGCTTCCGGCGCGGGCATGCTGGGCGTCGCGCTCACGCCGCACGATGCGTTTCCGGCGGACGATTCCGCCGATTTAGAACTGCCCGCCACCCCGATGCTGCCGGTGACCGTCTACTCGAACGAGCCGGATTTGCTGAAGCCCGTGCTGGGCGCGAATCCGCGCGTGACGGCAACATACCGGAAACCGGAAGAGTTTCGCAGCAACGATAAGGGCCTGGTGATCCTGGACCGCTTCATCCCGCGCGAGAGGCCCGCGGGAGACTCCATTTGGATCGATCCGCCGGCGCAGGGCTCGCCCGTTCCGGTGCGCACCACCGCGGAGAACGCGGAGTTTTCCGGTTGGGATGCGGCAGATCCGCTGGCGGCAGGGCTGCGCGCGAAGGATTTCAAGCTGGAAAAAACAAGCGTATTCGCGGCAGCGCCCGGCGATGTGAAGGTGGGCAGCGTACAGGCCGGTCCTGTGATTGTGGCGCGGCCGGGCGCTCCGAAGATCGTGGTGATGGGCTTCCATCCGGCGCTCTCTCCGCTGCGTTATGAGCTGACGGCGCCGCTGCTGTTCGCGAATCTGCTGCGCTGGGTGTCGCCCGAGATTTTCCACCGCTGGGAAGTGAGCGGCGGCAGCGTCGGGATGGTCAAGCAGGTTCTCGACGATGACGCGGCAGCGAAGAACGTGAAAGTGACGGCGGAGGACGGCTCGGCGCTGCCGTTCACGGTGCACGATCGCGTGCTGCACTTCTTCGCCGGCTCACCGGGTACCGTTCGGGTGCATGCCGGCGATCACGAGTATCAATACTCCTTGACTCTGCCGCAGCTTGGGGACACCAAGTGGACGCCGCCCGCGAATGCACGCACGGGCATTCCGCGCTTCCTTCCGATTCTCGACAATACGACCGATCTTTGGCCGTGGCTGGCGCTCGCCGGCGGCCTGGGACTGCTTCTGGAGTGGCTGCTATACGGCCGCTTCCGCAAGATGCAGGGCGGTCCGCGCCTGACGCTCAGGCGTAAGGCAGCACGTGCGGTGGAGGTGCGGCGATGACGTTTGCGCATCCTTTGGTGCTGCTGCTGGCAATTCCACCCGTGGCGTGGGCGGCGTGGGAATGGCGCTCCAACGCGCGGCGTACGGCGCTGCTGCTGAAGGCCGCGACGTTCCTTGCGATCGCGCTGGCGCTCGCCATGCCGCGTGTGACCGTGTACCGCGACAAGGTGGCGCTGGGCTTCCTGGCCGATACCTCGGCCAGTATGTCGCCGGACGATCTGCGCACCGAATCGGCATTGGCCGACCAGGTGGAGCATGCCCGCGGACGGCACTGGATGCGCGTGATTCCGTTCGCGCGCACCACGCGCAACGCGGCGCTGAACGAGCATCCCAAGCAGGGTTGGGCATTGCGGCATACGGCGAACGCACAGGGACACGGCACGGATCTGGAGACTGCCATCCGCGATGGAGCAGCTTCACTGCCGGCGGGCATGATTCCGCGGCTGCTGCTGGTTTCCGACGGCAACGAGAATCTCGGCAGCGCGGCGCGCGGCATCTGGCAGGCGCAGCAACTCGGTGTGCCTATCGACACCGTCGCAGTGGCGGGCCGGCCGAAGCCGGGATTGCTGCTGGAATCGGTCGGGTTCCCGGGGCAGGTGTTCACGGGCGAGCGATTCCCCGTCGAGGTGACGCTGCAATCGCCGGGCGATGCGCAGGCCAGCGTGGAGATGACGGCGGAAGGCAAATCGATCGGCAATAGTAAGGTCAATCTGGCGGCCGGCACGAATCATCTGCGCTTGCAGGCGAGCGTGAACTCCGTGGGAGCGATCGCGTTGGCGGGCAAGATCAGCGCGCCCGGTCTGGGCGAAGCGCGCTTTGAGGACGCCGTGACGCTGCGGCATCCGCGCGTCCTGCTGGTGTCCAAGGACCCTCCGGCGAGCGAAGAGCATCTGATGCGCACGCTGGAAGCTAACCAGTTCGAAGTGGATCGCGCGCCGAACGGCATTCCGGACAAGCTCGACAATTACCAGTTGGTGGTGATCAACAACTGGGATATGGAGAGCATCCCGGCGGCGCGAAAGGCTGCGCTGGAGGAGTTCGTGAAGGCCGGCGGCGGGCTGGCGTGGATCGCCGGCGAGCACAACATTTACGTGGACAAGAAGGACCAGCCCGAGGATGCGCTGGAGCGGACGCTGCCGGCAAAACTGGCGCCGCCGCGATCGCAGGAAGGCACCGCGGTCGCATTGATCATCGATAAATCGTCTTCCATGGAAGGGCGCAAGATCGAGCTGGCGCGGCTCGCGGCCATCGGCGTGGTGGAGAATCTGCGGCCCATCGATTTCGTCGGCGTGCTCATCTTCGACAATTCCTTTCAGTGGGCAGTGCCGATGCGCAAGGCCGACGATCGCGCCGCCATCAAGCGGCTGATCGCGGGCATCACGCCGGATGGCGGCACGCAGATCGCACCCGCGCTGACCGAAGCATACCAGCGCATTTTGCCGGTGCAGGCGGTGTACAAGCACGTAGTGCTGCTGACCGACGGCATCAGCGAAGAGGGCGACACGATGAGTCTCACCAAGGAGGCTGTGGCGAACCACGTAACGATTTCGACGGTCGGGCTGGGGCAGGATGTGAATCGCGCGTTCCTCGAAAAGGTGGCGCAATCGGCCGAGGGCAAGAGCTACTTTCTGAACGACCCGGCGGGCCTGGAGCAAATCCTGTTGCGCGACGTGGAGGAGCACACCGGCAGCACCGCCGTGGAAAAGCAGATCACGCCGAAAGTGGTGAAGCAGGCGGAAATTCTGGAGGGCGTCGGCATGGAGAGCGCGCCCCCGCTGAAAGGCTATGTGCGATTCCAGGCGCGACCGACGTCGGACACGATCCTTCAAGCCGACCGCGAGGATCCACTGCTGGTGCGCTGGCAATACGGCTTGGGCCGCTCAGTGGTGTTCGCATCGGACGCCAAGAACCGGTGGGCGGAGAAGTGGGTCACGTGGCCGGGGTTCGACAAGCTTTGGGCCAACACCTTCCGCGACCTGCTGCCGCATGCGGCGGAGAGCGAGACCAGCGCCGATTACGACCGCGCGTCCAACGAACTGGTGGTGGATTATCACCTCTCGAAGAGTGTGCCGGAGCCGGAGACTATCCCCGATATTTTCGTGATCGGTCCCAACGGTTTTCAGGTGCCGCTGAAGGTGACGAAGGTGGCCGCCGGTCATTTCCGCGGGAGGATCCCCATCGGGCAGAATCAGGGACTGTTCCGCGTCCGGCCGGTGACGGATTCGCGCGCGTTCCCGGAAGTGGGCTTCTACCGCCAGGAAGACGAAATGCTGGAGTTCGGGAATAATGAAGCGCTGCTGAAACAGATCGCGGCGGCGACGGGCGGGCACTTCAATCCATCTCCGCGGCAGGTCTTCGACGCTGCGGGCCGCAGCATTGAGAGCGAAATGCAACTTTGGCCGGCGCTGCTGGCGTTAGCTCTGGTTTTGAATCTGGTGGAATTGATCTTGCGGAAGTGGAAGGGGATCACGGAGTTGCTGAAAGGCCGGCGCGTGGTTGAAGCGCCGGCCTCTTAGGCCTGGTTTGCGACCGGGCGGGAGCCCGATCGTTACATTTCGTGCGGGGTCTTCATTTGCGGCGTCTGGAAGAGCGACGGATCCTGCTCGCCGCGGCGGATGTTGTTCAGGCGTGTCACTTCTTCACCGGTGCGCGGGTCCGCCCGCTTGGTCATCACCGTCACCTGAAGGTCCGGCGAATACCAGCGCTCGTTGACGATTTCAATTGGCCGGTCATTGCCGATCGTGCCGGCCGGAATCGTCGTGGTCGTGCGGGTTCCCTCGGCGAGGATTCCATCGAAGGATTGCGTGCCGAGCGCTTCGGTTTTGACGTTCTTGGAGTCGCCGGATTCGAGGCCATCGCCCGGTCGCAACACGAGCGTATACGCCCCGCCGGGAGCCGAAAGCGTCGTCACACCACCGCCACGGCCACCCTTCGCTCCGGCAATTGCCACGCCGACGTTATCTCCGCTGGTATACGCCCCGCCGGGAGCCGAAAGCGTCGTCACACCACCACCACCACGGCCACCCTTCGCTCCGGCCATTGCCACTCCGCCACCCTCGCCAGACGCAGTGGCCGACCTGGCAATGGCGTCACTCTTCAGAAAGACCGTGTTCAGTTGCTGCTTTTGCGTCGCGTTGATGCTGCCCTTGCGCACGAAACTTGTACCGTTGGTGGGGTCGAACACAGAAACTTCATCTCCGCTCTCGCGGCGAACACGGCCTTCGGAATCGCGGAAGACCTTGGTCTTATCCTCGTTGTGAATCTTCGTGCCGTCGGCGAGTGTTTGTGTGTTCTCGTGAACTTCCTCGGCGGCATAAGGCGCGCCCTTCACCGTCGGACCCATGACAGTGCCGTTGACGCCGATCACGCGTGCCCTGGTGATCAGATTTTCGACCTCCGCTTTCGTTTTGGCCGCCTTCATTTGCACTTCGTCGGATTGCGCAGCCGCCACGAGGGCGAATGCAGAAATTGCGAGTAGCAGCTTTTTCATCTATTTCTCCTTCTATTTCGTAAGACTGACGGGCCGGATGGCCCTGGGATGACCCTCGGAATCGACGATGACATCGGCTTCCATGCCGCTTTCGAGCGCGACTCGCATCACGACTCCGGTATCGATGGGCTCATTATCGAGCGCCATGAAATACTCTGGCGCCGCCGGGCGGGGCTTGCGGCGATGGTGCACAGCCGGCCGCGCTTGAGGACGTTCCACCTGCGGAGGATTTACGGCGTTCGCGGCCTCTATCGGCGGCGCGGACTTGGCAGTACGATGCACGGCAGTCACCGGCGCTTTATGCGACGGCAGTAGTGCGAGCGCGGCCAACCCGGCAGCGGCTGCCAACACCGCACCGGCGGCCGCCCAGCGCCACGCGTGCGACGCCCGCGCCGGCGCAGCGCGGAGGGACGGCACGGCAGCCAAATCGCAGAGCGACGCACTGACGCGCTGCGCACGTGCGGCTATGGCATCGAAACTCGCGGAACATGCCGGGCAGCCCTCCAGGTGCGTGGCGATTTGCTTCATTTCCTGCTGCGGCAATTCCCGATCGAGGTATGCCCGCAGTTCGCCCTGTTTGCAACACTCCGTCATAACGAATCTCCGTACCGGGCGCGGAACTTGCGTTCGAACTCCGCTTCGGCGCGCGCCAACAACGTGCCCACCGACCCCGGCTGTATCCCCAGACTTTGCGCCAACTCACGATAGCTCAGCCCCTCGGCTCGCAGCAGCAGTAACTGCGTGTCCCGGGGCTTGAGCGTGCCCAGAATCTCGCGGACGCGCGCGCAACGTTCGGCGCGCAGCATGTCATCGAGCGCCCCAGCGTTGGGGGCTGTGCGGAGACTTTCGATGCCCGCCTGGCTCTCGCGTTTTTTGCGGCGCGAGTTGGAGCGGATGGCATCGAGCCCGGCATTGGTGGCCACGCGGTAAATCCACGCGGTGAGGTCGCCGCCGAACAACGGAGGCCGCCGCGAGAGTTTGCAAAAGACATCGGCGGCGATCTCCTCGGCATGCGGACGATCGCCCATCAAGCGGGCGAGCATCGCGACAATGCGCGGGTAGTGCTCCTGAAATATCGTGTCGAACCGGCCGGCGGTATCCGCCATCCCGATCGCGACCTCTTCCATGGGCTGCACACCCCTAATAACGACGTCGCCGGGCATTTTGTGACGCATGATAGCAGGTTCCGGGCAGCGCGTCATGTTACCGTGGAATTTCATGGTTCATAGGGATTGGGCCCCCGCCTCCTGGCGGAGCCGGCCCGCTTTGCAACAACCCGTTTACCCCGACGCCGCCGCACTTGACCGTGTACTCGCCGAATTGCAGCAGCTTCCGCCGCTGGTGGTGAGTTGGGAAGTTCTCGAGTTGCGGCGGCTGCTCGGCGAGGCGGCCCTGGGGAAGCGCTTCGTCTTGCAGGGCGGCGATTGCGCGGAGCGGATTTCGGACTGCAAGCCCGTGCGCATCACCAACAGTCTGAAATTGCTGCTGCAGATGAGCCTGGTACTGGTAATCGGCTCGCAGCGGCCCGTGATTCGCATCGGGCGCTTCGCCGGTCAGTACGCCAAGCCGCGCTCGGCGAACGATGAAACCCGCGACGGCGTGACGCTGCCCTCGTATCGCGGGGACATCATCAATCGCCCCGAATTCACTACCGAAGCGCGCACGCCCGACCCCGAATTGCTGTTGCGCGGATATGAGCGGGCGGCCCTGACTCTGAATTTCGTGCGCGCGCTGATTAAGGGCGGATTCGCCGATCTCCACCATCCCGAGTATTTCGACCTGGAGTGGATTGAGCACTCGCCGCTGGCGCGCGATTACCGCCGCATGGTGGAGAGCATCGGCGAATCCCTCAACTTCATGGAGAGCGTGCTCGGCGTGCGCGCCGGCGATACGGACCGCATCGATTTTTATACCGCGCACGAGGCGCTGCATCTCGGCTATGAGGAAGCTCAGACGCGGCGCGTTCCGCGGCGGCCGGGTTTCTTCAATCTCTCGACGCATTTCCCGTGGGTGGGACTGCGCACGAACGATCCCGATGGCGCGCACGTCGAGTACCTGCGTGGCATCGAAAACCCGATCGGCATCAAGGTGGGCGCCTCGGCAACTCGCGATCAGGTGGGCCGCTGGCTCGATATTCTCGACCCCGGCCGCACACCCGGCCGCCTCACCTTGATTCACCGCTTCGGCGCGCGAAAAATCGGCGACGCTTTGCCTCACCTGATTCAAGCCGTGAAGGCGGAAGGCGGCCACCCGGTCTGGATCTGCGACCCCATGCACGGCAACACGCAAACCACCGCGAGCGGATTCAAGACGCGAAACTTCGAAGACATTTACAGTGAAGTGGAGCAGGCCTTCGACATACACAGCGCGCTCGACGGCCAGCTCGGCGGCGTCCATGTGGAGATTACGGGCGAAAATGTCACCGAATGCATCGGCGGCGCGCGCGGTCCGAGTGAAGAGGATTTGGCAAGGGCCTACGAGACCCAGGTGGATCCGCGATTGAACGGCGAACAGGCCATCGAGCTTGCATTCCTGATCGCGCGCAAGATGAAGGGCGGCAGGGAGTCCACATAGCGATGCAGGTTTCGCGGCGCACATTTTTCGCAGGCGTCGCCGGGGCAGCTTTGGCGCGTGCCGGCGGCCACTCGATGCAAATGCATCTGAGCTGCGGCGCGCTGGGCATTCAGGCATCGACGCGCGAGGCTGTGGAACTGGCCGCGAAGCACGGGTTCGATGTCATTGACGCCGACGCGAAAGACTTGATGCCGCTCTCGGATGTGGAGTTGCACGAGCTGCTCGGGTTTATGACGGCCAAGAAGGTCGGGTGGGCGATGGCTGGGCTGCCCGTGGAGTTTCGGCGCGATCAGGCGGCCTTCGAGAGCAGCATGAAGTCGCTGCCGGAGCGTGCGCGCGGGCTCAAGCGGGCCGGAGTGGACAAGGTCACAACCTGGATCACGCCGGCGAGCAATTCGCTTCCGTACCTGGCGAATTTCAGACTGCACGCCGCGCGATTGGGCGAAGCGGCTCGCGTGCTCGGGGATTCGGGCATCCGGGTAGGCCTCGAGTATGTCGGCCCGAAGACCGCCTGGGCCGCGCAGCGATATCCCTTCATCCACACCATGGCGGAAATGCGCGAGTTGATCGCCGACATGGGGCGGCCGAATGTCGGGTTGGTGCTCGATAGCTGGCACTGGTATCACGCCGGTGATACAGGCGCGGATATTCTTGCGCTGCGCGCGAGCGACGTGGTGTCGGTAGACCTGAACGACGCGCCTGCCGGCGTGCCGAAGGATCAGATGGTAGACAATAAGCGCGAGTTGCCCGCGTCGACTGGCGTGATCGATATCAAAACGTTTCTGGGATCGCTGAAACGGATTGGCTTCGCGGGTCCCGTTCGTGCCGAGCCTTTCAATGAGGCAGTCCGGAGGATGCCGCCGGATGAAGCGGCCGAGGCGGCTGCCGCCGCACTGCGGAAGGCGTTCGCTCAGTAGCGAACCGGCCTCCAGGCCGGTTGCCTGAGGCGCGCTTCGCACGCCTGGTACCGGCCGGGAGGCCGATACCTACTGTCAGCTTCGCATTCGGAGCATGAAGTACGTGCCGACCAGGGCGAAGACTACGTCTGGCGACCAGGCGGCTATCGCAGCCGGGAGGAGGTTTACGTCTCCCAGTTTTTCGAAGAGCGGGTTGATGGCCAGATACGCTATCGCGATCACTAAGCTCACTCCGATTCCCGCCATTGCTCCTCGACTGCCTACCAGGAACCCGAACGGCACCGCGATCAGCGCCATGATCAGCGCGAACAGCGGCATCGAGAATTTGCGATAGAACTGCACCTGTAACTTCGTGGTGGTGATGCCGCGTTGCGTCAGGTCGCGGATGTAGCGATCCAGCTCCATGAAGTTCATCAGCTTATCCTGCACGGGAGCGGTGAGGAAGTAGCCGGGCGGCTCGGTGAGCTCCGGGAATGTGGAGGTCTGCCAGTTCCTGGTATTGCGATCGGTATCGCTGGTGAAATCGCTATGCCAGCCGTTTTCGAAAATCCACGTTTTCAAGCTGGGACTCCACAGCGCGCGCTCGGCGATAATCTGCCTCTGCAGGCGAAAGGTCTTCGGCTCCAGCTCGAAGACGTACACATCGTTCATCACGGCTTCCTGCGGGTCAAAGTAGCGATAGTAATAAATGCGCGAGCCGCGGCCCATGATCCACTTCCGGTCGGGACGCAGCCACGTCTGCTGCGCGCGACCCTTGATCTCATTGCGCAGCGCGTCCTGTTTCATGTACGCCGTCGGCACCACCGAGTAGTCGAAGGCGAACAGCGCGCCCGAAAACAGCGCCGCCCCGACGAGGATTGGCGCGGACATGCGATACAAACTCACGCCGCAAGCCTTGAACGCGGTGATTTCGTTCTGCTTGCTCAGGACGCCGAGTTGCACCAGCACGCCAAGCAAAACGCAGATCGGCAGCGTCTCGTAAATCAGGTCCGGCGTGAGGAAAAAGAGGTACGCGAACATGCGGCTGAGCGTGCTGTTGCGGAACATATCGCCCATCAGCTCGAAGAAGTTGTAGACCAGGAACATCGAAACCAGGCTGGCGAGCCACACCGCGAGATAGAACAGGAAGTTCGAGAGAATGTACGTATCGACAATCTGCGGCAGCAGCGGCAAGCGCCAGCCGCCCGGACGCGCGGCATCGGCGGGCCGCGATTTCGGCGTCGGCAGCAAGCCTTTGAGCCGGTCGCCAAACGATTTCAGAGCGCCGAGAAAATCGCGGTCGCCGGGCAGTTCCATGCGGAACAGAAAGATGAAACCGGCCACGAAGAATGCGGCATCGGGCAGCCACACGGCCAGCGGCACAGGCAGATTCTTTTGTTTCGCGATGCCGATGAGCGTCACCGACGAGAGGTAGTAACAGAAAAATCCCAGGAACAGCGCGATCACGTAGCCTGCCGATTTGCCGCCCTTCCGCGTAGCGATGCCAAGCGGAATTCCCACCATCGCCAGCACGATGCACGCAATCGGCGTGGCGAAGCGCCGGTGAAATTCAATCTGCACTTCCTTCCAGTTCTTGCCGGTCCAATTGTTCGGCCGCCGGAGTTCGCTGGTGGTCATGGCACGCGTGGAGAGCGATTCCTGCCGCGGCGGCGAAGCATCCAGCGCCTGCTGGCTGTGCAGCGCCATGCTGTCGTTGGACACGCGGTCTTTGCCCATTTCGTGCGTGGAAACGCCCGTCATGGAGAGCTGTATGCGATTGTCTTTGGGCTCGGAAACGGCCAGCGCTTCTTTGGCAACCGTGACCATGGGCCCATCGGCTTTGTCCTTCATGCCGCTGGTGCGTTTTTCGGGCGGCGTCACATCGGCGATGAAGACGGGCTTCCAGCGCGCGACAGGTCCGGGCTGCACGTCCCCGATGTACAGAATCTTGTTCGGAAAGTTCTCCAGAAAAACGCGCGGCTCCACGTCCGCCGTGAGCTGCGTGGCGAGCAACTCATTGGCGAGCTGCGTGCTTTTGCTGATAGAGAGCGGCGTCAGGCGCAGTGACGCGTATCCCGCGAGCAGCATTCCGAAGACCGCGAACAGCAGCACGGGCGCGATCACTTTCCGGCTGGAGACGCCTGCCGCGCGCATTGCGGTGATCTCGCCGTCGCTCGCCATGCGCCCGAGGCCGATGAGAATCCCGACCAGAACGCCGAAGGGAATGGTCATCGGCAACACAGGGGGGATGGCCCACGCGAACAGTGTCGCCACGATGCGCGGTGTGACGTTTGTCGCGCCCACCAGAATGCCGAACAGTATATCGGCGCGCTGCAGGAAGATGACGAACGTCGCCAGCAGCGTCGCCATCACGGCGCTGGTGAAGATTTCGCGGAAAACGTAGCGGCCGATCAGGCGCAGCACAAAACCTACTTTGTGATGTCCGGCGCCGGCACAAGCGGGATCTTGGGCTGCTCTTCCTCAACCGGCCGCAGTTCCAGGTCGTCGAAAATCACCGATGGCGCGACCACGCATGCCTCGGCGGAAAAACTCGCGCCGCCCACCAGCGAGAAGGGAGCCGAATTGTCCATGTATTCGAAGGCCGCGGCGTCGTCGCCCGTGGCGAGAATGTCTTTCAGCGAACGCGCCGTGAGCCCGCGGAATCGCATGCCGCGCACGAGTTCCTCATGGCCATCGGGGAACACCTTGAAAACCAGCACGGGGGCGCTCACCGGATGCGCACTGCCCTGCGACGCCTGAATCAACCGGCGCGCTTCATCGAACGGAGCGGTGGACGGGAAATCCATGCGGCGCACGATGATGCCGTACGGCTTATTGCGCTGCTGAATCAACTCGATGAGTTTTTTCTTCAGTTCCGCGGCCGGCGTGGTTTCCGTCGAGCTCACGAACAGATTGCTGACACTAGCGTAATGAGCGCCGAACGCGCCGGGCAGCCGCGCGCGGCCGTTGGAACCTTCAAAGCCCTTCACCGGCTGACGCGTCAACAGAAACGTCTGCAGCTTGCCGTCCTTCACGATATTCAGCGGCTTGGGCGCGACGCCTTCGCGATCCATCTCGTACGAGCCGAACAACGCTTTGCCGCGCCATTCTTTCTGCGTCGGATCGTCGACCACTTCGTAGGAATCGGGGAGAATGCGCGAGCCGATGCGGCCTTCCAGTTCGCTGCTGATCGCGGAGCCGCCGCGACCGCCTTCGATCACAGGGCGGCGCGTCAGCGTCAGATTCTTTCCCAGCACTTCAGCGAAAACCTGTGCGCCCGCCGTGCCTTCGAACAGCACCGGACCCGAATAATCCTCGCCTTTGGGCGCGTGCGCCAGGGCCACTACGTTTTTCGCAAGCGTGTTGACCCCGCGCGTGAGTTCCGCGTCGCCTGGCATGTGCGCGGCGTCCAGCGCCTGAAACGTCACCGCGTCGCGCGTGGTCATGCCGTCGGAGGATTGCGCCGTGGCGCGCACGCGGAGCACAGTCACCGTCTCCGGAATCTTCACCTCAGTGCCCTCCGTGTTCACCATGTAGTACCCGCCGGTGGACGATTCCAACTCCACGCTGGACGTTTTGATTTCCGGATACTCGGCAAATACCGCGGAGAGCGCGCGCACGCGGTTCGCCCAGGCCGATTCATCGATGGTCAACGGGCGGAAATCCCGCACGTAGTGCATCGGCTCGGCGTGCGCCAGGTCATGCAATTCTTCCGTCTGATTCACATTGCGAATGGCGGCGCGCTTTCGCGACAGTTGCTCCACCGCGGACTTATACGCCGAATCCGTCTCCAGCCACCAGTAACGGCGCAGCACGGGATACGCATTCTCCAGCGGGAAGCGGCCGAGGTCGTAATTGGTCCCGCCGATGCCGCGGCCCGCGAAGTTCGTGTTATCGAATTTGTAATCGCCGACGCGCACCTGCACGTCGGGATCGCGGAAGTGCTCGCGGCGCTTCACCAGCAAGCCGCCGAGCGTCGCCGAAACGGTGAATGTCTCCTGATCGTCAACACCGTACGCGATGTAGTACGGCGCTTCCAGCCCGGAGATGCTCATCTGCCGCGATCGGGCGAGCTCATCGTGCATGGCGCGCAGAATGGGATCGGGCGCGGGAGTTTGCGCGCTCAACAGCGCCAGCGCGCCGAACGTGGCGGAGGCAACCAGAACGCGCTTCACTGCTGGCCTCCCTTGTTGTTCTCCATCACGGTGGGTTCGGAAAGCACGGGCGGCCGGTCGTTGGATTTCGCCTTCTTCTCGATTTCGATCTCGCTCACCAGAATCGACGGCGACACCGCCGACACGGGGACGCTCCCCGATTCCGCGCCGCAATAGCCGTTGAAGACTTCGGGTTTATCGCCGGTCGCGAGAATCTTGGCGAAGCTCGCCAGCGGGGTTCCAACGATATCGGCGCCTCGCACCATCTCATCGGGGCGGCCGTCCGCATACACGCGGTACACGATCACCGGAATCACTTTGAACGCCTGAAGACCGGCGCGCTGCGTGGTGGTGAAGCCGCCGGTGATGTCGCGGAAGTAAAGGCCGTACGGCTTATTCTGCCGCTTCACTTCGTCGATCAGCATCTGGCGAAGCTTGGCCTCGCTCACGGCATTGGCTGATTCCACGATGAGGTTCGATTGCCGCGACACCACTTCCAGTCCGGGCTGCCGGCGGCCGTGGCCGTTCGATTCCGCAAAGCCCTGAATGGGAGATCGCGACATGAGGAACGTTTTCAGCACGCCGTTCTGCACCGCGGTGACGGGGCGCGCCTTCACGCCTTCATCGTCGTAGTCGTACCAGCCGTTGAGGTCCACGCCGCCGACCTTTCTGCGAGTCGGGTCAAACACCACAGAGAGAAAATCGGGCAGCACTTTTGTGCCGACGCTCTTGGTAAAAGTCTGTCCTTCGCTATCGTCCTTCTGCCGGTGGCCTTCCACGCGGTGGCCGAAAATCTCGTGAAAGAAAACCCCGGCCGCGCGTCCGGAGAAGATCGCCGGACCCACGAACGGCTCGGCTTCAGGCGCTTTCAGAAGGCTGGCGATGTCCGCGGCGAGCCGGTCGACGGTGGCATTCAGCGTCTTCTCATCAGGCAGCCCGCTGGGGTCAATGGCTTCGAACGTCTCGAAGGTGCTGAGGTCGGTGCCATCGGCCGCCTTCGCGGAGGCAGACATCACGACGCGCGAAAATCCACGGCCGTGCTCTATACGGCTGCCCTCTGTATTGACGAGATAGCGAGTATCCGTCTGGCAGAGCACCATGACGTGCGAGTTGAGCACCTTGGGATAATTGCCGAAACGCGCCGAGACCTTGCGGACACGCTCGCGCCATTCGGCGTCGTCGAATTTGAGCTTAGGCGGCGCCTGCTCGAAGACCGCGGCCGGCGCGGAAGAAAAGTCGCCGGAATTGTCCTGGGCAGCCACCTTCACCTGCGCGTTCGTGGTGATGCGGATGAGGCGCTCCGCCGCGCTGCGATACGCGCGGTCCGTCTCCAGCCACAGGCGGCGCTTGATGGAGTTGACGTTGTCCTCAAACGTGAGGACTGCGCCCGAGGTAAACTGGCCGCGATCGCCGCGCACCTGGTGATAATTATCGAGCTTCGGCGAGCCGACGCGAACCGAAACATCCAGCACGCGCGTCTTCCCTTCCCCGTTCGATTCGATCGTGCCGAGCGTGCCCGTAACCGTCCGGTACTCGCTCTCGGTCACCTCATAGCTCAGATAGTAAGGCGCGGGATCGGCCTTCTGCTTCAGCACGCTGAAGTTCCTGGTGAGTTCCTGGCTCATGGCGTCGAGCAGGACAGACGGCTGGGCCGCGGCCAAAGAAGCCGCAGCAAAGAATAAACCCCAGCGGGGCGATACTTTGTGGTTCAAGTTCTTAGGATAACATTCGGGCTCTGGACGTCCTACGTAGCCCGTACAACGGGTAAAACTAGCGGCATCGCATCTCACCGCAGAGACACAGAGGAACACAGAGGTTCACAGAGAAAACCTAAGAACGCCGTTTTCGTCTTCTCTGTGACCTCTCTGCGTCCTCTGCGTCTCGGTGGTAAAGATGCGATGCCTCTACCTACGACCTTTGCAGATACACCACGTGGGTCTGCGTGAACTCGTATAGCCCGTGCTTTCCATCGGCCCCTCCGATTCCGCTCTTTCGCCAGCCCGCGTGGAAGCCCTGCATCGCTTCGAAGTGTTCGCGATTGATATAGGTCTCTCCGAAGCGGATCTCCTGGCACGCCCGCAGCGCGGTGTTCAGGTCTCGCGTGAAGATGGACGAGGTCAGCCCGTAATCGGAATCGTTCGCGAGCTCGATCGCTTCCTCGAGATCGTCAAATTGCACCACCGGCACGACCGGCCCGAAGACTTCCCGCTTCACGATCTCCATGTCCTGCCGGCAGTTCACCACCACCGTGGGCTCATAATAGAACCCGCCTTCGCGGTCCGCGCGCTTGCCTCCCGTCAGCACGTTCGCCCCGGCCGCGGCCGCACTCTTCACCAGTCCTTCCACCTTGCGGAATCCAGCTTCATTGATCAGCGGACCGTATTCCACCGATTCATCCGCCAGCGGATTGCCGAAGTGCGTGGCCTTCATTGCACTGGTGAGACGGTCCACGAATTCGCCGGCGACCTTCTTCTGCACGTACACACGCTCGGCACAGTTGCAGACCTGTCCGCTATTGATGACGCGCGACGCTTTGACGGCCTTGACCGCGAGGTCGACATCGGCGTCCGCCATGACGATCGCCGGAGCCTTGCCGCCCAGCTCCAGATTCACCTTCGTAATATTCGGGGCCGCGGCAGCCATGATCGCGCTGCCCGTCTCCACGCTGCCGGTGAAGCTGATCATGCCGATATCGGTGGACGAAGAAATTGCTTTGCCGGCCACGCGACCGCGCCCGTGCACCACGTTGATGACGCCGGGCGGCACATCGGTGGCCGCCAGCAGCTCGCAGAATTTAGCCGCGTTGTGCGGCGTCTCTTCGCTCGGCTTGATTACGATGGTGTTGCCGGTGACCAGCGCCGGAGCCGCCTTCCGCGCGATTAGGAAGAACGGAAAATTCCACGGCAATATCCCGCCGATGACGCCGATCGGCTGGCGAAAGAGCAGAATCGTCTCGCCCGGCCGGTCGCTTTCGAGAATCTCGCCTTCGATGCGGCGCGCCCACTCCGCCATGTAGTCGAAGTAGTCCGCGGTGAACGCGACTTCCACACGAGCGAGGCCCAGAGGTTTGCCTTGCTCTTCGGTGATTACGCGGGCGAGCGGCTCCACCTGTTCGCGAATCTTCGCTGCAATGGTCCGCAGCGCGGCAGCGCGTTGCACGGCCGGCCGCTTCGCCCATTCCTTCTGCGCGGATTTGGCGGCTGCGATGGCGGCCTGCACATCCGCCTCCGTGCTCTCCGGAACCGTGCAGATGGTCTCGCCCGTCGATGGGTTCGTGACCGTGATGCGCTCCGAACCGCCGGAAGCCGCAAACTTGCCGTTGATGAAATTGTCGTAGTTCCGCATGGATCCCTCCTCTTTACGCCGGCTGCCCGAAAAACGCGATCTCGAGCTCTTCAATCACCTGGTCGCTCATCGGCGACATCGCCCCGAGCGCGCGCGAGTTGATAATCGCCTCGGCCGTGGATTCCAGCACTTCCAAACGGTCGAACGCCTCCAGCGGATCGGCGCCCGCGACGATGGCTCCATCGTTCTCCAGGATGAATGCGGGCTGCTGCGGCGAAAGCATTTCAGCGAGCGTTTCCGGATCTGAAAACTGCAATCCGTACGGCGCGATGCCTGTCTTGCGAACCACCACGTAGCTTTCGGGAATGGTGCGCGTATCCACGGCTGCGCCCACAACGCTGAACGCGGTGGCGTTCACCGGATAAGCGTTGATGATGGCGCCGAGGTCCGAATGCCGGCGATAGATCGCCGCATGAATATTCGCCGCGCGGCTGGGCGCCGCACCGGCTGCCGCGCGGCCTTCGCGAACCAGGGCCAAATCTTCCACGCGCAGCGTCCCGCGATCCACATTCTGCGGTGTGATGAGGAACGAATCCGCATCCAGGCGGGCGGAAAAGCTGCCCTGCGTGCTGATGAACAGCCGCTGCCGGTAAGCGCGGCGCACAAACTCGCACAGCCGCGCGCGCAGTTCCTTCTCCGCGCTCGATGGTGGTTCGTGCGGGAATTCCGGCAGGTCCGACCCGCGATTGCGCGCCAGCGCGATCTCGCCGTCGCTCAAATACCGCACGTCATGCCCGAGCAGCCGCGCCTTGATGATTGTTTTTCCCGTGAATTCGAAGGTCTCAAAGCGCCGGAAAGCCTGCTGAAAATCCGCGCCCGCCGTCACCACGCCGTGGTTTTCCAGGATCACGCAATCGTGATTGCGCGCAAACGCCGCGGCAACGCTCGCCCCCAGCGCCGTGCTGCCCGGCAACTCGTACGGAGCGAATCCGCCTTCCCCGCAGACGTGCCACGACTGATGAAACAACCGGGTATTCGGCACATCCCGCACGAGACTGAATGCGACCAGCGCCACGGGATGAGCATGCACGATGCCGTGGATATCCGGCCGCGCACGATAGATCGCCTGGTGGAGCGGCAGTTCCGACGATGGACGCCGGTGCCCTTCGACGGTGCCGTCCGCCTTCACCAGCACCACGTCCGACCGGTTGAGGCCGCCTTTATCGACCCGCGCGGGTGTGATCCAGATATCGCCGTTCGGTTCGCGAATCGAGAGATTGCCCCCGGACGTGGTTGTCATGCGATAGCGATAAATTCGCTCCATCGCTTGCAGGATTTCATCGCGCGGATGCAGGAAGGAGTGCATCCCCTCATTATCTATCGAGATCGCGTCAGTTCGCCGCCATCCCGACCGAGTGCGTTCGCTGGCGCATACCCGATATGGCCAGCCCAAAACGCCCGCGGACGCCCGTTTTCTCAAAGATATGCTTCACGTGGATCTTGACGGTGCCGATCCGGATGCCGAGAGAAACAGCGATGTCCTTGTTCTTATAGCCGCGCTCCACCAGTTCGAGCACCTGCAACTCCCGCGCGGTGAGCGGCGAGTGCCCCGGACCAACCGGGCGCCCGAACTCCATCTGCAGAGGCGCTTCCATCCACGTTCCGCCGGACACGACCGCCTGGATACACAAAAGAATCGAGGCCAGCGGCGCCGATTTCCGCACTACACCCGCAACGCCGGCTTGGATCAGGCGCAGCACTTCCGGTTCGGTGACAGAGGAGCCCCAGACCATGACCGGCATGGAACGAAAATCTCTCCGTAGCGCCACGAAACAGTCCATCACCGATTGCAGGCCGAATGCCTTATCGACGATAAGCACGGAAGGGCGTAACTCGCGCACCGCATCCATACCACCGATAATGGTGCTCTCGGCTGCGACCACACGCAGCCCTTCGACGGGTTCCACGAGCCGCAGCAGGCCTTCGATGACGATCGGTTCGGTGTCGCAAATAGCGATAGTATGCAAGGATTCCCCTGACGGCGCGAGCGCAATGCCAGACCGTTCACTGCTCTTATCGGCGGAAACTCTGAATCAGATTAGTCGAAAAGAGGAGCCATGTGTCTCAACTTTCAGACGCCTTCGTTCGCCACGTGGCACGCGGAGCGCGGCTGCTGTTCCGATCGGTTGGAAAATCGAGATACCGCCGGCCGCCACCGGAGATATCCTATTCCACGATGCCCACGTTTTTTACGCGCTATCAAGCTGGTGAGCATGTTGCAGTTTGGAACGATCTCATGGCGCTTGGCCAGGACGTCCGCCACAAGAAACACTACGCCGATGCGGTAGCGGTGGCAGCGGAAACTATGCGCCGTGTTCGACATAACGTCGAGCTGCTCATTCAGCGGTTGTCACAAATGGGATACCGTTTCGTCGCGCCTTCCCTTGAAGACGATCTGGAAGAGTGGCGGCAAGCGATGAACCCCCGTAGCACTGGCCGGGTGGCGCGTGCGGTGTGGGCGGGTCTCGCCGGAAGCGCAAAGGACAACAAAGCCCGTCGTGAGAAGCTCGCAAAAGCACGGGCGCAGATGGAGGGTATTGTTCTCGCGCGTTGTGCCGCGTTAGAAGCCAAATTGGCTGTGGCGTCGAAGAACTCGCCTCTAGACAATCCGGACGTGTTCTGTCCCCCTGGCAGAGAGGTGGCCGCACAACTGAACAAGCTGGAAAATTTGACCGGCGGTTGCATGCCTATCTCGTTGCGCGCCTGGTATGAACAGGTTGGCGCAGTTTCGCTGGTCGGAGCGCATGAGGTGTTGAATCCCAGGGGCTGTGAAATCGCCGACCCGCTGGTAGTGTACCCGCTAGATCCCGCGCTAACCGCGGAATCAGTTGAAGACGCTGTCGATGACGGCGGCAGGTTGGAGTATTACATAGCAGCGAGCGACAGAACCAAGGCAAACCTGTTGGGCGGTGGTTTCTACAGCATCATGATTCCGAATGCCTCCGCGGACGCGCCGCTCGAGAATGAATGGCGCCACACCACGTTTGTCGACTACCTGCGCAGAGTATTCGAGTGGGGCGGCTTCCCCGGTTGGGAGCGGGACGCGAACCCACCCCGTGACCTGATCGCCAGACTCACCGAAGGGCTGCTCAGTCTTTAATCTCTACACCCAGCCTACCGAACGGCAACCGCGCCAAAGGAGTAGGCGGCCAGATCGATCCAGCGATTGTCGATTGTGTTCTGCACAAAAACGGCGCGTTCCGCCCGGAAATGCCGCGGTCCGTCGTAATCCCGCCACCGCTGCCAGGCGATTTCATGCGCATCCGGCACGCCCGCTTGGGGAATCTCCTGCGCCACGGTCACGTGCGGATGATACGCGAAGGGTTCCTTAAAAGCGAGGGAGGTCTGGTTCATGGCCGCATACATCTGCCGCAATTCCGGCTCGCCCGCGCCGACTTCCAGATAGACCACGTGCGTCACCGGGAATATCCCGATGCTGGTCAACTCCACATTGAACGGCTGCCATTTATCGATAATGCCGCGTGCGTCGTCAGAGGCGGTTTGCCAGGCGACGCTCAGCGGACGCGGAGGCAGCACGCTCACGTGCGCGTGCGGGTTGGAATCCGGGACCAGTTCGCGCCGCAAGTCGTCCAGAAACCGCCCGAGCGGGTCGGGAATATAGATCACCAGCGCGTAGACATTTAGACACTCCTCCGGCGCAGGCCGCCGATGTGCCCCGTTTTGTTCAGAACCCATTACGATCCATCGACATCATTGTAGCTTTTTATACCGGGAATGGGCTTGCACGCCCGCACACCTGATATTTTAAGGGGATGCCCGAGCCGAGCGACAATCCCCTCGCAGCCGTTCAATTCCGCATCCCGTTCGACCGCATAAGGGCAGAGCACGTGCAGCCCGCCGCCGGCCAGTTGCTCGCCGCCGCGCGAGCGCGCCTGGACGCCATTGCCGCCGAGCCCCGTCCGCGCACGTTCGCCAACACCATGCGCGCTTTGGACGAGATGACTGAGCCGCTGGATTTCGCCATGGCCGTCGTGCGCCACCTGGAAAGCGTCGCCACGTATCCCGAACTGCGCGCCGCGTTCAACGCCGTGCAGCCGGAGGTCAGCGCGTTCTATTCCAGCATTCCTCTGCAAGAGCGGCTCTGGACCGCGCTCAAGGATTACGCGGGCACTCAAGAAGGCCGCCTGCTCACGGGCGAAAAGCGCCGCTTCCTCACCAAGACCATGGATGCCTTCCGCCGCCATGGCGCGGACCTGGATGCCGCCGGCAAGAAGCGCCTGGAACAGATCGATGTCGAACTCACACAGGTGACCACCAAGTTCGCCGAGAACGTGCTGGACGCGACCAACGCCTGGGACCTCACCATCGCCACCGAAGCCGAGTTGGCCGGCCTGCCGCCCACGGCCGTCGCATCCGCGCGCGAAAGCGCCGAACGCAAGGGCGCGGAAGGCTGGCGCTTTACCCTGCATGCGCCGGACTATTTCGCCGTGATGACGTACCTGGACAACGCCGCGGTGCGCCGTCAGATGTACGAAGCCTACGCGGTTCGCGGGACGCAGGGCGCCACCGACAATCGCCCGCTGATCGTGCGCATCCTGGAACTGCGCCGCGAAAAGGCGCGGCTGCTCGGGTTCGCCGATTTTGCCGACCTCGTGCTGGAAGATCGCATGGCGCACAAGGGCGGCCACGCGCTCAAGTTTCTGGAAGATCTCAAAGGAAGAACCGAGCGCCGCTTTCAGGAAGAGAATCGCGAGCTGCTGGAGTTCCGGCGCTCCCTGGAAGGCGCGGACGCCCCTGAAATCGCCCCGTGGGACGTCGCTTATTACTCCGAGAAGCAGCGCGCCGCGCTCTACTCCTTCGATGAAGAAGCGCTGCGCCCGTACTTCCCTGTGGAGAGCGTGGTCGCGGGGCTTTGGAACCTGGTGAACCGGCTTTACGGCATCCGCGTGGAAGAAGAGCACGGCGTTCCCACTTGGGACCCGGCGGTTCGCTACTACAATGTCTTCGATGAAAACGGCGTCTTCATCGGCGCCTTCTACGCCGATTGGTTTCCGCGCGAAAACAAGCGCGGCGGCGCGTGGATGGAAGCATTCATCACCGGCGGACCCGAGCCCGATGGTTTCCATCCGCATCTCGGACTCATTTGCGGAAACCTGACGCCGCCCGTGGGCGGCAAGCCGGCGCTGCTCACCCATCGCGAGGTGGAGACCATCTTCCATGAATTCGGGCATCTGCTGCACCATCTGCTCAGCACGGTAGAGGTTCGCGGACTGGCAGGCACCAGCGTCGCCTGGGACTTCGTCGAGCTGCCTTCGCAGATCATGGAAAACTGGTGCTGGGAACGCGAAGCGCTCGATCTGTTTGCGCGCCACTGGCAAACCGGCGACCCCGTGCCCGAGGACCTGTTCCAGAAGATGAAGCGCGCGCGCAGCTTCCGCGCCGCCAATGCGCAGATGCGGCAGCTCGGCTTCGGCTTCGTGGACCTGCTGCTGCACACGCGCTACTCGCCGGAGCGCGATGGCGACCCCGTCGATTACACACGCCGCCTGCTTCAGGAGTTCAGCCCCGCGCCGCTGCCGCCCAATCACGCGATGATTGCGGCCTTCACGCATCTGTTCGCCAGCCCCGTGGGTTACGGCGCCGGTTACTACTCCTATAAGTGGGCCGAAGTGCTGGACGCCGACGCGTTCACTCGCTTCAAAACGGCCGGCATCTTCAGCCGCGAAGTGGGCAGCGAGTTCCGCGGCTGCATTCTTTCGCGCGGCGATAGCGACGATCCCGCGGAGTTATACAAACGCTTCATGGGCCGCGAACCGGACCCCGAAGCCCTCCTTCGCCGCAGCGGACTGGCGTAACCGAGCACGCCGGACGCGGCAAACGCTATCATAAGGGCTTAGCCCCGCTCGATGCACACGTCTACTCTTTCGCGCGTAGTTCAAGCCGTCAATATACTGATTGCGATTCTGCTGGTCGTCGCGCTCGGCATCGTCTATTGGTTCGTGTGGCGTCCGCTGCCGCAACGTTCGGGGTCCATCAAAGCGGAAGTTACCGCCCCCGTCACGGTCACCTTCGATTCTCTCGGCGAACCCCATATCCGCGCCGCCAGTCTCGATGACGTTTTCTACGCTCAGGGCTACGTCACCGCGCAGGACCGGCTGTTTCAAATGGATGGCTTGCGGCGGTTCTCAAGCGGCGAGCTGGCTGAAGTTTTTGGCCCTACGTTTCTCGAAGCCGATCGGGAATCGCGCAGGCTGCGCATCCGCCGCACCGCCGAAGACGCCTACGCTACGCTGCCGGATTCGGATCGCGCGGCACTGGGAGCGTACGCGCGCGGCGTGAATTCGTTTATCGCCTCTCATCTGAATAACCTGCCGCTCGAATTCACTCTGCTCGGTTATCAGCCGCGACCCTGGAGCGCCATCGATTCCCTCCTGGTCGCGCTGCACATGTGCCGTACGCTGACCAGTACGTGGCGCAACGACGCCGTCAAGCACAACATGATCATTACCGGCGACCGTGCGAAAGTCGATGATCTCTTTCCCATGGGCGCCGGTCTGGCCCTCCCGCCGGGCTCGAATTCCTGGGTAATCGCCGGCAGCCGTACTGCGTCGGGAAAACCGATCCTCTCTAATGACATGCACCTGGAGTACTCCCTGCCCGGCATCTGGTACATGACCCATTTGGAGGCGCCCGGCCTGAATGCCGCCGGAGTTACCGTGCCGGGGCTGCCCGGCATCGTGGTGGGGCACAATCAGCGGATCGCCTGGGGCGTCACCAATCTGCAGTTCGATGTGCAGGACCTCTATCTGGAGCACTTCGACGACCGGACCGGCCGCTATTTATATAAAGGGCAGGTGGAACAGGCGCGCGCCGAACGCGAAATCATTCGCGTCAAAGGACAGAATCCCAGCGAGTTACTGCTGTGGGTAACTCGTCATGGACCTATCTTCCTCGCCGAAAACAACCAGTTTATGGCGCTCCGCTGGACCGTCAACACACCGTCGATTGTGCAGTTCCCGATCGTGGATATCGATCGCGCCGCCAACTGGGCCGAATTTACAGCCGCGCTCTCCCGTTTTCCATTGGGCGCTAACTTCACTTATGCGGATATCGATGGCAACATCGGTTACCATGTTACCGGTAAGTTACCGAAGCGAGTTGGTTACTCGGGCGACTTGCCGGTAGATGGCTCTTCCGGCGCCTTCGATTGGGACGGCTTCATTCCGTTCGATCAATTGCCCTCGGCTTACAATCCGCCCAGCGGCGTGATCGCTACTTCCAACCAGGATCCATTTCCGGCGAACTATCCCTATCCCGTGAACGGGAACTTCGCGCCGCCCGATCGCGCTCAACAGGTCCGTGCGCTGCTCTCGGCGCGCAAACGCTGGAAGCCGGCGGAGATGCTCACTGTTCAAAAGGATGTCTACTCGGCCTTTGGCAAGTTTCTCGCGGCCCAACTGATCGCCGCGTATGAAAAGCGTCACACTCGCAATCCGTCGCTGGACGAAGCATCAGCCGTGCTGCGCGCCTGGAACGGCCAGATGGAGAAAGACCAGGCCGCTCCGTTGATCGCGGACCTTGGTTTTCAGCACGTCCGCAGCACTCTCGCCGATATCGCGTCGGGAGGCCAGGGACAGGGGTACGACTTTCCCATGGCCACCGCGGCCATTCAGAAGCTCCTGACCGAGCGGCCAAAGGGCTGGGTTCCGGACTACGATTCCATGCTTCTACAGGCGTTTGTCGATGCAGTCGACGAAGGCCGGCGCATGCAAGGGCGCGAAATCAGGAAGTGGGTTTACGGAAAGTATCTCAACATCACCGTGGATAACCCGGTAATTCATCACGTACCGTGGGTAGGCAAGTATTTCGACTTAGGTCCGCTGCCCATGAGCGGGTCCGGCACTACCGTCCGTCAGACCACGCGCAAGTTATCCCCGAGCATGAGAATGAACGCGGACCTGAGTAACTGGGATAACTCTCTGCTGAACATAGAAACCGGCCAATCCGGGCAGATTCTTTCGAGTCATTATAAAGATCAATGGCTGGACTGGTACTACGTCAGGAGTTACCCCATGCAGTTCAACAGCGTTAAAGAAAAGCACACCCTGACCTTCCAACCGCAATAAATGCGCCGCCTCCTTCAGCTCGCGCTCGCCGCTGCTTTGTGCACCGCCGCCATCGCGCGCCACAGCGGAGGCGCGGAGTGCGGCACCACGCGCGAGACCATCGCCGAGACCATGTTCCGCCACCGGCAGATGCTACGCGCGCGGCCGGCAGTCCGTATGCGCAGCACCGCGCCACGCAATGACATCGGCAACATCGCGCTCGTGGAGGATGCGGGCGGTGTGGTGCAGCGGCAAAACCAGTTCAACCTGGACGGCCATACTCTCACCTTCACTCCGGCGACCGCCGATGCCGCGCGGTATACATACGCCGTCGCAACCGCCGTGCCCGATGCCTCCACATCCGCATCCACTCCGCTCACCGGTCTCGGCGACGACGATGCCCAGCGCCTCCTCCTTCCCTTCCCCTTCCCCTTCTTCGGAACTACGTACTCAGCCGTCTACGTCAACTCCGACGGCAACCTGACGTTCGGCATTGCGGAATCATCATCGACGCAGCGCTCGCTCGGCCGCCTGACCGCCGGGCCTCCGCGCATCGCTCCGCTGTTCGACGATCTGAACCCATCGCAATCGGGCACGGTCGCCTTCTTCGCGCAGCCGGATCGCTTCACGGTGACGTGGACCAGCGTGCCTGAGTTCTCCGATACCAACACCGGCCCGACAGAATCCTTTCTGGTGGTCCTATACCCCGATGGCCGCATTCAGTTCGGGTATTTCGGAGTCAATCCCACTAGCGCGGTCGTCGGCATCACCCCGGGCGGACTCGCCCGCGGCACCGCGCTGGTCGACTTCCGTACCGATCCATCCTCCACCTACGTCTCAACTGTCGCCGAGGTCTTCGGCAACTCGCTGACCATCGACATCATCGCCGCGGCGCAGCAGTTTTATCAAACCCACGACGATGCGTACGACTATCTGGTGATCTACAACGCCATGGGCATCCCCGCGCTGGGAGAAGGCACCGTTGCGTATGAGCAGACGGTGCGCAATTCCGGCAGCGGCTACGGCGTCTCCGCCATCGATGACGGTTTTGAATTCGGCTCGCGTGCGAGGCTCCGCGCCGTGCTCAATCTGGGTCCGCTCTCGCAGTTCCCCACGGACCCGAACGCGCTTGTGCCGCCTCGCGCGCCGCAGCACGATACGCCGCTGACGATTCTCGCGCACGAAGCCGGACACCTCTTCCTGGCGTACGCCAGCATTCCCGGCGCAACCGCATCCGCTTCGCCGCCGATGCTCGGCTTCCAACTCGCCCACTGGAGTTTTCTCTATGATTCCGAAGCGTCGCTGCTGGAAGGCGAACGCATCGCGGACCGCGGCACGAACGCCGCTACCGAATTCGTCACCACCGACATCACGCAAGGCTACTCGCCCATGGATCAATACCTGATGGGCTTTCGCACCGCCGCTCAAACGCCCGACACGTTCGTGGTGACCAATCCGCTTCCCAATTATTCGGCATTCCAGCACCAGTTCAGCGGCATCGAATTCAACGGCGTGCGCCGCAACATTTCGGTCAACGACATCATTGCCGCCGAAGGTCCGCGCATCCCGGATTCGACGGTCGCACAGCGCCACTTTCGCTTCGCCTTTATTGTGCTCACGGCCGCGGGCTCACAGCCTTCCGCGGCCGACCTGGCGCAGATCGATACCTACCGCCGGCAGTTTGAGACGTTCTTCGCGCAAGCTGCTTCCGGCAATGCCGCGGCCGATACCACTCTGAAGCACGCCCTCGAATTCACGCTCGCGCCCGCCGCCGGAGTCATCGCCGGAGCGTCCGCCACCGGCACGGTCGCTATCGCGCGGCCGAGCCGCACGCCGGTCACGATCCACCTCACCGCGCAAGGCGGCCACGCGAGACTGCCCGCCGCCGTCACTATCCCAGCCGGTGCGACCGCCGCGTCTTTCCCACTCGCCGGTCTCGTGCCGGGAGTTGACGAAGTCACGGCCACGCCCTCCGACGGCGCGTACGAAACCGCATATGCACGCGTGCGCGTCGCAGGCGACTCCACACCGGAACTGAAACAGGTGGGCTCCAATCCGCTGACCGTACAGCTCACCGACGCCGATGGTCTCCCCTACCCCGGCGCCGGAATTCTCGCGAGCCCGTCCGCGGACGGCGCAGTTGTCCCCGCCGAAGCCTTCACCGATGCTCACGGCCTCGTCACATTCCAGTGGCACGCCGGCGTCCCCGGCCTCAACTTCCTGCGGTTGACGGTGGATGGCGTTCCGGGCGTCACCATCACGCTTACCCAAATCAATCCAAACAAAACGGTGCACTAATGTTCTCCTGGCTTTTTTCCGATCCCCTGCCCGTCGGCTCGCCCGCGCCCGATTTCACACTGCCGGACGACAGCGGAAAGCTCGTCACACTCTCCAAGCTTCGTCCGCATCCGGTGGTGCTGGTCTTCTATCCCGGCGATGACACGCCCGGCTGCACCAGGCAGCTCTGCGAATTTCGCGACCAGTGGAAGCACGTGCGCGATCGCGGCGTCGAAGTGTTCGGCGTCAACCCGCAAAGCGCCGCCAAGCACCAGCGCTTCCGCGACAAATTCCACTTCCCCTTCCCCCTGCTCGTCGACGCCGGGCAAAAGGTCTGCGCGCTCTACCACACTAACGGCCCGATCGTGAAGCGCACCGTTTACCTGATCGGCGCGAATGGCACGGTCGGCTTCTCGCGCCGCGGCAAGCCTGCGCCTGAGGATGTACTAAAAGCACTCTAATCGCGGATCGTATTTTTACTCAGCGTCTAAGATTCCAATCTCCTCGGCTCTACTCTGCGGGATCGCACAACCGCGAAGCCATTCCCGAACCCGCCGGATTGTAACCGGTGGCCGTCCCGCTTAGCCTGAAGATATTCGTTCGCCACTCATCCATAGGGAGAATCGTGCGCCAGGGAATAGATGAATCTTACGGAGGAGATGAATGAAGAAGCAACTGTTTTACTCTGCCGGACTGGCTTTTACGCTGGCCATTCTGGCAGGGCCCGCCAATGCAGCGGTACTGTTCACCTACAACGGTTTTTCCAGCACCGCGGGCCTCACCACCACCGGCACCACGACGACCACCGTTACCGGTGACGGCACCGTGCTGCGGCTGACCGCGGCGTCCAGTAACCAGGCTGGGGCCGCCTACACCACCGTCCCGGTTGCGCTCGGCTCAAACGACACGTTCAGCACACAATTCCAGTTCCGCTTCACGAATCCGGGCGGCGTCGATCCGGCCGACGGAATCACCTTTGTGCTTGCCGCAAATCCAAACGGGCTCGGAGGCACAGGCGTTGGCTTGGGCTATGCAGGTGTGCCGAATTCTTTGGCAATTGAGTTCGACACCTATAACAACGGCAACCCGAACAGCCTCGGCTTTTTCTCAGCGGAACCCAACAGCAGCAATCACGTCGCCGTGGATACCAACGGCACGCTGACGGATACAGCTTCCGCCAATGTTTATGGCAATGCGTCCTGCGGCTTCACTAACGGCACGCCCGCGCAGAACAGCAATACCGCGGCAGGTTGCATGTCCAACGGGGATCTGTGGACCGCCACCATCAGCTATGACGGTACCGCCCTCACGGTGAACCTGCTCGACCCGGCGAAAGGCTCCACTTTCACCGCCATCAACGCGCTCCCGATGAATATCGCTTCTATTCTGGGCACCACTTCGGCATTCGCGGGCTTCACCGGCTCGACCGGAGCCGGGTGGGAAGCACAGGACATCGTGAATTGGAGTTTGTCTAATACCGCGGCAGTGCAGACCACCACCCCCGAGCCGTTCAGCAGCGGATTGCTCGCATCCGGACTGCTCGGCCTCGCTGCATGGCGCAGGGTTCGCAACGGAAGGAAGCACGTTTAGCAGCAGATGCGCGGGGCGTTATCATAGGCACTTCGCTCAATGAAACTGCCCCGCGTCTACCCGATCCTCGATTCCGTCACCGTCGACGCCCGCGGACTGCGCTTCGAAGCCGCTGCCGCCGCGCTCATCGATGGCGGCGCTCAAATCCTCCAGATCCGTCACAAAGCTCTTTGGGACCGCGATTTCTTTGCGATCTCCCAGACAGTGGCGCGCCTCTGTGCCGAATCCGGCGTAACTCTCATCGTGAATGACCGCGCCGATTTTGCCATGCTCCTGAATGCCGGCCTGCATATCGGCCAGGACGATCTGTCCCCGCGCGATGCTCGCCGCATTCTCGGTTCGGACGCCATCGTCGGTTTCTCCAGTCACAACCCGCAGCAGCTTTGCGCGGCCGGCGGTGAGCCCGTCGATTATGTAGCGTTCGGACCGGTCTTCCCCACGGCATCGAAGAACAATCCCGATCCCGTCGTGGGCGTCGCAGAAGTGGCGCGATGCCGCGGACTCGTCGAGAAGCCCCTCGTTGCCATCGGCGGCATCACGCTCGAAAATGCTGCCGGTGTGTGGAAAGCGGGCGCCGACTCGGTCGCCGTCATCGGCGGCCTCTTCCCCGGCACCAGCAGCGCGCAGACTTTACGCAGGCGGATGGAAGAGTGGCAGCAACTCGCGGCCTCCTTATAATGCGCTTATGCCCAAGTATGCCCTGGTAACCGGCGCCGGGTCCGGCATTGGACGCGCCGTCGCAGTCGCACTGGCCTCCGCCGGATATTCGGTCGCCATCGCCGGCCGGCGCGCCGGTAAGCTCGAGGAAACCGCGGCGCTCTCCGCCGCGCCGATGCTCGCGGTCGCTGCCGATGTCACCGATCCGGATGCCGTAAGCGCGCTGTTCGCACGCATTGCCGCCGAATTCCCCCGCCTCGACCTGCTCTTCAACAATGCCGGCACAAGCGCACCGCCCGTCGCCTTCGAAGACCTCACGCTGGAGCAGTGGAACAACGTGGTCGCGGTCAATCTCACGGCGAGTTTCCTATGTGCGAAGCACGCCATCCGCATGATGAAGGCGCAATCGCCGCGCGGCGGCCGCATCATTAATAACGGCTCCATATCCGCGCATTCTCCCCGTCCGCGCTCGGCGCCCTACACCGCGACGAAACACGCCATTACCGGCCTCACCAAATCCCTCTCGCTCGATTGCCGCCCATACGACATCGCCTGCGGCCAGATCGATATCGGCAACGCAGCGACTCCTATGACGGAGCGCATGACGGAAGGCGTCCCGCAAGCCAGCGGTGAAATCGCGATCGAGCCGCGCATGAACGTGCAACACGTCGCCGATGCGGTGGTTTATATGGCCGGCCTGCCGCTCGACGCCAACGTGCAGTTCATGACCGTGATGGCGACGAAGATGCCGTTCATAGGCCGCGGCTAAGCGCGCCGCCCGCTGATACAATCGACGGCGATGCTTACCTCCCGCACCCTCACCGTTCCCGCGGGCCGCGACGCCGGCGCTGAAATCCCCGTCACCACCATCACCGGCGCGCGCCCTGGCCCCGCCCTGGCGCTGGTCGCCGGGAATCATGGTTACGAATATCCGCCCATCCTCGCGCTGCAGCGCGTCCTCACCGAACTGGACCCCGCCGCGCTCTCCGGCACCGCAATCCTCGTCCACGTGGCGAATATGCCATCCTTCCTCGGACGCACTGTCTACTTCAGCCCCATCGACGGCAAGAATCTCAACCGCTGCTATCCCGGCGACGCCGCAGGCACAGTCAGCGAGCGCATCGCACACGCCATCACCACGGAAGTGATCGATGCCTGCGATGTGCTGCTCGATCTGCACTGCGGCGACGGCAACGAGTCGCTGCGCCCGTATGTATACCAGACCGTCAGCGGCAATGCAGGCTTGGATGCGCGCATCGCCCGCCTCGCGCTGGCTTTCGGAATCGACCACATTGTCGTGGACCGCGACCGCCCCAAAGACCCGTCCCGTTCGGTCTACTGTTCGAACACCGCGATCACGCGCGGCAAGCCCGCGATCACCATTGAAAGCGGGGCGCTCGGCCGCACCGACACCGCCTCGGTCGACCTCATCGTCAATGGAATCCGCGGTGTGATGCGCGAACTCGGTATGCTCGCCGAAGGGCCCGCGGCGCTCTCCCGTCCGGTCTTTCTCGACCCCGTCGAAGTGCTCACCAGCCCGGTGACCGGCCTCCTGTATCCGCACGTCGCCCCTGATGCCGAAGTCACGCAAGGCACCCTGCTCGCGCACATCACCGATTTCTTCGGATCGACCATAGCCGAAGTAAGAGCTCCCTTCGACGGAGTCGTGCTCTACGTCGTCGCAACCCCACCGATGGTGCAAGGCCAGCCGGTAGCCTGCGTAGGCCGCCGAACCGCGGTTAATGCATAACGTGCCGCGCGGAGCGCGGCTGCCAGCATCGAGCGTTCCCATGCCCCTCATCGCGCTAAAATCGAGTGATCCCGTTCTTCATCTTCAGCAACGCAGCCATCGGAGCGTGCCTCGGCTTCCTTCTCGGAGCTTGCCTCGCGCTCATCATGCGCACACCCAAGCGCAGCGGCTTCGTTTGGGATGCGCTCATCGGCGGCGTCGCGTTCCCGGCCGCGCTCTATGCCTCCGACCACATCCGCACCGCTCCCAATACCGTCACCCGGCGCGCCGGCAACATGGTGATCCGCTCCACGGCATTGCATTACCAGCATCCGTATTTCGCCGCGTTCATGGCCGTCATCGTGCTCGTCGCCATGCACCGCGCCGTTCGAACAATTCACGCCGTTCGCTCGTCTAGATAATTATGATCTCCGCCCGCAACCTCACCCGTCGATTCGGCGACCATGTCGCCGTCGACGATCTCACCTTCGAAACCGGGCAGGGGGCCATCTGCTCTTTCCTCGGTCCCAACGGCGCGGGCAAGAGCACGACTGTCAAAATGTTGACCGGCCTGCTGGAGCCTACGGCCGGCCACGTGGAAGTCTGCGGCCTCGACCCCGCGCGCCGGCCCCTCGAACTCAAGCGCATCATCGGCGTGCTGCCGGAAGATCTCGGCCTTTTCGACGATCTCACCGTCGAGGAGCATCTCCTCCTCACCGGCTCCGTCTACGGTCTCACGAAAAACGAGACGCGCGACCGCACCGAGCAACTCCTCCGCACGTTGAGCCTCGCGCACGGCCGCAACACCTTCGCCGCCGCGTGCTCGCAGGGCATGCGCAAGAAGACCGCGTTCGCCATGGCGCTGCTGCCGAACCCGCGCGTGCTCTTTCTCGATGAACCGTTCGAGGCCATCGACCCCGTCACCAGCAAGATCATTCGCGACCTGCTCATCGCCGCCGCCGCGCGCGGCGTCACCGTGTTCCTCACCTCCCACATACTCAGCATGGTGGAGCAGATTGCCACGCAGCTCATCATGATCCGCGCCGGCAAAATGGTGTGGAACTCGCCGCCTTCCGAACTCCCGCAATCGCTCGAACAGCACTACTTCGATCTCGTCGAATCGCCCGTCGTGGAACCTCTCGAATGGCTCGGCTCACCGCGATCCTGAGGGCGCTGGCCCGCGCTCTCCGCCGCGATCAGCGCTCGCTGCAATCGGTCGCCGGGAACAACTTCTTCATCGTCTCCGCTCTGTTGCTGCAGAAAGCCGGCACGTTCGTCTATCTCATCGTCGGGCTCGTTCTGCTGTTTCCGCTCAGCACAGACCCGCTGCGAAAAATTCCGCGTTCCCGCCTGGCGCTCTGGCCGCTGCTGCCCGGCGAACGTCGCGCCCTGCGCGCCATCAGTCCGTGGATCAATCCCATCACGTGGCTCATCGCGGGACTCGCCATCTGGAGCGCGCGCGGCAAGATCGGACTCAGCCTGTGGCTGCTGATCGCCGGAGTAGCTGTCGCCGGGTTCGCGCTCAGCGAGCTCCCGGTGGCGCGCGGCGGAATCTGGCATCGCGTGCCGCACTTCCCGGGTCCGCTCGATCAACTGATTCGCAAAAATATCCGCGAGATGCTATCGACGCTCGACCTCTACTGCGCGCTGGCGCTCTCGCTGACCACCCTCGGCTGGCGCCTCTTCGGTCCGCCGCTCCCCCGCGAAGCGCTGACCGCCGTCACCGTGCTCACCATACTCGCGCTTTCCAGCTACGCGCAGTCGCTGTTCGGGCTCGATGGTGGAGGCGGACTCTCGCGCTACCGGCTGTTGCCTCTCGCGGGTTGGAAAATCCTCGCCGCCAAAGATGCTGCGTTTCTGGCGCTCTCCATCCCGCTCACGCTGCCGCTGGCCATCCTACCCGGAATTTCCGGTGCGCTCATCGCGCTCGCCTTCGGGCACTATCACAGTGTCACCGATCATCGCGAGCAAATCCGATGGCGCTTCTCGACGGGCTCGGGCCTGATGAGCGGCCTGGTGCAAGCTGCCGCCATCGGCTTCGCGACGGCCACAACCGCAAGCATCGGCCCGCTGATTCTACTTCCCTGCATCCTGATCTGGGCCGCCTCGCTCTACTGGTGCGGAGCAACCGGCCTCCTGGCCGGCCGCTAACGGCCCCGCGAACGCACTCGAATCCCCGGCACCTTTTACCGCTCCCTTACAGTCACGGCTCCGTATGTAGTTGATGCTGCTAACGGAGCCGTGACCGTGAGGGAGCGGTAAAAGGTGCGTCGAAAGGCGGATGGATCGCGACGAGAACAACCCCCGAAGCCCTTACCGCTTGACCATCGAAAACGCGAAGTTCGCTCCGTAGCCGTACTTCACCGCGAGCGAGATCCACAACATCGCAAACGGCTCCAGCACACGAGCCTGCGTCAGCGGACCCGCATCCAGAGCCTCGAACCCAAGTTCGGCGATCAGCCCGGCCACCGTCTGCTTCGCCTCCGCATCGTCGCCGCAATAAAACATGGCGACCGGACCGCCGGAGAACTGCGGATCCGCCATCACCCCGTAGCCCACCGTGTTGAACGCTTTCACCACGCGAGCACCGGGCGCCCACTGCGCGACCCGTTCGCCTTCCGATGTGGAGAGCCCCAACGACAGCCCCGATAAGTCCGGTAGCAGTGGATTGGTGGCGTCTATCAAAATTTTGCCAGTCAGATCGCCCACCCCGCGCAATGCCTGCTGCGTCGCTGCCGATGGCGTGGAAAGCAGCACCACCTCGCTCATGCGCGCCATGTCGGCGTTCGCGGCCGCGGCCGCATTGCCGCCCGCCTCCGCCACCAACTTTCGCGTCTTCTCGCCTTCCGGCTCCCGCGACCCGAACACCACCCGATGCCCGTTGCGAGCCCAGCGCGTGCCGAGCGTCCCGCCCACATTTCCGCTTCCAAGGATTCCAATTTGCATTCGTAACTTCACCTATCGTCCGGCGGCACGCGCGCGCTCGATGGCGCCGCGCCACTCGCTGGTCAGCGGCTTGCGCACTACATCGCAAGCGCCGGCCTCGCGAGCGCGATCGCCGCCCCCAATCGCAATCACAGGAAGGTCCGGAGCCATCCCGCGTATCTCGCGAATCAGCGCCAGGCCGTCCCCGTTTTCCATCTCCGCGTTCACCAATACAATCGTAAAATCTGCGCCTATGGTCACGAGTAACTCACGCGCGCTCTGCCCATCGCGCGCGAAATACACGAATTCATCGCGTGCCAGCACACTTTCACTGCGCTGCAGGAAGAGCGGATCGTCATCGGCCAGCAGGATCATTTAATACGTACTGAGTGTACTCTCGGAATGTGCGATCCGCTATCGGCTCGATACCGGAGGGGCATACACCCAAGCCTCATTTGATTTACAATCGGATCAAAAGGAGGGCGCCCACCGGGGATACTGTGGTGGACGCCCCTACGTAACGGAGTTAGTTGGTTACTGAGATAGACGGTCGTCTCCGCGCTTGGTTATGCGCGCCGTGCGAAAAATTTTATCGGCGTGTTTGATTCCCCACTTCGCATTCTCGTAGTTATCCTTCTCATCGCGGTCAACGCATTCTTTGCGTCCGCTGAAGTCGCGCTGGTATCTGTCCGGCAGTCCCGATTGCGGACAATGGCCGAATCCGGACACGCAGGTGCGCAAGCGGCGCTCAATCTTCTATCGAACCCCAGCCGTCTTCTTTCCGTAACCCAAGTGGGAGTTACTCTCGCCAGTCTCGGACTCGGCTGGGCCGGCGAAGACACGCTGTACGGCATTCTTCTCGCCGTGCTTCAACCGGGCACCACGGCCCACCTGCTGCCCTATGTCCACGCGCTCGCCTTCGTTCTTTCGTTCCTCATCATTTCTTACTTTCATGTGGTGCTTGGCGAGGTGCTGCCGAAGAATATCGCCATCGCGAAGGCCGATCGCCTGGCCGCCCTGGTGGCTCCCGCGCTCCTCGCGTTCTACCGCATCACTCTGCCGTTCGTAGTCGTGGTGGAACGTTCCGCCGGCGCCCTCTCCCGCACCCTCGAAGGCAAAACGGCGCACGGCGGCGGACATTCCGCCGAAGAATTGAAACTCATCGTAAGTTCCAGCCGCGGGCTTGGCTATCTTCCCGAATTGCAGGAAGACATCATTCACCGCGTGCTGGATCTGGATTCCGTCGCGGTGCGCGAGGTTATGGTGCCTCGCAATGACATCGTCTCCATCGATGCGAATAGCTCGCTCGACGACATCCTCAGCACCATGATTCGCGAAAAACATTCCCGCCTGCCCGTGTTTGATGGTTCGCCGCCGAAAATCATTGGTGTCCTTCATTACAAGGATCTGCTGCCGGTGTGGGAAGAGCGCCGCCGCGCCATACGCACCGGACGGCCCAGCAAGTCTTTCCGCATCGCTCACCTCGTGCGCCCCGCGCCCGTCGTGCCCGAAACCAAGCCCGTCTCCCAGATGCTTCAGGAATTCCGCCGCGGCACTTCGCATCTCGCGCTCGTCGTCGACGAGTTCGGTACGATCTCCGGCATGCTCACCGTGGAGGACGTGCTCGAACAGATTGTCGGCCGCATTGAAGACGAGCATGACGAGAAAGCGGCGCGCTCCGGGCGGGAATCGGGGCCCGTGGAGCTCGATGGCGCCACCCGCATTCGCGATCTCGAAAGCGAGTTCGATATCGAAATTCCTACCGAAGCGGGATTCGAAACGCTCGCCGGATTCCTCCTCTATCGCCTCGGAGCAATCCCCAAAACCGGCGACTCGGTGGATTTCGCGGGACGCCGCTTCACCGTCCTTGAGATGGAGCGCAACCGCATCGTACGCGTCCGCGTGGAAAAACTCCCGGATTCCGGGACTCCAGGTACCGGTTCCGGTACATCCTCGGTTCAACCGGCCCGGGCTTGAGCGGCGCCTTCTGATACGGTAGATACAAGGTGCTCGGGATAGATCGCAACGCCGCTCGCTACACGTTTACCGCAGCGCTCGTGCTGTTGCTGCTGGGCTTGGTGTACGCCGTTCGCACCACGCTCTTCATCTTCATTCTGGCGCTGCTGTTTGCCTACCTCATTTCTCCTCTGGTCAACCTTCTGGACCGCGTCCTTCCCAGCCGCACGCGCACGCCCGCGCTGGCGCTCGCTTATGTGATCTTCGTCGGCGTGGTCGTGCTCGTGGGCAGCCAGATCATCGGGCGTATTGTGGATCAGGCGACGCAGCTCAACAAGAATCTGCCCGAGATGCTCGCAGGTTGGGAAAAGCCCAGCTCGAAGCTGCCCGCGGCGATTAATTCCATGAAGGCCGAGGTGGTTCAGAAGGCCCGCGACACGCTCACCCAGGGCTCCAGCAATTTGCTCGCGCGACTGCCGCAGGCCGGCCTGAAAGCGCTGAGCGTGGCCGGCGACATTCTTTACATCGTCATTATTCCCATCCTGGCGTTCTTCTTTTTGAAAGACGCTCATGAAATGCGGCAGCACATGCTAACGCTGGTCGACGACGGCCCGAAACGCGAATTGCTTGACGACGTGATGGCGGACATACACCTTCTCCTCGCGCACTACATGCGAGCACTCGTGCTGCTCTCGCTCGCCGCCTTCACCACGTATTCCATCTTCTTCTCCGTGATGGGCGTGCCGTTTGGAGTCCTGCTCGCCGCGATCGCCGCGATGCTCGAATTCATCCCGATGATTGGGCCGCTGGCCGCCGGCACGACCATCGTCATCGTCGCCGGAGTGTCAGGCAGCAACGTTGTGGCGGTGCTGATTTTTCTGCTCATCTACCGGGTGTTCCAGGATTACATGCTCTCGCCACACCTCATGGGACAGGGCGTGGAAGTGCATCCTTTGCTCGTTCTATTCGGCGTGTTCGCGGGCGCCGAAGTCGCCGGCGTCCCGGGAACGTTTCTCTCCGTCCCCATCCTCGCGCTGGTGCGTATCCTTTATCTGAGAATTCGTAAATCCCGCCTCGCGAGCCATCTGGAACCGGATACGCAAGTCACTCTCTAGGTGAGTGTTCCTATCGTTGGCAGGTCCATTTGCCGGCGGTGGTGCGCCTGTTACGCTAGTATGCAGTGTCTCCCATAAAACCAAAGGGCAAAGCCACCGATCATTTGCGCAGCGCACTACCGCTGTTGCAGGACCTCGTCCGCCCGCGCAAAAAGCTGCTCGCCGTCGGCTTCCTGCTAATGGTCATCAACAAGCTGTGCAGCCTGGTGCTGCCCGGCTCCACGAAATACCTGGTGGATAACGTGATGACCAAGCACCAGGTCTGGGTTCTCAAGCCGCTCGTCCTGGCCGTGCTCGCCGCCACTCTCATTCAGGGCATCACCAGCTTCGCGCTCACGCAGTTGCTCAGCAAGGAAGGTCAGCGGCTGATCGCGGAGCTGCGCCGCAAGGTGCAGGAACACATCGGCCGCCTGCCGGTGGCGTATTACGACACCAACAAGAGCGGCGCGCTGGTGTCGCGTATTATGAGCGACGTTGAAGGCATACGCAATCTGATCGGCACCGGACTCGTGGATTTTACCGGCGGGTTGCTGGTCGCGGTGCTCTCGCTCGCGGTGCTTCTCTATACCAGCCCGCTGCTCACCGGTCTCGCGCTCCTGTTCATCGTATCGTTCGCCCTGGGACTGCGGACTGCTTTCGGCCGCATCCGTCCGATCTTCCGCGAGCGCGGAAAGATCAACGCGGAAGTGAGCGGGCGCTTGACGGAGTCGTTGGCCGGCGTTCGCGTGGTGAAGGGCTATCACGCCGAGGCTTCCGAAGCGAAGGTGTTTTCGACAGGTGTCGGACGGCTGCTCGATAACGTAATCCAGAGCCTGACCGCGATTTCGCTCATGGGCCTTTCGGCGACGGTGCTGATGGGATTGGTCGGCGCAACCGTGATGTATGTCGGCGGCCGCCAGGTGATCGCCGGCCAGCTCACCACCGGTTCGTTCATGAGCTTCACCGCGTTCCTGGCGTTTCTGGTCGCGCCTATGTTCCAGGTAGTCGCCATCGGCACGCAGATCACCGAAGCGCTCGCCGGGCTGGACCGCACGCAGGAAGTCTTGCGCGAGAAGCCGGAAGATGAGGACGATGCCCGACGCACCGTGATCGCCAACATCCGCGGCGACGTAGCTTTTGAAAACGTGAACTTCGCGTACGATCCCGGCAAGGAAGTGCTGCACGATATTTCCTTCGAATCGCAGCCGGGCACCGTGACCGCGCTGGTGGGCGCGTCGGGTTCGGGAAAGAGCACCATCATCAGCCTCATCGCGGCGTTTCACGAGCCCGGGTCGGGGCGTGTTCTGGTGGACGGAATCGACCTTTCGACCGTGCGGCTGGATAGCTACCGCACTCAGCTCGGCGTCGTTTTGCAGGACACGTTTCTGTTCGACGGCACCATCAGGGAGAACATCGCCTTCGCGCGGCCGCGGGCAACCGAAGACGAAATCCTGGAGGCTTGCCGCATCGCGCGCGTTGACGAATTCGCCGAAAACTTCGCACTGAAGTACGACACCATCGTCGGCGAGCGCGGCGTCAAACTCTCAGGCGGCCAGCGGCAGCGTGTTTCGATCGCGCGCGCCATACTTGCCGACCCTCGCATTCTGATCCTGGACGAGGCTACCAGCAGCCTGGATTCGGAAAGCGAGGCCGCCATTCAGCAGGGCCTTTCCTATTTGATGAAAGGACGCACCACGTTCGTCATCGCGCACCGGCTCTCGACCATCCGGCGCGCCGAGCAAATTCTGGTTGTAGAAGCCGGCCGAATCGTCGAGCGCGGGACTCACGAGTCCTTGTATGAGTTGCATGGACGGTACTGGGATCTCTACACGCGGCAGCATGGCGTGGACGCCAATTTGTTCCTGGCGCCGGGCGAGGGCGATTTGATACCCGAGAAAGAGCAGCGTGTGGGCGCTCGCGGCGCGGCGCCGCCTACGGCTGCTTCGTTGTTTCGCGGCGGGACGGCATAAAAGTCAGGTACGCTCCGCCGCTCGCCTCGCGCAGCAGATAGAGCGCCAGCTCTCTGGCGTGATAGTCGCCCCACATGGAGGACTCGCCCGGTCCGGCATCCCAGCCATTGGGCCTGTGATAGACCGAGTGGAGGATCAGTCCCTGGTGGACACCGTCTTCGCTGAGGTACGGACGGTCGAACAGTGAGTTGGCGACCGTCAGGCCGGCGTTCCAATAGCGGTCGTCGTTCAGATACTTGCCCAGTCGCAGCAACCCTTGCGCTCCGATCGCCGCCGCGGAACTATCGACCGGTTCGTGACCGTTGAGCGGATCGGCCGGCCTCGATCTCCAATCGCCCAGCGCAGGCAGCCCGGGCGCTCCGGTGTCCCAATACGGAATGCCATCGAGCGCCGTATTGTCGATGTAGAAATCGCAGGTCGCGCGCGCGGCTTTTTCGTATGCGGGCTCGCTTCCCGTCATTTCGAGCTGTTCGGCGAACCCGCACATGGCCCAGGCAAGTCCTCGCGTCCAGGTGCTGAAGGGCGAGTAGCCTTGCTGCGAGTTGGGGCAGCGGAAATTGCCGTCGTTCGTGTTGAAGATGCTCTCGTGCGAGGTCCGGCCTCGAACGTCGTACGAATCGCGGCCCTCGCCGTAGTAGACGGAATACTTGGCGGTGGAAAGGCAGTGCTGTCTGGCGCGCTCGAGTAGCGGAATTTTCTTGTCGTTCTCCCCCATCAGCACGTGCCCGAGCTGATGGCTCACCACGAGAGCGCGCGCCGAGCGGATGGTATCGACGAAGAGCGAATGCGGACCGTTGAAGGAATAAATGTAGCCGCCGCCGTCCGCCGTCTTCGACCAGCGCATCGCTTGAACAGCCCCCGATGCCTTCAGCGCCAGCTCATAGAAGCGGCGCTCCCAGGCGTTCTCCGCGATGCGGCCTTCGTTCATCAAACGCAGCAGGTTGCCGTATGTGCTGACGTTGTTGAAGCCGTGGTCATGCACGCCGTAGTGGGTGACGTGCGGCGCCATGACGCTGACCGTTCGTTCCCGGCCGGCCTCCAGGAACTCCTGATCGCCAGTGGCGTCGAATTGCAGAATCGCGGAGCCGAACTGAAACCCCTGAGTCCATTCCGTCCACCCGCGGCTCGCGTACTTGCCGTCAACGGTGCAAACGGGAGATCCCTTCGCGGGGTCCCAGGATTGTTCGAGCGAGCGGATCTTGGCCGCGGATAAATCGAAAAGGCGATTGAGTTTCGGCAGCAGGGCGCCGGCAGTGAGATCGGTTCGAATTCGCATGAATGATTATGGGGACGCTGATGAACGCAGATAAAACTCATTGTATCCGCGTTCATCTGCGTTTATCTGCGTCCCAATAATCTATGCCCGCGCCATACCAATCAGCGCATTGATCACGACCGCGGCCATGCCGACAGGGATCGCCACCTTCCACCCGATATTCATCAGTTGATCGTAACGAAAACGCGGGAAGGTCCCGCGGAACCAGATCATCAGGTAGATAATGCAGGACACTTTGAACAGGAACCAGAAGACGCCGATCACCGCGTGATTCACGGCTGGGATGGCGAACAGGAGCGCGATCAGCAGCAGCAGCAGCGCGGCCCCCAGCAGCACTTTCTGCTGAATCGGGTCCTTGAGTTTCCGAATCAGCGGGAAAGTGAAGATGCCGCTCACCGCGAAGATCAACACCGGAATCCCGAAGTTGACCGGGTACTCCAGCCACGCCACATTTGGGAACGGCCGTAGCCAGCCGCCGAGGAACAGCGTCACCGCCACTCCGGAAACCACAAAGATATTCGCGTATTCCGCCAGGAAATAGAGAGCCCAACGGAACCCGCTGTACTCGGTGTGGAACCCGGCCACCAGCTCGGATTCGGCTTCCGGCAGATCGAACGGCGCTCGATTGGTTTCGGCCGTGGCCGCGATGATGTAGATCACGAACGGCACGATCATGAAAAAGTAATTGTCGAAGACGCCCCACGTGCCGCGCTTCAACTGGCTCTCCACGATGCCTCTCATGCTCAGCGTGCCCGCGAGCATGACGCCCGAGAGCAGCGCGAACGCCAGCGCCACCTCATAACTCACCAACTGCGCAGCGCTGCGCAGAGCGCCCAACAGCGAGTAGTGACTGTTCGAACTCCAGCCGCCGAGAATAATGCCGAGAATGCCGACCGCGCTCATCGCCGAAACCACCAGCAGCCCGACATTCACGTCCGCGACGTAGATGTTCTGCGCGAACGGAAGCACCGCAAAAGCAGTAAGTCCGGTGAACGTCGATATAACGGGCGCCACCCAGAAGATGCTCTTGTCGGAATCGGTGGGAATGATGTCTTCTTTCAGCAGCAGCTTCAGAGCGTCGGCGATCGGTTGCAGCAGCCCGTGCGGACCCACGCGCATCGGGCCGAGACGAACCTGGAAATCGGCCAGCACCTTCCGCTCCACCAGCACGATATACCCGGCCACCAGCGGGAATGCCGCGATGATGACCAGCGTCACCACGATCGGCATGAACAAGGGATGGTTTAAGACCGTTTGCATATCGTTCCTTACCGGAGCAGCGCGTTCTGAGCCATTCGCAGGTAGGGCTCGGGATAAATTCCGATGGCCAGCGTCAGCCCGGCGGTGACGCCGAGGGCCAGGCGCAGGCCGACGCTCGTCGCCATCGGCCGCTTGTCGGTTTCTTCGCGGACGAACATACTGCGGACCACGTTGAAGTAGTAATAGATGGCCACCGCGACGTATAAGGTCGCGATCACGGCCAGCGCGTAGTGCCCGGTCTGGATCAGCGACAGGAAAATGTAATACTTCCCGAGGAAGCCGGCGGTCGGCGGAATGCCTGCGAGCGAAAGCAGGAAGACCAGCATGAGCATCGCATACCCGGGACTCTTGTGCATCAGCCCGGCAATGTCATCGAGGTCTTCGCCCGAAGCTGCCTGCCGGCGCAGGGCCACCAACACTAGGAACGCGCCGAGATTCATGAACGTGTAGACCAGGACATACACCGCGATCCCTTTGATGCCCGTGTCGTTGCCCGCAACCAGCCCGAGCAGCATATAACCGGCGTGCGAAATGGAGCTATAGGCGAGCAGCCGCTTGATGTTCGTTTGATTGATGGCAGCCAGGTTGCCGACCGTCATCGTGAGAATCGCGACCGCCGCCAGAATCGGTTCCCATTCCGCGCGCAACGAGCCGAACGGTCCCAGGAAGATCCGCAGCAGGAACGCCACCGAGGCCGCTTTCGACGCCACCGAAAGATACGCCGTGACCGTAGTGGGCGCGCCTTCGTACGCATCCGGCGCCCACATATGGAACGGCGCGGCGGACATTTTGAAGAGCAACCCGATGGATGTGGTGGCGAGCGCGAGGAAGACCACCGGGTCCCATGCCGGGCGCGCTTGAATCGCCGCCGCGATATCGGCCAGCTTGGTGGAACCCGAGATGCCGTACAGCACGCTGAAGCCGTAAACCAGGAACCCTGTGGAGAATGCGCCGAGAAGCAGATACTTGATCGCCGCTTCGTTGCTGCGCTTTTCTCGCCGCAGGAACCCGACCATCACGTAGAAGCTCAGAGCCATTAATTCGAGGCCGATAAAAAGCGTGATCAGGTCCGTGCCCGTGGCCAGGAAATACATACCGCACTGGGCGAACAGGATGAGGCTATAGTATTCGCCGTGGTGCTCGCCCGCGTTCTCCAGGTACTTGTAGGAAACGATGGCGACAATCATTGCCGCCGCGATAAAGATGCAGTTGAAGAAGATGGAGAAACCGTCAATCGTCACCGAGCCCTGAAAGCCGGTCATCTCCGCCGTGCCTTGCGCCGTCAGCCAGGACATCTGACGCATCAGGCCATAGCCGGTGAAGCCTTCCGCCAGGGCCACAAACAGGAGCAGCCACTTCCGTTGGCGCGGATCGGGAAAAATCCAGAAATCGAAGAGCAGGATGGCGCAACCGAACATCGCCAGCATGAGAGCCGGCATGATGCTGAAGTGATCGGTGGATGTGTAGAACTGGCTCATTGTGCACCTCGCGTGGAGGCTGGTTGCGCGTCGGCGAGCGAGCCGCCGTAGTATCCCGGCCGCACTCTCTCCACGATCTGCTGCACCGGTTTCTGCAGCACGTCGAAGTACGGCTTCGGGTAGACGCCGATCCAGATGGCCCAGACGATCAGCGGAGCGAACACCGCCACCTCGCGCAGGCTCATATCCGGAATGGTCAGATTCTTGCCGTTGGTGACCTGTCCGAGCATCGTCCTCTGATACAGCCAGAGCAAGTATGCCGCTCCCAGAATCACACCCGTCACGGCGAACGCGGCCCAGATGCGATTCGCTTCGAAAGCGCCCTGCATGATCGTAAATTCGCCGACAAAGCCGTTAAGCAGCGGCAAACCCGCCGAGCTCAGCATGGCGATCGCAAAGATGATCGCAAAGCGAGGCATGACGTGCGCCAGCCCGCCGTACTCGCTGATCAGCCGCGTGTGCCGCCGCTCATAGACGATGCCGATCACCAGGAACAGCATGCCGGTCGAAATTCCGTGGTTGATCTGTTGCAGCACGCTCCCTGCAATACCGTTCGGCGTCAGCGAGAAGATGCCCAGGGTGCAGAAGCCAAGGTGGCTCACAGATGAGTACGCCACCAGCTTCTTCCAGTCGGCCTGCATCAGGCTCACCAGCGCTCCATAAATGATGCCGATGATCGAAAGCACCGCCAGGATCTGCACGATGGTACGGTCATTCGAGGCGTTGGGCAGCAGCGGCAGCGAGAAGCGCAGGAATCCGTAAGTCCCCATTTTGAGCAGCACCGCCGCCAGGATCACCGACCCCGCCGTGGGAGCCTCCACATGCGCGTCCGGCAGCCACGTGTGGAACGGGAACATCGGCACCTTGATGGCGAAGCCTAGAAAGAACGCCCAGAAAACCCACTGCTGCATCCCGAGCGTCAAACTTGTCTTCATCAGCTCGGAGATCTCGAACGTGTAGAAACCGAACTGGGTGAAGTGCTGGAAATAGAGCGTCAGAATGCCCAGCAGCATCAGCACGGAGCCAGCCAGCGTATAGAGGAAGAACTTCATAGCCGCGTAAAGCTTTCGCGGTCCGCCCCACACTCCGATGATGAAGTACATCGGCACGAGCACAAGCTCCCAGAAAATGTAGAACAGGAAGAAATCGAGCGAGAAGAACACGCCGAGCATCCCGGTCTGCAGCAGCAGGAACATGGCATAGTATTCCTTCAGCCGGTCCTGAATGGCGTTCCAACTGGAAAGCGTCGCGACGAAACCCATCAGCGTCGTGAGCATCACCAGCAGCAGGCTGATGCCATCGATGCCGATGTGATAGTGGACGCCGAGAGCGGGAATCCAATCGATTTTTTCTTCGAACTGATAACCGGCGAGTCCGCTCTGGAACCGAAACACGAGCGGGAGCGAGACCAGGAAGCCGGCGAGACTGGCGATGTTGGCCCACAACCGGACCAGGTTTTTGTTGCCCGCCGGTATAAACAGCAGCACGAGCAATCCGGCCAGCGGAGTAAGTAGGACGATGCTGAGTAAGTGCTGGTCCATAAGTTACCGCGCGATGTAATACCCGAGGAATGCGATCGCCCCGACGACGATGCAGAAAGCGTAAGCCTGCACGCGTCCGGTTTGCAGGATGCACACTGGATAAGAGAGCATTTTTACCAGGAACGAACCCAATCTGACGGCTCCATCGATGATCCAGGTGTCCCACCACATCGATAGACGACTGGTAGCGCGCGTCAGCCAGCCCGCGCCGTTCACGCCGCCATCCACCACCTTGCGGTCGAACTCCCCGAGCACCGTGCCGCCGCCCTTGCAGAGGCCGTTGACGAACAGAAAATCGTACAGCTCGTCGACGTACCATTTGTTGTACAGCAGCGTGTAAAGCGGCTTGCATTTGGCGTGTATGCGGTCCGGAAGCTCGGTCTTCACGCAGTAGAAATACCGCGCCAGCGAGATGCCGATGACCGCGATCGCCACCGAAAGGCCCATCAGGATCCATTCCGTGGAGGCGGAGGCTTCGCCCTCTTTGGCTGCTTCCGCCGCCGCCGATGCGAATGCCGGAGCCAGCCAGTTCGGGAAACCGCGCCACGCGTCGGTAAAGATGGTCCAGGCCTTGGGAGTGCCGAGCCAACCGGCGAGCACGCTGCCTGCGGCCAGCAGCACCAGCGGAACCGTCATGGCAGCGGGCGATTCGTGGATGTGCGATTCCACTTCGGGCGACACGCGGCTCTTCCCGTAGAAGGTCATGTTCATCAGCCGCCACATGTAGAAGGCGGTCATCGCCGCGGTAGCCAGCCCGACGAACCACAGGATCGTAGAGCCCTGCGGCGAACTATAGGCTTGCCACAGAATCTCGTCTTTCGAGAAAAAGCCGGCGAGACCGGGGATGCCTGCGATCGCCACCGACCCCACCCACATGGTCCAGTGCGTGATCGGAATCTTCTTCTTCAGTGCGCCCATGTAGCGCATGTCCTGTTCTCCACCCATCGCGTGGATCACTGAGCCGGAGCCGAGGAAGAGCAGCGCTTTGAAAAATGCGTGCGTGAACAGATGGAAGACAGCCACCCAGTACGCGCCGACCCCGAGCGCCAGGAACATATAGCCAAGCTGGCTGACCGTCGAGTAAGCCAGAACGCGCTTGATATCGTTCTGCACGAGCGCGATTGTGGCGGCCAGAATCGCCGTGAACGCGCCAACCGCAGCAACCACCGTCGAGGTGCTCGGCGTCAGCGTGAAGAGCGCCGACGATCGCGCCACCATGTAGACGCCGGCTGTGACCATGGTCGCGGCGTGGATCAGAGCGGAGACCGGCGTCGGACCTTCCATGGCGTCGGGGAGCCATACGTACAGCGGGAACTGAGCCGATTTGCCGGTCGCCCCGATGAAGAGCAGCAGCGCCATCACGCTGAGCACGCCGAATCCCGCGGTTTCCACCGGGAATTGCCCGCTGCGCAGAATCGCATTCACTTCGCTGAATTTCACCGTGCCGAGCACACTCAGCATCAGCAGCATTCCCAGAATGAAACCGGCATCGCCGACGCGATTGACGATGAAAGCCTTCTTGCCCGCATCCCCCGCCGATTTCTTGTGGAAATAGAAGCCGATCAGCAGGTAGCTGCACAACCCTACGCCTTCCCACCCCACGAACAGCAGCGCGTAGTTGTTGGCCAGCACCAGCATCAGCATGAAAAAGACGAACAGGTTCAGGTAGCCGAAGAAGCGGTAGAACCCGTTATCGTGCGCCATGTACCCGGTGGAGTATACGTGGATCAGAAAACCGATCCCTGTAACCACCAGAATCATGACGCTGCTCAGCGGGTCCAGCATGAAGCCCCAATCCACCGTGAACGTCGCAAGGTGGCCGCTGGCGGTGTGAAACGGCAGCCCCGCGATCCAGGTGAAGTTCACCACCTGGTGGACGCGATTCGGAAGCTGCGAGAGTTCCCAAACGGCGCCCGCCGAGAAAATAAAACTCAGCAGCACCATGCCGGGGCAGAACAGTTTAATCAGGAACTTCAGCGGACCATCGTGGTGATGCCCGTGGCCTGCATGAGCATCGTGCCCGTGCGACCCGTGCGAATGCGCATGCTCCCCGTGGCCGTGCTCATAAACTGGCTCCACGCCGGGAGCGACGCCAACCGCCGACGCGGGTTGCGGGTCGAGGCGCTTGCCGAACAGCAGCATGCACAGCGCTCCGAAGAGGGGGAACAGCGGAATGAGCCAGATTTTGTCGAGAAAAGTCACGGCCGCTTCACCATTTCAGTAGATCGATCTCATCGGCCTGAACGGTTTCCTTGTTGCGGAAGAGCGCGATGAGGATGCCCAGGCCAACAGCCGCTTCCGCCACTGCGTCGGTAATCACGAAGATGGCGAAGATCTGCCCGCTCACATCGTGCAGGGCGTGGCCGAAGGCGATGAGGTTGATGTTCACGGCATTCAAAATCAGCTCGATGGACATCAGAATAATGACGATGTTGCGCCGGGTGAGCACGCCTACGGTGCCTATGAGCAGCAGGGCTGTGCTCAGGGCAAGATAATGAACGGTTCCGATCGGGTGCATGGGTCAGATCCTCTTTTTGGCCATGACCACCGAGCCGACCACCGCAACCAGCAGCAGGATTGAGGCAATCTCGAACGGCAGCAGATACTGCTGGAACAGCGAATCGGCGATCATTTCGGTATTGCCCAGCGATGGGACTGGCGCGGGCGCCGCTTCCGCAATGTGGAACTCCCCGGCGCCCTTATATAGGAAGTAGCCAAACTCGGCGGCGACGGCGAGCACCGCCACTCCCGCGATGGCCCATCCCCGGCTGAACTGGCGCTCTTTGGCCGCCAGGTCCAGATTCACGAGCATGATCACGAACAGGAACAGCACCATAATGCCGCCGACGTAGAGCACAATCTGCACGGCGAAGAGGAATTCGGCCTGCTGTAGAAGGTAGAGCCCGGCCACGCCGAGCAGCGACACAATCAGCGCGATCGCGCTGTGCACGGCGTTGCGGCGGGTGATGGTAAAAATTCCGCCCAGCAGCACCATAGCCGCGAAACAGTAAAAGAAGATGGTGTCGATCAGCATTTGTATTGAGTGGGCCGGGGACCCTCCTCCAATGCCTGGCGGTCCCAGATCTGGCCGTCCCGCGTGTAGGTGGCGAGCTCAAAATCCTGCGTGAGTTCCAGGGCGTCTACCGGGCAGGCGTCTTCGCAGAGTCCGCAGAACATGCAGCGCGACGTATCGTACGTGAAAAAGGTGAGGTCTTTGCGCTTGGTAGCTTCGTTGCGTTCGCTGGTCACGACGATGAGGTTCTCCGGACACGCCAGGGCGCAAAGGTTGCAGGAAATGCAGAGCGTCTCGCCATTCTCCGGATTGACATTAAGCCGCGGAGCGCCGCGATACCGCTCGCCGACTTTGGGCCGCTCAGCCGGGTACTGCTCGGTGTAAATGTACTTGGGGTTCTGGTTCCGGAAGGTCACCCAGAGACCCTGGAAGAGATCGACAAGAAAAATCTTCTTCAATAGACCAGGCATGGGACCTCCAATGCACGTGAAGCCTGGGGCAGCGCTGATTCACCACAGAGACACAGAGATCGCACAGAGGACACAGAGAAGAGCAAACGAATAAAAGGTTTTCTCTGTGCCCTCTCTGCGTCCTCTGCGCCTCTGTGGTGAAATCGCAATGCCGCTACCGACGATCGCAATCCCCTTACCCACGCACAAACTCTCATCGATCCACCTCACCCAAAACGATGTCGAGGGTTCCTATAATGGCAACCACGTCAGCAACGAGTCCTCCGCGGATCATGCGGTCGAGCGCTTGCAGGTTGACAAAGGAAGGAGGGCGGACGCGGACCCGGTACGGTTGCGTGGAACCGTCGCTAACTATATAGTAGCCGAGCTCTCCTTTCGGAGCCTCGATCGAGACATACGCTTCCCCGACCGGCGGCTTGATCACCTTCCCCACTTTGCCCATGATCGGACCTTCGGGAATCGATCCCACCGCCTGCCGCACGATGCGGACGCTCTGCCGCATCTCTTCCATGCGCACCAGGTAGCGGTCGTAGGTATCCCCGGTTTCCCGTGTGGGAATGTCGAAGTCGTACTTCTCGTAACCGGAGTAGGGCTGAGCCTTGCGGAGGTCCCATTTGACGCCCGCAGCTCGGAGAACAGGACCCGTGACTCCGAATTCCTTGCACTCGTCCGCATTCAGGACGCCGACGTTCTTGAGCCGGCCTACCCAGATGCGGTTATTGGTCAGCAGCTCTTCATACTCGTCCACCTTCGGCAGGAACATGTCGCAGAAGGCGAGCACTTCCTTCTCAAAGCCGTCGTAGGTTTCGTATTGCAGTCCGCCGATGCGGAAGGCATGCGTGGTGAGCCGCGCCCCGCAGTAATTTTCGAAAATCTTCAGGGCTTCTTCGCGTTCCCGAAGGCAATAAAAGACCGGCGTGATGGCCCCTATGTCGAGCGCGTGCGTGCCCAGCCACAGCAGGTGGCTGGCGATGCGATTCAACTCGGTGAGAATCACCCGGACGGTTTGCGCGCGCGACGGAGCTTCCACATTCAGCAGCTTTTCCACCGCCAGGCAGTAGCCCAGGCCGTTGGAAATAGCAGCCACATAATCCATGCGGTCGACGTAAGGATTGAACTGCGCGAAGGTGCGGTTTTCGCCGATCTTCTCGACGCCGCGGTGCAGGTAGCCGATCACGCAATCGGTGCCGAGGACCTTTTCGCCGTCCAGTTTCAGGATGACGCGCAGCACCCCGTGAGTAGAGGGATGCTGCGGTCCCATGTTGAGCACAAGCTCAGTGGAGTCTAGAAAGGTGGTATCCGGCATAGGTTTACTGGCCGCTCTCGATTCCCAGGTTCTCCTGCACCCATCGCTCATCTTGCGTGAGGATGTTGTAGTCTTTGCGCAGCGGATAGCCCTGCCACTCTTCCGGCATCAGAATGCGGCGCAGGTCGGGATGGCCCGCGAATTCGATGCCGAACATATCGAACACTTCGCGCTCCAGCCAGTTGGCGGTCAAGTGGACGGTGGTGGCGGTTTCCGGCCTGTAGCCATCCGCGATGTTGATCTTCAGACGCAGTCGTTCATTCCGCGCGAAGGAATAGAGGATGTAAACAAGGTCGAAGCGTTCGGCGCGTTTGGGCCAATCGACGGCGGTAATGTCGACCAGGTAGTCGAAATCGGCTTCGAGCTTCAGGAATTCCAGAATGGCAATGGCGGCGCCCGGTTTGGCGACGGCGAAGTTCTGGCCCAGATAGGTGGAAGTTTCGGTGATGGAGTCGCCGAACCGTTCCTTGAGTTGGCTGGCAAGGTCGCTATCCCAGGGCGTGGCGGCCATGGTCGCGGGCGGCTTGGGGGCGGCAGGTGCCCCGGCCGGTTTCGGAGCGGCGACTGGCGCCGGAGGCTTCGGCGGCGTCGCACCTTGCGGTGAATTCGCCTCCGGGCCCGCCGGCTTTTGCTCGTCGGCCATTTGGGACTTTCTCCTCTTAGAAGACATAACACTTATCACTCGAAGGATAGAGGTGTCAAATACTTCTACACTCGCCTCGCAAGGAGAATCCACAAGTGGCAACAGGAATCTTTCCTGTTGCAGCGAGCGAAGCTCGCTTGATCCGGATTTCAGGCAGCCGGGGGGTTGCGCAGCAGCTTCTTTTCGATTTCGCTGAGCCGGCGTTCCACAATGGCAAGGCGTTCGTTCAACGCCATTTCCGTGTTCGAGAACTTGGCTTCGATCACCCGCATACGGATGCTCGAGGATTCCTCAAACGGTTGAAACGCGCGCAGGATCTCGGTTTGCGCATCGCGTACAAATTCCTGAGTCTTTTCCAAAATCTCGCGCTTGTGTTCCGCAAGTGTCTGATCGAGCTCGCGCTTCAGTTCGGCAAGTGTCTGGCCGAAGTCACGCTTGTGTTCGGCAAGTGTCTGGCCGAAGTCACGCTTGTGTTCGCCGAGCGTCTGGCCCAAAGCCTCCAGAATGTCCTGCTTTGTCGAGGTCAGCGCCTCTAAAAGCTCTGCCCGTGTGACGGGTTGATCACTCATTTGCCCTCATTATATGTGATTCCCTCCGAAAGCTCTTGCAATCCGCCTAAACTAGTAGTAGAGTGGACCTCGGACTTAGTAGAAATGAAAAAAGCCAAGGTCACCCGCTTCGAATTGGAGTTGCTCGAGCAGTTCTGGAAGCTCGGCCCGTCTTCCGTGCGCGAAGTGCAGGAGAGCCTTCCCGAAAAGGACCGCCCAGCCTACACCACGGTGCAGACCATCGTCTACCGCATGGAAGAGAAGAAGGCCGTGCGGCGCGTGAAGAAGATCGGCAACGCGCATGTCTTCGAGGCGGTCCTGCAGCGGAAAGACGCCTATCGAGGCCTGATTGACGATCTGCTGGACTTGCTGGGAGGCTCGGCCGAGCCCGTCATGGCACATCTGGTGGAAAGCGGCAAACTCTCGCTGCAGGATATCCGCGCAGCCGAGCAGGCCCTCGCGGCCAAGGAGAAGAAGTCGTGATCGCACACCTGGTGTGGGCGACAGTGACGGCACTATGGGCGCTTGCCGCCGCGCGCGCCATCCGCGGCCAGCGCGCCTCGTGGCGCTACGCCATCATTCTCGCCGGCCTGCTGCGATTCGCCTTGCCGACCCCGTGGCTCTCGCGCCTGGGAGCAGCCATCGCGGACCGTCTGCTGCCGCATGGAGTCACACTGCCCGATTTCGGCGCCTTGAATTTCTTCGCCGGTCCAAGTACCGCGCTGTTGCGGGTCGCCGCGCCGCCAGATGCACGCGGCTTTTCGTGGTGGTGGCTCGTCTGGGGCACAGGTTCGCTGGTGTGCTTCGCGATCTGGGCCCGCCGGTGGTTGTGCGATGTGCCCGCCGTGCGCGAAGCGTCACCCAACGAAGTTGCGGCTCTGCAGCGCGCCTGCGCCGCGGCTGCTATTGCCCGAACACCGGAGCTGCGCATCGCGACCCGTGGCTGTTCGCCGGGCGTGTGGCGCAGCCGCATCGTCCTGCCCGAAGGCCTCAGCGCGGAATTGGATGCGGCGGAGCTCGGCGCAGTGCTGGCGCATGAACTGGGTCACGTACGGCGCCGCGACAATCTTTGGGCAGCGGCAGCGCACGCCGTGGTGTGCGGATTCTGGTTCCATCCGCTGGTGTGGTGGATGGAGCGGCGGCTGATGGAAGAACGCGAGCTGGCGTGCGATGAAGCAGCGCTGGCGAGCGGCACGCCGCCGGAGGAGTATGCGGCCGGACTGGCGAAGGTCTGCCGGATGGCATTCGCCGGTGCGGGATACGCGGGATTCGGGGGGACCAACTTAGAGAGAAGGATGGAGTACATTATGACGGTTGCCATGCCGGAACGATCATCGAAGTGGATGCGCGCCGCGGCGGCGGCGCTGGTGGGAATCGCGACCATGCTGCCCATGGCCGGCGGCTTCGTGCGGGCGCAGGACCGCGCAACCACCCAGGCGGTCGCAGGTCCGGGAGACGCTGCTTTTCGACGCGGTGTGCAGTTGTTAAGCCAGAAGGATTATGCCGCGGCGGAAGCTGCCTTCCGCGACGCCTACGCACTCGAACCAGCCAATGTGCGCTGTCTCGCCGCCATCGCCGAGGTCTATGGTGATCAGGGGCGCTGGGCTGAGGCGGTTGAGTTGCTGCGCGCCGAGCAGGCACGCAACCCGCGGCTGGATGCGCAAGCGGTGTCGCGGCAAATTGCCAACTCGCTGGTGAGAGGCGGGATGTACGACCAGGCCATCGTCGCGTTTCAGCAACTGCTTCCCGATGCGGCTACAGACAAGGATCGCGGCGATCTCTACCTGCGCCTCGGAGAGGTTTACCGGCGGAAGGGAGATACCGCACCGGCGCTGACGGCTCTCCGCCGGGCACAGGCTTTGATGCCGGACAGCCCGGTGGTTCTGAACACCCTGGCGCTGGTCTTGGAAAGCAGCGGACAGGCAAAGGAAGCCGCGGATCTGTATCGTGAGGCGCTGCGTCTCAATCCCGATAACGGCGTCGCTTTGAACAACCTTGCCTATCAGATCGTGCGTCAGAACGGCAATGTCGATGAGGCGCTGGCCTTGGCGGACCGGGCGCGCAAACTACTGCCGAATCTCCCCGAAGCGAGTGACACGTACGGCTGGGTGCTGTACCGCAGGGGGCAAATCGCCGAAGCAGTCGAGGTGTTCCGGGTCGTGGTGAAGCAGTCGCCGGATCATGCGCAATTTCACGTGCACCTCGGTCTTGCTCTGGCAGACAGTGGAGACCGCGCAGGCGCGCTGGAGCAGCTCACGGCGGCACGCAGGGTGGCCGGTTCGGACACCATTGACGAAATGGCCGCTTTGCAGAAGAAACTCGGCCAATAGACGGCCGGTGTCGGCTCGGCCCTGATAGAATCGCGACATTATGATCCGTCGCGCCGCTTTGCTCCTCTGCCTGGCCAGCTCCGCCTGGAGTATCGATCCCAGTTTGTACGATGGCATGAAGTGGCGCCTCCTCGGCCCCTTCCGCGGCGGCAAGGCGACCGGCGCATCGGGAATCCCCGGCAACCCCGCCGTCTACTACTTCGGCACGGCCGGAAGCGGCGTCTGGAAAACCATCGACGGCGGCCAGGTTTGGACGTGCGTCAGCGATTCCGTGCGGCTCCAGGGCATCGGCGCGGTAGCCGTCGCGCCGTCGCGGCCCGACACCGTATACGTCGGCGCAACCGGCGGCCAGACTGCGGGCCTGTATCGCAGCGTGGACGGCGGCGGACACTGGGATCGCGTCGCCGCAAACGGTCAGGGAGTGAGTTCCATCGCCATCGACCCGAAGAATGCCGACGTGGTGCTCGCCGCAGCCACCGGCGGCGGCCTCTTGCGAACGCAAGATGGCGGGAACAACTGGACCAAGGTTCTTCCCGATGCTTCCGTCTGGGTGGTGCTGGACCCCGACGACGCGCACAATGTCTACGCCGGCACGCGTCCGGCCGGCGCCGGTGGCTTCGGCGGAGGTGGAGGCGGTCGCGGAGCCGCGCGAGTCACCACTCCCGCCACCGATTCCCAAATCTTCCGCAGCACCGATGGCGGTGTCACATGGACCAAAACCAAGCCCGACGGCTTGCCCGGCGGCAACTTCGGAACCATCTCGCTGGCCGTAGCGCCCGGCACCAAGGGGCTGCGCGTGTACGACTACGTCGCGCAGGGCATGTATCGCAGCGATGATGGAGGAGAGCACTGGACGCGCGCCACCGACGATCCGCGATTGATCGGCGGAGGCCAATTTCACGATGTGCTCGTGGACCCGCGCGACCCGAACGTCATGTTCGCGACGCAGACATCGCTCTACCGTTCGACGGACGCAGGTAAAACGTGGGCCAGTTATGTCGGCGCACCGAGCGGGGCCGACTTCAACTTTCTATGGATCGACCCCACGAACGATAAGAACATGATCCTGGCCATCGACCAGGGCACCGAAATCAGCATGGACGGCGGGCACACCTGGACTACCTGGTTCAATCAGCCGACCGGCCAGATGTACAACGTCACCACGGATCACGGCTTCCCCTTCTTCGCCTATGCGGCGCAGCAGGATTCGGGAACCGTTGCAACGCCCATCGCAGGTCGCGGCGGGCAGATCACCTATCGCGACTGGTACACCACCAACGGTTTTGAAACGGCGAAGATCGTTCCGGACGCCAGCGATAACAACTATCTATACGCCACCGGATGGTACGGCAGCGTGTTGCGCGTCAATAAGGTGACCGGACAGACACAGCATGTCTTCGAGCGCACGCCGAAATATCGCGAAAGCGGCAGCGCGCCGCCCATGGGATTTTCTCCGAAAGACTCCGGCACGTTCTATCTCGGCACGCAGTATGTCCTGGCGACGCGCGATCACGGCATGCATTGGGAGCCGGTGAGCGGCGATTTGACGGTGCGGCCGGATGCGCAGGAAGAAAATGCCGCGCCTCCGGGAGGTCGCGGCGGCCGCGGCGCGCCGGCCATTGGAGCGCTGGCGTTCGGAGCCACGGATGCCAGGCAGATTTGGGCCGGCACGAGCAACGGCTTGATTGAGTTGACGCGCGACGGCGGCAAAAGCTGGAAGAACGTAGCTCCGCCGGATGCGGGTCGCGGAAGCGTGAGCGCGATCGATGCGTCGCCCAGCGATGCGGGCCGCGCTTGGGCGATTTTCGGTGCGGGCGGAGGGGGTCGCGGCGGTGGAGGTCCGGCGCCTGCGCCTCGGATTTATCGCACGGATGATTTCGGAGCGAACTGGAAGCTGATGAATACGGGGCTGCCAAACGGTGCGGCACATGCCGTTCGCGAAGATCCCTTGAATCGCAACCTGGTGTTTGCGGCTGTCGACACGGGCGTTTACGTATCCTTCGATGGCGGAGAGAACTGGCAATCCCTCGATCTGAATTTGCCCGCGGCTTCATGCCGCGATCTTGCCATCGAGCAGAACACGCTCGTGCTCGCGACATACGGCCGCGCGCTATGGGCGCTGGACGATTTGAGTCCGCTGCGCGACCTGGCCGGCAAGGCGCCGGAAGTGACCGCGGGATCGGCGTATCTGTTTCCGCCTGCCGACGGCATCCGCATGCAGTGGGACACCTACACCGATACTCCGCTGAATCCGGATACACCGGCGGCGGAGAATCCGCCCGACGGGGCGACCATCGATTATTGGCTCAAGAGCGCGCCTGCCGGCGAGATGAAGCTGGAAGTGTTCGACGCAGCCGGCAAATTGGTGCGCAGCTATTCCAGCGCGGGCGCGGCGGAGCTCGGGTACAAAGTCAACGTGCCCGATGTGTGGCTTGCGCCCACGCCGGTGCTGCCCAAGAAGCCGGGGCTGAACCGGTTCGTCTGGGACTTGCGCTATGCCGATCCGGACCAGTTGCTGTACACCTATTACGGCATCCACGTGGATTATTTCGAGTACACGCTCGCCGATCACGCCATCCCGCACAATACGCCCTGGCACGAACCGCAGGGACCTATGGTCGTTCCGGGACGGTATGAAGTGCGCTTGACCGTCGATGGCAAAACCTACCGGCAGCCGATCGCAGTGAAGCTGGATCCGCGCCTGCACTTTACGACGGCGGAGCTGACGCGGCAATTGGACTTGGGCCGGCGGATCGTCGCGGGTATGAACGCGACGTACGAAGGCTACAACGACGCGGCGCAATTGCGGAAGGAGCTGGCGGAGCGCTCCGCGGCGTTGAAGCAGAGTTCGGCCGAGGCCGCGACCGCGGCGGAAGCGCTCGTCAACAAAGTGGAAGGCTTGACCGACGCCGGGGGCCCTCCGGCGGGCCTCGGACCGATGAATCGCGATCTCACGCGGCTGCTGATCGGCGTGGATCAGGCGGATGGTCCGCCGGCAAGCGCGCTGATCGAATCGTGGCAGGGCATGTGCGCGGATACGCAGGCGGCCCTGCAGCGATGGAATGGCGTGCGCGCCGAAGCCGCGAAACTGAACGAGGCCCTTCGCAAAGCCGGAGCGCGCGAGGTCAGCGCCGGACGCGCGCCGGGCGCAGTCGATTGCCGCCCCATGTGAGCGCCATCAGAATCAGCGGCAGAGCGGCGCCGGGTTCCGGCGTGTCGGAATTGGTATATGTATAGCCCCAACTCTCGCCGCCGTAGATGATGTGCGTGAAGGGCGAGCCTCCGGTGGCGCTGAGGTCCACGGTCGTGGCGCCCACGACGAACACATTAAAGGTGTCGCTCCGGCTGAGGATGGTTTCGTCCACCCCCTGGCCGCAGCCGGTGCGCCCGTTGATGCTCGCCAGAGCGCCGCTTTCGCAAGTGAACGGGATGTCGCGCATCCAGGTCGCGTTGCCGATGGTGCCGCTGGGCGCTCCCGGAATCAGGTCGTAATACGGCGAGATCACGTTCCGCGGAGCATCCAGATTGCCGTTGGCGTTGCCGTTGACGGCGCCGTTTTGCATTTCCGTAAAAGCCTGGACGAAGTGGATCACCACGGGGTCGCTGGTATTCGGGCGCGGCGTGTAAGTGAGCACGAAGTCTGCGCCTCCCGCATCCTGATTCACTACGGGGCGAGTGGGGATGTTACTGCTGGTGGTCCCGGCCGGAATGGGATCGTTGGTTACCACCCACGCCTGGTAGTAATCGAGGGTGAAATCGGTAGCCGGGATGTTGGCTATCGCGGCGGCGGGACCAACACCGGCAAAGGCGAAGTTCCATCCGTTGGCCCCCGTGAATCCGGCGGCCGTGAGAGCGTTGGTGAGCATGCCCGAAGCCGTAATGTAAGTAGCGGGCATGAGAGTGGAAACGTTCCAATCGTCGGGGCCGGCGCCTTGAGCGGTGGGGGCCATTGTGATGGCGCTGGCATTACCGGCGAGGAAGGTGACTGCGACAGAGAGCGCGCCGAAACGCGCGAGGGAACCGTGTTGCATGGCTCCTCCTTGTGGGGTTGACTTGCGATGAGTATACGGCGAGAGACATACGGGATCGAGCAGATAATTCGGCGCGTGCCGGCCGGCGCGTACGCGCCCGTACCCTCGATCTTGCGCCACTGGGTGCGGATTCGCTCAAAACCTGCGGCACAGCCCGATGTATATTCGAGTCTCATGGCGACCCCACAACCAGCGCTTTCCAGTTTCGCAATGGGTGCGACCGCGGTTCCCGGTGGAGCAACGTTCCGAATTTGGGCTCCCCGCGCTACGTCCGTTCACGTAGCAGGCGATTTCAATGGGTGGCAAACCGGCGAGACCTCGGAATTGAGCGCCATCGGCGGCGGCCAGTGGGCGGGCTTCGTTCCCGGTCTGCGCGACGGCGATTCATACCTGTTTTACATCAAAGGTCCCGGCGGGGAGCATTGGAAACGCGATCCGCGCGCGCGGCTCCTGGGCGTGCATCCCGACTTTCCGAACGACAACTGCACGCTGCGCGATCCCGGAAGTTTTCCCTGGCATACGGCGGCATATCGAACGCCGCCGTTTAACGACTTAGTCATTTACCAACTGCACGTCGGCACTTACTCCATCGCGGCGGGTAACACCCGCGGCACGTTCCTGGACGTGCTGCTTCGTGTTCCCTATTTAGCGGATCTGGGCGTCAACGCCATCGAGCCGCTGCCCATCCAGGAATTCGAAACCGATTTCAGCCTGGGATATAACGGCACGGACTATTTCAGTCCGGAGAACGGTTACGCGATCGCGTCCGCGGCGGATCTTCAGCACTATTTCACCGAGGTCAATTCCATACTTGCGCAGCGCGGGCAGCCTCCATACGCGAGTGTCGAAGCGCTCCGCAACAGCGACGATCAACTCCGGGCCCTCGTTGACGTATGCCATGTGTATGGAATCGCGGTGTTGTTCGATGTGGTCTACAACCACGCGGGCGGCGGCTTCGACGACAGCAGCATGTATTTCCTGGACATGATGCGTCGCGGCGACAACAATGACAGCCTCTACTTCACGGACAAGGGATGGGCAGGCGGCCTCGTGTTCGCGTACTGGAATGGCGATGTGAAGCAGTTTCTGGTGGACAACGCGAAGTTTCTCTACGACGAGTACCGCATCGACGGACTCCGCTTCGACGAAGTCAGCGTGATGGATTCGTTCGGCGGATGGCAAACGTGCCAGGCGATCACCGACACGCTCCGGGCGGCGCGTCCCGATGCGATTCAGATCTCCGAGTACTGGCCGGTAAACGATTGGACGGTGAAATCGACGGGCGCGGGCGGCGCGGGCTTCGATGCCACGTGGACGGACGGGCTGCGGAGCGCGGTCCGCGGAGCACTGAGCGCCGCGGCCGGTGGCGCATCCGCGCAGGTGGACATGCAGGCGATCGCGAACGCGATTCAGGAGACGGGACTCGAAAATCGGTGGCGCGCCATCCGCAGCGTGGAGGATCATGACCGCGTATATAGCGGTCGCGAGCAGCGCATTGCGAGGTTAGCGGACGAAGCGGATTCGCGGTCCTGGTACGCGCGCAGCCGCAGCCGGGTGGCGACCGCCTTGGTGCTCACATCGCCCGGCATTCCCATGCTCTTCATGGGCGAGGAATTTCTGGAAGACAAGCAGTGGTGCGACACGCCCAACGCGGCTAACCTCATCTGGTGGGCAGGGCTGGAAAACGGCGACAAAATAATGGGCGACTTCCTGCGGTTCGTACGGGAGTTGATCGCGGTGCGCAAGACCCTGCCGGCGCTGCGCGGCGAGGGCTGCCGCGTAACCCATGTGCACAACGAAAATCGCGTGCTGGTGTTTCAGCGATGGGTGGAGGATCTGGGCGAAGACGTGATGGTCGCGATGAGTTTATCGGAAAGAAATTGGTACGGCTACCAGATCGGTTTTCCTGGTGGCGGCGCCTGGCGGGAAGTCTTCAATAGCGACGTCTACGACAATTGGGTGAATCCGGCGGTCGCCGGAAACGGAGGCGGCGTGGAAGCCTCCGGCGGCCCCATGCACGGACTGCCGAACTCCGCCGCCATCACCATCCCAGCCAACGGACTAATCATCTTAGCGCGGTAACGACCGGTCTCCAGACCGGTCGAAGGCGAGCGGAGCTCGCCAGTGAGCAGTAGAGCGCCGCGCGAGCAGAGCCCGCCCAAGAATCCCGGACCGCTTTTGCGTTAAAATCAGCGTTATCGCAGCGAACGCTGCGATTTTTTCTTCCCCATGACTACAGCCACTTCCAATCGGGCCCAGGAGTTTCGAGATCAGCTTGCCAAACGCGTCATTGTCGCCGACGGCGCCATGGGCACCATGCTGTATGCCAAGGGTGTCTTCATCAATCGCTGTTTCGATGAGCTGAACCTGTCCGCTCCGGACATGGTTCGCCAGATTCACACTGACTACGTCAAAGCCGGCGCCGAGATCCTCGAAACCAATACCTTCGGCGGCAGCCGCCCGCGCCTGGCCGCTTTCGGCATGGCGGAAAAGCTGAAGGCCATTAACCAGGCCGGCGTGCGACTGGCCCGCGAAGCCGCCAAGGAGAGCGCGTTTGTCGCCGGCGCCGTAGGCCCCCTCGGCGTCCGCATCGAGCCCCTGGGCCCCACGTCTTTCGCCGAAGCCCGCGCTCATTTCCGCGAGCAGATCGACGCGCTCGTCGAAGCAGGCGTCGATCTCCTCATTCTCGAAACGTTCGCCAACCTCGACGAGCTCCGCGAAGCCGTCCTGGCCGCCCGCGAATCCGCGGGCAATGACATTCCCGTGATCGCGCAGGTGACGATCGACGATTTCGGCCACCTTCCCGGCGGCACGGACCCCGAGACGTTCACGCGGGAAATGGACGCGCTACCTGTCGACGTCATCGGCCTGAACTGCTCCGTCGGTCCGAAAGCTACGCTGGAAACCATTGAGCAGATGATGGCCGTTTCCTCCAAGCCGATGAGCGCCATGCCCAATGCGGGCCTGCCCATGCGCGTGGAAGGCCGGAACATTTATCTCTGCTCGCCCGAGTACATGGCGCAGTACGCCCGCCGCATGCTCTGGGCCGGCGTCAAAATCATCGGCGGCTGCTGCGGCACTACCCCCGACCACATCAAGCTCATTCGCTCGGAAACGCGTTCCCTACAGCCCGGCCAGAAGAGCATCAGTGTGACGGTGGTGGAGCCCGAGGTCCGCTCGCAAGCGCTCCCGCCGGTCGCCCTCGCCGAAAAGAGCAAACTGGGCGCGAAGATCGCTGCCGGAAAATTTGTGGCATTCGTGGAGATCCTGCCGCCGCGCGGCGTGGATGCCTCGCGCGAGATCGATGGCGCGCGCCGCTGCGCGGAATACGGAATCGATTGCATCAACGTCCCCGATGGGCCGCGCGCCAGCGCCCGCATGAGCGCGCAAGTCACCTGCCAGCTCATTCAGGCGGAGGCGGGCATCGAAGCCGTCAACCACTTCTGCTGCCGCGACCGCAACATCCTGAGCATACAGTCCGAGCTCCTCGGCACACATAAGGTGGGCGTCCGCAATCTCATCTGCATCACCGGCGATCCGCCCCGCATGGGCATCTACCCCGACGCCACCGCGGTGTTCGACGTCGATTCCATCGGACTCTCGACCATCGTCAACAATCTGAACCACGGCATGGATCTGGGCGGCAATCCCATGGGTTCGCAAACCTCGCTGCTCTTGGGCGTGGGAGCCAACCCCGGCGCCTACAATCTGGACGACGAGCTGCGCCGTTTTGAAGCCAAGGTCAAAGCGGGCGCCGAATACGCCGTCACCCAGCCGGTGTTCGATCTCGACCTGCTGGACGACTTCCTGAAGCGCACCGCGGAATTCGGGATTCCTGTGATCGCCGGTATCTGGCCGCTTACCAGCTTCCGCAACGCGGAATTCATGGTCAACGAGCTGCGCGTTCCCGTGCCCCAGCCCTACATGGAACGTATGCGCAATGCCGACAATGCCGAAGCTGCCCGCGCCGAAGGCGTGGCCATCGCCC
>DATNFO010000043.1:0-184823 GCA_035606355.1 Candidatus Limnocylindrales bacterium | reverse complement strand
CCACAACTCCGCAAGCAGCCAAACGCCGTGCTCAGAAAATCGCCCGGGAACTGCGAATTCTCGGTTACACCGTCAATATCAAACCCGCTACGGACGCAGCACTCCCATTGTGACTTTCAACGGAGCGGTAAAAGGTGCCGGAAATTCGAGTGCGTTTGAATGCGGCAAGAAAGCAATTCGAGATTTTTTCTCAGCCCCGTGAGGGAGCGGTAAAAGGTGCGCACCATGTCCCCCGTCCTTCACAGTTCCTGAGACAATAACCCGCATGCGAGCATCCGCACTCTTGCTCCTTTCGCTGGCTGCCGCCCAAGCTCAGCCCGGCGAACTGAGGTGCGACATCCGCCCGATTCAGCCGAAGCTGAACTTCAGCCTCCGCTTTCAGACAGGCTACGTGGTGAAGGTGCCGCTCTCGCAGTTTTCCGGCGCGGGACACAGCTATCGGATGCGCATAACCGTCACGCCGGAAGGCTCCCGACACGCTACCGTTCTTGAAGCTGAATTCAACCTGCCTCCGGTGCCGCGGACCAATATGGACGGCGAGTCGTCGCACAGCTTTCTGGTCGGGGAAGGGAAGTACGGAGCCAGCCTGACCGTGGAGGACGATCTGAACCGCACGTGCGGACGCGACTGGACCTTCGAGGCGAAACACAAAGCCGGCCAGCGCGAAACCAAACTCACCATGCCGCCGGGCGCCGTCGCCGCGCTCGACGACTATCCCGTTCCCGAGCCCGAGCCCGGCGCCGCGTCCACACCGCATCTCACGGTGCTTCTGCATGCCGCGGGCGTTTCCCCGAGATCCACCGGCGTTTCGCCCGAAGACATCGAGGTGTTGCTGGGAGCGCTTTCCTCGTTGATGCATGAAGCGGGTGCTCCGGAGGTCCGCCTGATTGTCTTCAATCTCGATCAGCAGCGCGCGATTTACCAGGCCGGGCGTTTCCGCCTCGCCGATCTTCCGAAAGTCTCGCAGGCAATCTCGGAGCTGCAGCTTGCGACCATCGATTACCACGCTGTCCAGGCGGCCTCTTCCGTGGATCTGCTGACGCAACTCCTCACCATTGAGCTACAGGCTGCGGCTGGCAATCCCGTCGTGATTCTCGGACCGAAAGGGCGTGTGAACGTCCCATATACCAAGCATGCGCTCACGCCATCCCCGCACTCGCGCGTGTACTACGTGCAATATGTCCCGGAGCCGCCGGGCATCTTTCGAATCCGTGGGGTCGACACAGGCTCTCCGGGAGGCATGTCCGCGGACTCGGATCATCCCGGCAGAGGCGTGGGAGTGCAGCCCGTCGCTTCACTCGGGCCGCGACCGTTTTACGATAGGCCCGACCTCATCCAGCAGGCTGTCGAGCAGGCCAAGGGAAAAACGTTCGACGTGACTAGCGCGGAGGATTTCATCCACGCCGTCGAACATATTACACATGCCAAACGTCGACAGGCTCGCCTGAGCGCGTCCGCTCGTCCTTTCTACTAGTGCATAATGGGCCTGACGGCTGCATCCTTGAATCAGTCGCTGAAAGCGAGCGGAACAGTGCGAACTCTTTATCTGGCGCTATTCTTCCTGGCTGCTGATCTTGCGCTCGCTCAAACCACAAGCCCGCCGGAAATCGAAACGCCGGCCGAGGCCGTTCGCGTAGAGGCATCGCTTGCGGCGAATCCGGAGGACATCTCCGCACGAGATCGGCTCCTGCTCTACTACTCGACGCGCAATCCAGTCACGGATGCGGTTCGGGCCGCGCGCAGGCGCCATATTCTCTGGCTGATCGAACATCACCCGGAAAATTGGAGCCACAACACGTGGGTGGAATTGATTCCACCGCCGCCGGATGCTCTCGCCGATCCGGAAGGTGAAGCCGAGGCAACACGACTGTGGCGGAGCCAGGCAGTTCGACCCGGCGCCGCCCCGAGAGCGATCTCGAACGCCGCCTATTTCCTCTATTTCCACGATCGGAGCTTCGCGCTGCAGGTGCTCGAGCAGGCGAGGCAGCGGAACCCTTCCGACGCCGGGTTATCCCGCACCAAAGGACTCGTCGATGCTCTCACCATCACTGGCGCGACGGCGGTCGGCAAGAACGGCGACCCCGTGAGGTTTGACAGCGGGCTCGCCGATTCGCCATCAGCCGCCAATTCGCGCGAGGAATTGAGTGTCACTACCAACCCGGATGTATTGAGCGGCGCCACCGAATCCATCCTCAAGCAGTTCGGGAGTCTTTCCGCGGACCGCCCTGAATTTGCGCGAACTCTTCTGGACTTGGCCGAAGCCTGGATTCAGCGCGTGCTTGCGATGAACCCCGGTGACGCCTCGCTGGGCGACCGGTTTGCAATAGCCTACGTCCAGGCGGCGAATTTCACGACGGACGACGCCCAAAGGGCGCCTCTCTTCGAAAGAGCGGCCGCGCACGCGCGCACTGCGGAATGGCGCGTCTCCGCACTCTTTCAGGTTGTCGAGTTCCACTTCCAGTCCGGCCAGGTGGAACGCGCACGCGAGGAAGCGGATGAGATCCTCCGGAAAGCGCCTGAACTGTATGTCGCGTCTCAGCGGGTATATGCCACCCACATCGCAGATGCCACGCTCGGCCGTATCGCTCTGAGTCAGGGCGACGTGGTTGAAGCGCGCAAGCAATTGACGGCGGCCGGCAAGCTTGCGACCGCGGATCTCGCACGGCTGAATGGTATCCGGTGGACGCTCGCCTCCGAGTTGTTGGCCCGAGGGGAACGCGGGGCTGTTTTGGATTACCTCGCGACGGTGCGCGCCGTGTCGAACAAATCCCAGGTCCAGCTCGATGATTGGGCCAAGTCCATTCGCGCCGGCGAAATCCCCGATTTCACCGGTACAGCCGACCCTGCACCCAGGCTCGTGGGTACACCCGCCCCGGATTTCCGCATCCGCAATCTCGACGGAAAAGAGGTGGCGCTGTCGTCTTACAAGGGCAAGGCGGTGTTGCTCGATTTCTGGGCGACATGGTGCGTCCCCTGCCGCGCCGAGTTGCCGATGTTCCAGAAACTTCACCGCGAGCTCGCGGCGAAACATGCAGCCATTGTGCTGGTGGATGTCGGCGAGAACGCCGGGCCCGTGGCCAAATACGTGCGCGGCGAGAAGTACACCTTCCCGGTTCTGCTCGACGAAGACGAGCAGGTGAAAACGCAGTACCGTCTCGTCGTGTTCCCCAGCCTGGTGGTGATCGACAAGCAAGGCCGCATCAGGAGCGTCATCGGCGGGGCGGTCACGGAAGATCGGGTACGCGCGGCGCTCAAGAGCGCGGAATCGGCAAACTGAATCTTATCGACGTGCACTGAGAGCCGGCGAGCGCGCCGCCATTCGCAACGAGCATTTCACTTCATGGCTTCGAAAGGAATGACGCGGAGCTGGACGGTCTTACTTTCGCGGGCGGCGACCGTGACATCAACGGCGCGGTTTTCGTATTTCTTGCGGAATTCGGCGTCGGGCCAAAGATCGTCGTCCACTTCTTGCCAGGCGAAGAGCTTATAGGTCCCCGGGCGGAGGTGGGTAAAGCGGAAGTTGCCATTGTCGTCGACTGTCTGTTTGGCGGACCGCGTTTTACCGTCGGCGGGGATGAGGACAACGGTCGAGATAGGAAACGGCTTGCCGTCGGTATCCGAAACGGTTCCGGCGATCTGGGCGGCGGTGGTGCTCAGGAGGATCTCAAGCGGGCCGGAGGCGGAAATATCGAAGCGATCCCAGGAGATTTCCTGGTCGCGAAACTTGAGTTCGCGAACGTAACAGCCATCCGGAAGACTATTGATCGCGCTAATGGACCAACTGCCGGGATATAACCGGGAAAACGTGAACTTCCCCGCGGAGTCGGAAACTGCTCCCGCGGAAGCGGGGCCTTGGATTCCCACGCCAATGCCCTTCAACGAGACCTGACCGCCGCTTTCCGCCACAGTGAAACGGCCGGCCACCTCGGGCGCCGGGCTCATTGGGATTTCAACGCCAACGATGTCCCCCGCTACCGAAACGGTTCCGCGCCCATAAGCCGAAGCGCCTGACACGCTTGCTTGAATCGTGTATTGGCCAGGGCGCACTGAGGCGTCGAACGCGTAGTCGGGGGGACGCGCCCCAGCATAGGAAATCATGCCCGCCGAGGGGCCGCCGGCCGGAACGAAAACTATTTGCACGAAAGTGTCCGAATCGGACGGCATACCGGTGACCTTGCCGCGGACGTGATACAGCGGCGATGCCGGGAGGACGACTTTGAGGAGATGAATATCGATTCCGCGGATGTCTGCGCCGATGCCGAGGTCGATGGGCTGAGCAGTTTGCTCGTCAGGTGACGAGGGGTAGTACGTGGGGACGTAGTAGATGGATGACCGGGAGCGGAAAATCGCTGTCGTCGTAGCGGTTTTCGGGCATGCTGCGGCCCTTCTGCGTTCGCAGGATGTACCGGCCGGGCGCGAGGTAGGGGATGCGGTATTCGCCGTTTTCGTTTGTCGTGCCTACGGTGTTGGCTACCTCCCAATGCTTCAGCCCGCCGCGGTAACTCTGCTTGAAGATCAAGACCGTTATGTTCGGCGAAGAATCGCCGTCCCCGTCGAAGACGCGGCCCGAAATGACGGACTGCTGGGGCAAACGGATCTCCGCGCCGGCAATGCGGTCGCTGGCGCTGATCGGAAAGTTGCGCGCCGCCGCATGATCCTGAAAGCCGGGGCGGCTCGCCGAAAGGCGGTAGGTCCCGGCAGGCAGGCTGGAGAATTCGAATTTCCCTTCGGCGTCGGTATCGGCGGTGAGTTGGATCTGGTAGTTTTGTGTGCCCTGGGCGGTGAGAGTGACGCTTGCCTTCTTGATGGGCATGCCTGCCATGGTCCGCACCCGCCCTTCGATGGAGCCGGCGCCCGGCTTTGGCTGCTGCGACACAAGGCAGGTGGCGAGGGCTGCCGCCAGGATGAGGAGCCGGGTGCGCACGACTTTCATTATGCAGGAAGATGCCGATGCGCGCGGCTCGCGAACATATTACACGTGCCAAAGATGAGCTGATATACAATGTGGCCCATGCGCGCCGCCCTGCTGTTGTTTGTTGTCGCGGCCGTGCATGCGCAAAGCGTCTTCACTCCGTCTGCCGCCGACCTCGCTGCGCCGGCAAGCGGACTCCGCTGCGACATTGAGCCCATCGCTCCCCGCCTGAATTTCAGTTTTCGTTTCCAGGCCGGGTACACCGTGAGCGTACCGCTTTCGCAGTTCCGCGGACCGGGCCACAGCTACACCATGCTGCTGGCGGTGACTCCGCGGGATTCGCGCCGCACTGTGTACCTGCACGGCAGCCTGGCGCTTCCGGAGGTTCCGAAGGCCGGAGGCGGCGCGCACTCGGCGGGCAGTTTTCTGCTTGGCGAAGGGACATACGGCGCCGTGCTGACGGTGCGCGACGATTCCGGCCGCGGCTGCCGCCGCGAGTGGCCCATCGAGGCGCATCTCAAGGCGGGCGAGCGAGCCGCGAAGGTGCCGATGCCGCCCGGCACGGTGGCCGACATTTCGGAATCGGGAATCGCGGGATCGGAGGACGAGGCCGACGATGGTCCGCGGCTGACCATCCTGCTGCATGCCGCCCCCGTGCGGCCGCGCGCCGCGGAGATTCCTCCCGGGAACGTGGAACTGCTGCTCGGCGCAGTTTCCAGTCTGATGCACCAGGCGCGCGTCAGCAGCGCGAAGCTGATAGCGTTCAATCTGGATCAGCAGCGGGAAATCTACCGCGATGAGAATTTCCGCCTCCGCGACCTGGGCAAGCTCTCTCAATCCATCTATGGCCTGCAACTGGCGCTTATCGACTACAAAGCCATCCAAAACTCGACACCCGCGGACCTGATCTCGTCGCTCGTGGATGGCGAAACGGCATCCGCCAACCCGTCCAGCGTCGTCGTTTTCCTGGGACCGCGCGGACGCACGAACGCCACACTGCGGAAGGATGCGCTCGATCCGCCGCTACGTCATCCGCCGAATTTCTTCTATCTGGAATACGAACCATGGCGGCGCATGGCGCCTCCGCCGGTTTCGGATCGCATGCCCGGTCCCAGCGCGCGCGGCGGCGGATCGGGCGGCAGGGGCGCGGGATCGGGCGACCCGGCCGGCGGCGTATCGGGTGGTCGCAGCAGTGGATCCGGCGATCCGAGCGGGGGATCGGGTGGCCGCGGCGGGGGATCGGGCGGCCGCTCTCGCGATCTGCCCGCCTTCGAACGGACTGGGTTCGAGGATCGGCCGGACCTCTTGCAGCAGGCCGTGAAGGCGCTCAAAGGCAAGACATTCGAGATCCATGACGCCGGTCAATTCGCCAGAGCCATCGAGCAAATCCGAGCACTGGCGGCGAAGCCTTAGCTTGCTGAGCCTTCAGCTCGCTACGATTGTGCGGCCCGCCGCAGACGATCCAGCACGCCGCTCCATTCGGGAGCGTCCGGCGGCCGTTCCACTGCGATCCATTCCCACCCTTCGGCGTCCAGCCGGTGCAGCGTTTCGTACAACGAAGCCGCATAGGCGAGCGGATCGGCCGGCATTTCGATCCCGATGCGCAGTCGCGCGCCGCGACCCTCCGGTACCGCATCGCCCTCGCCGATCAACAAGAGCAGAGTCGCCGGACGGTAATGCCGGGCGTGCATCCCTGGAGCGGCGTGCGCGCCTGCGCCCGCTTCGACCGCCACGGTTACTTGTCCGATGAGCGCCTCGATTTCCGGCAGCGGTATGACACCCGGCCGCAGCAGGGTAGCCGCGCCCGCCAGCGAAAGCACGGTGGATTCGATGCCGATACGCGCCGGTCCGCCATCCAGGACGCAGTCTGCCAATTCCTCGCGAACATGCGCCGCCGCGGTGGGCGAGAGCTCCGTGAATCGATTCGCGCTCGGAGCGGCGATGGGCACACCCGCCGCGCGGATCAGGTCCAGCGCCACGGGATGCGCGGGCATCCGCAAACCGGCCGTCGGCAGGCCCGCGGTCACAATATCCGGAATGCAAGCGCGCTTGGGAAGTACGAGCGTCAGCGGACCCGGCCAGTAGCGCCGCGCCAGCGCCTCGGCAGCGTCCGGCCATTCCGCCGCGAATTCGCGCGCCATCTCGATAGACGCCACGTGCACGATCAGCGGACTCGTTCTCGGCCGCTTCTTCGCTTCAAAGATGCGCGACACTGCCCCGGCATCCAGCGCATTCGCGCCTAATCCGTAAACCGTTTCCGTGGGAAACGCCACCAGCTTTCCGGCGCGAATGAATTCCGCGGCCCGCGCGATGTTCTCGCTTGTGGGAGTGAGCGTCACTCCGGCAGATCGTCCTTGCCGTCCGTGCCCGCCGTTTTGCCGGTTTTGCGCCACACCAGGAAGGCGTGGATCAGGGGATCCAGATCGCCCTCCAGCACACGATCGACATCGCCCATCGCGAGCTTGCTGCGCAGGTCCTTCACCAGGCGGTAGGGGGCAAGCACATAGTTGCGGATCTGGCTGCCGAAGTTGATGTCGAGCTTGCTATCTTCCGTCTTGCGAGTCTCTGCGCGCTTCTTTTCCAGCTCAAACTCATACATCCGCGCGCGCAACTGCTTGATCGCGCTGTCGCGGTTCTTGTGCTGGCTGCGCTCGTTCTGGCACTGCACCACGATTCCCGTGGGGAAGTGCGTGATGCGCACCGCCGAATCCGTCATGTTGACGTGCTGGCCGCCCGCGCCGGATGCGCGAAAGGTATCGATGCGCAAATCTTCCGTCTTGATCTCGATCTTGATCTCATCGTCGATCTGCGGATAGACGAACACAGAGGCAAAGCTCGTGTGCCGCCGCGCGTTGGCGTCGAACGGCGAAATGCGCACCAGCCGGTGCACGCCGATCTCGCTTTGCAGCAGGCCGTACGCGTTCTCGCCGTTGACTTCGAAGGTGACGCTCTTGATGCCCGCGCCCTCTCCTTCCAGCCGGTCTGTGATGACCGTCGGGAAGCCCTGCCGCTCCGCCCATCGCAAGTACATGCGCAGCAGCATTTCGGCCCAGTCCTGGCTTTCGGTGCCGCCCGCGCCCGGATGAATGGTGACGATCGCGCTGCGGGCAGCGTTCTCGCCGCTCAACAGCATCGCCGTCTCCAGCCTCTCCAGCAGTTCGCTGTAGGGCTTGAGATCGCGCTCGATATCGCCGGCGACGTTCTCGCCTTCGCGTGCGAGTTCGAACAGCGTATCCAGATCGTCGGTGAGGCTGCGTATGCGCTCGTCATGGGAGATCTGCTCCTCCAGACGTTTGCGATCCTGCATCACCTTCTGGCTTTTTTCAGGCTGGTTCCAGAAATCCGGCGCGGAAATCTGTTCTTCCGTTTTGGCTAACTGCTGCTTTTGCCTGGGCGCGTCAAAGATACCTCCGCACGGCAATAGCCTGTTCGCGGAGGGGCTCGTACTGGCGCTGCAATTCTTCGACTGTCATGGGATTACTCTAATTCTAACAAAAACCCGCGTTTTCCCACGTTCCGCGCGCGCGTGTTTCCCAACTGCGCCTCCACGCCCGCGGCTTCGTGAATGTGCCCGCAGAAGAAATATTCCGGCTGAACCCGGTCGATAAAATCGCGGACCGCCGTGGATCCGCCATGCAGCCCGGCGCGGATTTCGTCGAGCGGAGTGCCGTACGGCGGCGCATGGCAGATCAGCACGAGTGGCTGCAATCCGGCGAATGCCGAAAGCCGCGATGCCATCTCCGCTTCACTATATTCGCCCGGAGTATCGAACGGAGTCGGGCTCGAATAGCCCAGTCCCGCGACGTTCCACTTGCCGATTCTGAGTGTCTGCCCGTGAAAATCGTGCAGCCCGTATCGCGAGCACATATCCGCGATGTCCTGTGTGGTTTCGTGGTTTCCCGGCAGCACGTAAACACGGCCCGCGCGTGCCGCCAGGATCTTGCCGCAAGCGTCCAGTCCTTTCCGGTACGAACCCTGGTCGCCGGCGGCGATGTAATAATCCGCCTCCACGCCGAGCAGGCGTTCGAGCGTCTTCCAATCATTGTGGATATCGGAAAAGATCTGCAGCTTCACGGCACCATGCTACCGCCGTCGCCGGTACCATTAGGATGAGACCCGCGAATGGCCGAATACGATAACGAACTCTCCAAGCTGGTCGCCGAGCTGAATCGCGCGGCGCCGAGCCAGCAGAAGCCCGGTGCGCCGGCGTTCGCCACGAGCGCGTCGCTGGCCAGTCTCGACGAGCTCCTTGGCCGCGCCGCTTCCCGCAATGCGTCGGACGTGCTGCTGGTCGCCGGAGCGCCGCCTGTGTTTCGCGTGAACGGCGCGCTCACGCAGGCCGGCGGCACGCCGCTCGAAGGCGAGGATGTGCGCAGCCTCGTGCTTCCGCTGCTGGAGCCGCCGCAGCTTGAAGAGCTGCAGAAGCGCAAGACCGTTGATTTCAGTTTCTACCGCGAGAACATCGGCCGGTTCCGCATCAACATTCATCATCAGCGCGGCACGCTCGCAGCCAGCATACGGCTTCTGCCCTCAAAAATTCCTTCGCTCGAATCCCTGCATCTGCCGCTTTCGCTCGGCAAACTCGCCGACCGCCGCCAGGGCCTGGTGCTTGTCACCGGACCAACCGGCTGCGGGAAAAGCTCCACGCTCGCCGCGCTCATCGATATTGTGAACGCACGCCGCGCCGCCCATGTCGTGACCATCGAAGACCCGGTCGAGTATCAGCACGTCAACCGGACGTCCATTATTGAGCAGATCGAAGTCGGCCGCGACACTCCCGATTTCGCGGTGACGCTGCGCAGCATCATGCGGCAGACTCCGGATGTGATTCTGGTCGGCGAGATGCGCGATGCCGAGACCATGGCCACCGTGCTGACGGCCGCTGAAACCGGGCACCTGGTGCTCTCGACACTGCACACCAACGATGCCATTCAGGCGGTCGCGCGACTGCTGGATTCCTTCCCGACGAGCAATCAGCAGCAGATCCGGCAGCAGCTATCGCTGGCCTTGGCTGCGGTTGTCGCCCAACAGCTCGTGCCCGGCCTGGACGGGACTATGCGCTGGCCCGCCGCCGAAATCATGATTGCCACCGATGCCGTGCGCGCACTCATCCGCAAAGGCGACGATCATCAGTTGCGGTCGCAGATTTCGGTCGGTAAGAGCGAAGGCATGAGCACCATGGAGCAGTCGCTCGCCGATCTGGTGCGCATGAATCGCATCTCTGGCGATACCGCCTTCGCGCACGGCTTCCGCACGGACGATCTGCAGCGATATCTCGGCTAGTATGTACCGGCCTCCCGGCCGGTACAAGGCGAGGTGCGCTCGCCCAGCCGCGCCCGTCAGCTACTTCTTGACTGCCGTTCCGCCTACGTACATTTTGTATGGCTGGCCCGGCGCGGCCACTTCGAACTTCGTATCGAGCCGCTTGCCTTTCACCGTATGCGTGAGGCGGTACCGCGGCCCCGCGCCGGCTTCGGATTCCAGCACCACGATGTCCACGGCCGGCACCGTCACGTTGTAATGGATCGTGTGATTCTCGTTATCGAAATAAATGGCGCGAAGCTCGGAACCTTCCGCGTAGAAGACCATCAGGTCGTCATGCGGCGGTGCCGCCGCTTTCCCGCCGGTGTACGACACGTGATTGCGGCGTACCATCGTAGTGCCGTTCGTCTCAAAGGCGAAGCTGCAAGTCCCGTCCGGTTTGCCGAGCTCGGTGGCCTGGTCCTCGGCTGTGTACGTGCCGGTGAGGAACGCAAGCTGCTGCATGGCTCCGTGCGCTTGCGCGAAGGCTGAAGCCGCGGTGAGCAGAAGGGTGCTGAGAAAACGCATACCAGCATCCTAGCGCACTAAAATACGCATCATGCGTCTTCTCCTGGCCCTGACCCTCGCCGCACTGGCTGCCGCCCAACCGCGACCGCGAGCCAATGAACTCGGCCTCAAAATCGGCAACCTGCCGGCGGGCACCCTCGACGCCATTACCGATGTCACAGGCGTAAAAGTGGGCCACACCACCCTGAACAAGGGCGACAACATCCGCACCGGAGTCACCATCGTGCTGCCGCATTCAGGCAATCTGTTCCTGGAGAAAGTGCCCGGCGCGGTCTTCGTCGGCAACGGCTTCGGCAAGCTCGCCGGGTCCACGCAGGTGGATGAGCTCGGCGAAATTGAAACTCCCATTGCGCTCACGTCGACGCTCAACGTTCCCCGAGTTGCCGACGCGCTGCTCGACTACATGCTCGCGCTGCCCGGCAATGAACAGGTCCGCTCCATCAATCCGCTCGTCGCCGAAACCAACGACGGTTTCCTCAACGACATCAGAGGCCGCTATGTGGGGAGCTCCGACGTCCTTGCCGCCATCCGGGAAGCGCACGGCGGCCCGGTGGAAGAAGGCGCCGTGGGAGCGGGCACGGGCACGGTGGCCTTCGGCTGGAAGGGCGGCATCGGCACCGCGTCGCGCAAAGCCGGCGCGTACACCGTGGGTGTGCTGGTGCAATCGAATTTCGGAGGCATGCTCGTCATGAACGGAGCGCCTGTAGGCCGCGAGCTGCGGCGCTCCGGACCCAACAATGGCAACGGGTCCATCATCATGGTGGTCGCCACCGACGCCCCCGTGGATTCCCGCCTGCTGCGCCGCATGGCTGCCCGCACGATGTTCGGCCTGGCGCGAACCGGCTCTTCCGCCGCGAACGGAAGCGGCGATTACGGCATCGCCTTCACCACCAATCGCGCACCCGCGAAAATCCTGTCGAATGAAGAAGCCTCCCCGCTGTTTCTCGCTGTAATCGAAGCCACTGAAGAGGCCATTTACAACTCGCTGCTGAAAGCTACCACCACGACCGGAAGCGGCCATACCGTCGAAGCCCTCCCGATTGATCGCGTCCGCGAAATCCTCCGAAAGTACAACGCCATCCCGTAAATCGGGCCGCCCCAAATTTTGCTTGACTGTACTAGATAACTAGTACACTATTAGAGCAGATGACAACCGCCTTTCAGTTCAGGCTCGATCCGGCGACCGGAGTTCCGGTGTACCGCCAGATGATCGACCAGATCCTGGTAGGCATCGCGACCGGCTCCCTCCCCCCTGGCCATCAGCTCCCCACGGTACGCCAGGTTGCGGTGGACCTGGCCATAAACCCGAATACCGTCATGCGAGCCTACCGGGAGCTCGAAATCCGCGGGGTAATCGAGACCCAGCAGGGCACCGGCACCTTCATTGCGCGGCAAAAATCCAAGCGCCAGGATGCCGAACGCGAGCGCCGCCTCGCGCAGCTTGCGGAAGATTTTATCGCGCGGGGCGCGGCCTCCGGCTTCACCTTGCCGGAGCTCTTAGACGAGCTCGAGACGCACCGGGCCGAGACCCAGAAGAACAGGAGATGACGCCATGAAATCGAACCAGATCGACTTGCGACTGAGCGGAGTGGGAGTAGCCCTCGCGGTGCTCTGCTTCGGGGCCGGAGCGGCGTGTACCGCACTCACCGGCCGGCCGGGCTGCCTGGTTGCCGGACTGCTCCTCGCGCTGTACGTCCTGTTCTCGATCCGCGTCGCCGACCAGTGGGAGAAGGTCGCCGTACTGCGCTTCGGCCGCTACATAGGCCTCCGCGGCCCTGGCCTCTTCACCATTATCCCGATCGTCGATAGCGTGAGCCGCTATGTCGATCAGCGCGTCCGCGTGGTCAGCGTCTCCGCCGAATCCACGCTGACGAAGGACACTGTTCCGGTGAACGTGGACGCCATCGTCTTCTGGTTGATCTGGAACGCCGAAAAATCCATTCTCGAAGTGCAGGACTTCGACCAGGCCATCTCCCTCAGCGCCCAGACCGCGCTCCGCGAGTCCATCGGCCGCCACGATCTGCACCAGATGGTCGCCGAGCGCGAGATGCTGGGCCGCGAACTCCAGCGCATCCTCGACGAGAAAACCACTCCCTGGGGCATCACCGTACAATCAGTCGAAATTCGCGACGTGCAGATCCCCTCCGCGCTGCAGGACGCCATGTCGCGCCAAGCGCAGGCGGAGCGCGAACGCCAGGCCCGCATCATCCTCGGGCAGGCCGAAACCGAAATCTCGCAGAAGTTCCATGACGCCGCGCTGGTGTACCAGGACAACCCCGTCGCCCTGCACCTCCGCGCCATGAACATGCTCTACGAAGCCATCAAGGAACGCGGCTCTATGGTGATCGTGCCCTCGTCGGCGGTTGAAACCATGGGCCTCGGAGGCATGCTCGGGACGGCGTCCATGGGCGGCGCCAAGCAGCAATAGAAAGGACACTCCATGAAACCGAAACTACACGTGTGTCTACTGGCAGGCGCGCTCACGCTCTGCCTCGCGAAGGCGGCCGCATCCCCGGTCACCGGAATGTGGATCGGCGAAAAAGACGGAGTCAAAGCCGTCACGCTCGCCATCACGGAATCCGCCAACGCGCTGAAAGTCAACGCGACATTCTACATAGTGAAAGACGAAGGCTCCGGAAGACACACTGGATCCCCCGGCGAAATGGAAACAGCCGCCGCGAACTGGAATGGCAAACGCCTCGCATTCGCGATCACCAACACCAACGGCGAAACAGTGCCGTTCGAAATGACCGTCGAACAAAACGGAAAAGCGCAAGTCAAGCGGCTCGCAGCAAACGGCCACCCCGAACTCACCATCACTCTCAAGCGGCACTAGAAACGTTATGTGTTCATTCGTGTGAATTCGTGGCACTAAGTGTGCAACGAGCTTTCCCGCGATACCATTGATTATGCGTCTGCTCTCTTTAGCGCTTACCCTGATAACGGCTGCCGGCGCCCTGGCCGCCGCCGAGAAGAACAAAACTGCCGAGAGGCTCGACGATGCCGCCGCCCTCTTCACCGAAATAATGGCCGCGCCCGATAAATCCATCCCGCAGGAATTTCTCGACCGCGCTTCCTGCATCGTCCTCGTTCCGGGCCTGAAAAAAGGAGCCTTCGTGGTCGGCGCCAAGTACGGCCGGGGATTCTCCGTCTGCCGCCACGCCAATGGCCAGGGATGGGGGCCGCCCGCCGCTATCCGCATCGAAGGCGGCAGCTTCGGCTTCCAGATCGGCGTCTCCTCCAGCGACGTGGTCCTGCTGGTGATGAATGAGCGCGGCATGAAGCGGCTGACCGAAGACAAGTTCACCCTCGGCGCGGACGCCACCGCGGCCGCCGGACCCGTGGGCCGCAATGCCACCGCGCAAACCGACGTGCTGATGACTGCCGAGATTCTTTCCTGGTCACGATCCCGCGGACTCTTCGCCGGCGTATCTCTCGATGGCTCGACGCTGCGCAATGACCTGGATGAGAATTCGGTGCTTTACGGACAGCCGTGGACCGCCAAACAGATTCTCACCAGCGGCGCGCCCATCCCGGCTTCCGCGCGAAAACTCGAATCGGTCCTCAACAAGTACTCGCCGAGAAAATCCAAGTAGTGTAAGGAGGCGCTGCTACTTGTCGCCGCCGCCGTTCATCACCGGCTCCAGCAGCGCCTTCACTTTCGCGTAATTCTGCTCCAGGAAAGCCGCGTTCTCGGGCGACACGGTGTCGGGGTACTCCTTGATCTGCCCCGCCTTCTTCATCTCCACTGCCATGACGTCGCCGATCAGCTGCGCCGTCAGCACCAGAAACTCGCGCGGTTTCACGCCGGCGCTCTTCAAATCCGCCACCGCCGGCGGACAATCGTTGACGATCTTCTCCCCCTTGTCGATCGTCGGAGCGTTTCCCGGAGGGGAATCCTTGAAGCACGCCCGCGCTTTCGCGTCCCCCATCATTGCCTTGAAGCCCGCGACATAGCGCTGAATCGCGTCCATGCTGAGGCGATAATCGCGAATTTCCCGGAGATCGGGATCGTTCTCCGCGGTCTTCTTCGCGCGTTGCGGAGCCGCTGCCAGCAGCGCGACCGCCGCCGCCGCCGCCGTGATGGTCAGAACACGAAATTTCATGCGCCGCAGTGTATCACGCGCGGAGAGTGCGATCTGTAGCATCGCCCACAATTTTCCGATTGCAAGCGCTCACAGGAGGCCTCCGTTCTACCTCGCATACAGGCAGGTTCGCAGACGCCTCAGCAAAAGCCTTGAACCGCAATGTTATCGAACGATATGGCCGACTCGTTCCAAAACTAAACCAGTACATTGCTGGTACGAACGGCTCTGTGATTTGAAGGAAGAATGTTGGAAGATTGTCTTGCGAGCGAAACACAAATGATCATCACTTACCAGAACGGATTAAGCCTCGAGGGCGTCGCCCTCTCCCGCACCGACTCCACCATGCGCGTCGCCTTCCGAGACCAGGAAGACCCCGTCGATTTCAGTCTTCTCAACGGCGCCTGGGTGTCTGAGGATTGCGAGCCCGTGACCATCCAGTTCGTAGCCCGCCGGGCAGCCACCCCGACCACCGAAGAGGAGTGCATCTGCGCTCCCGACCTGGCCGCTCGCCTCATTGCCATGCTCCACACCGACAGCGAAGAGGAATTCGAGGAACCCCGCGCCACGAAAAGCCTCCAGGCGTCGGCGTCCCTCCTGGCGTAAGAGTCCCCGAACGTAAAAGTTCAGGCCGCCGGTAAACGCCGATATACATCCTCCTTACCTTCCGTATCGGCATACATCGGCGGCCACTTAAATCCTCTCTCGTACCCCTTCAGAACCTGCTCGATTCCATCGGAGTTCATCGGCCGCCGCCCGCCTGCTGAAATACGCGTGCTAACCCGCTTCGTGTTATCGGCGTTCATCGGCGTTCATCTGCGTCCCAATAATCGTAAGCCCCAAGACCTGGACCGCCACCCCGGGGACCGACATACGCTCCCCGACCCCCGCAAACGCGCACCCCGCTCCCCACGCAATTCCCTGTGGATTATTACGACAAAAGGGTCTTATAATGTGGCTTATTAGGAAATCCGGAAACACCGGTTTTCCATCCCACTTAGGAGGGGAGCGTTGAGCAGCCCAACCACCACCACCCGGCCCAAAGTTACCATTGACGGTAATGAGGCCGCCGCCTACGTCGCGCATCAGTTAAACGAAGTCATTGCCATATACCCCATCACCCCGTCCTCCAACATGGGCGAATGGGCCGACCAGTGGTCCGCTGAAGGAAAAACCAACATCTGGGGCACCGTGCCGACGGTCATCGAGATGCAAAGCGAAGGGGGCGCCGCCGGGGCCCTCCACGGCGCTCTGCAGGCGGGCTCCCTCTCCACTACCTTCACCGCGTCGCAGGGCCTCCTGCTGATGATCCCCAACATGTTCAAGATCGCCGGGGAACTCACCAGCACCGTCTTCCACATCGCCGCCCGCGCCCTCGCCACGCACGCTCTCTCCATCTTTGGCGACCATTCGGACGTCATGAGCGCCCGCTCCACCGGCTTCGCCATGCTCTCCTCGAACTCCGTTCAAGAGGTCATGGACATGGCGCTCATCGCCACCGCCGCGAGCCTCGAATCGCGCATTCCCTTCGTCCATTTCTTCGATGGTTTCCGCACCTCTCACGAAGTCGCCAAAGTCGAGCAGCTCACCCCGGACGATCTCCGCGCGATGATCGATGAAAACCTCGTCTTCGCCCACCGCCGGCGCGCCCTCACGCCCGATCGCCCTCTCCTCCGCGGCACCGCGCAAAATCCCGACGTCTACTTTCAGGCGCGCGAAGCCTGCAACCCCTACTACCTCGCTGTCCCCACCATCGTGCAGAACACGATGGATAAGTTTGCCAGCCTAGTCGGCCGCCAGTACAATCTCTTCGATTACGTCGGCGCGCCCGATGCCGAGCGGGTCATCGTGATCATGGGCTCCGGCGCGGAAGTGGCGCACGAAGCCGTCGAAAAACTGGTCGCCCGCGGCGAAAAAATCGGCCTGCTGAAAGTTCGCCTCTATCGCCCGTTTGCCATCGAGCAGTTCGTCGCCGCGCTTCCCTCCACGGTGAAATCTCTCGCCGTCCTCGACCGCACCAAGGAACCCGGCGCAACCGGCGAACCGCTCTACTGCGACGTCATCACCTCGCTGGTCGAGATGGACCGCACCAACATCAAGGTGATCGGCGGACGCTACGGTCTCTCTTCCAAAGAATTCACTCCCGCCATGGTCAAGACCATCTACGACGAGCTTTCCAAGCGCGCGCCGAAGAACCACTTCACCATCGGCATCGTGGACGATGTGACCCACACCAGCCTCGCCTATGACCGTAGCTTCTCCACCGAGGAGCCCGGCACCGTGCGCGCTCTCTTTTACGGACTCGGCGCGGACGGCACCGTCGGCGCGAACAAGAACTCCATCAAGATCATCGGGGAAGAGACGGACAACTTCGCCCAGGGCTATTTCGTCTACGACTCCAAGAAGTCCGGCTCCATCACCACGTCACACCTACGCTTTGGCCCCAAGCCCATCCACTCCAGCTACCTCATCACCGAAGCCAATTTCATCGCGTGCCATCAGTTCTCCTTCCTGGAGCGCGTGGACATGCTGAAGGCCGCCGAACCCGGCGCCACCTTCCTGCTCAACAGCGTTTACGGCCCCGGCGAGGTCTGGAACCACATCCCCAGCAACGTCCAGAAGCAGATCATCGAAAAGAAGCTGAAGTTCTACGTCATCGATGGCTACGAAGTCGGCCGGAATACCGGAATGGGCGGCCGCATCAACACCATCATGCAGACCTGCTTCTTCGCAATCAGCGGCGTGCTGCCGCGTGAAGACGCCATCGCCGCCATCAAGTACGCCATCAAGAAAACCTACGGCAAGCGCGGCGAATCCGTCGTGCAGAAGAACTTCGCCGCTGTGGATGCCGCCCTTGACCATCTGCACGAAGTGAAGGTCCCCGCCGCGGTCACGTCCAATTTCACCATCCGTCCGGCCGTCCCGGCCGCCGCGCCCGATTTCGTGCAGCGCGTTACCGCCAAGATGATCCTCGGCGAAGGTGACGATCTCCCGGTCAGCGCCCTGCCGCCCGACGGCACCTTCCCCACCGCCACCGCGCAGTGGGAGAAGCGCAACATCGCCCTGGAAATCCCCGAGTGGGATCAGGACCTCTGCATACAGTGCGGCAAGTGCGTCCTGGTCTGCCCCCACAGCGTAATCCGCGCGAAAGTCTACGACGATAGCTACCTCGCCGGCGCGCCGTCCACATTCAAAGCCGTGCCTGCCCGCTGGAAAGACATGAAGGACCGCAAGTACACCCTTCAGGTCGCGCCCGAGGATTGCACCGGCTGCACCCTCTGCGTGGAAGTCTGCCCGGCCAAGAGCAAGAGTGAAGTGAAGCACCGCGCCATCAACATGGTGCCTCAGCCGCCTCTCCGCGAAGCCGAAGCCGCGAATTGGGACTTCTTCCTGAAGATTCCCGAAACGGAGCGCGGCGCACTCAGCCTCAGCCAGGTGAAAGACGTCCAGCTCCTCCAGCCGCTGTTCGAATTCTCCGGCGCCTGCTCCGGTTGCGGCGAAACCCCGTACGTCAAACTCATGACGCAGCTCTTCGGCGACCGCATGCTCGTCGCGAACGCCACCGGCTGCTCCTCCATCTACGGCGGCAACCTTCCCACTACCCCGTACTGCACCAACGAAGAGGGTCGCGGACCTTCGTGGTCGAACTCGCTGTTCGAAGATAACGCCGAGTTCGGTCTCGGGATGCGGCTCGCCGCCGATAAGCAAGCCGAGTATGCGCGCGAGCTCGTGTACCGCCTCGGTTTCGCCATAGGCGAAGAGCTCGCCGAAGCCCTGGTGACTGCCGACCAGTCCAACGAAGCAGGTATTCTGGCGCAGCGCGAACGCGTCAAACTTCTTCGCGAAAAGCTCGCCGCCCTCAACACGGCCGAATCGCGCGACCTCCTTAGCATCGCCGACGCCCTCGTCAAAAAGACCGTGTGGATCGTCGGCGGCGATGGCTGGGCGTATGACATCGGTTACGGCGGACTCGACCACGTGCTCGCTTCCGGCCGCAACGTCAACGTGCTGGTGCTGGATACGGAGGTCTACTCCAACACCGGTGGACAGGCATCCAAGAGCACTCCGCGCGGCGCGGTCGCCAAATTCGCGGCGGGCGGCAAGCCGGTCGGCAAGAAAGATCTCGCGATGATGGCCGTCAGCTACGGCAGTGTCTATGTGGCACGGATCGCGATGGGCTCCAGCGACACGCACACCGTGAAGGCGTTCCTCGAAGCGGAAGCGTTCGACGGACCCTCGCTCATCATCGCCTACAGCCACTGCATCGCCCACGGCTATGACATGGCGCACGGCATGGATCAGCAGAAGGCCGCCGTGAATTCCGGCTACTGGCCGCTGTTCCGCTTCAACCCGGACCTGGTGGCGCAGCAGAAGAATCCGTTCCAGCTCGATTCGCGTTCGCCCAATCTGCCGCTCAAGGATTACATCTATAACGAAACCCGCTACACCATGCTGGCCAAGAGCAACCCCGAAGAAGCCAAACGCCTCCTCGCTCTCGCCCAGGAAGATGTGGCCGCACGCTGGAAGCTGTATGACTACATGGCTCACGAGCCGTTCAACGGCGCGGAGGTGAAGAAATGATCGACCTTTCGAAAACCATTGATCTCAGCACAACTTACCTGGGCCTCAAGCTGAAGAATCCGCTCGTGGCCTCGTCCTCGCCCATGTGCCAGGACATCGGCAACGTGCGCCGCATCGAGGATGCCGGCGCCGCGGCGGTGGTTCTGCCGTCGCTCTTCGAAGAGCAGATCGAAATCGAAAACGATGAGCTCGATCTGGCTTTCCGCAACGCTTCCGGTCTTTCGCCGGAAGCCGCCACGCACTTCCCGGACCTCACGCATCGCGTCATGGGCCCCGAAGCCTACCTCGCGCACATCGTGCGGTGCAAACAGGCCGTAAAAATCCCGGTGATCGCCAGCCTGAACGGCACCACTAACGGCGGCTGGCTGCAGTATGCCAAACAGATGGCGCAGGCGGGCGCCGATGCGCTCGAGCTGAACATCTATTACATCCCGGTGGATCCCAACGTCTCCGGCGAGCAGGTGGAGGCCAACTACGTCGACCTGGTTACGGCCATCAAAAAGGAAGTGAAGATTCCGGTGGCCGTGAAGCTCGGGCCGTACTTCAGCTCCATGGGCAACGTCGCCAAGAAACTCGACGCCGCCGGGGCCAATGGCCTGGTCCTCTTCAACCGCTTCTATCAGCCCGATTACGACCTCGAAGCTCTGGAAGTGGTGCCCAACCTGATCCTCAGCAACTCGCATGAGCTGCTGCTCCGCCTGCATTGGATCGCGGTCCTCTATGGCAACGTGAAGGCCGACCTGGCGCTCACCGGAGGAGTCCACAGCGCCGCCGATATCGTCAAAAGCATGATGGCCGGAGCCAAGGTCGCCATGATGACCTCGGCTCTTCTCAAACGAGGTATCAGCTTCCTCGATACCCTCTGCACCGAGCTCCTCATCTGGATGGGCGAGCACGAGTACGATTCCATCAAACAGATGCAAGGCAGCATGAGCCGTCGAAGCGTCCCCCAACCGGCCGCTTTCGAACGAGCCAACTACATGAAAGTGCTCTCCAGTTACGCAATGCGTTAACGACCGTCTCCAGACCGGTCGCAAACTGAGCATTTCGGACAAGCGAAGCGAGGCCGCGACGACCGGTCACAAAAATTCTACCCGCGCCAGGTTAAACTACCATCACTGGTGGGTAACTCATGCGGATTCGGTATTCGCTGTTCGGCGCAGTTCTGATTCTGTTCATAGCGGCGCCGGCTGCCCCGCAGCGAATTATTAGGCCCGAACCGGTCATCGTCTCGCAACCGACGCCGTTCCCGCTGGGCTGCAATGCGCCCCAAACCGGCACGGTATACGAAAACGGTCCGGTCGAACCCTACGTCGCCGTCGATCCCAAAAACCCGCTCCACCTGGTCGGCGCCTGGCAGCAGGATCGCTGGTCGAATGGCGGTTCCAACGGCTCGGCCTCGGCGGTCTCCTTCGACGGCGGCATCACGTGGTCGCCGTCCCTCGCGAAGTTTTCGAAGTGCGCCGGTGGCGTGTACGATCGCGCCAGCGACCCTTGGGTATCCATCGCGGCGGATGGCACGGTACACCAGGTCGCGCTCGGACTGAACGGCGCGGGGCGGCAGACCGCCATCGTCGTCAGCCGCTCCTTCGACGGCGGTCTGACCTGGACCGACCCCTTCACTGTCCACTTCGATCCCGCGGGAGGCGATGACAAAGAGGCCATTGTCGCCGATCCCAATGACCCCCGCTACGTCTATCTCGTCTGGGACCGTCCCGGTACCGCCGGCAACAACCGCATCGTCACAATGTTCTCCCGCAGCGCCGACGGCGGCGCCACCTGGAGCACCCCCGCCATCACTTACGACCCCGGCAACGCGGCCTTTGCCACCTATCATGAAATCGGCGTGCTCCCCGCCGGCCGTCTCGTCGACGTTTTCGAGCTCACCTACAATCCCGCCAGCGGCCATACTCCAGGCACTTGGGTCGCGGCCAGTCGCTCCGACGATCACGGCGCCACATGGGACGCGCCCACCATCATCGCCGCCGACAATTCGATCGGCACCGTGAATGCGAAAACGCAAGCCGCCTTGCGCACCGGGTCCGGACTGTCGCATGTTGCGGTCGATTCCTCAACCGGCGCGATCTACGTCGTCTGGGCCGACGCCCGATTCAGCGGCGGCGCCCGCGAGGGCGTTGCACTCTCCCGTTCGACGGATGGCGGCGTTACGTGGAGCGAGCCTGCCCAAGTCAATCGGGCGCCGGGCGTCCAGGCGTTCACGCCCGCCGTCGCTGCCGCCAACGGACGTCTCGCTGTTTCGTACTTCGATTTTCGTGAGGATGTTGACGACCCCGCGGTCCTGCTCGCCAACGCCTGGCGCGTGTTCTCCACCGACGCCGGAACCACCTGGACGGAAGCAGCCCTTGCCGGCCCCTTCGATATGCAGAAGGCCCCGGCCGCCACAAACCAGCATTTTCTCGGCGATTACCAGGGCCTGGTTCCGAGCCGAACGGCGTTCCTCTCGTTTTTTACCGTCGCGGGAGACGCTGCGACTCCGAGCCGCGTGGTCGCCGTCGCCAACGGCCGCCGGCCAGCCCCGCTGAAATCTCAGCGCACCGAAGTGAACTTGAACCCGCGTCCCTTCGACCCGCGCGAGAAGCCGCCGCCGAGAGCTAAATAGGGACGCGGGTCTGCTTTCTGAAACCGGCCCAGGGATCCTCGTCTGTCAGTTTCCGGACGGCCTCTCCGCGTGATCGATGACGAGAACATCCACCGGCGCTTTGTGGGGTTCGAGTTTCATGTTGAATTCATCGCGCACGGCGGAAATGGGGTCGTCATCGTCTTTCGCCCAGTGCAAATAACCGATGTAGGTTCCGTGCAGGTTGGTTTTGTCGATCACGCGGCGGCCGAAGTCGAATGGCGGACTCGATAGTTTGAGGGCAAAATCTTCGAGCGCGCCGCGGATGATCGCGGTGGGGCCGAAGGCCTGGTGGCTGAGAAACTCGTTGCGATTGATCTCTGGGGGCGAGGTCCCGTCCTTCAGCAAGTGGAGAGCCGGTCCAAGGCCGCCTTTGCCGACGGTCAGGAAGTAAACCGGGAATTCTTTGGTTCCCCGGTGGGCCGTGAGTTTGCACCGGTCCGCCAGCAGATTCTGAAGCATCCGTTTGAGTTGATCCGTGCTGCTGGGGGATTCGGTTTTGGCGTCCAGATTGAAGGTGGCCGAATCGAGCCAGCCAGGTCCGCCGGAGAGTTGGTCGCTGCTCAGGTTATAGGCGGCTTCAATGAGATGCTTGACGGTAACTAAGCGCCCGGTAACACCTGCGTCTGTGAAGCGGACGCTTCCGCCCACCGAACTCTGTTTACCACCAGGCTGGGGATTACTTGGCTTGATAGACGCCACGTCGAAGGTCAACGGCTTTCCGGCAGGGCGCACCCGGCCTCCGTCCTGCTTATGTATTTCTTGAGCCGGCGCCATCAACGTACGGGCTACCTGCACATCCGCATTTGCGGGTGCCCCCGAAGCATCTCCCACCTCTTTCCAGGTGGTCAACACAATGGGGGACTGAGCGTGGGTGGCTGGCGCATTCAGCAGGCCAACCGCGATGGGCGCTGCGACAGTAAGAATCCCAAGCGATACCAAGGCAACTCTTTTTCTGAGATCCAGTTTGAGCACCGCGCGGTTACTTATGATTTCCTCGATTCGCCTCCTCAGATTCGATCCCGTTACTCCGGCAGCGCAGGCGAGAGGCGATTCCACGTAAAGCTTGCAAATCGTCAGAATCCCTTCTGCGTAAATCCGCGGCTCGCTGCCGAGTTGTAAGACTACTTCGTCGCAAGCCCGCTCGCGCTCGTCAAGCATCCGCTTCCCGATCCACCACACGAGAGGATGGAACCAGAAAACAGTCTCGACAAACATGTGAATCGCAGCGGTCAGATTGTCCCGGTTGTAAACGTGGCAGAGCTCATGAGCGATGATGCCTTTTAGCTGTGCTGCCGTTAACCGGTTGAGGATGCCTTCCGGTAACAGAATGACCGGCCGGAAAACGCCAAAGACACCCGGTTCCAAAAGCGTTGGAGAGGATACGGCCGTGATCGGCACTGCCAGAGGCACCGGCGAACCACCGCGAACGGAGGCGCGGATACGCCGCCAACGAATCCACCACGAACAACTGATGCCAAGGAATCCACATGCCCAGACGGTCCATAGAACTGCCGGAATAGGATTGGCGGCCGGCCGCCGCGCCGGCGTCCATACCGGCGGAGCCACGGTGACCGTAAATGGCTGACTCACCTCAGCCATGACAGCGGACAAGCTCGCCTGCGCTGCTTGCGGAACGGTCCGCCAATGGATCTGACCGCCCAACGATATGAGAACAGAGAAAGGAATCAGAAACTTCCACGAGGCCACGAGCCACACCCAATGTCGCACCCGCGCGCGATTGTTTCCCAATGCCAACGTAAGCAGTCCCGCGATTCCCGCAAACAGGCTGGACTGCCACAGATGATCGGCAAGCGGCGATACGTAGGCTGGAGTCACTTCTGCTTCTCCTCTCCGGCGAGCCTCAATAGCGTCCTCTCCGCCTCCCGCACATCTTCAAGCGTCAGCGTGCCGGATTCAATCAAGTGCGCCATAATCGGTCGGCTGCGTCCTCCGAACAGACCCAGCAACTCGTCCACGAGCCTGCGCTGCGCAGCCTCACGGGATACGGCGGCCTCAAAGATGAGTGCTGTAGCGATCTTGCGGGTGCGGCGCAGCACTTTCTTGGCCTCTAAGCGGTAGACCGTCGTTTGGACTGTGGTGTACGCCGGCCGTTTCTTGGCGGGAAACGCTATCCACCCGGGCCCTGAAACCAGAAGCTCAGGGACTTCGTAAGCGGCAGCAATCCACTTGACGACGGTATAGTTTCTGATGAAGAATTGAGACCCGTAAACATTGATGGCCGGGAGGGTCTCCATCGTCAGACGCTCGTACTTTGCGACCGGCACAGACTCATGGATGGCGGCAACTTCGACGCGGATGGCTTCGTCGCCGGCTTGCCCAAAGCCGCAACAGACGGCGACCGTCAGTAGCAGGGTTGTGAAGAAATCCGGCTGGTGTTGTCGTCGCACTCCATTCGCCTTTCGATACACCTTTTACCGCTTCCTTACGGTCGCGGCTCCGTTAGCAGCATCAACTACATACGGAGCCGTGACCGTAAGCGAGCGGTAAAAGGTGCCGACGATTCGAGTGCGTTTTGAACGCGGCATAAAAGCGATTCGATATTTTCACAACGCCGTATTCGAGTGCGTTTTGAAGCCGGCGCGAAAGCAATTCGGTTTTTCACAGACCCGGCAGATAGCGGCCATAGGTAGTTCATCTAGTGTACTCCGGCGTACTCGGCGCAAATTGGCGCCGCGGGCGTGCTGCGCGTTACTCTGAATGGAGATGACTCCGGCGACGAGCCGCGGCGCTGCACTCGCTGTGGCCGGATCCCTGGCCCTGCTGATGATCGCGACGATCCTGCTGTCGCGGGCGTACGTGCATACGCGCATCAGCCGCGCCGAAGCTCTGTATGACGAGGGCATCCAACTTGCGGGCCGCGGCCACAGCGCGCAGGCCGCCGAGGATTTTCGCGCCGCGCTCGTCTACGAGCACAACAACGAAAAATACCGAATGGCGCTGGCGCGATCCCTCATGGAATTGGGGCGTCTGGACGAAGCGGAGACTCACCTGACCGACCTTCGCGCCGACGATCCCACCAATGGCCAGATTAACCTCATGCTGGCGCGTATCGCGGCCCGCGACCATCATGATAACGATGCCGTCACGTATTACCAGCGAGCGATCTACGGCTTCTGGCCGGAGCACGCGACCGAAAGCCGCATCTCCGCGCGCTTGGAATTGACCGGAGTTTTGCAGCGCGAGAACAAGCCGCATCAGGTGCTGGCGCAACTGCTGGATCTGGCATCCGAGACCCCGGCGAACGACACGCCTACGCGGCGGCGCCTTGCCACCCTGCTGCTGGCCAATGGCTCGCCGCAACACGCCGCCGAGATTTACCAGGCGATGTTAAAGACCGATCGCCGCGATGCCGCGGCGGAGAAGGGCCTCGGCGACACCAAGTATGCGACCGGCGATTTCGCGGGCGCACGCAAGGCGTATCAGGAAGCGCAGCGGGATGGTTTGAACGACCCCTCGCTCGACCGTGCGATCGCCGACTGTACCCGCATCCTCGAACTCGATCCGACGCTTGTGAATCTGCGGGCGAACGACCGCTTCGAACGGGCCCGGGTGTTGTTGCAGCTGGCGGCGGACGAGGCGCAACGCTGCGGCTCCCTGCCTGCGGATTCGCAAACAGAAACCACGCGGCTGCTTCAGGAGAAGCCCGCGAAACGGCAGGATGGCGATGTAGTCGAAATGCTCGGTATGGCGGTCCGCTTCGGAACCATCGGCCGCAGCTGCGCGCAGGCCGCCCCCGGCGCGGCGCTCTCGGCGGTGCTGGCCAAAATTCAGCGGCAAATGGCTGCGGCGCAATGACACCGGCGCAGTTCCGTAAACACCTCGCGCTCAGCGAGACTCAGCGGTTTTTATTCCTCGCCATTTTGATCGGCGTATTTGCCGGTCTGATGGTGGTGTGCTTCCACATCGCTATCGATTTCATAAGCTGGTACAGCCTCGGCGCACTGAGTGGCAAATTCCGCTTTGGCCGGCTGATTTCTCCGACCGTCGGGGCGCTCGCGGCAACCCTTCTGGCGACCCGCGTATTTCCGGCGGCCCGAGGCAGCGGCGTGAATCAGACCAAGGCGGCACTCTACATCTCCGATGGACACGTGCCCACCAGCACGATCTTCGGCAAGTTCGTGGCGTGCTCCATCGCCATCGGCTCGGGCAACTCACTGGGCCCCGAAGACCCGTCGCTGCAGATGGGCGCCGGCGTGGCATCGCTCTTAGGGCGCCTCTTTAAACTCGGGCGTAAGAACATGCGGCTAATCGCGCCCGTCGGGGCGGCTGCCGGCATCGCCGCGGCTTTCAACACTCCCATTACGGGAGTGCTCTTCGTGATGGAAGAAGTGGTCGCGTCCTGGAATGCCGGCGTAGTGGGGTCGATCGTGCTATCCGCCGTCTCGGCCGTGGTGGTGACGCGCTGGTTTCTCGGCAACGATCCGCTATTCCTTGTGCCGGCCTTTGAGTTGACCCATGCCAGTGAGCTGGTCGTTTATGCGCTCATGGGCGTGGCGGGCGGTCTCCTATCCGCGGCATTCGTGAAGCTCATCGAAGCGCTCCGCAAACGCCTGGAAAGACTGCCGCGCAGCACCGAACTCGTTCAGGTGTTATGCGCCGGCTTCTTCGTGGGATTCGCCGGATTGTGGCTGCCGGAAGTGATGGGCGCCGGTTACGACGCCATCGATTTCGCGCTGCACGATCGCTTCCCCTGGAATCTGCTGCTGATTCTTGCGGCGGCCAAGCTCATTGTCACGCTGTTCTGTTTTAGCACCGGGATTCCGGGCGGCATGTTTGCGCCCACACTCTTCATCGGCGCGATGCTCGGCGGCGGACTCGGCGGCCTGGCTCAACACTATTGGCCGTCACCCGTGAGCCCCGGCGGCGCGTACGTGCTGGTCGGCATGGGCACCTTTTTCTCGGGCGTCTTTCGCGCGCCGATGACCAGCATCTTCATGGTGTTCGAGGTGAGCGCGAGCTACGTCATTATCCTGCCCGTGATGATCGCGAATACCATCTCGTATTTCATCTCCCGGCGTCTGGCTCCCGTCCCATTTTTTACGATGCTGGCGCATCAGGAAGGCGTGGACCTGCCGTCGGCCGAAGAGTACCGTTCCACCGAGGTGCTGCGCGTGGAAGACGCGATGCAGCCCGTGCCCGTGGACGCGGACCTTTCGGGCGCGCCGCGGATCTATCCGGATGTGCCGCTCGATTCGGCCCTGAGGCTGCTCGCGCATACGGAGATTCTGCGCGTTGCGAGCCGGGCGAAGCCCGAGGAGGCGATCGGCGTGCTGCGCCTGGAAGACGTGCACCACGCCTACGGAATCGACGGAAATAGGTGAGAGAATCCCGGCTCGCGGCGCACTGATTAGCCGGGCCATGACATTCAGGTTCCGCACGCTCGCTCTGTTCCTCCTCCTTAGCGGCATGTGTGCGGCAGGGGTCGGCATCCGCGTTCAGGTGGTGGGCGGAACTCTCCCGGAGCTGCCCGCCAAATCCTCCATTCATCTCAATCTCGCGGATGCCGACATGCTCGGCGTGCAGCCCGCGAAATCCGCGGAATTCCGCATCCCCTATCGGAAAATCACTACGCTCGAATACGGCCAGACCGTCAGCCGCCGGTATGCCGAGGCGGTGCTGATTTCGCCCATGCTCCTGCTGAGCAAATCCCACAAGCACTTCCTGACCCTGGGTTTCGAAGATGGCGACGGCCGCCGGCAGGCGCTCGTCATTCGCGTGGAGAAGGGCGACATCCGGCCGCTGCTGGCGAGCCTTGAGGCGCGCTCCGGACGCCGCATCGAATTCCAGGACGAGGAAGCCAGAAAGGCGATTGCCCGATGAACGTTCTCCTGTTGTTGGCCGTAGCCGCCATGGCGGATGGCACTCCCACGCCGGCGGCCCATGAAGCATCTCTCGCCAAACTGCTGAATGTCCATCGCGTCTACGTCGACCGGCTGACCGGCGGCGAGACAGCGGCTCAGATGCGCGACATCCTGATCAGCAGTCTGGCGGGCGCGGAGCTATTCACCGTCACCGAAAATCAGGAGCGCGCCGACGCGATCATTCGCGGAGCGGCCGAAGATCTCGTTTTCACGGAAGTCCACCAGAGCAGCGATAGCGTGAACGCGCATGCCAACCTCGGAACTGGCCGAGGCAGCGGCTTATCGCGGACGGCCAACACGGCCGGCTTAGGCATCGGAGAAAGCGAGGCGGAACGTTCCACGGATCGCCGGCATGAGGCGATCGCGGCAGTGCGCATCGTGGATAAGGACGGCGACGTCATCTGGTCCACGATTCAGGAGAGTCTCGGCGCGAAGTTTCACGGCGCCAGCGCCGACGTCGCCGAGAAGATCACCGCCCGCCTCAAGGACGATTTCGAAAAGGCGCGTCGTATACACTAGCCTGCTACCATATCTGTTCCCGTGAACGCTCGCTTCCAACGTGCTGCGCCTATACTGCTCATGCTCGCGGGCGTCATCACCGTATTTTGGAAGCTCGTCCTGACGCATCAGTACACGTTTCTGGAATCGCCGGACAACGCGAATCAGGTGATGCCATGGCTGCAGGCCCAGGTGTATGCGCTGCGCCATTTCCGCGTGATGCTCTGGACTCCTTACGAATGGATGGGGCAATCGCTGATCGGTCAGGTACAGCCGGGCGTCACCAGCCCGTTCACGTTCCTGCTTGCGCTGGCGCCGCTGCAGCACGGGTACTTGAATCCGGTTGCCGTCAACCTCTGGTATGTGCTGATTCACGTGGCGGCAGCGATCTTTGCGTGGCTGTTGTTCCGCGACTTACGATGTGGACGGCCGGCATCGGCAATCGGCGCGGTGTTCTACGCGACGGCGGGGTATTGCGGAAACACCGAGTGGCCGCAGCAGGTGCAGCCCGGCATTTGGGCTCCGCTCGTCTTTCTCTTTCTGATGCGAGCGCTGCGCGGGCGCACGCCCGTAAGAAGCGCCGCTTGGGCCGGTGTGTTTCTCGGCGTGTCATGGCTCTGCGGGCATCACGAGCCATCCGTGATGCTGACGCTCGCGGCGGCCGGCGTCGCGGCAGTTGGGTTGGTGCGAAGGTCGACGCGGCGGCAGGCGGCGTTTACGCTCGGCGTGATGAGCGGCGTGATGGCGCTGGTAAGCGCCGTGCAGGTGCTCCCGGCTATCGAATACGGAAAGCTTGCGAAGCGGTGGACTGGTAGCGGGGCGCTCACTTGGAAGGACCGCGTCCCGGCGGCCGAGCATCAGAATAGCGGGCTGCCGGCCAGCGAATTGGGGCACCTGCTCCTTCCCGGCGGGTCGGGCCTGCGCACCGATCCCTTCGCCGGAATCGTCGCACTCAGTCTGGCGGCGGTTGCGATCCGGGGTGGCTTCCGCAGGCGCGAGGTGCGGCTGTTTGTCGTGCTCGGCCTCTGTGCGCTGCTGTATGCGATGTCCGGCACCGATGCGCTGTATTGGTGGTTTTACGCGTTGGTGCCGGGAGTGGAAAAATCGCGCGCGCCGATCGTCAGCCTCAGCATTTTGCATTTCTGCATCGCATGCCTGGTCGCGTTCGGCGCGGACATGTTGGGCGAACGGCCGGAATTGGCGCGCGAAAGCAAGGTGTTGAAGGCGCTGTCGTGGTTGGGCGGGGCGGCGATGGTGTTGATCCTGGCGCGGCCCGTTTTCGCCACTGCATTCACCGCCGATCCGCGAGCGGTCATGGTGGGTCTGTTGGCGCTCCTGTTCGCTGCCCTGTTGACCGTCTGGATTCGCGGCTATCTGCGCCCCGAGTGGGCCCTGCTGCTGATCGGCGTGCTCATGGTGATCGAGCAGGGCAACGAAGCCGGGTACAATTGGCCCGCGAGTAACGACGAGAAGCATGCCGTGTACCTGAGGCCGCTTTACGATATGCAGGACCTCGGTGCGTATCTGCAATGGCTGCCCGAGCCGAAGCGCGTAGCCGTGAACGATGAGGATGTGAAGTTCACGTTGGGCGATTGGTTCCGTGTGGACGCCGTGCAGGCATCCACCGCGAGCATGCTGACCGCGACCAGCGACATGGGTTGGTGGACTGACCGTCTGTCGCAGATGTACGGCATCAACTATGAGGTGAGCAGGAAGCCGATGCGTCCGGGCCTGACGCCGCTGTTTACGAGCAAAACGGGCGTGGTGGTGTGGGGCAACCCTCGCGTGTTTCCGCGCGCGTGGACGGTCCACGCCGTCGCGGGAGCGCCCGATGAGGAGAAGGCCGGCGACCTTGTACGCGATGAGCACACCGACCTGGCGACCGCTGCCGTAATGACGGGCACTCTGCCGAAGCCCGATAGCTGCGGCGCTGCCGACCGCGTCACTAAAGTCACGGAGAAGGCCTCGATGTCGGCAGTGGATGTGGAGATGGCGTGCAAGGGCATCGTCGTGGTCAGCGACAATTACTATCCGGGCTGGGTCGCGGAAGTGGATGGACGCGCGGCGAAGATCTGGAAGGTGAACACGGTCATTCGCGGCGTCGTTGTGGATGCCGGGCGGCACACGGTGGTGATGAAGTACAGGCCGATGTCGGTGTACTTGGGGTTGCTCTGCACGCTGTTGGGCTTCGGCCTCGCGGCGGTGCTGCAGCGGCGGCGGGAGCCCGCGGGCGTTTCCGATGCAGATGGCGCATAATCGAGCAGCGTGGCTGGTGGTCGCCGTCGCCGCCGTGTTCTTCGGCTGGCGGCTGTTCGCACCCCCCGCCATCGGGATCGCGGACAACGGCGACTTTCCGAAAGTGACCGGTCCATTCTGGATCGGCCCGGCGGAAGGGCGCGCCGCCGCGGAGGACCACAATTACTACCCGCTGAAGTACGTTCAGTCCACGAATTACATCTGGAACAGCGGCGTCTACACGGCCGAGGAACTGTACACGTGGCTGGCGTTCCGCATCTCGCGTCCGTTTTCTCGCGGCTCGGCGTTCGACATCCGCTGGCTTGGGCTCGTCCACATGTGTGCGCTCCTCCTGGCGCTGTGGTGGGTCGCGCGCGTGAGCACGAGCGCCGCGTGCATTGCCGTGTTCCTCTTCGGTGACGCCGCATATCTCGCGTATTGCAACACGTTCTACATGGATGCGGCGGGCTTCACCGCTCTCGCGCTGCTGACTGCCGCCGCCGTGAATATCGCGGTGTTTGGCTACTCGCGCTGGCGATTGCTTGCGCTCACCGCGGCCGCGCTGCTCTACGTGACAGCGAAGATTCAGCACGCGCCGATGGGGATCGCCGTCGCCGTTTTGATGGTTTTGATGCTGCGCACGAAATGGGCAGCGGCGGCAGCGGCGGTGATCGTACTCGCGGTGATTCCGATGATGCATTCGGCGCCGCAAGCGTGGCGCGGCGAAGCTTTGTTCGATGCGGTCTTCTATGGCATCACGCCGGGGTCGCCCACGCCGCTCGCCGATCTCAAGGAGTTGGGCCTCGGTGAAGCGGAATTGCCGTATGTCGGCATGCACGTCTACTCGCCGGGAGCGCCCACCGATAGCGCGGAGTGGAGCAGGCGCTTCGTCGAACGCGTGCCGTACTGGAAGGTGGCCCGCTTTTACGCCACGCATCCCGCGCGCACGCTCGGAACGCTCTGGTACAACCTGTACACGGTAGCGTGGGAACTCCAGGAACCGGGCATGGGCAACTATCCGCGACACAGCGGCATGCCGCCGGGAGCGAAGGCGCCGGGATATTGGAGCGGCATACGCAGTTGGGTGCTGCGACATGCTCCCTTGACCGCTCCACTCTGGGTGCTTGGCTGTATCGCGTGGGCGTTGCGGAGCCGGTCGCGGCTAGCGTGGCTCTGCGCGGCATTGGCGCTCATGTCGGCCGGCGAATTCTGTATTGCCTGTCTGGGCGATGCCGTGGAAACCAATCGCCACCTGTTCCTATACCACGTGCTTACCGAAATTACGATCTGCTTTGCGCTGACGCGATTGCTCGCAGCAGTTCGCCGGTGGGTACGGGCTTAACCAGGATCTCCGCGACCAGTGCTTCCTCCGGCGTGCCGTAGAGGTCTTCCGGCCAACCGGAGAGCACCAGGATGGGTGTGCCGTGAATCTGGCGGATCAGCTCGAGCCCGTCATGCAGCGCGGGGAAGCGAAGGTCCATCAGTACGACGTCGGCGGCGTCCAGATACCCGAGTGCTGCGTCGCGGTCGGCGGCTACCCGCACCTGGTGCCCGGCGCGTTCCAGAACGCAGCGCCGCAACTCGGCTTGTACGGGATCGTCTTCGGCAACCAGTATGCAGGCCATTAGAAATGCAGTCCGCCTCCGCAAATCAGCACTTCACCGCTGACGTAATCCGAGAGCGGCGAACAGAAAAACAGCACCGCGCCGGCGGCTTCCTCCGGCGTTCCGAGGCGGCCGAGCGGACACGCCGTCTTGGCCCATTCCAGCATCTTGGGCTGCACTCCGAAATTGATCTGGTGGCCCGCCACATCCACCGGCGGCTTATCGGGCGCCATCGGCGCGATGAGGCGCGTCTCAATCAGTCCGAACCCGACCGCGTTCACGTTGACGTTGTACCGGCCCCATTCTTTCGCCAGCGTTTTGGTCAGTCCGATCACTCCGGCTTTGCCGCTCGAATATCCAGCCTGCCCCGCGCCGCCGTCCGTACCCGCGATGCTGGTGATGTTCACCACCTTGCGCATCGTGCGAACGCCATCGGCGGCTTCCCGCTTGGCCGTCTCGCGAAGCCACCCCGAGGCCGCACGCAAAATGCGGAAGGGCGCTTTGATGTGAATGTCCAGCATGGCCTGGAACTGCTCGTCCGTGGTTTTTTGGATGACGTTGTCCCACGTGAAGCCCGCGTTGTTGACGATAATATCGATGGAGCCGAATTTGGCTACAGTTTCGTCGACCAGCGCCTGCGGAAACTCAGCTTCGGTGACGCTTCCGGCAAACGACGCTGCCTTGCCGCCATGATCGCGGATGAGCCCCTCGGTTTCAAAAGCGGGAGACTGGTCCAGGTCATTCACCATGACCGCTGCACCGAATTCGGCGAGCTTGCGAGCGATAGCCTGGCCGATGCCGCGGCCGGCTCCCGTGACCAGGGCGGTCTTCGATTCGAGCGTGAAGGGCATGCAGATCTATCTTAGTAGATCTTCGAGTTGGATCCGTGTGTCCGTCTTATCGTCGCGGTATTTGATGATCACCGGAGTGTAGACGGAGATGCCCCAGTCTTTGCCTGGACCGCTGGTGACGGCGCGCGAGCCCGCTATCACCACGGCGCCTTCCGGCACAATGAGCGGCTGTTCGCCGGCGGCTTTGTGGATGGTCTGCCGCACCAGATCGTAAATCGGCGTCGAGCGATTCAGAATCGTACCCGTGCCCAGCACTGCGCGGCGTTTCACGATCGTGCCTTCGTACAAGCCGCAATTCCCGCCGATCAGGACGTCGTCCTCGACAATCACCGGCATTGCGCCGACGGGCTCAAGCACTCCGCCGATCTGGCTAGCCGCCGAGATATGGCAGTTCTTTCCCACCTGCGCGCAGCTTCCCACCAGCGCGTGAGAATCGATCATCGTGCCGTCTTCGATATACGCGCCCACATTGATGAACATCGGCGGCATGCACGTAACGCCTTTGCCGACATAGCAGCCGTCGCGGATGCTGGAACCGCCGGGGACGATGCGAACGCCGCTGCTCGCGGTGAAGCGCCGCACCGGGTACGTGGACTTGTCGAAGAACGGCATCCGCTCGGCGTCGAGCGACATATCCACCACACCACCCATGCGGAAGCCCAGAAGAATGCCTTGTTTCACCCACGTGTTGACGCGCCATCCGCTCGGCGAAGAGCGGTCAGGCTCGGCGGCACGGATGCGCCCGGAGTTCAGGGCATTCTTGAAAGCGGTGAAAGTCTGGAAGTCTTCGTCGAGATAATCATCCGGCCGGTTGTAAAACAGCGCTTCAATTCTAGACTGCAATCTTCACTCCTCCGAGCAGGCCTACGCTTTCCAGGACTCTTTCGATCTTAGCGAGATTGCCCGGCGATGGTGGAACCATCGGCAGGCGGTACACCGGGTCGAGCAGTCCCATTAGTCCTAGGGAGGCTTTGACGGGAATCGGATTGGATTCGATGAAGTTCATGTTCATGAGCGGCAGGAATTTGCGCTGAATGGCGCGCGCAGTGGCGAAATCTCCACGAAGAGCCGCTTGCGCGATCTGCGTCATTTCCGCGGGAATCTGATTCGCGACTACCGAGATAATCCCGCGGCCCCCCAGAGCGATGAGTGGAATCGTGATGGCGTCGTCACCGGAAAGCACTGCGAAGCGCTCCGGAACCTCCTGAATCACATTCGCCATCTGGCTGATGTTACCGGACGCTTCCTTCACCGCCACGATATTTTCGAACTCCGCGAGGCGTGCGAGCGTCGCCGGTTCCACATTTACTCCGGTACGCCCTTGCACGCTGTACACGACGATCGGGAGCCGCGTGGCGCCGGCGATCGCTTTGTAATGCTGGTAGAGGCCTTCCTGCGACGGCTTGTTGTAATACGGAGTGACGGAGAGAATTCCGTTAACGCCCAAACGCTCCAGCTCGCGGGCGAGCTCGATGACTTCGTGAGTGTTATACCCTCCGGCGCCGCCCACCACGGGCACTTTTCCGTTGGCCTCTTCCACCGTGACCTCGATTACGCGGAGGTGTTCGGCGCGGCTGAGCGTGGGGCTCTCGCCCGTGGTGCCGCAGGGCACGAGGAAGTTAATGCCGGCGTCGATCTGGCGGCGCACCAGCCGGCGCAGCGCTGCTTCGTCCAGAGACTGATCTTTCTTGAATGGCGTGACTAGCGCCGTTCCGCATCCTGTAAACATGTACCACCTCCGTCTAACCGAAGAGCACTTCGGTAAATTCGTGAAAGCCTTTTTTGCCGATGATCCATTGTGCCGCGGTTAATGCCCCCCTGGCGAAGCCTTCTCGCGACCGTGCGGTGTGGCGCAGCGTAATGGTATCCGCGGCGGAATCGAAGCCGATTTCATGTGTCCCGGGGTGCGCGCCGGCGCGGTTGGAACTGACGTCGACGGCTCGCCCAAAGCCGGCACGCTTGATATCCTCCACCAGCTTGAGCATCGTTCCGGAGGGCGCGTCCTTTTTTGTGGAGTGGTGAATCTCCCAAGCCCATGCGCCGTACTCCTTGTGCTCCGCCAGCATGCGCGCGGCTTCGCCGACGAGGCGGGAGAACACGTTTACTCCGATGGAGTAATTCGGACTCCACACGAGGCCCGTGCCATTACTCTCCACCGCCGCACGCACCGCCTCCAGGTCAGACTGCCACCCGGTGGTGCCGACCACGATGTTCGTGCCGAGCTTCGAAATCCCTTCCACGTTTCCGCGGACGGCGTGCGGAATTGAAAAGTCGATCGCCGCCTCGATGCCATTGAAATTGTCCGCGGTCAAGCCTTCGTAATTCGCATTGTTGAATTCATCGAGCTTCAACGCGACCGTGAATCCATACTCGGGCGCGAGTTGTTCGAGCAGGCGGCCCATCTTCCCGTATCCCACAATGGCCAGGCGGCGGCGCTCAGACATGCACGGCCTCGTTGCGCTCGAACACTGCCGGGTCGAGCTCCGCGAAAAACTCCTCGTGCAGCCGTGCGACTGTTTGTTTCAGGTCCTTCTCGGAAACCACGAAGCTGATGTTCAGCAGCGACGCCCCCTGAGAAATCATGCGGATGTTGATGCCATCGAGCGCGTTGAACGTGCGGCGCGCCACGCCCGCGGCGTACCGGATGTTGTCGCCCACCAGGCAGACGATCACCTCGTCGCGCTCCACCTCCGCTTCGGCGAACTGCCGCAACTCGCTCAGAATCTCCTCGATCCGTTCGTTGTTGTCGATGGTGAGCGAGACGCTGATCTCGCTTGTCGCCACCATATCCACCGGCGTTTCGAACCGGTCGAAGATTTCGAAGATGCGATGCAGGAAGCCGTGCGCCATGAGCATGCGCGTGGAATGAATATTCACCAGCGAGATCTTGCGCTTGCACGCGATCGACTTCACTACATTGGTGGTGCGCACCGGGTCGGAGATGATGCGTGTCCCCGGAACATCCGGCCGCCGCGAATTGAGAATCAGCACCGGAATGTTTTTATCGATCGCCGGGACCACCGTTGCCGGATGCAGCACCTTGGCGCCGAAATAGGCAAGCTCGGCAGCTTCGGCGAACGAAATCGTTTTCACGCGATGGCCGCCCGGCAGAATCGTCGGGTCGGCCGTGAGCATGCCGTCCACGTCCGTCCAGATCTGGATTTCTTCCGCGCCAATACCCGCGCCCACAATCGAGGCGGTGTAGTCTGAGCCGCCGCGCCCGAGTGTCGTTGTGACGCCATCTTCCGTGGACCCGATGAACCCGCCCATCACCACCACGGCGCGTTCCGTCATCGGCGGAATGGTAGCGGCAAGACGCGCGTACGTCTCCGAAAAGAGAGGCAGCGCGTGGGTGTGGCGTTTATCGGTGATGATGACATGCCGCGAATCCAGGTGCTCGGCTTGCATGCCGAAGTGCCGGAACGCCTGGGCGACAATGTAGCTGGAAAGGCGCTCGCCGTAGCTGGAAATCGCATCGATGGAGCGCGGCGTCAGTTCGCCGAGTACGGCAAGGCCTTTCACCAGTTCCGTGAGTTCCTGGAAATGCTCGTCCAGGAAGCGGTCGAGCCCTGCGCGCTGTTCGAGCGGCACTACCATGCGCGCTTCCCGCGAGTGAAAATCGCGCAGGTCGTGGATCTGCCGGATGTAGTCCTCGCGTTTACCCTCGATTGCCGTTTGTGCGATGGCCAGCAGCTTGTTCGTGGTCTTGCCCATCGCGGAGACCACCACCACGGGCCGCTGCGCTTCGAAGCGCTTCACAATTCCGGCGACCCGTTCAATCGCGGCGGCCGATTCCACACTCGTGCCGCCGAATTTCATCACGATCATCAGTCGAGCATCCCTTCGGAGTGCATCAGTTCGGCGTTTAAAACAGCAGCCCCGGCCGCGCCGCGGACGGTGTTGTGTCCCAGCGCGACGAACTTGTAGTCGAGCACCGGGCACGCGCGCAGCCGGCCCACGAACGCGGCCATTCCACGTTCCCGCTCGGCATCTTTCCGTGGCTGCGGCCGGTTGGCCTCTTCCATATAGATTACGGGACGCGGCGGCGCGCTCGGCAGGTTTCGCTGCTGCGGCACGGCGCTAAAGGAATCGAAAGCGGCGCGGATATCGGCCTCACCCGGCTTGGCGGAAAACTCCACCGACACCGTCACCGTATGCCCGTCCACCACGGGAACGCGATTGCAATGCGCACTCACCTTCGCGGCCAGGGGTTCGACATGGTCGCCTTTGAACGCGCCCAGAATCTTCTGCGTCTCCTCCTGCATCTTTTCTTCTTCGCCGCCGATGAACGGCACCACGTTGCCCAAAATGTCCATCGAAGCGACGCCGGGATAGCCCGCGCCGGAGACCGCCTGCAGGGTGGTGGCGACAATCTTCGTAATGCCGAATTGCTTCAACGGCGCGAGCCCCATCGTCAGCACGATGGTCGAGCAGTTGGGATTGGTGACGATCTGCCCTTTCCAGCCGCGTGTGCGCTGCTGTCCGGGCACCAGCTTCAAGTGGTCGGGGTTGATCTCCGGCACCAGCAGCGGCACATCGGCGTCCATGCGATGATTGCGCGAGTTGGAGACCACCACGTGCCCGGCGCGCGCGAATGCCTGTTCGATTTCCGTGGCTACGCTCGCGTCCATCGCGGAAAACAGCAGGCGAGGAGCATTGCCGGGCTTCGAATCTTCCACTGTCATGCCGGCGACGGACTCGGGCACTACGCCAAGATGCCACGTCATGGCGTCGCGATAGCGCTTGCCTGCGGAGCGATCGCTGGCCCCGAGCCACTTCAGGTCGAACCAGGGATGGCCCTGGAGAAATTTGATAAAGTGCTGGCCCACCATTCCGGTGGCGCCGAGGATTCCTACTTCGATGCGCGGTTGCATAGATCTTTTACCAGTCTGCGATAAATTTGGACGGCTTCCAGAAGCTCCGTCTTCGCCACGCGTTCCTCCAGCGTGTGGGCTACGTGAATGGTGCCGGGTCCGAGCAGGAGCGGCTCGCCCCATGCGCCTCCGAATGCCGGAATGTCCGTGGTGAATTTGACGACCGTTGTCTCATAGCCGGGAATCGGCGTCATGCGCAGCGCCGGAATCTCGATCACCTCGCGAAGTTCGGCGCGGCCGTCGGCGGCGCGTGCCAGCGCTTCCTTTGTGGTTGTGGAATCGCTCACCAGCCGGATCATGATGTCGGCGCGGGCTTCGTCGGCCACCACGTTGGGGGCGCGGCCTCCGGCGAGCGTTCCGATATTGAGGGTGCTTTGGCCGAGCAGCGAATCCACGGGCAACTCGATGCGCTGCATTTCGGCGAGCACGTCGATCAGCTTATGAATCGCCGATTCGCCCAATTCCGGATACGCCGAGTGCGCCATTTTGCCGGCGGCACAGACCTCGTAGCGCAACACGCCCTTGGAGCCGATCGCAAGCTTGTTTTCGGTAGGCTCCCCATTGACAATGTAATGGGATCCCCGCGGAGTTTTCGCGGCGGTATAGGCGCCGGCGGAGTTCCGCTCTTCACCCACCACGAACAGCAGGCCGAAGTTGGATTGCCCCTCATCCAGCAGCAGGCGCGCGGCCTGAATCATGCTCGCGATGATGCCTTTGGTGTCGCAAGCGCCGCGTCCCCAGATGTGGGTTTCGTCCTCGCTGGACGCGAAGAAAGGCGGCACCGTGTCCATGTGGGTGGAGAGCGTGACGTCCAGCCGGTCGCCGAACTGAGCGAACACATTGAAGCGGCGAGGCTCCACGTCCATGCGCTCCACGCGGCCGCGCTGGGCGGCGGCCAGACCGGCGAGAACTTCGTAGAGATAATTGCCCACGCGTTCTTCGTTATTCGTGATCGATTCGATATCGATCAGCGCCCGCGTGAGTTCGAAGACATTCATAAATAATTCGGACGGAAGAGGCAAAGGAGGGAAGCACGCCCGCTTGTCGGCATGGGCGGCCTGACGACTCCGATAGCGCTCCGCTCGCGTTGGGGGCGAACGACAGTGAGCGGGATTTAGCCCGGCTCCCCAACCGGTGGCGCTTGAGCTTCGCCGTCCGGTTTCGGCGGTGAAATCGGCCCCTTTGGACCGGGCATCCGAAGCGCAATCGGAAATTTTGCCCGGCTACTCATGGCCGCCGCACCTCTACCGTGAAATTGTAGGATACCGGAGGGCGGAGCAATCAGTCAAACCTGGTGACGACAGGAATCCTTCCTGTCGTGCCGCGCTCCGCGGCCGGGCGCGATCCGCGCGCCTTCAACCGGTCTGGAGACGGTCGGTACCGGCTAACTGAACACGAGACCCAGGCCCAGCCTTTTGCGCGCCCGGTGGCTCAGAACGGATTCAATTTGGCTCTCTACGTGATTTGGATGTGCGGTCCCGTCGATCGTCCTCACACAATCCTCTCCGTACCAATCCAGGATCGGATTCGTAAGCTCGCGGTACGTGGCCAGCCGTTGTCGAATCACAGCCTCTTCGTCGTCTGCGCGGCAAACCAGCGGCGTCCCGTCGTGGTCGCAGAGTCCATCCAGCACCGGCGCTTGCGTGCGCAGGTTGTATATGGTCTTGCAGGAGGGGCATTGCCGTCGAGCCGTCAACCGCTCCACCAGATCCGCGTCGGGCACATGCAGATGGATGATCGTGGGGGCCGGAAGCGCACGCTCACGCAGCAATCCGGCGAAGTATTTGGCTTGCGGCAGTGTTCTCGGATAGCCGTCCAGCAGGAAGCCGTTCGCGCAATCCGGGCGCGCGATCCGGGCGGCAACAACGGCATTGGTAATGTCGTCGTTGATGAAGCCGCCCTTGGCCAGAATGGCGCAAACCACCTTGCCAAGCTCAGTTCCGGCCTCCGATTCGGCGCGAAACATCTCGCCGGTGGAGATGTGGGGGATCTGAAAACGCTGGCAGAGAAACGCCGCTTGGGTACCCTTGCCGCAACCTGGCGGTCCGAAGAGCAACAAAATCAAACCATCCTCCGAAACGACCGGCAGCGGCCGGTTAGCTGCCACCACCTCGCCGGTGTGCAACGTTGTCCCGGCACAGTCTGATTGCAGGCTACTCTACTGCACTTTGAGCGTCAAGCCCCCCGTTGCCTGGTGCAGTCCTAGGCGGTACGGATCTTCCCGTCGGCTTGTAACAGGAGTTTCTGACCGCGCCAATCCACCGTATTTCCGGCCAGCCCCGCTGCCCAGACGGCAAATCCGAAGAGGTCGCGAAATGGAATCAGCGGCCACGCGCCGGCGCTTCGCCAGTCACGGAGAATCGGCCCCGCAACCCAGATTCCGGCCGCCATGCGCAGCCCAATGGCGGCGACGGCCGCGGGCCACTGACCTGCCGCTAAAGCCACCAGACCCCACAGAGTGGCGTGCGTCACCACGTACCCGCAATAACCCGAGAATCGGGATACGCGAATGGTGCGCGACCAGCGCAGTTGGTGGCGCCACGTCGCCGGCCACGTCTGCGCGCCCAGGCTGGTTTCCACCACGGAGGCGGCGAAACGGATCTTGTACCCGTGCGCGGAAATGTGACGGCCGAGTTGATAGTCGTCCGCGAGATACTCCTGGATTGCGGCGAACCCCCCGATCTCGGCAAGGACGGCCGCGCGGAAGGCCATCGTCGACCCAAGCGCGAACTCAGCCACCCCGAGCAGGCGCGCCACCAGCACGCTGGGAGCGAATTCCGTCGCGATGCCGAGAGCTTCCATGCGTGACGGCCACGAGTCGGCGGTGGCGCGGTATATGCAAGTGACGAGCCCGACGGATGCTTCCGCCAGCGGCTCAGTGACTTCCCGCAGATACCCCGGTTCCACCAGAATGTCGCTGTCATTGACCAGGAGAATCCCGTGTTGCGCATGACGGGCGAGTTCGCCGAGCACCCCTGCCTTCGCGTTCGGCGCCGTGGTCCGGACGATATGCAAAGAGATCGGGATGTGCGGGAACTCCGCGCGCAGCCGGTCGATGTCCTGAATCGCAGGGTCGGCGGGACTGCTCACTCCGAACAGAATCTCGAAGACGGGGAAGTCCTGCGCGGCGTGTGAGCGAATGGCTTCGTAGAAGCGCGGGTCGCGGCCGTGCACCGGCTTCAGAATGGAGATGCCGGAAACCGGCGGCGCGGATACCGCCGCTTTGCGCGGCCATCGAGCGGCGGCGATCAGCGCGAGCAGATAATAAGCCGCCGCGGCAAGGGCCGGAAGCGCCCACCAGATCACAGCGAAACCAGAGCCACGCCGCAGATCACCAGCGAAGCGCCCGCCCAGCGCTGCCAGTTCACCTGCTCTTTCAGAACATACTTGGCCAGGATGGTTTCGAGCACGTAGGTCACGGCGGACACGGGCACGGCGAAGCTGAGATTGCTGATGGAGAGCAGCTTCATGAACGCGAAAAACGAGATCGCCATCGCCACGATGGAGGCGATGACATGTCCGTTGCGGGCCAGCAGCGCGAGTGCGCGCCCGATCGCAGTCGGGCGGAAGTCCTGGATCTCGCCGTGGCGGCGCATCCCGAGCGCCTGCAGCACCTCGCCGGCGGTAGTCGCGCCCACCATCACAGCCACCAGGAGCCACTTCATCATGCGGCGGCTCCGTGAGTTTTTGGAGCGGTCGCGGAACTGACCAGAGCGACGCCCGCCACGATCAACAAAATACCCGCCCAGCGGGTCGCGCTGATCTGTTCATGCAACATCACTTTTCCGATCAAAGCAACCACGACATAACCAATGCTGGTCACGGGCAGCACGTAACTCAGGTCGGCCCAGCTCAGCAAAGCCATGCGGGACATTTGCCACAGAATGAGTAGCGCGACGCCCAGCGCCACCCAAGGCTGGAAGAGAGTAGCAACAAACTGCCATGGCCTGGACAGTTCGGCGGAAGCAGGGATCCCCCGCTTCATAAAAAAGTCGCCGAACGCGTTACTGAGTACGACCACCGTAACGCAGATCCATGTTTTTAAGCGCAGACGAGAAGCTTCGGCGGTCATTGGAGCAGTGTCTCTTCACCACAGAGATACAGAGAAAAAACCGGAGGACACACAGAATTTCCGAACGGCTTCCTCTGTGCCCTCCCGGCGCCCTCTGCTTCTGGGTGGTGAATCACTCAGCCTCTATCCGTGAATCAGTCGCCCGAACCCACTGGCGCCGCCTCGCGCGCAGCCTTGCTCTCCGCCACGAACTTCTTGCGTTTGCTGCGCAGCGCCATGTACTCCCGCGCTTCCTTAGTCAGCCGTTTCCGCTCGTCGGTGTCGAACATCGCTTTCCGCACGATCCTCCAGATCACGCGCGGCCGGAAGAAGTACTCGCCGTAAAAACGCTCCACCCACTCTACGAGCTCTCCGCGATCCAGCCCCGGATAAATGATATTGGGAAGCTGATGGCCGCTTTCATCCGTCATCGAGTCGATCGTGATCAGATTGTTCTGCTTGACGTAGTTATAGAATTCGGTGCCGGGGTAGGGATGCGCGATGGAAACCTGTATGGTTTCGTTGTCCAGGCGTTTGGCGAAATCGATGGTCTTGCGGATGGATTCTCTCGTCTCGCCGGGCAGCCCGATGATGAAGTCGCCATGCACGAGCAGGCCGAGTTTCTTGCAGTTATCCGTGAAGCGCAGCGCCATGTCCACCGTGGCGCCCTTCTTGATATTCTTCAGAATCTGCTGGTCGCCCGATTCGTAGCCCACGATCAGCAAGCGGCATCCGGCTTCCTTCATCGCCTTCAGCGTTTCGTAATCCGTGGTGACGCGCGATGTGCAGCTCCACGTGAAGTTGAGCGGCTTGAGCTTCTTGCACAACTCAATGGTGCGCTCTTTGCGGTAATTGAAGGTATCGTCGTCGAAGAAGATTTCCTTCATTTGCGGGAACTGTTCCAGCGCGTAGCGGACTTCGTTCGCCACGTCATCGGAAGAGCGCAATCTCCAGCGGTGTCCGGAGTGCGTCTGCGGCCAGAGGCAGAACGTGCAAAGCGCCGGGCAGCCGCGCGATGTGTACAGCGAGACGAACGGGTTCAGCAGGAAGGGAACGTTATAACGCGTGATATCAAGGTCGCGCTTGTACACTTTCGTGACCCACGGGAGAGCGTCGAGATCCTCGATTGCCGGCCCTTCGGGATTGTTGACGACCTGGCCATTGCGGCGGAAACTGACGCCTGGCAGTTCTTCGAGCGGCTTGCCTTTGGCGTAATCGGCAATCTGATAATCGAACTCGCGGCGCACTACGAAATCGATGGCTTTGTAGCTGAGCAGCGTCTTATCGGGCTCGATGGTTACCGGCGGTCCGACGAAGGCCACCTGCAGCTTCGGATTCACGTCCTTCATCATCTCGGCCATGTGAACGTCCACATGAAAGCCGGGCGTGGAGGTGTAGAGCACGAGCAGTTCGAAATCGTTCGCCATCGCGACGGTCTGCTCGATTGAGATTTTGTGCGGCGGAGCATCCACTACTTTGCTGTCCGGCAACATGCCGGCGGGGTAGCAGAGCCAAACGGGGTACCAATAGCTTTCAATCTCCCGGGACGCGGGCCAGCGGGAGCTTGCGCCGCCGTCGAAACCTTCAAAGGATGGGGGATTCAGGAACAGTGTTCTCATCGATGTCTCCAGCGCGCCTACTGATTGCCAGTGTCTTCGAGCGAAAAATTGCTGAACGCGATATTCAGCTCGGCGCGCCCGACGAGCCGTATGTCCGCGGAACTCTGCATCTCGTGCGGAACGCTAATACCATCGCGAATCTCGTAAGCGCGCACGAATTCGGTACGCTTTACGAAAAAAGATCCGGTGTGCACCAGATGTCCGGATTCGCGGACCCGCAGATAGGTGGCAGCGTCGATCCACAATTCGCCATCGAACATCCCTTGCCGCTTTTGACGAGCGTTGACGGCGAAGACGTATACGGGCCGGCCGTTGAATTCAGCCTTATGTCTGAATTTGAACTTGTAATTGTCGGGAGTTACGGTGATGGCCGGGGAGGTGGATTTCTGCGCGTCTTCTTCGGCCTGCAGATAGCGGAGGATCACCTGGTTCCGTACCGTCTTGTCGCCCTCGAACCAGCTACGCTCGTACTTGATCAGGCCGAGCGGCGAAATCCGGCGAAGCGCATAAAACCGGCCCTGTTTCTTGAGCTTGGGCAGGGACGCCTGAATGTCCACTTCCATGGACGCGTGCTGCACTTTGAGCGCTTCCTGCCGCTCGGCCGCGCAATAATTCTGCACGATCGCATCGGGAGACAGGTCGCCCTCGGCGGCAACAGCAAAGACGAATGGCAAGAGCAACAGCAGGACGCAGGACTTCAAAAAGAACAACCCCGAATGTGGATTTCAGCCTTGAATGATCCAGTTTAACATCCGGGGGTGTTCCTTTGGATAGGTGAATCCCTCAGTTGTGGGCCTTGACGGGTGCGCGACCCTCCCAGCCGGTGGCTCGCCATTCCTCTGCGAGTTTCTCGGTCTCGATAGCCCCGGCTTTGTCGAGAATGTCGCGAGCGTCCGAAGCCCGCTTGTCCGTAACGCCGTTCACCGTTACCAGAGACCCGCCGCGCTTAACGCCCTCCGCGTAAAATGCGGCTTCATCCTCGCTGACTCCGTGATCTTTCAACAAGCCGATAATTCCGCCCGCCGCGGCGCCCACGCTGAGTCCGCCTATGGCTCCCGCGATGGGTCCGGCGGCAATAAGAGGTCCGATTCCTGGCAGGACGACGGCGATCATACCGGCGGCTAAACCGACCACACCGCCGATCCATGCATCGCGGCCGGCTTCGGTTTCGGCTCCGGTGTCCATAACGGGTCCGACGGCCGGTGTTTCCTTCGCGGCTGTATCGCCGGCAACAAAGCTGACCTCATCGCGTGTAAATCCGTTGGCGAGGAGCGCCTCTTGAGCGGCTTCTCCGTCCGCGCGGTTGCGGAAAAATCCAGTAATTGCGTTCGTGTTAGCCATATCCGGAAAACGGGCAGGGATCGGGCCATTGTACGTGACGGTCCAGACATAGTAGGTACCGGTCTCCAGACCGGCACCAGGCGCGCACAGCGCGCCAGCCCCACTCTAATTCACCAGCGCCTAATTCACCAGCCCGTTTGCTTTCTCCGGCCGCGCCGCGAGACGGTTTTGTTGGTCGCGCAGTTTGGCGATGGCTTCCCTGGTGTTCGTGCTGAGACCGCTGTCCGACCCTGTGATTTGCTGCTCGATCTTCAGCGCCGAATTCAGCACCGCGGCGGCTTCCGACAGCTTTCCTTTATGGCTCAGCAGAACTCCCCAGTTCGTTTGCGCCACTGCCAGTTCGTAGCCGCAACCATTGCAGCGCGAGAGAATGTCGAGCGCCCCCTTCATGTCCTTTTCCGCCTGGCCCAATTGGCCATCGTCCATCAGCGCCAAACCTTCCTGGCTCATCAGCGACGCAACGCGCGGCGAATTCGGCGCGATGGCGGTCCACAGGGCGCGCGCCTTTTTGAACAGCGGAATAGCGAGTTCGGGCCGCCCTTGCGCGCGGCGGGCCTGAGCGGCGCACGAGTATGCCATGGCGCCTTCCACGGTATTCTCACCCTCCGCTTCGAGCGTCAGGCGCAGCGCTTCGTCGGCGAATTGCACGGCTTCATCGGAGCGGTGCTGGCGCATGCGCAGGCCTGCCATGGACATGAGTGCATGCCGGGTCTGCACGTGGTTCGGAAACAACTCGCGGCCGATCGTCAGCGCCTGATTGTAGTTCTCCTCGGCCGCCTCAGTTTCTCCGCGGACAAACTCGGCGGCGCCCAGCGCGTTGAATAAGGAAACCGTATTGATGTTCTTGAGACCCAGGCTTTTACGGGCCAGGCTTAACCCTTCGGTAAATACGCGCTCGCCTTCCGCCCACTTACCGTCCTGACACAGTGCCTGCCCGAAATTGTACAGTGTGATGGAAAGATGCGGTTCGAACTTCGCTCCCTCCGCGCGCCATATTTCGATAGCCTGCTCATATAACTGCTCGGCTCCGGCGTAATCGGCGCGAGCGTATGCCGCCAATCCCGCTTCGTTGGCTTGGTAGGCCTTTTCCGGTTGAGCTTGCGCGGACCACGCACTTACTATCAAAATCCCCACTACCAGCGGTTTCACTTACTCACCTCTTGCACCATGAGACGCTCGCGCGCTCAAGTTGTCCCGCGACGAAAGTGAAAAATATGTGAGAGGCTGCGCTCTGATACGCTGAACGCATGCCACACTACCGCATCGAACGAGGCGCGCGGCCGCCTTCGTCCGCCACCACTCGCATCGCCTTGATTGTCGCGGTCATCGTGGTGCTGCTCGGCGCGCGGTCCATCGCATCGTATGTAATCGAAGTGGAATGGTGGAAAGAACTTGGCCAACTCCACACGTTCTTCAGCACGCTTTACTACAGCCTGGCTCCGCTTGGGCTCGCTACGTTGATCACGTTCGCGGTGCTGTTTGTGGCGCACTCGCGCGCCTTGAAGTTCGCCGGCGCCTCGCTCCGCGACCACCGCGGCTACGCCCGCCTCGCCGCGCTCGGCCTGCTGTTCCTCGCCTACATCGTCTCGGCCTCGTCGATCGATACGTGGACCGTCGTACGGTTTGCAGGCGGGCAACACTTGCCCGCTTCGGCGACCGTCTGGCACGATGCCGTGTTCCACAAGCCGCTCTCGTTCTACCTCTTCGATCTGCCGTTCTATTCCATGCTGCGCAGCTATCTGCTGGCCCTGGTGATTGTGGCGATCCTGGTCTATTGGGTGGTCGCGCGCGGTTGGCAATTGCGCGTCCGGCTGCCGCAGTTCCGCGATTCGCGAGAGATCGATCCCACCATTTTCAGGTTGGAGGGCGGCCTTGAATCGCAGTTCCTTCGCGGCGCGGGAGTGGTTCTGCTGCTGGCTTTGGCTCTCCGGTTTTTCCTGGCTCGCTTTGAGATGGTCTATAACGAACACGGCACGTTTTTGGTAGGAGTCGACTATGTCGACCAATACATCGGCCTGCCGCTCCAGTGGCTGGTGATTGCGGCATGTATCGCGGCGGCGGTCTTAGTCTGGATGCGCCGCTGGGTTCTCGCGGCGTTTATGGGCGTCGCCTTGATCGTTGCTTTCGTGCTGCCGCCGATCGTCTCCGCGCTCTATGTCAAACCGAATGAAATCTCCCTCGAGCGGCCTTACATCGATACCCATATCCATTCGACCCGCAGTGCGTTTGGCCTCGAGCAGCAGGTGAAGGAGATCGACTTCCACGCCGATCCGGACGGCGTGATTGACGTTTCCCAACACCGTCCGTTACTGGACAACGTCCGGCTATGGGATTTCCAGCCGTACCACGACACCATCACCCAGCGCCAAGCGCTGCGAACTTACTACGTGTTCCACGATTCCGATGTGGACCGTTATACCATCGACGGTCAATATAAGCAGGTGCTGCTTTCCCCGCGCGAGTTAGACATCCGGCAGCTTCCCGATGCCCGCGCGAACTGGATCAATCCGGCGTTTATCTATACACACGGTTACGGGCTGGTGCTGTCCGAAGTCAGTAAGATGACTTCCGATGGATTGCCGGTGCTGAGTATCAAAGACGCGCCGCCGGTGGTGGAAACCCCGAGTCTGAAGTTAACCCGGCCTGAGATCTATTACGGCGAAGTAACTCACGAACCCGTGTTTGTGCATACGGCACAGCAGGAGTTCAACTATCCCTCCGGCGAAGATAATGTGCGCTCGACTTATGAAGGCACGGGCGGGATTCCCATTTCTTCCTTCCTGATGCGCCTGGCCGCCGCGGTTCGCGAAGGCGAGCCCAATATCCTGCTCACCGACTATCTCAAAGCGAACAGCCGTATGATGATTCGCCGCCGCGTCCGCGACCGTCTGCAAACGCTCGCCGGGTTTCTGGAATGGGACACCGATCCGTACATGGTAATTACGGATGCCGGCAGGCTTGTTTGGATCGTCGATGGATACACCACCAGCGACGCGCACCCATATTCGCGCGCGGTGGACACAGACACGATGGGGCGCGTCAATTACATTCGCAACGCCGTGAAGGCGACAGTCGATGCATACGATGGGGAAACACACTTGTACGTGTTTGCGCCCGACGACCCGATCATTAACGCGTATCAGAATCTCTTTCCCGATCTGTTTAAGCCCGAATCCGCAATGCCCGCCGACCTGCGGCGCCATGCCCGCTATCCGGAAATGCTGTTCCGGATTCAATCGCAGATCTATCTGACGTATCACATGCTGGATCCACAATCCTTCTATAACAAGGAGGACGTTTGGGACTTAGCGCTGCACGCCGGCGGCCAGGAGGCCGGATCTTCCGCGGTTACTCCGTCATATGTGATGGCGACCTTGCCGGGAGAGACCGGTCCGGAGTTCCTGCAAATCATCCCCTTCACGCCGCACAACAAGAACAACCTCATTGGCCTGATGGCGGCGCGCTGCGATGGAGCGCATCTCGGTGAAGTGCAGGTGCTGCTGCTTTCCAAGCAGAAACTGATTCCCGGCCCCATGAACATCTCGGCCACCATCAATCAGGACCAGAACATTTCCAAAGACCTGACCTTGTGGAATCAGCAGGGCTCGCATGTGCTCCGCGGGCAGATTCTGGTGCTGCCGGTGGGAAATACGTTTCTGTATGTCGATCCTATATACATACAGGCGTCGGAGGGCAGCATGCCGCAGCTCAAGAAAATCGTGCTCGCGACCGGCAATCGCCTGATCTATGCCGATACGTATGACGAAGCGCTGGCGCAGCTTTCCAACGGCGCGCGCGAACTCGTGCAGCAGGCCACGAGCGCGTCCGCCGCGCCCCCGGCTGCTGGTCCCGCCGGCGCGCCCGCTCCGGCTGCGAATAACGGCGCAGCCGATGCCCGTCTGGCCCGCGTGCGCGATCACCTGCAGCGTTATCGCCAGTTGGCGGCGCAGGGCAAGTGGGCGGATGCCGGCAAGGAGTTGGAGGCGATTGAAGCGGAGGTGAAGAAGTAAAGTACTGGTATGAGGCGCGCGCTGCTGATCGCGATTCTCGTGGCAGGGGCTCTACATGGGCAGCCGCGCGCCTGGGAAGACTCCATTACGCTGCCCACGTACCCGGAGGCGCCGCCCGATACCTCTCCGATGCTCGATGCGCTCTCCGAATATCGCGCATGGTATCCGTACACCACGCGCAATCCGCTGAGCAAGAGCCCGAGTCCTGAAGCGTGGCGCCGCATCAACATCGAAAACGAATACCTGGCGTGTTCCTTCCTTCCGGACGTGGGCGGCCGGCTGTATACGTGCATCGATAAACTCAGCGGTCACCCGATGTTCTATGGGAATCCCGTCATCAAGAAGGGCATCGGGTATACACGCAACGCGCTTGCGGCGTTCGGCATAGAGACGAGCTTTGCGTTTGCGCATAGCCGCGATAATGTTTCGCCGGCGGATTTCGCTTTCCGCCAGGACAAAGGCTCGGCCGCCGTTTGGCTGAGCACGACCGATCGCGTGACCGGCCTTCGCTGGGTGGTGCAATACGTCCTGCGCACCGGGCGCGCGGTGCTGGAACAAAACGTGACGCTCTCCAATCCCACATCCGTGCGGCAGCCTTACTATTGGTGGAACAATGCGGAGATCGCCGTCGAACCCGGGACACGCTTTGTCGTTCCCGCGCACGTGATGTCGACGCATGGCGGCACGGCGCTGGAGGCGTGGCCGGTCTCGGGCGGTGTAGACAGAAGCATAGTGGCAAACATCCGAGACCAGTTAGGACTGTTCGCGTACCAGAGCCGCGAGCCGTTTTTCGCCGTCTATCACGCAGGCAGCAAGACCGCGACTGTGCACGTCGCCGACCCGGCCGTAGTGAAGGGCAAAAAGATCTGGGCGTGGGGCTCGAACGATACTACCGGAGAGGCCGCTTTGGTGGACGATGGCTCGCGCTTGATCGAGATTCAGGCCGGCCTGTTTCAGGATCAGGAGACATTCGAGTTTCTGCCGCCGCACAGCGGCCGCAGCTTCACGGACTATTGGCTGCCCGCGCGGGCTCTCGGCGGAATCACGCGCGCCACGGCGGACGCTATTTTGCACTGGGAGCGAGCCGGGAACACGATCCTGGTGGAGTTGAACGTGACGCGGCGCTTCGAAAAGGCGCATCTGCGCGTATCGAGTGGCGATGTTTCAGCCCTGGATGAAACGGCCGATCTTCAGCCCGGCGCAGTCTTCGCGAAAAAAATCGACAACGCCGCTCCAGGGCGCGTCTACCGGCTGGAACTGCGCGACAGTGCGGGGAAGGTGCTGCTGGCGCATTCCGAAGCGCCGTACGATGCAATTTCGGCGGAAGCGGTGAAACTCGGTGCGCAACCCGCAGCCGCGGAGCCGCCGGACACATTCGAGCTCAATGGCCGCTTGCAGAAACAGGAGGATTATTGGCGCGCGTCGCTGGCCAAATCGCCGGACAATGTTGAGGCAAAAAAGTCGTTGGGGCGCCTGCTGGTGATCCGGCATAGCTTCGCCGCTGCTGTGGCGATGCTGGATCAAACGGCAGCCGCTCTGCCTCATGACGCTGAGGTGCATTACTACCTTGCAGTGGCGCAGGCGGCGCTCGGGCGGGACGGCGCCGCTGAACAAAATTTCGCCGCTGCCATCCAGGATCCCCTGCTCGGAGTTGCAGCGCGTTTGGAACTCGCCGAAGCGCACAGCCGCACGGCTCAGGCAAAACGGGCCCTGGCCGAGCTCGGGGAGCTAGCGAAGAACGCGCCAGGATTGTTCGAAGCTGCGGAGGCTCGGATTATCTGGCTGCGAGTTTCCGGACAGAAGGATGCCGCACGCGCTGAGTTGGAGCGGTGGCGCGTAGTTGCTCCGTGGAACTCTTTGCTGCGCGTCGAGGCGGTGCGCCAGGGCGCGAAGGACGACGAGGTTTGGACGCATCTCGGCGCCGATCCCGAACGTGTGTTGGACGTAGCGGATGAGTATCTCGCGGCCGGCGCCTGGCCGGATGCCGTGAACGTGCTCACACGAAAATACGATCCCGTTCCGCCGAATCAGAAGGAACCCGGGAAGGTGTTGCCGCAGGAGAATCCGCTGGTCGCCTATTATGCCGCGTATGCGCGCGTCAAAGCCGGAGAGTCGCCGGAACTGGACCGCAAACGTGCAGCGGGACTGCCGGTGCTGTACGTGTTTCCTCACCGCGCGTCGTCATTCCTGCCGCTCTATAGCGCGGTCGCCGCGAATCGCGACGATGCAGTGGCGCATTGGCTGCTCGGGCTGTTCGAGTTGGACAGCGGCATGATCGATCCCGTGATCGGAGAATGGACGGTCGCGACCGCACAGGCGCAGCGGCTTCCGATGGTGCGACCGCTGCTTGCGGAAGTTCTGAGGCAGTTGAAACACAACGAGGCGGCCGCAAACGCAGTCATCCGCGAAACCGTGAAGACAGATCCGGCGGCGGTGCAGAAGGCGATCGAGCAGGCGCTCCGGAAGTCCCCGGCTCCCTCGGCAAAAGCGGCCGGCGGAACGGAGAAAAGTCTGCCCGCGGTGGGCACGCATGAAGTCGCGGCGCTGGCATTGGTGCGCGCCTCGCAGGGGCAGTTGCAGGCTGCGCTCTCGCTGTTCACCAGCACGAATTTTCCCGATGACCATGAGCCCGATGACGTAAGGTACGCCTATATCGAATTACAGTTACTCCGCTTGCGGGCTATGGCTGCGGCGCACCAGTGTGAGGCGGTATTCAAGGGGCTGGACACGATCGGCGATGAGGATAAATCGCTGCCGTTTACGTTGTACGGTTTCGAGCAGTTCATGAAGCGTGCGCGGTTCCAGTATTATCTGGCGGGCGCCGAATCGGCGTGCGGAGATCAGAAGGCGGCGCGCCGGCGCCTGGCGAAGGTCGCCACACTGAGTGAACCGGTGGAGAGCGAGGATTTCGCGTTTCCCGCGCTGGCGGCGGCGATTGCCGATGACCGCGCGGGCCGCGCGCAGGAGGAGGCGGCTTTGAAGACCGTGGCGGCGGCGCTTGCCAAGACGCCAGCGGACAGGCAAGGGATTCTGCTCTTTTCACAGGCCCTGCTGCTGCGCGCGCTCGGCGAGCGAGACAAAGCGGCAGCCGCGTTTGGAGCGGGCGCCAAGGCTCCGAACATCGGTCATTCGCAGTATTTGAATCTGCTCCAATAGCGCGCAGCAAGCTACAATTGAAAATTCCCATGCTTGCAGAATCCATACAGGAGCTGGAGGCGCGTTCTCTGGCTCGAATCGCTTCGGCGGCCACTATCGAAGAGCTCGAAGCAGTGCGGGTGGATGCGCTCGGCCGCAAGGGTCCGCTGGCGCAGGCCGGCAAGGAGATGGGCAAGCTGTCTCCGGAAGAGCGCGCGCAATTCGGCAAGGTGATCAACGGCGCGAAGCAGAAGCTGGAAGCGGCCCTCGAACAGCGCAAACAGGCACTGGAAGCTGCAGCGCTGAACGCGCGGCTCGATGCGGAGTGGCTCGATTTGACGCTGCCCGCGCCCGGTCCACGCCGCGGTCACCTGCATCCCATCACGCGCATTCAGCGCGAACTCGAAGAGCTGTTCAGTTCGCTGGGCTTTGCCGTTTTGGATGGTCCCGAAGTGGAGACCGAGTATCACAACTTCGACGCGCTCAACATACCCCCGGACCATCCGGCTCGCGACATGCAGGACACGTTCTGGCTCGATGGCGGCAACCTGCTGCGCACCCACACATCGCCTGTGCAGGTGCGCGGCATGGAGCGGCTGGGTCCGCCGCTGCGTATGATCGCGCCGGGGCGCGTGTTCCGCAATGAAAGCGTGGACGCCTCGCACGAGCATACGTTTTATCAGCTCGAAGGCATGATGATCGATCGCGACGTTTCCGTGGCGCATCTGCTGTATTTCATGAAGACGCTGCTGACCGCCATCTTCAAGCGCGATGTCACGGTGCGGCTGCGGCCCGGATATTTTCCGTTCGTCGAGCCCGGCTTCGAGCTCGATATACAGTGCCTGATTTGCGGTGGTTCGGGGTGTCCGGTCTGCAAGCAGAGCGGTTGGGTGGAGCTGTTGCCGTGCGGCCTGGTGAATCCGCACGTTCTGCGCATGAGCGGCATAGACCCCGAGCAGTGGAACGGTTTCGCGTTCGGCCTCGGCCTCACCCGGCTGGTGATGATGCGGTACGGCATTGACGATATACGCCAATTGCAGGGCGGCGATCTCAGATTCCTGGAGCAGTTCTAGCCTTGAAGTTCTCATACAACTGGATTCGCGAATTCGTTCCCGGCATGGAAGTGCCGCCGGCCGCGCTGGAGCGTCTCATCACGATGAAGACGGCGGAGTGCGAAGGCATTGAGCCCTACGGTGAATTGCTCGGCGCCGCTTGCGTGGCCCGCGTTGAAAGCGTGGAGCCGATCCCTGGTTCGCACAATGTGAAAGCGGTGGTGGACGCGGGCGGCTACGGCACGAAAACGGTGGTGTGCGGCGCTCCGAACTGCCGCCCGGGCGTGCTGACGGCGTATGTGCCTCTCGGCAAGAAGACCATCGGCGGCGTGGAGAGCGACGGCATGCTCGGGTCGGCGGCAGAATTAGGCATCAACAAGGATCACTCCGGCATCATCGAGCTGGATGCGCAGGTGGGGTCGCCGATTCCCGGGTGCGCGCCGGATTCCGTTATCGAGATCGATAACAAGAGCATCACGCACCGGCCGGACCTTTGGGGACACCACGGCATGGCGCGCGAAGTAGCGGCGATTGCGGGCGGCAAGTTGAAAGACCCGGCACGATTGGAACTGCTGCCAACCGGCGCCCCCGCGATCCACGTGAAGATTGAGGATTACGATCTGTGCCCGCGCTATTCGGCGCTGGTTTTCGAGAACGTGAAGGTGCAGCCTTCGCCGCTGTGGCTGCAGGAGCGCCTGATGGCGATCGGGCTGAACCCGATCAACAACATCGTGGATATGACGAACTACGTCATGGCGGAATTGGCGCAGCCGATGCACGCGTTCGATGCCGGCATTTTGCGCGGCGGCGTCATCACGGTACGGCGCGCGAAGGCCGGCGAGGACTTCAAAGCGCTCAACGACGAGCACTACACGCTCGATCCGTCGAATCTGGTGATCGCGGACGCCGATGGTGCGGTGGCGCTGGCCGGCGTGATCGGCGGCGACCGAAGCTCCATCAACGACCAGACTACGCGGGTGGTGCTGGAGAGCGCGAACTTCAACGCCGCGAGCGTCCGCAAAACCTCGTCCGCGATCAAGCTGCGCACCGACGCGTCGATTCGATTTGAGAAGGCGCAGGATCCGGCGAACACGGTGCGCGGCATCGCACGCGCCATTGAACTGTTACAGGAGATTTCGCCGGGCGTGCGCGTGACCGGCGGAGTGATGGACGCGAAGCGGGAGATCGCGCCGCCTCCTCCCATCGAGCTTCCGCTGGAGTGGCTGGAGCGCAAACTGGGGCGCAGCATCGCCGCCGATGAGGTCCGGCGGATTCTGGAGAGTCTAGAATTCGGCGTCAGCGAAGCCCGGCCGGGCGTGTTCTCGGTGACGGTGCCTTCCTGGCGTGCGACGAAGGACGTTTCGATCAAAGATGACCTGGTGGAAGAGGTCGGGCGGATGATCGGATACGATTCCATTCCGCCGCAGGCTCCCCTGGTCGCCGCGTCCGTCCCGCCGGCGAATCCGCGCCGGAAGTTTCATCATGAGGTTCGGAATGTGCTTGTGGATGAGGGCTTCACCGAGGTGTACAACTACTCGTTCCTGAGCGAGGAAGCAGCCGCGAAGTTCGGATTGACGCAGGAGCAGCATGTACGCGTGCTGAATCCCATCGCCTCGGACCAGGCGCTGATGCGGACCAGTCTGCTGCCGCAGGTGCTGAACAACATCCAGGAGAACGTCAAGCATTTCGAAAATTTCCGCCTCTTTGAAATCGGGCTCGAGATTCATAAGCGCGGCGAGGGACTGCCGGACGAGATTCCCCACGCGGTAGCTGCGCTGTATGCAAAATCGGGGGATGGCGCGGCGGGTCTGTTCGAGTTGAAGCGCGTCGCGGAATGTCTCATGCCCGCGGTGGAAGTCCGGCCGGCGGAAGCGCACGCGTACGAGCATCCGGCGCGGGCCGCAGTGGTGGCGTGGCGCGGCCGGGACGTCGGGCGGTTGTTCGAGTTGCATCCATCGTTGGTGGAAGCCGGGCGCGCGGCGGTTTTGGATCTGGATCTGGGGATCGTGGAATCGTTGTGCGCGGCCGACATCAAATACGTGCCGGTGCGGCGCTATCCTTCAAGCGCATTCGATCTCTCCGTAGTGGCGGCTTCGCGCGAGTTCGCCGGCGATTTGCAGCGGCGGATTGCTTCGTTTGCGGGTCCGCTGCTGGAGTCCATCGAGTGGCTGCGCGAGTACTCGGGCAAGCCGCTGGAGGCGGGCGAGAAGAGCGTGTCGTATCGGGTCACCGTCGGGTCGCCCGAGCGAACGCTTTCGAGCGACGAGATCACCGGCATTCGCGAGAGCATCATCGCGGGCATGCAGGCGCAGGGGTACAAGCTGAGGGTGTGAGCACGCGCCGCGCCACTTCCGGCGGATGGGTGAAGCGCACGCGGGGCCATTGCCGGTGGTGCGGGTCGGCGGTTCCGAAGGGGCGGTTCACGTTTTGCGGCGAAGCGTGCGTGCACGAATGGAAGCTGCGCACCGACCCCGGATACTTGCGCGACAAAGTCTTCGAGCGGGACCGCGGCGTGTGCGCGCTGTGCGGGCTGGATACGGAAGCGGTGCGCAAGAGCAAGCGCAAGCTCGATTTCGCCGCGCGGCGCGAATTCGAAGACGAGTGGGGACGCCGGAAGTCGTTATGGGACGCGGATCACATCCGGCCCGTCGCCCAGGGCGGCGGTGAGTGCGACCTTTCCAATATCCGGACATTGTGCCTGAAGTGCCACCGCGTCGCGACCGCGGCTTTGCGGCAGTTGCTGAAAGAGAAACGTTCGGGAACGTCCGCTGGCAACCTTGATGCCCAAGAAAAGGTGGAGATAGTCATGCCCGGAAAAAAAGCGCACAAGCCGCGGAATATTGCAAATGCAGGGATGCACGGCGTGCATAAACCGCTCGACCCCAGCCGCAAGAGCACCGGCCAGACGGACGGCCAGTTCGATCGCGATATGAAGGGGCGTAAAGGACAGTTCGGGGGCGCAGGCGATTCGCCTTTAACCAAGAAGTAGGCGCGGCGCTTCGCTACGCACAAGTTAGCGACCGGTCAGGAGACCGGTCGTTACCTTCCTCAGGTCGTCCAGCAGAACGTCCGGTTTGAGCCTTTCCAGTTCCTCGGGTGGCGTAATTCCGGTTTTGACTGCGACCGAGCGGATTCCGTTTTCCCGCGCAGCTTGAATGTCCGGCGGCGCGTCGCCGATCAGCGAAATCGGCGCATCTCGGGCAATCCAGGATTGAACGAGGGCCGTTCTGATTGCCAGTTTCGCCAGGCCGGCTCTCGTCTTCGCCATCTCGCCAAACGCTCCGTAATGAAAATAGCCGTCGAGGCCTGCGCGGTTCAGCTTGCGCCAGCCAATGCGCGTCAGGTTCCCCGTCACAAGCGCCAGCAGCAGCCGCTCACCGGCGAGTCTGGCGAGCAACTGTTCCACGCCCGGGCAATGCTTGTCATGGAGCGCGGGGCACACCCGCAGGTAATAGTCTTCGGCGGCCCGCTGAATTCGCGCCATCTGCGCGCGCGCAACCTGCGGCGGCGCTCCCGCCTTCCGCAGCATGATGCGGATGATGTCCGGGTCCAACATCCCTTGCACGGGAATGCCTTCTGTCGTCGAGTCGAAACCGGTTACGCTGCGGATGCCTTGCACCAGCGCCTCGCGATGATGCGGACCGGCGCGCCTCACGAGCGTGCCATCAATGTCGAACAGAACCAGTCCGCGGAAAGTCACAAATCGGATCATAGCAAGACGTCTGGTCGCTACAATAAAAACGTGCACCGCAACAAGTTTCGAATCGGCCTCATCCAGATGTCGTGTTCCAAGGACCCGGCAGGCAATTTAGCAAAGGCGGAAAGCCGCATCCGCGAAGCCGCGGCGCAGGGCGCGCAGATTATCTGCGTGCAGGAATTGTTTCGCAGCCAGTACTTCTGCCGCGAGGAAAACGCCGACCTGTTCGACCTCGCTGAGCCGATTCCCGGACCAACGTCCGAAAGCTTCACCCGGCTCGCCGGCGATTTGGGAGTGGTGATCGTCGGCAGCGTCTTCGAGCGGCGTACCGCGGGCGTGTATCACAATACCGCGATGGTGATCGACGCCGACGGCGAGTTGCTCGGCATCTATCGCAAGATGCACATTCCCGACGATCCGCTGTATTTCGAGAAGTATTACTTCACGCCGGGCGACCTGGGATTCCGCTGCTTCGATACGAAATTCGCGCGCATCGGCGCGCTGGTGTGCTGGGATCAGTGGTACCCCGAAGCGGCGCGGCTGGCGGCGCTCAACGGTGCGCAGGTGCTGTTCTACCCTACGGCGATCGGCTGGCACCCATCGGAGAAGGCGGAGTTCGGCGCCGCACAGCACGATGCGTGGCGCACGATTCAGCGGTCGCACGCCATCGCGAATGGAATTTATGTGGCGGCAGTGAACCGGGTGGGCTACGAAGGTCCGCCGGAACACGGGCTGGAGTTTTGGGGCGGATCGTTCGTGGCCGATCCGTTCGGCCAGGTGCTGGCGGAAGGCACGCACGACCAGGAGCAGATCCTCGTCGTGGAGTGCGATCCGCGGCGCACCGAAGAGGTGCGGCGAAACTGGCCATTTCTGCGCGACCGGCGCATCGACGCGTACGCGCCCATTCTGAGCAGGGTGATCGATTGAAAGTAAAAGCTCCGCCTGCGGCGGCGGGCTATCGGATGCCGGCGGAATGGGAGCCGCATTCGGCAACGTGGATTGCGTGGCCGCACAATCGCGAAGATTGGCCGGGCCGCTTCGCGCCCATTCCCTGGGTCTATGCGGAGATCGTGCGCAAGCTGAGCCGCTTTGAGCGCGTCGGCATTCTCGTAGACGATCGGGCTCTGTGCGAAGGGGCTCGCCGGATTCTGCGTAAGGCAGGCGCGGACCTGGCCGCGATGGACTTCCTGATCTGCCCCACAAATCGTGTCTGGACTCGCGACTATGGCCCGATTTTCGTTAAGAACAAGCGCGGCGAAGTAGCCATCACGCGCTGGCAGTTCAACGCGTGGGCGAAGTACGACGACTGGCGTCAGGATGTCGAAGTACCGGCCGCGATTGCCGCTGAGCTGCGGATGCCGGCCTTCCAGCCGGGAATGCTGCTCGAAGGCGGTAGCATCGACGTCAACGGCGAAGGTTTGTTGCTGACCACAGAGGAGTGCCTGCTGAGCGACGTGCAGGCGCGGAACCCCGGGTTGAGCCGCGCGGATATCGAGGCGCGCATGCGCGCGTATCTCGGCGTGAAGAAGGTTATCTGGCTGCACAAGGGCATCGTGGGTGACGACACGCACGGACACGTCGATGACATCGCGCGGTTTGTGTCGCCGGGCGTGGTCGCGGCGGCGTTTGAGCGCGACCGCACAGACGCGAATTACGAGCCGCTGCGGGAGAACATCGAAATCCTGCGGCGCGCCGGTCTCACCGTAGTGAAACTGCCGATGCCCGCGCCCCTGGTATTCAACGGTCAGCGGCTGCCGGCGAGCTATGCGAATTTTTATATTGCCAACCGGCAGGTGCTCGTGCCCACGTTTAATGACCCGTCGGATCGCGTGGCGCTGGGTACGATAGCGAAGCTGTTTCCGGATCGCGAAGTGGTGGGGATCAACTGCACGGAGTTGATCTGGGGTCTCGGGGCCCTGCATTGCATGACTCAGCAGCAGCCCGCGTAGGGGCTCAAGGACTGCCGGTGAAGTCAGGGCACGAGTAGTACTTTCAGCACTCCTTTTTGCGCTGCGCGCTCGAACGCTGCCGGCGCTTCCCGCAGCGGGAAGCGATCCGCGATCATGTCCTCCACCCGAATCAGCTCGTGGGCCAGCAGCGGCATGGCGGCTTCGAAGCGGCCGCAGCGCGACCCTACCAGAGTCAGCTCATTTACGATGATGGGCGCGGTGTCGATGGGTACCTGGCCGTGCACGGTCGATTTCATAATGACGGTTCCGAGAGGTTGCGTCATGGCGGCCGCCGTGTGGAGCCCGTCCGGGCTGCCGGTCGCGTCGACCGTCCACCGGTATACGGCCGTGGGCGGTGGGGAGAGGCGGCTCTCGACCCCGGCAATCCGCATCTTCTCGGGATGATGCCCGTAGAGGTGCACCTTGAAGCCGTGCGCGTTGAGCACTTGCGCGATCAGCAGACCCAGTTTCCCGTCGCCCAGAACTGCCACCGTCGCATGGGGCGGAATCTGTACCTGGTCCAGTATTTCGCAGGCGGCGGCAAGCGGCTCGGTGAAGACGGCGCGCTCGGTGGGGATTCCGGCCGGGATCGCATGGAGGTTGCGCTCGGGAAGGGTGAAGAATTCCTGGAACGCTCCCGGATGATTCACGATGCCGAGCACCGTGCGATTCGGGCAATGGCGGAACAGCCCCTTGCGGCACCACTCGCAAGCCATGCAAGCCAGATTGATCTCGCCCGTAACGCGCCGTCCAATCAGCGCGCGATCGTCCGCCGCGGCGACTTCGGCTACGAATTCGTGCCCGGGAGTGCCGGTAAACCCGTAATAGCCGCGCTGCAGTTCCAGATCGGTATTGCAGATGCCGCCGCACAGCAGGCGCAGCAATGCAAAACCGTGCGGACGCGGCGGCTGAGGTACTTCGCGCACGCTCACGGCGCCGTTTTCCAGGTGTACGGCCAGCATGACCCTATAATAAAGGCTTCAACCCAATGGCCGCCCAACTTGCCTGTTTTGAACCCCACTGCCGCGAACGATACGGAATCGAAGAGACCATTTACAACTGCCCGAAATGCGGAGGTTTGCTCGAAGCGGTTTACGATGCGCCGGCGATGGCAGCGGACGAACTGAAGAAGCTATGGCGCGAGCGGCGGCTATCGAATGTGCCGTTGAATCAGAGCGGCGTCTGGCGATATCGCGAGTTTTTTCCGTTTCTCGACGACTATTCGCGCGTGGTCACGCTGCGCGAGGGCGATACGCCTCTGCTGGCCGGCAAACTCGCGGCGGAGTACGGCGGCCTGGACTCGCTGGTTTTCAAGCATCAAGGCTTTAACCCGACCGGATCTTTCAAGGACAACGGGATGACGTGTGGCGTGGCGCAGGCACTGCGGCTCGGCATGGAGCGCGTGGCGTGCGTTTCGACGGGAAACACGTCGGCATCCATGGCGGCGTACGCGAGCGCGGCCGGGCTGCAGCCTGTCATTTTCATTCCGCACGGCAACATCGCTTACGGCAAGTTGGCGCAGGCGCTGGAGTACGGCGCGCGCACGCTCCAGGTGGAGGCGAACTTCGACCAGATATTGGCCATGGTGCGGGAACTAGCGGAGAAACTCGGGATCTATCTGTTGAACTCGATCAACCCCTTCCGCATCGAAGGCCAGAAGACCATCATGACGGAACTGATGGACCAGCGCGATTGGCGCGTGCCGGATTGGGTGGTGCTGCCCGGCGGAAACCTGGGGAACACGTCGGCATTCGGCAAAGCGCTGCGCGAGATGAAAGAGTGGGGCCTCATTGATCGGCTGCCGCGGTTGGCCGTGGTGCAGGCCGCCGGTGCATCGCCGTTTTACGAGCTGTATCGAGGCGGCGAGGGCGCGCAGTTCCGTGCCGTGGGGAATCCCAAGACCCTGGCTACGGCAATTAAGATCGGCGATCCTGTTTCCTGGCCGAAGGCGCTGCGCGAGGTGTGGGTGTCGGGAGGCGTGGTGGAAAGTGTCACGGAACAGGAGATCGCGGACGCCAAGGCGGTGATCGGAAGGTGCGGAATCGGGTGTGAACCGGCTTCGGCCGCGACCCTGGCGGGGATTCGAAAACTGACGGCCAGCGGGACCATTGGAGCCGACGAAGATGTGGTCGCGGTACTCACAGGCAATATCCTTAAGGATCCGGACTACATTCATCAGTACCACACTGATGGATTAACCTCACCTGACGGTGCCCGTATCGCCTCTACCTTCGGGAATAAACCTGAAGTAGTAGGTTATAACTTAGGCGATATCGAACGTAAACTATACAGATAACGTACTTTCACCCGCATTTGCGGGTAGTACGGTACCCACAATTTAGAATAGGGGACCTCCTGTCTTTCTTATTGTGAAATCTTAGACGTTCTGGTACATGTGTACTATGCTCCCGAAGAAAGCTCCCATCGAGATCTCAAGTGCACGAGGTCACCAGCAGGAACTGGATCACCTCTACGCCCGCAGAACCCAGATCGATACGCTCATCGAATCGCTCGAAGAGTACGAACGCCTGCGTTCGGCACGCCTCGAACGAACGCGGAAAACAGCGTAGATCAACGTGCGAGTAGCGCCTGTATCCGCGCGCCGAGTTCACTTTCAGATACCGCACCCGGGTGGTAGTAACGGACGATCCCTCCACGATCGATCAGGACCAGGGTGGGCGTTGTGCTCGCTCCGTACGTCTGAAAATTGACTGCGCTGAGGGGCGCGCTCATGTCCGGCAGCGCACTGTAGAATTGGCGGCGGACGGCGTCGATATACGGCTTTTCGACGGCGGGCGGTGCCTCATTGCCTCCGGCGACGTAGCCATAGAATCGGGTCGGGCCGACGATGGCAAGCCGCTGGCCGAACCGGGAGTGCAGGTTGGCGAGGATGGCGACCTCCTGTTTACAATCGCCGCACCAATGAGCCCAAAAGAAGAGCAAGGTCACCTTACCGCGCAGGCTGGTTAGCGTAGGAGGTTTGGGGCCGAGCCAAGCCGTGGCGTCGAGTTGCGGCGCCGGTTTTCCTTCCATGCTCAGCAGGTTCAGATTCTTGCGGATGCGCTCGACAATGGAGGTCCCGGCGAACAGTTTGGCTTGCTGTTGCAGGTAAGGGATGGCTTCGGAGCGCTGGCCTTGAGCGGTGAGGGCCTGGGCATGGACTTCGATGGATGCTCCAACGGCTGTGGGCAGGTACGGATCGGCATCGAGACGGCGATTGTGGAGAAGGGCATCGGACATCGCGCGGGTCTGGAGAGCGGTGCGGTCGGCCTCGGCATACTGTTTGGCGGCGAGCTCGCCGCGCGCGATCCAGGAGAGGGCTGCGGCAGCTTCCGAGGTTTTGCCGGCGGCGCGCACCTTTTGCTCGGCGGCGGGGAGGTTTCGGGCGTCGATGAGAGTGCGGACATCATTGATCAGAGAGCCAGCCAGCAAGAGTGGGAGCGCAAGCATCCTACCATTTTAGCGAAGCAGTAGCGACCGGTCTCCAGACCGGTTGCAGGCGCGCAGAGCGCGCCTGGTCTTTACAGAAGCGAGTCGAAGTACTGGGTCAGCGAGGGATCCGTCCAGTCGGCGCCCTCGGCGATCTTTTTCAGCACGCGGCCTTTGGCATCGATGATGTAAGTTTCCGGGTACATGTAGGTGCCGAAGTCCTCGTGCAGCTTGGAATCGCGCGCGGTGAGGAATGCCGGACGATACTTCTGCAGGAAGGCGCTGTAAGCTTTCGCGTCCTTGTCCACGCTCAGTGCAAGCACTACGACACCTTTGGGCGCGTAGGCCTGCGCGAACCGGCTGAGCGACGGCGTCTCCTGCACGCAAGGCGGGCACCAGCTCGCCCAAAAATTGAGGACCAGCACTTTGCCTCCAAAATTCGGGAGCGAAACAGTGCGTCCGGAATCCGTTGCAATTGAAAAATCGGGGGCCGAATCACCGGCGACGACAACGCGTTCGTGGATGGCGGCGTAGAGTACGAAAATCAGGGCGGCTGCAAGGAGGACGACACCCGCGCGCAGCACGCGGTCAACTTTGACGCTTTGCATGGGAAAGAACTACACTCTAATTGTATCTCCAGGACGCCCGCGGGCGTCGAAAAAAGCAACAAATGCTGATCACGCGGAAAGTGGAATTCTCGGCTTCTCACGTCTGCCGAAATCCCGGTCTATCCGAAGAGGAAAACCGGAAATTGTTTGGCATGGCGGCTAATCCGCGCGGCCACGGCCATAACTACGTGCTCGAGGTGACGCTCTCCGGCGATCCCGATCCCGTAACCGGTATGGTGCTGGATTTGAAAGAGTTAAAGGAAACGCTGAACCGCCTCGTAGTGGACATTTACGATCACCGCTTCCTGAATTACGAGGTGCCGCCCTTCGATCGCGTGGTGCCCACGACGGAAAACATCGCGCGCGACATCTGGCAGCGGCTGGAACCGGCGATCGCCGGCGAGCGCAGGCGCCTGCATGGGGTTCGCGTCTATGAGACCCCGGACCTGTTCGTGGACTATTTCGGAGAGCAGCCGTGTTCCGCCTGACGCGGCGGTACGGGTTCTCGGCCTCGCACCGGCTGCACGCGCCGCAGTTGAGCGATCAGGAAAATCGTGAACTTTATGGCAAATGCAACAATCCGTTCGGTCATGGCCATAACTATGTCGTGGAAGTGAGCGCTCGCGGGCCCATAGATCCTGCAACGGGATGCGCCGTCGCGACTCCAATACTTGACGCACTCGTGATGCGATGCGTCACAGAGCCGCTGGACCGCCGGAATCTGAACGAAGAGGTCGCCGAATTCGCGACTGCCGTGCCCACCAGCGAGAACCTGGCGGTAGAGATCTGCCGCCGGCTGAAAAGGAGCTGGCAGGATGCGTTCCCCGGCGAATGGCCGAAGCTGGAAAAAATTCGTATCGCCGAAACGGAACGGAACATCTTTGAAGTGAAAGCCGATGAAATCGAATAAAGCACTTGTGAAGGTCATACGTCCGAAAGAGGAACCCAGCCTCGCGCCGCTGGTGAAGGAGATGCTAGCCGCTCTGGGAGAAGACCCTCAACGCGACGGTTTACAGCGAACGCCGCAGCGGGTAGAGCAGGCGATGAAGTTTCTGACCAGCGGGTACCAGGCCGACATTCAGAAGATCCTCAATGGCGCCTTGTACGAAGTGCAGTATGACGAGATGGTGCTGGTAAAGGATATCGAGTTCTTCAGCATGTGCGAGCACCACATGCTGCCCTTTTACGGCAAGATGCACGTAGCGTATCTGCCGCGGCACCGGGTGATCGGGCTGAGCAAGATTCCGCGGATCGTGGATGCCTTCGCGCGGAGGCTGCAGATCCAGGAACGGCTTACGCAGCAGGTAGCGCAGACGATTCAGGAAACGATCGACCCCGTCGGCGTAGGCGTGATTTGCGAAGCGCGGCACTTCTGCATGATGATGCGGGGTGTCGAGAAGCAGCATTCCGGCGCGATGACAAGCGCCATGCTCGGCGCATTTCGCGACCGCAAGGAGACGCGCGATGAATTTCTTTCGCTGGTGAATCATCGCGGCATGACATACTAGCGCGGGATGTTACAATACCGATAATTCGGTATGAAAGTCGTAATAGCCCTGTCGCTAGGTTTTCTTCTCGGCGCCGTCTGCCGCTGGTTCGATATTCCCGTTCCGAGTCCGCCGAAACTATTGGGCGCTCTGCTGGTTCTGGCCGTGACCGTCGGGTATATGGCGATGGACAATTGGATGTCCGGGAAGTCCGTGCAGGCAGCGGCGCAAGTGCAGGTCGAGGAGCCCGTCGGGCACCGCTAAGCCTCCCTTCCAGCGGGCCGTTACAGCCGGCCAAGCATGCGGCGGCGTAGCGAGTCCAAAGCCATTTGACAGGTAAACGCCCGGATTCGTGCGCGGTCTCCGATGAACTGCCGGTGGATCACGTGCGTACCGGCCGCATCGGCGATTCCGACGTACATGGTTCCCGTGGGCGCTGTTTCCGTGCCGCCGCCGGGACCTGCAAATCCGGTGATGGAGAGCGCGTACGCCGATCCGGTGCGGCGGCGAGCCCCGGCAGCCATCGCTTCGGCGGTTTCCCGGCTCACCGCTCCGAATTGCTTGAGGATTTCGAGCGGCACGCCGAGCAGTTCCATCTTCATGGTCTCGGTATACGTAATGAAACCTCCGGCGAAGTAGTCGCTGCTTCCGGCCACGCTGGTGAAGCGCTCGCCGAGCATCCCGCCGGTGCAGCTTTCGGCCACCGATACCGTCGCTTTCGCCGCGCGCAGCATGTTGCCGACCACGACTTCGAGCGGATCTCCGTTGCGTGAGTACAGCCTCTCCCCGAGCAACAACTCGATAGGGCCGCCCACTTCGGCCAGCAGCGCGTCGGCTTCGGCGACGGTCGAGCAGCGGGCGCGCAGATGCACTTGAAGATCGCCATTGTGCGCCAGGATCGTGGTGACCGGATTGGTGTACTTCGTGTAGACGGGGGCGATGAGCTGATCGAGGTCGCTCTCACTCATTCCGGCGATACGGAGGAACATGGTGCGGATCGCGAGCTTCGGAAGCACGCGCGCCAGTCGGGGGAGGCACTGGCGTTCGAACATCGCTTTCAGCTCATGCGGCGGACCCGGCAGCAGAATGACGAACCGTCCGGAATCCTCCACCCACTGCCCGGGCGCCGTGCCGCGATCGTTTGGCAGCATGGCGGCGCCTTCCACGATGAAGGCCTGGCGCTTGTTGACTTCGGCCATTTTCCGGCCCATACGAGTGAATCTCTGCTCGAGCGTTTCGGCAATCTCGGGGTGAAAGATCATCCTGCGGCCCAGTGCCTGGGCTACGGCGTCGCGAGTGAGGTCGTCTTCCGTGGGGCCTAGACCGCCGGAGATAATCACGATTTCAGAGCGCGAGATGCCGAGGCGGACGGCTTCGGCGAGGCGGTCGCGATCGTCGCCGATCACGCACTTGGTGACCACTTCGACGCCGACGTTATTCAGTTCTCCGGTGAGGTACAGGGAGTTCGTATCGACGCGCTCCGGCGTCAGCATTTCCGAGCCGACTGCGATGATTTCCGCGTTCATCAGTACAGAGGATACCCTTTGATGCCGATGTCCACGCGATAGAGAGCGTTCGTAGTGGCGACGATCATAGCGCGCGATGGAGTGAAGGCGAGACCGACGATCCCGGGGCCGGAGAGGAAAAGGTCGGCCTTCTTCTCGGGATTCACGCGGACAACGCCTTTGCGCCCGGAGACCGATGCTGCGACATAGAGATTGCCTTCTTCATCGAAGGCCATGCCCTGCGGACGTCCGAGGCCGCGGTAAAACACCTCGACCTCGCCATGATCGGACACGCGGTGGACGGCATCGAAGCTGGAAGTGGTGGGGCCGGTGACGTAAAGGTAATTGTCGGGGCCGAAGGTGAGATGGTAGGCGGAGATGGAAGGCTCCAGCGTGGCGAAGACGAAGATCTGGCGGTTGGGGCTGATCTTGAAGATCGTGCCGCTGCGGTCGCCGACGTAGAGGTTGTGCTCGCGGTCGAACGCGATTCCCGTGGCGACGCCCATGCCCTCTACGAACACACTCATGTTGCCGTTGGGGGTGATTTGGTAGATCACGCCATCGTGCCGGCTCGAAATGTAGAGCATGCCTTCGGCATCGAAGGCCAGCCCGGTGGCGTTCATCAGCTCATTGATAAAGGGCTTGACGGTGAAGTTGAGGTCCACCTTATAAACGGCGACCGGCACCTTCTGGCCGCGCGAGCCGCTGAAGGTGCTGTAGATATTGCCGAACGAATCGATGGCGGGGTTGGCGACCGGGTGCAGGGAATCGGCGATGGGCACTCCGATGTCGCAGGCCCACGATTCGCTGGTCTGTTTGCCGCTGGCGATGACGAGCTCACCGGCGGTAGCGCCATCGGGGACGCGGGCGATAACGAAGGAATCGGAGCCGATGATGACGGGCGCGGTGACTTCACCGATGACGACGCGCGGCCGGTCCGCTTTCGCGAAGCCTTTTCCGCGGATTTGCAACTCACCGCCAGCAATTGCGGCCGGAGGCGTCACCTGACTGATTTGAGGCCGGGGATCGGCGGATTTGCGGAGAGCCATATCTATATCAGATTGAAACATTGGGCTGCGAACAAGACAACTGCCGCGTAGACGCCAGCCATTGCGTCGTCGGCATTGATTCCGATTCCACCGGGTAGAGCTTCGAGCTGGCGCACGGGGAACGGTTTCCAGATATCAAACAGGCGAAACATGGCGAAGGCGACAAGGAACGTCCTCCAGCCGTACGTACTTGCCCCGGCGAGCGAGATCCACTGGCCGAGGACTTCATCGACCACCACAAACCCGGGGTCCTCCACTCCGGCATCGCGCGCCGCCACGCCGGCCGCCCAGATCGCCGGAAGAGTGAGGAGCGCGGCGAGCGCAAGGAAGTGCCAGCGCGTGAAGCCGAGATAGCGCACCAGCGGGACGGCGATGGCAATTGCCGCGAGGGAACCCGCTGTGCCGGGAGCCCTCGGCGAGCGGCCGCACCCGAACCAGGTGGCAATCAGCGTGGCGGCCGGGCTACTCCTCTTCGTCATCTTTTTTCATGGGCGCATCCGAAGGGATGGCGTACTTTCCGGTAGCCCAATTCCCGAGATCCAGAATGCGGCAGCGCTCGCTGCAGAAGGGATAATCCGTATCCGATTCTTTAACGTCCTTTTTGCAAATCGGGCACTTCATAGAGTAGCGACGGGGGCGATGGAAATCAGCGGAGACGGCGCGAAACGCGGCGCGTCTTCAGTGGCGCGTAGCAGCGTGCCCACCAGATCGTAGTCGTGCGATTCTGTGACGCGCAGCATGCGAATTTCGCCGGAGCGCGGTTCGGAGCCTTCAAAATCGTTGACGAGCACGACGCCATCGATTTCCGGAGCTTGCGTGGGAAGGCGCCCTTCCCAAAGCAGGTCCGTTTCTTGCGAGCGACCCTCCACCAGCACAGGGAATTCGGCGCCGGCGAGCTTGCGATTGCGCGCGCGCGCGATCTTCCGCTGAATCGCCATCAGGCGGCGCTTGCGATTGTGGATCGTGCGGCCGTCCACTTTGCCGTCCAGCGCGTAACTGCCGCTGGTGTCCTCGTCGGAATAGGTGAAGACGCCGAGATTGTCAAAACGCGCCGCCTCCACGAAGGAGCAGAGCTCTTGAAAATCGGCATCGGTTTCCCCCGGGAAGCCCACGATGAAGCTGGTGCGGATCGCGACGCCCGGAATGGTGCGGCGGATGCGCTCGAGCAGCTTGAGAAAGATATCGCCATTCGCTCCGCGCTTCATCCGCTTCAGCACGGCAGCACTGGAGTGCTGCAGCGGCATATCGATGTATTTCACCAGCGCGGGGTATTCGGCAATCGTATCGAGCAGCGCCTGCGTGACCTTGTTGGGATATGCGTAAAGGAAGCGAATCCACTTCTCGCGCGGCGTCTCGATTTGTGCGAGGCGCGCGAGGAGACTGGCCAAACCATCCTTGAGCCCCAGATCTTCGCCGTAGCAGGTGGTGTCCTGCCCGATTAGATTGATCTCGCGAACTCCCTGCTGGAACAGCCGGGTGGCTTCGCTGATTACCGATTCGAAGCGGCGGCTGCGAAACGCGCCGCGATACTGTGGGATGACGCAAAACGTGCACGGGTGGTCGCAACCCTCGGCAATCTTGATGTACGCGAAATGCTTCGGAGTCGCGAGCACGCGCGGCGTGAGGTCGTGATACAGGTATGGCGCCGGCGCGGCGGAACCCGGCTCTTCGCCTTCGCAGAGCGCGACGATGCTCTCGAGCTCATTGGTGCCGACGAGCGCGTCCACCTCAGGCAGTTCCTTGCGGATATCGCCGCGATAGCGCTCCACAAGACACCCGGCGACGATCAGCTTTTTCGCCCGCCCGATCTTCTTGTATTCGGCCATTTCGAGAATGGTGTCGATGGATTCCTTCTTGGCGGGGTCGATGAAACTGCAGGTGTTGACGACCAGGACCTCGGCCTGGTCGGGGTGAGGAGTGAGCTCATGGCCTTTGGCCACAAGTTGGCCCATCATGACTTCACTGTCGACTAAATTTTTGGGGCAGCCGAGGCTGACGAAACCGATTTTCAAAGCGTGTGATCCAAACGGGAGTGCTCCTTTCAGGATAGCATTGAGGGTCTGGATGAAGACGTTTTTAGCGCTGGTGCTGTTGACGGGGCTCTGCGGTGCGGCTGAATTGTGTCCGCAGGGCGCGGCGGACGTCAGCAAGGGCGCGGCTGCCGGCGTCCAGTGGCAGGTGTATGAGCGGCAATATCCCTCGCCGAAACACTGCATTGCGAGCACACTGACGGCTCAGACCACGGTGTCCTGGCGCGCCGCCGGTATCGAGAATGCCGCTGTTCGGGGGCGGCTGGGGGTGTCTCTGTGCTGCTTTGACAGCGTGCAGGGGACGTCCGGAGCAATCGCTGCGGGCGAGATTCAGGCGAACGCTTGGAGCATCGCCCCGGCGGAAGAGGGCGCCAGGAATCACAAAGAAGGTTTTCCCGATTTGATTGAGGAAGATGCACGAATCAGCACCATCGAAATTCGCGGGACGCTTTGGGACGGCTCGAAACCGGTTCGAGTGGACTTGCTGCTGAAATGCTCGGCGTCTCAGTTCGCGAAGGAGTACGCATACCAGTTCACGATCACCGACCGCTCTCCGGACCCGATCCGCCTCGACTGGAACCTCCTCGATGACCTGCGGAGCGGCCTGAAACCATCGGTCCAGGTGAGTGGGGTGACTCGCACGCTGCTCTTCCTGACAAAGGCTGAGCCGCAGGAGGTAGAGAGTGTCTTAGAAATCAGCAGCTTGGGCGGGATTCTTGTGGGTAAGTTCCACGCTCCTGGGTTTACCTCGCGGAAAAGTGAACATTAACTAAAAAGTACATTGACGTACGCGGCTCCTTTAGATACAGTGACCACTAGTACAAAAAGGAGTGATGCGTCACAGCGATGTGACGGCGTCAGGTGACCTCCAAGTTGACTCGCAACCGGCGCTCCCCGGCTTGCTTTCAAGTTCCCGCTCGTCACCCACGCAGATTCGCTTGCAGTCGAAGTCTGTTGTTTAGGGAGAAGTAATATGCCGAAAGCGGCAATGCGATTCATGTTCTGGCTGGTGGTGGCGATGAGCGGATCCAGCTTAGCCCACGCCTACACGCGAGCTTATGTCGTTAACAACACGGGCCAGGCGGCGTACACATTACACGTGAAGCTGGCGCACCCGGCCGCGCAGAACTCCGCCGGCTCCGGCTATTCGCAGGCGGACTTTGGAATGGTGCAGCTCAGTTCCGATGGCACGACCATCGTCTTCAGCAACCCGCTGAACGCGTTTGGAATTGCCGCGGGGCAAACGGTTTGGATCGGGTGGAGCGATCTGGACACCACTCTGCCGGCCGACATCGTGTCGTATTACTGGACGGACGCCGCGGGCAACATGGTCGGCGGCATGCAATATCCTTCACCGGATAACAACGGGGACCCATCTCTGCAGACGGATATGCAGAACATTCTGCAGAACGGGACGGGAAGCGGTGGGGATCCGGCACTGGGCACGACAACCACACAGACCGATCCAACCACAACTACTACGACGACCACCACCACGTCGACGGATCTACTGCCTCCCGATACACAGGGGAACCAACCCGGCAGTAATCAACAATTGACGACCAACCCGAACGATCCTTCGTTTACGGGGAACGACTCGTTAGTGACTCCGGAGCCGGGAAGCGCTCTCCTGCTGATGGGTGCTCTGGTGCTCGGCGCATGGGTCCGCCGCCGGAGCCTCATCCGGCGGTGAAATTCAGGATCGACAGTCGGGCGGGCGCCGTCGCGGCGGCACTGCTCTCGGCGACATTAATGGGCGTCGCGCAATGCCAGCCGGGCTTTGGTTGGCTCGCGCTCGCCGGCATGGCGCCGTTGTGTCTGACGATGCGGTGGGATCGCTTCATGACGGCATGGCTGTCACTGGCGACGTTCGGGGCAGCGCTCACAGCGATGACCGGACAGTGGATCCGGCTCACTGCGCCAGGGTTCGTCTGGTTGCTGGTGGCGGCGATCGTGTATCAGGCGGCGCTTGCGGCGATTCCCGCGGCAGGCGTTTGGGCGATAGGGCGGCGTGTCGAGGGTAGAGCCGCTTTGCTGTTTCTGCCGGTCTTCTGGGTCGCGATGGAACTGCTGGAACGGCACGCGTTTTTTGGAATTTCCTGGGCCCTGGCCGGGTTGCCCCTCGCCGATTACGCCGCATTTCGCGAAACGGCGAGTATTGCGGGGCCGGAAGCGCTGAGCTTCGCCGCAGTCGCGGTAAGCATCGCGCCGGCACTGATTGCGCGGTCATCGGGGCGCGTTCGATTGCTGGCAACGTTGCAGGGCGCGGCCATTCTGGTTGCGGTGTTTGCCTTCGGGTATGCCCGCGGCGGTAGCGGTTCGGAGGCCGTTACCGCGAAGATCGCGGTGGTGCAACCCGTGATTGCGCAGGAGACGCGGTGGGACCGGACCGAAAACCGGCCGCCGCTGCTACAGCGCATGAACCGGTTGATCGACCGCGCGGCGGCACAGTCACCGCGCCTGATTGTGCTGCCCGAAGGTTCGTTGCCGGGACTGGTGCATCGCGAGCGTGATCTCGCGGAGTTCGCGACCGGAGCGGTGGAACGCACCGGTCGTCCGCTGCTGTTCGGGTCGGTGGTCGCTGATGACGCGGGCAATTTTTTCAACGCGGCGATACGGATCGGGACGGACGGGACAGTCGACGAGTATCGCAAGCGGAAGCTTGTGCCTTTCGCCGAGCGCACGCCGTGGCCGTTCGGCAACACGCAGCCTGACGGCTGGGTGAAATTCACTCCGGGCTCCGATGCCCGGTTGATGCCTTTAAACGCAGCTACCAGCTTCGGCGTGGCGATGTGTCTGGAAGACACCTATCCCGATCTCGCAAGAGATGCTGTAGGTCAAGGCGCGAGCTTCCTCATCGCGCTGGTGAACACCGAATCGTTTAAGGACACCAGCCAGCCACTCGCTCACTTGCGGCGTGCGCAATTGACCGCGGCTGCGGCGGGCATTCCGATTCTCCGCGCGGCGAATAGCGGAGTTTCCTGCTCGCTCGACGCCCATGGCCGCATACTCGCTCAAGTCCCCGCAAATCGCGAGGAGGCGGAAGCGCTACCTGTGGCGATACTGCCCGCCGCGACGCTCTACGGGGCGGTCGGCGATGGCGGCGTCCTGGCGATGCTCGCGATGTGGTTCTGTTCGATCGTCTTCAGTTTGCGGCTCAAATTGGTGTTGCCACGCGCGCGCCGGCGGCGGCGCAGTACAATGCCTGCGTGGACCTGAGCGATTTCCGATTTGAACCGAACCTCGCCCGCGCTTCCACGATTCCGGCCCGCTGGTACACAGATTCCGCGATGCTCGAACAGGAGCGTCGCCGTGTGTTTGCGCGGACGTGGCAGGCGGTTGGCCAAGCGGCGTGGGTCGCCGAACCCGGAACTTACTTCGCGTGCGATGTCGCCGGCGAGCCGCTGCTGGTCACACGCGGAAAAGATGGCGCACTGCGCGCATTCTCGAACGTCTGCCGCCATCGTGGATCGCTGCTGGTGGATGGGCGCGGACATGGCTCCGCAATCCGCTGCCCGTATCACGCATGGACTTACTCACTCGACGGGCGATTGCTTGGTCAACCGGAATTCGATGGAGTAGAAAATTGGGACCGGTCGCAGGTCTGTCTTCCTGAATTTCGGGTGGAAGAGTGGGGCCCATTCGTGTTCGTCAATCAGGATGCTGCCGCGCCGCCGCTCGCCGAAGTGCTGGGCGCGATTCCGAACGAGATCGGCCAGGTGGGCTGCCCGCTCGGCAAGCTGAAGTTCTGTTATCGCCGCGATTACGAGATCGCCTGCAACTGGAAGGTCTATATCGATAATTACCTCGAAGGCTACCATCTGCCGGCGGCGCACCCCAGCTTGTTTCGAGAACTCGATTACGCGCAGTATCGCGTGGATACATTTCGCTACTACTCGTCGCAGATTGCGCCGATTCGGGCTCGTGCAACGGCCGCGGGCGAAGCTCGAAGATACGCCTTCGATAACGCGTCGCAGCAGGCGCTGTACTACTGGCTGTTTCCCAATTTCATGCTCAACGTGTATCCCGATAATCTGAGCAGCAACCTCATTCTGCCACTCGGTCCGGATCGCACGCTGACGATTTTCGAGTGGTTCTCATACGGCGGCGAAGTGGCGCAGGCCACGATCGATTTCAGCGATGAGATCCAGCGCGAGGACATCGGTATCTGCGAAAGCGTGCAGCGCGGGTTGCAGTCGAGCTACTACTCGCAGGGCCGGTTCAGCGTCAAACGTGAGAACGGCGTGCACCACTTCCACGGATTGCTCGCGGAGTTTTTGGAGTGTGAGTAGGGAGGTAATCTCTCACTCCATTCGGCTTCGATGCACCGTTTACCGCTTCCTGACGGGCTTGTGAAAAACCCGGCTGCCGTTCTCGTCGCACTCCACTCGCCTTTCGATACACCGTTTGCCGCTCCCTCACGGTCACGGCTCCGTTAGCAGCATCAACTACATACGGAGCCGTGACCGTAAGGGGTTGTGAAAAAATATCAAATTGCTTTTTTGCCGCATTCAAACGCATTCGCATCCCCGACACCGTTTGCCATATGTAATTGATTCTGCTTACGGAGCCGTGACCGTGAGGGAGCGGTAAAAGGTGCATCGAAAGGCGTATGGAGCGCGACGAGAACAGTGGCCAAATTTTTTCACAAGCCCGTAAGGGAGCGGTAAAAGGTGCCGGGAATGCGAGTGCGTTTGAACGCGGCAAAAAAGCAATTCGACGTTCTTCCCAGCCCCTAAACGGCCTCGACTCTCGCTCTACCGGGCCGGGCCCGTGGAATCTCTCAGCACTAGTTCCGGGTGGATTACGATTTCCGTGGTGGTTGGCGGCGGCCCGGGCTTGCGCAGCAGAAAATCCGAGATGATGTGCCCGATGCGTTCCCGCGGAATGTGCACTGTCGTCAGCGCCGGATAGCAGAACTCGGCAAGTTTCACGTTATCGAAGCCGGTGACCGAGATGTCCTCCGGAATTCGCAGGCCGCGATCACGCAGTTCCCGGATCGCGCCCACTGCCATCATGTCGTTGACGCACACAATAACGGTGGGGTTGTAGCCGCTCGAAAGCAGATCGCTGGTTGCCTGGCGGCCGCCTTCGAGAGTGTCCGAATCGGCGGCGCTGCGCACTTCCATCTCCGGCATGCGCGCGACGGTGTCCATGACCGCTTTCATGCGCTCGTTGATTGGACCCAGCACCGCATGGTGCCCTACGAAACCGATGCGCCGATGCCCCAGGCGATGCAGATACTCGATGAGCTTTTCGATGCCGCGCCGGTAGTCCAGCTTAATATTTGTGATGTTCTTGCGCGGTGTTCCAACGTCGTAGAACACCACCGGCGTGCGGCTTTCATTCAACTCGTCGATCAACTCCGGCGCCATTTCGGACACGACAGCGGCGAGTCCGGCGACACGGCGCCCGATCATCAGGCGGATGCTGGAAACCAACTGCTCGCTCCGATAGTCCGTATTCGCCATGACGACTTCGTATCCGATAGCGTGCGCGTCAGCTTCAATCGTCTTGTAGATATCGAAGAAGAACGGGTTCTCCAAATTGGAGACAATCACCCCAACGGTGCGGCTCTTGCCTCCCGCCAGACTTCGCGCATGCAGGTTGGGATGATACTTCAGCTCCTCAATGGCCTTCACCACGCGAGCGCGGGTGGAACTCTTCACAACGGTCGCATTGTTCAAGACGCGCGACACCGTAGCAGTCGAGACTTTTGCTCTTCGGGCCACCTGTTCCAGATTCATGAACTTTCTATTTTATCCATTCAGCGCGTCCAAATTGTGACATTGGTGTCCCGAGCCGGTACTCCGTCTACGGACAAGGTTATCGGAATGGCGCCCGTGTCCGCAGTGGGCATGACTGTCACCTGCCACATGCCGCTGAGGGAGCCTTGCAGCGGAGTCACCGAAACAACTGTCGCTGCTATGGTGGAGGACTGGAATTCCGTGGCTGTGATGACGTGCTGCGACGTATCGGCGCTGCCGCTGTTGATGACATCGGTCGCCGAGTGTGGCGTGACGCCAAGTCCGTCGAGGATCATCCAAACGGGTGTGCCGCGCGGTGCGGGATTGTTGCAGGTGTTCGGCGATCCATCGATATTGAACGCCTTGGGCAGCGGGCCGCCGTTATAGTGCGAGCCGTTAATGGCGCACGCATCGAGGGAAGCCAGCGGAGTGACAGTGTCCAGGGAAACGGACGGGTTCGTGGGCGTCACCGGCAGCATGCCGGCGGATAACTGATCGACCAGAATGTTCGCGCTTGGGCTGCCCGACAGTTCGAACGGCGCCTGCACGTTGATCTGCTTGCTCGAAACGTACAGCAGCGGCGCGGGGATGCCGTTGAAGGTGACCGCGAACGGGCCGAGCGTCGTAGGAAGCGGAGCGGGAGCGGGCGTGGTCTGCGTGTATGTAAGGTCAGTGAGGTGCGGACCGAAGAACGTCAGCAGTTCCCCGGGCGCCACCGAATCGACGCGCCGCAAGTCCAGAGCGTCCACCACGCAGGAGACGGGCGGCGGCGGACTCGCAGGGTCGAAGCGCGAGAGCGTCACCCCGTCCCAGACAATGACGGTGGAGTTGGTGGGGTCGTAAGTGAGCACGGTGCCGCTGGTGAGACGTGCGCTACTGACGCTGGTCGCGTCGGTGCTCATGCGCGAGACGAACGTCGCCGGAAGGCACTGCTGCGGCACTCCGTCGATGCCCGGCAGATCGTCGGACCCGGCCTGGCCGGACAGGTAAATGCCGTTCGGCGCGAGCGCCGCGAAGGTGATGGTATCGGCCTGCGTTCCGCTAAAGAGCGTGGAATCGATGAGGCCTGTGCCGGACGCGTTCAACTTCGTGACATAGCCGCTGGCGGGCGGCGGATAGATCGTGCCGAAGAGATTCACGTTCGGCCCCTGCGGCTTTGCGGCGATGTAGTCGGGTTGAAAGGTGTTCGGCGTGGTGGGGTAATCGGGAGAATTGGTTGTGCCGGCTACCGTCGCATTGCCCTGCGCGTCCACCCAAATTGCCGCGGGGTCGGCGCCGTAGGTCCCGGCAAGGTACGTCGCGTAGACGATCTGCATGAGGCTGCTGTTCAGCTTCGCGATGAACTGGTATGGGCAACCGAACGCCAACTGCCCTGTGCCGCCGCAGGCGTGAAGGCTCGACTTGCTCTGAAACGCGCCCGCCGTCGCGGGAACGCCTGAAACGTACTGCGGCGTGCCCGCCACATAGAGGTTCCCCTGCGGGTCCAGCGCTGGAATTCCGCCGATGCCTCGAATGCCCGCAACTGGTTTTCCCGCGGCATCGAGTTTGATGGAAAAGTAAGCGACCGGATCGTTCGCGGTAAACGGCGCGTCATTTCCGGACGGGAAGCCTTTGCCGGCGGCGTAGCCGGAAATGAATGCTTCTCCCGCCGAATCTACCGCGACACCGCCCTTAAGCTGGAAGATCTGGTTGTCCCCGCCGAACCGGGTCGTGTACACCACCTTACCGGCGGCATCGAGCTTCACCGCAAAGCCTTGCCCGCTGCCCGACGTCGCCGCGAAATCGGAGGATTGCGTTTGCCCGAATGCATAGGCACTCCCCGCGGGATCGATTGCGAGCGACGTAATCACATCGGAATCGCTGCCCGCGAGCACCGTCGTATAAAGCACCTTCGAGCCGTCCGGGCTCAGTTTGGAAATGAAGGCGTCGTAGGTCGCGGGTTTGTTCGCAGTCCCCTCGTACCCCGCGATGTAGATGTTGCCGGCTGCGTCCACCTGAGCGGCATTCACCATCGTATTAGGGAGCCGCGCCAGTTGCGCCGTATGCGCCGCGAAGGGAACCAGCAGCGCGAATGCACCCAAGCGAAACATACCCTTATTGTCATCCGGCAGACAGGAGCGTTGTGCGCGGCGCGCTGTGCGCTCCGGCTTCGGGTAGAATCGCTGGATAGTCTCAGGGCCATCATGCTGATCACTGCTGAATTCATGACGGAGTTCGAGAGACTGCTCGGATCGGCCAACTACTTCATTCACCTTGCGCCGTCCACGAAGTGGAGGACGCAGAGCGCGATTCTTCCTCTGTATTAGCGCTTGGCGGCAGCAGTCGGCGGCGCGAACGTCGCGTGGATACCGACTGCCAGGGACTGGGTGCGGGAGATGCCGGAAGCTACCCAAATCAAGTACGCGGCGGCCATCAAGTACCTGGAAAAATCGATGCTTGGTGAGCAGAGCAAGATCTTCACGACGCTGCGAAAGAGGCACGGGCGAGGGTACCTGTCGGAGAAGCTTTCAAAGTCGCAACAGCGCTACACAAACCCGCTTGTCCCCGAGGTGGGCGCCGGGTTGTGTTTTGAATTTGGGATCCTGTGGTTGGCGGAACAGTTTCGCATTCATCGGAGCGCCATAGGGCCGAGATTTCCGAGACTGAAGAAAGGCAACGTGGTGGCCAGCGCCACCGCAAGAGCGGTGACCCGCGAGGCCGCGATGCTGCCGGGGGACAGCCGCGTAGCGAAGGCGGCCGGTGTGGGGCTGCACCTGAATCTCACCGGGTGGGCTGTCAGTTTCAACACCTTTCAAGGAACTTATGAGCACGATACGGGGATCCCTGCTTTCCTGATTGCATTCAATGCCTGGACCCACGGGGTGGCGATTTTCCGCGAGAACGCTCAATCCTGCCTGTTCTTCGACGCCAACGCGGGGTCGTATCGAGTTCGAAACGAGAATATACAGGCGTTCCTGCAGGAATATAACAACGTGTGCCTGCGCAGGAAATGGGCAGGGTATACGGCGCTCTCAAGCGCCAACTTTAGCGGATTGTACACGGTGACGCGCGGTTAATCCGCCTGGCCCTACAGAGCACCGAAGCGCGTGGTGTATGCCACCAACGCCTATTGTCGTGAGGGACATAATTCGGTACAACACAAGCAGGAGAACTCTTCATTGCCAACAATCGGATTCATCGGCTTGGGCATCATGGGGAATCCCATGGCGCGCAACCTCATGCAGGCTGGCCGTCAGGTGGTGGCGTATGACATCGTACCCGAGCTGCTGAATCGCGCCGTGGAAGCGGGCGCGGCTCGCGCCGGCTCCTGCCGCGAAGTTGCGGAGCGCGCGGAGATCGTCATCACCATGCTGCCCGACGGGCCGGAAGTGGAACAGGCGATTCTTGGGCCTGCCGGCGTGCTGGAAGGCGCGCGCGATGGCGCGACCATCGTGGATATGAGCTCGATCAGCCCGATCGTCTCGCAGAAAGTGGCGGCAGCGTGCGCGGCCAAGAGCGTCGCGTTCCTGGATGCGCCGGTGAGCGGCGGCGAGCCGAAAGCCATCGACGCGACGCTCGCGATCATGGCCGGCGGCGACGAAGCCGTCTTTCAGAAGGTGCTGCCGATTCTTCAGACGATGGGCTCAACTGTGACGCTGACCGGACCTGTCGGCGCAGGGAACGTCACCAAGCTGGCGAACCAGATTATGGTGGCGTGCAACATCGCCGCCATGGGCGAGGCGCTTGTTCTAGCCACGCGCGCCGGCCTGAACCCCGAAGTGGTGTTCAATGCCGTGAAGGGAGGTCTCGCGGCCAGCACGGTCTTGAATGCCAAAGCGCCGATGGTGATCGCGCGCAATTTTAAGCCTGGCTTTCGGATCCGGCTTCATCAGAAAGATCTGCGCAACGCGCTCTCAACTGCTGAAGCGATGAAGGTCGACCTGCCGATGACCAGCCTGGTGCAGCAGATGCTGATTGCGCTGACGAATGACGGTAAGGGCAACCTCGACCATTCGGCGATCGTCAATTTCATCGAAGACCTCTCGGGCGTTGAGGTGAAGCCGCACGCAACGCAAGCCGCGAAAAACGCATGATCACCTGTCCTCACTGCGGCGCGCAGAATCGCGTGCCGCCGGAAAAAATCGCCGCGGGATTGCAGCCCGTCTGCGGCCGGTGCAAGACTCCGCTTCCGGTACCGGCCCATCCCGCCGTTGTCACGGACGCAAACTTCGATCAAATCGTAACTGCTGCCGCCACGCCCGTGCTTCTCGATATGTGGGCGCCGTGGTGCGGGCCCTGCCGCTCGGTCGCTCCCATCGTGGAAGAGCTTGCCGCCGATCTCTCCGGCCGGGTCCTCGTCGGCAAGTGCAATGTCGACGACAACCCCGGCGTCAGCATGCGTTTTGGAATTACCAGCATTCCCGTGCTCCTGCTTCTTAAGAACGGACGCGAAGTGGACCGTCTCGCCGGCGCAGCGCCCAAGCGCAACTTCCTCGCGATGGTCCAGCGGCATCTACGTTAAACTGAGTTTTCTCATGACCAGGTGGTTGCGCATCGCCGCGATTGTCTTGTGCTGCCACACGGCGCACGCGGTGGATTGGAAGGCGCTGAAGCCGCAGGGCTACGTCAGTGATTTCGCCGGCGTGCTTCAACCCGCGCAGAAAGCGCAGCTCGAACAATTCTGCGGCACGGTTGAACACTCCACCGGCGCGCAAATGGCGCTGGTCACCATCTCGTCGCTGGAAGGCGAGCCCATAGAGGATGTTGCGAATACGATCTTTCGCGCGTGGGGCGTGGGCGTTAAGGGCAAGAACGAAGGCGTGCTGCTGCTTCTCGCTATCAGCGACCATCGCGATCGCCTGGAAGTGGGCTATGGGCTGGAGCCGATTCTGCCGGACGGGTTCGATGGCAGCGTACTCCGCGACATGCGCCCGGCGCTGCGGCAGAGCGATTATTCCGATGCCTTGATGGCGGCCGCTCAGACGATCGGCAACACCATCGCGCAGGCCAAGCACGTGCAGCTTACGGCGAAACTGCCGCGGCGGAATCAGCCGTCGGCGGACGATTCCATTCCGTGGCCGGTAATCATCGGCTTCATCGTCATCTTTCTGTGGCTGTCGCGCCGCGGAGGGCCGCGCGGGTATGGCGGCGGCCGCGGTTTTCTGCCGGATCTCATTTTCGGTAATATGATGAACCGCTCCACGTGGGGCAGTCGCGGCAGTGGAGGTTTTGGGGGCTACGATTCGGGGGACGGCGGATTTGGGGGATTCGGCGGCGGCGATTCCGGCGGCGGCGGCGCCTCCAGCGACTGGTGAGGTTTGCGCGATGAATGAAAAGCTCCTCAAGGAACTGGTGGATAAACTGAGTAAGGCGTACGGCGAGAGCCTCGTTTCCGTGGTCCTGTACGGGTCCGCCGCAACCGGCGAGCACCATGCGAAGTTTTCGGACTACAACGTTCTCTGCGTGCTCACGCAGCTCAGAGCGCGCGAGCTCTCCGCGAGCCAGGAGCTTTTCCGCTGGTGGCGCGAACAGGGCAGCCCTTCACCCCTGCTATTGACTGAGCAGGAACTCGCGACATCCACCGACTGCTTCGCCATCGAATTTACGGACATCAAAAATCAGCATCGCCTGTTGTACGGCCGCGATGTGCTGAGTGGGCTGGCGATCGATACGTCCTTCTATCGCGCGCAAGTGGAGCACGATTTGCGGGCCAAGCTCCTGCGCCTCCGGCAGAAATGCGCGGGCATCCTGGGCGATGCCGGTCTGCTACGGCGTCTGTTGCTCGATTCCGTTTCGACATTCTGCGTGCTGTTCCGCCACGCACTGGCGTTGCATGGCGTCGAGGCTGCTCCCAAAAAACGTGAAGTGGTGGCCGCCGCGCAACAGCAGTTTGGCATCAACCCCGCGCCGTTCGAACAGCTCCTGGATGTGCGCGAGGAACGCATCAAGCCGCGCGACCTGGATGCCGCCTCGCTGCTCGGCGGGTACCTCGAAGGAATTTCTAAAGTAATCGATGCGGTGGACCGCCTCGAAAAATAGGAGAATGTGAGAGTGAAGGCCGGACTGATCGCGCTCCTCATTATCGTCGTCGTAGGGATTGCGGGAGCCAGCAAATACTACAGTGTGAAGAATGATCTGGTTACCCAGCGCGAAGCGGTGAACGCGCAATGGAGCAACGTGGACGTAGTGCTGCAGCGGCGCGCCGACCTGATCCCTAACCTCGTTGCGACTGTCAAAGGCTTCGCCGCGCACGAAACGGAGGTATACAAGGCCATCGCCGACGCTCGCGCGGCGCTCATCAACGGGCGCACGCCGCAGGAGAAGATCGCGGCGAACGATCAGCTTTCGGGCGCGCTATCCCGCCTCCTGGTGATCTCCGAGAATTATCCACAGCTCAAGAGCAATGAGAACTTCCTTCGGCTTCAGGACGAACTCGCGGGCACAGAAAACCGCATTGCCGTCGAACGCCGCAAGTATAATGAGACGCTCGAACATTACAATGCGCAGATCCAGCGTTTCCCCGACAACATCGTAGCGTCGATTGCTGGAATGCAGCGCGATGACGCATACTTTAAGACCGAGCCGGGCGCGCGTCAGGCGCCCAAAGTCCAGTTCTAGCCGAGGTAGAAAACGTAAATGCACCTGGGACAAATCAAGTGTGAAGGCGCGGTTGTGGCCGCGGTTTTTGACAAAGAAGGCGCGCGGCCCATTCCCGAGCACAATATGCGAGACCTCATACGGCGCGCCGAGGTGGAGGGCGTGCCTCTGTCGCGCCTGGCATCTCAGCTCGCCAGCCGGCATCCGGAACAACTGCCGCCCGGCTTGCCGGTGACGCCGCCCGAAGTTTGGGGCTGCGGCTGCACCTACGAAAGCAGCTCCACCTTTCGCGATGCTGAGCACGGCACGCGCGAAGGCATGTACGCCCATGTCTATCGCGAGGAGCGGCCGGAGATCTTCTTCAAGGGAACGGCTCGCGTGTGTGTGCCCACCGGGCAGCCGATCGGCATTCGCGCGGATTCCCAGTTCACCGCGCCCGAGCCCGAACTCGCGGTAGTGCTCGGCAGCAAAGGAAGCGTGGTGGGTTACACGCTGGCCAACGATGTGAGCGCCTGGGACATCGAACGTGAGAACGCGCTGTATCTGCCGCAATCGAAAATGTACGATGGGTGCTGCGCGCTCGGTCCCACGATGGTGCCGGTGGAGGATCTTGCCGACCCGTACGCATTGGACATCACTTGCACCATCGAGCGCGCTGGCAGCACGTTGTTCGAGGGGGCAGTGAATACCTCGCAATTGCACCGTAAGATTGAAAAGCTGGTGGAGTACCTGACCCGATCCAATCACGTGCCCATAGGAACGGTGGTGCTCACCGGGACGGGCATTATCGTGACGCAGGAATGCGCGCTGAAACCCGGCGACGTGGTGACCATCCGCAACCGGGAGATCGGCGAGTTGCGCAACAGCGCGGCGCGGGTGTAGCGGTGGCGGACGTCGAACGGCTGACGCAGGTGGCCGCGGGACTGCAAATTCCCACGATCGAGCGCCACATTTTTCTGTGCGCCGACCAGACAAAGCCCAAGTGCTGCACGAAGGAAGCCGGTCTTGAAGCGTGGGACTATCTGAAGCGGCGGCTGGCCGAACTGGGAGTCTTGGACCGCGTATATCGGACGAAGGCTAACTGCCTGCGGGTTTGCGAGCAGGGACCGATCGCGGTGGTGTATCCGGACGGGGTGTGGTACCACTCGGCGATGCCCGAGGTGCTGGAGCGCATTATCCAGGAGCATCTGATCGGCGGCCGTCCGGTGGAGGAATACGTGTTTGCGCGCTCGGCGGCGGCTATACGTTGTGACAGCGAGCCCGGGTGCGCGCCACTACCTGGTTCCACTCGCCCGTAATCGGTTTTCGCAGCGTTTCCACTGCCCCGAAGGCGCGGGAACTCTCCAAAACGTCCGCCTGCAGGACTCCGCTGATCGCGATGGTAGGGAGGTCAGGGTAACGGGTGTGAAGCTCGCGTATGAGCTGAAAGCCATCCGTCCCGGGAAGGTCCAAATCGACCATCACGATCGAGAAGGCGCTCCCGACGGACTGCATCAAGTCCATTGCCTGCGAAGCATTTGCCGCGAAAAAAACGCCGCGGCCGGTATCAAGGGATTCTTGGGCTGCTTCCAGAAACCCGGGGTCGTCATCCACTAGAAGCATCATGGTTAGATTGAAATCTTACAAAATCTTTAGAGTTCTGCGCAATCGGTGAGATGCCCCGGGGTGTGCCCGCCTGCTTTACTGCTCGACGACGATTTGGATTTTATTGCTGTCGTGCCCGCCGGCGCTCACGTACAGTTCTGAAGTTCCGGCATTGACTACCGCGGGGAGTTGCACTTCCACAACATAGAAGCCGATATAGCCGGAAGCGAGTGTCGCGCTGTTCACCTGGATCGCAGCGCCATCGAGGAATGCTTTGACGGGGACGGCTACGGCAGGCGGATTATCCATCGGCGCCTGCAAGCCGGTCGGCCAGTCCGGCCGAACGCGTCCCAATCCGGTGAGCATAATCTTAATGCGTGCGCCGGCATGCGCGGTGTTGCGCCCGTCCACCGGAAGTTCCGTATCCGCATCGAAAAGCGCCGGCGCGCCTTCGCGGCTCACCAGAATTGCGGGGGATAGCGGCTGTACCGTCAGCCCCATCGTCATGCTGCCGTTGGATGTTTGCAGCGCCAGGGCGACGTTCGGACCCACGGCTTCGAACGGAACCTGAATCTGCGATTCGGTATCGCTTGCGGCCAGCACGGGATAGCTGAGGCTGTTCCCGTTCGCGGTTGTCACGCGGCCGCCGATTACGCTCACGAGCGAACCGGGCGCAGCCGGGCGGTTACTGAAATCGGCTGCGTTCACCAGGCGGATGCCGCGGCGGATGTGGGGCGCCGGCGTGGCATAGACGCCGTAACCATCAAGCGAGGCATAGAGTCGAATCCCGGCCGCGTCCAGGTGTACGTCAGTCGCGGGGACATTAGGCAGTCCCGGAAGGCTCTCCCAATTCACCGGATCGGCCGTGGCATTATTCAAATCGGCATGGCCGAAAAAGACGCCTTTCTCGCTGGCGACATAGATGGAGCCCGTTGCGCGATCGCCGGTGACGGAGTAGACCGGTGCATTCGGGAGATTGAAATCCAGCGAATCCCAGAACAGGCCGTTGTTGGTGGTGCGCAGAACGTGCGGACCGGTGGAACCGCTCAGTGCGGCCAGCGCGACGCGCGGGGCGGCCGGGTCGACGAAAATTCGCTCGACGGGACCGTTCGCACCCAGGGGGGCCATCTGCTGGAACGTCGTGCCGCGATTCGCCGACGCCCACAAACGTCCATCGGACGATCCGGCGTAGACGGAATCGCCTGCCGACGCGACGGCGGTGATTTGCGCGCCCAGCGCGGCCGAGTATCTTCCTTTTAACGCGTTTTCCGATTGGAGGAAGGGAGCGGCGGAAGGCTGCCACACGCTCGAGCCCGCGCTCAATTGCAGCTCGCCAAGGCCGGCCGCAAGAACGCGAACGCCGGTCGCGCTTCCAGCCGCCAGAATGCGGCGTACGCCCAGGTTAGGCAAACCTTCGTTGAGGCCGCTCCAGGTGAGTCCGCCATCCATGCTGCGCCAGACGCCGTAATCGTTGGCCAGGACGAGCTGGTTGCCGTCCAGCGGGGATACCGCGACGGAATGCTGGCCGGGTCCCACGATGCTTTGGGATTTGAATGCCGTCAGATTGGTCCAGGAACGGCCGAAGTCGTCCGTGCGCCAGAGGTGGCGGCCGACTGCAAAGAAACGGCCGGCGGTTCCAGGTGTGACCGTCGCCTCGGCTTCCGGCATGCGCACAAGCTGCGATACGCCCGTCGAGGGGCTGGGAGCGAATGTGCCAGCGGCATCGCGCCAGGATTCAAAGTCGGTAGTTTGGAAAATTCGTCCCGAAGAGGTGCGCGCGTAGAGCGAAACTCCGTCCGCGGCGAACCACACCTGGGCCACCGGACCGGTCGCAGGCGAGGCCAGCCCCAGTTCGACGGCGGAGCTTCCGAGGCGCCGCCACTCCATCGCCGGCTGAGCCAGAGCGGTGACCGCCGCAGTCAGCGTGAGGATGAGAACCGGAACACGCACTGTTCCCTTATGACACACAATTGCGTACCATTCTAGCTCATTCGGCCGCGCCGCGGTTGCAACAAACTACTGAAATGAAGTGATTTGTGAGCAAAGTTTAATCGCGGCCAGCTATTTGCTTTGCAAGTTTAGTGCTAGACTGCAATTGAGTCATAGCTGAGGGCTGGGTTTCAGATGCCCGGCTCTGGAAATTTACACTATGCTCCGGCGCCATATGCTCTCGCGGACCGCTCGTCCTAAGCTTCTCTTACCGGCGCTCGTAGTGTTTCTCGCGACCTCCGCTTTCGGGCAATCCTACGTCGCAAAAGTCCTGGAAATGACCGGTCAGGTCTCGCTGCTGCAGGGCGGCTATCAGACGCCGATTTCCGTTGGCGATAGCGTCAAGCAGATGCAAGTGATTGTCACGGGTTCTCAGGGCTGGGCCAAATTCCAGTACACGCAGGATGGCAGCACCTTCGAAGTCTTCCCGAATTCGCAGGTGATTTTCCGCGAACAGCCGACCGATTGGGAGCATTTGCTGAACATCATGATCGGGCGCGTGAAGGTGTGGATCCAGCACGCACCGGGCGTGAAGAATTACAAGAACGTCACCACCCCGACGGCAGTCATTTCCGTGCGCGGCACGGTTTTCGACGTGAGTGTCGAGGACGACGATGGTACGACGGTGGTCACGGTGGACGAAGGAATCGTCGGAGTCCGCAATCTGACGGCGCCGGGCAAAGTTCCGGAGCTGACGGCCGGCGAATCGATCAAGGTATTTCGCGGACAGCCGCTCGCCGCCCTTCGCGACAACGGCTTTATTCTCGCCAAGCTTCAGAATGCAGTCGTGGATGGCCTTTACCAGATCCTGCTCAACCGCGGGCCGGGTTCCCCCGGCGGCATCGGCGGAGCGGGCGGCGGCACTGTAGGGGCGCAAGGCGATAAGGGCAAGAACGGAACCGGCACTGCGCCTACAGCTCCGACTGCACCCACGGCTCCGACGGCGCCCACTGCTCCACCGTCCGGCGGCCACTAGGAAAACAAAATCGGTTGTATTGCGCGTACTGGTGTTTCTTCACAGTCCCGTCCGGGAGCGCCGCACTTTTCCGACATAATGGATTCATGGATGCTTTCCGTCCCGCGCTTCTCCTGATGATCGCCAGTACGGTGGCGTTCTGCCAGGCGTCGCCTCCGGCGGGAATGGAAAACCCGTGGGACATCGCTCCGGTCATGAAGGAAATTGCCGCGCATAACTCGCGCCTGACGAGTGCCCTCGAGAAGATCGACGCGCGCGCGTGGGTGGAGAAAGGCGCGCCGGAGACGTACGCGGAGCAGTTGCAATCGACGAAGGTTCAGACGTCGGCAATCGCGTCGCAGGCCCAGGCGCTTGCCGCGAAGCCCGAGCAACTCGCTCTTTCGATCGAAGTCCTGTTCCGGATGCAATCGGTTGAGACGATGCTCGCCTCCGTCGAGGCAGGCATCCGCAAGTATGATAGTCCAGCGGCGGCTCAAGCCCTCGCCAGCCTTGCAGCGGAAGGCGGCGCGAACCGGAGCCGGTTTCAGACTTACATCGTGAGCCTTGCGGCGGATCGTGAGCGCGCGCTCGTGGTGATGGATAAAGAAGCGCAGCGCTGTCGCGGTATTCTCAGCCCCACGGCCCCAGCGGCAACCGCCAAAACAGGAAAGAAGAGATAACCATGCCATTTCAATGCAGCATCTGTGGAGAGGAATCGACGCGGATTTGCGCGCGGTGCACCAAAGACGCCTGCAACAATCACATCTGCGAAAAGTGCCGGCGGTGCAGCGACTGCTGCGAATGCGAAGTGACGCTCTCCGAACCGGTCCGCGAGCCGGCGCGCAGTGTGTTCCGCGCTGTCGCCGGAACAACAAAGCCGGATCCGGACCCGGAGCCGTACGAGCCGCATCGTCCAGAGCCCGATCCGGACCCCTTCCCGGACGACGAAGAATCACCAGGTCCGGTAGCGCCGTAACGACCGGCCTCCGGGCCGGTCGCATTTCTGTTTTTGCACGTCAGGCGCGCTCTGCGCGCCGCGACAGGAAAGATTCCTGTCGCCACGTCAGATATTATGGCGCTTAGCTTATCTTCCGCGTGGTTGCCGCGGCATTCCGGCCGGTCGCGCTTTGTGCGCCACGACAGGAAAGATTCCTGTCGCCACGTCGGCTACGCGAATGCTGACGCCCGGTGCTTCTTCAGAAAATCCAGATCCTTCTTGATCGCGTTTAGCTCGTCTTTCGGTTCGTACCCGACGCGCAGGGAGACGGGTCCGGTGAACTCCGCTTTTCGCAGCGCTGCGAACACTTCCTGCCAGTCGACCATTCCCTCGCCGAGCGGGCACTCGACAAATTTCCACGCGCCGCCCTCTTTGGACCAATAACCGTCGCGCGCCACCACCATCTTCAGGCGCGATGCAGCCAGTCGCAACGCAACCGGACCCTGAGAGGCTCCGTACCCGGTGTCGTACGCATAACCGATCGTACGAGGATCGAGCCCGCGGATCACCATCTGTGTGTCCCACAACGCAGCGCCGACGCTGTCGACCGGTCCGTTGTGGATGGCCACCGCGACGCCCACCTGCGCGCCAATCTGACTGAAGAACTGCATCTCACGCGCGACTTGCGCGAGCCGCTGCTCGGGCTCAGCGCCCGTTCCGTATTTCCAATCGCCGGGCCGGAAGACGGGGACCCCCATTTGCCCCGCCCAGGAGACCGCCGTCTGCAAAGTCTTATCTGTCGGCGCGGTGATACTGGTGCTGACCGAGTACACGTTGACGCCCGACCCATTCATCGATTCGATGCCGCGTTCGAGGTCGAGATCGGCATGCTCCGGGGTAATGTGGCCGCCCGGCTGAACCATCAGGTCCACTCCGTCAAAGCCGATCATCTTCAGAATCCCGCCCATTTCCTCGTACCCGACCTTCATCATCTGGTCGGAGTACAGGCAAAGTGCGGGAGTGGTACGCGGCGGCGGTCCGGCGGCCTTGCGGGCATCCTGTGCCAGCGCCGAAGCTGCGCTGAGTGCCGCCAAAGCCGCCCGTCGAGTCATCTCTTCAGGCTAACCCAGGGCGCGCCGCCGCGCTTGCCCGTAATCGCGCGTACAAAGCGGCATTGGGGCGGCAACTCGCGTGCTGATTTCCAAGACGATGTCACGGCGCTTCGTTCTTGCATTTTTCTCCGCCTGCGTCCTCCTCCTGGCCCGGGCGCAGGACCCGGCCAATTGGAGCAACGCCCAAAAGGAGCACTTTCTCCTAACCGCCACCATCGAAAGCGCGCAGTACGCGGGCAAGGGGATCACCAACTCGCAAAAGGCGATGCTCTCGGACGGGAAGGTGGAGCACGCGGCGCACATTCAACACATCGATCTTTACATGCCGCTCTTCAAAGGCCGCGACGGCTCGCAGGAAGAGGACTTCCATGACACGTGGAAGTACAACGTCGCCGCTTACCGCCTCGCGAAGATGCTGGGGCTCGCCAGCATGGTGCCGGCATGCGTGGCGCGAGTGATCGATGGCAAGCCCGCTTCCATCTCCTGGTGGATCGACAACGTGCTGATGGACGAAAAGGAACGGGTCACTAAGAACATTCAGCCGCCCGACCCGGTTCGCTGGCGTCACCAGATGGACACCATCCGCGTCTTCGACCAACTCATCTATAACATGGACCGGAGCCAAGAGAACCTTGTCATCACGAAAGACTGGCAGGTGTGGATGATCGACCATACCCGCACCTTCCGCAAGTGGACGTCGCTGCGCAACCCGGCGGCGATCACGCAATGCAGCCCCGAATTGCTGGCGGCATTGAAACGATTGCGCAAGGACGAAGTGACGCGCCAGATCGGCGAGTTTGTGCCGCCGGAAGTAATCGACGGCATGATGGTGCGGCGCGACCTGATCGTACAGCGGCTGGAAGCCAATATGGGGTTGTCGCGATAGGCTACTTTCCCGCCGCCTTGCTCAGCGCGGCGAGGCGTGGGGCTCGGCTTTTGATGCTGTCCAGGCTGAACGAACGCGCGTCGCCGAGTTGCTCGCGAATAAACTGCTCCGTGCGCGCAACAGCTTTTTCCAGGTCTTTATTCCGGGCGATGAACGGCACGTAAACGATCGATTCCGTCTCCGGGTTGAATTCCCAAATGCCAACCATTCGTCCCCGATCGACAATCATGTGCCCGATCAATTCGCTGGGCCCGTATCCTTTGAGATCGAGCGCGGCGATGCGTTTTTGGTCGCCGTCGTCAACGATGGACGGCGCGCCGGACCGCAGCGTGCGAATGCCATCGATGCCGGAAACCAGCCGGTAATCGGCCGTTTTCGGCGGCTGAAACTCGGCAAACGCGTCGCAGTCTTCCGGAAGCAGGAGCAGGTCACCTTCGAGGGACACGAGTTTCAGCGGCTCGATCGCCGCCTTTGCGACCTTCTGGCTCCAGCCGGAAAACGTCTGAAAATCGAAAAGCGTCGCGGGACCGGTCCAGCGAAAGAACCGCCGCGCCAATTCGATAGCGGTCTGTTCGGCGGTGAGATTCGTGCGGGCGAGCGGCCCCGGCTTCCACAGCGCATATTTGTAGCGTTGCTGATCAAATCGGCCGTTCAGTGAAATGCGGCGAATGCGCCCTTCCGTTTGCAGCACGCCGAGAGCGACGGGCAGCGTGGTGGTGACGCCCTTCTTCTTACCCTCTTCGCCGAGATTGCGAACAGCCGGGCCTACGGCATCGCGAATGGTGTCGGGCTCCAGCGGACCTTTGGCCAGGGCCGCTTCGACTTTGGCACAGAGTTGCTCGATTCCCCGTTCGGGAACGCCGAGTTTTCCCACGGTTCTCACGTCGGTCGAGAAGCCTGCGCCCGCTTTGAGGGCGACCGCGTAATCGGCCGACGGCACTACGTAAGTGCAGTTCCGGGCGGCCGGCAACTCGTGGATCTCGAGAGAGTTCACTGCCGCGTCCGCCGCCTCGCGGGAGATTCCGGCGCGCGCATAGAGCGCGAGGTAGGGCGAAACGCCACCTAGCCCACGGGCCCATCCGCTGGCGGCGAGCACGGCGGCGGGCAAGGCGCCTTGCAAACGCCCGTCCAGCCCTTGTTTGTTACTCCACCAGGCGCGCAATTTGGCAATAGAATCGGTCTTTGTCATCTTTTTTCGGTTCCCGGCCCTGTGTGACAGATGATACTATGTTGCCTTAATCGACAGGTTCCGATATATGGACCATATCCTCTCAATTGTCCTGTTCACGCCTTTGCTTGGGTTGCTTGTACTGGCGTTCATTCCGTCGTCGAATGAACGGGCTGTCAAACTCTGGGCGAACGTGGCTGCGTTTGCGGGGTTCCTGGTCTCTCTACCGTTGGTTTTCAAGTTCGACCCTACGAAGGACTATCAGTTCGTCGAAAAAGCTGCGTGGATCCCTTCCATCGGCGCCAGTTACCATATCGGCATCGATGGCCTGGGTCTGCTGCTGGTCATGCTGACCACGGTGATCGGATTCATCGCAATCCTCTCCAGTTGGAACTCCATTTCATCGCGCCTGAAGGAGTATTACGGGTTCTTCCTGTTGCTGCAGACCGGCATGCTCGGCGTTTTCATGTCGCTCGATTTTCTGCTGTTTTTCGTCTTCTGGGAGACCGTGCTGGTGCCGATGTACTTCATCATCGCCATCTGGGGCGGTCCACGGCGCGGCTACGCTTCCATCAAGTTCATGATTTACACCATGATCGGCAGCGTGCTCATGCTGCTCGGCATCCTCATGCTGTATTACCAGCACTGGCAGCAGTTGAACGTGTACAGCTTCGACATTGCGGACCTGATGCAGACGCATCTTTCGAGCAACGCGCAGTGGTGGATATTCTGGGCGTTCTTCCTGGGCTTCGCGGTGAAGGTGCCGATGTGGCCGTTCCACACCTGGCTGCCGGATGCGCACGTGGAAGCGCCAACCGCGGGCAGCGTGGTGCTGGCCAGTGTTCTCTTGAAGATGGGAACGTACGGGTTCCTGCGCTTCTCACTGCCGCTGCTGCCGGATTCGGCCAAAGATCCGAAGGTGGTGGGAATCGTGGCGGTGCTGTCGCTCATCGGCATTGTTTACGGCGCTCTGGCGAGTCTGATGCAGAAGGATTGGAAGAAACTGGTGGCCTATTCCTCCGTCAGCCACTTGGGCTTCTGCACGCTGGGAATTTTCGCGCTGAATCCGGCGGGGATTTCCGGATCGATCCTGCAGCAGATTAACCATGGAATCTCCACCGGCATGCTCTTCCTCATCGTCGGCGTGGTGTACGAGCGGCGCCACACGCGCGAGATCGCCGAATACGGCGGCCTGCTCAAGGTGATGCCGATCTTCACCCTGATCTTCGGACTGGCGGCGCTGAGTTCGATGGGGATGCCGCCGCTGAACGGCTTCATCGGCGAAATTACCATCCTCGGCGGCGCCTATCAGATGTCGAAGGTCTGGGCGTTCTGGGGTGCGGTAGGCATCGCGCTCGGGGCCGCGTATCTGCTCTGGCTGTTCCAGCGGACCATGTTGGGCGACGTCGGAGAAAAGAACCGGGGCCTGCGCGATCTTTCGTGGCGCGAGATTGCCGTGTTCGCGCCGCTCGTGGTCTGGGCGTTCTGGATCGGTCTGAGCCCGCAGCCGTATTTCCGTGTGCTCGATCGTTCCGTGGCGCAGATCGTGGAGCGGGTGCAGCCCGGGTACTACGCTTCGCACCATCTCCCGAATCCGCTGGAAGTGAACGGGTCCGTCGCGCAGGTTCGCTAGAACAGCTAATCGTATATTACGTCTTCGCCATTCTTGTATTTGGCCAGTGGATCCTCCGGTTCGGGGATCTTCGGCCAGCGATGCAGAATCAGCAGCGACACGAACGGCGCAACGACGAGAAGCATCAGCAGGATATAGGAAAACGGCGCCCAGGAGGCCATCCACTTTCCCGCATCCGCGATCCAGACGCCGATCAGTGCCCGACTCGACGGCGCAATCAGAATGATTACCAGGAAGAATAGAGCAGGCCCGAGCATATGCTGTATTCTGCTCAGGTTGGAGGAGCGCGTACCATAGTGGCACGGCTAGTTACCGTACCATAACCGTAATATCCTATATTTGATAGAGAATGACACGATTCCTCTTTTCGCTGTTTCTTGCGGCCGCGGCCGCCCTCGCCCAACCTCTCACCGGGCTCTGGGATGCTTCGATCGTCAGCGGCGGGCTTCGCATTCCCTTCCGTATGGAATTCTCGGCTGAACCTTCGGGCGCGGCGCAGGGATCTTTCTTTAACGGCGATGAGAAGGTCACTTCCACCTCCGGCCGCTTTTCCGAAGGGAAGCTCGAGCTCCGCTTCGATTATTACGCCGCGACGCTCACGGCAAATCTCGCCGATGGCATCCTGACGGGGCAATACGTGCGCGCCGGGCGGGCAGTTCCGTTCGAAGCGAAGCCCTTCGTTCGGCCCGCCGCGGCTCCCGAAGCGGCGCCTTCGATCGCGGGATTGTGGGAAGTCGGCGTCAAGAGCTCGAAGGGCGAGGGGGCGTGGCGCTTCATCGTGCGGCAATCCGGCGCCGCCGTATCGGCAGCCATTTTACGCGTCGACGGCGACACCGGCACGCTGGAAGGCGTCTACCACGACGGCAAGTTCGTGCTGAGCCACTTCGATGGCGCACGTCCGGCGGTGCTGGAGGTGATTCCCGAAAAGGACGGCACGTTGACGGTAGTGCAGAACGGCCGCGAACGTTTGACGGCGGTGCGCGCAACCGAAGCGCGTGAGAAGGGGCTGCCCTTGCCCGCGGACCCCTCGCGCCATACGTCCGTGAAGGACCCGGCGGCGCCCCTGCACTTCGCCGGCACGGACCTGAATGGCGTTGCGGTCACGGACCAGGATGCGCGCTTTCGAGGCAAGGTGGTGGTTCTGGCCATCGGCGGAAGCTGGTGCCCGAATTGCCACGATGAAGCTCCGTTCCTGGTGGAGCTTTACCGGAAATATCACGCCCGCGGGCTGGAGATTGTGGCCCTCGATTTCGAGGAGGCAGATCAACTGCAGAATCCCGAGCGGCTCCGCGCCTTCATCCGCAAGTACGGAATCACATATCCCGTGTTGCTGGCGGGCACTCCGTCGGAGCTCTCGGCCAAATTGCCCCAAGCGGTCAACCTGAACGCATGGCCAACCACGTTTTTCCTGGGCCGCGACGGCCGCGTCCGCGCAGTGCACGCGGGCTTCGCGGGGAAAGCGAGCGGCGAATTCCACGAACAGATGCGCGAGGAAGTGACGGCACTCATCGAACGCTTACTCGGTGAAGACAGTGCCAGCAGTGCGCTGCCGGGCCGGTGAAAACTCAGTGGGCGTGCACGAGGAACTCAACTCCTCCAACTACCGTGCGGCCCGGCATCGCGACGCCTTGAATCTCTTCATAGCGCGTCGCTGTGATGTTCGCCAGCCTGACGAAGGGATGAATCGAGCCCTTGTCCCACGCTGCCGAAAAGTCCCAGAGCGCGTACGGGTCGCGCGCTCGCCGGTTGAGGACGCCGACGCGCGATCGCACCAAGAAATGCTGCATGAGCGATGCCTGCCAGGCGATTACGCCGGAATCGGTGGGGTAGTTGAACGAATACTTCGTTTCGCCGAGCGGGATCGTGTTCTGGCTTCCGAGCAGCCACGTGTATCGCAGGTCCACTGTGCCGCCGTGCCGGAGATTGACTCCGATGCCGCTCTCCACGCCCGTGAAGTTCAGCGAATCGATGTTCAGGGCCTGCCATAGCGCGGTCGGGCTGGTGCGGAAGTAATCGATATCGTCGCGCTCGCGCCGCTCGAAGATGGTGACATCGGCGCGCACGCGCGGCGCGGGGCGCCAGTCGAGGTCTGCCTCGTAAGTCCATGCGCGCTCCGGACGCAGGTTCGGGTTACCCTCGTTCGCCGGGTCCTGGTAGTAGAGATCCGTGTACGTGGGAATGCGAAAGGCCCGGCTGGCGCTGGCCCGTAGCTTCAGCTTGCCGGTAATCCACGCCCCGCCTGCGACCGTCGGGCTAAACGTGCCGGCGAAGCTGTGATAAATTTCCTCGCGTCCGGAAATGCTGAGCGAAAAGCGCTTCAACGCGCGGAAGTCGATGGCGACATATGCCGCCGCCCGGCTGCGCGCATGGTTGCCGAGATTGTTGCTGACGATGGATTCATGCAGCGCGTCCACGCCGTAGAAGAGCGAGACGGAAGGCGCCAGCGTTTCCGTCCGCCGCACGGCCGCCTGAACCGTTTCGTCGGCGTGATGGTTCGTGTAGATTTCCGGCGAGTCGCGGAAGAGCACGAACAGGTCGCTGTGCCGGCGATAGGCGAAACTGGCCGTCGTTTTCTTGCCGAACGCCTGCTGCACGCCGGCCCACCACGTCTTCGTATCCTCCCAGGATGGATACGCGCCGTAGAACTGATTCGCGCCGAACGGATGGTCCATATACGCCAGGGTGACGCTGGTGACGCCCCAGCCGCTCAGCAGCTGCGTGCCGGAGGCAAGTTGCAGGTTGCGATAATCGCGATCCGGCATGAATCCGGTTGAAAAATCGCGCGCGAACGTGAGTTGCTCGCTGATGCGCCCGAACGTATCGGAAATGGACCCACTCTCCTGATTCGTTCCGAAATTGCCGATAGCTGTTTTGAGACGAAATTCCAGGCCCTCGGGAGGGGCGGTGATGATGTTGATCACGCCGCCCGCTGCGTCCGAGCCGTACATCGTGGAACCGGAGCCGCGCAGCACTTCGACGCGCGTCACGGCATCGAGGGGCACTGGAATATCCATGTCATGATGACCGGACTGTACATCGTTCATGCGCTGGCCGTTCAGCAGCACCAGCGTCTGCTCGAAGCCCGAGCCGCGGATCGAAAGGTCCGTCTGAATGCCATCGGCGCCGCGCGACTGCAAGTCGAGCGAGGGGTCGAGTCGCAGCGCGTCGACGAGAGTGCCGAGCAGCAGGCTGTTGGAGCGGACCGGCAGAAGAGTCAGGGCGCGATCGATCTCGTCGATGGACAGCGGTTCATAGGTGCCAGTGACGACAACCGTCTCGTGTTGCGACGCAGTTTGGGCGAAAAGAGAAAAAAGCGGCAGGAGGAACAGAATAAGCGGACGCAAAAATCAGGATACCAGGGCCTGAGTCACGCGCGACGCCAACTGGTCGAAGGTAATGATCTCGTAGAGCGATGGATCGCTCATAATCGTTTTGACCAGGGCTGCATGCATGGCGTGGCCCGCGCGCTCGGCGATCACGTGGCCGAGGAGCGGACGGCCGAGAAGCGCGAGGTCGCCGATGAGGTCCAGCGCTTTGTGGCGGCAGCACTCGTCGGGCGCGCGCAAGCCTTTGGGGTTCAGTGGACCTGTTTCGGTGAAGCAGACCGCGTTTTCGAGCGATGCCCCTCGAATCAGGCCCATGTTGCGCATCTGGTCCAGATCGCGATCCCAGCCGAAGGTGCGCGCGAACGCGACTTCGGCGGCGTAACGCTCCGGAGTCACTTCCATTTCGAGCGATTGCCGCCCGACAGGCGCCGGGTAATCCGTGTCGCAGGTGAGGCGGAAACTCTCAGCCGGCAGAATGCTGATGCGCTTGCCCTTATCTTCCACGGAAACGGGCCGCCGGATGCGGAGATATCGCCGTTTTCGACGGTATTGCCGGATGCCCGCATGTTCGATCAGCCGGACAAATGGCATCCCGGAGCCGTCCAATATGGGAACCTCTAGATTGTCGATCTCCACGATCGCGTTGTCGATGCCCATGGAGTAGAGGCTGCTCAGCAGATGCTCGGTGGTGGAGATCAGCACGCCCTGGCGCATGAGGCTGGTGGCGTAGCTGACGCGCGCGACGTGCCGCCAGCTCGCGGGGATCGCGAAATTGTCGAGGTCCGTGCGATGGAAAACGATGCCCGTCGCGACAGGAGCGGGAAGGATATGTATGCTGACCGGAACGCCGGAATGCAACCCCACGCCGGTTGCCGACACGGGACGCCGAAGCGTAGTCTCGAATCTCAAATGGCTGCTCCGCGCATACTTCTCCAGTTTAGTGCAGCTTCGATGCTTTCTGGTCAAGTTTTTGATTCAAAAGGATTTTAGTTTTACACAGTGTTGCGCATTTGCAACGGTTTGCTGGCACAGTGTGGCGGGATTGCAGCAGCATGTGGCCCCAAGATAGGATGGAGAGCGATAGTGCCCCACAAAAAGTTATTCCTGATTGACGCCTTCGGGTTCATTTTTCGCGCATATCATGCCCGGGCGAGGTCCAGCGCTCCGCCGATGCGCACCAGCACCGGGTTTTCCACCGAAGCGGTCTACATCTTCAACAACATGCTTCGCAAGTTGACGAAGCAGTTCGGCCCGGAGTACATCGCGGCCGTGTTTGAAAGCGGCGAGCCCACGCATCGCGTTCAGGAGTTCGCCGAGTACAAGGCCAATCGCGCGGAAATGCCGCCCGACCTTTACGACCAGATTCCGTACGTCCGGCGCGTGCTGGAAGCCATGCGCATCCCCATTCTGGAGTACCCCGGCTTCGAGGCGGACGACGTGATCGGCACCATCGCGCGGCGTGCCGAGACCGGCGGATGCGAGGTCGTGATCGTCTCCAGCGATAAAGACATGCTGCAACTGGTCACCGACCGCGTGTCCATGCTGAATCCCGCCAAGGACGACGCCTGGTACAAGCCCGACGACGTCAAAAAGTTCATGGGCGTTCGACCCGATCAGGTTGTCGATCTGCTCGCGCTGATGGGCGACGCGATCGACAACATTCCGGGCGCGCCGGGAATCGGCGAAAAGGGCGCACAGACGCTGCTCGCGAAATTCGACAGGCTGGAGGCGCTGCTGGAGCGCGCCGCTGAGGTTGAGCGCAAGATGCATCGCGAGAGCCTGCAGAACAATGTCGAGCGCATTCGCATGAGCCGCCGGCTGGCCGAGATCGCGACGAACGTGCCGATCGAATTTGAGCTCGAAGATGTGAAAGCGCGAGAGTTCGATGCCGCCGCGCTGAAGGCCGTTTACAAGGAGCTGGAATTCCATTCGCTGTTGAAGGAACTCGGCCCGGGCGAAGATGTGCGGGTGCGCGACTATGGTGTGATTGAGAGCGCCGTCGAATTGCAGACCTGGATGGCCGCGATTCCCGAAGGTACGCCGGTGGCGGTCGCGATTTCAAAGTCCGCCGAGGGCGAGTTCGCGCTGGACACTGTCGGACTTTCCTGGCAGCCGGGGCAAGCGCGCGCGGTCACCAACGAGAATCTCGACGCGCTCAAGCCGTATCTGGAATCGGAGTCGCTCAAGAAGATTACCTGCGACGTGAAGTCGGCGATCCTGACGCTCGACCGCATGAACATACCGGCGCGCGGCTTCGATCACGACATCATGCTCTATGCGTTTCTGCTGGATGCGGACCCTTCGGGTTGTCCGCTGGATGAGCAGGCGCGGCGGCGTCTGGATCTGAAGCTTGGTCCGGCGCCCGAGCAGCACGCGGACATCATGCTGGAGGTGTGGAGTCAGCTTGCTCCGGCGGTGGAGAGTCGCGGTCTGTGCGAGCTTTACGAAACCATCGAGCTCCCGCTCGCGCGAGTCCTGGCGCGTATGGAACGCACCGGCATCCGCATCGATCCCGTCGAGCTGAAGCGCCTTTCGGATCTCATGGAAACGGAGATCTCGCGGCTCACCGGCGAGATTCACGCCCTTGCGGGAAAGCCGTTCAATATCAGTTCGCCGCAGCAACTGGGCCGCGTCCTGTTTGAGGATCTCAAGCTGCCCGCGCCCGTGAAGTATGGCAAGGGCAAGACCATTTCCACCGCCGCCGACGTTCTCGACGAACTCGCCGGGGAGCACGAGATTGTGCGCAAAGTGCTGGAGTACCGGCAGCTCACCAAATTGAAGGGGACCTACGTGGATGCGCTGCCCGCGCTACTCGACCCGTTCAGCAGGCGGCTGCACACGAGCTTCAATCAGACCGGCGCTGCAACCGGGCGGCTATCAAGTTCGAATCCCAACCTGCAAAATATTCCGATTCGTACCGCTCTTGGCCGCGAGATCCGCGCCGCGTTCGTGCCGCGGGAGGGTTGGACGCTCATGGTCGCGGACTACTCGCAGATCGAACTCCGGCTGCTGGCCCACATGTCCGGCGACGAACTGCTCGTGACCGCCTTCCGCGAAGGCGAAGACATCCACACACGCACGGCCGCCGAGGTGATGGGCGTTCCGCCGCTGATGGTGACGCCGGACGCGCGCCGCAGCGCGAAGGCCGTGAATTTCGGGATCGTGTACGGCATCAGCGGATTCGGCCTGGCGCAGCAATTGGGTATTCCGCGATCCGAAGCCGAGCAGTACATCAGGAACTATTTCGCGCGTTATTCCGGCGTCAGGAAGTTCATCGACGCGACCATCGCCGAGGTCCGCCAAGCCGGCGTGACGAAAACGCTCTTCGGGCGCGAGCGGCCGATTCCGGACATCAACAGCCGCAATGCGAATGCGCGCGGCTTTGCGGAACGAACGGCGGTCAATTCGCCGCTGCAAGGCACCGCGGCGGACCTCATCAAGCTCGCGATGGTCCGCATTGACGCCGCTCTACGCAACGGCGACTTCCGGACGGAGATGCTTCTACAGGTGCATGACGAGCTCGTCTTCGAGTGCCCGCCCGAAGAAGTGCAGCCGGTGTCGGCGCTGGTCAAGAAAGAGATGGAAGGCGTAATGCAGTTGAAGGTCCCGCTATTGGTCGATATAGGAACTGGCCCCAACTGGAGAGATGCCAAGTAACGACCGGCCTCCGGCCGGTCGGTAATCTTATCTTTGCGACCGGGCAGGAGGAGCCCGGTCGTTACCGCTTCGCTCGAATCACCACCCGGTAATTGTTCTCCGCATTTAAATTGATGAGCGCCACAAACGACCTCCCGCGATAGGTACCGATCGTGCCGGATTGCGACACCGATTCGACTTCCCAGCCAGCCGGCAGCAGGACTGTGTTGCGCAATCCGTGCAACTGGCGGTCAAAGACCAACGCGCCGCCATTCACGCGATAGCCATCGTCTTTCAATGTCCCGGTGAGCCGCAGATGCGCGCTCTGACGCTCGTTGACAATCGGTTCCTCCAGCTTCGCATTCGTGCCGGAAACCGTTAGCGGCTTCGCGGTATCGAGATCTGTCACGGCCAGATCCTTCAGCGCCAGGTATGCGAGCGAGTCCAGATGCGCCTGTTCGCCTTTCCGGTAATCGCTGTAAGTCTGCTCCACCTTAATCGTGTGGCTCTCGGGCGCGTCCAGGTCGTAGAGGGTTTTGATGTCGTCGAAAAACATGTCCGTGTACGGCGCCGGTGCGAAAGCGGCCGCAGTCTTGTGCGCGTGAATCGTCACGGGATTGCTCTGCCCGCTCGGGTTCGCGAACGCCAGTTTCAGGCGTCCATCGGGCGTCGTTGAAAGTTGGGCCGCCACATTGCTCGATGCAAACGCGAAGCCCTTCGGCAGAATCACGCCCAGACGGTAGCCGCTGAGACTGCGCACCCAGACGATGTTGCCGTTGTTCATCATGTATGTGCGCGGATCCTTGTACGTCTTGTAGATCAGCACCCGTCCGATTCCGCCCTGCGGAACCGGACGCGGCAGGGTTGCGCGGATGGAGTGTGTTTCCGGGTCGTTCGGGTCAGGCTTATAAGTGAAAGGCAGCGGCTTGCCGGTGCGCGGATCGTACACTTCGATATCGCTTCCCTCGCTGCCGCCGCGGGTGGCGTTCACCAGTTCGGTGGCGCCCGCGCGCATTTCCTCGGGAAGGAAGCGAATCCGAAACTGTTCGCTGCCTGGTTCGAGGATTTGATACTCGGTGTATGCGTCCTGGGTGAAGAGCCGGGTTAACGGCACAGAGGGTCGCAACGAGCCGTCTGGATTCGTGCCGCCGGGGAACTGCGCCAGAGCAATGGCGACAGACGCCGTGCCGGCCATGAAAAAGCGGGCGAAGCTGAACATCACCTCGTTAGTCTACAGCGACCGCACTCCCGGCGGTGGTATTCTCGATTCAAAGGATTGGGATGCGGATTTCGCGACCGTGTTTGCTCCTGGCGGGCCTGACTCTTTCCGGCGGATTATTCGCCTGGCAGCAACAGCACGTGCACACGTGGCGTGAAATGCCCGCGTTCGAATACAACGATTTTCCGATCCCGCCCGATTATCAGGAAAAGACCGAGTGGGTGTTTGCGCGCCTGATGTATCCGAATATGGACGGCGTGCACGCCGGTCAGCGCGGCGGCTGGGGACGCCGGCGGTTTGCCGTGGATTGGACGCAAGGCGGCCGCGGCGTCTACTGGACCATGGACTACCCGCGCAGCGACCGTCACTTCTCCGAGGCTGTGCGCCGTCTCACGCGCATTCACGCCCGCAGCGTGGAGCAGCCGATTAACCTCGATGAAGGCGACCAGTTCGATTGGCCGTGGCTGTACGGCGTGGAAGTCGGCCACTGGAATCTGACCGACGCACAGGCGAAAGCGTTGCGCGAATATCTCGATCGCGGCGGTTTCTTTATGTGCGACGACTTTCACGGCACCGAAGAGTGGGACGTTTTTGCCGCCAGTATGCGGAAGGTATTTCCTGACCGGAATATCGTAGATCTGCCGAAGGACGAGGCGATCTTCCACACAATCTACGACCTCGACGATAAGTATCAGGTTCCCGGTGAACAGTACGTGCGAACCCACAGCACTTCCGAGTACGGCGGCGTAGACCCGCACTGGCGCGGCATCTATGACGACAAGGGCCGCGTAGTGGTTGCGATCTGCCACAACATGGATCTGGGCGATTCCTGGGAGCACGCCGACAATCCCGAATACCCGCAGCAGTTCTCCGCGCTTGGCATCCGCATCGGTGTGAACTACGTCGTTTACGGCATGACTCACTAACGGAATCGACCGTAGCCCGCGCGACGGATGGCGCTCCCGAGCGTCTAACACACACGATGCGAACTGCAATTCTGATTCTGTTTGCGGCCGTGGGCGCTCTGGCGCAGGAGAAAGCGCGTCCGGCGTTCGAGGCCGCGTCGGTCAAGGTAAATACCTCGGAGTCGGGTAGTCGCTCGTCCCACGCATCGAAGGGGCAGATTCTCATCTCCAATTACTCGATGAAACTGCTCCTTCAGCGTGCGTATAAAGCGAAGCCGCAGCAGATCGATGGGCCGCGGTGGATCGAGACCGAGTCGTACGACATCGCCGCAAAGTACCCGCCGGACACCAAGGACGAAGACCGCGACCTGATGCTGCTCACATTGTTGGAGGATCGGTTTAAACTCGCCGTCCATCGCGAGACCAGGGAACAAGAGGGGTACGCGATGGTGGTCGCAAAGGGCGGGTTCAAGTTAAAACCTGTCGAGCCGGGAACTGGCGGCGGCACAAATAGCAGCTCCGACGGCAAGGCGGTAAGTTTCGGAGCGACCAAAACATCCATGACCGGTCTAGCCGATTACCTCACACGCCTGATGGACGGCATTGTGTTCGATAAAACGGGAATCGCCGGCGTATACGACTTCCAGATGAAATGGACGCGCGACGAGCGCGACGACTCTTTGCCTACTCTATCCGGGGCTTTGCGAGATGTGCTGGGGCTCCGTTTACAGCCTGAGAAGGTTCCGGTGGAGGTGATCGTCATCGATCACTTGGAACGGAGTCCCGTCGAGTAAATTGAAGCAGGCGTGAGGACAATGTGCTGCCGCTCGCGGCAACCAGTAAGTCGTGAGTAACAGCGGAAAAATAGGTTACTTCCGTAAGTAGCTGTCGTTCCCGCTTTGCCAGTCCTCGCGCGACGGAGAAAATACATCCACCACCACAGTGTCCTCAATGGCCTCCACGCGGTGCGGGATGTCGGACGCTATGGCCAGCGACTCGCCGGACTTCAGCACCAACTCGCGGCCTTCAATGAAGAACTTCAGCGCGCCGCGCTCCACGGTCGCCACCTGCTCGTGCACATGCCGGTGTTCCGGCACTACCGCGCCTTTGGCCAGGTGCAGACGGGCAATGGTGAGGCCCTTCATGTGTATGGCCTTGCGCGAGATGAGAGGGTTCAACTGCTCCTCAGGAAGCAGGTTCCAATTGTAGAGCGGCATGGCCGACATTTTAACAGGACACGCGGCCGGACGGCGCCAAGGGGCCACGCTGTCAATGTGTGACAATATGAGCTTATGAAAGGTATTGTGCTGGCCGGCGGTACGGGAAGCCGCCTCTTTCCGCTGACCAAGATCACGAACAAACACCTGCTGCCGATCTTTGACCGGCCGATGATTTATTACCCGATACAGACGCTGGTGGATGCGGGGATACAGGATATTCTGATTGTCACCGGAGGGCGCAACTCCGGCGATTTTCTTCGCCTGCTGGCGAATGGCAAAGAATTCGGCCTCAAGCACATCAACTATACCTATCAGGAAGGCGAAGGCGGCATCGCCGATGCACTCGGCCTCGCCGAGCATTTCGCCGATGGCGACAAGATCTGCGTGGTATTGGGCGACAACATCATCGAGGGAAGTATTCGTGAGGCTGCCGATCGCTTCCGGCAACAGCCGGCCGGCGCTCACATCCTGCTGAAAGAAGTGCCGGACGCCGAACGCTTCGGTGTAGCCGAACTCTCCGGCGGCCGCGTGGTTTCCATTGAAGAAAAGCCCTCCAGGCCCAAATCGAATTACGCCGTCACCGGGATTTATATGTACGATGCCAGCGTGTTCGACAAAATCAAGACGCTGGTGCCGTCCGGACGCGGCGAACTGGAGATTACGGACGTCAACAACGCCTACATCCGGGAAGGCACGATGACATCCTCGGTGTTGCAGGGCTGGTGGACGGACGCCGGCACTTTTGAATCTCTTTTGCGCGCCACAAACCTGGTCGCGCAAACGCGTAAGCCGGCGGCAGAACCCCCTCTGACCGCGGACGTGCCCAAGGGGGTCGTGCGCGTTTGATGCCCGGGGATACGGCTATTGCAATGACGGCGCAGCGACTCGCTTCCGGCGGTGGACTCGAGCTCGCGGTGCCCACCTGCGAAAAGGGTATCGGCTCGGTGATCGTCAATCCCGCCTCGCCGGATCTGATCGCGGGAGTGCGTGTGCAGCCGCTCGCGCTGTATCCCGACGATCGCGGTTACTTTCTGGAAGTGCAGCGGCTCGGTCACGGACTCGCCGCGGACTTTCCTCCCGCAAGGACACAGGTTTCCGCGGCGCTCAACTACGCCGGTTCCGTAAAGGCCTTTCATTTTCATCTGTACCAGACGGATTGCTGGACGCCGGTCAAGGGACTTTTGCAAGTTGCATTAGTGGACCTAAGGCTCGGGTCGGAAACGTTCGGCCGCAAGAATACGTTATACGTAGGTTCGCTGCGGCCCTGGCAGATTCTCATTCCGCCGGGAGTGGGACACGGCTACAAAGTCGTGGGAAAAGACGAGTCCCTCCTGGTCTACATGACGGATCAGTTCTACAATCCGAAAGACGAAGGCCGCGTTCCTTATAACGATCCCCTGATCAATTACGACTGGGAAAACCAGTGGAAGTAAGGCAATGAAAATTCTGGTGACCGGCGGCGCCGGCTTTATCGGGTCCGCGTTTGTTCGCATGACGGCCGGGAGCGGCGAATTCGATGTGGTCAACCTGGATAAGTTGACTTATGCGGGCAACCTGGAGAACTTAGTCGAAACGGCCGGCAATCCGCGGTATCGATTTGTGCACGGCGATATTTGCGACGAGCAGCTTGTCAATGAACTGGTAGCCGAAGAACGGCCCGACGCAATCGTGCACTTTGCCGCCGAATCGCACGTCGACCGCAGCATTCTCTCGCCGGAGCCCGTCATTCAAACGAATCTCCGCGGCACATTCACACTGCTCGAAGCGGCGCGCCGCAATCGGCTCGCGCGCTTCGTTCACGTCTCCACCGATGAGGTCTACGGCAGCCTGGAAGCGCCCGCGGAAGCGACGGAAGAGTTTCCTCTGAACCCCAGCAGCCCGTATTCGGCATCGAAAGCCGGATCTGACTTACTGGCGCGGTCTTATTTCGTGACCTATAAGCTGCCGGTACTGATCACCCGTGCCTCGAATAACTACGGACCGTATCAGTTTCCGGAAAAGCTGATTCCGCTGATGATCGCCAACGCCTTCGAAGACAAGCCGCTGCCCGTGTATGGCGACGGTATGCAGGTCCGCGATTGGTTGTATGTCGAGGATCATTGCCGCGGAATTCTGGCGGTGCTGCAAGAAGGCCGCGACGGCGAAGTATATAACATCGGCGGCAATCGCTCGCTGCCGAACCTGGACGTTGTGCACCAGGTGTTGCAGGTGACGGGCAAGCCTGAATCGCTGATCCGGTACGTGACGGATCGCCCGGGGCACGACCGGCGCTACGCGCTTTCGAGCGAAAAGCTGACGCACGAGACCGGCTGGACGCCCGCCATGGACTTCGAAAACGGGCTCGCCCGGACCATCGGCTGGTACCGCGACAACACCGCGTGGGTGGCGCGCGTACGCAGCGGCGAATATCTCAATTTCTACGAACGCAACTACGGCGAACGAACCGCGGTACGCTAATTCCCGGACATGCGCGTAGGCATAGAAGCGGCTTCGCTGGCACTCACCAGCGGAGGTCTCGCTCGCTACACCGGGGAACTCAGCCTGGCGCTGGCTCGCTGTTTTCCGGCCGACGAGTTCGTCCTGCTCTCCGACCAGCCATTCGCTCTGCCGCCTGCCGCCCCGTCCAACCTGACGCACGGCGGAGCGCCGCGCAACGCCATTGAACGGCGATGGTGGATCTGGGGCCTGGAACGCGAACTGCGGCGCCTTTCCGCCGACCTCATCCACGGTCCCGATTTCGCCGTCCCATACATCCCTCGCCGCCCCAGCGTTCTTACCATCCACGACCTTTCGCCGTGGATGGATTCCTCCTGGCACCATGCGGCGTCTCGTGTTCGCCGGCGCACTCCGCTCCTGCTGGAGCTGGGTATCCCGACGATGGTGATTACGCCCGCCGAGAGCGTCCGCAAGCAGGCGATCGAGCGCTTCCGCCTGGTCCCGGAGCGAGTTGTGGCCGTCCCGGAGGCTGCGCCGAATTGGCTTCGTTCCGCAGAAACGCCGCCCGCCGGCACGCCGTACTTTCTTTTTGTCGGCACACTCGAACCGCGCAAGAACCTTCCGCTGCTCATCGAGGCTTGGCGCGCCGTCCGGCAGCAGTGTCCCGTGGATCTGGCAATTGCCGGCCGGAGACGCGCCGATTGTCCTCCGCTTCCCGAGAATGAGCCCGGGCTGCGACTGATGGGCGAGGTCCCCGACGCGGATCTGCCGGCGCTGTATTCGGGAGCGCTTGCGCTTGTCTATCCTTCGCATTACGAAGGGTTTGGGCTGCCGGTTCTGGAAGCCATGCAATGCGGCACTCCGGTAATCGCGTCGCGCGCTGTCGCCGAAGCCGGGGGCGAAGCTGCAATCTACGCCGGCACTGCTGAAGAGTTCGCAGCCGCCATGCTACTGCTGGCGAATTCGCCCGATGTTCGCCTGGAGCGGCGCGCCTGCTCCCTGGCGCGGGCGCAGGAGTTCTCGTGGGACCGTACCGCGCGGCTCACCTACGAGGTGTATGAGGAGGCAAGGAGGCGCTTTGCCCGCTGAGAGCCCCGCAGCCCTCATGCTCGCGCCCGAGGCTCCCTACCCGCTAGCGGGCGGCGGAGCGCTGCGTACGGCATCTCTGCTCCAATACCTGGCTCGCCATTACGAGACCGACCTGATCGTATTCCGTCAGCCCGGCGCGCCCGATCCGGCGCAGCGAATTCCTGCCGGATTGTTGCGGCGCATCCACGTTCTGGACCTTCCGGCGAATCGCCGCGACCTGCTGTCGAAAAGCGCTCGCAATGCCGGGCGGGTGGCTCGCAGGGTGCCGCCCCTGGTGGACCGGTTCGCCGGTTTCGACGCCGAAATTGGTGCGGCGATCGCGGGCTGCCGCTATGGCGTTGCGGTGATCGAACACTCCTGGTGCGCTACGTACCTCGATGTGCTCGCGACAGCGGCGCAACGTACCGTGCTCAACCTGCACAATATCGAGAGCGTTCTGCACCGCCGCTGCGCGGAAACCGAATCCGGGCCGGCACGGATCGCACACCGCATCTTCCAGCGTGCATCGCTCCAACTCGAACGCGAGTGGCTTCCGCGCTTCACGGAAGTCCTGGCGGTCAGCAGCGAGGATGGTGCGGCAGTGACGGAAATCGCCCCGCAGGCCCGCGTCCGTGTGTACCCGAACGCAATCCCGCTCGTCCCGGCTCCGCCGCGCAGCGAAGAGGATGTGATTGTTTTCTCGGGAAATCTCGAATACCACCCGAATATTGCCGCCGTCCGCTACTTTCGCCGGGAGATCTGGCCGCTGTTGCGGGAGCGGCGCCCGGAACTGAAATGGCGGCTGATCGGCAGGAATCCGGCGGCTGTGGCTCGCTATACGCAAGGCGACCCGCGCATTGAAACCACAGGTGAAATTCCCGATGCGCTCGTCGAACTCGCGCGCGCAAAGGTGGCCGTGGTCCCGCTGCTTTCGGGAAGCGGCACCCGGTTGAAAATCCTGGAGGCATGGGCGGCGGGCACGCCTGTTGTCTCCACAACCATCGGGGCGGAGGGCCTGCCGGCGCGCGATGGCGAACATCTGCTGCTCGCCGATTCGCCCTCGCAGTTCGCCGAATCCGTCGCGCGGTTGCTGGCGTGCAACACTCTGCGGTGCAACATAGCGAATTCCGGCAGACTGTTGATGGAAAAAGAGTTCACATGGGAAAAAGCGTGGCAAACTCTGGATTTCTGACACACCAGCGGGGCATTTCGGTCCGCTATACTGGTACGGCCAATGCGTTTCGCCGTTGATGCTCACGCCATCGGCCGCCATCTCACGGGGAATGAGGTTTACGTTCGAAGCCTCCTGAATGCGTTCGCCGCAAGCGGCCGCGACTGCGAGTTTGTTGCCTACGTTTCCAGCGAGAATGCTCGCAATTTCGTCCCGCCGCCCATCCGGGTGCGGCAGGTGGCGGCGAATCCGTTCGTGCGTCTGGGCTTCGACCTTGCGCGTAAAGTGAATGAAGACCGGCCGGACCTGCTGCACGTGCAGTACACCGCACCGCTGAATTGCCGGGTGCCGGTTGTGGTGAGCGTGCACGACGTCAGCTTTCTGGAACATCCCGAATACTTTACGCGCTCGCGAGCGCTGCAGTTGCAATGGACGGTCCGCCGCACCGTGGGCAGGGCGGCCCGTATTCTGACGGGCAGCGACTTTTCGCGCAACGCCATTTTGAAGGTCTACGGCGATCTCGATGAAGATAAGGTTGTGGTGGTGCCCAACGCCGCTGGAAGCGAGTTTCGTCCGATCTCGCGCGAAGCCGCCGCGCAAACAGTCCGCGAGCGCTTCTCGATTCCCGGCAAGTTTCTGCTGAATGTCGGCGATTTGCAGCCGCGCAAAAATCATATCGGCCTGATCCGCGCCTTCGCGCGCCTGGTGAATGCTTATCCGCAGATCAAGCACAATCTGGTGCTGGCCGGAAAGCCCACCTGGTTCGCCGAGAAGGTGCGCGAGGCGGCGCGCGAATCGGGGGTCGGCGATCGCATACAGTTCTTCGGTTTTGTCACGGACGACGATCTGCTCCACCTGTACAATGCCTGCGACGCGATGGTGTTTCCGTCTTTTTATGAGGGCTTCGGACTCCCGGTGCTGGAAGCGATGGCTTGCGGACGCGCGGTGGTCTGCTCGAATACATCGGCGCTGCCCGAAGTGGTGGATGGCGCCGCTATTACCTTCGATCCCTACGCCACCGAAGAAATCGTCCGCGCACTGGCGGACCTGCTGCTGGATTCCGAATTGCGCGCCCGCATGGAAAGGCTCGGGTTGCAGCGCGCCGCGCATTTTAGCTGGCAGCGAACCGCATGCCGGACCCTCGAAGTTTTCCATGAAGTTCTGGAATGCCCCAACGCGGGAGCCCGCGCCGGCGTCTCTCATATAACGCATCCATGACCCGATTTCTAGCTCTCACGCTGCTTGCCGCGCCTTTATTGGCGCAGAACGGCTTCCCCTGGAAGAACGAAACACTCCGCTACAGCATTCAGTGGCAGAGCGGATTGAGTCTGGGCGACGCTACCCTCACGGCGCAAAAGACGGATTCCGGCTGGAACTTCGAAGCCGCCGTCAGCGCGGGCGTCCCCGGGTTTGCTATTGACGATCATTACCGGTCCACGAGCACGCCCGACCTCTGCTCGCTCCAATTCACGCGCGACCAGAGCCACGCGGGCAGGAAAAGCCGCGAGCGCACCACCTTTGACCAGAAGGGCGGCTCGGCCGAGCGCGTGACGCTGCTGCCCGACGGAGGCGCCAAGCCGGGGCAATCCACCTTCAGCATTCCGAGCTGCGCCCGCGACGCTCTCACCTACCTGTACTACGTTCGCGTGGAGCTGGGGCAGGGAAGAATGCCCGCCGCGCAGAATATCTTCTTCGGTGGAGCGTATCTGATTCGCATGGATTATACCGGCCCGCAAAGTGTGACCATCGCCGGGAAATCCGAAACCACAGATCATGTGAACGTCTCTGTGCGAGGCGCCCGGGCGAACTTCAATTTTGAAGTGCTCTACGCCCGCGATTCCGCACGCACTCCGGTCCAAATCCTACTGCCGATCTCGACGAGTAAGTTGACGCTGGAGCTGGTGCGCTAGAATGCGCGTGGCGTTTTTCTCGCCGCTGCCTCCCGCGCGCAGCGGCATCGCCGACTATTCCGAAGCACTGATTCAAAGTCTGCGCCCCATGGTGGATCTGGAGATCTTCGCGGGCGATCGCGCGTTCGACCCCTCCTGCTGCGACATCGCGGTCTACCACGCCGGCAACAACGGATTTCACGGCTTCGTTTACGAGACAGCGCTGAAAAATCCCGGCGTGGTGGTGATGCACGAATCCAACCTGCATCACCTGATTGCCGATATCACCATCAAGCGAGGCAATTGGGACGGCTACGTCGAGGAATGCGAGTACGAAGGGGGCGCGGAGGCGCGGGCGTTTGCCGAGCGCGTGCGGCGGCTTGAAGTAGGTCCCGATTATGAGGGCCTGCCGATGACGCGGCGCCTGCTCGAAAGTGCGCGCGGCGTGATTGTACACAGCTGTTTTCTGGAAAAGGAAATTCGCGCGGCGGGGTACAAAGGTCCGCTGGCAATCATCCCGCACGGCGCGTGGATTCCACAGGCCGATCGCCTCGGCTACCGGCACAAGCTCGGTCTCGATGAACTTACGCCACTGGTGGGCGTCTTCGGCTTCCTGAAGCCATACAAGCGCATCGCCGAATCTCTGCGCGCGTTTCGCCGTCTCGTGCGCCTTGTGCCAAACGTGAAGATGCTGCTGGTAGGCGAGCCTCACCCGGAATTTCCTATCGAGCAGATGATCCGGTCGATGGGGCTTTCCGCGAACGTGCGCGTACTCGGCTTCGTCCCCATTGAGGAGTTCGTCGGCTACATCGCGGCCACCGATATTATTCTCAATTTGCGGTTTCCGACGGTCGGCGAAAGCTCCGGCACGCTGCTGCGCTCGCTCGGATTGGGGAAGGCCGTGCTGGTTTCCGATATCGGCAGCTTCTCCGAATTCCCCGACGATGTTTGTTTGAAGGTGCCGGTCGGCGCGGGCGAAGAGGACCTGATCTTCGAATACCTGAACCTGCTGGTATCGCGGCCTGAAGTGGCTCAAGCGCTGGGGACGCGTGCGAAGGATTGGGTGGCGCGCGAATGCAATTGGGATTCGGTCGCGCGCCAGTATGCGGAATTCCTGCAAGCGGTCGTCGAGGGCAAAGAGTGGAAGCAGCCGGAACGCGCTGCGCAGGCTCCCCCGCCTCCGCCGCAAGCGAACGCGGGCGAAGATCTGCCGGAATATCTCTCCGGTTGGGCGGAGAATACGGAAGCGGAAGGTTACCTGCGCACCCACGAAACGCGCCTGGTGAAAACATTATCGATCACGCCGCCGGGAGGCCCGTGCGATCGCGTGCTGGAGATGGGCGCGTATCTGCAAATCACGCCCGCGCTGAAAACCCGGCTCGGCTATGGCGAAGTTCGCGGCTGCTATTACGGTAAGCTCGGCCGCGTGGACCATCGAACCGTCACGAGTGCCGATGGCGAAACGTTCGAATGCTGCATTGACCACTTTGATGCGGAGAAGGATCGCTTTCCGTACCCCGACGCGCACTTTTCTACTGTGCTCTGCGGCGAGTTGATCGAGCACCTTTTCGAAGACCCGATGCATTTGATGAGTGAGGTGAACCGCATTCTGAAGCCCGGCGGCCATTTCGTGCTGACTACTCCGAATGTCGCGGCGTTGCGCGGCATCTCCGCGATTTTGCAGGGCTATCATCCGGGGTTCTTTCACGCGTACATCCGGCCGTCGGAATCGGGCGAAGTGGATGCGCGACACAATCGCGAATACACGCCGCGCGAGATCCACAAGTTGCTGGAAAATTCGGGCTTCGAAGTGACGCTGCTCGAGACGGGCGAATTTCGTGACGAGCCACATCCGGAATTCGGGTGGGTCCGCCACTTACTGGAAAAGTATCGTCTGGAAACCGATCTTCGCGGCGACGGCATTTACGCGGTCGGCCGCAAGACGGGCGCAGTGCGTGAGCGCTACCCCGGCTGGCTGTACTCATGAGCGCCGCGTACACGGACGCGCAGCTTTTGGCCGCCGCGGGCGCCGGCTTTCAACTCACCTTCACGGTTTGCAATGGCTCCGCAGAAATCTGGAGCGCGGCCGGCGGCTTCGCCTTCGGGTACCACGTGTTCGACTACGAGACTGGAACGCTGATCGTGGACGGAAGCCGCGTGCCGCCGCCGCGCGACCTCAAGCCCGGTGAATCGGCGGCCATCACGGTCGCGGTGGAACTGCCGCTGGAGGACGGGCAGTACCAGGTATTCGTCTCGCCCATGCGCGAAGGGGTGCGGTGGTATTACGAAGACGGCTGGCCGTTCCTGCTGGTCGACGCCGAAATGCGCGGCGGGCACGCCAAACTCAGCCGTCCAGTAGTAACGGAGTCGGGCGCCATCCGCCGCCGCCGCGAATTACGGGCGGTTGGTCGCGCATTCGTATACCCGATCCTAACCGTGTGGCGCAATCGCAGCCTCATCCGCGTGATGGTGCGGCGGGATGTGCTGGGGCGCTATCGGGGGTCGTTTGGCGGTTCGTTCTGGACCTTGATCAATCCGCTGCTGCTGATTGTGACTTATTACTTTGTCTTCGCTCTGGTGATGCGGGCGACGTTCCCGGGCGATACCACACGCTCCGGCTACGTGCTTTATTACATCGCGGGCATGCTGCCGTGGCTGGCTTTTAGTGAGGCGGCCGGCCGCGCTCCCACCGTCGTTCTGGAGCATCGGAACTTCGTCCGCAAGCTGGTTTTCGCGGTGGAGACCTTACCCGTGAACCTGGTGTGCGCAGGGCTGGTCAGCGAGTTCTTCGCGATTGTGCTCTATTGCGTCTTCCTGCTGGTGGTGCGGCATTCGGTGCCCGTCACGGTGCTGTGGCTGCCCGCGCTGCTGATTCCACAAGTGCTGTTGACGGCGGGGATCGCGTGGTTTTTGGCCGCGTTGGGAGCATTCGTGCGCGACCTCGGACAGATCATAGGATTCGTGATGACGGTCTGGTTCTTCATCACGCCGATCTGCTATCCCGAGCAGAGTTGGGCTCCGCTACCCGCTTTCGCCAAAGCACTGCTCTCGAAAAATCCCATGTACATTCTGGTGCGCGGCTATCGCGCGATTTTTCTTGAGCATCAGGCGCCCGCCTGGGGACCGCTGGCCAAGCTCTCCCTGATCGCAGCGTTGATCTTCGTGCTCGGGCACGCGTGGTTCTATAAGCTGCGGAAATCGTTTGCGGATATGATCTGACGGTCAGGCGATGCTGCTGCCGGTGCCTTCCCACGGATCGGGCGGAATGCTGGGCCCGTGTGCGACCTGAGTGCCCGACGAATCCATCATCAGATGGCCCGTGAACGGCAACGCCGCACCTTGGCTGGCGTTCCACGCAAAACTCATGGCAAACAGCGACAACACTGCGCCGAAGGCGAACTTACTTTCGAAAAACTTGTACATTCCTTTTGCTCCTTGTGCGGTTTAAATGCCGGCCACACTGACCGTTGTGAGGTAAGAACACGACCGTTCTCTCCGATTCTTCATCCGCAGTGTAGCGTAACGCGCGTCCCGGCAGATATCGATAGTAGGGGGACACCTAGTACTATTGGGGTGTATTGCAGTGTTTCGTGCTATAGGGAATTCCCCTGATAGCGTTACTAGCTGACCCGTATCTTCGGTTAATTCCCTGATGTAAGGGAAAGGCGAGTTACTGGCGCTGGGAGTGCCGGAAGGTCTTTTCGGGGAAGGAAGGATCGGGGCGGAAGGGATCCTTGCCCGGATACTCGAGCCGCATGTCCGCGGTTACTTCATCCAACATCTCCATGGTGACGGTCTTGGTCTCCATGGCAAAGGCTGTGAGCAGTAAATTGTCGCAGATTGCGTTGATAAGGCGCGGGATACCTTGTGAACGGTAATGCAGTTCCTGAATGATCTCCGGCGGGATAATGCACTGCTCTTTGATACCCGCGCGCGCCATACGGGAATTGACATACGCGGCCGCCTCTTTCCCGTCAAAGCCGCGAAGAGCGCAACGAAGTGCGATGCGCTGCTTCAATTGACGGAATTCCGGCGCCTCCATTTTGCGATCCAACTCCTGCTGCCCGGCCAAAATAATTTGCAGAAGTTTCCCGCGGCGATTCTCGAGATTGCCCAGAAGGCGGATTTCTTCGAGGACGTCCCACTCCAGGTTGTGGGCTTCGTCGACGATCAAAACCGTGGTGCGGCCGCCGCTGGCGCGCTCCAGCAACATGTTATTGAGCGCCAGCAGAACTTCGGTTTTCGAATGGCGATTGCAGCGCAGGTCCAGATCGTAGGACAACATCTCGAAGAACTGGTCCACGGTTAGCCGGGAGTTAAACAGCGAGGCGAAGGCGATCTGCTGAGAACTCAGAAAATCCCGCAGGCACTCCAGCATGGTGGTCTTTCCGGTGCCGACCTCGCCGGTCAGGACGATGAATCCTTTGCGGCTCTGGACCCCATAGATCAGGTTTGCCAGCGCCTCTTCGTGCTGCGAGCTCCGGAACAGAAACGAAGGGTCCGGGCTCATGTTGAACGGATTTTGCGTAAAGCCGAAGAAAGCGTTGTACATAGCGGCGAATGCCAGCGGAGGACTTAACCGATGTTAGCACGCGGGACAGTAGCACGCGCACGCACGGTTGCCATAGATGTGCGGCGCCGTCCGGGCGGACGCGACCTCAGGAAACCGGCGGCGAGGCCGGACCTTCGTGTGAAGTCTTGTCCGTTTTTTCCGGCTTCTCTGGTTTTTCGCCCGGCTTAGTCGCGGCTTTCGTCGGGCTGATGAGGATATGGGCGTTGCGGCCTTCCAGCCGCGGTTGGCCTTCCACTGTGCCGTACGTGGTCAGATCCTGAGCGAAGCGCATGAGCAGCTTCTTGCCGAGATCGGCATGCGCGATCTCGCGGCCGCGGAACTGCACAACCGCCTTGACGCGGTTGCCTTCCTGAAGGAAGCGAATGGCGTGGGTCTTCTTGAAGTCGTAGTCGTGATCGTCCGTATTGGGACGGAACTTCAACTCCTTCACCTGCACCACGTGCTGCTTCTTCTTGGCCTCGTGCTGCTTTTTCTTCTGCTCATAGGTATAGTGGCCGAAGTCGACCGCCTTGGCTACCGGGGGAACCGCGGTAGGCGCGACCAATACCAGATCGAGGCCCAGTTCCTGGGCCCTCCGCAGCGCTGCCGCGGTCGGCATCACCTCCGTGGTGCCGTCCGGGAACACCGCGCGAACTTCGCGCGCACGGATGGACTCATTGACGTTCTCTCTGCGATTCTGCCTGCGAGGAGGAAAGTTTCTTCCTGGATACATTTTGGATTATGCGTTTCGTTGAAAATTGCCGGAGTGGACGAGCGAGACCGCGCGGCCTTGAGGAGTGCTTCGGTCGAGTTGTGGATTCGTTGTGGGGAACAAGCGCAATTTAATCAGTATCAGTGTACACCACATTTCACCCGCGGTGGCAAGCGCTCACGCCGGGCTTCCGGACGGGGATTCAACCCGCACTTTTAGTTCCGGCATGCCGACGATTTCGTACGTTCCCGAAGCAACCCCGATTTTGGCCCGTACCAAGCCTTCGAGCAGGTCCCGGGAGATCCGGTCCTTGATAAATCGGACGCCGTGGTCCGGCACGATGAAACGCGCGGACATCTGTATCCAATTGTCGGTGAGCTGGAAAAATACGCGCGGCTCGAGTTCTTCGCGCTTCACCACGTACCGCTTCTCCAACTCCGCAAGAGCGTTCTCACTGAGTTCGCTGATCTTCTCCGTGTTCCGGTGCACAGAATCGAGCAGGATCTGCTCGGCCCGGTGGTAATCGCCGCCATAGGAAATCGGCAGGTGCAGTTCCTCCCAGATGTAAGGGAATTCTCGCGTGTAGTTGTAGATGGGAAGATCGAAGATTTTGTCGTTGGTGACCGTGACGATGCGGCCCGTGTACTGGCGGCTCGCCACCCACATGCTCGGAGCATCGCCCTGTTCGCCGGGCGGCTGGCCCATTTCCATGATGGTGGTCTGCATGAACCCCAGGGAGATGACGTCACCGCGCACGCCGCCCATCATGATGCGGTCGCCGACATTGAAGGTTTTGCCGCGCAGAATGATGAAATATCCGGAGACGGCTGTGATGACGCGCTGCGACGCGATCGCAAGTCCCGCGGTGACGAATGCGGCAGCCTGGCCCAACTGCGCGGGGTTGTTGAACCAGATGGAGACGAAGCCGGTAAGGAGCAGCACCGCGGTGAGCAGCCGGATGCCCTGCCCGGTCCAGAAGTTCACGCGCCCTTCGCGTCCGCCGAAGACTGATTTGGTGACGGTCCGCAGAACTGTGGCAAATAGGAGGACAAGCGCGATGAAGACGACCGAGAAGAGCAGCTTCTTGGCAGTGTCGCCGCTGACGCCGACAAGCCGTATCCCAAAGAGCTGAACTGTGTGCGACTTGCCGACAATCTGGAGGATGCCGCCCATGGCTATTTCGATTGTGCGATTGGTCCGGCGCGCGGCGCTGTCAGGCAGCACACAAGCTGGTGGTTTTGTTTTCGAACGTCCTACGGCGAGCCGTTTGCGATAGCAGGAGCGGGGGTATGTAACTTATGTTTCTAGCGCTGTTTTTCATTCTTCTGCTGGCCTGGATCCTCGGATTCGCGGCATTCCACGTCACCGCTGGTTTGATTCACCTGCTGCTGATCGTCGCCGTGATTTCGCTAGTTTTTCATTTTGTTCGTGGCCGGAGGGCCATCTAGCGGGCGGCACGGAGCAGAAGGTACAAATGCGCGGCTACCGCGTTGGTTTGCGTAGCCGCGCCGCCTTTTCCCCGAAGTTGCGCAGAGCGCGCCGACTGATTACTCTAGAATCAGATCGCGCGAAAGCTGGCGTAGCTCAGTTGGTAGAGCATCTGATTTGTAATCAGAGGGTCGGGGGTTCAAGCCCCTCCGCCAGCTCCACAAAATCAATACCTTACATCTCAGTTTAGGGCTCGTCGGTACCGTTTGGTAGCAACGCTTGCGGAACTGCAAGCCAAGCTTGCGGGCGCTCTTTAGTGGCCACCTTGATCGGACGCCGAAGATGCTGCGGCGAGGTTAGAATTCGTGGATGCCGTAATCCCTGCAACAGCGTCGTGGAAGAATCCGACCAGCCCGAAGACAAGGCACACGCCGAAGGTGATGAGGAGCGTGTATTCGACGAGGCTCTGGCCCGTGTCTTCGCGATGAAATCGAGCGAGCAGTCGCCGCATTCCCGCAGTATGACTTACGAACCCCACAATCCTGTAGTCCTGCGGGTGCCAGAAACCACGACAGTACGGCTGTGGGGTACTTGGAACTACGAGCTGACGGAACCTACGACGCCGGAGCCGGAGCGCCCTTCGCGTGCACTCGTTTCAGAACGTTACCAACCAGTTCCCTACGCGTCTCTATCGCATGCTCTCCGGCGACCTGCGGTACGCTTTCCGAAGTCTCCGAAATTCTCCCCTCTTCACGACCGCTACCGTTCTGACGATGGCGCTCACCATCGGTGCGAACACCGCCATTTTCAGCGTCGTCAATGCAGTCCTGATTCGCCCGATGCCATTTGCCGACCCCAATCGCCTGAAGCAGGTCGCAGAGAAGAATGACAAGCTCGGACTTCCCAGCTTCAGCGCCTCCGTTCTGAATTACCTCTCGTGGAAAGAGCAGAACCGGAGCTTTCAGTCGCTCGCGGCGATGGGCGTCGGCATCTACACGTTGACGGGAAGCGGAGACCCCGAGCAGATCAACGGCGCGACTATCAGTCCCTCGCTGCTGCCCACCCCTGGGCATTTCGCCGATCGCCGGACGCGGCTTTCGCGAAGGTGACGACCGGCCGGGCGCTGATCCCGTCGCGCTCATCAGTGAGCCGTTCTGGAGCCGCCATTTTGCGCGCGCCCGGTCGGCTATCGGTGCGCGAATCACGCTCAACGGCCTGGATTACACGGTTGTCGGCATCGCGCCGCCCGGACTTCCGTTTCTCGCTGCCGGCGATGTGTGGACGCCGCTCACCATCGACCCCGGCCGCGAGATCCGCCTCAACCACGTCATCAACGTTTTCGGGCGGCTGCGCCCCGGCGTCACCCCGCGGCAGGCGCAGGCCGATATGGACGCGGTTTCCGCGCGTGTCGGCGCGCAATTCCCGGAGGTGAAGGATTGGGGCGTCCGTTTGATCGATTTGACGGATACCATTGTCCCGTCGGGCGTTCGCACCGCTTTGCTTGTACTGATGGGGGCAGTGATTTTCGTGCTCCTCATAGCGTGCGCGAACATCGCGAATCTGCTGCTTTCGAGGGCCGCATCGCGTCAGAAAGAAATCGCAGTGCGGATTGCCCTCGGCGCAAGCCGGCGGCGCATGATCGCGCAGTTCCTCACCGAGAGCCTTTTGTTGTCGGTAGCCGGCGGCATCGCCGGAATTGTGGCCGCGGTGTGCAGCATGCGTCTGATCGACCGTTCTGTGCCGCAAGGACTGTTGCCGGTGCAGACGTTTGCAGTCGACCCCACGGTCCTGCTCTTCGCGCTTGTGATGACGCTCGTAACCGGAGTCTTATTCGGACTCGCGCCTGCATGGCAAGCAGCGCGCGGCGACCTTCATGCCGTTCTCAAGGGCGCTCGCGCTTCCCTTGGCGGCCAGCGGCAGGCACTCCGCAACTGTCTGGTTGCCGGCGAACTCGCCCTCGCGACCATCTTGCTCGTCGGCGCGGGATTGCTGATGCAAACGCTGCTTCGATTGCAACGCGTCCAGGTTGGATTTCAGCCGGACGGAATCCTCTCGTTCCAACTCGCCGCTCCCACCGGAAAATATCCGGCCCAGGCCCAGAAATGGGCACTCTATCGCGACGTGCTGCAATCTCTGGCGACGATTCCAGGCATTCGCGGCGCGGCTATGTCTAGCGGAATTCCGCTGGGGCAGGGAAGCTATACACGGTCGCCATTCATGCCCCTGGGCGCATCGATCCTGCCGGAAGGCGCATCGCTGCCCATAGACTGGCGGATTGTCAGCCCGGGCTATTTTCATCTCATGGGAATTCCGCTGCTCTCCGGGCGCGAATTCGATGATCACGATACAGCCGGTCTTTCGGACAGCATCGTGGTCAGCCGGGCCACCGCGCGAAAGTTTTGGGGCAACGATAACCCCATAGGGAGGAGGCTGCACCGGCCGACACAGACAAACTCATTCCAGGTGGTCGGCGTGGTCGGCGATGTACGGCACGAGAGCTTGAACGAAGAGTATCCCGCTTTGTATTTTTCGGCCACCGGCCGGGTAGGGCCCCTGATGGACATTGTGATGCGCACGAGTGTTCGCCCTGACTCGGTGGTCGCGGCTGCCCGGTCGCGAATTCAAAAGCTCGATCCCGATCTGCCGCTTTCGAACGTGCGAACCCTGGACGAGTACGTGCACGATAACGCCGCTCAGCAGCGCCTGAATGCCGCGCTTCTGGTACTTTTTGCGGTCGCCGCCCTTCTGATTGCGGCCATTGGAGTTTACGGAGTCCTGGCGTATTCGGTGAACCAGCGCCGTCGCGAAATCGGATTGCGCATGGCGCTTGGGGCGCAGCGGACCCGCGTGCTCTGTTGGATTACGGCGCAAGGAATGTTCGTCGCCACTGCCGGAATCGCTTTCGGTTTGGTGACGGCCTATTTCTTCAGCCGGGTTCTGGCCGGGCTGCTTTTCGGCGTTCAGGCGCACGATGCACTGACTTTCACTACTGCCGGACTTCTCCTGCTGCTGGTAGCACTCGCAGCCTGCATCGTTCCGGCGGCGCGCGCTTCCCAGGTCGACCCGATTGTTGCTTTGCGAGACGAGTAAGAGACCACCGCGTGCTCGTGGTGTACTGTTAGACACTCCGGGTTTCCCCCTATCGTGTTCCGCTTACGTTTGTAAATTGGAAGTGGGCGATAACACGCCCAAACAGTTTTGGCGTAGGCATATACTCAAATCCGGTTGACGGCTGACTCTCAAGTTCAGCTCTACCACCCAGCCCCAGGACCCCGCGACCCCCGGACAGCCGGACAACCTTCACAGACATAACTCAGGAGGAGTGTATATGAACCTTATCGGTAAAGCTGTAAGTGTGTCCGCCATGCTTGCGGGCGCGGTTTTCGCTCAAGTTGCGCCCAACACGATCACGCCCGAACCGGCGCCGATCGGTATTTCGGCGAGCACGACAGGTGTCCTGTTCAGCCAGCCTTATTGCGACGGCATACAGCCGCCCACAGGCCAGAATCTGGTGCGCGGCGTGTATACGCTCGGTACTTCGACGAGCCCCCTCGTCACGCTGCCTTCATCGCAGTGCACGGAGAATTATTTCGTGGCATCGAGTGGATTCGGCGGCTTCCCAACGAATACTCTCTACATCGCCGGGGTCAGTTCGAGCGGCGCGCCCGTAATTTTCACTGCCCCCGTGACGGGCGGAACTGCCACCGTGTTCGCGCCCCTGCCGGTGGCTGGGAGCAATACCCCGCACACCGCGCTGACGTTCGATACCGTCGGCACGTTTGGCTTCGGCTTGATTGCAACTGGCATCAACGGAATTCAAGTTCTTAACTCATCCGGCGCGGTGACCGCAAGCTATCCGAATCCCGCCAATGGCACGTCCTATCTGGAAGGAGCGACGGTTGCGCCGCTCACCTATAGTCAGTGCCCCGGATGCCTGTTCGTCGTAGCGGAGTCGCAGACCGGAACCACCAGCGCGATTTACACTCTGCCGGCCGGAGCCGCGAGCGGCACGGTGCCGCAGTTCTTCGCTGCCGCTCCGGCTGAACCGGAAGGTATTGTTTTTGTGCCGTCCGCACCCTGCAGCTTCAATGGGAACTCGTATTATGTGAGCGCCTATAGCCACACCCCCGGCAATCCGCTCTATTCCAGCGGCGGAGCAGTGCTCGGCTTCACTTCGCAGCAACTTGCCCCATACGCCGGCCAGTTCCTGGTGCCTGACGAGCAATCCGGGATCATCTATGCGTATTCCGGACCGAATAGCCCGACCATCTTCTCGTCGACCGGATATCAGTTGGAGGGTTCCACCGCGGTAACGTGTGCGGCGCCCACCACGACCAGCGGCTTCATGACCGGTGGCGGACAAACGGCGAATTTCGCGGCGAGCCACGGCATGGAACTCGGCTGCAGCGCCAATAGCAATCATCACAACCTGGAAGTCAATTGGGCCGGCGGCAACCAGTTCCATCTGACCTCCATCTCCACGGTGACCTGTTATTTGGATCCGTCCCGGCCGGCTCCCGCGCCGCCGCAGGCGAGTTTTAACACGCTGGTGCTCACGGGAACGGGTACTTACGATGGCCATGCGGGCGCGACGGTGAGCGCCGTCTTCACCGATGCGGGCGAGCCCGGCACCAACGATCAGGCGATGATCGTGGTCACGTACAACGGTCAGACCGTATTGAACGTGCCCTTAGCCAAAATCGCCACCGGCAATCAGCAGGCGCACAGATAAAAGCAAGGCGCGCCGGCGCTATAGCGTGAGCGTTACTTTCTTCAGTGTTCGCGGCTGGTCGGGATCGAGCCCCTTCTTGGCAGCCAGGCAAGCCGCGAACATCTGCGCCGGCACAATGTACGGTATCGGCGTCAGCAGTTCTTTCAGTTTCGATTTCAGCCGGACGGTCCGTGTGGCGCGCGCCTCGATCTCGCGATTTCCGGGATCCGAAATTGCGACGATCTCCGCCTTCAACGCCCGCAGCTTGTCCAGAGTGCCGCCAATGGAGTCCCACGTAACGCCCGGCGGCGCGAAGGCGAATACCGGAAAACTCGGCTCCACCAGCGCGATAGGCCCGTGGAGGAAGTCCGCCGAAGAAAAGCGCTCCGCCACCACGTAACACGTCTCCATCAACTTCAGCGCAAACTCGAAGGCATTGGAATAGTTGAGTCCGCGGCCTACCACCACCGCATACCGCATGAAGCGGTAGCGTTCGCTGAGCGCATCGACCTCATCTTCGAGTGCCAGCGCCCCGCGGACCGCTTCCGGAATGCGCGCCAGGTCGTCCGGACGAATCCGGCCGCCAAGGGCGTACGCGAGCAAATAGAACAGCAGCAGTTGCCCGGTGTAGGTTTTGGTGGCGGCAACGCTGCGCTCCTTGCCCGCGCGCACCAGCAGCACATGCTCCGCGAGTCTGGCAAGGCTGCTGCCGCTTTCGTTGGTGATGCCGAGCGTCAGCGCTCCGCGTTCGCGCGCATGTTCCAGAATCAGGTTCGTATCGGTGGATTCGCCGGACTGTGAAACCGCAACCACCAGCGCGCCCGAGTAATTCACGCGCGCTTTATACAGCGTCTCGATGGAAGGCGCGGCGAGTGAAACCGGTATGCCGGTGGTGATCTCCAGCAAATAGCGGCCGAAGAGCGCGGCATTGTCGGACGTGCCGCGGGCAGCCAGCACGATCAGTTTGGGCCGCCGCTTCTCGACAAAGCGTTTAAACTTTTCGGCGCGGCGCATCTCGGAAGCGAGAGTCCGCTCCAGCGCCTCCGGCTGCTGCCGGATCTCTTCGAGCATTCGCGACATGAACATTCACCATAGCAGCCTTGCAGCCGCGAACACTCCGGCTGTTACCGCTTCCTGGTGCGTTTGTGAAGAAATCCGGCTGCCGTTCTCGTCGCGCTCCATTCGCCTTTCCGATGCCGTTTACCGCTCCCTCACGGGTTTTGTGAAAAAATCCGGCTCTCGTTTTCGTAGCGCTATATTCGCCTTTCGATGCACCGTTTACCGCTCCCTCACCGTCACGGCTCCGTAAGCAGAATCAACTACATACGGAGCCGTGACCGTTAGGGAGCGGCAAAGGGTGCAGGGAATGCGAGGGCGTTTCGAAGTCGGGTAAAAGCAATTCGATTCTTTCACAATCCCTCACGGTTGCGGCTCCGTTAGCAGAATCAACTGCATACGGAGCCGTGACCGTAAGGGAGCGGTAAAGGGTGCCGGGAATGCGAGTACGTTTGAATGAGGCAAAAAAGCAACTCGACGTTTCTTCGGCCGGATGGAGCGCCACGAGAACAACAGCGCCTCCCATGTAGCAAAATAAACGATTGAAATGACGTTCACCAAGCGTTTGCGCGATGGCGTCCGCAGCGGAGCAATCACCTGTAGCGTCCGCATCTGGACGCGTCCGCATGTGAAGGCAGGCGGCCGGTATCGCATGGAGGATGGCGAAATCGAAGTCGACTCCATCGAGCCGATCGGGCTTCCGGACATCACGCCTCAGCTCGCCCGTGAGTCAGGCTTCCTCGGCCTTGTCGACCTCCTCAAAGTGGCCAACCACGGCCGTGGCCGCAACATTTACCTGGTGCGCTTCCACTACCTGCGGCCGCGTGGGAAACGGCAGCCGCGATGAGCATCGAGTATTCCGTACGGGTCGCGACCGTCGACGATCTTCCGGCGATTACGGAAATCCAGAACCATTACATCCTGCACACACACATCACGTTCGATGTTCGCCCGCACAATCCGGACGATCGCTTGCAGTGGTTTCGGGAGCACTCGGGAGGAGGCCGTTATCAGATGCAGGTAGCGTGCGGCGCCGCGGGCAACATACTCGGATATGCCTGCACCGGGCGCTTTCGAACGAAGGAGGCATACGACCCAACCGTCGAAGTGAGCATCGCCTGCCATCCCGATTGTGTAGCGCGGGGCGTCGGCAGCTCACTTTATACGGCACTCTTCCGCGCCCTCGAAAACCAGGATATCCATCGCATCGTGGCCGGCGTCGCGCAGCCCAATCCGGCATCGAACCGGCTGCATGAGCGCTTCGGATTCCGTCCGATCGGCCTTCTTACGCAGGTAGGCCGAAAATTCGGCAACTATTACGATGTGCTCTGGATGGAGCGGCCATTCGGCGGCAATTGATCGCGCGCGGCGCCTGGCGCATGCTTGGCGCCTCCGCGAACTGGTGCGCAACTCCCGGTCGCGGGCGAGCGAAGTTCACTCCGCACCGGAGCTAAAATAACATTGACATGCAATTCCCCCGTCTCTGCCTGGTCCGCCAAACCTTTCCCGATCGCCGCATCGCCGACGTGCCCGCCGAGGTTCGCAAACAACTTGCCGCCTCCGGCTTCGCCTCCCGCGTAAAACCGAGCGGCCGTGTCGCCATCGGAGTCGGCAGCCGGGGCATCCACAACATCGCCTCCATCGCGCGCAGCGTGGTCCAGTTCTGGAAAGACGCCGGAATGCAGCCTTTCATCTTCCCTGCGATGGGGAGCCACGGCGCTGCGTCCGCCGCCGGACAGGCCGACGTCTTGGCCCACTACGGCATCACCGCCGAATCCATGGGCTGTCCGCTCATCAGCCAGCTGGAAGTAGTTTCCCTCGGTAAAACCGCCGACGGCATTGAAGCCTTCATGGATAAGCTCGCCTACGATTCGGACGGCGTCATGCTCGTGGGCCGCGTCAAGTGGCACACCGATTTCGCGGGAAAAATTGAAAGCGGCCTTTTTAAGATGATGGCCATCGGCCTCGGCAAATTTGCCGGAGCCCAGCGTTACCACACCTACGCATATCGTCTCGGCCTGGAACACGTGATCCGCAGCGTCGGCCGGCAGGTTCTCAAGTCCGGGAAGATCCTCGGCGGTCTCGCCATCATGGAAGACGCGAACCACAACACTGCCCGGCTCGACGCCGTGCCTGTCGAACTGATGGAGCAGCGCGAAGAGGAAAATCTCGCGCTCGTGAAGTCCTGGATGGCCCGCATTCCCTGCGACCTCGACGTCCTCATCCTCGACGAGATCGGCAAGAACATCTCCGGCGCCGGCATGGATACCAAGGTCGTCAACCGCGGCGTGAATGGGCAATACAATCCCTGGGATACCGCGCCGAACATCGAACGCATCTTCATCCGCGACCTCAGCGAGCACACTTACAATAGCGCCGTCGGTCTCGGCATGGCGGACGTGGTTACGGACCGTCTGGTCAATCGCACCGATTGGAACCCCACTTACATCAACTCGCTAACCGCCAACACCCCCGCGGCGGTACGCACTCCGATCCATTACCGCACCGATCGCGAATGCCTCGAGCGCATCGCGCCCACCGTCGGCAAGGTGGATCTTTCCCAAGTCACCTTCGGCTGGATCCGCAACACGATGGAATTGGGCCGCCTCGGAATCAGCGAGAATCTGCGCTCCCGGTTGGAGAAGCTGCCGAACGTCGAGATCGAAGCCACCGTCGAAATGGACTTCGACGGCGAAGGAAACCTGATCTCCCCGTTCGCTCCAGTCGAAGAGACTGCGGGCGCACACTAAGAATACGGCCGATCCAAACACGCGGATAGTGCTGCCCGTTATCGCTACAGTGATACAATCGCGAACGCAAAGGCCGCGATGACCAAACAGAAAACCGGACTCTTTTTCCGCGACGGACGCAATCTCGCATTTACCTTCATCCTCGTCAGTTCGCTCTTCCTGATCTGGGGATTCTGCAACGGCATGATTGACGTCATGGACAAGCACTTTCAGGAAGAACTCCACCTCAATAAGGCGCAATCCGCCTGGGTGCAGTTCTCGCATTACCTCGGCTACTTCCTCATGTCCATGCCCGCCGGCATCCTCGCCACCAAGCTCGGCTACAAGGGCGGCATCATCACGGGACTGTCCATCGTCGCGATCGGCGGTTTCTGGTTTATCCCCGCTACCCACATCAACGGCATGGTGCACTCGGGCGCGGTATCGCCCGACATGGCATTCGTCGCGTTCCTCGCTGGCGTTTGCCTCATCGCCACCGGACTGACGTTCCTCGAAACCATCGCCAACCCGTACACCACCGTTCTCGGAGATCCCCAATTCGCCGCCACCCGCATCAATCTCGCCCAGTCCTGCAACGGCGTCGGCTGGATTTTCGGACCGATCGTCGGCAGCATGTATTTTTATTCCAAGGACACCGCCGGACACAGCACCGGATCGCAGACGCTCTACATTCCGTACGTCGGCATTGCGGTGGTCGTCCTCGTCATCGCCGCTGTCTTTTTCTTCTCCCGCATCCCCGATATCAAAACGGAAGACGATTACCACCTCGACGATGCTCCGGCCGGATCGTCCACTTCCATCTGGAAGCACCCGCACTTCGTCCTCGCCGTCGCCGCGCAGTTCCTCTACGTCGCCGCGCAGGCCGGCATTTTCAGCTTCTTCATCAATTACATGACCGCCGAAGTGCCGCCGATTCCGCCCTCCTGGGGTGATTCGATGAAGAACCTGGCCGCCCACGCCGGTCCCCTTTCCGGCTGGCTCGGCGGCTGGTTCGAGTTCAGCCGCGCGGGCGTCCTCGTCATCAGCGATAAAGGCGCGAGCAATCTCGCCTCGCTCGGCTTCGTCTGCTTCCTCATCGGGCGCGCCACCGGCGCGGCGATCGTCAAGAAATACTCCGCGCACCGGGTCCTCGGCCTCTACGGCGTCGCAAACGTAATCGTCTGCCTCATCATCTTCGCCAAACTCGGATGGGTGAGCGTCATCTGCGTCTTCCTGAGTTACTTCTTCATGTCGATCATGTTCCCCACCATCTTCGCCCTGGGCATTTTCGGACTCGGCGCGCGCGCCAAGAAGGCCTCCGCCTACATCGTTATGGCAATCATGGGCGGAGCCATACTCCCTAAGCTGATGGGCTATGTCGCCGACAAATACGACATGTCCCGCAGCTTCATCGTCCCCCTCTTCTGTTTCGCTTTCGTAGCCTTCTATGGCCTAAACTGGTCGAGGTTCTCCAAAGCAGACTCGCTGCACGGAGTGAAGACGATTGGCCACTAAACTCCTTCTCGCTTTTTCGATGGCGGCATTCGCGCTGGCCCAGCAGGCGACCTGCCCCGTCTGCCGCATCGCGACCGTCAACGGCGCCGCCACCCAACCGCTGGCACCGTCACAACACCCGCAAAGCTGCTCGACCCGTCCCGGGTACAACGGCTATCCGATTCCCGACCCGCAGTGCACGCCCGGCGCTTTCAACCCCACCGTTCCGCCTGCCGTCTTCGGCGACCGGCGTTTCTCCACGAAATGCCTCCGCGACTGCGCCTCCGCGCCCGCGCAGAAGCACACGCTGTACAAGGCCTACCACGTCAGCCAGAATCCGAGTTGCGAATTGGACCATCTGGTGCCCCTCGAAATGGGCGGCGCCGATTCACTCGATAACATCTGGCCACAGTGCGGCCAGGCGCCCGGCGGCAAGAATTATAAGGACCTCAAAGACCAGGTGGAAAACTACCTCGCCATCGAAGTCCTGCTCGGCAACATGACCATAGACGATGTGCGCAAAGGCATCGCCGCCGATTGGACCAAGTATCTCGCCGCCGCGCTGTCCTTCTGCGGCGCGCAGACCTGCGACATAGGCCACTATCGAAAGTAGCGACCGACCTCCAGACCGGTCGCAGGCGATCGAAGATCGCCTGGTACGCGCTCCGTGCGCTACAGCCGGAAATAATCCCGCAACTCCGGCACGGCGTCCGTCAATTCCCGCGCGACCATGCGGCCGAAAAAGTCGCTGCCCTTCGCACCCAGATGCGTATAGTCGAAGACCGGAGAAGGATCGCCGTTCGGCTCTACGCCCGCCGGAGTCTTCGGCGCCGGAGGCGAATTGCCTGTCGCCGCAACCCGCTGAATGCTATCCGGAGGAGGAGCCTGCGCCAGCAGATTCGCCTCCGCCGGACCCATCTTCTGCACCGCTGCAAAGCTCTCCCCATTCAGATCTAACACCGGAACTTTCTCCTCGGCGGCGACCTTCTTCGTTGCCTCAGCCCATGCAGCCAAACTGTTTTCCAACACGCCATTGCGAAAACTCCGCCGCGTCAACGAGGTCACCAGCATCGGCTTGCCCCCGGCCGCCGCTACGTCCCGCACATATCCACGCAGATTCGCCGGAAATTCCGTGGCCAGATCGGTGGACCGCCCTGGCTTCCCAGGCTGATCGTTATGTCCGAACTGAATCAGCACATACGTCGCGCGAACTCCATCGGGCTTGCGCAGCAGCGCCATCACCCTGTCCCACGATCCCTCCGCCCGATAGCTGCTCGAGCTGCGGCCGTTCTTCGCCAGGTTGACGCAATCGACGTCCGCTGTCGCCAGCGCGCAAAACCCCGGACCCCAACCGTTCTTCGGAGCCACCGTCGAATCGCCCACCAGCACGATGCGAACGCGCTCCGCCGCACTCGCACCGAAAGCAGTCAGGAGAATCAACGCCGCCGTCATCATTCGCATAACTTCATAGTATCCGCGCGTTGTTACCGATTTATGTGGGGCTTCTCGGCAACGAGCGCCGCGCGCCGTTGGACCCGCTGAAATGCGGGTCCGCGGCCTGAAAGGCATCGCCGAATAACCCACCAAGCGATCCCATTCTCCCTGCCCCTTCTTGACTTCGACCCGTCTCGTCAATACCATAAGCAAGTGCAAGCGATTACAGCCCTCCTCGCACCCGAGCGCATGCTCTCTCTGTCTCCGGTCGACCTTGCAGTCATCATTCTTTATTTCGTTGCCGTAATCGGAATCGGCTTCTATCTCAAGCGATTCACTAAGACAGGCGAAGACTTCTTCCTCGCCGGCCGCGAAATGACCGCATGGATCGCCGGACTCTCCTTCCTCGCGGCCAACCTGGGCTCCCTCGAGCTCATGGGTTGGGCCGCGTCAGCGTATCAATACGGAATTCTCGCCGCCCACTGGTATTGGATCGGCGCCATCCCCGCGATGCTCTTCCTCGCGATTGTGATGATTCCGTTCTATTACATCTCCAAAACGCACTCCGTCCCCGGCTACCTCAAGCTGCGCTTCGATGAACGCGCTCGCGCCCTTTCCGCCGTCTCCTTCGGTCTCATGACCGTGTTCATGAGCGGCATCAATATGTATTCGATGGCGAAGGTGCTGCAGATCATTCTCGGCTGGGACATTCACTTCTCCATCTGGGTCTCCTCCATCACGGTGGCGGCGTACGTCGTTCTCGGCGGCCTCCTCTCGGCGATCTTTAACGAAGTGTTGCAGTTCGTTCTGATCTGGCTCGGCGCGCTTCTCGTCGCGGTCATCGGGCTTATCGAAGCCGGCGGCTGGAGCGGCATGGTTGCGAAAATCCACGCGCGCTTCCCCACCCAGGACTACACGCACCTCTGGAGCGGTCTCGGCAGTTTCAATGACAACCCCATGGGTATCAACTGGGTCGGCATCGTCTTCGGCCTGGGCGCGATCATCAGCTTCGGCTACTGGACCACGGACTTCCTCGTCGTACAGCGCGTCATCTCCGCCAAGGATCTGCGCAGCGCCAAACTCGCCCCCATCATTGGCGCAGCCTTCAAGATGGCCGTTCCGTTCATCGTGATTCTGCCCGGGTTGCTCGGCCTTGCCGTCCTCCCCGAACACCTCGTCGGCGAGACCCAGGCGCTCGCTACCGGCGCTCACTCCTATAACGACGTCCTCCCACTGATGATGGCCCGCTACCTCGGACCCGGATTGCTCGGCCTCGGCATCACGGCCCTCGTCGCGGGCTTCATGTCGGGGATGGCGGGCAACGTCTCCGCGTTCGCCACGGTGTGGACCTACGATATCTACCGCCCGCTCATCCGCCGCGCAGCCACCGACGCGCATTATGTCTTGATCGGCCGCTGGTGCACCGTCGTAGGCGTCCTGGTCAGCATCGCCACCGCCTATCTGGTCATGAGCTTCGCCAGCATCATGGATTATGTCCAGGCCCTCTTCAGCTTCTTTATCGCGCCGCTCTTCGGTACGGTCATCCTTGGAATGCTCTGGAAGCGCGCCACCCCCGCCGCCGGATTCTGGGGCCTGCTCGCAGGCACCGGCTCCTCTATCGGTATGTGGGCCTGGGTCAAGCTGGACCCCACCGCGCTCCGGTATGTCGCGCTGTCGTCGAGCGCCAAGGATATGGCCGAGAATATGTTCCGCGCTCTGTGGAGCTGGATCGTGTGCGTCATCGTGACCGTTCTCGTGAGTTACGTCACGGCGCCCAAGCCCGAATCCGAGCTCACCGGGCTGGTCTACGGCTGCACCGAAATCCCGTCCGAGGGCCATCTGCCGCTTTGGCAGCGGCCGATCTTCTGGACCGGCATCGTCGCCGGCGTCTTCGTCGTTATTCAGATTATTTTCTGGTAGGTGAACATGCATCGATCCGAAATGATTTCCATCTGGTTCTTTATCGGCGCGCTGTTGCTCGCCTACGGCGTCCTCATCCTGGGTGCAGGACTCTACGATCTCGCCCACCCACCCGAGCACCCGGTGGTGCTCGCCAAACTCCACGCCGGCATCTGGTGGGGAGCCGTCCTCGTCGTGCTCGGCCTCATTTATTCCATTAAATTCGCGCCAAAGAAAAAATGAACACCACCACGAATCCCGTAACCTTCGGCATCATCACAGGAAACCGAGGCTTCTTCCCGGATCACCTGGCCAGGACCGGGCGCACTGAAATGATCGCCGCCGTCGAAGCGGCCGGCCACCGGGCCATCTGCGTCACTCCGGAAGAAACCAAGTACGGCGCCGTCGAAACGCGCGCCGAGGCCGCCCGCTGTGCCGACCTCTTCAAAAAGCATGCCGCCGAAATAGCCGGCGTTATCGTCACGCTCCCCAATTTCGGCGATGAGCGCGCCATCGCCGACACCCTCCGCATGGCCGGCCTGAACGTTCCCGTCCTGGTGCAGGCCACCCCCGATACGCCGGGCCTGATGACCATCCGCGACCGCCGCGACAGCTTCTGCGGCAAGATGAGCGCCTGCAACAATCTGATGCAGTACCGCATTCCCTATTCGCTCACCACCCGGCATACCGAAGCCCCCGATAGCGACTTTTTCCGCAAAGACCTCGATTGGTTTGCCGGAGTTTGCCGTGTGGTTCGCGGCATGCGCCGGCTCCGCATCGGAGCCATCGGCGCGCGGCCGGCGGCGTTCAACACGGTCCGCTACAGCGAAAAGATTCTCGAGAACCACGGCATCAGCGTCGAGCCGATCGACCTTTCGGAAATCCTCGGCCGCATCAATCGCATGAGCGACGTTGACCCCGCCGCCGCCGCGAAGCTCGAAGCCATCAAGAAATACGTCTCCACCGACCAGGTTCCGTGCGAAGCGCTCCTCAAAATGGCTAAGCTCGGCGCCGTCATCGATCAGTGGATGGAGCAGACCGACTGCACCATCAGCGCCGTCCAATGCTGGACCAGCCTCGAAGAGTTCTTCGGTGTCGTGCCCTGCACCGTCATGAGCATGATGAGCGAAAACCTCATGTCCAGCGCGTGCGAAGTCGATATCGTGGGCGTGGTCGGAATGCACGCCCTGCAACTCGCTTCGGGCACGCCCAGCGCGCTCCTGGATTGGAATAACAACTACGGAGAAGACCCCGATAAGGCGGTCTGCTTCCACTGCTCCAACCTGCCGAAGCACTTCTTCCAGGACGTGAAGATGGATTTCCAAGCCATCATCGCCGGAACCGTCGGAGCCGAAAACACCTACGGAACCTGCGTCGGAAGAGTCAAGCCGAGCCCCATGAGCTTCGCGCGCTTCTCTACCGACGACCGGAACGGAGAGATCCGAGGCTATCTCGGTCAAGGCGAATTCACCAACGACAGCCTGCAAACCTTCGGAGGAGCCGGAGTCGTAAAAATCCCCAACCTGCAAGGCCTCCTCCACTACATCTGCGACAACGGCTTCGAACACCACGTAGCAGCCAACCTGTCCGAAACCGCCAACGCAGTGCACGAAGCCAGCAAAACGTATCTGGGTTGGAACGTGCACCATCACAGAGGAACAAGTAATTAGGACGCAGATGAACGCAGATAAACGCAGATGAAAGCCAGAAATTTATCAGCGTTCATCTGCGTTCATCTGCGTCCCCATAAACTCTTATGTCGATCGTAGCCGGAGTAGACTTCGGAACGCTTTCTGTCCGCGTTTCCATCTTTGACAGTTCGAAAGGCCGCCTGGGATCAGGCACGGGAGAGTACCCGCTCCACCGCAAAAAGGAGGATCCCGACTACGCCACGCAGTCCCACGCGGATCACATGCGAGCGCTCGTCCAGGCGTTTCAGGAAGCAATCAAGAATGCTTCCATCCGCGGCGACGAAATCGAGGCCCTGGCGCTAGACACCACCGGATCCTCCGTCATACCCGTGGATTCGCAGCTCAACCCGCTCGACGACTACTACCTCTGGTGCGACCACCGCGCCTGGAGCGAAGCCGCGGAGATCACCAAAGCCGCCAACTCCTCCAAACTTCCCGCCATCGATTGGTGCGGCGGCATCTACTCCTCCGAATGGGGTTTCGCCAAGCTGCTGCACTGGCTCCGGCACAATCCCGACAAGCGCGCCCGCTTCGCCACCGCCCTGGAACACTGCGATATGGTCGCCGCCGTCCTCTGCGGCATTAGCGACCCCGCTTCAGCCCCGCGCTCCATCTGCGCCATGGGCCACAAGTGGATGTACAACGAATCGCTCGGCGGCCTTCCCCCGGAAGAATTCCTTACCGGCATCGATCCCGTTCTGGCAGGAGTCCGCGATAAGCTCAAGGGCCGCTACGCCGCGTCCAACACCATCGCCGGCCGCCTCTCGCCGGAGTGGGCCCAAAAGCTCGGCCTCAAGCCCGGCATTCCCATCCCCACCGGAGCCTTCGATGCCCACTGGGACGCCATCGGCGCGGGTGTCCGCCTCGGCGATGTCGTGAACGTAGTCGGCACCTCCACCTGCATCATCGCCATCAGCGACGAAGCCTCGCTCGTCCCCGGCGTGTGCGGTGTCGTCGCGGGTTCGGTCGATCCCGCCCGCACCGGCATCGAAGCCGGTCTCTCCGCGACCGGCGATATCTTCGAAGCCATCGCACGCCGCGCCAATACCAGCGTCGCAGCGCTCTCCCAGGGACTCGACCAATACCGCGCCGGCGAAACCGGACTCCTCCGCCTCACTTGGGACAACGGCGACCGCACCGTCCTGGTCAATCCCGAACTCTCCGGCGTCACTCTCGGCTGGCGGCTGACCACCACCGCGCAAGACGAGCTCTTCGCGGCAATCGAAGGCACCGCCTTCCACACGCGCGTGATTCTGCAGCGTATGGAGGAGCATGGGGTGCCGATCCGTCGCGTCATCAACGGCGGCGGCATCCCGCAAAAGAACGCCACACTCAACCGGGTGTACGCAAACGCGCTCGGCAAGCCCATTCTCGTCCCCAAAGGCGACGTCACCAGCCTCGGCTCGGCGATTTTTGCTTTCCTCGCGGCCGGAACATTTTCTACCATCGAAGAAGCGCAGGACGCGCTCTGCCCCGGCCACACCGTCGTGCAACCGGACACGCGCGAGAATGCGGTCTACAACGAGCTGTACGCCTTGTACCGTCAACTGTATTTCGCCCTGGGCGAACGAGCCAGCCAGCCAGCCGCCATCGGCGGTGTGCTCCCGGAGCTGCGCCGCATCGCCGCCCAGGCGCGTGGAGGAAAGAGTGCTGGAAGCGCTGCGAGCTGAAGTCCTGGAAGCCAACCTCGAACTGGTCCGCCGCGGACTCGTCATCTATACGTTCGGAAACGCCAGTGGCGTGGACCGCAAAAGCGGGCTCCTCGCCATCAAACCGTCGGGCGTCCCCTATGACAAGATGACGCCCGAAGATATCGTGATCGCCGACCTAGACGGCAAGATCGTCGAAGGCAAACTCAAACCGTCGAGCGACCTGGCAACTCACGCCGCGCTCTATCGCGCCTTCCCCACCATCGGCGGAGTCGCGCACACGCACTCCCGCCACGCGACGGCATGGGCCCAGGCGCGCCGCGACATCCCCTGCTTCGGCACCACGCACGCCGACTACTTTCACGGTCCGGTTCCTGTCACCGATTCCCTCACAGCCCAGGAGATCGAAGAGGATTACGAGGGCAACACCGGAGTCGCCATCATCCGCCGCCTCAAAGGCATCGATCCGCTGGCTTGCCCCGGGGCGCTCGTCGCCGGCCACGCTCCCTTTTGCTGGGGCAAAAACGCCATGGAAGCCGCCCACAACGCAGTGATCGTCGAGGAAATCGCCGCGATGGCCTGGCAAACCATAACCATCAACCCGGAAATCACCCAGATCAGCGAAGCGATGCGAGACAAGCACCACTTCCGCAAGCACGGCCCCAAAGCAACGTACGGGCAAAGGGCATGATTACAATGGATGAAGCATCGTAATTTCACCACAGAGACACAGAGAACGCAGAGAGGACACAGAGAAAACCAATCTCACGTCTTCTCTGTGCCCTCTCGGCGTCCTCTGTGTCTCTGTGGTGAACTGCGATGCTCCAGCAAACGAACACTGCCGCTATGACACTAACCGGACAATCCATCATCGGGTTCGCGCGCACCGAGAACACCGAACCTGTCTTTTTCGGAAAAAACGCAGCCACGGGAGAGAAGATCGAACCCGCCTACCGCGGAGCCACGCTTGACGACCTCGACAAAGCCGCCGGTCTCGCGCTAGCCGCCTTCCCCGTTTACCGCGACTTCTCCCGCCAGCGCCGCGCCGAGTTCCTCCGCGCCATCGCCGACCGCATCGAAGCCATCGGCGACCCGCTAATCCACCGCACTATGGCCGAAACCGCGCTCCCGGAAGGGCGCGTTCGCGGCGAGCGCGGCCGAACCATCGCCCAACTCCGCTTTTTCGCGCAGATCGTAGAGGAAGGCACGTGGGTCGATGTGCGCATTGATCGCGCCGACCCGGCCCGCACGCCGCCCAAACCCGACACTCGCTCCATGTATCGGCCGCTCGGTCCGGTCGCCGTCTTCTGCGCCAGCAACTTTCCGCTCGCTTTCTCCGTGGCGGGCGGCGACACCGCCAGCGCCCTCGCCGCGGGTAACCCGGTCATCGTCAACGCCCATTTCGGCCATCCCGGCACGGCGGAAATGTGCGGCGCCGCGATCCGCGAAGCCGCCGAAGCCACGAACATGCCGGACGGTGTGTTCTCGCTCCTGTTCAGCGTCGGCTATGACATCGGGCAAGCGCTGGTCGCTCACGGAGCCATCAAAGCCGTCGGCTTCACCGGCTCGCGCCGCGGCGGCATGGCGCTTCTGAAGACCGCCGAATCCCGCAAAGAGCGGATACCGTTCTATGCCGAAATGAGCAGCGTCAACCCGGTTTTCATTCTGCCTGGAGCGCTCGCCGAACGCGGCCCGCAGCTCGCTGCCGGACTGCACACCTCCGTTACGCTCGGCGTCGGCCAGTTCTGCACCAATCCCGGACTCGTGCTTCTCCCGCGCAACGCGCAAGCCGACACGTTCACCATCGAACTCACCGAGAAGATGAAATCAACCGCGCCGACCCCGATGCTCAACGAAGGCATTCGCGAGAACTACGACGCGCTGGTCTCCAAGCGCACCGGAGAAACCGCCGTTCGCACCCTGATCCCCTGGTCCCCTGCCCCGCAGGCGGCTGGCCCGGCGCTCTTTGAAACGGACGCGAAGGGCCTTCTCGGCAACCCGCAGCTCGCCGACGAAGTCTTCGGCCCCAGCACGCTCCTGGTTCGCTACCTGGATTCCGAGCAGGCGGTCGAAGTCGCGAATGAGTTGGAAGGCAATCTCACCGCGACCATTCACTCGGGTCCCGGCGATGAAGAAACCGTCCGCCGGCTTGTGTCGGTCCTCGAAACCAAAGTCGGCCGGATCCTCTTCTCGGGCTTCCCGACCGGAGTCGAAGTCAACTGGTCGATGGTCCACGGCGGCCCCTGGCCGGCCACGAGCGACGGTCGAAGTACGAGCGTAGGAGGCCGCGCCATCTACCGCTTCGCCCGCCCGATCTGCTACCAGGACGCCCCGGCCGAAATGCTCCCCGAAGAGCTCAGATAACCGCAGCGCCGACTTCAAAACGCACTCGCATTCCCGGCACCTTTTACCGCTCCCATGCGGGACTGTGAAAAATTATCGAATTTCATTATTGCCGACCCAAAAACCACGCGAATCCCCGGCACCATTTGCCGCTCTCTAACGGTCACGGCTCCGTATGTAGTTGATTCTATTAACGGAGCCGCGACCGTAAGGAAGCGGTAAAAGGTGCATCGAAAGGCGATAGCGCCGCAGCGAGGCGCAATCCGTCCGTTCTCCATTTTCCAACAACCGTCAACCGGACCTGAAACTGAAATAAATCGGACAGTTTCCTTGACAAACCCCCTGTCGATGAATTGTATTAAGTTAAACGCCACGCATGTAAGCGATTTCACAGCGCACGCATCGGGCGGCTGCTTTGGAGGTTAAGTTGTTGAAAACAAACTCTCGCATACGCTTCGCTCTCGCCATCTGTTGTATCCTCGTCGGAATCACAGCGGCCTGGGGGCAGACCACGACCACCGGCGGTAACCTGACCGTTACCGCAGTCGACCCGTCCGGCGCCACCATTGCGGGCGCAACCCTTGAAGTCAAGGATCTCGCAACCAACGATTTGCGTCACGCCACAACACAGGCGAACGGCGTAGGTCGATTCCTGAATTTGCCCGGAGGAACGTACACGCTGACAGTCTCCGCGCAGGGGTTCTCGAACCAGGTCTTCGAGTCCGTGGTCATCCAGACCAGCCTCGAAACCGAAGTCAAGGCCACCCTCAAAGTCGGCACCACCACCGAGTCGATCACCGTGACCGCGTCCGAATCTCCTCTGGTCCAGACGGAGTCGAGCGCACTGTCGACGAACTTCGATACCAAGCAGGTCTTCAACCTCCCGCAGTTGACGCGGAATGCGTTCAACCTCGTGACCAACACGCCCGGCTATGCGAGCGGCACGTTCAATAACCTCCCGGGCGGTGCGACCGTCTCCGCGGAGTTCGATGGCACGCAGAGCATGAGCAACCGGTTTCGGGATTCGGGAATGTTCGGCGGTTATGGTTCGAGCGTCGTCGATCCGCGCATTGAGAACATCGCCGAGTTCACCGTTACCACTTCACAGATGGACCTCGGCGGCAACGGCACATCCGCCATGCGCATCAGCATCGTCACTAAGCGCGGTTCCAACGATTTCCACGGCATGCTTTACGAAGATTTCCGCAACACCGTACTGAATGCGAATTCGTGGAGCAACAACGCCAACGTGAACGCGTTCGGCGTCGGCACTCCGCGCTCCATCACCAAGTACAACAACTTCGGCGGCAGCGTGGGCGGCCCCATCAAGAGGAACAAGCTGTTCTTCTTCGGCACCTTCGCTGAACAAAAGAACCCCAACACCTCCACCTACTCATCGACAATTCTCAACCCGCTCGCCCAGCAGGGCATCTATCAGTACCTCGGACCCACCGGCGCGCCGGTGCAGGTGAACCTCTTCCAGATCGCCCAGGCGAATGGCCTGCCGACTGCCCTGAACCCGGTGATCAAGAGCCAGTTGTCGGCGATCAATAGCGTTCTCGGCAAAGGCAATGTCATTCCGAGCGCGTCCGACCCCAACGTTTCCAGCGTGACCTTCACCAACCCGTCCAACACCACGATCTACTATCCCACCGCCCGCTTCGACTACAACGCGACCGAAAAGTTGCGCTTGAGCCTCTCCTACACCCAACAAAAGCAGAGTTCGCCTCAGACCTATACGCCGAACTTCCCCACCATTGACAGCTTTGCCGACAATACCTCGTATCGCTCCAACAACAAGATCGTCGGCCTCGGAGTTGAGTACGCCGTAACGCCGACGTTGTTCAACAACCTGCGTCTCGGTTACCTGTACCAGTACAGCATCTTCGACCCCGAGAGCCTCGGCCTCAACCTTCCCGATATTGAACACGTAACCTGGGGCTACGGCACCGGCCCGTACAGCGGTTCCTTCCCCCGCACCGCCATCTCGTCGCTCTACTCGATGTACAGCATCAACGACACTGCGACGTGGATCCATGGAAAGCATGCTGTGGTCGCCGGCTTCTCCGGGTTCCGCGAATGGGATCGTTACTGGAACGGCCCCGGCGGCTGGTCCAACTACAGCCTGGGCATCAACAGCTCCGATCCGGCTTATGCCGCTATTAACGCCGCGACGCAGAGTCTGCCCGGCATGAACACGACCTTTCAGGGCAACGCTCGCAACCTTTATGCAACCCTGATCGGCGATATCTCTTCTTCGAGCATCGCTGTCGGCCGGCCGCTCGACCCGGCCACCAAGAATTACAAGCCGTACGGGCAATACAATCTGAACGAAGTGCAGCAATCTTTGGGATTCTGGCTTCAGGACCGCTGGCGCGTCACCCCGACCCTCACTTTGAACTATGGAATCCGGTGGGACATCGTGGGCGACGATCACGACAAGGACGGCGCGTACACCAGCGCGAACTCGTTCGCTGACATCTGGGGCCCGACCCCGGTTGGCGCGCTCTTCCAGCCCGGCACGCTCGGAGGCATCGGCGACCCCAGCTTTACGGCGTCCGTGCACAAGTACAACACGATTTGGAAAACTCCGCAGCCGGCGTTCGCATTGGCGTGGAATCCCAGAGTGGACAAGGGTTTCCTCGGCAAACTCATGGGCGGCAATAAGACCGTGATTCGCAGCGCCTACTCCATCCGCAACTATCAGGATGGCGCTCAGAACATTTGGGCCTTCGGTTCCGAAGGTCTGTTCTTCTATCAACAAGGCAGCGCCAGCCCGGATCCCACGCAGACCGGTCCCGGATATTTCAAACCCGGTTCGCTGTACCTCGGCAGCCCGACCGCCACACCCGCCTACCTCCTGACGCCGACCACATGGTCCCCCAACATCCCCGGCGATCAGGTATTCGGCCAGGGCGAGTACGCAATGAATCCGAACATCCGCCTCCCGTATGTGCAGTCTTGGAACCTCGGTGTTCAGCGCGAGCTCGGCTCCAGCGTTCTGGAAGTCAATTACGTCGGCAACCTCGTTCTGCACACCTGGTTGGGATTGAACCTCAACGAAGTGAATATCTTCGAAAACGGCTTCCTCCAGGAATTCAAGAACGCGCAGAGCAATCTGGCGATTAACCAGGCGAACGGAAAGGGCAATTCGCCGTATAACTTCGGACTCGCCGGCGAAGTGCCGCTGCCCATCTTCACCGCCGCCTTCGGAGCCAACGGGACCAATCCGAACGCTTCCGACTGGACCGGCCTCTTTACCAACCTGACCAACGGCGCAGCCGGAAGCCAGGCGCGCACTATGGTCAGCACCACCTCCTACCTCTGCAACATCGTCGGCGGCGCAAACTTTAAACCCTGCGCCGGCAACGCAGGCTCCGGCAGACCTCTCAACTTCTGGAACATCAACCCCTACGCCAAGACCGGCGGTCTCAACTATCTCGATGCCGCCGGTATGTCCGACTACGAAGCCCTCCAGGCTCAGTGGCGCACTCGGCTGACCCACGGAGCGCAGTTTACGTTCAACTACACCCTGGCGCATTCGCTGGCTAACGGCTCCCAGAGCAACATTCAATCCCAGAGCTACACGCCCTTCACGCTCCGCAATCTGGGTTTGAACTATGGCGATTCCGGGTCCGACATTCGCCATGCTCTCCGCGTCATCGGCACGTACGATCTGCCGTTCGGCAGACACAAGATGCTGCTGGATCGCGGCGGCGTCATCAATGGCATCGTCGGAGGCTGGACGGTCGGCACCATCACAAACATCACCACCGCTGCCCCGACCACGTTCGGCGGCGGCTTCTCCACCGTTACCGGCGCTTCTTCCGGCGTCAACTTCCTGAACGGGCTGACCGCGAACCAGTTCCAGGACAGCCTGAAGATCCAGCACACCGGCGCCTGCACGGCCACCGGTTGCAACGGTTGGGTCCAGGAATTCTCGCCCTACCTGGCTGCGAACGGCACTGCCTCCAACAGCTACTTCACCTACGACACCACTCCGGGCGTCTTCGGCGTGACCACCATCATCCGCGGACCCTGGAACTGGACTTCGGACATGTCGGCCACGAAGGTCGTGCCGATTCACGAAAAGTACAAGTTCACGCTGCAAGCCACCGCGAGCAACGTGTTCAACCACCCGACGATCGGGCTCGGCGGCTTGAGCTTAACGAGCACGAGCTTCGGACGAGTTACCCCCGGCGGCAGCCGCAGTATGGTCCTCCGGGCGAACCTCGTTTTCTAAATCAATCGGGACGCAGATGAACGCAGATCAACGCAGATGAAACCAAAAGGCCATCAGCGTTGATTCGCGTTCATCCGCGTCCCAATCTTCCATAGCCCTGAGCCCGGAACCGCGTCCTGATCGTCACTGCCCCACAGCCAGAAACGCCCCCACCGCAGTATTCACCCCTTTCACACTCAACGTCACCGGAAAATTTCCGCTTGCTAGCCCTGCCGGTATCCGAATATTCACCTGATACAGCCCTACATATCCCGGAGCCGCACCCGCGTACAACACGTCTGCCGCAACACCACCCACAGTCACCGTCACGGGATACACCGCCGGAGCTGTCTGGCTCGCCACCGCTCCCGTCGCAAACTGCGGTTCAGTCACACCCAACCCCGTCGCATACAACGCCACAAATTCGCCCGGCTTCGCGGGAGTGAACACCGCGCCCGGCAACAATCCGGCCGGCCCGATCAGAGCCCCGCTTACGGCATCCGTCGCCGCCACCGGATTCGCGCCATTGGCGTTCTGCTGAAAAAAGAAAAACTCCGGAGCCGCCTGCGACGCCCCTACTGTCTGCGAAGCGCTCAGCGCCTGCCCCGCTGCGCCGCAATTGGCGATTACCTGAACCGGGAAGCTGCCGTCGCGGATTCCCGACGGCGCCTGGAAATTGATCTGCCCCGGCGACACGTAAGTCAACGGCGCAAGCTGGTGATCCACTGCCACGCACGTGCATCCCAAATTCACCGGCGCCTGGCCGCCCTGCACATCCGCGCCCGTCAACCCGCGCGCCAGACCCGCCGGAGCGAACCCTTGTCCGAAAATGCTCATCAACCCGTCCGGCGAAAGCTGCGTCACCGCGGGCTGCCCGAGCCCCGCGCCCACCACACGTCCCTGGCCGATCGACGGCGTCAGCGCCCCGCGACCCTGACATTCCGCCGACACCGGCGTAGCGCTCAAATCATCCACGCGAATGGCCACCTGGAAAGCACCCCCGCCCGTCTGCCCTTCGGCATCGGCCGTCACCACGTAGTCGCCCTGCGACGAAGGCAGCGCGGGCAGTTCCAGCAGCGCCCCTCCCAGGTCGTCGTTATTGACCGGTCCGCATGTCTCCAACAGTTGAATTCCCGCTTCGTACGATGGCTGTCCGAACAGCGTTCCGAACAAGCCGTCCACGCACTCGGCGTTATACCCCTGCACCAGAACCCGCAGCTTGTCCGTATCGCGAAGGTACAGGTCGTAGGACGCACCCGGCAGCGAGATCGTCTGCCCTTGCGTCGTTTTCTTGAGCGCCGGAGCGATCGAGCGCAGATACGTCCATTGCCCGCCGGCATCGCTCCACAGGTGCCATTCGCCCGGCAGGCTCTTCACGGCCAACTGATTCAACGTGACGCGAAAATGATGCGGCGGCGCCGGCGCGTTCCAACTGAACTTCAGCGTCCGCGCATAAATTCCGTTGTCCCCGCCGCGATACGGCAGATGAACATGCGCCACCATCGACCCATCCGCCGCCTTCCCGTAACTCACCGTCTCAGTGACCCCGGTGCTGTGCTGCGGGTGCGTCACGGCTTCGACGCTAACCGCCGCGCCCGCCGGAACGCCGGGCAGCGGCACGTCGAAATCGTAATCGCGATCGTTCACAGGCTGATTCTCCGCCGCCGGAGCGCCCCAACTGAACGCGCTCGGCCCCGCGGTCGAATGGATCGGCGCACTCACACTTCCGCCGCTGAGCAACTTCACCAGCAAATCCACAATGGGAACTTCGAGCAGCGGCAGCGGACCTGCCTGATAGTACGTCTCCTGATCTGCGGCGCTCAGCACGTCCCGCATCCGCCCGCCGCCGCGGCCTCCCTGGTCCAGCAGCGCATCCATCCCGGATGGGTAGCGGTTGGCGCCTCCGCCATGCCCGCTCACATAAATATCCACCTGCGACGCCGCCGCGCCATTACCCGCCGTCGCCGGTCGCTTCCGCATTACCGCCAGCAACCGCGGCGGATGCATCTCCGTGCGATCGCCCAACTCCGGATGCCCGGCGTCCAACACCCACCGGCCCACCACGTACAGGCGATCCCCGCTCGTCGCCGTCGCCCACTCCGGCAGTCCGATGTTCCCGGTGCCGTACGACTCCGGACTCCCATTGTTCTGCGACTCCCACTCCACTTCGATTCGTCCGAGCGCGACACCCGAGTCGTCCTCGCCGTTCGAATAATAGTTCGCCGTGCCCACGGTCCACCGGTACTTCGCATCGGGCAGCAGATAGAAGTTGGCGTCGTGGGCATAGTGCGTCAGCGGATCGTCTTCGAAGCTGATCCGCGCCGCCTGATTCGCTCCGCCGGTGCCGACGTCGACCACGGTGCCGTAGACTTCCACCGGCTGGTTGTCCCACACGGAGATCCAGTTCGGGTCTGTCCTCTCCGGCGAATACGCCGCTAGCGGACCCGGCAGCACGCCCACTCTCGTACCGCGCTCATGGCTCCAATCGATGGTGTTGCTTCCCCCGGTGTACGTGGCCGGCGAGAGATTAATCTGGTACGCCGCTGTCGCGCTGCCCGATGCCGTTCCAGTGGCCTGCACGGAATAGAGTCCGGGCCGCGGAATATTCGCTTGCGGCCCGGTAATTTCGTTGTCGTACGGAATGGTCACCGAACCCGAGAGCGCGCCAGCACTGTCCGCGTTCAAACTCCCGAGCGCGACGCTCATCGGACCTTGCAAAGAGATCGTCACGGCTTCCCCTGGCTGCCAACCCGAACCTTGCACGGGAATCGCACTGGTCCAGGTAAACACCAAAGGCTGAAATCCGCTGTCCGTCTGAAGCCCGCCCGAGACTGAAATCGTGGGAGCCGGATCACCCGCCGCAAAAAACAGGAAGAAAGCCGCAAGAGCCCTGAGGAACACCATCTCAGTAAAACGGTATCAGCCAAAGAGCCACGCAAACCGTGCTACCGATTACAGTAGCGACCGGTCTCCAGACCGGTTGCAGGCGAGCGAAGCTCGCCAGACGAGCCCCTACGCCGGCGTCTCATAGATCGCATCCTTCTCCCCGGCGATCGACCGCTTCCCGCCGTTCTCCAAATCCAGCACGATCACCTCATTGCTCCCCACCTTCAACCACGGCGCAGGCGCGAACAAACTCTGCTGCGGACCCACCTTCCAGTAGCGCCCCAGATTATGCCCGTTCACCCACACCGCCCCGATGCCCCAACCGCGCAGATCAAGGAACGTATCGCCTAATTCCGATAGCTGAAACGAGCCTCTATATAACGCCGGCCCGTTCGCCGGCCGCGACCCATACGGCATCTTACCGGGCTCATCGAAAGGCAACGCATAAATCTCCCAGCCGGTGAGTGTCTCGCCATTCAGCGTCACCTTTTCCGTGATGCCTTTGAAGTCATCCACCAGATGCGGCCCGAAGTTGACGCGGCCCAGGTTGAACACCAGAATATCGAGCGGCTGACCCGCTTCCAGATCCACCTCCACCTGACTCTGCCGCTTGCGCCGGTCCAACGCGCCGAACTGCCGCGCGCCTTGCGAGATCACCGCGTAGTCACGCGCCTCGGTAACTTCCAGCGTGCCCTTCGCGGCCCTGCCGATGTGGGTACGATACAGAATCAGGCCGTACGATTGCGGCCTCTTGCCGGCCTTCTCCATGGGCAGTGGCGCCGAACTGCGCACAGGATTCGTCAGTCGAGCCGTCACCGCCGCCGATTCCCGCAGTTCGAAGCGCGGAATCGCGATCATGGGCAGCGGCGCCGGCACCTCCGGCAGAGTCGTGCCCTCCGGCAGGTGTTTTCGAATCACCGTCCGGATCGCGTCGAATTTCGCCGTCGGCCGGCCTGCTTCGTCAATCGGAGCGTCGTAATCGTATCCCGAAATGTCCGGCTCATAAACCCGCGACAAATTGGCGCCGCTCATGTAGCCGAAACTGGAGCCGCCGTGCGCCATGTACAGATTGAATGAAATGTCGCGGGAAAGCATCCATTCCAGCCCTTGCGCCGCGCGAGCGGGCGCGGTGGTATGGTGCTTCTCGCCCCAGTGGTCGAACCATCCCACCCAGAATTCGCCGCACATCCGCGGCACATTTTCGCGGAAGGCCGCGAAATTGGCGAACTCTCGCTCTGGCCTCGAAGTATCGCCAAAATTGATCACACTCAGGCAATCGTCCATCGTCCCGCCCGCCAGGTTCTCCTTGCCCGAGCCGTCGGAGGTGTACAGCGTCACGTCAAACCCGGCATCGCGGATCGTTCGCTGGATGGCCTTCATGTATTCGTGGTCGCGCCCAAAGGAACCGTACTCGTTCTCCACCTGCACCATGATGATCGGACCACCGCGCGTGATCTGCAACCCCGCCGTCTCTTTGCCCACGCGCTGCATGTACGCGCCCGCCGCTTTCAGGAATTCCGGATTGTTCGAGCGGACCTTCATGCCGTCCATGCCAAGCAGCCACGCCGGCAGCCCGCCGAAATCCCACTCCGAGCAGATATACGGACCCGGACGCAGCAACACCCAAAAACCTTCGCCCTGCGCCATCCATATGTATTCGGCAAGGTCAAGGTTGCCGCGGAAATCGAACTCTCCCGGGTGCGGCTCGTGAAGGTTCCAAAAGACATACGTCTCCAGCGTGTTCAACCCAAGCGCGCGCATCTTCTTCATGCGGTCGCGCCAATACGCTCGCGGCACGCGCGGATAGTGCATCGCGCCGGAGCGGATCACAAACGGCTTGCCGTCCAGCAGAAAGTGCTCGCCTTCGCTTCCGAATGTATGTCCCGCTGCGCCCTTCACCCACGGAGCCGCCATCAGCGGCAGAAACGTTCGCCTCGTCAACCGCATCGTTTTCGGGCCTCCTCAGGCAAGTTTCACCGGCGTGGCAGTCTTCAGAAAATCGGGATCGAATTCCAGGCCCATCCCGGGCCCGGTTGGCACCGGAATGACTCCATTCCTGATATCGAAATTCGGCGAGTACCACGATTCTTTCTTCGGAGCTTTGCGCGAAACATACTCCATCCACGGCCCGATGTTCGGCGTCGTGGCGGCGAACTGCAGGATGTTCACCGTGGCCGCGCCCGTCTGCGTGTCATGCGGGCATATCCACATACCGGCCTTGCGCGCCATCCGCGCCACCTTTGCGGCGCGAATGAAGCCGCCGTTGTAGTTGAGGTCCGGCTGCACCACGTCCATGACCTTGTTGTCGATCATCCACTGGAAACGCCACAGGCTGGAATCCTGCTCGCCGAAAGCCACTTTCATCTCCAGTGCGTCGGCCACCTTCTTCGTCTCGCTCAATTCTTCCCACGGACACGGCTCTTCAAACCACAAATACTTCATGTCCTGCAGGCGCTTGCCGATCTCAATCGCATTCGCCGCATCGTACGAACCGTTGGCGTCGGCCATCAGGGTGACTTTGTCCGCAAGCTTCTTCCGCGCCAGTTCCAGAATCTTGTTGGTGCGCTCCGGGTACGCGTCGCGATTGTCGCTCATGCGGCCGCCGATTTTGAACTTCACCGCCTTCGCCCCGGTCCTCGCCACCTCGCGCACGTACACATCCACTTCTTCCTCCGCGGTGGTGTCGCGTCCCGAACCGGAAAGATAAACCGGAATCTCCTTGCGCAGCACTCCGCCCATCAGTTCGCCCGCGGGTTTCTTCAGCGCCTTGCCCATGAGATCGAACAGGCTCTGCTCGATATACGCCACCGGACACCAGAACTCCTGCCCCGCCAGTTTATAGTTGGAGTTCGTCGCGTACACTTCGTCGATCAGTTGCTCCAGATCGCGCGCGTCTTTGCCGATGAAGTGCGGCATCACGCGATGCGCCAGAATCTGCACGTAATCCACGATGTCCTTGGTCTGAACGATTCCCTCTGCGCCATCAGCGGATCGTGTACGCAGGAAATACTTTCCGTTCGCCTGCAACAGTTCGATCGAAGCGATTCTGACAGGAGTGCTGAAGAAGCTGTGTAAGTTGAAAACAGGTTTCTTGTACTCCAGAATTTCCGCACTCATATCGGAACTGCCCGACGCGCGAACGGCGCTCGTCAGCAAAGCGCTCCCGGCAGTTGCTCTCAAGAAATCGCGACGCACCATGCCCTAGATTCTAGCGCTCGTCCCGCGTGGCGGCAGAGATCTTCCCCAGGCGCTGTCATGCCCGTACCGGGTGTAGAATGGCTGCTTATCACGCTGAGTATATTTTTCACCTCGAGGTGGCACAAGTGACTCGACGATTTGCTTACACGCTCACAGCCTGCGGTCTGGCGATTCTCCCGGCACTCGCGCAGGCGCCCGGCCTGGCGAGCGTCAATACCCGTTTGCGGGCAGAGGAAACCAAAGACTCGCAACTGATGTGGTGGCTGCACGAGGTGACCGATGTTTATGGTCCGCGCGTCACCGGCTCGCCCGGACTGCGCGCCGCCCAGGACTTTGCCGTCGGCCAGATGGAGAAATGGGGCTTCTCGAATGTTCATCTCGAAGCCTGGAACTTCAACCATCCCGGCTGGCAGAACCTGGAACTGGAAGCCAACGCGATTTCGCCGTTCCAGCAGCCCCTCAACGTGCGGGCAGTCGCCTGGACGCCCGGCACCAATGGTCCGGTTCAGGGACCGGTGCTGATCGTCGAACCTCCCCAGCCCCCGGCGGCCGCGGGACGCGGTGGACGCGGCGGTGGTGGCGGAGGTCGCTTCGGCACGGGCATGACGCCCGAGCAGTTGGCCGCCATAGAGAACCCCGGCACCGCGCCCCCACCCATGCCCCCGGCCGCGGCGAAAGAGAATAAGCCCGTGACCCAGGCCGACCTCGATGCCTATCTCGCATCGATCAAGGACCAGGTCCGCGGCGCCATCATCTTCTACGGCCCGCACACGCAGGTCCCGGAGAATTTCGTGCCGGCGCCCTTGCGGCGTCCGGAGGAAACCTGGTCGCAGCCTGGAGGCCGCGGTGGACGCGGCGGTCCAGCGGCGGCCGGGGCGCGCGGTGGTCGCGGCGGCGCAGCCGCCGAAGGTCTCACGGCAGCCGAGATTCTTCAGCACGTCAACAAGTTCCTGCTGGACAACGGCGCTCTCGCCAAAGTGACCGACGCCGGCGAGGCCTACGGCACCATCCGCCAGCAAAGCACCGCGGGATACAACGAGAACCCGGGCAACCCCAACCTCCCCACTTTGCTCATGGGCAATGAGGACTACGGCCGCATCTACCGCACCTCCACCATCGACCACATCCCCGTTGTTTTGAAGATCAACATCCATAACGAGTTCTATCCCACCGGCCGCACGGTCTACAACGTGATCGGTGAGTTGCCGGGCACCGATAAGGCCGACGAGGTGGTGATGGCCGGCGGCCATTTCGATTCCTGGAACGCTGCCACGGGCGCAACCGATAATGCGGCCGGCGGCTCGGTAGCCGTAGAAGCCCTGCGGCTGATTCACACGCTCAACCTGCCCCACCGCCGCACCATCCGCGTCGCGCTGTGGAGCGGCGAGGAAGAAGGCCTCTATGGTTCCATCGCTTATGTAGCGCAGCACTTCGGTAGCGCCGAGAACCCCAAGCCGGAGTGGTTCAAACTGGACGCCTATCTGAACCTTGACGACGGCACCAGCAAGCCGCGCGCTGCGAGCGTATTCGGCCCGCCCCAGGCCGCCGCCATGGTGGAGACTGCCATGGACAATTTCAAGGACTGGGGCTTCCATTCAGTCAACCCGACCCTCGGCCGGGCCACCGGTGGAACCGATAGCACCTCGTTCAACAACGCCGGACTGCCCGGCGTCGGTTTCAGTCAGGACCCGTTCGACTACAACACCTTCACGCACCACACCAGCTACGACACCTACGAACGAATCTACGAGCCGGACATGCGCGAAGCAGCGGTGGAAGAGGCGCTGACCCTCTACTCGCTCGCCAATGCAGACCAGATGGTGCCGCGCTGCTCAGCCGCCACCATGCCGCCGCCGCCTGCCCCACGAGCTGCCGCCGGCCGCGTCGCCGCCAATGTGCCCGTGACCCCGGTCGCGCCCTTGGCGCTGCCGGCGGGAGTGACTCCGCCAGAGCGTCCGAGCCCTTGCACCGCAGCGCCGCCGGCCCAGGCTGCGCCGGTTTCGTGGCCGGGAGCAGGCAGTACGGGCCAGCGGTAATTAACCGGCGTGCCGCGATTGCCGTTCTCGTCGCGCTCCACTGGCCTTTCGATGCACCTTTTACCGCTTCCTAACGGGATTGTGAAAAAATCCGGCTGCCGTTCTCGTGGCGCTACATTCGCCTTTCGATACACCTTTTACCGTTAGCGGAATGAATCACACACGGAGCCGTGACCGTAAGGGAGCGGTAAAAGGTGCCGGGAATGCGAATGCGTTTGAATCCGGCAAAAAAGCAATTCGATATTTTTTCACAAGTCCCGTCGCCCGCTCCCAGCTCCGGCGGAGGACCCTTCGTCGTGATGCGCCTTTGCGGGCTTGCGACCCTGCTGGTCGCAGCGGCAGTCGCGCAGCCGCCATCGTTTGACGTCGCCAGCGTCAAACCCAACAGCAGCGGTTCGCGCATTACGATAGGAGGCGGCCTGCGAAATAGCGGGTACTCCGTCGAGAACATAACCCTCCGATCTTTATTCGCGGCGGCGTTTGGAATGCCGGTCTCCCGAATCATTGGCCCCGACTGGATGGATACCGCGCGCTTCGATATACAGGCGAAAGCGCCGGCCGGCACTCCCGATCGACAGCTCGCGTTGATGCTTCAGACCCTGCTGGCCGTTCGGTTCCACAGCGTCAATCACCGCGAAGCGCGTGATTTGCCGGCTTACGACATGCTCGTAGCGAAAGGTGGATTGAAGGCGCAACTTCACGATCCCGCTCACCCGCCGGCCAGGACGGGGCGAGTGAGTTTTTCCGCCCAGGGCGCCACCATGGCCAACCTCGCGGACCAACTCGCGCGCGTGATCGGGCAACCTGTCATCGACCGAACCGGCGCGGAGGGCCGCTACGACTACGCTGTGAGCTACGCGCCGCTCTCCACTAGCGCCGATGATGGGCGGCCGGATATCTTCGCAGCCGTCGAGCAGCAATTGGGAGTGAAACTGGTGCCGCGGAAGCAGCCACTCGAGGTTCTGGTGATCGACCATGTGGAACGCCCGACGGAAAACTGATCACCCGGGAAACTCGAATGTATATAATCGCGGAATGATTCGCCGGACACTCTCGTCGCTGCTCCTGCTGGCTTCCCTCACTTGCGCACAGGGCGTCCATCCGATTACAGGCCGCCAGTACGCCGGCACGATGTCGGCCAATGGCGCTTCGTGGCTGACGCGGCCGGAGCGGGAGACGGAGGAAGAGCCCGATAAGGCGCTGGCAGCCATTGGAATCGTCAAAGGCGCGACCGTCGCAGACATCGGTGCAGGCTCTGGATACATGACGTGGCGCATGGCGGAGCTCGTGGGACCGGCAGGGAAGGTCTACGCCAACGACATCCAACAGAAGATGCTTGACCTGCTGAAGAAGAATGTCGAGCAGCGCAAGCTCACTAACGTCGAGACGGTGCTCGGCGCGGTAGACGATCCCAAGCTGCCGGACGCGGCATTCGATCTTGTGTTGCTGGTGGATGTCTACCATGAATTTTCAGAGCCGCAGAAGATGGTGCGGCACATCCGCAGTTCGTTGAAGCCGGATGGACGGCTGGTGCTGCTGGAATATCGCGGCGAGGACCCCTCCGTGCCCATACGGCCGGAGCACAAAATGACGGTGGCGCAGGTGAAGGCCGAGATAGAGCCGGAAGGCTACCGCATGGACAAAGTCCTGGAGACTCTGCCGCGCCAGCACATTCTGATCTTCGTAAAGAACGGAAAGTAACCCCGGGTAGTCCTCACCGGCGCGACTTATCGGAACGTGAGTTCCACCGGCGTCCCGGCTGACGATAGCGGGATCACGAAAGCGTCCCGCTCGATATCGAAATGACTCGCAGTCCGGTATTTCCCAACGCCCGCAACCGCGGCAGGCTGCTCGACACGCAGTCGCGCCGTATGGGTATAGGAATTGGAGGCAGCTAAAACGATCCACACCGCTCCCGTCCTGGGATTCAGTTGCACCCGATCGAAGCGGCCCGAATCCAGCGTGAGCCAGAGCCCCACCGGTGCCAGATACACGCGTTGCCGGAAGGAATCGAGCGGCGTGAGTAGCACCCGGTCGCCGGCAACTTGCACATTGCCGCCAAACGCCTGCCATCCGAACTCCCGATCCTTCACCAGGTAAGTGGCGGTGTTGAGGGCGTGGCCGAGGAAGTTCTGCGCGTAATCGCCGGACAGCGGGTCGGGCTTGAGCATGTCCGGGAACGAGTGGAAGGCGGCCGAACCGAAGCCCTCCTCATCAATATTCGCGACGGCGCCCATCTGGCCGGCGAAGCCAATTCGCAGCAAGTACAAATCGTCCGGATGGTCGCGATACTCACTCAATACCGGGATCGCGTTCAACCCCGAACCATAGTGCTGGAGCTGCCGCTCGATGCGGCGCACCTTGGCCGCGTACACGAAATCCCAATATCGCCGCGCGCTTCCGTTATAGCCCCAGTGCGGTATGGTCGGCATGTAGCCCAGAATTGCGTTCAGCGTGACTTCGGCCTTCTGTTTGTCGCCGAAGTATTTGGTCCAATCGTATACTTCCTCCTGCCCTGTGGAGTCCCAAGGCATCTCACTGCCGAACGGGTACGAAAGATGGTCCCAAACGTCCGCGCGCCGCTTCATCTCCTGTTCCACGGCTGCCGCCTGCTCTTTCCAACCTTCACGCTTTAGGTCGCGGAGAATCTCCAGGAAGATGGTCCCCTCCATCTGGCCATATTGCGCGAATTGCGGAGCGAACTTCTCCATCGCCAGTGTGGTTTCATAAGCGTGGGTCAGATACCAGTCCCACGAGTGATTCGTCACCAGCCCCTCGTGATTACGCGCCAGCCGGTACATCGCCCAGTGCAGGGCCGCAACGTGCGGATAGTCGTATGACCGGTCCACCGCATCGAATGCCGCTCTCCGGTTCCAACTCATCCACGTTCCCCAATTCCAGCCCGCGTGGTAGAAGCCCGCTGGAAAATCCTTCGGCTCATAGTAGAAGAGGCTCTTGCGCACCGCATATTGGCGCGAACCATCGGAGATCTGCAATTCGCCCCAAAGCACCTTATCGATGAACTCCTGGTACTTGGCAATCTCTCCGGCGTCGGGGCGCCCCAGCAATTTCATCGCTTCGCTCAGCCACGCCGACCCGCCTTCATCGCCCAGCCCTGCGATCCAGGCGCGCGTGTCCTGCGTAACGATGCGGTTCTCCTCGCGATCGTAGGTCATGATGGACGGGCTGCGATGGAACGGATCCTTCGGATCGACAAACCACTGCCGCGTCGTCAGAAAGCGGCCCAGGTCCGCCACGGCATCCGCTTCGGGTTTGGTGACCATGTACTGGATCGCCTGCACGCTGCCGTCGGCGTATGTAATCGCGAGCCGCGCGCGTCCCCACTTCTTGCCCTGAACTGCATAGCGAAGCCATTCGCCCGATGCGGGCGACCGCTTGACGGTGAGCGCGTCGCGCGGTTGGATGTCCACCGAGCGCACCGCCTGCGGCGATTTCAAAAAGAGGCTGCCTTCAATGTCCATTGGCAGGATGTAGCCGGGCAACCCGACCGCCACCGGCCGTTTCGCCGAGGCAAGCGTCTTTTCGATCCCGCGGATGGAATCCGAGAGCAGGAAACGCACGCCATAGCTGCGCGATTGTCCCGCCGCCAGAGTTGCCATCGTTGGCGGATTCCATGGGACAGCGTTTTTCCAGGCGTCCTCGGCGTACGCCTGCGAGTGCGCCATCCAGTCCATGAAGCCTTCGAACGTGACGCTGCGCGGCGTTGGGTCCAAAAACAGGCGCGCTTGCCCGCGAGGCGAATCGAGAATGGGGCTGTAGGCTTCGAAGGGAGTCTTGCCGTCCGGCACGACCACAAGGGCCGGTCCGTGCCCGCTCAGCCGCGTCACCTGAAGGTAGCCCGCGTCCTCGCCGATGTACGGGTCGTAGAAGGAGCAAAGGGCATGAGCCTGGTCGAGCGTCCGGCCGGTGAGCACGTTATTGAACACCATGGGGATGCCCAACGCACCGATCTGAACCGGTTGCGAGCTTGTGTTGGTCAGGGTAAAGCGCATCACCAGAGTGCCGCCGTCCAACAGCCACGAACGCGTGATGCGGAGAGGAAGATCGGGAGGCAGCGTCGGTGTCAGATCGGCCGCCGCCAATACCGTGGCCGAGGTCGCCATCGCAGTCACGGGAGTTCGCGACAATGCCGTCGAGTAGCCCACCCACGGCCCGGAGGTCCCCTTGCGAATGCGCAGGTCCAGATCGCCGAGGTGGTAGTAGCCGTTCTGCGATCGCTGCACCAGCAGGTCGCCAGGCGTGAAATCGAACTTCGCGTCTGCCTTCGGTTGAAGCGCCGCCACCGTCTGCGAGCTCCGCACCAGCTTCAGCGTGAAGGCCGGCGTCTCCAGAGTAACGATGCCGGCTTTGAGCATGGGCCCGGGAGTCGCGGCCGGCGTAGGGGGCGATTGTGCGGCCGCTACTGTGCCCAGCAACGCGATCGGCAAACACCGGAACATCGAAATGTAAGCGCTCTGCATAATGGACCTTCGACAAGTAGAATACCCCGGGAACCAACAGCCGTGATTTCCGTCTAAGCCGGGAAGGAGGGTTCATGCGCTTCTCCGTTCTGCTCTGGCTGGCCGCGAGCGTTGCTCTCGCGCAACCGGCTGCGAAGCCGTCCTTCGAGGTGGTCTCCGTTAAGCCAACTTCGGAAACGTGGATGGAGCTGATCCGATCCGGGCGGAAACCGATCGAACTCGACGATGCGCAAGCGGTCTACCGCGCCGCTCCGCTCTCGCTTTTGATTCAGGCTGCTTACCGTCTGCCTCAGGATCAAATCGCAGGTCCGGGTTGGATGGGGGAATTGCGATTCAACGTGACCGGCAAACTTCCCGCGGGAGCCGGCAAGGATCAGGCCCCGGAGATGCTGCAGGCGATGCTCGCGGAGCGCTTTAAGCTGGTTGCACATTATGAGGAGAGGACCCGCGCCGTATACCTGCTGGTGTTGGGCAAGGGGCCGCTAAAAGCGAAGAAGACGGCCGGCGGCGACCCCAGCAAGGACGGATGTCAGGGCGGACGCGGCGGTCATCACGATTGCCAGAACATAACGATGGACGGCTTCGCGGATTTTCTTTCCATGGGGCGCGCCTTTTCGGGGATGGCGGGCGTTGTATCGAACTGGCCGGACCGGCCGGTGGTCAACAAGACAGGCGTGGACGGGGCTTACGATTTTCCGTTCGATTTCGGGTGCGTCGGCGTCGCGGGCCGCGGGTGTAGACCCGATGACGCGGCCAGCTTCGTACCCGCAAGCGACGCGGTCCGAACGCTTGGGCTGGCGTTCGAGAGCGGCAAAGCACCGTACAAGGTGCTGGTGATCGATCACGTCGAGCAGAAGCCCACGGATAATTGAGCGGGTCTCAAGAAAGTAGCCACCTCCTCCCCTCACTAACGGTAAAAGGTGCATCGAAAAGAGAATCGAGTGCAACGAGACAATAGCCGCATTTTTTCACAGCCCTAACGGAGCCGCGACCGTAAGGAAGCGGTAAAAGGTGCATCGAAAAGCGAATCGAGCGCGACGAGACAATAAGCCGCATTTTTTTCGCAGCCCTAACGGAGCCGCGACCGTAAGGAAGCGGTAAAAGGTGCATCGAAAAACGAATCGAGCGCGACGAGACAATAGCCGCATTTTTTTCGCAGTCCTAACGGAGCCGCGACCGTCAGGAAGCTTGAATTTCGCGACCGTGGTGTGAACACCCTACTGGAGCCCTCAGTGGGCCCGCTCCGCATTCGTCCGGGCATCGACATCTCACCGAATCCACGCGTCCTTCTTTACACGCAAACCGATCAGAAGATCCAAAACTGATGTTGCTCGACAACTTCCGGTAGATCCCACGCCGGTCGCGCGCGCAGCAACTGAGACTGCGTCCATCCGGGATTCCCCATGCAGCGCTACTTCGTTGGAAATCGGACAATTGCCGGCGGCCCCACTACGCCGCCGATGTTACGATTGCTGAATTAAGTCGTAGCGGAACGCATGTCCAAGATTGCCACTGGCCGCGTGTTGGACCTTGATGGGCAGGGTATCGCGGGGCTCAATATCGATGTCGAAGACGTGTCTCAGTTGCATGACGGACAAGTCTTGAATCAGGATCAGGCCCAGACAACGGACAGCTCCGGCGCCTTCCACGTCGAATACAAAGCCTACGCCTTCAATACCACCCGGCCCGGTGCACAAGCCCGCGATTTGAGGCTGGCGATCCGCCTGGGACGCCTGCTGGTAAAAGAGGTCTTCAAGAACGAAGGAGCCTTCGGCGATACGCTCGACTTCGGAGACATCTCCGTGGCGCGCGCGGATGCTGACGGCTGGCGGCCGAGTCTCGGAACAGGGAAGCCCACGCGCACGTCAACCGGCAACGCGATCCGCTGGCTGGCCGACAACACGGATGGCTGGAATCGCGCGGCAGACGTGATCAATTCGGCGAGCACCCTGGACGTCATGCAACTGGTGATCGACATTGACCAGTTCAAAACGGACAAGCCCAAAATTGTTCTTCATTTCGAAGAGGTGGACAACAACTCGGGAAACGCGCTCGCGCTCGACCCGAAGGACTCCCGCATCGAGCGCGCCATCCTCGACCGGATCGTCAATCACAACGCAGTCGTGCGGATTCAAATCCCACGCATTTCCTTCGATCCCAAACTCATGCGAACCCTGACGCTGGCGGCGGCGGGTACGGGCGTGGTGCTCGCGTTAGGTGCGGGCGGTTTATTCCTGCTGGCCGGCATTCTGCTTCCGGTGCTGGCGATTGTGGCTGTCGCGCTCGGAGTAGTGTTAGCCATCGGCGCCGGGCTGGCCGTATTTCTCGCTTACTTCATTCCCACGGTGCCCCAATACCTCGCCGATTGGTACAGCAGCAAGTTCGGAGAACCGGCTCTCCAACAGTGGTTCAATGACGCCAAAGTGGACTCGGCTCACATGGAAGTCAGACAACTGGCGGACAGGTCTTTCAACATCACGCACGCCAAAGTTCTGATCAGCCGCGACCAGGAGGCGATCCTGTTGGGGTCGCCCTTCGAACAGGTTTATTACGATTCCCCAAAGCACGAAATTGCTTATCCGAAGCGCGGCGGGGCGGCGGCCAAAGGACCGATCCACGATGTCAGCGTGGCGGTGCGCGGGCCCGCGTTGAAAGATGTCCAGGAGCTGTTCAATTCTCACTGGAAGGTGGCCGAGCCCTCGGACTCGCAGGCTGCGGCGAACACGCCCAGTGCGGTCAGCGCGGGCACCGGCGAGTTCGGGTCCACCGTGCAGTTGATTCTGACGCTCGACCGCCTCTTCAACGGTCCGGGAGAAACGGACGGCGAGAAGGGCGTCCTCGAGGCGTACCTTCGCGCGATTCATTTCGCCGATCGCTTCATTTACATCGAGAATCAGTATTTCCACAATCCGCGCATCGCGCAGGCGCTTACCGACGCCATGCTCGCGAAGCCGAAGCTCGCCGTCATTCTGCTGATCAACGTGTCGCCGGACATGCCGTACTACCTGCGCTGGCAGCGGAACGCCCTCAATTCCATCACCGGACCGCTGTTGAAGAAGTATGGAAAAGACGCGGTGAAATCGCACTTCCGCGTATTCTCCACCTTCAGCCATCAAGCTTCGGATTCGAATCATCCGAATCCGCGGCTGGTCGACAACTATCTGCACACCAAAACCTCGATTGTCGACAACGTTTGGGCCACCGTGGGCTCGGCCAATCTCGACGGTGCTTCGCTCGACGCCGAAGACTACTTCAAATCGGCGGTGGATGGCGAAGTGAGGCATACCGAAGCGAACCTGCTGATCTATGAGGATCCGCCAACGATCTCCGCCGCTGTGGATGCCTTACGCCGGCGATTGTGGGCCGAGCACCTGGGCATTCTGGTCAACAATCAGCCCGGCGTGCTGGACACGGCATCGAGCGAACTCAACGATTCGCCGGCGGCGGATTGGCTCGCCGTGTGGAACCAGAAAGCGGAATCCAAGCTCGCCGGCATCAAAACGAGTCCGAACGTCGTGAGCCCAATCCGCATTCTTCCGGTGGACCACGACTACGGTCCCGACTTCGATGGCCTCGGCAAAATCTCGCGCTTCCTCGGCAATACGAAGGTCGCCGCGACGGTGGACCACTACGCGCTCAAGAGTTACCTCCGCTCCGTGTTCAACGAGGACACGCCGCCGAAGCGCAAACTGGAAGACTTTGACCTGACCGCGCCTGACAACTTCCCGTTCCGGAAAGCATAGAGCCGATGCCCAGCACCCTCGATCGACTTGCGTATGAAGCCGGGCAGTTGCTGAAAGTCCTTGGCACGCTGGCAAGCGCCGATGGCGGACCCGTCGCGACGCTGAATGCGCTCGGCTGGGAAGCGCCTCCGGGGTCGCAGGATCTCGGCCTCGGCGCAATCGATATCTCAGCCCTCGTCTCCAAATTGGAAGCGCTCGATCAATCGCTGGCCGCCGGCGCGGGCGACGATGTGTTGGCGGCCGAATTCGCCGAGGTTCTGTTTGAGCTGCAACAGGCCATCGTTCACATCAGGGCCACCATCGCCGGATTGAGCATCACCGGCGACTACCTGGACAAGACGCAGATCAAGAGCGAGATTCTCGGGCGGTTTAGCAGCGCCCTGATCGCCTCCCGGATCGGGGCGATCTCTCCGCTGGCGTATGCGTTGCTACAGTTTTTCGGCGTGATCACGCTGCATCACTTCGACGCCGATCCGTCGATCTATCAGGTCGAGCACATTCGCGTCAACTTCGATTGGGGCGCGCTGACGAAGCTGGTTACCGATCCGTTGGGATTGCTCGAGTCGCGATACGGATGGGGCACGGCGGCCTTTGACGCGGACGGATTTATCGTCAACCTGAACGCGATTGTCGAAGTGCTCGGACAGCCGACCCGCGTACGCAAACTGCCGCGCCGCGTCGAAGAGCAGCTAACCGGGAGTCCGGCGCCCGCCGCCGATACCAACCCGCTGACGCAGGTGATTGGAACCTTCGTCGGCGGGATGGGTCCAGGCACAGTCGAGGCCGGCATCTCCATGTTTCCGCTGCGTGCCACAACGCCGAACGGCTCCGATGGCGGCATCGCCGTTGCTCCCTTCGTGTATGGGAGCGCGGAGGTGAGCTTCCCGCTCAGCGAGAACCTGACGCTCGGCTTCGATTCCACGGTGGCGCTCGACTCCGGCATCGCGCTGCAGTTCCGCCCGGGCCACGACATGTCCATCAAGGCCGGACTGCTGACGGATTCGGTGGAGGATCATGTGACCGGCGGCGTCATGGTCTCGCTCGCGTGGGCCCAGGCGGACGGCAGCAAGATCAACATCGTGTCCTTGCCGGGCGGCGGCGTGGTCGAAGTGGGTTCCGTTCAGTTCGGCGCAGGGGTGGAAGTGCTCGCCGGTTCTCTTGCGCCGAGTTTCAGTCTGAAGCTCACGGGCGGGCACGCCACTCTGCGACGCGATGGCGCAGATTCATTTGTCTCATCGGTGGTCCCGTCCGGCGGTGTGGACGCGACGTTCGATGCCGGGCTGCGCTGGTCCGCCACGCAGGGATTCAGCTTCGAAGGGTCAGGCTCCATTGCCATCGATCTGCCGCTGAATGCGACCATCGGACCGCTCCAGATCGTTTCACTGCATTTTGAATTGCTGCCGGATTCGGACGGTCTCGGCATAGAGGCCAGTGTCACCTGCGGCCTGACCATCGGGCCGGTTGCGGTGGTGCTGCAGCGATTCGGCGGAGTCATCGGGCTGGCTGCGCATGACGGCAACCTCGGCCCGATCGACGCCAGTTTTCATTTCAAGCCTCCTTCTGGAGCAGGACTTTCGATCGACGCCGCGGGCGTAACGGGCGGCGGCTTCCTTTCGCATGACGATACCAAGCAGGAATACGCGGGCATGGTGCAACTCCAGTTCGCCGAACTGGCGCTGCAGGGCTTCGGGCTCATCACCACTCAGGTGGCGGGCGGCAGCGGCTACTCGCTGCTCGCGCTGATTGACGCCACGTTCCCGCCGGTGCAGCTCGGCTGGGGTTTTACGCTGAACGGCGTCGGCGGAATGATGGCTGTGCATCGTACCGCCAGCGCCGATGCGCTGCATGCGGCACTCAAGGCGAACACGCTCTCTCAGGTGCTGTTCCCCAAAACGGCGGTCACCAATGCCCCGCTCGTGTTGGCGCAATTGGACGCTCTGTTTCCCACCGCTCCGGGCCGCTTCCTGTTCAGCCCCATGGCGCTGATCGGCTGGGGCACTCCGACGCTGTTGACCGCCGCAATCGCCGTCATCGTTGAACTTCCCGAGCCAATCCGCATCGTGTTGATCGCCCGCGTTTCCGTGCGCGCGCCGTCGGATGCCGCTGCCGTGGTGCGCCTCAACATGGACGCTCTCGGCATACTGGATTTCGCCAAGGGAGAGGCTTCGCTCGATGCCACTCTCTACGACTCCCACATCCTCAACTTCACGCTCAGCGGCGATATGGCGCTGCGCGCGTCCTGGTCCACAAACCGCGAGTTTCTGCTCGCCGTCGGCGGCTTCCATCCGCAGTTCACGCCGCCTGCCGGATTTCCCTCGCTGAAGCGCATCACCCTTGACATGCCGTCGGGGCCCATCAGCAAGCTCACGCTGGCGGCTTATTTCGCGATCACCTCCAACACCGTCCAATTGGGAGCGACTATCGACGCGTTCATCGGCGTGTCGGACTTCGGACTCAAAGGGCACCTCGGGTTCAACGCCCTGCTGCAGTTCGATCCCTTCCACTTCGAGACCGACATCTCGGCGACAGTGGCGCTCATGGCGGGCAGCGATGAGTTGATGTCGGTGGATCTGAGCGGCACCTTATCGGGGCCGAATCCCTGGTCCATCGCGGGCAGCTTCAAGATCAGTCTGCTGTTCTTCGACGTGCACCTTTCGTTCTCGCATACCTGGGGAGCGACGCTGGCGGAAGGGGCAGGCGTCGCCGCGGTCGATGTGCTGCAGTTGTTGAATGCGGCATTTGCCGACGCGCGCAACTGGCACGCGCCGCTGCCGGTGGGAGTGCCCGCGCTGGTCTCGACGCGCGACTCCGGCGGCGGCATGAAAGCGCATCCGCTGGCGGTGCTGGAGGTGCATCAAACCGTCGCGCCGCTGGATTTGACCATCGCACGGTACGGAACCGCCGCGCTCGCGGGAGCGAACCGCTTCACGATCACGGGATTCACGGTTGGGAGTAGCACGACCGGCAAACAAGACGTGCAGGAGGACTTCGCGCCCGCGCAGTATTTCGATCTCAGCGATGACGAGAAACTGGCGCGGCCGTCATTTGAGCCGCACAACGCGGGAGCGCGCATGAGCGCCGGCGCTGTTCGTGCCAGCGGCTTCCTGCCGAAGCCGGTAAGTTACAAGACGCTGTACGTGGACAAGACGGGAGAGATTCGAAAAGACACCCCGCCGCGGCACGGCCCCATCTGGGACCTGCCGGCCGTATTGGCGACGGGAGCGGGGGGACGAGGCGTGATGCGCGCAACGGGCGATGAGCGGTACCGTGCGCCGGGCAAACCGCTGAAGGTAGTGGCGCAGCAGTTCGTAGTTATCGATGCGCGAACCATGGCGGTAGCGGCGATGTCGCCGCTCGCCGGAGCCACTTACAGCCTCGCGAGCGCGGCGCTAAAGGCAGCGGGCGCCGCGGCGCAACAACAATTCCGCATTGTGGCGACGCACGAAGTGCAGGAGTGAGAGATGGCGCTTACCGACGCCCAGATTAAAGATATTTCCGCAAAAATCTCCGTGGCTGCCGGATTCGGCGGACAGGTGCCCATTCCCACCAACAACGACGCCGCGCTGAAAACCAAGATGGAGGCCGTGGTTGCGGCCAATGCGGACTTTGCCGCCTTCGGGCTCGGTGTCATCGATTTCACCAAGGACAGCAAGAACCCGAAAATCTGGATGCAAAACACCGACAAGGTGTGGCGTCTGGCCAGTGCAAGCAAGATTGCACTCTTGTTTGCCGTTGCGCAGCTCCGCGTGGATGTCCAGCAGGTGATGGATCTGAAGATCATCTCCACCCCCGCGGAGTTCGACGCGCTCTTCGCGGACTCTCGCCTTTGGAAATTATCGAAGATCAAAAATGTAGGTCAAATCGCCAGCGCGCCGCCACGGATTTCCGCTTTATTCGACTTCGGCAAGTCCCCGATCGATTATGCCGACCCCGACATCAATAATCCGAATATCGCAACGATCAAAGCCAAAATCACCTCAAAGGGTGGGCTGAAAGATGCGACGGTTCCCGATTTTGCCTTCAGCGAGCTTCTCTGGATGGCTGCCGCCCAATCCGACGATCTGGCCGCGGACTGCTGCATCAGCCAGATCGGCGTTCCGTATATGAAGGCTGTGCTACGAAAGTACGGCCTGTTCCTCGAAGACGACAAGAAAGGAATGAGATTTCTTCTCTCCGAAGGGTTCGACGGAAAGTTCAATCGTGCCGCCAGCGGCATCTCGGTCGGCGGCGGAGCGCAGCATTATCGCTCCTGGTCCGGCTTTGAGGATACCCACGCTGTTACCGATAAAATGGCGGGCCTCGGCTTCCGGTCGAACCAATCCGGCTCGCCTGCGGCCCTGACCGCGTACATGATCGCCATGATGGGGAACCATCTCGCCGAAGATCCGAGAATCTTCTTCGACGGCACGGCAGGCTGCACCCTGATCCGCAACAATCTGTCGAACGGAACCCCGCCCACGCTGGGATGCTACTTCGCAAACGGATTCAAGTCCGGGGTCCCCGCGGTGAACGGCGGAGGCACCGGAGGCGTGCGCCAAATCGCGACGGTTACCCGCCAGATCGATAAGGTCGGCATTCTCAATGTCTCAAGCGGCGAGCTCAAGCCGGACGGAAGCGCCGGCGGATTCCTGGTAACCGACTTCGTCTACCTGGAGACGCAGGAAACCGCCGACGCCAGCAAGAAGATGCAGTATGCGGTGGTCGCTTTGGGCATGCAGACCGCCGCTTTCGCAGAACTGGGGCAGCCTGTTCATAAGGCGCTTCTCGAGATGAATCACCCATGATCGACGCACTGCGGGACATAGCTGCCGAATTCGGGGATATTTTCGGACCGCTCATTACGGCTGCCGAAGATCCGGGAACATTGGTCGATCTCCTCGCGGAACTCGGCTGGACTGTCGCCGCGGCCCCGAAGCCCATCACGGACCTGATCGCGTCAGGAAGCGACCTGGTGAATGCGTTCCTCAATGACGCGTCGGCCGCCGTCTGGCTGTCCGCAATCGAGAAGTTCGCCCTGGCGCTGGACGCGATCGCGTCGCGGCCTGACACCGACTTCACCGCTGATGTGGACGTTGCCACCTTCCGCCAGACCATCGGCAGGGACCTGCTCGATTATGCCGTCTGCGAGCATCTCCTCACCAACCGCGCGCGAATCGGCCTGATCCTCCAGTTGGCCGGCGTCATTCGTCTCACTCAGCAGCCGCAATCCGGCCGCCGTCTGCCGCATCTGGAGCGCCGCTTTGCCTGGGAAGAGATCGGGTCCATCTTTTCCGATCCGGCGCAGGGCTTCCGCGATGCCTTTTCGTGGACTTCGCAAAATCCGCAGACCTCGTATGCGCTGGCCGTTTTCGCCACTCTGCTGGAAAGCCTGGGGCTGCAATTCTTCTACTACCGTCCGGACGACCAACAGCGCGCACTCATTGCCGGACTGAGCGGCGGCCAAGGCCCGCAGAATGGGCTCGATCTGGTGTTCGGTCCATCGTTGGGACTGCCGGATGGCGCTAGCGCCGGCATCCAGCTTGCTCTGGGCGCGGCGCCCGATGGGTCGGGCGGTGCAATCTTTCTGTTCCCGTATGCGAATGCCGTACCGGAAGGAGGCCAATCGGCCGCTGGCTTGTCTGTCGGTGGCAGCGGCGCTTTGGCATCCGGCCTCGCATTTGTCTTGAATCCGGGTAGCGGCGTCGCTGTGCATACGGGTTTCCGCGGATCCGGAGGCAGCGCCGGCGACTTTAGCTTGCACGTGCAAATGGCCGCGCCGCAGGATGGCACGGAAATGGTGCTGGCCGGCTCGGCGGACGCCAGCAGATTCGCCGCGCGCTCGATCTGCGTATCCGCCGGAACGCAGTCCGGCTCCGCAGACTCGACGGACGTATTTGTCGAGCTTGCCCTCAACGACGCACACCTTGTGATTCGCTCCGAAAGCGGCGAGACGGATGGCTTCACCGGCAGCCTACTCGGCGGCGGCGGGCTCGATCTCGATTTCTCCATCGGCCTTACCTTCTCGACCGCCACAGGGTTTCACCTCAGCGGCGCGGGCGCGCTCACCGGAACCTTCGTCATCAATCGGACCATCGGACCGCTCTCGGTGGCAGCCATCGTCTTCGGCCTCATCGCGCGCGACGGAGGCTTAGACATTGAAGCCGGCGTAATCATGGGGGTTCAGCTCGGCCCGGTCGCGGCGGTCGTTGACGATCTGGGAATCCGGCTCTCTGCGCGCTTTCCGTCGCGTCCTTCGGGGAATCTGGCGTTCGCGGACGTCAGCGTCAGTTTCATGCCGCCCACAGGAATCGGCCTGAGTATCGACGCCGCGGGCGTAACCGGCGGCGGCTTCCTTTCGCATGACGATACCAAGCAGGAATACGCGGGCATGGTGCAATTGCAGTTCGCCGAGCTCGCGCTACAGGGCTTCGGCCTCATCACCACTCAGGTGGCGGGCGAAAGCGGCTACTCGCTGCTCGCGCTCATAGATGCCACTTTCCCGCCGGTGCAACTCGGCTGGGGTTTTACGCTGAACGGCGTCGGCGGAATGATGGCCGTGCATCGTACCGCCAGCGCCGATGCGCTGCATGCGGCACTCAAGGCGAACACGCTCTCGCAGGTGCTGTTCCCCAAAACCGCGATCACCAATGTCCCGCTCGTGTTGGCGCAATTGGACGCTTTGTTTCCCACCGCTCCGGGCCGCTTCCTGTTCAGCCCCATGGCCCTCATCGGGTGGGGCACTCCCACTCTGTTGACCGCCGCAATCGCCGTCATCGTTGAACTTCCCGAGCCGATCCGCATCGTGTTGATCGCTCGCGTTTCCGTGCGCGCGCCGTCGGATGCCGCTGCCGTGGTACGCCTCAACATGGACGCTCTCGGCATACTGGATTTCGCCAAGGGAGAGGCTTCGCTCGATGCCACTCTCTACGACTCCCACATCCTCAACTTCACGCTCAGCGGCGATATGGCGCTGCGCGCGTCCTGGTCCACCAACCGCGAATTTCTGCTGGCCGTGGGCGGCTTCCATCCGCAGTTCACGCCGCCTCCCGCGTTCCCCTCGCTGAAGCGCATCACCATTGACATGCCGTCGGGGCCCATCAGCAAGCTCACGATGGCGGCTTACTTCGCGATCACCTCCAACACTGTGCAATTGGGAGCGAGTATCGACGCGTTCATCGGCGTGTCGGACTTCGGATTGAAAGGGCACCTCGGATTCAACGCCCTGCTGCAGTTCGATCCCTTCCACTTCGAGACTGACATCTCGGCGACAGTGGCGCTCATGGCGGGCAGCGATGAGTTGATGTCGGTGGATCTGAGCGGGACGTTATCGGGGCCGAATCCCTGGTCGATCGCGGGCAGCTTCAAGATCAGCCTGCTGTTCTTCGACGTGCACCTTTCGTTCTCGCATACCTGGGGAGCGACGCTGGCGGAAGGGGCAGGAGTCGCCGCGGTCGATGTGCTGCAGTTGTTGAATGCGGCATTTGCCGATGCGCGCAACTGGCACGCGCCGCTGCCGGCGGGAGTGCCCGCGCTGGTCTCGACGCGCGACTCCGGAGCTGGCATGAAGGCGCATCCGCTGGCGGTGCTGGAGGTGCATCAAACCGTCGCGCCGCTGGATCTGACCATCGCACGCTATGGAACCGCCGCGCTCGCGGGAGCGAATCGCTTCACGATCACGGGATTCACGGTTGGGAGCAGCACGACCGGCAAGCAAGACGTGCAGGAGGACTTCGCGCCAGCGCAGTATTTCGATCTCAGCGATGACGAGAAACTGGCGCGGCCGTCATTTGAGCCGCACAACGCGGGAGCGCGCATGAGCGGCGGCGCGGTTCGTACCAGCGGGTTCCTGCCGAAGCCGGTAAGTTACAAGACGCTGTACGTCGACAAGACGGGAGAGATTCGAAATGACACCCCGCCGCGGCACGGCCCTATCTGGGACCTGTCGTCCGTATTAGCGATGGGAGCGGGGGGACGAGCGCTGCTGCGCGCAACGGGCGATGAGCGGTACCGAGCGCCGGGCAGACCGCTGAAGGTAGCGCCGCAGCAGTTCGTCGTTATCGATGCGCGAACCATGGCGGTAGCGGCGATGTCGCCGCTGAGCGGAGCCACGTACAGCGTCGCGAGCGCGGCGTTGCAGGCAGCGGGCGCCGCGGCGCAACAACAATTCCGCATTGTGGCGACGCACGAAGTGCAGGAGTGACCTATGGCCGATCCACTACTTTATTCCTGGGTTCGAAGAGGGCTGGCATCGCTGATTAGCGGCCAGGTGACAACAAACTCCGCATCGCTTCCGGTCTCACTCGGCGTGAACGGCGCAGCGATGCCGGCGCCCGCGGTGCAGTTGATCGGTCCCGGCGATATCACCGGGCTGGATCCGCGCTCTGTGGTGCGCACCGAACCGCGCGACCGCACCGATGCCTTCGAATCCAACTACCTGGCGGCAGTCGAATTCGCTCTGCCCGATCTGCCATGGCTCTTCACTCCGTCCGCCACGCCAACAGGCGAACGCCTCACCATGCCGTGGCTCTGTCTGGTCGTGGTGCCGGACGCGCCGGGTTTCACCCTGGAAACGAATTCCGGCGGAGTGAGTCTTCTGAAGATGGCGGAGGTGAAGGGAGAACTGCCCGACCTCGCAACCATCGATCTCTTTGTGCACGCCCAACTGCCGCAGGGGCTGACGTTTGACGATCCTTCAGCCTTGTCGCGGATTCTCTCGCCGCGCCGCCTGGATATCAACACCGGCTACATCGCCTGCGTCGTGCCCACGTTCCGCGCGGGCATGAATGCCGCTCTCGGACTGCCTGTGGACGATCACGATGTGGCGCCCGCTTGGGCTGCGAACGCCACCGGCCCCCTCACGCTACCGGTTTATTACTCCTTCCGTTTTCGAACCGGCCCCGGCGGCGACTTCGCCTCGCTGGCAAGCAAAATCGGGCCGCCGCCCGCCGACCCGAAGCTGGATGCCGGAACACGGCCGATGGACGTGAGCCAGCCCGGGCCGTTCTTCCCCGCGCCCGTAACCCCGAAGCTGACCGCGGGCCTTGAAGGAGCACTGCGCACCTTCGGCAATCAACCGCTTCCACTGCCCGCCGCCGATGACGCGAAGTATCGCGATGGCTTGACGCAGTCGCTCACCGCGGGTACGCAAGCCGATCCCATAGTTACGCCGAGGACCTATGGCCGCGCGCAGACTGCATTAGACCTGAAGTCGAAAACGCCGGCGCCCCCCGTGTGGATGCAGGAATTGAATCTGGACGCGCGCAATCGCGCGGCAGCGGGCGCGGGCGCGCAGATCGTACAGCGCGATCAGGAGGCGCTGGTCGCTTCCGCATGGGATCAGGTCGGAGAAATTCGCAAGGCGAATCAACTGGTGCGGCAGGCGCAGCTCGCGCGCCAGGTGTTGCTCTCCATAGGCAAGCGGCATCTCGACACGGTACCCGCGGATGGAGCGTACCTGCAGATGACCGCGCCCATGCATAGCCGCGTCCGTCTGACCGCGGGCGTCAATCTCTCGCTCAAGGGGCAGATCGATGCCAGCCTGCTGCCGGCGGGCGCAGTTTCGCCTGCCCTGCGCCGCATGACCCGGCCGCGCGGCCCTATCGGCCGTCAATTGACCGCCGCGCCGCGCATCGTCGAGCGGCTGAATCTTCCCGCGACCGCGCCGAACCTGCTGCGGGTCGCGGGACCCGCTCCGCAACCCGCCGGGATGAATGTGATGGACCAGGCGCATCGCATCCAGACCGGTGCGCTCACGGCGAGCGGCGGCTTCAAGGTTGCAGCCGTTCTGAAAACGCAAGTCGACGAGCTGAAAACACAGCTCGAGGTGAAGACGCCCGCCGAGCCGCCGAAGCCCGCAACGGACTCCGGCAAGGTCCCCGCCGGGACGCTGGACACGGAGAAGGACGCCACGAAGACTCAAGTGGACCATGCGCCCGTGTCCATAACTCGCGGCGGTTTCCTCGACGACCCCGACATCCCCGAGATTCTAAAAGGCACCAAAGCGGGGCTGCCGGATGCATTCACGTTCCCCGTGGAAGCGGCCGCTCTGGCGCAGGTCAACCAGCAGTTCCGCGCGGCCGCCACGGCGGTGAATGTGGTGCTCAACGCGACCCCGCCGGCGGCCCCGCCTCCGCCCGCTCCTCTGGCGACCACCGCGCGGGCGCAACTTCGCGCGCGCCTCGACCCGGAACTCACGATTCGAGCCAGGGTGGGGGCGCGCCTCACGCAATCTGGCACAACTGTCGCCGACCCGCTCACGCCGATTCGCACCGGTCCCGTCTATCCGCAGCCGATGTACGCTGCACTGGCGCAACTCTCCGCGGAATGGCTGTTGCCGGGCGTTTCGCGGGTCCCCACGGATTGCGCGGCGCTGCTCCTCACCAATGCCGCATTCATCGAGGCCTTCCTTCTCGGTCTCAACGAGGAGATGTCGCATGAGCTGCTGTGGCGCGAGTATCCGCTGGGAACCAAGGCAACCTACTTCCAGAACTTTTGGGCAACCACTCCGCCGGCTCCCGATATTCCGGCCGTCAACACGTTCTCGGCCAACGGTCACCTCGGCGATCACACCGCCGATCACGCGGCCGGAGATCGCGTTGTCTTTCTCGTCCGATCGAAGCTGTTTCAGCGCTATCCCAACGCGCTGGTCTCCGCGGTGCATGCCACCTGGACCGGCAGCGTGCGCGTTCTGGGAACGGAGACGAAGTTCCCGATCTTCCGCGGAGAAATCGGCGCGGATATCGTCTTCTTCGGCTTCGACATTGCCGATCCCCAAGGAGCTGCAACACCGCCCGGCGATGCCGGCTGGTTCTTCGTGATTCAGGAACACCTGACCGAGCCCCGCTTCGGACTTGAGCCGCAAAACAGCACCGAGCCGCAGACAGACTGGCCATCGTTCCGCTTCAACGATTCCCTGATGAACGGAAACTTTCTCAATCCGCTCGCCCACGTGACTCCTCCGGCCGGAGCCGATGCCGCCCGATGGGGCGCCAGCGCCGCGGCGATGGCCGATATTCTGACGCGGACGCCCGTGCAGGTGGCGATTCATGCGCGCGCTTTGCTGGGGGAAAACTAGCCGATGAGCACACCTACAAATCCGGCTCCGAACCCGTTTGTTCGCGGGACTACCGACACCACGCACATTTACATGATCGACTCGGGCGCGCGAAGGCTGATCCCTGACGACCAGACATTGAAGCTCCTGCTTGGCGCGCAAACCGTGCGCGTCCTGAGCGATGCGGATCTGGCGGCCATCCCGGCCGGCGCGCCTCTGCCTTCGCGTAAGGACGGGCTGATCCTATCGCAGGATTTCGGCCACCCCGTTCCCGGTGCGCTCATCTTCTACTTCATGGCGCGCGGCCTGCGGCGTTTCATTCCCGATATCGAAACCGTCACAGGGTTCCGCACGGCGGGCGCTCAATTCGTCAGCATCAAGCAGCCCGATTTTCAGGCCATCCCTCAGGGTCCGAATCTGCCCACGCGAAAAGACGGCACGGCCTACGCCGGCAGCGGCGGCGCTTTCGCGTTCCTGATGCAGGCCGGACAGAAACGGGCGGTGCCGGACGCGACTACCTTCCGTTCCGGCGGTCACGACCTCGCCAGCCTGCTTCCCATCGACCCCGCCGACCTGGCCATGATCCCCACCGGTGCTCCGTTTCCGAGCACCAGCAGCTTCCTGAAACCGCCGCCTTCGTCCACTCCGCTGGTGCTGTTTCCCGTTCGCCTCGAAACGCGATTTCAGAGCGGACAACTGTGGCTTCGCATTTTTCCCGACGATATCCACGTCAACAGTTTCGAGCCCGATTTGACCAGCGACGAACAGAGCGCACGAACGGCGTTTCTCAAGCAGGCGCAGGCCGGTCAAGATGCGGCGAAGTCCGCGTTTGGAGACTTGGCGCGCCGCTTCGGAGCCGCTCGGGCCGCATGGATCGCGAGCGCCAACGCGTCCTCGGCGACAAAAGCGTCGCAGTGGACGCGCGCTCCCTTCACCAATACGCTGCCGGAACGTTGGATTGTCCTCGGATACGCGGTGGCTGGCGGACCAGGTCAGGTGCTGGCCGTCGGCCCACCGATTCCGGAGAACTTGAATGTTGGGCCGCAACCCGGCGTCTCGAACGACGACGGCACTACCTGGATCACGGATTTCGACCGTGCCATCCAGGTGGGAATGGGTTTTAAGATCAATCTGCTTCCTTCGGCGCCCGGGTTCGCGCGCATCGTAGTAGTGGGGTTGAAATCGAGCCTCGGAGCCGCGGATTCCGCGGCACGCATTGCGGATCTGCTGCAGGCGCATCACTACACCGCGGGACTGGAACTGCTGGCGCTCAACACACCGACGAACAATACGGAGAATGTGCCCTCGGGGATGCCCGGCTCCGACCCCAATTTTGAGAATCTCTTCGCCCTCGAACAAGGCCCGGCGCTGAGTCCGGTGCGGCCCACCGGCGATGGCGACCGTCTGGCGCGCGCCTTGAACGTGGCGCCGCAAACCTTCGCCCATGTGCGCGGCGGAGACGGACCGCAGGATGAGCAGGCGCACGCCATGAACACGGTGCTTTGGCCGGCAACCTGGGGCTACTACCTCAATCAGATTGTTGCCGGCGCGATTCCAACTCCGCAAACTATCGTGCCGCAGGCGCGCGATCATTTTGGCGCGGCGGTGCGCGCTCGCGGCCATTACCCCGCAATGCGTGTCGGCCACCAGCCCTACGGCATCCTGCCGGTTTCCTGGAGCGCGTCATGGAAGCCGCTTGAGGGCCGCGCACTCGATGCGCCGCTGACTGCGCTTCTGGCGAACCTGCGCACCACCTGGCTGAATGCCGCCGGCCGCGTGCCGCGAGTGCCCGGCGCGGCGGATCCGGAAGCCGCACTCGTGAGCCTCCTCGGGATGACCGCTTCCTCGGACAACTACGCGCTGCGCAGAGTAGTCGGGCCCGAGTACAATCTCACGTTCTGGAAATTCGCGCAGCCCGAGTTGAAGCAAACGTGGTGGGCGAGCCTGACGCAGAACGCGGTCAAGGACGCTGGTCCGTTTGCCCAGGCGATCGCGAATTCGCGTCTTTCCGGCTTCACGTACGCCACGCAGCGCATACCGCTCACCAGCGAGGTGGTGGCGCCCGCGCCGCTGGACGGCCAGCCGGCGCCGTCATACGTCGGGGCCCTCGCCGCGATGGGTTGGCAGGCACTCCAGAACACGACTCCTCCCGCTGGCATGGCCCCGGTGCCGCTGCTCTTTCATCTGCTGCGGTATGCCGCGCTGCGAGCTTACGTCGATACAGCCGTAGACGTTCTCACGGCCAAAGGCGTCGCGCAGCCGCAGGACCGCGTGGAGGCCGAACTCGTGGGGTTCGCAGGCTCCGAAAGACCCTCCGCCTGGGATGTGCTAGGGCGCGCCTTGCCCGGCGGCCAAACCGTCGGTGCCTTTCTCGATGGCGCGAAGAAGGACCCGACGCTCCCCGCCTTCGCCGCCTTCTGGAGTGCCTTCGACCAGCTTACCCGCATGAACGCCGCCGATTTGGATGCGGCGGCAAGGGAAGTGCTCGACTTGGGATCGTACCGTCTGGACGCCTGGATTACCTCGCTGGCGCAGTTCCGGCTGGAGCAGACGCGAGCCGCGAATCCGTCCGGCGGAGTCGTGTTGGGCGCGTACGGGTGGCTGGAAGATGTGCGTCCCGCCGCGCAGGCCGCGCCATCGGCGGGTTTTATCCATGCCCCATCGCTCAACCAGGCCGTGACGGCGGCCATCTTGCGCTCCGGATACCTGGCCAATCAGGGCGGTGCGCAACGACCGCTCGAAATCGATCTATCTTCCAAGCGCGTCCGCTTGGCGCTGCATATCCTCGACGGTATGCGGGAAGGGCAATCGCTGGGCGCGCTATTGGGCTACCGCTTCGAACGGTCGCTGCACGAAAGCAATGCCGACCCGTTCATTGCCAAAATTCGCGCGCTCTATCCGCTCGAAGCCGGGTCAGGGAAAGAAGAGGTAGTCGACGGCCTCACGTTGCTGCGCAGTTATGCGACCGATGCCCGTTTCTGGCAAGTGTCCGGCACGTCTGGAATGTCCGCGGGGCTCGGCGCCGCGATCGCCGACATCACAAACGCACTCGACGCGGTCGCCGATTTGGCGGTCGCCGAGAGCGTCCATCAGATGGCCAACGGCGACCTGCTGCATGGCGGAGCCGTGCTTGACGCCATCGCGCGCGGAGACACGCCTCCGCCGCAAATTGAGGTGGTGAAGACTCCCCGCAGCGGCACGGCCCTCACGTATCGTCTGATGACGGCGGCCATCAACGTCAACGCTCCGGGATGGGCCGTCACTCCACGAGCGCAGGCCGAACCGCGGTTGAACGCCTGGGCGGCATCGCTGCTCGGCAATCCCGCGAAGGTGCGGATTCGGGCGCGCTACGTCGATGCACAAGGTCATGAGCTGCAGCACACGGAGCTCGGACTGAACCAACTGAATCTGGCGCCGATGGACCTCTTGAGCTTGCCCGAAACCAGCGGCGTAGCCGGCGAATTGGCGGACCGCATTCGCCTAGTGGTCTCCAAGGCGCGGCCTTCCAACGTCCCGGCGGACGCGGCTATCGAAATTGTCACGGACCGCGATCCGGCCTGGAGTCCTCAGGTGATCGGCATCGGCGAGTGGATGGATCTCCTGCGCGCGGTAACGCGCCTCGCCACCGGCGCTCGCCCGCTCGAGCCTCGGGATATTGCAGGCCCTGAGGACACGGCGGGCGCTGTCGATGCCGCCGAACTCACGAAGCGGGCATCGCTGGCCGAAACCCAACTTCATGCCGCCTTGACGGCCCTCCAGAGCGCTGGCGCGAACGACGCCACGCTGCTTTCGGCGGCGGCGTTCGGCGTGAATGGCGCCGTTCCATCGCTCGATTCGTCAACCTGGCCCGCACAGATTGCGGCCGCGGCCGCGCAACTCGCAAGCCGCGTCCAAAATCTCGCCGGCGACGGTGCCGCGCGGCTGAAAACCATCTTCGGCGACCAGTTCCTGGTGCTGCCGGTATTCGCGGCGGACCTCTCCAAAACCTGGCCGTCGCTATGGGCAAACAGTCTGCCGCTTCAGGGCGGCGACGCGGTGGCTTCCGTTCGCTGGCTGCAGCGAGTTGCCCAGGTGAAGCCCGGCGCGCGGCGGCTGGATTCGGCGATTCTGCTTGCCGAAGCATTGGCCGGCTCGCCGCTGCTGCATCTGGATGTAGCCCAGCTACCGGCAACTGCGGGCGACCGGTGGGTGGCGCTGCCATCCGGCGACACCGCCCCCGCCAGCCGTCTCTCCTTGACCGTGTTCACCCCGCCCGGCTCGACCCCGCCGGCGAACGCCGAGGTAGCCGGATTGATGATCGACGAATGGGTAGAGGTGTGGCCATCCTCGCAGCAGACCACCGGAGTGGCATTGAATTATTCCGACCCGACGTCCCGGCCGCCGCAGGCGATTCTGTTGGGCGTCCGGCCCGATGACTTTCCGGAATGGACGCTGCAGTCGCTGGAGGGCTCCGTGCTGGAAGCGCTGGATCTTGCCAGGATTCGCTCGGTAGATCCGGATACTCTCGGGGCGCTCGGCCAGCACCTGCCGGCTCTCTATTTCGCATTCAATTCGGGCGGGCCCAAACCGGAGGCCGTGTCGATGGACCTCGCCCTATCCCTGAGGACTGCCTGATGCCTTCCATCACGATTTGGAACCGGATTGAGCCGCGGTGCCGCGCGGTCGATTTGCAGCAAGGGCTGGAGGCGCGAGTTCACGATCCCCTGTGGCTGCTGGCCCGGCAGTGGCAGGTTGGCGAGTTTGAAGCGCGCGATGCCGGGTCGCCGATCGTGGCCAACATTCAGGCCACCACGGCGCCGCTCGACCGTTGCGCCATCGGCGCTCAGCCCGTGCAGCCGTATGACATCCGCCAGCCCATCGAGACGATGGTGGAGCGCGAAGCGGTCTGGCCGTCGGGCGCAGCGGACGACCTCCGGCAGGCGGCCGAGGCGGGCCTGAACTTTGCGCGCCTGCTAAACGCAGCGAAGGTTCCCGCGACGATTGTCTCCGCTTACCTGAAGCAGTATCCGCTCGATGGCGGGTCGCTGCTGCCGGCCGTCACGGGACGAGTGATCGACGGCGTGAAGTTGCGTGCCGACCTGATCGCCGCCCACGGCTCGCTGCCGGCGCAGCCGCCCATCCCCTCCGCTCAGCACGACGCGGTGCTGAAAGCGGCGGGTGACTGGCTTGCGTGGCTTGGCTCGGCGGTGAGCGAGCCCGCCGCCGGCACAAACGGCTGGACCCAGGACAGGATGGAGTATCAGTTCGCCATGGGCTCCGTCGGCGATACCGGCTCCTGGGTGGCCAGGGAGTACGATGGCGATGCCGTGGATTGGTACACGTTCGAGCACAGCAGCGACGCGCTCGGCCCTGCCGCCGCTGCTCAGCCGTCCACCGTTTCCAAAAAGATCCTTGTGAAGCCGGTCAGGTTCAAGGGAATGCCCGCGCGGCGGTTCTGGGAGATGGAGGATGGCGGGACCAATATCGGTTCTCTGAGCGCTGCGGCGGAGGATCTCGGGCGCCTGTTGCTGCGCGAATTCGCCTTGATCTTCGGCAATGACTGGTTCGACTTTCCGTTCACAGTCCCAGTGGGAAGCGTGGTGGCGATCCAATCGCTGAGTGTAGTGGACACCTTCGGGCTATCGACGCCCATACCGCATTACTCGGCCGTAGAGGCCGGAAACTGGCGCATGTTCGAGGCGTTTCAAATCCAACCGCCCGCGCCACACGTTCTGTGGGTCACTCCGGGCGCGGTCGCCCCGGTCGATGGCCCGGCGGTCGAGGACGTGTTGCTGCTACGCGATGAACTCGCCAACATGGTGTGGGGCATCGAGCGCACCATCATGGGAGCAGCCGGCGATCCGGTGGATCGGACGCTGCTCTGGCGCACGAGCGCACCGCCACCGCCGCCGCCTTCCGGCAGCGATGGGACCGTCGCCTACAGGCTCGGTTCCACTGTTCCGGACTACTGGGTTCCGTTCCTGCCGATCGAGACAGGCGATGGCGGTCCGCTGGAACTCCGCCGCGGGCGCTTGCCCGGACCCGCCGGAACAACGGCGGCCGAGGGACGATTCCTAACCGGTCCAGGCGTTCCAACCATGGCGCTCGAGGAAGTGCCGAGAGAAGGCGTTCATTTAGTGCGCCGATTCCGGTGCGCTCGTGGTCCGGATGGGTCGGTGCATCTTTGGGTCGGGCGCTCAAGAAATACAGGGAGGGGTGAAGGCCGCAGCGGTTTGCGTTTCGATTACATCGAGTAAGCCCGGGCAGTGGCAACAGGAATCTTTCCTGTTGCGGCGAACGCAGTTCGCCAGTAACGAGCGGCCTGAGGCCGGTACTTACAAGACTTCGCCGAAGTGATGGCTGCATCCCATTCGACCCGACAGGAAGGATCCTTGTCGGCACGTGGCAACAGGAATCTTTCCTGTTGCGGCGAACGGAGTTCGCCAGTAACGACCGGGCTCCCGCCCGGTCGTGGTACCGGCCGGGAGGCCGGTACCTACCCGGCTATTCTCGTCAAAGAGCAACTTCACAGAGCACACGCCTACCCAGTTTGGCAGCGAATTCGTACACAGCGCGAAAGTCATCGAATTCAAGTTCGGGGTAGTCGTCAAGGATTTGCTGTTCGGACATTCCGGCGGCAAGCCAGTTCAACACGTCCCAAACCGTGATCCGTAAGCCGCGAATGCACGGCTGGCCCGATCGTTTGCCCGGTTCGATTGTGATGCGGGCGCCATCTATTCGAGAATATCACCGGCGCTTTGCCCCCGCGCTCGTCCGGACATCGGCTACTTCCCGCTCTTCAGCCCACGCACCTACCGCGCGGCCAGATACTTCGCCAGATAGTCCACCACACGCCGGATTTCGTCCGGCGTGCCGTTCGCTCCGCGCGCCACCATGTTCGAGACTTCCGTTTCCCAACCGTCCCGAGTCAAACGCATGGACGCGAAGGTGTCGATTCCGTGGCAACCGGCGCACATTCGTTCTACCAGCCGTTTGTCCGCACTCTCCGGCAGAGCGGCTCTCACCGGTGCGGAGCCCCGCGCGGCAACCGCGGTCTTCTTGGCAGTCACCACCGCTGGTTCGGGCTCCTTGCCGGCCAGCGAAAACGCGACCACGGCGTCCGACTGATCCCCGGCCGTGTTGCCGATCATTCGAAAGTGCGCGGTGCCGCCGGCCGCGATCGCCACGTACTGATTGCCATCGCGTCCCATATAGGTGAGCGGCGTAGCGGTTCCCGAAGCCTCCAGCCGCGCCGCCCACAACTCCTTGCCCGTGCGCGAATCGAAGGCGCGAAACCGATCGTCAATGGATGCTCCGATGAATACCAGCCCGGATGCCGTCGCGATGGGACCACCGACGTTCGGCGTACCCGTGTGAGTCATGCCTTGCGCGGCCAGTTCGTCGAAGTTGCCCAGCGTGACCCGCCATGCAATCTCGCCCGTGGTCGTGTTCACGGCCGAGAGTTCTCCCCACGGCGGCTGCTGGCACGGATAGTGATCCTGATCGAGAAAGCGGGCGTATCCCATGGTGTTGCGATAAGGCATCGGGCCATTCGGCGAAGGCGCCATCTGACCCATGCCGCCCAGGCTGCTGGTATTGACGAAAACGAAGCTGAGCGCTGGGTCGAACGCTACGCCGCCCCAGTTTCCGCCGCCCATGGCTCCGGGAAAAACCAACGTGGCGCGTGTGCTGAACGGCGTGAAAACCGGACCCACCTTCATGCTGTCGAAAAGCTCGCGGCAAAACCGCTGTGCTTCGGGCGTGCGGCGCGTCAATTCCTCGCGCCGTATAGCGACACGGGCCAGCGGCGGCGGCTTCAGCGGATAAGGTTGGGTGGGCCATGCCTGTTCGCCCGGCAAGTCACTCGGCGGAACCGCGCGTTCTTCCACGCCCCAGACCGGTTGGCCCGTGAGCCGGTTGAGCACGAACAGAAACCCCATCTTCGTGATCTGCGCGACCGCCGGGACTTTCTTCCCGCTTTGAACGGCATCCACCAGCGCAGGTCCACCGGTCACGTCGTAATCGAAAATGTCGTGGTGCACAACCTGGTAGAACCAGCGCAATTTGCCGGTTGCCGCATCCAGGGCCAGCACACAATTGGCATAAAGGTTCGTGCCTTTCCGGTCGGCCCCATAAAAACTGTCGGCCGGATTGCCCGTGGAAAGAAACACCAGCCCGCGTTCGGCGTCAACGGAGCTCAGGCCCCAGAGGCTGGGACCGGATCGGTCCTTCCACCCATTCGGACCCCATGTATCGTTCCCTGCCTCGCCGGGTTGCGGCACCGTGTGGAAGCGCCACACCAGTTTGCCCGTGCGGGCGTCAAAGGCGCGAGGGTCGCCGCTTGGTCCGCGGCTGGGACCCTCCTGAGTATTCGGCCCGACCACGATCAGATTGCGATAAATGGCGGGTGGCGAAGTGATCGCGTAAGCGGCATTGGGGAACTTGTCTGCCACACCTTCGCGCAGGTTGACGACGCCGTTGTCGCCGAAGCTTGGGATAGCCTGACCGCTCGCGGCATCGATGGCGATCAGCCGCGCATCGCCGGTGGCAAGAATCACGCGGGGTGGTGTTTGCGAATCGCCGGGCCAGTACGCAACGCCGCGATGTTCATGCGCACGTGCCATTTTCGGATCGAATTTCCAAATCTCGTTGCCGGTCTCGGGCTCCAGCGCCACGACGCGGCCAGCCGGTGTCGAGAGGAACATGCGGTTCCCAACCACAATCGGCGTGGATTCGAACTGTGCGCCTTTATCGCCGGTGTGATAAGTCCATGCCCGGTGCAGGCGCGTCACGTTGCCGGGAGTGATCTGTTTCAGCGGAGAAAAATGCGTGTTGCCGTGATCGTGACCGTAGGCCGGCCAATCGTTCTGTGCCCGTCCTGCCCACGCCAGCAGGAATACTACGGCGAAGAGTGCGGCTTGCCTCATCGTGATGAGTCTATCGTTTTTTTACCGCACGCACCGTCACTAGGCGAACCCTAACTCGCGCACCGCCCGCCCGGCCCCGCGCAAGTTCTCCAGCCGCATCTCCGAATATTTCCGCGACAGCAGCACGCCATCCGCCCCGGCGCGAAACGCCGCCTTCACAGCCGCGCTCGTGCCTTCCGGCGTCGACCGGCTCGATCGGTTCACGTCCGTCGGAATATCGATATCGATCCCCGGCCACAACTGCGTCTTGCCATTCGTCAAAGCTTCGCGAGCGCGCTTGGCCTCTTCATACACGTAGTTCGCCGAGAATCCGGACTTCGCCAGTTGATCCAGCGGCTTTTCCTGCGTATATCCGAGCACCCGGTAATGAAAGTCGAGCAGCTCCTGCTGCGGAACATCGGCGAACATGGTGCGTCCCATGTTGCGGATGTATCCGGCCATGCGCTCTCCGCCGCAATTGTGGTACATCACCATCTTCAAAAAGTCGGAGTGCGGCTGCAGCACGGAAAGGTCCTGCTCCGCGCGATAGATCGGGCTGAAGGAGTTGTTGTGCCAGATGTGCCAGCCCACGCCCACACTCGGTTTGATGCTTTTCACGCGTTCATACATCGCGGCATACGTTTCGCGCAGGCTGTCGGTCCACAGCATCTCCCAGGCAAGCAATTCGGGATAGCGCAACATCGTGCGCCAGAGCGTGACATAGTATCCGTCCACCGGCCGGCGGTTTGCGCGCGCCGCGGTCACGAAAGCGGAGAGCGCCGTAAAGCCCTCGCGCGCGCGCTCCACGTTGATTCCGCGCTGCCGCGCCTTCGCCTCGCAGTGCCCGCAGAAGCAGGTCACAGCACCCGGAGTAGTGCCGCGCAGCATGTTCGAGAACGCGCCCTCGCGCTCCGACCCCCACATGATGCCGTCGATATCATAGCTCCGCGTGTAATCTTCCACCGTTCCCAGCAGCCAGTTGCGGTAGTTCGGATTGTTGAAGCAGAAAGTGACGGCGTGATTCCCGTCGAACTGCATCTCCTGCGCTTCGTTAGCGCGCGGAACGTCGCGGCGCCACACATCCTCGAACCAGCAGATCGTCTTCATGCCGCGCTTGCGCGCGGAAGGCAGAACCGCTTCGAGCACATCGTAATCGCCGAACTCAGGAGCTCGGAAATCCGTGATCGCCGTGTCGCGGTAATACTGCGGATGCACGCGCGTGTAGCTGCCCCCGTGAAACGTCGTCGTGTCATACTCGCGTTTCCCGTGATCCGGCAGCGGCTGCCCGGGCACCTGCCGGCCCGCGATGCCGCGACCGTACGTGAACGTGGCGACGAACAGCGTGTTGACGGCGCCATCGCGCTGCACGGTATCGAGCACCTGCTCGACGCCCTCATCGACAAACGATACAGCGCCGACTTGAATCCCGACCATCTTCCGGTCCGCCGGAGCGGCCGGCGCGGCGGCCGCGAAAGCGCCGCTCGCCGCGGTTTGCAAAAAGGTTCTGCGTTCCATGACTGGCTATCATTCTATTCGACAATGAAGACGTGAAGAGCTTCCGAAAAGAACTATGGTTTGAGATCCCCGGCCGCCGCGCGTTCGTTAACATCACGCCGGATGTGGAGGCATGCGTCCGCCAAAGCGAAGTGCAGGAAGGCTTGGTGCTGGTGAACGCGATGCACATCACCGCTTCCGTCTTTATTAACGACGATGAATCCGGCCTGCACGCCGGTTACGACAAGTGGCTGGAAAAGCTCGCGCCGCACGCCCCCACCTCGCAATACCTCCACAACCGCACCGGAGAAGATAACGCCGACGCGCACATGAAGCGGCAGGTAATGGGCCGCGAAGTGGTAGTCGCCGTCACAGCGGGCAAGCTGGACTTCGGACCCTGGGAACAAATCTTCTACGGAGAATTCGACGGAGGACGCAAGAAGCGAGCCCTCATCAAAATCATCGGAGAGTGATCGGACCTGCCGCAGCGCAAATCCGCGCGCAACCCGAACACTTCCGGGTAACCTCTTGGTTTTCTCTGTGCCCTCTCAGCGTCCTCTGTGTCTCTGTGGTGAATCGACACTTCCCCACTACCCCAACGCATTAATAGGAGCCGGATGCGCACGCTCGTACGCCGCGATCTCGGCATTCTGCCCCAGGATATAACCCAGCTCGTCGACCCCCTGCAGCAGACAGTGCTTCGAGAATTCGTCCACCGGAAACTCCACGGTGCGGCCCGCCGGAGTAGTCAACGTCTGCGCTGCCAGGTCGATCTTCACGGTCGCACTCGGATTGGAACTCACCGCCTCGAACAATTCCGCGTGCACATCCGCCGGAACTACAATCGGCAGCAGTGAATTCTTCAGCGAGTTCTGCCGGAAAATATCCGCAAAGCTCGTCGAGATCACCGCCCGGAACCCGAACTGCGTCAGCGCCCACGGAGCATGCTCGCGCGAGCTTCCGCATCCGAAATTGTCGCCCGCCAGCAGTACCTGAACGCCTTTCGCCTCCGCCTTGTTCAGCACGAAATCCGGGTTCGGCTTCCCCGCCGCGTCATACCGCCAGTCGTTGAAAAGCTGCTTGTCCAGACCCACTTTCGAAGTAGTCTTCAGAAACCGCGCCGGAATGATCTGATCCGTGTCGATGTTGTTAATCGGCAGCGCCACTACGCGGCTCTCGAAATTCGTGAACGGCTTCATAACAAGGTCCTCACATCGGTGACAACACCGGTAATCGCGCTCGCCGCGGCAGTCAGCGGACTCGCCAGGAACGTCCGTCCCCCCTTGCCCTGCCGGCCCTCGAAGTTGCGGTTGCTGGTCGAGACGCTGTACTCGCCCGGCGAAAGCTGGTCGCCATTCATCGCGATGCACATCGAACAGCCCGGCTCGCGCCAATCGCATCCGGCTTCGCGAAAAATCTCCGGCAGTCCTTCGGCGATCGCCTGCCGCTTCACTTCCTGCGACCCCGGCACCACCATCACCTTCACCTTCGGATTCACTTTGCGGCCCTTCAACAAACTCGCGGCAGTGCGCAGATCCGTGATCCGCGAATTCGTGCAGCTTCCAATGAACACCACGTCGATCGGATGCCCGGCCAGCGGCTTGCCGCCTTCCAGCCCCATGTAGCGCAGCGCCTTCTCTATCGATTCGCGCTGGATCGGGTCGGCAAACTGTGTCGGGCTTGGCAGTGGCGCGTTGATCGAAACCCCCATCCCCGGATTCGTTCCGTACGTGATCATCGGCTCCAGCGCATCCGCGTCGATCGTCACGCTCTTGTCGTAAACCGCGCCTTCGTCGCTCGGCAGCGCGCGCCACCGCGCCAGCGCCGCCTCCCAAGCCGCGCCCTTCGGAGCATGAGGCCGGCCGCTGAGATACTCAAACGTAGTATCGTCCGGCGCAATCAGCCCCGCGCGCGCTCCGCCTTCGATGGACATATTGCACACTGTCATACGCTCTTCCATCGAAAGCGAACGGATCGCGCTGCCCGTGAACTCAAACACGCTACCGGTGCCGCCGCCGATTCCGATCTTCGCAATCAACGCGAGGATAATGTCCTTCGCCGAAACTCCCGGCCGCAGTTTGCCGTCCACGCGCACCTGAAAGCTCTTGCTCTTGCGCTGCAGCAAACATTGCGACGCAAGCACCTGCTCCACTTCGCTGGTGCCTATGCCGAATGCCAGAGCGCCGAACGCGCCGTGAGTGGCCGTGTGGCTGTCGCCGCAAACTACCGTCATGCCCGGCTGAGTCAGCCCGAGTTCCGGCCCGATCACATGCACGATGCCCTGCTTGTCGCTATGAATGCCCAGGCAGCGGATGCCGAACTCGGCGCAGTTCGTCTCGAGCTGATCCAGTTGCTTCGCGGCAATCGTATCGAGGATCGGAAGAGACCGGTCCGTGGTCGGAATCGAATGATCCGCCGTAGCGATCGTCAAATCCGGCCGCCGCACCTTCAACCCACGCTCCCGGAGACCATCGAAAGCCTGAGGCGAAGTTACCTCATGCACCAGGTGCAAATCGATAAACAAAAGAGCGGGAGCACCCGCCTGCTCATGAACAACATGAGAATCCCAAAGCTTCTGAAGAATAGTACGTGGCATAGACATCCATTTCGCCGCCGAGTTGGTTTTATCGGCGTTTATTCGCGTTCATCTGCGTCCCGTAATCTCACCCAATCGCCGCGCAAACCGCTGCGCCCACCTGCTCTGTGGTCGCCGGAGTCCCCGATGGCCGCAGGTCCGCGGTGACGTTGCCGCTTTTCAAAACCGTCTCAATCGCCCCGTCCACCGCTGCCGCTTCCTCTTTCAATCCGAAGCTGTACAGCAGCATCGCGCCCACGCTCCCGATCGCGCCCAGCGGATTCGCCTTGTTCTGCCCCGCGATATCCGGCGCGGACCCGTGCACCGGCTCGTACAATCCAACCCACGCCCCGCTCGGCCGTTGATCGCCGATCGATGCCGAAGGCAGCATCCCGATCGAGCCCGCCAGCACGGCGCCTTCGTCGCTCAGGATGTCGCCGAACATGTTCTCCGTCAGCACGACATCGAAGCGCCGCGGATTCAGAATCAACTGCATGGCGCAGTTATCCACCAGCAGGTGATCCAATTCCACATCCGGAAAATCCTTCGCCACCTCAACCACCACGCGCCGCCATAACTGCGAGTTCTCGAGCACATTGCTCTTGTCCACGCTGGTAACTTTCTTGCGGCGTTGACCCGCCAGGTGAAAGGCCATGCGGGCAACGCGCTCGATTTCCGCGCGCGTGTAAGTCATGGTATTGACTGCCCGCGTCTCCGCGCCGTTTTCGGTAATACCGCGCGGCGTTCCGTAATAGATTCCGCCCGTCAGTTCGCGGACGATAATCATATCGGTGCCTTCCACCAGGTGGTTTTTTAAAGGAGAGGACTCCACTTGCGAAGCATAAGCCCGCACGGGACGCAGGTTCGCGTATACCCCGAGCGCCTGGCGTATGCCGAGCAACCCTTTTTCCGGCCGCTGATCGGGCGGCGCGTTATCGAATTCCGGCAGTCCCACCGCGCCCATCAATGTGGCATCGGCAGCCGCGGCAGCCTGGGCCGTCCGCTCCGGAAACGGTGTGCCCGTCGCGTGAATAGCCGCGCCGCCGAGCAGTCCGCCGCTGATCGTCAGCCTGTGACCCCATCGCGCCGCCACGTGCCGCAGCACGCGCACGGCTTCCGTTGTAACTTCCCCGCCGATGCCGTCGCCCGGCAGAACCAGGATGTTCAGCTCCATCCGCTAATCCGCCGCCGCTTCGCCGGCAAGCTGCCCGTCGCGAATCAGCGACGCGATCTCCTCGTCCATCAGGCCCTTCTTGCGATGGTCCGCCACCGCCGTGAAGCGATGGTACAGGTCGTCGAGCTGCTGCTTATCGAGTTCGAAGCCGAGTTCCTTGGCGCGTTGGTGCAGCGCGTGACGTCCGCTGTGCTTCCCGAGCACCAGCTTGCCTTCCGGCACGCCCACGCTGCGCGGATCGATAATTTCGTACGTGCTCTTTTCCTTCAGGTACCCGTCCTGATGGATGCCCGCTTCGTGCGCGAATGCGTTGCGCCCGACAATCGCCTTATTCGGTTGCGGCCCGAAGGTGATGATGTTGCTCAGCAGTTCGCTGGCGCTATAAAGATGCTCCGTGTGTACGCCGGTATGATACGGATACGAATCCGATCGCGTCTTCAGGATCATCACGATCTCTTCGAGCGAGCAGTTGCCCGCGCGTTCGCCAATTCCGTTGATTGTGCACTCCACCTGGCGCGCGCCTGCTTCGATAGCGGCGAGCGAGTTGGCCACCGCGAGACCCAGATCGTCATGGCAATGCACGCTGACGATCGCGCAATCGCCGAGCGCCTTGGCGATGCGGCCGATCAAAGCGCCGTATTCCTTCGGCGTCGAGTAGCCCACCGTGTCCGGAATGTTGACCGTGCGCGCGCCTGCCGCCACCACTGCTTTGGATACTTTTTCCAGAAACTCGGGATCTGTGCGCGCGCCGTCTTCCGCCGAAAACTCCACATCGTCCACGTGCCGGCGCGCCAGTTCCACCGCCGCGGCAGCTTCGTCCACCACCTGCTGCTGCGTCTTCTTGAGCTTGTACTTGAGATGAATGTCGCTGGTCGCAATGAAGGTGTGAATGCGCGGGCGCTTGGCGAATTTCAGAGATTGCGCGGCGCGTTCCACGTCCAGCGTGCAGCAGCGCGCCAGCGCCGCCACGTTCGCCCAGGGAAACTCGCGGCTCACCGCATCCACGGCTTCGAAATCGCCTTCGCTGGCGATCGGGAAGCCCGCCTCCAGAATGTCCACGCCGAGTTCGACCAGTTTTTTGGCCATTCTCAGCTTTTCGGGCACCGTCATGCTGCACCCCGGCGATTGCTCGCCATCGCGCAGAGTGGTATCGAAAATATATACGCGGTCGCTCATTTTTTGTAGGCTCATGTTCATTATTGCGGCCTCGCTAGGATTTGGCAAATTTATAATATTACGGGTACGCATAAGCAAGTGTTATACTGATTCCGGCTATGGAACTCTATTCGCTGCACGTCTTTCTGACGGTCGCGACAGAGAAGAGCTTCTCCCGCGCGGCTGAAAAGCTGCTGCGGACGCAGCCGGCCGTCTCGCTCGCGCTGCAGCGCCTGGAACAGGAGCTCGGCGAAAAGCTCATCGATCGCTCCGGCAAAGAGCTGCTGCTCACCGACGCCGGACGCAGCGTCCTCGAATATGCGCGGCGCTTCGAGAGCCTGCAAAACGAGCTCGACAATTCACTCGCCGAACTGCGCGACAATTCCGCCGGCCGGCTCATCATCGGCGCGAACGAATCCACCACGCTCTATCTTCTCCAGCACATCGAGCGGTACCGGCAGCTTTACCCGAAAGTGAAAGTCCAGGTGCGGCGCAGTTTTTCCAGCAAGATTCCCGACGAGCTGCTCGACGGCAACCTCGAGCTCGGTGTCATCAGCTACGACCCCGGCGACGAGCGCCTGAAAACCAAGATCATCTACACCGATTCGCTCGCCTTCATCGTCTCGCCGAAACACCGCCTGGCGCAGCGCAGAACCGTCTCCATAGAAGACCTCGGTAGCGAGATTTTCATCGCGCATAACGTGATGTCGCCGTATCGCGAAGTGGTGATCCGCGAATTCCAGACACGCAAAGTGCCGCTGCGCATGGATATCGAAATGCCCACCATCGAAACCATTCGCAAACTGGTGCAGAACAACATGGGCGTGGCCTTTCTGCCGCGCATGTGCGTGGAACAGGAGATCGCCGCGAAGCAGTTGTGCGAAGTCCGCGTGAAGGAAATGCAACTCGAGCGGAAGATCCGCCTCGTGTACCCGACGCGGCGGGGTTTAAGCCACGCCGCCAAAGCGTTTCTCGCGGTCCTGGGGTAGCGCTACCATAGGCGCATGAAGGCCACCGTTCTCCTGCTGTGCGCGGCAACCGTTCTCGCACAGGTGCAACCCCCCAAGAAAAAACTTCTGGCCATCGGCGAAGTGAAAGGCTACCAGCACGATTCGGTTTCCCACGCTCTCGCTACCATCGCCAAACTCGGCCGCGAGACCGGACTCTGGGACACATACATTCGCACCGACAGCGAACTCCTCACCAAACAGAAACTCACCGCGGGCAATGCCAAAAACCTGAACCACTTCGACGCTGTCTTCTTCTATACCACCGGCGAACTCGACCTCAGCGATCAACAGAAGAAGGACCTGCTTTCGTTCGTGCGCGACGACGGCAAAGGGTTTCTCGGCGCGCATAGCGCGACCGACACGTTCTACAAGTGGCCGGAGTACGGCGACATGATCGGCGCGTACTTCAACGAGCATCCCTGGGGCCAGGTGCACTGCACCATCCGCACCGAAGACAAAGACTTCCCCGCGACCGCGCACTTCCCCGCGAGCTTTCCTTTCTACGACGAGATCTATCAGTTCAAGGAGCCCTACTCGCGAGACAAGCTGCACGTGCTGATGAGCGTCGACCCGAGCAGCGTCGACCTCAAGAATCCGAAGGTCCACCGCACCGACAACGATTTTCCCGTCACGTGGGAAAAGAGCTACGGCAAAGGACGCGTCTTCTACTCGTCGCTAGGCCACCGCGATGAAGTCTGGGACCTGCCCGATATTCAAAAGATGTGGATCGAAGCCATCAAGTGGGCGATGCGCATGTAGCCTACTCCCGGCCGTGCTTCGCGCGGCACGACAGGAAGGATTCCTGTCGTCACGAACGAAAGGCCACCATTGCTGGTGGCCTTTGATTATACCGGGTTAGATTTTTTGGTGCGGATGAGAGGACTTGAACCTCCACACCCTTGCGAGTACATGGACCTGAACCATGCGCGTCTGCCAATTCCGCCACATCCGCACGTCGGGCAAACTTCTATTTTTTCAGACTACGAGCCGCCAGTCAACTAAACTACGTCGACGCCCATGCTGCGGGCTGTTCCGCGCACGCTGTTCTTGGCGGATTCGACGTCAAAGCAGTTGAGATCGGGCATTTTGATTTTGGCGATCTCTTCCACCTGCTTCTCGGTGATTTTGCCGACCTTCGTTTTGTGCGGCTCGGCGGAACCTTTGGCGAGGTTGACGGCGCGCTTGATCAGCACCGGGACCGGCGGGGTCTTGGTGATGAACGTGAAGGAGCGGTCCGAGAAAATGGTGATCACGACCGGGATGATGAGGCCTTCCTGGTCCTTCGCGGACGTCTTTGCGTTGAAAGCCTTGCAGAAATCCATGATGTTGACGCCCTGCGGACCGAGCGCGGTACCGACAGGGGGCGCCGGGGTCGCTTTACCGGCGGGGATCTGCAGCTTCACCATTGCAGTAACTTTTTTTGCCATACACTAAACCTTTTCTACTTGCAGAAATTCAAGCTCTACGGGGGTGGCGCGGCCGAAGATCATGACCATGACGCGGAGCGTGCCGCGTTCGGTATTGACTTCGTCGACCTTGCCCGAGAAGCTGGCGAACGGCCCGTCCACGATGCGGACGTTGTCGTTCTTTTCGAAAGTCGTCTTGGGACGCGGACGCTCGGCAGCCGTCTGCTGGCGGTAGAGGATCGAATTGACCTCATCGGCGCTCAGCGGCACGGGCGAATTGCCGCCTCCCACAAATCCGGTGACGCGGGGCGTGTTCTTGATTTCGTGCCACAGCGCGTCGCTCATTTCCATTTCCACCAAAACGTAGCCGGGATAGACCAGGCGTTTGCTGGTGACCTTCTTGCCGTTGCGCAGCTCGACGACTTCCTCGGTGGGGATCAGGATTTGCCCGATCTTGTCGGCCCAACCGAAAGCGTCCGAGCGGGTACGCAGCGATTCCATCACCTTATTCTCAAAGCCGGAATAGGTGTGGATGATGTACCACTTCTTGGGAGAGTTCTCGTCATAGCCGCCCTGCGCCGGTTCGCCTTCAGCGGGTTCGGCGCCGCTTGCTTCCGCGGCCGTCCCTTCCGCTCCTTCGGCCTGAGCTTCGGGCTCGGCGTCTTCGGGCTGCTGTTCGAAGGCGTCTTCGGAGTCGTGCGCTTGTTCGAGTTGCTCGTCTTCCATATACGCCTGCTTACTTGGTAAAGAACGTGAGGACGCCTGTGACAGCGCGCCGCAGCACGGTGTCCACTATGGCAAAATAGCCGGCGAACAGAAACACCGAGACGATGACGACCGCAGTGGTGCTTTCGACCTGCTTGCGGTTAGGCCAAGTGACACGACGCATCTCCGAGCGGAGTTCATCAATGTACTCCCTGGTGTTCTGAACGAAATTCTTTTTTTCTTCGGCCATGAAACTCTTGCTCCGGCTTGTTACGGGGATATTGGCAGGGGCGGAGGGATTCGAACCCCCACTCGCGGTTTTGGAGACCGCTGGTCTGCCGTTAAACCTACGCCCCTGCGAGCGAGCCCCGAAACTGGGGCATTCCTCTATTCTACTTAATTTCCCGATGCGCCTGGTGCTTGCGGCAGTGGCGGCAAAACTTGCTCAGCTCGATGCGCTCCGTCTTGGTCTTCTTGTTCTTGGTGCTCGAGTAATTGCGGTTCTTGCATTCCGTACACTGGAACGTAATGATATCGCGAGGCATTTGAAATCTCCTACTTAATAATTTCCGTCACGGTGCCGGCGCCGACGGTGCGTCCGCCTTCGCGAATGGCGAAGCGGAGGCCCTTATCCATGGCGACCGGGGTGATCAGTTCGACGTTCAGGTTCACGTTGTCGCCCGGCATCACCATCTCGGTGCCTTCCGGTAGC
>DATNFO010000042.1:0-8088 GCA_035606355.1 Candidatus Limnocylindrales bacterium | reverse complement strand
CCCGACGCGTATTCCGTCAAAACCGCATGGAACCCGGCTTCTGCCTGCGGGATCACGCCTTGGTTGTAATCGGCCATCAAATCGGCCGTGCTGGTCGCAGCGGCAAATTCCTTCTGAACGCTCGCTAGCTGCTGCTGGAGTCGCGCGTCCAGGCGCGCCTGCGCGCTTTTCACGGACTCGGCAGCCTGCTCAATCTGCGCGCTCACACGATGACGCCGTGGGAGGATCAGATTGAATGTCAGCATGTAGTAGGCTGGAAAATCATCGCCAGTTCGCTGGTACATGTAGCCGATGCTGAAATCGGGTTTGCCCGCCCGCGCCGCAGATTGTACCTCTGCTTTCTGCTTCTCGATTGCATTCAAATCGACCTGCACTTCCGGGTTTTGCTTGCGTGCCAGCTCCAGCAGCTCGCGCGAATCGTAGCCGAGAGTGGTTGGCCGCAAATCTTCGGCCACGATGTCTTCGGAATCCTGAGGACGATGGAGAGCCTGCTTGAGATCCGCCTGGGCCTGAGCCACGTCCTCGCGACGTGCTGTGATCTCGGTGAGCAGCCTGGTCCGCTCGAGCTGTGCCTTCAAAACATCAGCCTGATTTCCCTGCCCGGTGCTGTAGCGGGATAGTTCCGTTTCGATCATCTGGCCCAAGGTTGCCCGGCTGTCTTCGAACAGCTTGAGCGTGCGCTGGAGAGACGCGAGCCGCACATACGCCAGCTTCACCTGCTGGGCGATGGAAGCCCTGACAACGCCGATTTGCGCGTGCTCGACATCTGCCGCGCGATCGGCCGCTTGCCCTTTGAGGCCGAGCTTCCCCGGATAGGGCAACTCCTGCGACGCGCCAATCCCGACGTAGGCGAAGTTGCTGGAATTGAAGCCCGCAAACGGCCGTGGGCTGCCGACGCTAAATTGCTGAAGCGTGAACTGAGGGTCGGGCAGCGCAGTCACTTGTGCGCGACTATGTGTTGCAGCGCGCCAGACATGCTGAGCGGCGCTTATTTCGGGATTGTTTCGCTCCGCTTCTGCAAGCAACTGCGCCAGCGGTGTGGGAGTCTGGGCACGCAACCCGGCGGCCATCACGACGCCGGATGCGGCAAAAAGGATCAATCGCATCAAAATACACTCCTGACATTCGAATCCGCTCGCGAAAAGCCGCGAGCAGCTACGTGTGGAACGAGAGATTCAGATGCGGAGGATGGAAGAGCTCAGACGTGAAATACGAGGAGGCGAGTCGTTCGGCTGAGCGGCCATTTGAAGATCCAGCTTCGAAATTTGGGGCGAAGCGAGCGACAGCGGGGTTATCAGCAAATTCGGCCCGGCGCTTTGGGAAACGATCTGTGCGGGGGCAAAATCGACGTGAACCGGACCCATGCTGCGGTGACAGCAGCTATGGGACGCCGGCATGTTCATAGCCCCGCATTCGCCCTGCATCCGCTGGCAGCATTCGCGCTCGGACGTACTCATCCGGGAACCGGGAAGCGCGCACGCCATAGCCGGCGCGGACAGAGAGATCAGAACGCAAATCGCGATTGCCGCTCGACAGATCAGTCCCACCTATGCATAAGATTACTGCAATTCAAATGGAACCGGGTAGCGCATGAGAAAATGTTGGTTTGCGTATTATACGTGACGGCATTTACTACGCCTGCGGTTTGGCGCTGGTGGGAATCGTTCTCTCGTATTTCCTGACGCCCTGGGCAGGCGTGCCATTCTATGTCGTTGCGCTGTTCTGCCTTTATTTTTTCCGCGATCCGGAGCGCGTGGCGCCGTCCGGCGACGTCATGGTTGCGCCGGCCGACGGGAAGGTGGTCTCTATCCGTGAGCTTGGGCCCGGGGAGACGCGCATCAGCATCTTTCTCAATATCTTCGACGTGCACGTGAACCGCACGCCCATTCCGGGCCAGATTACCGGCGTGGTTTACCAGAAAGGCAAGTTTCTGGTGGCGAGCCATGAAGCGGCATCCGCCGAAAATGAGCAGAATACGCTGGTTGTGGAAGGGAACAATACGCGGGTGATCTGCCGGCAGATTGCGGGCCTGATTGCGCGCCGGATTGTCTGTTACAAGAAGGCCGGCGATGCGGTTGCGCCCGCGGAACGCATCGGCTATATCAAATTCGGGTCGCGCGTGGATGTCTTGTTCGGTCCGGAATGGAGCGCGGCGGTGAAGGTGGGCGACAGAGTGTCGGCAGGCGCAAGCGTGCTGGCCAAGCGCACGGAAACACGGGGGCCTTCTGACCGTTAGAGAGCGACTGATCGGCCCGCGAGAGGCAACCAAGCCGCGGCGCAGAGCCGCTTACGTTTTACCCAGCCTTTTCACCAGCGGAAATATCTTTCTCGGCTTCGTCGCCATCGTGCAGGCATTTGAAGGCGCCATGGCGGCAGAGGCGGGGAATCTGGGGCCGAATTCCCATTTTGCGCTGGCCGCAAAAGCGCTGGGGTGGTCGGTATTCCTGGATGGCCTGGACGGTCGCATTGCGCGCATGACGAATACGACTAGCGATTTCGGCCGGGAGCTCGATTCGCTTGCGGACGTGATTACTTTCGGAATTGCCCCAGCAGTGCTGGCATTCGTGTGGGGCGTCCATTTCGCCGTGGCGCCCGCCGAGGGGGATCTGCAGGTTCACTTGAGGCGGGCCGGTTACCTGGCCGCCTTTTTCTACTTGCTGTGCGGAGCGGTGCGGCTGGCCCGGTTCAACGTGCAGAAGAATCCAGTGCCGAAGAATCCAGGACGTCTGGATCACAAGTATTTCGTTGGCATGCCGATTCCGGCCGGGGCGGGGTTCATTGCGGCGGTGGTGTTCATGGATGCATCGCCGGTTCGATCCTTCGCCTTTTCCGTTGTGTGGCTGGTAGTTGTGGGCATTATCGGTCTGCTGATGGTGAGCACCTGGCGGTATCCAAGCGCCAAGCAAATTAACATTTCCAAACCCCGAACGCCTCTCATCGTATTGATCGTGGGTGGAATCGCATTTCTGATCTGGGAATGGGCGCAGCCGTTTTTGCTGGCGGCCGCATGCGCGTACGTCTCCAGTGGAATCATCATCCGGTTCGGCGGGTTGATCCGCCGCTGGCGAAGATCGCGCTCTGCCGCTCATGTGCCGGAGCGTAGGGTTGGTTAGGACAGGTTAGATGAAAATTGCAGTTATTGGCGCCGAAACGCTGCTGGGGCGTGAACTCAACGAAGTTCTGGGAGCCCGTGGGACGGGCCTGGAAATCATTCCCTACGCGGCAAACGCTGAAGGCAGTTTCACAGAGGAGGAAGGTGAAGCCGTCTACGTTCAACCGCTGGAGGCTAAGGCCATTCACGACTACGCGGCACTCCTGGTTGCCGGCACGCGTGACGGCGCATTGAAGACGTATGGATTGGCGAAGGAGGCAAGCGGCCATCCGGTAGTGGTGGATTGTACCGGTGAACTCGAGAACGAGCCGGAAGCACGAATTGCCGCGCCGCTGGGCGGAAGTGTGGAGACAAGTGCAAGCTGGCTTCAAGTGATCGCGCATCCGGCTGCCAACGCGCTGGCTCTGGTTCTAATGCGGCTTGCAAGGTACCGGCCGATCCGGCAGGCGATAGCGCACATCTTCGAACCGGCGAGTGAACTTGGGAAGCGCGGGATCTCTGAGTTGCAACAGCAGACCACCAGCTTGCTTTCGTTCAAGAAGCTGGACAAAGCGGTTTTCGATTCGCAGTTGAGTTTCAACCTGCTCTCCGCATACGGCGAGGAGGCGGCTCGAAAGCTCGTGTCGGTCGAGCAGCGGATTGAGCGCGATCTGGCGACGATCATTGGAAACACGAAGTCGGGCGCGAAGACGCCAATGCCTTCGCTGCGTCTGCTGCAAGCGCCGGTATTTCACGGTTACAGCATCTCCATGTGGGTGGAGTTTGAAAGCGGCGTTGAAGCGCAGGCGCTCGGCGAGGCGCTGGCGTCAGCGCAGATCGAAGTGCGGGGCAAAGCGGACGAACCGCCGGATCCGGTTGGGGCCGCCGGCCAAAGCGGCTTGGTTGCGGGCGATATCCGGGTTGACAGAAACAATGCGCGGGCGGCGTGGTTTTGGATAGTCGGCGACAATCTGCGGCTGATGGCGGATGCGGCAGCCGAACTATTAAGGGGACTGAAAGGCGAGAACGGGTGACCCGGCGAGCGTTGGTTGTTGCGCTGGCCGCGGCGTCGCTGACCGCATGCGGCTATCACGTTGGAGGCAAGGCCGATTTGATGCCGAAGAGCGTGCAGACAATTTCGATCCCGGCGTTTACCTCGTTGTCTACGCGCTACAAGCTGGTGGATGTTCTTCCGCAGGAGATCGGGCGCGAATTCAGAGAGCGGACACGATTTCGCATTGTTGCGAATCCGGGCATGGCGGATGCGGTTCTAAACGGAACCATCAATACCGTGCAAGTGGGCCCCAGTATTTTCGATCCGACCTCGGGCAAAGCCAGCGTGATACAAGCTACCGTGGTGATGACGGTGAATCTGGTGGAGCGATCCACAGGGCGCGTGCTGTATTCGCGGCCAAGTTTCACAGTCCGGGAGAGCTATCAGGTGGCGATCGATCCGCACCAGTTTTTCGATGAAAGCGATCCTGCGTTCGATCGCCTGGGGCGCGACGTTGCGCGGGATGTGGTGAGCGCGATTGTCGAGAATTTCTAAATGACGCCGCTCCCTGACGGTCGCGGTTCCGTGCTGGATGGGGCCTCATCATGACGCCGGAACAGTTTCTGGCCCGGATCGCGAAGGACCGCCCGGCGTCCGCTTACCTTTTCCTGGGGCAGGAAGGTTATCAGAGAAAGCTCTGCAAGGATGCGTTGATCCGGCGCGTACTGCCGGAAGGAGGCGGCGATGGATTCACTCAGACGGATCTGGAGAGCTCGACTCTATCGGACGTGCTCGACGACGCGCGGTCTCTTTCGCTGTTCTCATCGGACCGGCTGATCTGGGTGTGCAGCGCGGAACTGGCGCTGCCGCGCAGACTGGCTCCGGATGAGGATGAGGAGTCCGCGAAACCGGGTGAGTCGGGATTGGCCGGCTATCTGAAACATCCAACGCCCGGCACGGTGCTGGTTTTCGAATGCAGCCGGTATGATTTCGCGGGCGACGATCGCACGAAGCTCGAACGGGTAGAGAAATACTATTCGGCCGTCCCGATGACGGTTGAGTTCCGGCACTTCACTCCGGAATCGAGCCGCTTCCTGGCACAGCAACTCGCGAAGCAGCACGGGCTGAAGCTAGCAGGAGCTGAGCTGGCGGCGCTGCTGGATGCGGTAGCCGGCGACGCGAACCGCCTGGAATCGGAGGTCGAGAAGCTGGCGCTCTTTGTCGGGACTGACAGGTCGGTAACAATGGACGATCTGCGAGCGCTTGTACCAAATGCGGCACAGAGCACGATCTTCGCGCTGGTGAACGCACTCGGCAAACGGGACCGGCCCGGGGCACTGCGATCGCTCGACATTCTGGTGCGGGAAGGCGAATACCTGCCGCTGGCGCTGACGTTCTTGAGCACGCAGTTCCGCCTGGCCCTCGCGGTCAAGGAAGCTAAAGTGAATTCGCCGCAACAGGCGCAAGCGTTTTTCGCGAAGATCGGCGTGCGCATGTGGCGGGAGCGCGCGGAACAGGTGACCAGCACGGCGGGAGCGTTCACTCGGGAGCATCTGGGCAAGGCCGTGGCACTGATCTATGACACGGACAAGAAGTTCCGCGAAGGATACAAGGATGATCGCGTGATTATGGAGACGCTGGTGCTTGCGCTGACGGCGCGATCGTGAACTACTTTGGCTGTCTCCTTCGCCACTCGAACAGCACGACGCCGGCCGCGACGGAAACGTTGAGTGAGGAAACGGCTCCGGCCATGGGGATGCGAACCAGTACATCGCAGTGCTTTTGGACGCCCTGGTGAAGGCCCTTCCCTTCCCCGCCGAGAACGATGACGGTGGGCGAGGCGTACTCTACTTCGTCATACAACTCTGAGCCGCCTTCATCGAGCCCGTAGATCCAGAAACCGCTCTGCTTAAGGCGCTCGAGAGATTGGCTCACATTTGTAACGCGGGCGACGGGAAGATACTCGAGAGCTCCGGCGGCGGCGCGATCGACGGTTTCGGTGAGGGGAGCGGCACGGCGCTCGGGAATGACGATTGCGTTTGCGCCGGCAGCGTGCGCCGTACGGATGATTGCGCCGAGGTTGTGCGGATCTTCGACGCCATCGAGAACGACCAGGAGATGCGCACCTTCGACGACCTGGTTCAGTTCGACAAAGCTGTGAGCAACGCCGAATGCGATGACGCCCTGGTGCGGAACGCCTTTGGCAGCGCGGTCGAGCAGTTCGCGGGCTTCAAAACGAACCGGGACAGACTGGTCGCGGCAAAGGCCGATGATTTCCTGGATGCGCGGGCCGGAAGCGCCTTTCGCGACGAGAACTTTATCCAGAGGGCGATGCGCGCGCAAGGCTTCACGGACAGGATGAATGCCAAGAGTGAGGCGCATTCATTTCGACAGCGCGAAGGCAACGACGTAGTCGCCGAGCGGGGAGAGATCGGGGATGCCGAACCCTCCGGCTGTGACCACGACATATTGCTTTCCGTCGGGGCCCTGGAAGGTCATGGGCGTGGCGTGCGCGCTGCTGGGCAGATCGCCCTTCCATAGTTGCTGCCCGGTTTCGATATCGAAGGCGTAGAGCGCAGGAACAAGCGTGCTACCCACAAACACGAGGCCGCCAGCGGTGGCGATGGGACCGCCCAGGGAAATGGAGCCCCACTGCGCCGGAACCTTTGGACTAAGCTGGCCGAGCGGGACTTCCCATTTCTTATCTCCGGTGCTGGTATCGATCGCAATAAGCGTGCTCCATGGCGGAGGAGTGCAGGGGAGGCGTTTCGGGCTCAGCAGGAAGCGCCGCATCATTCCATAAGGCGTGCCGCGCTGCGGAGCGAACTCCCAGTCGCCGTCGATCTTGCGCCCGCGCGAGTTGCGGAGTCCTTCATAATCGGCGCGTGGAATGAGGCGAACCTCTGCGGCGAGGTGATTGCTCGGCAACACCAGCAGGTGATTTTTGGGGTCGTAGGCAAAGCCGCCCCAATTCTGGCCGCCAATATTGCCCGGGATCTGAAGAGTTCCCTGAAGCGAGGGCGGAGTGAAGATGGGGCCGGTGCGGAGCTTGCTGATCTCGGCGCTGCACCAGTTGCGGTCGGCATCATCGATGCCCCAGGCGTCTTTAACGCTTATCATTTGGGAGGTCGTAGGTGCGGGCTTTACAGGAAAGGGCTGGGTGGCCGCGGCGGTCTCGCCGCGAACATCGCTTTTCGGGACCGGACGCTCCTCGACACCAAAGATCGGCTTGCCGGTTTCGCGATTCAGGATAAACACATTGCCGGTCTTGGAGCCGATCGCAATGGCCGGAATGGTCGCGCCGTCGCGATGCACATCGAACAGCAGCGGCGGAGTGGCGACGTCGTAATCCCAAAGGTTGTGGTGAACGGTTTGGAAATGCCAGACGATCTTGCCAGTATCGGCGCGGAGGGCGATGACGGAATCCGCGAAGAGATCGTCGCCAAGGCGTTCGCCGCCGTAGTAGTCCGGGCTGGCGCTGCCGGTTGGGACAAAAACCAGATTGCGGGCAGGATCGGCAGCGATGACGGACCAGGCATTGGCTGCTCCGGTACGATGCGCGCCGCCGTTGGTCCAGGTATCCGCGCCGGGATCATGCGGATTTTGCGGGATGGGGTCCCAGGACCATTTCAGCTTGCCGGTAACGACGTCGAAGGCGCGAACCTCACCGCTGGCCTGGCCGACCGAACCGTTGTCGGCGACCGCGGAACCCACCACTAGCGTGTTGCCGATGACCGCGGGCGGCGAGGTCTCTTCGTAATCGGAAAAGTAGTGCGGCGCGATGCGGAGGCCGTGACGCAGATCGACAATGCCGTTATCGCCAAAATCGAGACACGGCTTGCCGGTGGCGGCATCTAACGCGATGAGGCGGGCATCAATGGTCGCCATGAAGATGCGGCGCTGCCCGGCAGGCGACTTCCAAGTAGATACGCCGCGATTGGCATAGTCGCCGTAACCCTTATCTTTGTCGATGTGCGGATCGTAGGCCCAGCGCTGGGTTCCG
>DATNFO010000041.1:0-436992 GCA_035606355.1 Candidatus Limnocylindrales bacterium | reverse complement strand
GAGCTCGGAGCACACATCTTTCTCTAACCCCGCGGGCAGGTCCGCCGCCAGCTTGCGGAAATGATCCCGCGTCCGCTTCTCCATTTCGAGCGCCGCCCGGTACAGATCCGCGACACCCGTGTCGCTGTTCAACTGAATGCCGCGGAATAGCCAATTCGAAAGCAGTGTCTGCTCGTCCGCCGAAAGCTCCACCACCTCACGATCCAAATGAGCGTGGTACTTCTCCTCCAGCTCGTGCAAATGGTCCAGCTCCGCTTCGTACATGCGCTCCAACACCGCGCGCTGCTCCGGCGTCTTGGCTTTATCCCGCGCCAGCTTGTAAAAGTGAAACGAATTCAGCTCGAACTGCACGGCATCGCGAATCGCGCGCATGCGCATCGAATCGCCGAGATCGCGGCCCGGAATCACCTCCAGATCGCCGCCGCAGAGGAAGCACTTCCCGTACGGCACTGCCAGCCCGCTCGTCAGTTTGAAACAGCTCCGGCAGCGCCAGGAGTACCGTACCTGCGCGCAGCAGATCTCGTCTTCTTCCATTACCCGATGGCACTTCGGACAGGACGACGGCATTATACGCTCCTTGCTTGCGCCAACTCTTGCGGCGCATCCGGGGTCAGAACCCCCATGTAGTCCAACATTCCCTTTGCGGCCCGTTTGCCCGCGCCCATCGCGAGAATCACTGTAGCCGCGCCGGTCACGATGTCACCACCGGCGAACAGCCCGGGAATTGACGTCATTCCCGTCCGTTCATCCGTTTCGATGTAGCCCCACTTGTTCACCTTCAGACCCGGCGTGGTCTGCGCAATGATCGGATTCGCCGTCGTCCCGAGCGCGTAGATTACGGTGTCGACGTCCAGCAGGAACTCGCTGCCCGCAACCGCCACCGGACGCCGCCGCCCCGACGTATCGGGTTCGCCCAACTCCATACGCTGGCAACGCATACCGGTCACCCAGCCGTTGGAATCGCCTACAATTTCCACCGGCGCCGTCAGCCACTGAAAGTCGACGCCCTCTTCAATCGCGTGCTCCAACTCCTCCGCGCGCGCGGGCGATTCGCGCCTGCTCCTGCGATACACACAGCTCACCGCATCAGCGCCCATGCGCAGCGCCACGCGGCAGGCGTCCATCGCAGTATTTCCCGCGCCGACGACGGCGACGCGCTTGCCCATGCCGACCGGGGTATCGTACAGCGGCTGACGGTATCCGCGCATCAGATTCACGCGCGTCAAAAACTCGTTCGCCGAGAACACGCCGTTGAACGCTTCGCCCGGAATCTCGGCGAATTTCGGCGACCCCGCGCCCGTGCCCACGAATGCAGAGTCATATCCGAGATCCGTGAGCAGTTGCGGAATCGTGAACAGCTTTCCGATGATCGTGTCCAGCCGGATCTCCACGCCCAGCTTCCGCAGATTCTCGATTTCCACGTCGATGATCATGTCAGGCAGCCGGAATTCGGGAATGCCGTACTTCAGCACTCCGCCCGCCACGTGCAGTGCTTCGAACACTGTTACATCAACGCCATTGCGGGCCAGGTCGCCCGCGCACGCGAGGCCTGACGGACCGGATCCAATGATCGCCGCGCGCTTTCCTGTCTTCGCCGAACCCAGCGGGGCCTCGTCCCAGCCGCGACCCATCGCCGTATCGGCCACAAAGCGCTCCAGCCGCCCGATCGCCACTGGCTTGAACTTCGCGCCCACCACGCAGCTCGATTCGCATTGCGATTCCTGCGGGCACACACGTCCGCAAACCGCCGGTAGCGCATTCGAAGCCTTGAGAATCTGGTACGAAGAACGTACGTCTCTCCGCTGCAGTGCCGCAATGAACCCCGGAATATTGATGCCCACGGGACAGCCTGGCACACATCGAGGTTTCTTGCAGCGTAAACAGCGGTCGGCTTCGTGCAGCGCCGCTTGCAAATCCAGCCCGAGCGCCACTTCCTCAAAGTTATGCCGCCGTACTTCCGCCGGCTGATGCGGCATCGGCGAACGCTCGGGCGGAATCGTGCGAATGTTTTTCGGCACTAGCGGACCCGGAGGCGCCGGCTCGCACGCGGGCAACTCGCAGGCCGGCTTCAGGCTGCCGTTACTTTCCACCGGGGGCGCGAACCCCGCGAGCTTTGCGGATTCGCTGCGGAACCGCTCCATGGCAGCCTTCTCTTCCCTTGCGAACCGCTTCTGCCGCAGGTTGAGCTCGTCGAAGTTCACCAGGTGGCCATCGAAATCCGCGCCATCCACGCAGGCGAACTTCATCTTGCTGCCGATGGTCACGCGGCAGGATCCGCACATGCCCGTACCGTCGACCATGATGGAGTTCAGGCTTACCACCGTCGAAATACCGAACGGACGCGTAGTCTCCGAACACGCTTTCATCATCGGGATCGGCCCGATCGCCACCACTTCACGAATGTCCTTCTCGCGGCCGAGAATCTCGGCAAGGGCGTTCGTGACGAAGCCCTGGCGTCCGTAACTGCTGTCGTCCGTTGTGACGATGAGTTCATCGCTGTACGCGCGGAACTTGTCTTCCCAGAACACCAGGTCCTTGGTGCGGAAGCCGATGATTGAAATCGTTCGGTTGCCCTGCAGCTTGTACTCGCGCAACTGCGGAAACACCGGCGCGACTCCCAAGCCGCCCCCGACCATCACCACAGTCCCATCGAGCTTGCGAATGTGGCTCGGCAGCCCTAGCGGTCCGATGAAATCGAGAATGGCGTCGCCTTCGCGCAGCCCCATCATCTCGTGAGTGGTCTTGCCGACCGCCTGAATCACGACCGTAACCGTGCCGCGTTCAATGTCGAAATCCGCAACAGTCAGCGGAATGCGTTCGCCATGCTCGTCAACGCGAGCCATTACGAAATGTCCTGGCCGGGCGGCGCGCGCCACGTCCGGCGCCTTGACGTCCCACAAGAACGTGGCGGGACCAAATTGCAACCTGCGGGTGATGAGAAACACTACACCCCTCCTGGAAGCAACATAGTACCAAAATTCAGCTAATCAGATTCCTTTAGCCTCTTTTCGGAAGCGGGGAGCCCTTGGGCTACTATTGGCGCATGGCCTCCTTCTCAATACAGGAATGGCGCGGTAGCGGACCGGCGACACTCCATGTGCACCATTCCGACGATGAAGCCTGGCACGTCCTCGAAGGCCAACTCACTTTCCGCTACCGCGATCGAAGCGAAACCGCCGGCCCGGGAACCACCGTCTTCCTGCCAGCGGGTGTGGCCCACACCTACACCGCTGCGCCCGGTGCGCGATATCTGATCGTCCTCACGCCCCGAATCAGCGCGCTGATCGCCGCACTTCAGGCGGACCGCGACCCTACCCACCAACACGAGATTTACCGAAGGTTCGACTCTGAACTACTTGAGTGAGGGATCTTCCATGAGTGATCCCCTGCGCGGCTGTTCATGCCCGATGGTATACTCCGGGTAGCGCTGACGCTCGTGCGCAGCGACTTTTTGTTTTCGTGCCGCCCCGAACCGGGCAGCATGTAAGTCCGGGACTTGATCGTTTTCGACAGGTACCAAGGCGATGCTGAGCTCTACTTTCGTTTTCCCGATCCCCTTTTCCGTTGCGCTCGCTTCGCCCATGCCGGGGTGAGACCAATGTGCAGCAGGGATTTCCTAAACGCCAAACTCGAACATCGTAAGCTTTCCATGGTGACGTGTTACGACTACACGTTCGCCCGCATGCTGGCAAGAAGCCCTATCGATGGCATTCTCGTCGGCGATAGTGCCGTCATGGTGATGCACGGCCACAACTCCACTCTCGCCGCCGGCATTGACCTGATGCGGCTCCACACCGCTGCCGTCGCCCGCGGCGCCGCGGGCAAATTCATCGTCGCCGACATGCCGTTTCTCTCTTTCCGCAAAGGCGTGGCCGCCGCTCTGGACACCGCGTCTATTCTCATGACGGCGGGCGCTCACGCCGTTAAGCTCGAAGGCGTCGATGGCCACGAAGATGTCGTCGAACGGCTCGCGCAGAGCGGCATCCCGGTGATGGGACATCTGGGGCTGCAGCCGCAGTCAGTGAACGCGTATGGCGGCTATCGTGTTCAGGGCCGCAGCGCTGAAGGGGCCCGCGACATCGCCCGGCAGGCGATCGCCCTGGAGCAACTCGGAGCATTCGCGATTGTGTTGGAGTGCGTTCCGGCCGTCGTCGCCGAGAAGATCACGAATTCCGTCCGCATTCCCACCATAGGCATCGGCGCGGGCGGAGGTTGCGACGGGCAGATCCTCGTGCTGCAAGATCTCCTCGGTATGAACCTCGATTTCCACCCGAAGTTCGCCCGGCCGTTCCTCGATGGCGCCGCCAGCGTGCTCGATGCGCTCTCCCGCTTCGATGAGGCCGTCAAGGCCGGCGCATTCCCGTCGCGCGATGAGAGCTACGCATGACGCGGATCTGGACCGATACCCGCGAATGGCTCGATTGCCGCGCCGCTCTCCATGCCCGCAGTATCGGCTTCGTGCCGACAATGGGAGCGCTCCACGAAGGTCACGCCGCGCTCTTCGAACGCTGCCGGCGCGAAAACGAAATCGCCGTCGCGAGCATCTACGTGAACCCTTCCCAGTTCAACGATCCCAATGACCTTGCCCGCTATCCTCGCACCTTCGATGACGACGTCAAGCTTCTCAAGGGCCTGCGAGTGGACCACATCCTCGCGCCGCAGCACCGCGACATGTACCCGCGCGGCTACCGCTTCCGGATAGAGCTCGACCCTGCGCTTCAAGTGCTCGAAGGGGAGCGCCGGCCCGGCTTTCTGCAGGGCGTCCTGACCGTCGTCCTGAAACTGCTGCAACTCGTGCGTCCCACCCGCGCGTATTTCGGGGAAAAGGATTTCCAGCAACTTTCCGTTGTCGCGGAAATGGCCAACGAATTCTTCCTTCCCACCGAAATCATCGCCTGCCCGACTGTCCGCGAGCCTTCAGGTTTAGCGATGAGCTCGCGCAACCGCCTTCTTTCGTCCACGGCGCGCGACAGCGCCGCAGCCTTGTTCCGTTCCCTCATCGCTGCCGCCGATCCGGCCCAGGCGCGGAGCGCGCTTGAATCGGAAGGCTTCTCGGTCGATTACGTGGAGGACCGCTGGGGACGCCGTTTGGCCGCGGTATTCCTGGAAGGCGTCCGGCTCATCGACAACGTGCCGCTGGACGAGGTCGTGAAGCAATGATCCTGACACTGGATGCCGGCAATAGCCAGATCTACTGCGGTGTCTTCGACGGCGACGGTCTGGTTGCAACCTTTCGACGCACCTCCACCATCCGGGCCTCCTCCGATGAGTTCGGAACGTTCTTCCGCATCACGCTGAGGGAGAACGAAATCGATCCGGCGCGCATCGAAATGGCTGCCGCGTGCTCCGTCGTCCCCGGAGCCGTCCACTCCATCCGTAACGCCTTCCGCAAGTACTTCCGGTTTGAGCCCTTTCTGCTGCAGCCCGGGGCGAAGACGGGCCTCAAGATTCGCTACCGCAATCCGCTCGAAGTCGGGTCCGACAAGATCGCCAACGCCATCGGCGCTGTGGAGCGCTTTCCCGGCCGCAATCTCCTGATCGTCGATTTCGGCACCGCCACGACGCTCTGCGCGGTGACGAAAGACAAGGAATACCTCGGAGGCATCATCACTCCCGGGCTATACACCTCTATGCAGGCCCTTGAAACTCAGACCGCGCGCCTGCCGTCCGTCGAAATCGTTCGCCCGGGCGAAGTGCTGGGCCGCTCTGCCGTCGAAAGCATCCAATCCGGTCTGTACTACGGCACGCTGGGGATGGTCCGGTCGCTCGCCGCGGCTGTGAGCGCCGAGCGCTTTCCGGGCGATCCGCCCCTACTCATCGGAACCGGAGGCTTCGGGCGGCTCTTCGCGGAAGAAAACCTATTTCACGAATTCGTGCCGGAGCTACCGCTGCTCGGCCTGCGAAAGGCGCTCCAGCTTTCCCAGTAAGCAGCCGCGCTCCGCGTGTCACGTGCCGTACATTGCCGGATGCCCTGCCCGCATTTCTTCAGCCTGCGTCCGAGCATCTTCGATCTGCACCAGCGGACCTTTATCGATCCCCGGGCAGTAGTGCGCAAGTTTCCGCCACTCCCGGCGGCTTTCCACCATCTCCGGCCAGAAGGGAAAAATCCGGCATTGCACCGGCTTGACGGAATGAATCGAGCAGCCGCCCGCAGCGAGAAATACGCACTGCGCGTCCCGCGGAACCCGCAGCCGGACCCGGTTTTTGGTGCGGTAACAGTAGCTCCGCTCAAACGCCGCCGGGCTCAGTGTCAGATGCACCGCGATGCGCACCACATCCGCTTCGCTCAGGTATACAAAGCCGCGCTGCTCGCAGCATGCAGTACACCCGGATTGACACTCGAATCGAAGTCCCGCCGGCATCGCACCATTATCAGCCCGAACCGGCTCCCCGGGATGAAAAGCGGCCAAAACATTCGATAGGCCTGCTCGCAAGGAGGAAATGTTTATTTAAGGCCTGTAAAAACCGCGCATTCCATGCTATATTTCGGCCCAAGTTGACGGGAAAGGTAGCGGGGAGGCTCTCATGCCGGTGATTAAAGATGTAGTCGACCAGCCTGGTCTTTTCCACATTGCCGCACAGGATACTGTTGCCGCTGCCGTACGGCGCATGGCTGAACTGCACGTCGGCGCCATTCTCGTGCTCGCCGACGGTGAGTTGCAAGGCATCTTCAGCGAGCGCGACCTCTTGAAGCGTGTCGTAGCGGCCGGCCGCGACCCCGAAACCACTCCGATAGCCGAGGTCATGACCACGGGGGTCTCCACCATTGACGAAACTGCAACTCTGGAACAGGCCATGGAAGCGATGCAAGCTCACGCCTGCCGCCACCTCCCCGTCACGCGCGACGGCCGCGTGGTCGCCTTCCTCTCCATGCGCGACCTGATGAATTTCGACCTGGCGCGCAAAACGGAGGAGTTACAACACATGCGCGCCTACATCAATGGCGCGGCATGAGCACCGGGTACGTCATATTTGCCCACGGCTCCCGAATCGAAGCCGCCAACCAATCCGTCCGGTCCGTTGCCGCTGAGCTTGCTCAGGCCGGCCATCTCGCCCACGTGCAACCCGCGTTCCTCGAACTGGGCACTCCCAGTCTGGAAACGGCTATCGATACGCTGCTGGCGCAAGGGGTTACGGAGATCGTCGTCCTTCCCTATTTCCTGACGTTAGGAATGCACCTGGAGCGCGATTTGCCCAGAATCGTCGCTGGCATCTCGCGTGCTCGCAATGGGTTACAGATAGATATCCGATCACCCCTCGACGGCCATCCGGCACTCGTACAGATTCTTCTGGAGCGAGCGGGGCTGCGCGATCAGGGCAGCCACACTTGAGTCCGCTCCGCTCAATTTATTCTTGACAATAACGCACTAAGGTTTGATAATAGGATTGTGCTTAAGTTGGCGTGCGCCCCGTTTCCGGTACGCTGCTGCCTGAGCCCGACGTACTTGCCGCCCTCCACGGCGGCCAACGCCATCATCAAGATTTCAGAGGGAGGCTTTTCGAAACACTATGGCAAAAATTATTGGAATTGACCTGGGTACCACCAACTCGGTGGTCGCCGTTATGGAAGCCGGACAGCCCACAGTCATCGCGAATCAGGAAGGAGCCCGCACCACGCCTTCGGTCGTGGCTTTCACCAAGAGCGGCGAAAGGTTGGTCGGACAGGTCGCCAAGCGGCAGGCCATCACCAACCCCGAAAACACCATTTTTTCCATCAAGCGGTTCATGGGCCGTCGCTATGACGAAGTGAACGAGGAAATGAAAATGGTCCCGTACAAGGTTGTGCGGGGCGATAACGGCGATGCCCGTATCGATATCAGCGGCAAGAAGTATTCGCCGCCCGAAATCTCGGCCATGATCCTCACGAAGTTGAAGGAAGCAGCCGAATCCTACCTGGGCGAGAAGGTCACGCAAGCCGTGATTACGGTCCCCGCCTATTTCAATGATGCCCAACGCCAGTCGACGAAAGATGCCGGCAAAATCGCGGGCCTGGAAGTGATGCGCATCATCAATGAGCCCACGGCCGCCGCGCTGGCTTACGGTCTCGACAAAAAGAGCAACGAAACCATCGCTGTGTATGACTTCGGCGGCGGCACGTTCGATATCTCCGTGCTGGAAGTCGGCGAGGGCGTGGTCGAAGTGAAGTCCACCAACGGCGACACGCACTTGGGCGGCGACAACATCGATCAGCGCATCATCGATTGGATCGTCGCGGAATTCAAGCGTGAAAACGGAATCGATCTCTCCAAAGATCAGATGGCCTTGCAGCGTCTGAAGGAAGCAGCCGAGCGCGCCAAGATCGAGCTCTCCACTCTTCTTGAGGCCGATATCAATCTGCCCTTCATCACGGCCGACGCCACCGGTCCCAAGCACCTGCAGATGAAGCTCACCCGCGCGCGTTTTGAGCAGATGGTGGAAGACATCATCCAGCGCTCGGTGGGGCCGTGCAAACAGGCGATGCAGGATGCCGGCGTCACTCCCCAGCAGATCAACGAAGTCGTGCTCGTCGGCGGTCAAACGCGCATGCCGCGCATACAGCAGATCGTCCGCGAGCTGTTCGGCAAAGAGCCGCATAAGGGGGTCAACCCCGATGAAGTCGTGGCCGTTGGCGCAGCTGTTCAGGGCGGCGTGCTCGGTGGGGAAGTGAAGGACGTCCTTCTTCTGGACGTTACCCCCCTTTCGCTCGGTATCGAAACGATGGGCGGCGTGTTCACCAAGCTCATCGAGCGCAACACCACGATTCCTACTCGCAAGAGCGAAGTCTTCTCCACCGCGGCGGACAATCAGACCTCGGTCGAGATCAAGGTTTACCAGGGCGAGCGTTCCATGGCGCGCGACAACCGGCTGCTGGGCGTTTTCCAGCTTGGCAACATTCCGCCGGCGCCGCGCGGCATTCCGCAAATCGAAGTCACCTTCGACCTGGATGCCAACGGCATTTTGAACGTCACCGCGAAAGATCGCGCTACCAACAACGAGCAGAAGATCACGATCACGTCCTCCTCGGGTCTTTCCAAGGACGAGGTGGATAAGATGGCGCGCGACGCGGAATCCCACGCAGCCGAGGATCGCAAGCAGCGCGACACCATCGAGGCTAAGAATAAAGCCGATGCCATGGTTTACAACGTCGAAAAGACGCTGAAAGAGCATCGCTCCAAGATCGGCGACGCCGAGGCTAAAGAGATCGAAGCGGCGCTCGAGGAAACCCGCAAGGCGATCGCCGACAACGAGCCCGACCGCATCAATTCCGCGGTGGATCGCCTCACCCAAGCCAGCCATAAACTCGCCGAAGCCATGTACAAGAGTTCTTCGCAGACTCCGCCCACCGGCGGCGCCGCGCCCGGAGGCGATGGCGCATCCGGCAACGGGCAGGCCGGCGGAGACAAAGGCAGCGATAACGTCGTGGACGCCGAATTCGTGGACGTCGACGACAAGAAGTAAGTAACCGTTAAACAAAGGAGGGGCAGTGTTCTAACGCGCTGCCCCATTTGCTATGGCGCCTAAGCACGACTATTACGAAACGCTGGGAGTGCCGCGCAAAGCGACTGCGGACGATATCCGCAAGGCCTACCGCAAACTCGCCCGTAAACATCACCCGGACCTCAATCCCGGGGATAAGTCCTCCGAAGAGCGCTTCAAAAATGTTCAGGAAGCCTATGACATTCTGAGCGATCCCAAGAAGCGCCAGATGTACGATCAGGTCGGCTTCTATTCAGAAAACGGTTTCCCCGGAGCGGGACCCGGAGGTCCGGGCGCCGGCGGCGGGCGTGCTCCGCATCCCGGCATGGATTTCGGCGGCTTCGATTTTTCCGATTTCGCCGAAGCCGCCGGCAATTCGGGGGGACGCCGCACCGAACAGGGCGGCGGCTTCCGTGACATTTTCTCCCAGTTCTTCGGCGGAGGCGCGCGCGGAGCGGCCGCGCAGCCCGAACCGGAACGCGGGACGGACCTGGAATACGCCATGCAGATCGATTTCTGGCAGGCGATTCGCGGCACCCAGGCACGCATGGAAATCACGCGCTACGATATCTGCGGCACCTGCCACGGCACCGGCGCGAGCGGTCAGGGCGAAGTCACGTGTCCGCAATGCAAAGGCACGGGTCAGGTCACCCAAATGGCTGGGGCTATGAAGTTCAATCTCACCTGCCCGAAGTGCGGAGGCAGCGGACACCTGCGCAACGTCTGCCCGACGTGTGGTGGTGAGGGCCGCATCGCCAAAACAGAAACCGTGGAAGTGCGCATTCCGCCGGGCGCCCGCAGCGGATCGCGTTTGCGGGTGCCGGGCAAAGGCAACGCCGGCACGATGGGTGCACCCGCGGGCGACCTTTACATCACCATGCAGGTCACCGAGCACCCGTTTTTCAAGCGCGAAGGCGACAACATAGAGATCCGGGTGCCGCTTGCGGTTTGGGAGGCGGCGCTGGGCGCCAAAATCGAAGTTCCCACAATCGACGGCCGGACTCTGCTCAAGATTCCGCAGGGCACAAAGGACGGTCAGCGTTTCCGGCTGCGGGAAAAGGGTGTGAACAATGCACGCACGAACACCCGCGGCGATCAGATTGTAGAAGTCCACATCGAATCACCCGAACCACGGGATGAGCGCACGCGCGAGCTGCTTCGGGAAATGGCGACGCTGCATCCGGAAGATCCGCGCGCGGAAATCTGGAGCAAAGTATAGGGAGACAATCGCATGGGGAAAGCGAAAAGCAAAGCAGCTTACATGATCTCCGCGGTTGCTGAACAATACGCGATTCACCCGCAGACCCTACGGCTGTATGAGCGCGAAGGGTTGCTGAAACCCTCGCGCAGCGACGGCAATACGCGCCTGTACACCGATGATGACCTGGACCGCCTGGAAGTCATCCTTCATCTGACCAGAGATCTCGGCGTCAACCTCGCCGGAGTCGAAATCATCCTGAATATGCGCCAGAAAATGGGCGAGATGCAGAGCCAGATTCAGGAATTCATCGCCACGCTCAACCGGGAGTTGGCTACCAGGGCCCCGAAGTCCGCGCCCGAGCCGAGGAACTGCCTGATCCCGGTGATCAACCTCCGGCGCCGTCCATAACGGCACTACAGGCTCAGCGAGCCCCGGCGCAATGCGCGCGCGTACCCCACTCCCGGCTCGCTCACGTCCAACTCCTCAGGCAGGATCTGAAGTCTTTCCTTCTCCCTGTCATTGGCTCCGGAAGTGCGGTTCGTCGGGCCCCGCACCCTCCGGAGCCTTCTGCTTCTTCGACCAGCTAAACTATTGAAGTAGCCAACAGATGATCCAACTCACCGGGGCGGGCAAACGCTACGGCCCCAGAATCCTGTTTGACAACGTGGACTGGCTGGTCACGCCGAACGAACGCACCGGCATTGTCGGCGCGAATGGCACCGGTAAATCTTCCATCCTCAAAGTCCTGGCGGGTCTGGAAGGTCTCGATTCCGGCTCTGTCACGGTCCAAAAGGGCATTACGATCGGCTACCTCCCGCAGGAGGGCCTTTCGCTCTCCGGACGGACCGTCTTCGGCGAGTGTATGACCGTCTTTGCCGGGCTGCGCGCCCTGGAGCAGGAGCAGGAAGACCTGGCGCAGCGTATGGCGGAGCTCGACCCCGTCTCCGCCGAATACGCGCAGGTCGCCGAGCGTTTTCACCGCTCCGAAGCCGAGTTTCGCGCGCGCGATGGCTATACAATCGAAGCGCAGGTGGGCAGCGTGCTCTCCGGCCTGGGTTTTCCGCAGCGCGAGTGGAAGAAGCACACCGAAGAGTTCTCCGGCGGCTGGCAAATGCGCATCGCGCTGGCCAAGCTGCTGCTCGAAAAACCGAACCTTCTCCTTCTTGATGAGCCCACGAATCACCTGGACCTGGAAGCGCGCAACTGGCTCGAAGAGTATCTCAGCAATTATCCCTACTCCTTTGTTCTCGTCTCGCACGACCGTTATTTCCTCGACGTCACAGTGCGCAAGATCGCGGAGCTATGGAACCAGGGACTTCACTTTTACACCGGCGGCTTCTCGCGCTACGAGCAGCAGAAGAGCGAGCGTCGCGCGCAGTTGCAAGCGGCATACGAAAATCAGCAGGACAAGATCCGGCAGCTCGAAGCGTTCATCAGCCGCTTTCGCTACCAGGCGACCAAAGCCAAACAGGTACAGAGCCGCATCAAGGAGCTGGAGCGCATCGAGCGCATAGAGATTCCGCCGGAAGAAAAGACCATCCACTTCACGTTTCCGCAGCCCAAACCCAGCGGCCGCATTGTGGCTGAGTTCAAGAAGGTGTCCAAGGCGTACGGCGACCATCTGGTCTTCTCTGGCGTGGACTTCATCATCGAGCGCGGCGATCGCGTCGCACTGGTTGGCGTGAACGGGGCCGGAAAGTCCACTCTCATCAAGATACTGGCAGGGGCCGAACCGGTCACCAGCGGCGAGTACGTGCTCGGTCACAATGCCCAGCCCGATTATTTCGCGCAGGACCAATACAAGGAGCTGGACCCTACCGCGCGGCTGGTCGACGATCTTGCCACGGTCGCCCCGCGCGCCACCAACACCGAGCTGCGCAGTATTCTCGGCAGCTTTCTCTTCAGCGAAGATGACGTGTTCAAGCAAATCGGGGTGCTCTCCGGCGGCGAGCGCAATCGCTACGCCCTGGCGCGCATGCTGATGGTGCCTTCGAACTTCATGCTGCTGGACGAGCCAACCAACCACCTCGATATGCGCGCCAAGGATGTGCTGCTGAACGCCATCCAGGATTACAACGGTACGGTGGTGTTCGTTTCCCACGATCGCTACTTCATCGATAAGCTCGCTACGCGCGTCTTTGAAGTGGAAGACGGCAAGGTCCGCGTGTATCCAGGGAATTACGAGGATTATCTGTGGCGAAAAGCAGGCGGAGAACAGCAGGTGGTCGAAGCGCAGGCCGCCCAAGCGCCGCCGCCCGTTGCCGTGGCAGCCGCTGCCGACCCCGCTGCCCCCAAAGTCGCGCGTCTCAACCCGATCAAGCTGCGGCGTATGCAGGAGCGGCAAGGAGAAATCGAAGAAGAAGTTTCGCGTCTGGAGACTGAAATCGCCGACCACGAAGCGGCGCTCAACAACTTCGTGAGTGTCGAGGAAACCAAGCGTGTCACTGATCTTTTGGAAGCGCGCCGCAGTGACCTGGAAGCGCTGCTCGCCGAATGGGAAGAGGTGGGCCGCAACATCGAAGCGAATTCCTGATGCTCTACCTGACTGAAGACGAAGTGCGGCGATTGCTGCCCATGCGAGAGTGCATCGGGCTCATGCGCACTGTCTTCCAGCGGCTCGCGTCCGGAGAGGCCGCGAATCAGCCGCGCCGGCGGCTGACCCTGCCCACCAGATCCACGCTTCATTACATGGCCGGGTCGGATGGGCGCTATTTCGGAGCCAAGGTGTACGCCACCAACCCGGCGCACGGCGCACACTTCCTCTTCCTGCTGTATCGCGCGGAGGACGCCGCACCGCTCGCCATCGTGGAAGCCAACCACCTGGGCCAGATCCGCACCGGCGCAGCCAGTGGTCTCGCGACCAGCCTCATGGCCAGGCCGGATTCGAAGCGCGTGGCGATCATCGGCAGCGGCTTTCAGGCACGCACGCAACTCGAGGCCATGACGGCAGTTCTTTCCATCGGGCCGGTGATGGTCTGGAGCCGTTTGGAAGAAAGGCGTGCGGCGTTCGCACGGGAATGTTCAGATAGTTTCGGGCTGGAGGTCAGGGCCGCGGCAAGTGCGGAGGAAGCCGTGCGCGGCGCCGATATCGTGATCACCGCCACAAACGCCAAAGATCCGGTACTTGAAGATGCGTGGATTGTGCCCGGGATGCACATCAACGCCATGGGCTCGAACCAGGCAGCGCGGCGCGAGATCCCTGCCGAAACAGTCCGCCGCGCGCGCGTGGTTATGGACAATCGCGAGCAGGCTGAAATGGAAGCCGGCGACCTCATCCTTGCCGCTCGCGACGAAGGTTGGACTGGCGGCTTCCAGCTCCAGGATGTGGCCGCCGGACGGCAACCGGGGCGCACCTCGCCTGCCGAGGTCACCCTTTTCAAGTCGATTGGAATTGCAGCGGAAGATGTAGCCGCGGCAGCCTACGTTTACGAACGAGCGATGGAATCCGGCGCCGGCCGGCCCATCTACTCCTGAGCCGGCATCTGCTGTTCGATCTCGCGCCAGGCGCTGATCTTCAAGCGGCGGCACACCCAGCACAGCGGTTCGTCGCCGGCACTCGCCTCGGCGCCGCAGACGGAACACTTGCAAACTTTCTTCAAGTGGTCCGCAGTCACAGAGCGCTTCGCCTGTTCCAGCAATTCAGCGGGAATGACCGGCTCTGCTTTGGGTTGTGCCTTCCGTTTCATCTGTCCCCTCCACTATTGCAAATACCACCGGGTTAAAACAAGCGCCGGAGTCCTCTACGTACTATCGGATACCCGGAGCCGTCAGGCCGCCTCCGGAATCTGTACAACGACAGCTACGTCGAGCGAACACCCGCAGCGCGGGCATCGCTGGCCGGGAGCTACCCGGGCGAATTTTCCCTTCAAATCGAGGTCGGCCGGCACCGTATGTGTGCAGATGGGGCAATGAACCATGCCCTTCGTGTGATTTTCAACCAGGATTTTCATATCTCTGAGCCTCACTTCATCCGACGCTATTTATGGAGCAACGGTTGTACCAAAATCGTAAAGATTGGTAAGCCGGATAGTGCGGCGCTCCAGGCTTACGTACACACGGGTGCTACGCTGAAGTCTATGACTCCGCCGCAAGCGCCCAAAGTGCAACTCGTGCAGACCGCCGAATATCGCGAAAACTACGCCAATAGCGTGCAGGTGCGGGTTAACCTGTGGGACTTCTTCCTGATGTTCGGCCGTGTCAACCAGACTGCTCCCGATAATGTGACGATCGAAAATTTTCAGGGCGTTTACATCAGCCCGCAACAGGCCAAGGCATTGCTGAATGTTCTGCAGACCAATGTGCAGCAGTACGAAACCGCATTCGGCGAAATTCGGCTTGCGCCTGCCCCCGGTAGCGGCATCGTTCAGTAACGCCGCCTATGGACGCCCACCCGCGGCGGCACATCCGCGCCCAGACGTATGGCTTTTTTCTGCTGCTGTTCGCGGTGCTGCTGGTCTGCAGCCATCTCTCATTTCTCGCGCTTCCTTATTACTGGGACGAAGCCGGCTACTACGTACCCGCGGCTTTAGATCTATACCATTCCGGCGCACTGCTGCCGTATTCCGTCGCACCGAACGCACATCCTCCCGGACTAATGGCCTATCTGGCGGCAGCATGGTCGATTGCCGGGTATCATCCGGCGGTCACACGGAGTGCGATGCTGCTGGTCGCCACATTCGGTTTACTCGCCGCATTCCTGCTGGCTATTGAGCTCTCTCGCGAGTCAAGCGGCGCTCCCGCCTTTGTCGCTGTCACACTGCTGGCCTGCTCGCCGCTCTTTTTCGCGCAGTCCATGATGGCGCAGCTCGATATGCCGGCGATGGTGCTCACAACAGTCGCGCTGCTGCTCTTCATTCAAGATCGGGTGCCGCTCTCGGCTGCCGTTTGTGTTGCGCTGGTGCTGGTCAAGGAGACCGGTGTGGTCGCGCCCCTGGTGTTCTTCCTCTGGCTCGCGAAGGAGCGCCGATGGCGGGACGCTGTGTGGTTTGTTTTGCCGGCCGGGGCGCTGAGCGCCTGGCTGCTGTTGCTCTGGATCAAGACGGGTCATCCGCTGGGCAGCTCCGGCTTCGCCCAATATAACCTCTGGTATCCACTCGCTCCGTCCCGGGTCGCAGTGAACCTCCTGCGGCGTCTCTACACGTTAGCGATTGCCAACTTCCACTGGATCGGGACCCTCGCGATCGTCCTTGCATGGCGTTCCAGCCGAATATACCGCTCGCGGGCGTGGCGAGTGGCGTGGTGGCTTTTCGGCGCGCAAACGCTTGTGGTCACACTTCTTGGCGGCGCGGTGCTGGAGCGCTACCTGCTGCCCGTGTTCCCCATTCTCTACGCCGCGATGGCGGCGGCACTCTCGCTCTACCGCGGTGTGCCGCGCATCGTATGCTCGGCCGCGCTGGCCGCCGGTATGCTCGCCTGCATCTTCGTCAATCCTCCGTATCCGTTTCCGTATGAGGACAACATCGCGTTCACGGATTTCGTGCACTTGCAGGCGGACGCCACGGATTACCTGGAGCACTGGTACAGCGGCGCCCGTATCACTGCGATTTGGCCCATGACACTGGAACTGGCGCACCCTGAACTCGGGTATGTGCACCGCCCCATCGACTATGTGCGGTTGGCGAACTCCGCGCCGGATGAGTTGCGGAAACTCGACTGGAGCAAGGTTCAGGTTCTGGTGGTGTTCTCCAAGAATTGGGACCCCGACTACAGCCTGATGCGGCTTGCGCCGGTGCAGGCGCTCTGGAAGCGGTTCTATGGCTTTGTCCCGAGCTCGACGGAAAATCAGGCCAGAGCAAGTGTGCCCCTACCGATGGTGCAGCGCTTTGAGAGACGCGGACAGTGGGCTGAGATTTATGCGGCCCCGGATACGCCCGTTAAGCCTTATATCGGGACGCCCTCGCAGCGGGTCAGCTTGCCTGGCGGGCACGCGCTCGCTGCGCGATTGGCCCAATCCCGCTGAGCGTGAGAAACTCCCGCAGCAAAATGCTGTTGTGCTCGCGGTCCTCGGAGTTGGGAATGCTGACGCTGCGCGCCAGGCGGTCCCGCGAACTATCGCTGTATTCCACCGATTCGAGGATGCAACACCCCAGATATTCGGCAATGAACTGGAGCTCGCACGAAGACAACCCGAGTAAAAACCGGCGAGTCTTGCTCTTGCACGGACTTTCGACACACGACACCAGAGCGATTACCAGGGTACGACGCACGGCAGATCTCCTGACCAAGCGTGAAGCATACGAAGCAATTGGATCTGGGGGTATTATCACGGAAATGCAACCCGGTGGCAAGGGGGGTACGGGGGAGGTAGGGGTGGGGCGGCAGGCCGCCCCCTCATTTTGAGAACTGGAGTTTTTCGATGTGGTCAATCACCAACATGTCCACGGCTCTGTTTTCATCCACCAAATCGAGGCCTAATTGCGAGCGGACCGCTGCCTGGAGTGCGGAATTGCTGCCCGCTTGCCACCTCAGAAGCACCTGGAAACTATCGTCGAGGTGCGTTTCGTCTATCACCGGCCGGCCGGCAATGTTGCCCAGCATGTCGGCAAACGCAGGGATGGTCGTCCTGGGGAACGAGATGGCGGCGAGCCCACGCGTGTCAGATCTCATTTCTGCGGGTGACGCCGAGGAGGGCGCCGCGAGCTTGTTCGGTTCGGGGAGCGGCCGCAGCACAAATACCGGCACCACGCGATTTTCGCGGTGCACGAGCATATGGAACTGTCGGCCGAGCTCCTGTTGAAACAGCGGTTGGAAATCTTTTGGATTTGCGACGATTCCGGTGATGGCGTAACGCGTGTCGTCGATCCAGTTCGGCCCCAGCACACGATTTTCGGCCACTCCGTAGGCGCGCGCGATGGCGCGTTTCAGCGGGATGCCCTCGGCACGGATGCCGTTGGGCGGCCATCCGGCCTGCATGCGGGTCGGGGGACCGATCGAGAACTCCTGCCATGCGGCGGATTGCCCCCAAGCCGCTGCGGCGCCCAGCAAGAGAATTGTAGCTGTGAGTTTCATAATGAGAGAAGACCGGTTCGCGTTCGATTGTTACATGACGGTCCATCCGTTCGCATCCCCGTCAGTGGCGCGCATTCCAGTTGCAGGGTCGATGCGCCAGATGTGGAGTTGCCGCGTAGCGGGGAACGATGGAGAGAACTTGACCGGCAAATGGATCTCGATGGCGCCGTCTTTACGGACGAACTCCGCGCCGCCGAGGTCAACTGAACAGGCGGAATTCTCGAGCTCCCCGTAGCCGCCGGGGCTTCCCGTGAACCGAAGCCCGCGGCCCACCACCGGATTTACCTGGAGAGAGAGGCGGTCGCTATCGGGCTCGGCGAAAATGCGGCACGCGCGGCCGGATGCGGCATCCAGGAACTCGATCTCGGCGCCCGCCGCGGTGGCTGGCCCTTTCCAGCGGAACGAATACACGCCGGCCGGCGCTGTCACTACCCGTTTGAGGAGCTTGGCAGCGGGTTTCCCGGGGACCGCCGCGGGTTGAACCGCAGGGCGCGGAGCTTCCTCGTCCGCATGAATAGCCGGCGCAGGCCGGACAGAACTGCCCAAGTGCTTTTCGACATGCTGCCGTGAGCGCGTCAGGGTAACGATCAAAAGGATTGCAAGCACTGCGAGCAGCGCGAGTTGACCGCCGGATTTCCGAGACAAAGCGCGACGGCGGACCATCACGTGGTCTCCGTTGAGATACCGGCGAAGATCCGCACTGAGCTCCTCGGCGGACGTATACCGGTGCGCGGGATTCTTCTCCAGGCAATGCAGGCAGATGGCTTCGAGATCGCGATCCACGGCGGGCACGACAGATCGCGGGGGCGCCGGTTCATCCTCCAGCACGGCCCGCAGCGTAGCCACGGGACTGCCGGCCTGAAACGGCGGTCTGCCCGTCAACAGTTCGTAGAGAATCGCTCCGAGGGAATAACAATCGGTGGCGGCGGTCAATGGCTGCCCATCGGCGGCGGCCTGCTCGGGCGGCATGTACGCAGGTGTGCCGATCAGGGCTCCGTTCGCCGTCATCCCGGAACCGGTGTCGAGCGGCCGGGCCAGCCCGAAGTCCGTGATGCGCGGCCGGCCGGCCGCATCCACCACTACGTTGGAAGGCTTCAGATCACGGTGCAAAATGCCTTTCGAGTGCGCGTATTGAACGGCATCGGCAAGAAGCTGCACATAGCGCGCGGCCTCTTGCGACGGCAGCGGCTTGTGGCGGATGAGCTCGGCAAGGTTCGGCCCGTCCACGAAATCCATGGAGAAATAATGCAGCCCCTCGCACTCCCCAACCTCGTGAATGGCGACGATATTGGGATGCTGCATGGATGCGGCCGTGCGCGCTTCCGTTTGGAAGCGGCGGATTTCGTCATCGGTGGCAAGCACGCCGGGGCGCATCATCTTGATGGCCACCACGCGATCCAAGCTCACCTGGCGAGCCCGATAGACCACGCCCATGCCCCCGAACGCGATCTCGTCCAGCAGTTCGTAGTCGCCAAAGTAGCGGAGTTTGGGGAGAACGGTCGTCATCACGCGGCTGCTTCCGTGCTCCACGGCCGTACGGAGCAGGCACGCCGGACACATGCCTGCCGGTGCGGCGGCGGTGACGGGCTTTCCACAATGCTCACAGGCCAAGGAGTTCTCCTGATTCTGGTAACACGAAGCGGTTGCGGATGTTACAGCGCCGCCAGCATGTGGCGCAACTCCTCTTCGATGGAGCGGCGATCTTCCGGGTCCGGAAGCGTGCGCCCGACTTCGCGCCACAGAAGCTCGCGGAAGCGGCTGCGCATACGGTGCACCGAAACCCGCACCGCGACCTCGCTGATGCCGAGTGCGGCCGCCACATCGGCGTAGCGGCGCGTCTCACCGTCGCCTTCCAGGTACGGCTTCAAATGAGCGTAGACGGCGCTTTTGCCCGAGTCGCCGTACTCCTCCTCCAGGCGGCGCGCGGCCCGTTCCAGGGTAGCGATCGCCCAGTTCCGCTCATAGATCTGTTCGGGGGTTTCCGGACCGGCCGAAGCGGCGTAAAAATCTTCGGCTCGGGTCATCTCTTCGGTACTGAAGAAACTGGCGTGGCCGCCGCGCTTCCAGGTGTTTCCGGCGCGCCACTCATTGGTGAGGAAATTGCGCAAAGCGGTCAGCAGAAAGGCGCGGAACTTACCGAGCGACGGATCGACGTTCCGCAGGTAGTCTTTTTCGAGGAGACGCGAAAAAAAACTCTGCGTGAGATCCTGCGCATCCTCAACGGAGCGGCCTGAGCGCCGGGCGTAGGCGTAGAGCGGGCGCCAATAGGTAGAGCAGAGCTCCTCCATCGCCGGATTCGCCGGGTCGCCCGCACGATCGCGCGCAGCCAGAATGACGCTCCAATGCGTCGTGGCGAAACGCGGGGAGTCGTACGGCTGCATGGCCCCGATTGTACGGCGGAAGATCCCGGCGGGGCAAGAGGGCAGCGGACTCATGCCATAATGACCACCGGGAGAAGGGCAATGGCCGCGGAAATCACGGAGCTCCTGCAGCGCGTCCGCAACGGTGATCGGGAGGCTTGCGAAGAGCTGATGCCGCTGGTCTACGCGGGGCTGCGGCGCATTGCTGCGACCCACCTGCGGAGAGAACGCCCGGGACACACGCTGCAGCCGACCGCGCTGGTCAACGAGGCGTATTTGCGCCTGTTTCGTCAGTCGCAGCCGGAATTCGCCGACCGCGCCCACTTCATGGCAATCGCTTCTCAAACGATGCGCCGCGTACTCGTGGATTATGCGCGAGGGCGGATGGCCCTGTGCCGGCGCGCAACCGCTGTGCAGGCGCCCGCGGGCGTGAGCGCTCCGATCGCCGATGTGCTGGATCTCGATATGGCGATCGAGGCGCTCGCCCGCGTCAACCCGCCGGTGGCGCAGGCGATCGAGATGCATTACTTCGGTGGGATGACCGCAGCGGAAACGGCCGAGGCAACGGGCCGGACCATTCACGTGGTGCAGCATCATCTCCGCTTCGGCCACGCATGGCTCCGCCGAAAATTATCGGAGCGCCAGTAGGTACCGGCCTCCAGGCCGGTACCAGTCGCGCACCGCGCGACCCAACAGGAAGGATTCCTGTCGGCACGTCACTTACCGGCTACGGCGGCGCCGGTAGCCGAAACATAGACACGCCGCTCCACCCAGCCGTCGCTGAATACCAGGCTGTAGCCAGTGGAGTCGAACGCCGGCGCGAAGCTCAGGACCGGGTCGATGAACACCGAAATAGAAATCGGGGAATCGAAGCCCAGCGTCCCGTTTGTTATACGCGGTGAGGCCGCTGGCGATCAGCGCGATATCGTACTCCGTGTTGGCGCGCGCGTAATTAGTAAGTAACTGATTGTGCTGAGCGCGCGTGGAATCGGAAATCGCATAGACGGGGTTTGTGGCCCCGCCTGGCGTGATGCCATCCAGCCGCGTCTCGGCGGCGCCTTGTATGGAATAACTGCGATCGACTCCCAAGTCCACCAGAAATGAGACGTAGGTATTCAAGACAAGCGGAACAGGGGCCGAATTTGCGGGCCCGACCACTTCATAAAAGTAAGCGATTTCACCTGTGAGCTGGCTATAGCTGGAAAGGTGAGTCTGATTGCTGGGGTCCTGCGGATACGCGGTCACGCCGGAGGTAACGCTCATATCCGGCTGATTGCTGAGCGTGACGGTGGCGCACAGCAGCCCCGGAAACACTTCATCAGGATCGCAAGCGAGGGCAAAGCTGCCCGGCACCCTGTCCTGGTAACTGGCTGTGATGTGGTTGAAGCTTTTGACCTGGAGAGATTCGGAGTACTCCGTGGGATCCTATCCGGCTGCTTCGCGGAATGCTGCACGAGGCATTCCAGGCGATGGCCGGTATCTCCCGCGTATTTCAGGACGTCTGCATCGCGGCGCTGTGAATCGGCGAGCATCATTCGGAACTGTGCGATTTCCGCTGAAGTGAAGATGGCGTCGGTATTCGCGGGAGTTGCCTTAACCGCCACTTCCGAGAATCTCTCGGCCTTCGCGAGACTGGCTTCTGCATCGGCGAACTGCCTCAGGTTCGGATACGCCGGCACGCCCTGCACGTTGGCGAGTTGCAGATAACCGTTCGCCAGATCGCCGGCGAGCTCGCGATCGTTGTGCGACTCGCGGCTCAAACCGTCGAAGTATTCCATGGAGACGGCGACGATCTCGCGCCGCGCTGCAATGGCGCCCCGAAGCTGCCGGACCGGCATATCGAACTGCAGCACCCGCCCGGCAAGATGGCGAAGCTGCTGAAACCGGCGCTGCGCAATCGCGCGCTCGCGCTGACGGCGAGATGTCCGGCTGTGAGGAGCAGCATCAGGACGGCCGCAGCAGCGAGGGGAACCCAGCGCCGCCGAACGAATTTACGAGCGGGATACCAGGGATCGCCCGCGCGGGCTGCAACCGGCCGGGAATCCAGAAACGCGCGCACATCGGCGGCGAACGCATCCACCGCCGGATAGCGATCCTCCGGCTCTTTGCGCAGAGCTTTTGCGAGGACGAAGTCGAGATCGCGCGGAATGGAGGGGTCGATGCGGCTGGGCGGCGGCGCCTCGCAATGCAGAATGCATGCCTCCATGGTTTCCGTATCGCCATTGGGCGCGTGCGGAGAACGTCCAATGAGCAGGCGGTACAGCACAGCGCCGAGCGAATAAACATCGGTCGCTGTTGTGCGAGCCGCTCCGAGCAATTGCTCCGGGCTGGCGTATTCCAGCGTGAGTGCGCGGTCCCGCGTGAAGGCGGACTGGGCGTTATCGTCCAGCAGCCGGGCGATCCCGAAATCCAGCAGCTTGGGCTCTCCGGCGGCATTTACCAGAATGTTAGAGGGCTTCAGGTCGCGATGGATAACCAGGTTGCGATGCGCGTACGCAAGCGGAGCGCATACGCTCAGAAAGAGCTCGAGCTTGCCGCGGAGGCCAAGATTTTCGGCGAAGAGATCGAGAGGTTTGCCTTCCACATACTCCATGACGAGGTAGGGCCGGCCTTCGGCGGTGTGGCCGGCATCGAGGAAGGCGCGCGATCCCGGGGTGATTGAGCGATGCAAGAATTGCCGCTCGCGCAGGAAGCGGTCTCGTGCGGCGGGGTCGTCAGTCAGGTCGCGCGCGAACTTAATGGCAGGGCGCTAATCGACTTCGCCATCGGAACGAACAGCCAGGAATACCGACCCCATACCGCCACGGCCAAGCAAACGGACGAGTTCATAAGTGCCGCAGCGGTCGCCGGTCCGCGGCTCGGAGTGCGTATCGAGGAGTTCGCGCGCAAGTGCGCCGATGCGGTGGTTCAGAGGGACGCTCGGCGCGGCATCGAACTGCAGTAGCGCTTCCACCTCGGCGCGAATCGCCGCAGTGATGTTGTGCTCGCGGTACCAGGAATCGCGCTGTTCGGAGGTGAGGTCGGCGAGGGTCTCAAAGAGGAGCTGAACGTCGTACATGGTCCGGCCGGTATCCCCGCAGTATAGTCTTCACTCCCGCTTTCCGTCCAGAAGTTGCGTGGTGGCTTATGTCCAAAAATCGTTCGGGACCGTTGTGAACCAGGTGTTGTTCTCGGTGTGATTTGCTCCTCGCGCTCCAAAGAAAGCCTGGTTCATGGCAGTGCTGTACACTTTGTTTGCCCGATCGCCGGATGGGTTGTTGAGCAGCGATTGTAGCGCCGGGTCCGTGGGCGCCCCTTTCACCTTAGCGTCGAGCACCTTGGCGAATGACTTGTTGCGCCGGAGGGACGCGTCCTGGTTGCGCCACATGAGCTCGATATCGTAACGTACCTGCCAGTGAAAGTGCGAAATGTAAGTGATCTTGCCTGCCGCATCGGTGCTTGTGAAGATGGTCCAGAACTCCCGGTCCTGAATCACCTGGAAGAGGAAGTTGTCCACGTTCCGCCCCGAGTTCCGTAAGCGGAGAGGCACCTTCAGAGCAGGATGGTCGCCCCAGGAGGCATTGATCTTTGGCGGCGTAAACGAAGGGTTAGGCGTTTCAAAGTACGGGTCGGGCGGCGTGCCGGAGGCGTCATATAAAACGGGGCTGGCGAGTGCCGGCGGCACATTCGGATTCACTGTGATCGAGCCTTCGCTGCGCATACGGCCGGCATAGAAGAAGGCGCTGAAGGATTGGCCGGGGTTAATGCGCGCGAGTTGCACAAATCCGAAATCCGCCGAGGAGGCGGATTCATGCGGACCGAGTACGATGGGCACGTGCGCACCGGCGGTAACGGCGTTGCCTTGGCCTTTTGGGAAGGTGGACGCAGCGAAACCCGTCGTCAAGTGGCAGATGATGTGACCGATGGGGTTGATGAAGACGTCCGGCTTGGCATTACTAAAATCGACCGTGAGCGTGAGCTGCGCGTCCAGAATCTGCAATCGTATGTCCTCCGTCGATTATGTGGACGCCGGCTGGTCCAGGGGGTCGCGAAGCGGGGGCAATTTTTCTTCGATCACCATCTCGGCATCCATGGCGGCGATCGTCATCTTGCCGACGATGTTGTCTGCCTGTGTCTGATAGCCGAAATTGATGATGCGGCGCTTCTGTTTATACGCGAGAACGGCTGCGGCCGTCGATGGCCCGTAGGTTTGGCTTTGCAGTTCGCGAGCGGCTACGGAAACTTCGTCCAGAACGAAGAGCGCCGTTTGGATTTTGGATATGTGCGGGCCGATGGCGTTGAGCGTGATATGGGCCGAGTCTTGTGCGGCACAGGCCTCAAGCGCTTTGTCGCCGGCGAATAATTTCGAGCGTAACGGCACGCGTTGCCCCTCCCGGTAATTGGCTGGAGTGTATCATAGTCGAGGTCAGAGGGCAGTAGGGTTGGCTACAGTTGAGGTGTCTCCCAAATCCTGTCCGAGGTACTTCTGACGCATCAGACGGCGAACGATCTTTCCGCTTTGCGTTTTCGGAAGCTCGGCGACGACGATCACTTCTCGCGGGCGGAACATCGGCCCGAGCACTTCGGCGACGGTATTGCAGACCGCAGCCGGGTCGAGAGTGACGCCCGGTTTGGGCACGGCGTAGCCGACGATCGCTTCTCCTTTGATCTCGTCGGGCACTCCGATCACTGCAGCCTCGGCAACTCCGGCGTGCCGCATCATGGCTTCTTCCACTTCAGCGGGACCCACCTTGCGTCCCGCGACGTTCATCGATTCATCGGCGCGGCCGTGCAGGAACCACTGGCCTTCGGCATCGACGCTGGCCCAATCGCCGTGATACCACCAGCCGGGGAAGCGCGACCAGTAGGTGTCAATGTAACGATCCGGGTCGTTCCATATACCGCGCGTCATGGAGGGTGCGGGGGCAGTGCAAACGAGGTAGCCGGTCCGGCCGCGAATCGGATTCCCACGATCGTCTACGACTTCCGTGGCCATTCCCGGAGCGGGTCCGCCCAGCGAGCAGGGTTCGAGCGGCTGTATGGGAAGAGGGAACAGGAAGCAGCCGATGATCTCGGTGCCGCCGGAGATGTTGATGATGGGGCAGCGGCGGCGGCCGACTTCTTCGAAGAACCAGCGCCACGAGGGTTCGTCCCAGGGCTCGCCGGTGGAACCGAGGAGTCGCAGAGACTTCATCGGCGGAAGAGGCGTGGCGGCGGATTTTAGCAGGGCGCGAATGGCGGTCGGGGATACTCCAAACGTGGTGATCTGGTGACGCTCGATGGTTTCCCAAAGGCGCATGGGCGTTGGATAATCGGGCGCGCCGTCATACATGAAGATCGTGCCGCCGAGAAGGTGGTTGCCGGCGATGGTCCACGGGCCCATCATCCAGCCGATATCGGAGAGCCAGAAGAAACGGTCGCCGTGCCGGTGGTCGAAGCCGAGGTAGATTTCCTTGCCGGTTTGCGCGAGCACTCCGCCGTGCGTGTGAACGGCGCCTTTCGGCTTCCCCGTGGTTCCGGATGTATACAGAATCAGAGCGTGGTGTTCGGAGTCGAGCGCCGCTGTGGGCGCGTCTATAGAGTGATCGTAGAGGAAGTCTTCCCAGGTGGTGGCGCCGAGCGGATCGCCTCCCTGATAACGCAGCACGATTGTGCGCTCGGTGATGTTGGGCATTTTCTCGAGGAGCGGGAGCGTTTTGCCGCGCCGGACGAGATGGTCGGCGGTGAAGAGGATGCGCGCGCCGGAATCGGCGAGACGCGTCTCGATCGCACCTGTGCCGAAGCCCGCGAAGATCGGCACCACCGTGACCCCGAGCTTCCATGCGCCGTACAGAATCGAAAGGATTTCGGGGACCATCGGCATGCAGAGCGCGACGCGGTCGCCGGATTCGATGCCTGCGGCCGTGAGGGCATTCGCAACCTGATTAGCTTCCTCCAGCAGGTCGCGGAAGGTGACAATTCGGGTTTCACCCGATTCCCCTTCCCAGATGCAGGCAATGCGCGAGCGGTTGTAAGCCCAGCGATCAAGGCAGTTGTGCGCGATGTTGGTGCGGCCGCCGACGAACCAGCGCGCCCACTCCGGTCCGCGCGAGGCATCCAGAGTTTGGGTGTAGGGCTCGAACCACTCGACGTTCATCTCGCGGAGAATCTCGTCCCAAAAGCGCTCGGGTTCGTTGCGGGAAAAGGCGAGGAAGGCTTCGCGATCGGAGAATCCGAGGCGCTCCATGAAGCGCCAGACGTTCGTGGTCTGGATGTAGTCGGGAGTGGGATTCCAAAGGTTCGGCATAACGGCTAGTGGAAGAGCTTTTCGAGCGAGTGGAGCGCGTCTTCCAGGTGCTGCGGTTGTGTGAGGACGCCCTGGAACAGATCGCCCTTTTTTTCAAAGCGAGCGAGCGCGTTACTCAGATTGAAATCTTTGGGGTGGAGGCCAGGTTTCACTTCCTTCCATTCGAGCGGCGTGGCGACGGGCGCTCCCGGATACGCGCGCAGCACGTAAGGCGCGGCGATGGTCTTGGATTTGCCGTTCTGCAGGTAGTCGAAGTATACGCGGTTCTTCTGCCGCTTGGCGACCGAACGCGGCGTGGTGAAGAGATCGGGCTTGCGCTTGAGAACCACGCGTGAAATGGCTTCCGCGAATGTGCGCGTGATCTCATACGTGTACTCGGGAACTACAGGGATGTAGACGTGCAAGCCATCGCCGCCGGTGGTCTTCGGATATCCGGTGAGGCCGATTTCGTCGAGAACGCGCTTCACCATCACGGCGGCTTCGACGATCATGTCGAAGGAGCACTCCTGCGGGTCGAGATCGATGAGGACAAAGTCGGGATTCTCCAGATGCGGAGACCGGCTCATCCACGGATTGTGGTCAATGCAGCCAAGGTTGACCAAGTAGAGCAGGCTGGCGCGGTCCTCCGCAAAGACGTATTTGATGGGATGGCCGTTGTGCTCGGAATCGATCATTTCCGTCCGCAGCCACGGAGCGAAGGCTTCGCGTACATTCTTCTGGAAAAAATACTCCTGCTCGATGCCGTTGGGGTAGCGCTTGAGCGAGAGCGGCCGGTCGTTCAGGTGGGGCAAAATGAGGTGTGCGACCTCGGCATAGTAGTTCAGCACATCGCGCTTGGTGTAGCCCTCCGCGGGGTAGAAAACCTTCGGCAGGTTGGTGAATTTCAGAGAGCGGCCGTCCAGCGTGAGCGTGAGCTCCTTCGCGTCTTTCGGGAACAGCGGGCCTTCGCGTTCTGTCTCCGCGGCAGCTTTGTCGTTGCGAAGGCCGAGATAGACCGGCGCTCGCAGTCGATTGTCGGTGGTCCAGTTGGCGAAGCGGACTTGCGCGACCAGTTCCGGCTGTACCCAGGTCATGCCGCGATCGGGTTTCGGCCGCGGAGTAAACGGGCACTTTTCAATGATGCGAGGCCGGAGTTTTTCGTCGAGCGCGGCGAGGGTTTTCCGGTCGAAGCCTGTGCCCACGTTGCCCACCCAGCGCAGTTTGCCTTCGTCCTGCACACCCAGGACGAGAGCTCCAAAATAGTCGCGATCGCCCTGCGGTTCGGTGAAGCCGCCGATCACGAACTCCTGCTCGGAAACAATCTTGATTTTGAGCCACTCGCGGCTGCGCTTCGACTCGTAGCAGGAGGTATCGAGCTTGGCGACAATGCCCTCGAGGCCGTTTTCCCGCGCGGCATCGAGCATGGCTTCGCCCGCCCCCGGAAATGCTTCAGAAATGCGCAGCGGACCTTCGGGTGAGATCACCTCTTCCAGGATGGCGCGGCGCTGCGCGAGATCCACATTCCGCAGATCGTACCCATCCAGGTAGAGGATGTCGAAAACGAAGTAGACGACCGGCGTCGAGCGGGTGAGATGAGCGATGGAGTTCGGGTCGGAATTGGCGATGCGTGGCTGAATGAGGTGAAAGTGCGAGACGCCCTTATCATCGAGCACGGCGATTTCGCCATCGAGTATGGCCTGACGGCCGGCGACCTGATGATGGATGATGGCGAGCTCCGGGTACTGCCGCTCGCAGCGCAGACCGGAGCGCGATTGCAGACGGACCTCCTCGGAGTCGATGAATGCCACGGCACGGACGCCATCCCATTTAACTTCAAAGAGCCACTGGTCGCCGCGCGGAGGGCGGTCGGCGATGGTGGCTTTCATAGGCTCAATCGCCGCCGGCATTTCAGCGAGGCGTGCGCCTTTCACGCCTGCGAGGTCGAGCTTCGTTTTTTTTTAACCGGCGATGTTTTGGCGGCGGCGGGCGCGGCGGATTTGGCGGGAGCTCGCTTGGCCTTTGCGGGCCGATCGCTTTGCCACACACGATCGGTGGCTCCGGCGCTCTTTTTCTTGGCCTTGTGCGCAGGCAGGTTCTTGGCGATCTCTTCCTGAGTCCGGCCGGAGAGGACGCTATAGGCATGAGCCTCCACGTCCCAGCCCTCCTCCGCAAATTCATCGCGCTTTTTGATGATGAGCCACTCGTTGCCCTTGCCGCGGCCCTTCATGTGAACAATCGCGTAATCGCCGTTGAGCTTATCGCCGTGCAGCCGAAACTTGAGGTCGCCGCGCGCAAGTTGTTCGGCGCCGGATGCATCCCCGAGCAGTTCGAAGGTACCGCGATCCCAAAGCATCACGCTGCCCGCGCCGTAGTTGCCGGCCGGGATGTTGCCTTCGAAGCCGCCGTAATCGACGGGATGATCTTCCACCATCGCCGCGAAGTGACGGACGCCCGGATCGAGCGTCGGACCTTTGGGAACGGCCCAGGATTTCAGGACGCCGTCCATTTCCAGCCGGAAATCGTAGTGGAGGCGCGAGGCGTCGTGCCTTTGCACACAGAAATAGTTGGCAGGCTTCTTGCGAGTAGGTTTAGACGGAGGCGGCTCCGGCGTGTTTGAGAACGAGCGTTTTGCGGCGTACTCTTCAAGAGGCATAAATCCCTTTACATGCCGTCATTTACATCTTATCGGCGATTATAGTATGGTGGGAGCCACGCCCCTGGGGAGAGTAAGGAGCTGCACACATGGCATCTAGCGTCTGGAAAGGCCACCTCACCTTTGGCCTGGTTTCATTTCCGATTCGTTTGTTCAGCGCGGCGCGCGGCGAGACCATCAGTTTCAATCTGCTGCACAAAGAGGACCACTCGCGAATCAAGCAAGTGATCTACTGCCAGAACGAAGACAAACCGGTCCCTCGCAGTGAGCTGGTGAAGGGCTACGAATACGAGAAGGACCACTACGTCGAGATCGACGAAGAGGACATCAAGAAGGTGGCGCCGAAGACCGCCCGGGTGATGGAGATTCTGGAATTCGTGAAGGCGGACGACGTGGACCCCGTCTACCTGGAGAGCTCGTACTACGTCGCGCCTGATGAAGGCGGCGAGAAGCCGTACGCGCTCTTGTTCCAGGCACTGCGCGAGAGCAAGTATTACGGTCTCGCAAAAGTGGCGATGCACAATCGCGAGCACATCATCATCCTGCGCCCGGGGCACAAGGGCATCCTGTCTCACACCATGTACTACCAGGATGAAATCCGGCAAGTCGAAGAGTTCCGCACGGATACGAGCCTGGTGAAAGAGAAGGAGCTCGATATGGCGAAGATGCTGATCTCTTCGCTGGAAGCGGATTTCGAGCCGAAGAAGTACCACGATACATACCGCGAGAATCTGATGAAGATGATCGAGGCGAAGGTGCAGGGTCACAAGGTGGTGGCGACGCCTGCTGCGCACGTGGCGCCCGTCATCGACATCATGGAAGCGCTGAAGAAGAGCCTGGCGGAGAAGCGCAAGCCGGCCGCCCTCGCGCATGCGGCGGAAGGTGAAGGTGAGGAAGCAGCGCCCGTCGCCGCGGGTCCGAAGAAGCGCGCTCGCAAGACCAAAGCGGGGTAACGGCCGGTCTCCAGACCGGTCGCAAACTTCTACCGGGCGAGCGCCAGAACCTTCTCCGCGTGCAGCGCGCCCTCCGGCGACTCTTCGTGCTTGAACATCAGATACAGATCGCGGCCCGTGGCAAGAAGCTCCTTTGACCGCGCGGCGAATGCGGCAATATCCTCGTCCGTGTAATCGGGCTTGCGCAGGCGGTAGTAGACGAAATCCGCTGTAATCACTTCTGGCACCTCCAACCTCTCCGATTCGGCCACGCAGAGCGCCACGTTACGCCGCCGCAGCTCTTCGTAAACCGGTTCGGCAAGCCACGAATCATGGCGAAACTCGAACGCGTAGCGCATGCCTTCCGGGAGTAGCGCGAGATAATCGCGCAGCAGCGGCGCGTCGCACTTGAGCTGCGGCGGAAGCTGAAACAGCACCGGACCCAGGCGGCGCGACGTGCGAAGAGGGTCGATGGTTTTGAAGAAGAGCTCGGTCGCGTCGGCCGCGTTCTTCAGGCGCAAAATGTGCGTAATGCGCATGTTCGCTTTCACGGCGAAGACGAAGCCGGGCGGAGTGGCGCCGACCCATGCGGCGAGCGTCGCGGCGGCAGGCAGGCGCCGGAACGTGTAATTGATCTCGACGCAATTGAGCCGCCCGGAATAGTGCTTCAGGAACTGATTCGCCGGCAGCTTGGCCGGGTAGAATGCCGGTTTCCACGATGTGTAAGCGAAGCCGCTGGTTCCCGCATACAAAGTTGCCATGGCTTATCATTATCTCTGGCCGAACACTTAAAATGATCGCCCACATTCTGATCAACTGGCTGGTTGGCGCGCTGGCGCTGTGGATTGTCGCGCGGATTATACCCGGCATCCAGGTGCGCGGCTTCGGCGATGCGCTGCTTGCCACTATCGTGATCGCGATCGTCAATGGGCTGCTGGGTCCGATCTTACGTTTCTTCGCGTGGCCGATCACCTTCCTGACGTTCGGCTTGTTCTTATGGGTGATCAACGCGATGCTGCTGAAAGTGGCGTCGTTGCTGACGCCGGGCTTTAAGGTCCGCGGGTTTCTCGCCGCGCTTTTGGGGTCGCTCGTGCTGACCGTGCTGACGAGCCTCCTGCGGTGGGCGGTGGTCCGCTAGTGTATACGCCCGGGACCCCGGCAGAGCTGGCCGAATCGCTGCGGCGATGCGCGTTGCATGTCCGCACGATCCGGCTGCAAGGCGCCGGGACGAAGGGGCTGATGGCGGGCCCGGTGGAGCGAGCCGACGATACCATCACCACCACAGCGCTGCGGCGTGTCCTGCAGTATGAGCCGAACGATTTAACCGTAAGCGTGGAGGCGGGGCTACCGTGGAGCGAATTCTGCGCGCTCTTAGCCGCGAATCGGCAAATGGTGCCGCTCGATCCGCCGTTTCGCGCGGGCGCGACAGTCGGCGGAGTCGTCGCTGCGAATACGAGCGGTCCGCGACGCCGTTTGTATGGGACGGCGCGCGATGCCGTGATCGGGATGACATTCGCGACTCTCGAAGGGAAGCTGGTGCCTTCCGGCGGTATGGTCGTCAAGAACGTGGCGGGCCTGGATATGGCGAAGCTGATGATCGGCAGCTTCGGCACGCTGGCGGGAATCGCAATCGTTAATTTCAAGCTGACGCCGATGCCGGAGGTGGAGCGGAGCTTCCTGGTGCCGTTCGAGTCTTCCGCGGCGGCGATGGCGGCGCGCGATCGCATGCTCGTCAGTGTGCTTCAGCCGGCCGCCATCGACCTTCTGAATCCCGCGGCGGCTTCGACTCTGGGAAATCGTACGTGGGCCCTCGCCGTGCGCGCCGGTGGAAACGCGGCGGCGGTGGATCGCTATGAACGGGAGATCGCGGGGTTGGGAGACGCGGTGGCGTTCGAAGGGGCGGAGCACGAATCGTTGTGGAGGCACATTGAGGATTTCACCGTGGCGTTTCTGGCGCGCCACGCGCAAGGCGCGGTGATTCGAGCGTCGTGTACCCTAAAAGAAGTAGGGCGCGTCATGGATTCCCTCGCAGTTCCGGCGTTGGCGCGAGCCGGTTCCGGCGTCTGCTACGGCTATTTTGAGGATTCCGCAGCGGCGGCGGCATGGGCCGGTGGAGCGGCCTCAAATGGCTGGCGTGCTGTGGTGGAATTCGCGCCCAACGAGCGCAAGAACGAGTTCGAGCTGTGGCCCGCGCCGGGGCCGGATATCGAATTGATGCGCCGTGTGAAGAATTTGTTCGATCCTGAGAATTTGTTGAATCGTGGCAGACTCTATCGCCGTATCTGAAAAATCGGGACCGCGCCAGTTCGATCTGGACAAGTGCGTGCATTGCGGGCTATGCCTGAATGCGTGCCCCACCTATCGTGAACTGGGGCTGGAGATGGATTCTCCCCGCGGCCGCGTGTACCAGATGGTGCAGGTGGCGCAGGGTGCACCGATCACGCCGTCGTATCTGGAGCACATAGGGCTCTGCCTGGCGTGCCGCGGGTGCGAATCGGCATGTCCGTCCGGAGTGCCGTACGGTCGCATGGTAGAGGATGCGCGCGCGGAGATCGAAACGCAAACGCGGCGCGGCCGGGTGCCGCAGGCGCTGCGAAATTTTGTTTTCCGGAAGCTGATTCCGTCGCGGGGGTGGCTCAGCTTCACAGGCACAGTGATGTACCTCCTGGAGGCGAGCGGACTCAAGCTGGCGGCTCGCGGCCTCGGTTCGCTCGGCCTGCTCGGCAAGCTCGGGGATCTGGTTCAGCTTGCGCCGTCGGCCGAGCCGCCGTTCTTCTTCAGTCAGATCGGACGAACGTTTCCGGCGCACGGCGAACGAAAATATCGCGTGGCGTTTCTGGCCGGGTGCATCGCGAATGTTTCCTTCGCGCGTTTGAATGAGGCGACCGTCCGCGTTCTCCAGCGCAACGGCTGCGAGGTGATTGTGCCCGAAGGGCAGGGCTGCTGTGGAGCACTCCATGTGCACTCCGGGCTTCGGGAGGAAGCGCGTAAGTTGGCGCGCCGGAATATCGACGCAGTGCTCGCCGGCAATTATGACGCGGTGATCACCAACGCCGCCGGTTGCGGGTCGACGCTGAAGGAGTACGGCGACCTGCTTGAGAACGACCGCGACTACGCCGCCAAGGCCGCGCAATTTGCCGGGCTGATGCGCGATGTCACGGAGTTTCTCGCGAGCATTGAGTTGACGCCGCCGGCGAACGCCATGAGCGCCGTCGTGACGTATCAGGATTCGTGCCACCTGGCGCACGGTCAGAAGATTCGGTCGGCGCCCCGGAAACTATTGGCGGCCATTCCCGGCATTACGGTGCGGGAACTGCCGGGCGCGGAGATTTGTTGCGGCAGCGCCGGCATCTACAACGTAGTCGAGAACGAGATGTCCATGCAGTTGCTCTCGCGCAAAATGGAGGCCGTGAACGCAACGGGCGCGCAAGTGGTGGCCACCGCCAACCCCGGCTGCATGCTGCAGTTGCAAACGGGCGTGCGGCTGCACGGTAAGGGGCAGCGCGTCATGCACGTTGTAGAGTTGCTGGACCGGGCGTATTCGGGGCAGGGATAAGTGCTCGCGATCGCGTGGATCTTAGCGGCGCTTCTTGCCGGATCTCTGGTGTACTGCGTCCTGACGGTGATAGCGGCGATTCGGTATCGTTCCGTGCGAGTCATGCCGGCGGCTTCGGGGCCTTCAATCAGCATTTTGAAGCCGCTCTCCGGCATCGACGACGGACTCGAAGAAAACCTGCGGAGCTTTTTCGAGCAGCGATATCGTTCCTTTGAAATCCTGTTCGCCCTGCGCAGCGGCAAAGACCCCGCGGTCGCGGTGGTTGAACGCTTGCGCGCGGAGTATCCATCCATTCCTTCACGGCTGATGATTGTGGGCGACGCGCCGTATCCCAATGCGAAGGTGTTCAGCCTGGATCGCATGCTGGCAGCGGCTCAGTTCGATCTCGTAGTGATGGCGGATAGCGACGTGCGCGTGACGGCGGACGCTTTAGTGACAATCGCGGCCGAGTTCGCCGATCCGAACCTCGGCTTGGCGACCTGTCCGTATCGTGCGGTGCCGGGCCGGAGTTTCTGGTCCACGCTGGAGGCGATCGGGCTCAACACTGAGTTTTTTTCTGGTGTGCTGGTCGCGCGGATGCTGGAAGGGATGAAGTTCGCGCTCGGCCCCACCATTGCGGCGCGGCGCGAGACGTTGCAGGCAATCGGCGGGTTCGATGCCGTGAAGGATTTTCTTGCGGAAGATTTCGTCATGGGGAGGCTTGCGGCACAGCGCGGCTTCGGCGTGATTCTCTCCTCCTGCGTCATCGAGCACCGCATCGGCGCGCAACGGCTGGGCCCAAATCTGCGTCACCGGCTGCGATGGAACCGGAGCACGCGGCGGTCGCGGCCCGCGGGCTATGTGGGGCAGTTGTTCACGAACCCCCTCCCGCTTGCGCTGCTATTGTGGATCGCGCAGCCAAAATGGTGGCCGGCCGTACTGCTGACGCTGGTGTTTCGCGCGGCGGCGGGTTCGGCGACGGCTGGGTACGTGCTGCGCGATAGACTGACGGCTCGCCTGTTCTGGCTCCTGCCTCTGCAGGATCTCGTCAGCTTCGTGTGCTGGCTCGGGGGCTTCTTCGGCAACACGATTCTCTGGCGCGGGCGCAAGTATCTGCTGCTGCGCGATGGCCGTTTCGAGTTGCTCCGGGATTAGCGACCGGCCAGGAGACCAGCGGTTTACTGGCTACAATAAGAGCCGATGAACCGGCTAGAGGAACTGCGCAAGCGCCATGAAGCGGCAGAGCAAGGGGGCGGCCCCGAGCGCCGCGACCGTCAGCACAAAGAGGGCAAACTCTCGGCGCGCGAGCGCATCGAACTGCTGCTCGATGAAGGCACGTTTGAAGAGCTTGACAAGCTGGTGACGCATCGCTGCCGCGACTTCGGAATGGAAGATCAGAGCATTCCGGGCGATGGCTTCGTGACGGGATACGGCCGAATCGACGGACGCCCGGTGTATGTCTTCGCGCAGGACTTCACGGTCTTCGGCGGGTCGCTTTCGGAGACGAACGCGCTCAAGATCTGCAAGATTATGGATTTGGCGCTGAAAACGGGCGCCCCGGTGATCGGCCTTAACGATTCCGGCGGCGCGCGCATTCAGGAAGGCGTGGTGTCCCTCGCCGGGTACGCGGATATTTTCCTGCGTAACACGCTGGCGAGCGGAGTGATTCCGCAGATCTCGGCGATCATGGGTCCATGCGCGGGCGGCGCGGTGTACTCACCGGCCATCACGGACTTCGTGTTCATGGTGGATCGCACCAGCTACATGTTCGTCACCGGTCCGGACGTCATCAAGACGGTCACGCATGAGGATGTGACCAAGGAGCAGTTGGGCGGCGCGCATACGCACAACGCGGTGAGCGGCGTCGGGCACTTTACGGCCGCGGACGATGCCGAGTGCCTGCGCATGGTCCGCGAACTGTTGAGCTATATTCCACAGAATAATCGCGAAGATGCGCCGCGGCGCGCGACGAATGACCCGATCGATCGCATGGATGCCGCGCTCGATACCCTGGTGCCGCAGGATTCATCGCTGCCCTACGACATCAAGGACGTGATCCACGGCGTGGTCGATGACGGCGAGTTCTTCGAAGTGCACGAGCATTACGCGAAGAATATCGTGGTGGGATTTGCGAGGATGGACGGCCGCTCGATCGGGATTGTCGCGAATCAGCCGGCGTTTCTTGCGGGCTGCCTGGATATAGATTCATCGGTGAAGGGCGCCCGCTTTGTGCGCTTCTGCGATGCATTTAATATCCCGATCCTCACGTTCGAAGACGTGCCCGGGTTTTTGCCTGGAACGGCGCAGGAGTTCGGCGGAATTATTCGGCACGGCGCAAAGCTGCTCTACGCGTTCGCCGAGGCGACGGTACCGAAGATCACGGTCATCACGAGGAAGGCATACGGCGGCGCGTATTGCGTCATGGGGTCCAAGCACATCCGCACGGACATCAACCTGGCATGGCCGACGGCGGAGGTGGCAGTGATGGGACCGGAGGGAGCGGTGAACATCGTCTACCGGCGGGAGCTCGCCACCGCGGCGGATCAGGACGCTATGCGGAAGCAGAAGACGGAAGAGTTCCGTGAGCGGTTCGCGAACCCCTTCGTAGCCGCGGAGCGTGGCTATGTGGACGACGTGATTGAGCCGAGGGAAACGAGACCGCGAGTGATCCGCGCGCTGCGCATGCTGGAAAATAAAGTGGACACCATGCCGCGGAAGAAGCACGGCAACATACCGCTCTAATAAAAAAGGCGCTTTCCCCGTTTTCGGGAAAAGCGCCTCGAGATTCTTACGGGAACAGCTACTCTTCTTTCGCTACCACCACCGTCACTTCGGCAATGACGTCTTTGTGCAGCCGGACCGGAACCTTGTACTCGCCAAGCTGCTTGATGGGCTCGTCGAGTTGGACCTTCCGGCGATCGATGGTGAAGTTCTTGGCGGCAAGCGCGTCGGCAACGTCCTTCGCGGTCACGCTTCCGAACAACTGATCGTTTTCGCCGGCCTTCTGCGTGAGCGTCACGGTGACGCCCGTCATCAGCTTCGAGAGGTCCTCCGCTTCGCCCTTCGCCTTGGCTTCCTTGCGCAGGTGCGCCTGTCGTTCCTGCTCCACGATCTTGCGATTGGCTTCGGTGGCCGCCACGGCCAGTTTCTTCGGCAGAAGGAAATTGCGGGCGTAGCCGGGAGCGACCTTCACCAGATCGCCGCGGCTCCCGAGATTGTTGATGTCTTCTCTCAGTATGACTTCCATGATTCCTCCTGCTTAGAATGATGCCGCGAACGGCAGCAGCGCGATGTTCCGCGCCTTCTTGATGGCGTCCGTGAGACGGCGCTGGTGCGGCGCGCACACGCCGGAGATGCGGCGGGGAATGATCTTGCCCCGTTCCGCGACAAAGGCGTGCAGCATCTTCACGTCTTTGTAGTTGATGTCGTCAATCTTCTCGACGCAGAAGCGGCACACCTTCTTGCGGCGAAAATATTGCTTCTTCTGGGTGACAACGGCCTTGTCGCCGCCGGTGGGGCGCTGTCCCGCGCTGCCCGGTCTTCCTTTGGATTCAGCCATGGGTTACGCCTCCTTCGGTTGGCCCGGCATTGCCGCCGGAGCCTCTGTCATCTGTTGAGCCATTGAGGGCTGTGCGGGCGCGGGAGCGGCGGGCTGCCGTTCGGCGCGGCGCGCGGCACGCTTATCGCGATCCTTCTTGCGCTTTTCCAGGCGCTTGAGAGTCTCATCGATGCGCACCGTCAGGAATTTCAGCACCTGGTCCGAGACGCGCAGGCGGCGTTCGAACTCGTGCACCATTTCGGGTCCGGCCGAGAACTGCATCAGCACGTAGGTGCCTTCGCGGTACTTCTCAACGCGGTAGGCGAGCCTGCGCTTGCCCCACTTTTCCACTTTGTCGACCTTAGCGCCGGCAGCGGTCAATTGCGTCTGTAATGTTTCGACGAACTGATCCACTTCTTCTTCCGGCACGTCGGGTTTTACTATGAACAGCTCTTCGTAAATCCTCGTCATGCTTCCTCTTCTGGTAAGCCTGGGGCGCGACGATTGAATCTCGTCATGGACTTTTCGACGCCTTCGGCAATTATGGATTCGACAGCATCGGCCGCAAAGTCGATGAAGCCATCCAATTCCTTCTTCTGCGAGCGCGAAAACGGCGCCAGCAGATAGTCCGACCCGCTCTTCAGCGGGTGGCCCGGATGAACTCCCAACCGGACCCTGGAAAACTCGTTCGTGCCCAGGCTGGCGATGATGCTCTTCATGCCGTTGTGTCCGGCCGCCGAGCCCTTCGGCTTAATCTTCAGCCCCAGCCAGGGTAAATCCAGCTCGTCATAAACAACCACGAGCTCCCCGATCCCAATTTCGTGCTTCTGCATCAGCGGTAGGAGCGATGTGCCGCTGAGATTCATAAACGTTTGCGGTTTGGCCAGCATCACCGCGCGCCCACCGATTTCGCCCACGCCGGCGAGCGCCCTGGAGTCTTTGCGTGTGACGCGGATACCGTGCCGCTCAGCCAGCCGGTCCACCGTGAGAAACCCGATATTGTGGGGCGTGGAAGCGTACTCCTCGCCCGGGTTCCCCAGGCCGGCAACCAGAACCATGGGCGATTACTTCTTCTTGCCCTTGTCCTCGGCGGCTTCTTCTTCCTTCTTGCCCTTCTTGATCACTTCGGGTTCGGTGCCGGCGGCCGCTGGAGCAGCAACTTCGGCGGTGGTCGTCTCTTCGGCACGCAGCGAAACCACGTGGGCGATCACGGTATCGGGTGAGCTGACCAGCTTCATCGAACCGGAAACCGGCACGTCGCTGGCGCGCCGGCTTTGGCCGATCGCCAGATCCGCGACGCTGACCGTGAAGCTCTCGGGAATTTCGTCAGGCAGACACTCGACTTCCACGGAACGCGTAATGACTTCGAGTAAACCGCCCTGCACCTTGACGCCCGTGGGTTCACCGGCGGTATGTACCGGAACCGTGACGCGGATGCGCTTGGTGAGGTCGATGCGCTTGAGGTCGGCATGCAGCAGGTGGCCCTTGATGGGGTCGACCTGCTGATCGACCACCATCACCGGAGTGCTTTCGCCGCCGGCGATAGCCAAGGTGAAGATGGTGTTGTATCCGGTGTTGCTGCGGACGATCTTCATGATCTCGCGGGGGTTCACCGCGACGCTGACCGGATCCTGGAAAGCCCCATAAACGACGGCGGGAATCTGTCCCGCGCGGCGCGTACGGCGCGCTTCATTCTTGCCGCGAGTGTTGCGCACTTCGGCATTGACGGTAATATCTTTTCTCAAAACAAGCTCCTTGTGAGCGGAGTCCGTTGGCCCTTGCGGGTTACCGTGGGTCCGCTTCGAAACACATTTGGGGGACGCTCATGAACGCAGATGAACGCTGATCAGAAATATTCAATCAGCGTTTATCTGCGTTCATCTGCGTCCCTTAAATAAACAACACACTCACCGAGGTTTCTTCGTGAATGGACCGAATCGCCTCAGCCAACAATTTCGCTATCGACAAGGTTCTGATTTTGCCGCATAGCGCCTTCTCTCCCTTTACAGGGATGGAATTCGTTACTACCACTTCCTTCAAACACGATTCCGAGATCCGCTCTACTGCCGGACCGCTCAGCACCGCATGGGTCGCGCAGGCCGAAACGCTTGTTGCCCCTTTTTCCATCAGAGCCTCGGCGCCTTTCACCAGCGTACCCGCCGTATCGATGAGATCGTCCACCAGCAGGCAATGCCGGCCGCTCACCTCGCCGACCACATTCATCACTTCGGCGACGTTGGCCTCTTCCCGCCGTTTATCGATAATGGCCAGCGGCGAATTCAGGCGCTTCGCAAAAGCGCGTGCGCGCTCCACGCCTCCGGCATCGGGCGAAACCACCGTCATATCCGGAACGTTGAGCGCCTTGAAATATTCGATCATCACCGGAGAAGAAAACAGGTGGTCCACCGGAATATCGAAGAACCCCTGTATCTGCGCGGCGTGCAGATCGAGCGTCAAAACCCGGTCGGCGCCTGCCGTTTCCAGCAGGGCGGCCACAAGCCGGGCCGAGATCGGAACGCGCGGCTTGTCCTTACGGTCTTGCCGGGCGTATCCATAATAGGGTAACACTGCCGTGATACGCTCTGCTGACGCCCGCTTGAGAGCGTCGATCATCAGCAGGAGCTCCATCAGGTTTCGATCCACCGGCGTGCAGGTCGGCTGGATGACGAAAACGTCGGCGCCGCGAACGTTTTCCTGAATCTGCAAATAGATTTCGCCGTCCGCGAAGGTGCGGATCATGGCGCGGCCAACTTCCACGCCGAGACACTCGCAGATTTCGCGCGAAAGGTCGGGATTGGCATTCCCGGTGAAGATTTGCAGGCGGTCGTGAGTCATTGCACGTACGGGCTTTGCAGTGGCCATGTTCGCGGTGGGGAAGTAACCATCTTATTTTGTGTTACATTCCCTTGTCAAACAGCCATTTTTGCCACATTTGGCGATATCGGGCGCGGTTTACCGAAGAGATGGGGAATACGGCGGCGTCGAACGGGCGCAGCCGCTCAAGCGCCTGCCGGGCGGCTTGGCGAGAGGCGAAGAACCCGAACAGAGCCGACCCCGACCCCGTCATCATGGCGGCGGTGGCTCCGGCGCGCACGATACGCTTTTTCCAGGCGGCGAGCTCCGGGTGCTGGGCAAAGACTACCGATTCGAAATCGTTGACGCCGGTCTGGCCGCTCCAGGCGGCCGTCTGAAACGCATTCACCTTGCCGTCCGCGTCCGCCAGCAGAGGGCTCAAATCGCGATAGGCCTGAGCGGTATTGACGTGAATCCCGGGCGCGACCACGATGCCGTAGCCGGCCGGTGTATCGGGCAGAGGGAACAACTCGGTGCCGCGGCCGATTCCGACGGCGGCGCCGCCAAGCAGGAAAAACGGAACGTCGCTGCCGAGAGACTGGCCGATTTCCCGCAGCGCCGCCGGGTCAACGGTCCGGCCGGCGATCGCGGGCAGCGCGAGAAGAACCGCCGCGGCATCGCTCGATCCGCCGCCCAAGCCTGCGCCCATCGGGATTCGCTTGGTGAGCCGCATCTCGACGCGGCCATTGATGCGCAGCGCGTCCATAACGGCATGCGCCGCCCGGGTCACCAGATTATCGGGAATCGAAAGGGCATCCACCAGGTCGACGGAGCGCTTCCGTCCGGGTGTGAAGGCGATATCGAGCGTGTCGCCCAGAGAGATGGTCTGAAAAACCGTTCTTAGCTCGTGAAAGCCGTCCGCACGTTTGCCGAGTACCCGCAGGTCGAGATTGATTTTGGCCAGCGCACGCACGCGCGCCTGCCGTGACGTGCTCATTTGTCGTACTGCAGGAGGGAGAAGACGTCCATGCCGGCGAGCTTTTGGCGGCCATTGAGGAAGGTCAACTCCACCACGAACCCCAGGCCTGCAATCGTGCCGCCTGCTTCGGTGACCATGCGAGCCGCGGCCGCGGCCGTACCGCCGGTGGCAAGCAGGTCGTCCACAATCAGCACGCGCTTGCCGTTCTCAATAGCGTCCTTGTGGACTTGCAGGCTGTCCGTGCCGTATTCGAGGTCGTACGTAACAGTGAGACACTCGGCGGGCAGTTTCTTGGGCTTGCGGACCGGAACGAATCCCGCCCCCAAGGCATAAGCCAAGGCCGGCGCGAAGATAAAGCCGCGCGCCTCGATGCCGAGAACTACGTCGACCTGCGCTTCGCGGTAGTGATACTTGAGGCCATCGATGACGGCGCGGAAGCCGCAGGCGTCCTTGAGGAGCGTGGTGATGTCGTAGAACAGGATCCCCGGTTTCGGGAAGTCAGGGATCTCGCGAATGAGCTTTTTCAGGTCTTCCATCTCAGGGAAGGAACGATTGTATCAGGTGCATCAGCCCGTGATCTGGAAGCCGGGATACTTCTGTACTGCGGCATCCTGCTCGTCGACACCGCGGACGTCGCTCCAGCGCGGACCGGTATGCAGGGCGCCCGCGAATTCCGAGAGGGCAGCTTCGTCGCCGGCCGCGTATACTTCCACACGGCCGTCATCCAGATTGCGGGCGTAGCCGGACAGGCCGAGGCGCTCCGCATGCTTTTGCGCGAAATACCGGAATCCGACTCCTTGTACGTTGCCGCGAACCAACCAGCGCCTCGCGAGTTTGCCGGCCATGTGGAACAGTTTACGCCGCGCCGCCGCTACTTTTTCGCAGCGCTAAAACATCCTGCACGGCCGTGAGAAGTTGCCCGGGGGTGAAGGGCTTGCGCAGGCAAACGCTGCCGCTGAGTTCCTCTTCATAATTGCTGGCAAAGCCGCTCATGAACATTACCGGGACGCCGTAGTGCAGGTGGTGCGCTGTCGCCGCCAGCGCGAGGCCGCTCATTTCGGGCATGACGATGTCGGTCAGCAGCAGTTCGGGCGTGTGGCCGCTCATAACCTCCAGTGCCTCGCGCGCGCTTGAGACTGCTACAACGTCGTATCCGGCACGTTTGAGAATCGAAGCGACCAACTGCCGGATAGTCTTCTCATCGTCCACAATCAGAATCACTAAAGGTTCATGTTACAGTCCGGTCCGCAATTCTGCCACGGACCGGAGTGATCAATCGCACAGCAAACGCTACTTCAGATTCTTTTCGAAGAGAGCGAAGATACGCTTATACTCGTCGGCCCAACTGGAGGGCTGTGCAAAGGCGTGGTTCTCCACGGGGTACGGCGCTACTGACCAATTCTCCTTACGCAATTCGATCAGCCGCTGCACCAGCCTCACGCTGTCTTCGAATTCCACGTTGGTGTCCACCATCCCATGGCAGATGAGCAGCGCTCCCTTGAGTCCCTCGGCGAAATAGATCGGCGAGGAGCGTTTGTACGCCTCGGGATCGTTTTGCGGCAGATTGAGGATCTCGCCGGTGTACCCGTGATTGTAAAGCGCCCAATCCGATACGGGACGGAGCGCCGCTCCCGCTGCGAAGACGTCAGGCTGCGTGAACATAGCCATCAATGTGATAAAACCTCCGTAGCTGCCGCCGAATACGCCGATGTGTTTGGCATCGACGCCGTGCTGCGCCACGATGTACTTCGCCGCATCTACGATGTCGTCCAGATCCTTGCCGCCCATGTGCTCGTAGATGGCTGTTCGCCAGTCGCGGCCGTAACCCGCGGAGCCGCGGTAATCGACATCGATCACCAGATACCCGTGCTCCATCAGAATGTGGTCGAACATGTACTCGTGGTAGTAGCTGGTGCTCCACCACTTATCCACATTTTGCAGATAGCCCGAGCCGTGGACGAATACCACCGCGGGGCCGCCGCGCTTGAACGCTGCCGGCTTGAACAGGCGAGCCGGAACTTTGACGCCGTCACGCGCGGTAAACTCCACGATCGGCACATCTATCCACGGATACTGCGAAAACTCGGGCGAGGGAGATGTCGTCAGCTTCTTCGATTCCGCGCCGGCGCGATTTGCCTGCACAAAAAGCTCCGGCGGCTTGTTCGTGTACGAATAAACGTCGGCGATCCATTGCTCGTCGGGCGAAACGAAGGTGGTGTGCTTGCCGGGAGCTTGCGTAATCCGGGTGAGCGGTCCGCCCTCGCCGTCCATCTCGTAAAGGTGGTTTTCGTATGGACTGTCTTTGCTGGCCGTCAGGAAGAATTTGCTCTTGTCTTTCGATTGGCGGGTGTTGAGCACCTCCCATTTCCCGCTGGTGAGCGCGCGCGGCTCGCCGCCGTCCCAATTGACCGCATACAGATGGGAGTAGCCGGTCGTTTCCGACTGGTAGAAGACTTCCCGATCGTTCTTCATCCAACCGAGCGTCTGCGCTCCCGGACCGCCGACCCATGCGTTATCGTGTTTGTCCACCAGCACGCGCGTCTTTCCAGTTACGGGATCGAGCGCCAGCAGCCACTGATCTTTGAAATCCGCGGCGCGCGCTGACACGACGGCCTTGCTTCCCTCTTCATTCCAGACCGGCACCCCCACCTCGACTTCGCGATCCTTCTGGCCGGCATCGACCCACTTCACGTCGCCTGTGGCAACGTCGAGCATGGCCAGGCGCCCGTTGCGCTGAGCGTCGCCGACGTTCGGGCGGCCGTTGATGTCTTCCACGTAGCCGGAATCCGTGATCCAACTCGGGATGGTCGTGTTCTTCGCGGGCTGCGCCGGATTCTCGAAGACGGATGCGAAAACGGTTTTGCCGTCGGGCGACAAACGAAGGGCAGCGACGGTTTGACGTGCCGTCAAATTGAACGGCTTCCGCTGCGGATTCTCCTTCTTTCGCTTTGCCTGTTCCTCTGTGCGGAGCGATTCCCGATCGCGCACCGTTTCAAAGAACTTCTTCTGTTCCTCCCGAATAAACTGCTGGCTGCCGCTGGATGTCTGCTCGCTGCCGTTCGTTCCGCCGGTCGCGGCGCCACGGCCGCCTCCGCCGAAGCCTCCGCGTCCGCCACCCTGTCCCCTGCCTCCGCCTCCGCCCGCCGCCGCCGGGCCCGCCGTGGCTGCAGGCCGTATATCGGTCATCTGCTCCAGGAATCCGGTATCCAGCGACATGACGAACAGATTGCCGGAGCGCGTAAAGTAAATCCGGTTGCCGTCCGGCAGGAAATGCGCGTCGCCTTCATTGTCGGAAGTCTTTGTCACCTGGCGGGTTTTGCCGGTGTCGTTGTCCAGAATGAAGATATCGCCGTCGCGCGTGAAAACGGTATGGCGATGGTCGCGCGTGGTGTCGCCGCAAAAGCCGGGCGGGAGTGCGCGGGCTTCTTCATCGCTCATCTTGCGCGGCGGGCCGCCGTCCCGGGCGACTTCGTACGTATCGAGGGGAGCATCCAACTTATCGCTCGCCTGTTTCCATTGAAAATAGATATGGCGGCTGTCGAAGCCCCAGCGGATCTGGGCAGGCTCATAGCCGATCAAGCCCGGTCCTCGCATGATGTTATCGATCGTGAGAGCGAACTTGTCGGCCGTGTGCGCCTGGAAAACAAAGAGCGCCGCGGCAAGCGGGAGATACAGTTTGCGTGTCAAGCCAAAATCATATCTCAGCGAACGGCGCCGCGGTGCGCGGCCGTTTGTAACCAAACGCTCAGCGAATCGTGAGAAGCTATAAGCGCTTAATGGCTATGACCAAGAAAGCCGTCACAGCAGCACTCGGACCCGATTTGAAGGACCCGTCGCTGTACTTGAACCGGGAGCTGAGCCTGCTTGCCTTTCAGCGGCGCGTTCTCGAGGAAGCCGAGGACGAAGATAATCCGCTGCTGGAACGCATCAAGTTTCTCTCGATTTTAGGATCCAACCTGGACGAGTTTTTCATGGTGCGGGTAGCCGGGCTGGTGGCGCAGGTGGAAGCCGGAACCGTGGAAGCGTCGCCGGACGGCATGACCGCGCGCGCGCAGTTGATAGCCATCCGTCGCGAGGTCAAGAAGCTGCTCAACGAAGCGCACAAGGCCTTGGAGCGGCTGAATCCCAAGCTGCGCGACGCGGGCATTCACATTCACGATTACGCCGAGCTCTCCGACGCGCAGAAGAAGCGCGCCACCACTTACTTCGACGAGACGATCTTTCCGGTGCTGACGCCGCTGGCCTTCGATCCGGGGCGTCCCTTCCCGCACATCTCGAATCTCAGCCTGAATCTGGCGGTTCTGATTCGCGATAAAGCCGGGCAGGAGCGGTTCGCGCGCGTAAAGGTGCCCGATTCCCTCCCGCAACTGGTGCCGCTTCACGGCGCCGCCAAGGCTGTTCGGAAGGTGGTCAAGCCCCGGCGTGCGGACCTGGTGTGGTTGGAACAGGTGATCGCGGCGAACTTGCCCGCGCTCTTTCCCGGCATGGAAGTCTTGGAAGCGTATCCGTTTCACGTCACGCGCGATGCCGATATCGCCATCAAGGAACTGGAAGCCGAGGACCTGCTGGAGAGCGTCGAAGAAGGCGTAAAGCAGCGCCGTTTCCGCGACGTCATGCGTCTCATGGTGACCCAGGATATGCCCGCGCCTATCCTGAATATCCTGATGAACAATATGGAGCTTGGGCAGACGGAAGTGTACAAAACTTACCGTCCGCTCTCGCTCAAGCGGCTGTACGGAATTTATGCGCTGGACCGGCCGGAACTGAAGTTCGCTCCGTTTGTGCCATCGACTCCGTCGGAGTTATGCGAGACCGCGGAGGACGACGATATTTTCGCCTTGATTCGTCGCCGCGACATCCTGCTCCATCATCCGTTCGATTCCTTTCAGCCGGTCATCGAGTTTTTACACAAAGCGGCGCGCGACCCGGCAGTGCTGGCAGTCAAGATTTGTTTGTACCGCGTTGGGCGCAACTCGCCCGTCGTCGAAACGCTGCTGGAAGCCGTCAACGAAGACAAACAGGTGGCGTCTCTGGTGGAGTTGAAGGCGCGCTTCGATGAAGAGAGCAACATCGAGTGGGCGCGGGCGCTGGAAAAAGCCGGCGTTCACGTCGTCTACGGTTTGATCGGTCTAAAGATCCATTGCAAGGTCGCCCTGGTCGTTCGGCGCGAACAGGATAAGATCGCGCGCTACGTTCATATCTCGACCGGCAATTACAACGCAGTTACCGCGCATCTTTATACCGATATCGGTATCTTCACAGCGAATGAAAAGGTCGCTGACGACGTCAGCGACTTATTCAATTATCTGACGGGTTACTCGGGAAAGACCGACTATCAGGAGCTTCTGGTTGCGCCCGTGAATTTGCGGCAAAGACTGGAAGAGCTGATCGAACGGGAAATCAAGCATGCGAAAGGTGGCGGCGGACGCCTCATCCTGAAGGTGAACTCGCTCTGCGATCCGAAGCTGATTCGTGCGTTGTACCGTGCCTCGCGTGCGGGGGTCAAAGTGCAGTTGCTGGTGCGCGGACTATGCTGCTTACGTCCTGGAGTTCCGGGCGTCAGCGACAACATCGAAGTGATGAGCATTGTCGGCCGCTTCCTGGAACACAGTCGCATTTATTACTTCCATAACGGCGGCCATGAAGAGGTTTACATCGGCAGCGCGGATCTCATGCCGAGGAACATCGATCATCGCGTGGAAGTGCTGCTGCCGGTGCTCGCGCCCAATCTGGTGAAAGAACTGCGCGATCAGGTGCTGGAAGTCTATCTCAGCGATACGGTGAAGGCGCGCGTGATGTCCTCCAACGGAACTTATTCGCGTCGCAAGCCGGCGAACGGCCGCCGCGGGATAAATAGCCAGGAAAAGCTGATTCACAAACGGCGAGGAAAGCGAAAAGCAGGCCAGCCGGTTACGCAGGCCCATTACGAATAGCTTTACGGGAATTGCGGACTTTCCTTCTTCGCCTTCGGAAGCACGCCTTTGCGGAACGGAAACACCGGAACGGGAGGCCGCTGACCGAGTCCGCATTCGGCATGGACGGCCCGCACGGCCTTCTCCAGACCATCGCGCCGCACCACGACGGCGATGGTTACCTCGCTGGAGCCTTGCGCGATAGCGATGATGTTCACTTGAACGCGGCTGATGGCTGTAAAGATGCGGCCGGCGAGACCCGGCTTGCCCTGCATCCCTTCCCCGACCGCGGCCAGCAATCCGACGTCGGTATCCACGTGGATCGGGTTGACGTAGCCGTGGGCCAACTCCAATGCGAGCGCCGATTCGAGCGCCTGCATCGTGCGATCGAGCTCTTCCATCCGGACGAGCAGGCAGAAGATCTGCCGGTAGCTGGAGCTGGAAACAATCAGGACCTCGACGTTAGCGCGCGCGGTCGCGTCGAGAGCACGCGCCATCACTTGCACCCCGTTGACCTCCGCACTTGCGGGCTCCAGGGACACCAGCGCGACGTTCTTCATGCTCGTCACTGCGCGGGCGCCCAGCTCGTAGCTCGAAATCTGCGCGACGATGCGGGTGCCGGGCTTCCCCGGGTCGAAGCTGTTCTTGCTCCACACCGGAATCTTCTTTTCGGCGAGCGGCGCCAGCGTCCGCGGGTGCAGCACCTTGGCGCCGTTATAAGCCAGCTCGGCAGCCTCGACGTAGGTCACTTCATCCAACACCTGGGCGTCCGGCACCAGGCGCGGATCGGCGCTCATGATCCCGTCCACGTCGGTCCAGATCCAGAGTTCGGCGGCATCGAGCGCGGCGGCCAGGATTGAGGCGGAAAAATCGGAGCCGCCGCGGCCGAGAGTGGTCGGACGGCCGTCTGAAGTGGCTCCATTGAATCCCGTGATTACGGGCACGACACCGCGTTCCAGCAGCGGCAGCAGCGCGGCCTGGGCCTTGACGCGCGTGGGCTGCATGAGCGGCGATGCGTTGCCGAAAACGGCGTCGGTGACCACCACGTCCCATGCGTTGATCGCCGCTGCGGGTGTGCCGGCGGCCGTGAGCGCCTCGGAAACCAGTAGCACGCTGAGACGTTCGCCGATCGCGACGGCCTCATCTACGGAACGCGGCGGACGCTCCGTGAGCATCGCCATACCGTTCACGATGCGCTCGAATTCGGCGATCAAAGCGGCGATCTTCGCCTCCACCGCGAGCCGTGCGGATTCCGGCAGCAGCTCCCGGCAGGCCTCTTCATGGCGGTGGCGCAGCGTTTGCAAATTCGACGCGATGGCGTTGTGGTTCGCCGCTTCGGCATAGCGCATCGTCTCCAGCAGCAGGTCCGTAATTTTGGACATGGCGGAAACCACGACGGCAATGGGACGGCGTTGGCTCTCCTGCGCAATCAGCGAAGCGGCCACGCGCATGCGTTCGGCCGAGCCGACGCTCGTGCCGCCGAATTTCATGACCAGCAGATCTCTCAACGACTCCTCCGGCCCCAAAACCCAGGATAACAGTAGGTACCGGCCTCCCGGCCGGTACCAGGCGCGCAGAGCGCGCCCCGGTCGCGCGAAGCGCGACTGCAACCGGTCTGGAGACCGGTCGCTACGTCCGCATTCACGTCGATTACAGGCCCGCGAAGCGAACGTCGAAAGTCGAAGAGCGCGCAGAGCGCGACTGTGACCGGTCTGGAGATGCGTCTGGAGACCGGTCGCTATGTCCGCATCATGTCGATGATAGGCCGCGAAGCCAACGTCGAAGAGCGCGCAGAGCGCCCCCGAACCTGTTACCGGAATTCTTTCCCGTTGGAAATGCGTTGGCGGACGATCTTCAGAATCGCCTCTTCCACATGCTCGATGTCCATGCCGCTGGAATCCAGATACACCGCATCGGGAGCCTGCGAAAGTGGTGCGTCGGCGCGCGTGCTGTCACGCAGGTCGCGCTCGCGCATCTGCGCGGCGAGGTCGGCTTCGCTGACGCTCTCACCCTTCGCGCGCAGCTCTTTCAGACGGCGGCGCACGCGCTCCTCGGGCGTGGCGTCGAGAAAGATCTTCAGTGTCGCATCCGGGAACACCACCGTGCCGATATCGCGGCCTTCCATCACGACGCTCTGCGATTCCGCCAACTGCCGCTGCTTGGCGACCATCGCGCGCCGCACCGCCGGCGCCACGGCTATTTTCGATGCCCCGCTGGTGACCTCGATCGTGCGGATCGCATCGGTGACATCCTCGCCATTGAGTGAAATGCGCCCGGGCGAAAGTCGAATGTCCGACGCAATCGCAAGCTGCTCGCTGCGGTGCATGTCGGAAGGATCGATATTCTGGCGGAGGGCCCACAGAGCGACGGCGCGATACATGGCTCCGGTATCGATGTAGGTGAAGCCGAGCCGGTCGGCGAGGCGGCGCGCGATGGTGCTTTTTCCGGCGCCGGACGGGCCGTCAATCGCTATGGTGACGCGTTTCGTCTGTGCTGAGTCCAAGGTTCAGGATAGCAGCCTGACAGGCCAGGCTTCAGCTTGCCGGCCCTAGTGTTTATTCGCGGCGATGGCGCCTTCGAGCAGCGTCACCTGCTTGCGCACGGCGGCGGATTCGTCGCTTTCGGGAGCCACGCGCAAGTAGGCGCGCAGGTGCTCGGCGGCATCCGTATAGTTCTGTTTCTGTATGAGCACAAGCCCCATCAGCCGTTCGCTGTCCGGAAAGACGTGGCGTGTATCGAGGCGCAGAGCCTCACGGACGCTCTTCTCCGCGGTGTCGAAATCCTTTTCGTTGTAGTTCGCGACGCCGTTGAACAGGTAGAGCTGCGGGTAGTCGAAGGAATCCAGCTTGATGGCTTTAGCTGTTAAAGCGGCGAGCTCAGGCCAACGCTTGGCCCGCATTTCCATCACGGACATTTCCACGTAGGGGTTCACGAACTTCGGGTCGCCCTTGATGGCCTGTTCGAAGGACTGGCGTGCATCGGCCGTCTGCCCGCGAGAGGCTTGAATGAGTCCCAGCTCGAACCAGGCTTCGGCGTATGCCGGGTAAATCTGCGTCGCCTTCGCGAGCTCATCGGCAGCGTCGTCGATCTTGTGCTTCTTGCGGAGCTCCTGCGCTTTCGTGAAGGCCTTGCGCGCGTCTTTCGGAGCTGCCAGGGAACTCGCGCTAACTGTGGTGCCCTCGTCGGCGCCCTCGCGATGCAGCAGAATGTTGCCGATATTGGGATCGTCCATCGGACGCCGGTTCGCCAGGCTGACGCTTTGCGAGCGGTAGCCGGGGAGCTTCGCACGCAGGTCGCAATTCATGTACGGATTGTCGGAATTCAGGCCGCGCGTCGACGTATTCGTGGCAGGTACTCCCGCCGACGATTGGCCGCCCATCCCCGGCAAACCCATCGGCGAGGAGCCGAACGACTCGCTCGCATCCTGGAAAACGCCCGCCTCGTTGCCGAGCTGAATCATGAAATATCCGTGAGTGTCCGTGTACCCTTCCGCGTGCGGATTGCCGAGGCAGATGCGCTCGATGACCGCGGGTTGTGACGGAGGAGTCCCGTCTTCCAGCACTACACGTCCGCTCACAAACAGCGGCTGCTGATAGGCGGGTGTTGTTGAAGTGTTATTTGTGTTTGTGTTGTTGGTATTGGTGCGGCCGGTCGTCGGAGTTCCGATGGACCCCGTCCCGATAGTGCCGCCCGTGGTTCCCGTGGCCCCGGTGCTACCCGTAGCTCCCGTGTTGCCGGTCGATCCGGTGGTCGCCCCCCCGCGCCCTTGCCCCATCAGCGGGGTCAAAAGAAGCGCGCCCGTCGCGCAAATGACGATCGTCCGTTTCAGCGTTCGCGGAGTCATGACCGTCCTCCAGTTCTGTTGACAGTATGGCACAGGCGTGAATCGGCAGATGTAAAGAGGAACGTACGATCGTATTCAGGAACTCTTGGACGCCTACACCCAGTCGCGTATGCAACCGTCACGGGCCGGTGATATGAAGGAAGTATGGACATCAATCGTTTCACGGAGAAGCTGCAAGAAGCTGTCCGAGCCGCCCAATCGCTCGCGGCGAGGTACGGTAACCAACAGATCGATGTCGAGCACCTGATGGCGGCGTTGCTCTCGCAGGAAGGGGGGCTCGCTCCGTCGATTCTCGCCAAAGCCGGCCTGCCCGTGGAAGCGCTTCGCAAACGGGTGGAAGCGGACCTGGAGCGCCTCCCGAAAGTGGCGGGGCCAAGTGGCGCACCCGACCAGGTGTATGTCAGCTCACGCCTGAACAAGTTACTCGTCGAGGCCGAGGACGAGGCGCGCAAACTCAAAGATGAGTACATCTCCGTAGAGCATGTGCTGCTGGCCGCCGCCGACGAGAAGTTCTTTAAGGAATTCGGCCTCACGCGCGACCGGCTGATGCAGGCCCTCCGCGACGTCCGAGGCAGCCAGCGCGTCACCAGCCAGAACCCCGAAGCCACCTACGAAGCGCTGGAGCGTTACGGCCGCGACTTGACCAAACTTGCTTCCACGGGCAAGCTGGATCCCGTCATCGGACGCGATGAGGAGATCCGGCGAGTGATTCAGGTGCTCAGCCGCCGCACCAAGAACAATCCGGTGCTGATCGGCGAACCGGGCGTCGGTAAGACGGCGATCGTCGAAGGTCTCGCTTTGCGCATCGTGCGCGGAGACGTGCCGGAAGGCCTGAAGAATAGGCGCATCGTCGCCTTGGACATGGGGGCGCTGATCGCCGGCGCGAAGTATCGCGGCGAATTCGAAGAACGCCTCAAGGCGGTGCTAAAAGAGGTTCAGGATTCGTCCGGAGAAGTCATCCTGTTCATCGACGAGCTTCACACCGTGGTCGGTGCGGGCAAAGCGGAAGGCGCCATGGACGCGGGTAACCTGCTGAAGCCGATGCTGGCTCGTGGCGAGCTGCATTGCATTGGCGCCACCACACTGGACGAATACCGCAAGCACATCGAGAAAGATGCCGCGCTGGAACGCCGCTTCCAGCCCGTTCTGGTGGAGCAGCCGAGCGTCGAAGACACCATCTCCATTCTTCGCGGCTTAAAGGAGCGATACGAGGTTCACCACGGCGTTCGCATCAAGGACGCGGCGCTCGTGGCCGCGGCTGTCTTTTCGAATCGATACATCACGGATCGCTTCCTGCCTGACAAAGCCATCGACCTTATGGATGAAGCTGCTGCGCGCCTCCGCACGGAGATCGACTCCATGCCGGCGGAGATGGACGAAGCGCGCCGGCGCATGATGCAGCTCGAAATTGAGCGCGAAGCGCTGCGGAAGGAGAAGGACCCCGCCAGTAAGGAGCGCCTCGCCAAGCTAGAAAAGGAACTCGCGGACCTGCGCGCCGAGTCCGACGCGCTGACCGCGCGGTGGCAGGCTGAAAAGAACTCCGTGCAGAAGCTGCGCGAAATCCGCGAGCAGGTGGAGCGCACGAAAATCGAGATCGAGCAGGCCGAGCGGCAGTATGATCTCAATCGCGCCGCGGAGCTCAAGTATGGTCGTCTGACCGCGCTCGAGCGTGAGCTGGCGGAGGCAGAAGAGCAGTTTAAGAAGCAGGAGGGTCAGGCGAAGCTCATCAAGGAAGAGGTGGACGAAGAAGATATTGCGGAGGTGGTGAGCCGCTGGACCGGAGTGCCCGTCACCAAGCTAATGGAAGGCGAGATGCAAAAACTCCTCAACCTGGAAGGCGTGCTGCACGAGCGCGTGGTGGGGCAGGACGAGGCGGTGACGGCGGTTGCGGAAGCCGTAATCCGCGCGCGCAGCGGACTGAAGGACCCGAACCGGCCCATCGGCAGCTTCATTTTCCTCGGGCCGACCGGCGTCGGAAAGACCGAGCTGGCGCGGGCGCTTGCCGAGTTCCTGTTTGACGATGAACACGCCATGATCCGCATCGATATGTCGGAGTATCAGGAGAAGCACACGGTCGCGCGGTTGATCGGCGCGCCTCCGGGCTACGTCGGCTACGAAGAAGGCGGCCAGCTTACTGAGGCGGTTCGACGGCGGCCGTACTCGGTGGTGCTCTTCGACGAGATCGAAAAGGCGCACCACGACGTCTTCAACGTGATGCTGCAAATTCTCGACGATGGACGTCTGACAGATGGGCAGGGCCGCACGGTGGATTTCAAAAACACCATCGTCATCATGACGAGCAATGTCGGCAGCCAGCGGATTCTGGATTATCGCGGAACGTATGCGGGCGCCGGTTACGAGCAGATGAAGGAAGCGGTGCTGGAAGAAATGCGGCATCACTTCCGCCCCGAGTTTCTGAATCGCGTGGACGAAATTATCGTCTTCCACGCACTCAGTGAAGAGAATCTCAAACGAATCGTGGAAATTCAGCTCGGGCGCTTGCGGCGGCGGCTGGAGGACCGGCACATCACGCTCGATCTCACCGAGGACGCGCGCAGCAATCTGGTGCGCACGGGTTACGATCCGCACTACGGCGCGCGCCCGTTGAAGCGCGCGATTCAGAAGAAGATCGAAACCCCGCTGGGCCGGCTGCTGCTCGCCGGCACAGTCCGCGACGGGCAAACTGTGATCGTTGACGGCGATGCTCAGGGAGGCGAGCTTTCGTTTAAGCCGGCGGCGGTCGAAGTCGCATGAGGCTGGCTTTGATCGGGACCCTGTGCGCGGCGGCGTTCGCGCAGAGCGCACGCAAGGCTACGCTGCGCGTCTTCGTGGTGGTGCCGTGCGGCGGCAGAGCCGCTCAGAAGGTGGAGGGCGGCTGCCTCGATAAGCAGCCGTTCCTGACGCAAGCCGACGTGGAGTATGCCGAGGTGCACAAAGGCAGCAAGGGCCAGCCGATCGTGTTTGTGACGTTTCGTCACGATGCCGCGGTTCGCGAGTTGAACGTAACCAAGCAGAACATCGGCAATCGAGTCGCGATCCAGGTAAATGGCCGAATCGTAGCCACACCCCTCATCCCCGGGGCATCGCGGCAGTTGTTTATTGAAGGAGGCTTTACCGAAGCGGAGGCAGAGCGAGTCGCCGCGGGATTGAACAGCAACGGCCGGTCTCCCGGCCGGTCGCATTCCAATTAATGCAGCGTTTCCAGGAAAGCCCCGGTGGATGCATCCACGAAAACAGAGAAGGAGCTGGTGCCCACACTTTCGCCCCAAATGACGCGCCAGGCCGGGTCCGGATATCGATCGTTCTTCTCGAGCAGCAGCGTGATCGGCTTGCCGGGGTTCTTCTTTTCGTATTCCGTGGCCTTGGCGCGAGCTGTTTCGTAAGCCGCATCGGTGTCGATCTTGACGGCCGCGATCAGGAACGGAGTGTCGACGCCTGCCGCGCCGGAGAAGGCCTCTTCATTTCCGGCGAAGACACCCTTATGCAGCCCGGGCTGTTCGGCCACCACCGAGTACGTGTAGGTGCGCGCGCGATGGAGCGTGGCGGATGTGAAGGTGGCCTCCCACGCACCCGCTTTGCCCGGGACTTCCGGAACTTCCTGCAAGTGCATGCCGGTCATCTTGAGCACCTGTGCATCGGGCGCCCATTGCGAGCGCGCTACCTGATACATCTTATAAAGCGCGGATTGGCCGGTCAGCGGCTCAGCAGGTTTCGCTGCTTCCTTATTCGCGTCAGCGGCAGGCTGGCTGGAACATGCGGCCAGCGCCAACAGCAACGCGCCCACGGCAGGGACAAGGAAAATTCGCGCACGGTTCGACATCTGGCCACATTCTAACGCGCCTCACATTGCGTGCCTGGTCACATCTTCACGAATTCAACGCGGCGATTGGCTGCCCGGCCTTCAGCGGTATCGTTCGACCCCACAGGCTTTGCGGCGCCGAAACCGTTGGCCGTCAGGCGGGCGGCATCCACACCGAATTGGCTGATGAGCACATTGCGCACGGCCTCGGCCCGGCGCTTGGAGAGGTCCTGATTGTGCTGCGCGTTTCCGGTGGAATCGGTAAAGCCATCGATTTCCAGCTTCATGTTTGGGTTCTTTTCGAGTCCGCGCGCGACGGATTTGATTATGGGCGCGGATTCCAGCTTCAGACGATCGCTGTCCGTATCAAACTGGATGCCGTGCGTGACGTACTTGCCGGTCGAGGAAATGGTGGAGAAGAAATCCGGCGCCGATTCCGCCACGCGGACGCGCCGAAGACCCACCCACCCGCCGGCCGCGCCGTCGCAACGCTCACGGAGAGTGAAATGGTCGGAAGGCTTGAGGCCGGCCGGCAGCTCCATCCCGTTAACGTCGGCCACGCGCTCTCCATTGACATAGCCGCGAACGCGTCCATCCTGCACCCAGAGGGCGACTTTGATGGGTTGATCGAGGGCCGGCGGTCTGATCTCCCAATGGCCGATCTTTTCGTCTTTCGGTCCGGTAAACGTAACCCCGTCGGCCGTAATGTCGATCTTCCAGGCGGGCTGTTCGCCGCCGTCCACGTCCTTCGGCCACGCGAAGAACACCATGTTCGGTTGCCTGGTGCTGAATGCCGCCTCGATTTCGACGGTGAAGTTTTTCGGAAACACAAAGCTGTCGGAATGCAGCGAAGGTTTGCCGGGACACACCAGCGTCAACTGCCGGATGCCGCCTCCGGTGCGAAGCTCCATCCGGCCGTCGCGGATCTTCCAGTGTGCGGGTGGTTCGTCTTCGGCGGTGTCGCTGAAGTCATCGAGGAACACGGTCTTTTCACCGGGAATGAAGTCGATTTTGACGGCTTTCAGGTCGGGCTGATCGCCCGCTGCGTTCCCTTGTTGAGGAGCCGGGGATTCCACAGCCGGCGCCGGCGGTGCGGGCTCGCTGGCGGGCGGCGGTGCGCTGGCCGGCGCTGTCGCGGGCTCTGCCGCCGTAGCGGACGCGGTGTTCGGCGGCAGGCTCGCGAGCGCTGGTCCGCCGCGCGGCTTTACGCTCAAGCCGAGCTGCGATCCCGATGCCAGTTGCACCTTAGGCCCCTGTGCCGCTACCTCGATGACGATGAGTGAAGCGGCCGCGCCAACGCCTGCGCCGATCGCCGCGCCTTTCACGCCGTGTGTGAGTCCGCCGATGAGCGCGCCCGCGCCCGTGCCCGCCGCAGCCTTCCCCAAGTTGCTGCTTTTGCGGATGATGCGGCCCTCCTCATCCATGTTTTGCTGGCCCTTGGAGTTGGCGATAGACACAATCGAGCAGGCGATCGGCACGCTTGTCCCATTGTGCATCAAGGTATCGAAATTGAAATTCAGCACGGCCTCGCCGTGGATCTTATTGCCGCTTTTCGATTCCGTAACGTGACCCATCACGGTATCGCCCTGGAATTGCGCCGGCGTGAGCACGCGCCCCGTAACGGGGTCGCCCTTGTGGTTCGTATCGGTGCTCAGCGGCGTCACAAGCGTGACGCTGAGTGGCGTCTCTTGCGCCATTCCCACGGCGCAGGCAAGCACGCCAATCGCTATTAGCTGATAAGAATTCCTCATAATCTCCTCCGCACGGCTAGTACGCACGATCCGCCCGGAAAACGGATCATGCAGTATCATGAATCCCGGGACCGGATGGGGGACTTGGCGACTATCGATGCTGCTTTGGCATCACTTGAGGCGGGAGACAAACGAGCGCTCGATGCGCTGATCCCCGCGTTTTACAACGAGTTGCACCGCCTCGCGGGCGCGTTCCTGGCTCGCGAACGGCCGGACCACACCTTGCAGCCGACGGCCCTCGTGCATGAAGCCTACTTGCGCCTGGTCGGGCAGCGCAGCGTCGACTGGGGGTCGAAAGCACAGATCGTGGCTTTGGCCGCCACCATGATGCGCCGCATCCTCTTAAAGCATGCCCAGATGCGTCATGCCCAAAAGCGAGACTGGGGCCGGCGCGTTCCGCTCGATGACTGGCTGGACCTCACCAGCGGACGCGGACTGGAGTTGACCGTTCTCGATGCCGCGCTCGAGCGTCTGGAAGCCATCGACGCACGGCAGGCGCGCATCGTCGAACTGCGGTTTTTCTCGGGCCTGACTATCGAGGAGATCGCCGCCGTAATGGAGATTTCCACCGCTACAGTCAAGCGCGAATGGCGGATCGCGCGGCTTTGGCTGCTCCGCGAAATCGAACGCGAAAACGATGAACTCCGGCGACTGGCAGCGAATTAAGGGCATTCTGGAAGCCGTCGAGGAAGTAGACGGTCCGCGCCGTCGCGCCCTGCTGGACCAGCTTTGTGCCGGTGAGCCGCACCTTCGCAGTGAAGTGGATTCGTTGCTCGCTCATGAGGACCGGATCGCTGTGTTCGAACCGGTGGTAGAGCAGCCGCGCAGCATCGGACCGTACCGGGTCGAGCGCCTGCTGGGTTCGGGCGGGATGGGGGACGTGTACCTTGCGGCGCGCGCCGACAATCAGTTCCGGAAATTGGTCGCGATCAAGGTGATTCAGCGATTTCGGAGCGGCGGCCTGGAGCGGCGCTTCCGTACCGAGCGTCAGATTCTCGCAACCCTTGAGCATCCCTGTATCGCCCGGCTGTTGGATGGAGGGTCGCTCGAGGACGGCCGCCCGTACCTCGTGATGGAGTACGTCGAAGGCGTGCCCATCGATCGCTGGGTGGATGAGCGCCGGCCGCCCCTGCCCGGGACGCTGCGGCTCTTCCTCAAGGTCTGTGCGGCCGTGCAGTTCGCGCATCAAAACCTGGTGGTGCATCGCGATTTGAAGCCGGGCAATATTCTCGTGGATGGAGCCGGCGAGCCTCGGCTTCTCGATTTTGGAATCGCCAAAGTGCTGTCCGAGGCTCCGCAGGAGGCGGACTCGACGGCGCCATTCGAACGTATGCTGACGCCGAGCTATGCAAGTCCGGAGCAAGTTGCCGGGCTCCCGGTGACCACGGCGACGGATGTTTATTCCTTGGGGGTACTGCTCAATCGCTTGCTCCACGGTAGCGTTCCCGGCGATTTGCAGATGGTCGTGGAGAAGGCGCGAGAGAAGAACCCCGCGCGGCGATACGGCACTGTCGATGCCTTTGCGGCCGATGTGCGCCGGTATATGGAAGGGCGTCCCGTGCAGGCCCGGCGGCCGTCGGTGGCTTATCGTGCGGCGAAATTCGTGCGGCGGAATCGCTTCGCGGTGGCGGCCGCGCTAGTGTTCGCCCTGGTGGTCGCGGCGGGCGCCGGTGGAACGGTGTGGTACGCCAGGAGGGCGCAGCAGCGGTATGAGGAGCTGCGCCGTTTGAGCGAATCGCTGTTGTTTGAATTCCATGATTCCATCGCGAATCTGCCGGGGGCCACGCAGGCGCGCGCTCTGCTGATTCAGCGGGCGTTGCAGTACCTGGACGGACTGGCCGGGGAGAATTCGAGCGACCCCGCAGTACAGCGCGATCTTGCGACGGCTTACGCGCGGGTAGGCGGAATTCTCGACGGGCAGCGCGGACCTCATTTGGGTGGAGCATCGGCGCTGGAGCGCGCGGCGGCGAGTTACGGCAAGGCGCTGGAGATTCGGCGGCGATTGTTCCTCGCCGGCCGCAGCGACGCAGGGCGGCGGAAGGATTATGTCGAGGCGCTGGGGCTCGTCGAGAGCGTGATGCTGCAGCAGGGGCGGTGGGATGACGCGCTCTCCTTATGTAAGGAGAGGTTGCGGACCATCGAGGAATTGCCCGAAGCCGTGCGGCCGGCCGATCTGCGATACAGCTACGCGACCACGTATGCCCTCATGAGCGACATCTATCGGAGGCGTGACGATGGAGAGCGTGCAGTCGAGGCGAGCCGCCGCGCTCTCCAGTTGCGGGAAGCGCTTTTGACGGCGGACCCGCAGAGCGTCCGCGCGCAGCGAGTGGTGGCGCTTTCGCACGAGTATGTCGGTTATGCGTTGACTACACAGCAGCGATGGTTGGAATCCGCGGCTGAGCATCAGAAGGCGCTGGGGGCGTTTCAGGCGCTGCTGGCTCGCGACCGGCGAAATGTCGATTTGCAACGCAATCTCTTCGCGGCCGAGGGGAATCTCTGCGAGGCGTTGGCGCGCGCCGGGCAGGCATCGGCGGGCGAGGCGCATTGCCGCCGCTACGTCGAAATCGCCGAGGAGATGAAGGCCGCCGATCCGCAGAATGTCCAGGGGGCGGAGGATACGGCGTCGGCTTACGCGACAATGGGTTTCGCCTTGCATCAGGCCGGAAGTCTGCGCAAGGCGCGAGAATGGGAAGCGCGGGCGGTTGTAGCGTACCGGGATTGCGTCGCGCGCGATCCGGATTCCGTGGATGCGCAGGCCGGCGTAAAGGATGCGTCCGGCGAACTGGCAAAGATCGATGCTGAACTGCGGAAACATGAGTGAAGACAAGTGAAGCGTAGCGGCAAAATCGAAATCGCGTTGGTGGCCGGCCTGGCGATGTCGGGCTGCGGGCGAAAGGCATACGATCCGTGCGCGCCGCAGACGTTCAACGAAGCCGCGTGCCAGGATGCCGTCAATCATAACGGGTACTACTATGGCGGCCGCTGGTATTCGCACTCCTACCCGGGAGGCTACTCGTGGTATTACAACGGCTACAACAGTTTTGTCCGGCGCGGCGGATCCGTGACAACGGTCCCTTCCTCCGAATGGACGGCGCCCGGTACGTCCGATCCTTCCGGTGCGAGGTCGACCGGGAGCGGCGTTAGCCGCGGTATTTTCGGCTCCTCCGCTCACGGCGGCGGAGGCGGCGAATAATGCAGCGGCGCACCATAACTCCACGCCCGAATTGGCAGCAGATTGTGGAATCGCAAGGCCTGCTGTGGCACGGCGCACGAGAGGGCCTCGAGGCCGCACCGTACTGGAACGAGTCCGCGTTTTACGAGTTCACGGCCAGGGAAGTTGACGAATTGGAAGCCGCCACCAACGAACTCGACCGCATGTGCATCGAAGCCGGACAGCGCGTGATCGACGAGAAAATGTATGCGCAATTCGGCATTCCCGAACGCGCTATACCGCTGATCGAGGAGAGCTGGGAGAAGGAGCCGCCATCCTTATACGGACGCTTCGATCTGGTCTACGACGGCCGGAATCCGCCGAAACTCCTGGAGTATAACGCCGACACACCGACATCGCTTTTGGAGGCCGCTGTCGTGCAGTGGTATTGGCTGCAGGACGTTTTTCCGAAACGCGATCAGTTCAATTCCATTCACGAAAGGTTGATCGCGCTGTGGAAGGAGTTTCGCCCGTACCTGCGCGGCACACACATTCACTTCACGTCGACGGACGATGTCGAGGACGGCTACACCGTCGCATACCTCCAGGACACGGCGCAGCAGGCCGGCTTTACGACCAGCGCGTTTCCCATCGATGAACTGGGATGGGACCACGCAAAGAACACCTTCGTGGATTCGTCCAACACGCCGCTAGCGACCGTGTTCAAGCTGTATCCCTGGGAGTGGCTGGCCAACGAGGAAGGCGCTCAGTATCTCGGCCAAAGCGACACCACATGGATCGAGCCCGCCTGGAAGATGATGCTCTCGAACAAGGCCATTCTCGCGGTGCTTTGGGACAAATTTCCCGGACATCCGAATCTGCTCGAGGCCCACATCGACGATCCCGGTGCGCTACGGCTGACAGACTATGTCGCCAAGCCGAAATGGGGACGCGAGGGTCACAACGTGAAGATCTGTGCAGCGGGGAAATCGGTGGAAACGGGCGGCGAATACGGTGAAGAAGGCTTCGTCTACCAGCGATACGTCGATCTTCCGGTATTCGACGGCCGCCGCGCGATCGTCGGAAGCTGGATGATCGGCCACGAGGAGGGAGCCGCTGGAATGGGCATCCGGGAAGCCGAATCGCTCATCCTCGGAAACGTCAGCGAATTCGTCCCGCATCTATTCGGCTGAGCGGTTTTTTGCCGGATTCAAACGCACTCGTATCCCCGGCACCTTTTGCCGCTCCCTGTGAAAAAATATCAAATTGCCTTATTGCCGCATTCAAACGCACGCGAATCCCCGGCACCTTTTACCGCTCCCTCACGGTCACGGCTCCGTATGTACTTGAATCTCCTAACGAACGCATCCACACCGCCGGCACATCCCTGGCACCTATTGCGCTCCCTCACGGTCACGGCTCCGTATGTACTTGAATCTCCTAACGAACGCATCCACACCGCCGGCACATCCCCGGCACCTATTGCGCTCCCTCACGGTCACGGCTCCGTATGTAGTTGATTCTGCTAACGGAGCCGTGACCGTAAGGGAGCGGTAAAAGGTCTATCGAAAGGCGAATGGATCGCGACCAGAAAAGCAGCCGGCGCTCATGCGTCCCGAATTATAGCGCCGTGCTCGTTTTGATAAGACGTTCGGCGTTCTTTAGCGCTTCGGGCGTGAGGCGCTCGCCCGAGAGCATGCGCCCGACCTCGCGCTTGCGGCCCTCGGCGTCCAGTTCTTCCATCGCGGCGGCGGTGCGGCCGTCCTTCTCATGCTTCTCCACGCGGTAATGATGGTCGGCGAAGGATGCGATTTGCGGAAGGTGCGTGACACAGAGCACCTGGTTCGCGGCAGCGAGTTTTTTCAATCGCCTGCCCACTCCTTCGGCTGCCCGGCCGCCCACCCCGGCATCCACCTCATCGAAAACCAGCGTGCGAATGCTGCCGTTCTTGCGCGACGGACTTCCTTCGGCGAGGCAGGTCTTCAGGGCCAACGCGATGCGAGAGATTTCGCCGCCCGAAGCAACTTTTTCGAGCGGCCGCGGTTCCTCGCCAAGGTTCGGCGAGACCAGGAAGTCGATCCGATCTGCGCCCGCTTCGGACCAGGCCGCGGCATTGACGGAGATTTGGAACACCGTGCGGTCCATGGCGAGCTGTGCCAGCTCCGCTTCCACCTTCTTCTCCAGGCGGCGCGCGGCCGCCGTACGCTTCGCCGTAAGATCGCCGGCAAGCTGGGCAAATTCGGCGGCGAGACGCTGCTGCTCTTTGCGAAGCTGCTCCATGCGCTCGCCCGCGTGCTCCACGCCCTCGATCTGCCGCCGCACGTCTTCCAGAAACTCGAGAATCCCCGCGATCGACTGGCCGTACTTCCGCTTCAAACGGTCGATGGCAGCGAGACGAAGCTCAATCTCTTCGAGACGATCCGGATTGGCTTCCAGGCGGCCCAGATAATCGCGAAGGCCGTATGAGACTTCCTGCAATCCGATGTCGGCAGCCTTCAGGTGCTCGCGCAAAGGTTCGAGCGACGCATCGATCCGGCACAACTCGTCGAGGCGCTTAGTTGCCAGCCGCACCAGCGAGACAGCGGACTCCTCGCCGCCATAGACCGCCGTGTACGCGGTAGACGCCGCCTCTTCCAGCTTCTGCACGTTCTGCAGCACCTTGCGCTCGTTCTCGAGAGCGGCTTCTTCACCGTCCGCGAGCTCGGCGGCTTCAATCTCCTTGCGCTGGAACTGCCACAGGTCCAACATGCGTAGCTTTTCCTGTTCGCCGCGCTCTATGTCTTCGAGCTCCGCATCGGCCTCGCGCCACGCCGTATAGATGCCCGCCATCTTCACCAGCAGTTCGCCATTCCCGGCGAACGCGTCGAGCATGTCGCGCTGCGCTTCGGCCGAAAACAAAAGCTGCTGATCGTGTTGTCCGTGAATGTCGGCGAGAAAAGGCGCGAGGTCTTTCAGGAGAGATACCGAAACCGGCCGGCTGCCGACGAAAGCCCGCGACTTTCCGCTGGCCGCGATTTCGCGCTCCACGAGCAACTCGCCATCCTCGGCTTCGAGGCCGGCGCTTTCCAGAACGCGGCGCGCGCCGGCCTGGTCGCAAAGCTCGAAAATTCCAGCGATTCGGGCACGCTGCTCACCCGTGCGGATCATATCGGCGGAGGCGCGTCCCCCCAGCAAAAGTCCGAGCGCGTCCACCACAATGGACTTGCCGCTTCCGGTCTCGCCCGTCAGCAGATTTAAGCCGGAATGGAAGTGGGCCCGCAGGCGCTCGACCACCGCATAGTTCTCCACCACCAGTTCGGTGAGCATCTGAGGCGATTATAACGTCGCGCCTTCGTCTTTTCATGGTCTTTGGCCGTCTCTATGCTAGATTGAATTTTAGGAGCCGAATTGACCTTCGCCACTCCCGTCGCCCTTCTTTTCCAAGCCAACCTCGTACAGATGGTCGAATCGCTCGGTCCCTTCGAGATCGGCGTTCTGATCGTCCTGGTTCTGTTTTCCATCTTTTCGTGGACCGTCATTTTTTCCAAGTGGCAGACGTTCCGCGGCGCATCGCAAAGCAACCGCCGGTTCCTGCGCGCATTTCGCAAAGCCACCGGGCTGGAGGCGGTGATGGTGGCAAGCGAACAGTTCCGCCCCTCGCCCCTCGTCGCCGTTTTCGATTTCGGCTACGAAGAGGTGGAGCGGCAGGTGAAGAAAGCCGGCGCGCTTTCCAATCGGCCTGCGCTGGAGCGTACGCTGCAACTCGGAATCAGCGAAGAGACCGCCAAACTGGAGCGGAACATGAACTGGCTCGCCACCACGGCGAGCGTTTGCCCGTTCATCGGCTTGCTCGGCACCGTCGCGGGCATCATCAAAGCGTTTGAAGGGTTGGGCAGCCAGGGCGCCACCAGCCTCACGGCGATCGGCCCCGGCATTTCCGAAGCGCTGCTGGCCACCGCCGTCGGTTTGATTGCGGCCATTCCGGCAGCGATTTTCTACAACCACTTCGGCCACAAGATCCGCGAGCTGGCCGCGCGCATGGATGACTTCGCGCTCGAGTTCCTGAACCTTTCCGAGCGCAGTTTCGGGGATTGAGCCATGGCGATCGGAACGGGCGGCAACGGCGGATTCACATCGCGGCGGCGCGGCAACGTCGGCGCGCTCTCGGAGATCAACGTAACGCCATTCGTCGATGTCGTGCTGGTGCTGCTCATCATCTTCATGTTGACGGCGCACGTCATGGAATTCGGCATTCAGGTGGATGTGCCGCATGTGCGCGGCGTCAAGGATACCGCCGAAACCCTGCCGGTCATTACCATTACGAAGGACGGAACCATCACGCTGAACGGCCAGCCCGTCAACATCAACGAAATGTCGGCCGTCATTCACCAGAAGTTTCCAACGGCCAAAGGGGTGTACGTGCGCGCCGACAAGGAAACCATCTGGGATCCGATCGCGCAGGTGACCGCCGAATTGGGTGAAGGTCACTTCGTAGTGAATATGGTGACGCAGCCCGAGGACACCGCGAAGCGGAGCCGCTGATGCCTGGCCACACCGACATCCTGGATCAGCCCGAGCCCCTGAAGGGATCGCTGTTCGGTTCGCTCGCCATGCACGGAGCGCTGGTCGGCGCGTTTGTGGCATACTCCATCGTCGCTCCGATGCATAAGGGGCCGACGTTCGGAGATCCGCATGGCGGGGCGATGGGATCGGTGGAAGTGAGTCCCGTATCGACGATTCCGCTGCCCGAGCGCGCCGCCCCGAAAAACCCCGTTGCTAATGAGACGGAATCGAATGTGCCGACGCCTCCCCCGAAAGCCAGGCCGGAACCGAAAGCCGTAAAGCCGCCGCCCAAAGATGCCATCGCGCTGAAGAGCCTGACGAAGGATACGTTGAACCGCCCCGACCCCGATTTTTCGGCGCGCAACAAGTTCCGCGAACAGCAGCAGTACAAGCCGAACCAGGTATATTCGAATGCCGGGCAGGCTCTGAGTTCGCCGATGTTCGCCAAGCCGGGAGCAGGCGGCATCGGTATCGGCAACAACTCACCCTTCGGAACGCAGTTCGGCGACTATGCGATGCAGGTACAGCGAAAAGTAGCCAACAACTGGAGTACCGGCGACGTCGACGCACGCTTATCCACGGCACCGATCGTCGCTGTTACATTCACCATCCGGCGCGATGGCAGCGTGCCGCAGAATTCCGTTCGTGTGAAGCAATCGAGCGGGAATCTGGCGTTAGACCTTTCGGCGCAGCGGGCCGTCTTAAATGCGTCGCCGTTCCCGCCGTTGCCAAACGGGTTTACGCGAGATTCGGCCGATGTGGAATTGCGTTTCGAATTGAGGCGTTAGATGAAACGGTATCTTTGGATTTCGTTAGCGGTGACCGGCGCAGTTGCCGTGCTGCTGGCGCAGGACATTTCCCTCAATATTATCGGCGGGCAAAAACCCACGATCGCGCTGCCCAACCTGAAAGGCTCCGGCGACGCGCAGCGCTTCATGGCGGCATTCAATCAAACGCTGACCGATGATATTCAGGGCTCCGGCTACGTCAAAGTAGCGCCAAAAACATCCTATCCGCTAAATGTTCCGAACCAGCCATCCGACTTGATGGCCGCGCCGCCCGCTCCTGCTCCCACGCGCGGCAGGCCGGGCGAGATTGCGCGGCCGGCAAACGGTGGAGGCCGCTGGATGACCGACTGGTCCGGGCCTCCCGTGAATGCGAATTACCTGGCCTTCGGATATTCGGGAATTTCCAACGGCGTTTTCGTTTTTCGGGGATGGCTGTTTGATTTGTCGAAGGATTCTCCCGCCACCGCCCAGGTTCTCGCCAAGCAGTATCTGGCATCGGTGGATGAAGCCGGCGCGCGCAAAGCCGCACACCAGTTCGCCGCGGACATCATTGCGATGTTCGGCGGTAAGAGCATGTTCGGCACACATATTTATTTCGTGCACCAGGCTACCCCGATGGCTAATTCCGAAATCTGGGTCATGGATCCGGACGGCGGCAATCAGCATGCTATTTCGCATTTCAATTCGATTTCTATTGAGCCTTCCGTGTCGCCCGACGGTTCGAAAGTCGCGTTTGTTAGCTTCGTGAAGGGCAATCCTGGTATATTTGTGTTTTCGGTAGATCCGGTCCGGGATTTGCGGTTTTATAATCAGGCCGCCTCGGTAAACGGGCAGCCTTCGTTCACGCCTGACGGCAAGCAGGTGGTGTTTCAATCGTCGGCGCACGGCTGCTGCGGCATCTACATTGCGAGTTTAGACGGTAGCGGGTTCCGGCCCATCACGTCATCGCGTTTCATCGATGCCGAGCCCAAAGTAAATCCGAAGACAGGCGCGGAGATCGCGTTTTCCTCCGGCCGGTCCGGTCCCGAACAGATCTACCGCATGACCATGGACGGCGGCGATATAACTCGGCTGACGGACGGAACGGGAGAGGCGTCGAACCCCTCGTGGAACCCCGATGGCCAGCATCTGGCATTCGCGTGGACGCGCGGATATGCCGCCGGCAAATTCAATATCTTTTTTATGGACGTGGCGAGCCGCAGTTACGTGCAGCTTACCCACGACGAAGGCAAGAACGAGAACCCGAGCTGGGCGCCCGATGGCGTCCATTTGGCTTTCATGAGCAATCGCACCGGACGATCGCAGATCTGGATGATGCTGGCCAATGGAACTCAAGCGCGACAGCTCACAACGCAGGGCGTCAACAAGAGCCCGGCGTGGGGAATGTAGTAACGGAATTAGGAGGCAGTTTCATGTTGAACCGAAAGAAGATTGAAGTCCTCTGCCTTGCAGTCTCACTGGCGATGTTCGCGGCGGGTTGCAAGCACAAAACACCGCCACCGGCGCCGCCGCCACCTCCGCCGCCGCAGAACAATAACCCGACTCCGCCGGCAGCCACGGCTCCCACAGTCGCGCAGTTCTCGGCCGAGCCCACCAGCATCCAGCGGGGAGAGTCCTCGACCCTGCGGTGGTCCGTATCCGGAAACGTGACCAGCGTTTCCATCGATAATGCGATCGGCACGGTGCAGAACACCGGCAACCGGCGCGTGTCCCCAAGTGAATCGACCACCTACACTTTGACCGCCACCGGTCCCGGCGGCTCCACAACCGCCAGCGCGACGGTCAGTGTCAGCTCCCCCGCTCCCCCTCCGCCGCCTGCTGCGCCGGCTGCCACGAATCGCGGCACTCCGACCAGCCGGCTGGATTCCGAAGTGCAGGATGCGTATTTCGATTACGACAAGAATGACATCCGCGGCGATGCGCAGAGCACGTTGACGCAGGACGCGACCGCCATTAAGGGCATCCTGGCCGACTTCCCGGACACCACCATCGTCGTGGAGGGCCACTGCGATGAGCGCGGATCTGCCGAGTACAATCTCGGGCTGGGCGACCGGCGCGCGAGCTCGGCGAAGGACTTCCTGGTGCAATTGGGAGTTCCGGCCGACAAGCTGCGGACCATCAGCTATGGCAAGGAGCATCCGCAGTGCACGGACGCCACCGAGGCCTGCTACCAGAAGAACCGCCGCGTGCATTTCTCCGCCGGCCAGTAAAGGCCGCGGGGTGAAACAATAAAGGTATGGGCGCGGGAATCCGCGCCCACATCGAGGAGAGTTGTTATGTTGCGACGCTTCATGCTTTTGGGTGCCCTGGCCGTGCTGGCCTTTGCGCCGGTGCGGTTGTCCGCCGCCAGTAAGGAAATCCAGGAACTCCAGCGCGACGTGGCTCTGCTGCAAGAGCAGCTCAAGCAGATGCAGCAGGCTCAGGAAAAGAACTTCACCGCGCTCACCGTGCTGGTGCAGCAGTCCCTCGATGCCGCCAATCGCGCTAACACTGCCGTCGCGGTGATCCAGAGCGGCTTCCAACAGAACATCCAGCAGCAGCAGGACAAAGTTGTCGCGCCGGTCGTCGGGTTGAGCACTCGCATGAACGGGCTGTCGGAAGATGTCCGCACGGTGACGCAGGCCGTCAGCGACCTGGCCGGCCAGATGTCGAAGATCCAATCCCAGCTCACGGATTTGTCGAACGCGGTGAAGGTCATGGCAACTCCTCCTCCGCCTCCGGTGCAGACCGGAACCACGCCCGACAACGGTGGCTTGGCCGCTCCCGGCTATTCCGCTCCAGGCGGCCAGACTGCTCCCGTTGGTTCGCCAGGTGGCATGACGGCAAGCGTTCCGCCGATTTCGTCGCAGCAGTTATATCAGAACGCCGAACGCGACCGGACCAGCGGGAATTACGATCTGGCTCTCCAGGAGTTCAGAGATTATTTGAAGTATTACCCCACCACGGAGCTCGCAGCGAACGCCCAGTTCTACATCGCAGTGATTCATTTCGGGCAGAACGATTACCAGCGCGCGCTCGGCGAGTTCGACATGGTGCTGGAAAGATATCCCGACAGCAACAGCAAGCGCGAAGAGGCACAATTTTACAAGGGTCTCTGCCTGGTGAAGCTGGGCCAACGGAACCAGGCTAGTGATGAGTTCAGGGATCTGATCAGCCATTACCCGCGTACGGAGCGCGCTACGCAAGCGTGCAATCAGTTGCTGGCTATGGGCCTTCACTGCCCGACCAGCGCAGCGCCGGCGCGGTCGAACACAAAAAAGAAGAGAGGCGAGTAAGAAGGCTCGCCCGTTTCCAAGCTCTTTCTTTTACGCAACTCCAATCCGAATGAACGGGGATACCGCCCCTGAAAGTACCCAAACCGCCTGAGGTTACGGGTGTTTCCCCCGCGAGCTACTTACCCTAGTAACTTGTAAGTCGGCGGAGATAAGGTGCGCGCCCGCGTGTTATTCTAGGCATTCCTAAAACATGGCTCAGGTGAGGTCTCTGCCGCGCATTTGCATTGCGTTAGGCATGCCGGATGCAGCATCATTACTGGACCATGCCCGGCGCGAAGCCGGAGCTGGTGAAACTTTTCTGGAATTCCGCCTGGACTATCTGGAAAAGCCCGAGAAAGGCGCGGAGGCGATCGCGCGTTTTCTGGAGCAGTTCCCTGACTGCACGGTCCTGGCGACGTGCCGCCGTCATCAAAATCACGGTAAGTTCAACGGCAGCATCGAAGAACAGTTCGCCGTCCTGGACCTGGCTATCGAATACGGCGCTCACGCCATTGACGTGGAAATCGAGACCGCCGAGGTCGCGCCGGAAAGACTGAACGCGTTCCGCAGCCGGACGCAAGTAATTGTTTCGTACCACAACTTCGAAGCCACGCCACCGATGGATACCGTGGTCGCGCGCATGTTGAAGGTTCCGGCCAGCGCCTATAAGATCGTCACCACCGCGCGTAAGCCAAGCGACAACGTACGCTCGCTGTCCGCGGCAAAGGGCGTGCCCAAGCAGCGCATGATCGTCCTCGCTATGGGCGAGCTCGGTTTTCCCACGCGCGTACTTTCGCCTCTCTTCGGCGGCGTCTACACCTATGCGGCCCCCATGTGCGCCGAAGGCACGGCGGCGGGTCAGGTGTCGGCCCGTCTGTTGCGGCATCTCTACCGCGTGGAGAAGCTCGATAAATCAGCCAAGATTTACGGCGTCATTGCCGACCCCATCCGGCACTCCATTTCTCCGGCGGTGCACAATCGCGCGTTTCAATCCAGGCGGATTGCCGCCGTGTACTTGCCGTTCCTGGTTGCCCCGCCGCAGTTGCGAGACTTCTTCTCCATGGCGGAGAAGTTGCCGCTGGCCGGCTTCAGCGTGACCATTCCGCATAAGCAGAAGATCATTCGCTACCTGGACGCAGTGGATCCGCTGGCGAAGCGCATCGGCGCGGTGAACACGGTGTGGCGCAAGGCCGGCAAATGGCGTGGCACGAACACGGATGCGGCTGGAGTCACCGCTCCGTTGGCCCGCGCGCTGCGGTTGCAGAAAGCGTCGGTGTTGATCATCGGAAACGGGGGCGCGGCGCGCGGCGCCGCCTTCGCGCTGGCGGACGCAGGCGCAAAGATCACGCTCGCCGGCCGCAACATAGACCGGGTGCGCTCCCTCGCCAAAATCTGCGGAGCGGACGCACTCGCCAAGGAACAGTTGGACGGGCGCAAATTCGACGCCGTGGTGCACGCCACTCCCCTCGGCATGTTCCCGCACGTCAACGAGTGCTTCTTCGAGAACCGCATTCCCGCGGACGTGGTCATGGACATGGTCTACAACCCCTTCGAGACGCAACTGATCCAGCGGGCGCGCGAGCAGAAAAAGGAAGTGATCCCGGGGCTCGAGATGTTCATCGAGCAGGCTGTGCGCCAGTTCGAAATCTGGACCGGCGAATCGGCGCCGCGTTCCGTTATGCTGAAAGCCGCCACCGAGGCGTTGGAGCACAAGTAAGCACCGCCGTTGTAAGCTACCCCTATGAAGCTTACCCGGCGCGAACTTGTCGCAGCCATAGCTCCGGCCGCCGCGCTCGCCCAGGCGCAACCGCAAACCCAACCGCCGCCGCAAGACCTTCTGGCTGCCGCCAAGGCCCGCGTCAAGGGCACCAGCGATGCGCTTGCCAAAATTGAAATCGAAATGTCGACGGAGCCTGCGTTCCAGTTCCAGGCGTGAGATGGTATGGCGGCAATCTCTGACGACATCTTCTTTGCGACCATCCCGGAACTGAATCGCCGCCTGCTGGCGCGCGAGTTCTCGGCCGAAGAGTTGGCGCGTGCGTTTGCCGAACGGCTGGAGCGAATCGGGCCGCGATATAACGCCCTCGCGCTGCCGCTCAAGGAACAGGCGCAGCGCAAAGCCAAACAAGTGGATGGCGATCTGAAACGAGGCCGCACGCGCGGTCCGCTGCAAGGCATTCCATACGCGGTCAAGGACCTGTTGAGCTACGCCGGCAACCCCACCACCTGGGGCGCGAGGCCGTACGCAGGTCAGGTCTTCGACTACAACGCCACAGTCATCGACAAATTGGACGGCGTGGGCGCCGTGATTACCGGCAAACTCTCGATGGTCGAACTGGCGGGCGGCGGAGGATACAGCATCGCCGGAGCCTCGCTGTTCGGGCCTGGGTTGAATCCGTGGGATCGCACCTGCTGGGCGGGCGGGTCCTCGAGCGGATCGGCGGCTGCGGTTGCCGCTGGCCTGGCGCCCTTTGCTCTGGGGTCGGAGACGTCCGGTTCCATCGTCACGCCCGCATCCTTCTGCGGAGTGACCGCCCTCCGGCCTACGTACGGGCTGGTCAGCCGTCACGGCGCGATGGCCCTTTCGTGGACCCTGGACAAGATCGGACCGTTCGCACGCAGCGCCGACGATTGCGGGCTCATTCTGCAAGTGATCGCGGGCAAAGACAGCAACGATCCCGGGTCGGCTGGAAAAAGTTTCTACTATACGCCGCAGTACGCGCGCGCCTTGAAAGAACTGCGCATCGGCTACGCGCCCGTGGATTTCAACGAGCGAGCCGACCCCACGGCGAGAGCCGCGTTTCAAGCCGCGCTGGGAGTCCTCAAGGACGCCGGCGCGCAACTGATCGAAACGCGCTTGCCGGACCATCCATATGGAACGGTGCTCTCGGCGGTGCTGGGTGGCGAGGAAGCGTCCATCTTCGAGCCTCTCATCGCCAGCGGCAAAGTGGATCAGCTTGCGGATCCGGCGCAGATCGCCGGCCTCAAAGCCAGTCAGGACGTGCTGGCGAAGGACTATCTGAAAGCCATGCGGCTGCGGCGCCTGATTCAACAGGATGTGCAGGAGTACTTCGCGAATTTCGATGCGCTGCTGACCACCGGCCGTTCGGGTCCGGCGGTAAAAGCGGATCAGCCGCTCGACCGTCCGATCCCTGGAGCGTGGTCGCCGCCTGAGGATGGACCTCCGGGGTTCCAAGGCATCATTCAGATGGGCAATCTGGCGGGGTTGCCCGCGCTCGTTCTGCCGTGCGGGTTTGCCGGCAATTTGCCCGTGGCGCTGCAACTGGTCGGCGTGCCGTTTTCGGAAAACCTGCTGCTGAGTATCGGGCGCGAGTTTCAATCGCGCACGGATTGGCACAAGCGCAGGCCTGCAGGGCTGTGACCGGCACACCTGCGAAAATCACACTACTGCCGCTGGTGGCCGCCATCTTTTTCATGGTGTGCGGCGGACCGTTCGGGCTCGAAGACATCGTCTCCAAGTGCGGCTACTCGGGCGCGATCCTGATTCTGCTGTTGACCCCCGCGCTTTGGAGTTTTCCCACTGTGCTGATGGTCAGCGAGCTCTCGAGCGCAGTGCCTGAGGAAGGCGGCTATTACGTTTGGGTGCGGCGGGCGCTGGGTCCCTTTTGGGGATATCAGGAAGCATGGCTGTCGCTGGTGGGCAGCATTTTCGACATGGCGATCTATCCCACGCTCTTCGTCGAATACCTGGGCCACTTTGCGCCTGGAGCGACCGCGGGATGGCGCGGCATCGCCATCGGATGGGCGCTCATCGCTGCCACGGCATCGTGGAATCTGCTCGGCGCCAAGCGCGTGGGCGGCAGTTCGGTGGTCATGGGTATTGTGTTGCTCGCCCCCTTCCTCACTCTGGCCGTGCTGGCGGCCTTCCACGGCCATGCGGGCTCGCCGGGTGCAGCCATTCCGCTGCGCAATGTGGACCTCCTCGGCGGCATTCTGGTCGCCATGTGGAACTACATGGGTTGGGACTATTCGTCGACCGTCGCGGGCGAGGTCGAAAATCCGCAGCGCACATATCCCCGAGCCATGGCCACGGCCGTCGTCCTCGTGGGGCTGACCTACGTCTTGCCGGTTGCCGCCGTGGCGGCGACCAGCCTCGACGCGAACCAGTGGAGTACCGGCGGATGGGCCAACGTAGCCACCGCATTGTCTTCGTCGCGCGGAGCCGGTGCAATCATCGCCGCGTCCATCACTGCCGGAGCGATGCTTTCCAATGCCGGCATGCTCAATGCGCTCACCCTGTCTTACTCGCGGGTGCCATTCGCAATGGCTGAGGACGGGCTGCTGCCACCTGCCTTCACCAGGCTGAACCGCTCGGGAGCGCCCTGGGTGGCGATCGTGGCGTGTTCGGCGATGTGGGCCATGTGTCTCGGCATGAGCTTCGTCAAACTGGTGCTCCTGGATGTGCTACTCACCGGATCCAGCCTGCTGCTGGAATTCGCGGCGCTCGTGGCGTTGCGCATCCGCGAACCGCGGCTCAGCCGGCCATACCGTGTGCCTGGAGGACTCTTCGGCGCGATTTCCGTCGGGCTGCCGCCGCTCGTGCTCATGATTCTCACCGCGGTTCGCAACGCGCAGGATCGCGTAGGGCCGGTGAATGCGCTGGCGTTTGGTGGCATATTAGTTCTTGCGGGCGTATGCGCGTATTTTGCAAGTGTGCGCCTGTTCCAGAGAACACCCCGATGACGATTGCCGATTTATCGCAGATTGCCGGAAGAACCTATCCGGCGCGCCGCCGCACGCAGAACCTGGTGGGCGGAGCGAGTCCGATTCAGGCCGCGAATTTTTCCATGGGTCACGTCACGCTGGAGCCGAACGGCGGCCAGGTGCCGTGGCACAACCAGCAGCAGGAAGAGATCTACTTCGTCGTGGAAGGCACGGGTGAAATGTGCCTCGGCGAAGAGCGCCGCGAGCTGAGCACGGGGCAGGCGGTGTACATCCCGCCGGGAGTCTTTCATCAACTCACCAACGTCGGCGATACGCCGCTGCGGATGGTCTACTGCTACGGCCCGGCGGGCGACGTAGCGCACTGGCGCCAGGAGCTTGAGGGCACACTGCCGAAAGCCGGCGCGGAGGCGCCGCCGCTGCCCGCGGGCGCGCGGCCGCAGTGCACCGACAAACCGAAATCATGACTACTCACACAGTCGGCATCATCATGAACGGCGTCACCGGACGCATGGGGCTGAACCAGCACCTGCGCCGCAGCGTCCACGCCATCATCGCGCAGGGCGGCGTGAAGCTGAGCGATAGCGAGCGCATCATGCCGCGCATTCTGCTGGTGGGCCGCAACGCCTCGAAACTGGAAGCGATCTCCAACGAGTTCGGCGGCTTGCAATGGACCACCGATCCGGCCGGCGCGCTCAAGGAGAAGGATTACTCCATCTACTTCGACGCGCAGACCACAGACCGCCGCGCGGATGCCGTGAAGTCCGCCATTGCCGCGGGTAAGAACGTGTATTGCGAAAAGCCGGTGGCCGCGGACCTGGCGACGGCATTATCGCTGTACCGTGTCGCCGCCGATGCCGGCGTGAAGCATGGCGTCGTGCAGGATAAGCTTTGGCTGCCCGGCTTGATGAAGCTGCAAAATCTCAAGCAGCAGGGCTTCTTTGGCAAGATCCTCTCCGTGCGCGGCGAGTTCGGATACTGGGTGTTCGAAGGCAACTCGGTGCCCGGCCAGCGGCCCAGTTGGAACTACCGCAAGGAAGACGGCGGCGGCATCATTCTGGATATGCTCTGTCACTGGCGGTATGTCATCGATAACCTGTTCGGAGCTGTGAAATCGGTTTCCTGTTTGGGCGCTACGCACATTCCGGAGCGCTGGGATGAGCAGGGCAAGCCTTACCATTGCACCGCGGACGATTCGGCATACGCCACATTTGAGCTGGAGGGCGGCGCGGTCGCGCATTTCAACTCGTCGTGGACGGTGCGTGTGCGCCGCGACGATCTGCTCACCATGCAAGTGGATGGCACGCACGGCACGGCGGTCGCGGGCTTGCGTCACTGCTGGATCCAGCCGTACGGCGCGACGCCGCGGCCGGTATGGAATCCGGACGTGGAGAGTCCGCTGAACTACTTCGACGGCTGGCAAAGGGTGCCGGAACAGGAGAGCTACGACAATGCGTTTAAGCGGCAGTGGGAGCTGTTCCTGCGTCACGTGGTGAAGAACGAACCGTTTCGCTGGGGCCTGCTGGAAGGCGCTAAGGGCGTTCAGCTTGCCGAACTCGGCATGCAGAGCTGGCAAAAGCGCTGCTGGGTAGACGTCCCGGCCCTTGCGTAACGTTTGCTCGAGTTCCGGGCTAACGACGCGTTCGCGAGTCTCGGGATCCTTGACTAGTTTGTGTAATCCGCGCCGGGTAGCGACCGGTCTCCAGACCGGTTGCAGGCGAACGGAGTTCGCCTAAGGAGAGCGTAGCTCTTCTACCCGCGCAAGCGCGGCAGGACAGAGCATCTTTCCGAAGGATTCCTGTCGTCACGCCGGGTCCAGCCGACCCCTCTTCCGCGATGCTTTCACCAAAATCGCGCGCCGCACGGAATTCGGCAGCCGCGTCACCAGCGCGACCAGCAGCCGGTACCGGAAGCCGGGGATCACGAACACTTTGTCGCGCTCCAGCCCCGCGAACGAGTCGGCGACCACCCTTTCCGGGGTAAACCACCACGCCTTGGACGCCAGCTTCGTACGATCCAGATGCGCCACGTCGTGGAATTCCGAGTAGGTGAACCCGGGGCAGAGCGACTGCACCTTTACAGGCGAGCTCGCGGCCCGAAGCTCCAGCCAGAGCCCTTCGGTGAAGACGTTGATCCAATTCTTAGTCGCGCCATAGCTAAGCGCGCCCGGACTGATGATGAAGCCGGCTACCGAGGCCACGTTGATGATTGCGCCTTTGCGTCGCGGCGTCATCACACTGAGCGCGGCATGGGTCAGCCGCAGCGTCGCGAGAATGTGCAGCCGGTGCATGCCCTCTTGCGCAGCGATGTCGGCGGACGCGAACGGACCCCCGGCGCCAAAACCCGCGTTGTTCACCAGCATCTCGAGCCTCGGTTCCTCACGCAGCCGCCGGTCAACGTGTAGGATGTCGGCATCGGCAGTCAAGTCCGCGGTTACGATTTCCGCGGCCGCCCCGCACTTCCGAAGCTCATCGGCGAGGTTCTGCAGTTTGTCTGTCCGGCGCGCGATCAGCAGCAGATCGTAGCCGCGGGCAGCGAGCTCGCGCGCAAACGCCGCGCCGATTCCGCTGGACGCGCCAGTGACGGCGGCGACAGGTCGATCAGGCATGGCTATAGACGATTAATCAGACTGGCGACGTAGCCCGCGCCGAAGCCGTTGTCGATATTCACAACAGTGACGTTGCTGGCGCAACTGTTCAACATGCCCAGAAGCGCGGCGAGCCCGTTGAAGCTCGCGCCGTAACCCACACTCGTGGGCACCGCGATCACCGGGCAGGAGACCAGGCCGCCCACAGCGCTGGGCAGCGCGCCTTCCATGCCCGCGCAAACCACCACCACGCGCGCCGCGGTCAGGCGTTCGCGATTGTGCATCAGGCGGTGAATGCCTGCGACGCCCACATCGTAAATCGAGTCGATCCGGTTGCCCATCGTTTCCGCCGTTACCTGCGCCTCTTCTGCAACGAAAATGTCACTCGTTCCGGCGCAGACCACCGCGATGGTGCCCTTGCCGTGAACGGTTCGCTCGCGCCAGAACCGTAGCGTGCCGGAGAGCGGGAAGTACTCGCTGCCCGGGCACGTACGCTCCACTTCCGCGGCACATGCGGCATCGGCACGCGTGATCAGGACGTTGCTGGAATTATCGAGAAGGTGGGATGCAATGGCGGCGACCTGCTGCGGCGTTTTGCCCTTCGCCAGAATTACTTCGGGCATCCCATGGCGCAGCTCGCGATGATGGTCCACCTTCGCGAAACCTAAGTCCTCAAAGGGCATGTGCCGCATTCTGGTTAATGCGGCATCGATATCTACCCCGCCGTCCCGCACCTGCTCAAAGAGGGCGCGCAACTGATTGCGGTCCATGAGGCAAGCATATCAGAGGCTCGATTGTTACAAGTTGTAACGCGCATTGATTAGAAACTCTACACGTGCGCGGCTATCGTAAGATATCGCACCAAAGTACTGATTTAGATGGTCTTCTTTGTAGCTTTCGGGCTATTGTAGGAACAAGAACGTTCGGGGATGATCAAAGAGGATGAACATCGGCACGCAGGACCTCACGTCTCAACCCACAAGCATAGCGGATCGCCGGAGGAATTCGCGTTTTCCGATGCAGCAAGAAGTCAAGTATCGGGTTCGCCACTCCAAAACGCTGGTAACGAGCGGAACCGGAAAGACACTCGACATAGCTAGCGGCGGGATTCTTTTCAGCACGGATGAAAGACTCGCGTTAGGGAAAACTGTAGAAGTGTCGGTTCACTGGCCCGCCCGGCTCGATGGCACTTGCCCCCTCCAGTTCGTGGCGACCGGCAAAGTGGTGCGCAGCGATCACGGAAAGACGGCAGTTCGTATCGAGAAGTACGAATTCAAGACGCGCGCCACCGCGCTTGCGTTCACGGCCAGCTAACTTACTCCGCCCGGTGCACTGTTTCCATTGAAAAAGCCGGCAGGCAAACGGCAATGTACTCCGCCCCGTCGGGGTCTGGCGTACTGTAGCGGATCCACTCTCCGGCATGCGCGATGACAGCTTGCCCGGCGTGAACCTCCAGACTGCCGCCTGAATGCTCCACGCGCAGTGTTCCGCGCATCACAATTGTGTATTCGTCGAACTCCGGCGTCTGTGCAGGCTCCTGCCATCCACCGGGGCTGCGCATATGCGCGATGCTCACGGCCTCGTGCCGCGAGTTCACCCGCCCGATGTATTCATCGATTAACTTTGGTTTATTTCCGGCAGCTTCTACGCGGGTTGGCGCGGCGATCAGTATGGGCACGTCCGTAGCGTCCTCTCAACGGTAATGGTAACAAGGCGGGATCGAAATTTCGGACTTGCCGGATTCTTCAACGGGTCGGTATACTGGCATTTTCGCTGAGCTTCGGCCGGTGTTTACTGACCGCGGCTGGTATGACGCTATGACGGCGAGAGATGATTTCGACCCCTTGGCGCCGCAACGGGAAGCGGCATTCTTCTACGGTCTGTTCCTCCGCGGACACGACATAGAGACTCTCCGGCAAGACATCGACGTACCCCGGTCCATGATCGATAAGTGGATGAGGGCTCACGATTTCGAAGCGAGTTTCCGTGACAATCTGCAGCGCGTGTATGCGTACCGCAAGCAGGTCCTCGCCATCTTCGATGGCTTGGTGTCGAACGAACAGATGCGGCCCCGGCTTCAGTAACGTTCCTACTGCTCCCTCAGGATACTCATCGGATCCACAAGTGTCGCTCGCCTCGCCGGCATAGCCGCGGCCGTGATCCCCAGCAGCGCGAGCATCACAATCGCGATGGACAGGACCGCTGGGTCGAACGGCTGTACATCGTACAACTGGGAAGCCACCACCCCCCGCAACGCGACGGTTCCGAGCAGCCCGAGGCCGAGTCCTATGCCCAACAGCCAAAGTGCTTCACGAAGCACCAAAGCGATCACGCCTCCGCGAGTGCAGCCAAGTGCCGCGCGTATCCCGATCTCCCGCTGCCGCAACGTCACCAGGTACGCCAGCACGCCATAGATTCCGATTGCCGAAAGGAACAACGCTACCCCGCCGAAGCACATCGCCAGGGTGAGTGCGCCCCGGCGGGAGGCGAGCGCCAAGTCCTGCCGTTCATCCATCGTGTGGACATCAAACAGTGCCAGGTCCGGCGCTAGTGCTGCGAAACGAGTCCGAATGGCGGAGACAATAGGGTCGCTCGCGCCGGCCGCACGCACGGCGAGAGTGATGCCGCGCTCCAGGTTCTGGGCCAGAGGCATGTAATAGGAGCCGAACGGAGCGCCACTGCCTTCCACGTTATCGGTGTGTACCGGTCGCACTACCCCGACCACCGTCATCCAGACCGTATGCTCGTCGATCTTCAACAGATCTTTGGCATCTGACGGCAAATACATCCGGCGGCCGACCGGATTCTGACCCGGCCAGAAGTGGCGCGCCAGCGTCTCGTCCACGATCACCGCTCCTGGAGCCGTCTTCGTGTCCCGTGCATCGAAGGTTCGGCCGGCTATCATTCTCATCCGCATCGCTTCGAAATACCCCGGTGTCACTGAGGCGGTTTCGGGAGAAACAATGGATTCCCCAGGCTTCATGACGTAGCCCTCCGCCAGGATGGCGCTGTCGTTATGATTGTCGCTCCACGGGATCGTGCCGGTCGCGCCGGCAGCGGTGACGCCGGGAATCTGGCGCAGCGACGTCAGAGTGCGGTCTACCAGCGCAACGCCGTCCGCATCCTTCGGGTACAGAGTGTTGGGAATGCTTGTGGCTGCCGTGATCACGCCATGCGGATCGAAACCCGGGTCCACATGCAGCAACTGCCGGAAACTAGCGAACATCAGGCCGGCGCCCGCCATGAGCACAAACGCCAGCGCCACCTGAGCGACCACCAAAACCTGCCGCACGCGGCGCGCCCGCTTACCACCCGTGCCGGAGCGGCTCTCCTCGCGCAGAACATCGTTCACCTGCGCGCGAAGAATCTGCAGCGCCGGCACAAGACCGATCGCGACGCCGGCAATTGCTGCTGTTGCCAGCATGATCGCGACAACCACGGCATCCACGCGAACCTCGGCGGCCCGCGGCAGGCCCTGCATGCCGGCGTGTGTGAGAGCCGCCAGTGCGGCTGTCCCGATAGCCGTGCCGAGCGCTCCCCCCGCGACTGCCACCATCACGTTTTCGGTAATCAATTGCCGGATCAGCAGCGAAGAACCGGCGCCCAACGCCAGCCGTGTCGCAAATTCCTTCCGCCGCTGGCTGGACCGCGCCAGCACTAGGTTCGCGACATTCACCACTCCGATCAACAGCACGAATGCCGCCCCTCCCCACAACAGGTACAGGCTGGAACGGACGTCCTTTGTCAACATGTCTTCGAGCGGCGCAACCATGGTGTGATAGCCCGCATTGATTAGCAGTTCCTTGAATTGCGGAAAGCGATCGAGATTGGCGCGATTCAGGGCGTCCACCTGCGCCTGTGCCTGTTGCAGCGTAGCGCCCGGCCGCAATCGTCCGATGTTGTACCAGTTGTTGGAGTGGCGCGTTTCGCGATCCTTCGCGGTGAATGCAGCCGGAGCCCACAAAGCGACCTCGGGATTGATGAAGTTGAAACCCCGCGCCATCACGCCGACCACCGTATAAGGTTGACCGGAAATGCGAACGTCGTGGTTGAGCGCAGCCTTCGGCGAGCCGAACAGGCGGCGGCTCAAGCCATCGCTGAGAATGGCCTTGTGTTCGTTACCCGTCTCGCCTTCGGCATCGGTGAACGAGCGTCCGGCCGATGGTTGCACGCGCAAAAGACGGAATAGAGACGGTGTCACCAGCATTCCGGTGATGCGTTCCGGCGTTGTCCCGACCTCCAGGGTCAGGCCGCGGGTGCGGAACATCGCCTGCTCGGAAAAGGAGTGTACATCCCGCAGGCGGTCGTAGTAGTCGCCGGTGGAGCTGTTGTACAGGAAATCCACGCCTGCCCTCGGATAACGATTCCCCATGATGAGAATGGCGCGTGAATCCGGAACGGGCAATGGGCGCAGTAAAACGGAGTTGATGACAGCGAACGTCGCCGTGTTCGCGGCAATACAGATCGCGATCGTCAGCACCACCGTCAGAGTGAAGCCGCGATCCTTGAGCAGGGAACGGACAGCGTGTCGCATGTAGGCTAATACGAAGGGGCGCCAGGGAAATGTTGCAGGAAAACGTTTGCAACTTTAGATACGCCAGAAGCGAAAATAGGTTGAAGAAGCCTGGAAAGGCAGCGTGATGACCACCGACGAACGTTTTGACCGGATCGATGCCGCTGTTGAACGGCTGACCCAAGCTGTTGAACGGCTGACCCAATACGTCCTGGAGTTCCGATCCGAATCCGTGAGACGCTTCGAGTCGCTGGAGAAGAGAATCGATATCGTCTCCGGAAACGTATCGGCGCTCGAAGCGAAGATCGGCCCGTACACCAAGGCAACCGAAGAATTCGCCGCTTCCATGACCCACATTGGCCGCGTGCTCAGACAGCACACGGGCGCCAACTTCGATCCAGCCGCGTGGCCAAACTCGAAGAGAACGTCACCAAGCTGATAAATCCGGCCGCCTGACCTACCCGCCGCCCACGAACTGTACGATCTCCAACTCCGCCCCCGCCGGCACTTCCGTATGCTCCCACAGCGGCTGCTTCACAATTTGCCGATTCAGTTCCACCGCCACCCGCGCCGGGTCCAGTTCCAATGTTTGCAACAACGCAAGCACCGTCTGGCCCGTCGGAACAGACCTTGTCTCACCGTTTACGACTATGTCTATGGTCATCCTTGGTTGACACCCTAGATTTGCAACCATTATAGTCAAATTTGAGGCCCAAATCCCCACAAACCCATGCCTAAGTCCTACACGGAACTGTATTTCCCTGTCCTGGTGCAGGCGCTGATCGCGATGGCTGTCGCGGCGGGACTGATCACCGTCTCGCGCATTCTCGGCAAGAAGGTCAAAAACCGCGTAAAAGACATGCCGTACGAATCCGGCATCGTCCCGACCGGCGATGCCCGCGGCCGGTTCAGCGTCAAGTTCTACCTGGTCGCGATGCTCTTCATCCTGTTCGATATCGAGGCCATCTTCCTCTACCCGTGGGTGGTGGTCTATCGCGAGTACAAGATGTTCGCCTTCGTAGAGATGTTGGTTTTTGTGGTTTTGATTTTGTCCGGCTTTTTCTATATCTACAAGAAGGGCGCGCTGGATTGGTCGGGCGCCGATATGACAAACCGGAAGTAGCAGCGGCAAATTTCCAAAATGTTACCCGACAATTTGCGAGAGCGGAGCACGGCGGCGGCCGTGGAGGCGTTCGATAGCGACGCTGTCTTGGGGGGAGCCATTTTCCGGGGCGAACTGACCCTGGAAATCGCGCCCGCCAAGATCGCCAGCGTCTGCGGATTTCTCAAGTACGATCAGCAATACGTTCGCATCAGCAGCGTCACCGCGCTGGATTGGTATCCCCGGCAGCCGCGCTTTGAAGTCGTCTACCATCTGCATTCCATCGAGCGCAAGGAACGGCTGCGGCTCAAGTGCAAGCTTCCCGCCGATGCGCCCCGTATCGAGAGCGTAACCGGCGTCTGGCGCGGAGCCAACTGGTATGAGCGCGAGGTCTTCGATCTGTTCGGCATCGAGTTCACCGGGCACCCCGACCTGCGTCGCATTATGATGCCCGACGATTGGACCGGCCACCCGCTGCGCAAGGATTATCCGGTCACCGGACCGAGGGTTTAGCCATGAACGAAACGCGCGACGTGGAAACAGGTTTACCGCCCGAAGTGGATGCGGATCTCGAAGCTGCGCAACCGCAGTCCGGACCGCGCCGCATGGTCCTTAACATGGGGCCGCAGCATCCCTCCACGCATGGCGTGCTGCGCCTGGTAATTGAGCTCGACGGCGAAACCGTAGTGCGCTGCATTCCGGAAATCGGCTATCTCCACACCGGAATTGAGAAGGAATTCGAAGTCAAGACATACCAGCAGGCCGTCACGCTCACCGACCGCGTCGACTACCTCGCGCCGATGTCCAACAATTTCGGCTACGCGCTCGCCGTGGAGAAGCTGCTGGAACTGGAGATTCCGCCGAAGGCCCAGTGGATGCGCGTGATGCTGGTGGAGCTCACCCGGCTGAACAGCCATTTGGTCTGGCTCGGCACGCATGCGCTCGATATCGGCGCCATGAGCGTCTTCCTCTACTGCTTCCGCGAGCGGGAAGAGATTCTGAAGCTGTTTGAGATGTTCAGCGGCCAGCGCATGATGACCAGCTACATCCGCATCGGCGGACTGGCGCTGGAACCGCCGCGTGGATGGCAGCAGCGGGTCAAGAAGTTTATCGATGCGTTCCCCAGCCGCATCGATGAATACGAAAACCTGCTGACGAACAACCCCATCTGGGTCGGCCGCACCAGGGGCGTGGGACACATCACCCTTGAGGATATGCTGGACCTCGGCATCACCGGTCCCATGCTGCGCGCCGCGGGATTGAAGATTGACGCGCGAAAAGACGCGCCGTACTCCAGCTACGAAAAATTCGATTTCGAAGTCCCGACCCGCACGGAGAACGACGTCTTCGCGCGTTACCAGATCCGCATCGAAGAGATGCGGCAGAGCACTAAGATCGTCCGGCAGGCCATGGACGGCATGCCCGAAGGCCCCTGGAAAGCGGCGGACCAGCACGTCGTCCTGCCCGACCGCGAAAAGATGAAGACGCAGATGGAAGCCCTCATCTACCACTTCAAGATTGTCACCGAAGGCTTCCGCGTTCCCGCCGGCGAGGTGTATCAGGTGATCGAATCGCCGCGCGGCGAGCTCGGCTATTACGTGGTCAGCGACGGCACCGGGATACCCTATCGCGTGCACATGCGAACGCCGAGTTTCGGCAACCTGCAAGCGACATCTAAACTAGTTGAAGGAACCCTTATTGCGGACGTGATTGCTTCCATCGGAAGCATGGATTTCGTCCTGGGCGATACGGATCGATGACATTTTCACCAGAACTGGAAGCCAGGTTTGAAAGACTCCTGCACAGCTACCCGCCGGGCCGGGAGCGCTCGGCGATGATCCCTATGCTGCTGTATGCGCAGGATGAAATCGGCAGCGTCACCGGCGAATTGATCGATGAAGTGGCCAAACGGGTCGGCGTCACGCCTCTGCAAGTCAATGAGGTGCTGACGTATTACTCGATGTTGCACTCTAAGCCGCTCGGCAAGTACCACGTCCAGATCTGCACCAATATCAGTTGCCAGCTCATGGATGGCGATAAGCTGTGGGATCACGCCTGCGAGAAGCTCGGCATCGGGCACAAGGAAGTGACGGCGGACGGGCAGATTTCGCTTGAGGAAGTGGAGTGCATGGGCGCGTGCTCCTGGGCGCCCGCCATTCAGGTCAACTACGATTTTCATCACTTCGTCACGCCCGAGAAACTCGATCAGCTTCTGGACACCTTGAGGAAGAAGCAATAACGAATGCTGTATAACGAACCCAGTCCGCTGGAGACCAGGGTGCTCACGCGCCGCTTTGGCCTCCCCAATTCCGCTTCCATCGAAACCTATCTCGCGAGCGACGGCTATCAGGCGTTCCTCAAAGCATCGAAGATGACGCCGGAGCAGATCATCGATGAAGTGAAGGTCTCCAATCTGCGCGGACGCGGCGGCGCAGGCTTCCCCACCGGAATGAAGTGGAGCTTTGTCCCGCGTACCTCTCCGAAACCCAAATACATCGTGGTCAACGGCGACGAGAGCGAACCAGGCACCTGCAAGGATCGCGTGCTGATCGAAAACGATCCGCACCAGCTCATCGAAGGCGTGCTGATCGCCGGGCTCGCGGTAGATGCGCACGTCGGCTACATCTACATTCGCGGCGAATATCGCTACCTCATCGACATCACCGAAAAGGCGATCGCCGAAGCGTACGCCAAGGGGTGGCTCGGCAAGAACATTCAGGGCACCGGCTTTGATTTCGATCTTTACGCGCACACCGGAGCCGGAGCATACGAGTGCGGAGAAGAATCGGCGCTGCTTGAATCGCTCGAAGGCAAGCGCGGCATCCCGCGCATCCGGCCGCCTTTCCCCGCCGTATCGGGCGCTTTCCAATCGCCCACGGTGCTGAACAATGTGGAGACTTTTTGCGCCGTGCCTCCCATCATTCGCGATGGTGGTGCGGCGTTCGCCGCGCTCGGCGTTCCCAAAGCGGGAGGCACCAAGCTCACCTGCCTCACCGGTCACGTGAATAAGCCGGGTGTCTACGAGCTGAAGCTTGGCTTCCCCGTGAAGCAGATGATCGAAGAGGTCGGCGGCGGAATGCGCATGGGCCGCAAGCTGAAAGCGTTCATCCCCGGAGGGTCGAGCTGCCCGGTGCTCACCGCCGAAGAGCTCGAAGGCGCCACCATGGACTACGACTCCATGACGCAGCGCAAAACCATGCTCGGGTCGGGCGGAGTGATCATCATGGACGAAGAAACCTGCATGGTGAAAGCCGCGCTGCGAATCATGCGCTTCTACGCGCACGAAAGTTGCGGCTGGTGCATTCCGTGCCGCGAAGGCACAACCTGGCTGCGCAAGATCCTGACCCGTTTCCACGAAGGCGGAGGAGTGAAGTCCGACATCAATCTGATCGGAGACCTGGCGAAGAACATGCTGGGCCGGACCTTCTGTCCCCTAGGAGATGCCGCGGCCATGCCAACCATCTCAATAGTAGAAAAATTCCGGAACGAGTTCGAAGATCACCTGAACGGAAAGCCGTGCCCCTACGAAAAGCACGCAGTGGCGGTTTAAAGATAGGAAGAGTGTGATTTCACCACGGAGGCACAGAGAATCACAGAGGACACAGAGAAAAACATAATGCTCTTCTCTGTGCTCTCTTGGTTTTCTCTGTGTCTCTGTGGTAAAAATACGCTGCCCCAAGGTTTGTATTAATGCCTGACTTGGTAACACTCACAATCGACGGCCGGGAAGTCAAAGCTGCCCCGAATACGCTCGTCATCGATGCCGCGAAGACCGTCGGCATTGAAATCCCGGCGTTTTGTTATTACGAAGGTCTCTCGCTGCAGGCCGCTTGCCGCATGTGCCTGGTGGAAGTCGAGAAGATGCCCAAGCTGATGGCCGCCTGCACGCTTCCCGTGGCGGAAGGCATGGTCGTCAAAACGGAAACTCCGGTAGTCGCAGCGGCCCGCAAATCGACCCTCGAGTTCCTGCTCACCAATCACCCCCTGGATTGCCCGGTCTGCGATAAAGGCGGCGAGTGCGAACTTCAGGACATGGCGTTTCGCTATGGCGCGGGCGAAAGCCGTTATAGCGAAACCAAGCTCCACGTTCCCGAAAAACAATATTCGCCCGTCGTGTTTTTCGATGCGCCGCGCTGCATTCTTTGCTTCCGCTGCGTCCGCATCTGTAACGAAGGCATGGGCGTCGGCGCGCTCGGCGTCGTGAACCGCGGCGCGGTCTCCGAAATTGCCCCCAACGTCGGCGATCACCTGGAATGCGACGAGTGCGGCGCCTGCATCGACATTTGCCCCGTCGGCGCGCTCACCAGCGGCATCTATCGCTACCAGACGCGTCCCTGGGAAATGACCCACGTCGGCACCATCTGCACGCACTGCGCGGATGGCTGCAAGACGACGCTCGGCACGCGCAATGACGAAATCATGCGCGGCAACAATCGCGACCGCTCCGGCATCAACGGCGAATTTCTCTGCGTGAAGGGCCGCTACGGCTTCGATTTCTATAACAACGCCGACCGCTTGCAAGCCCCCATGATGCGCATCAACGGCAAGCTCGAAGAAGTCTCCTGGAGCAGAGCGCTCGAAGCTGTCGGCAAGAAGTTCTCTGAGACGGCAAACGCCGGCGGAACATTCGGCGTCATCGGCTCCAACCACACCAGCAACGAAGAGAATTTCTATCTGCAGCGCTTCGCTCGCGAGGTGCTAAAGACGAACAACATCGATCATCACCGCACGGGCGACGTCGTCAGCCTGCTCGACGCCCTCAGCGGCAAGACCGGCCAACTCGCGACCGTCGCCGACCTGTACGAGCGCAAGGCCGTGCTGGTGCTTGGTTCGGACCTTTCGCTGGAGCATCCGCTGCTGGCCTATCAGGTTCGCGCGAACTACCGGCATCATCAGGCGCACGTCTACGCCGTCACTCCCGGTCCGGTGCGCGAGGACAAGTACTCCGTGTTGAGCATTCGCGTGGGCGGTCCCGCGCAGAAGGTCGGCGGCGATCTCGGTGCGAATCCGCAGGGCCGTCCCGGCGCCACCAGCACCGGTCCCGGCAACATGCCGGTGGGTGGTGTGGCCACGCCTCCCAATGCCGGTTCACCCGGACCAGCGGGTCCACGGTGGGAACCTGTCGAAGGTCCCGGCAAGGCGCTGGGCGAGCCATCGAGGCCAGTGCATCTGCACAATGTAATCGCCGGACCCGCGGACTATTTCGCCGCGCTGGAATCGCTTCGCGACAAACTCAAAGGGGAAGGCGAGCTCGTCATTCTGTTCGACGATTCCTTCAAGGGCGCCGATGTCGCGCGCCTGGTGGAGTTCGGCGAATCGCTCGGCATCCCCGTAAAGTACGTCGCTCTCGTAGATTATTCCAATTCCCGCGGCGCTATCGACATGGGCCTCGCCCCCGAGCTGCTGCCCGGCTTTGAACCCACCAATCAACCCGGCATGCACGTGGATGAGATGCTAGACGCCAATCTCGACGTGCTCTGGGTCGTCGGCGCGAACCCGTATAAAAGCGGAGCGCGGAAGAACGCGGCCTTCCTCGTGGTCCAGGACATGTTTCTCACCGAGACCGCGCAGCAGGCGGATGTCGTCCTGCCCGCCGCCTCCGCCTACGAAAAGAACGGGACCGTCACCAATACCACCGGCGAAGTGCAGCGCCTGAAAAAGGCCATTCAGACCATGGGCGCCAAGCCGGACATCGAAATCATGGGCTTCATCGCGCGCGAAATGCAAGCCGCGCAGACGCTCGGGCCGTGGGTGCCGGAAGTGGTTTTCGAACAGATTCGCAAAGCCGTTCGCGGCTACAATATTCCGTCGGCCGCCATCGCCACCGGCGGAGCCGCTCAGACCATGCCCGTCAACGGCCGTATCCCCGTCGAGAGCCGCCCCGACCTGGTGCGCAGCGATCACAACGGGCTATTCTCCTCGGGCACGCTGGGACGCTATTCTAAAGTCTTGCATTCAGTTGTGGAAAGCCGCTTGGGCAGCTAAATGGATTCGTTCATCGTCATCAGCCTGATCAAAATCCTGGTGGTCTTCGGTGTTCTCATGACCACCTTGGCTTACCTGCAATGGGTGGAACGCAAAGTCATCGCCCATATACAGGTGCGCCCCGGCCCTTACCGCGTCGGCCCGCACGGTCTCTTGCAGCCGCTCGCCGATGTGATCAAGCTCATCACCAAGGAAGACTTGCTGCCTTCCTACGTCAACAAGCCTCTCTATCTTGCGGCTCCCTTCATCTCCGTTTCCATGGCGCTCCTCTCGATCAGCGTCATCCCGTTTGGCCCCACCATTGAAGTGGCCGGCTATCACACCTGGATGCAGTTGACGGACCTCAACATCGGCGTCGTCTTCATTCTGGCCGCGTCCTCCATGGGCGTGTACGGAATCGCGCTCGCCGGTTGGGCATCGAACAATAAGTACGCGCTGCTGGGCGGCCTGCGCAGTTCCGCGCAAATGATCAGCTACGAGTTGCCGATGTCAATCGCCATCGCCGCGCCCTTGCTGCTGTCGAATACGCTCAGCCTCCGCGATCTGGTCGGCACGCAGGCCGGCGGCCTGCTCCACTGGAACCTGCTGCGCGGACCCTTCCCGCAGATCATCAGCTTCATCATCTTCCTGATCGCTGCGTTTGCGGAAACCAATCGTGTGCCGTTCGATCTTCCCGAAGCCGAAAACGAGCTGGTCGCCGGCTTCCATACCGAGTACAGCAGCATGAAGTTCGCCAGCTTCTTCATGGCGGAATACGCCAACATGATCACTGTAAGCTGCATGGCGACTCTCTTGTTCCTCGGCGGTTGGGATGCGCCATGGCCGGCGGCATACGGCTCGAGCTTCGTGCCGGTGGTTATTTTCGCCATCGCCGGGCTCATCGCCCTGTATCACGGCGTGAACGCTGTGCGCAAACGGGACAAGCTCACCTTTCCCGCCTTCGGCGTCATTTTTCTCATCATTGCCGCTGTCTTCGTGCTGCCCATCGTGCAGCAATGGCTCTTGCCGCTCTTCTGGTTCTGCGGCAAAACCGGCGTGATTCTCTTCGCCTTCATGTGGATTCGCGGAACGCTGCCGCGCTTCCGTTATGACCAACTGATGGGCTTTACGTGGAAGTTCCTGTTCCCGGTGGCCATGCTCAATCTGCTGATCACCGGCTTTCTGGTGGCGTGGTTCACGAAATGAACGTCATACTTTTTCTGATCTTCGCGATCATCGCGGTGGTATGCGCGATCAACGTGGTGGTCCAGACGCATCCGATCTCCAGCGCGATTTCGCTGGTCGGAGTCATGGGGTCGCTCGCAATCCTCTACCTGTTGCTCGGCGCTGAATTCATCGCCGCCGCGCAGGTGATTGTCTACGCCGGCGCGGTGATGGTGCTGTTTATTTTCGTCATCATGCTGTTGAACGCCGGTTCGGAAGTGAAACAGGGCCGTAGCGTAGTGGTGCACCTCCTGGGTGTGCCGCTGCTGATCGCCTTCCTCGGCCTGGTAGCGTACTTTGTGCAGCGGCTGTTCCCGCGCGATGTCGAAGTCACCTTCGGCGGCTTCACCGGCGGAACCGCTCAAGCCATCGGACGGGCGCTATTCACCACGTACATGCTGCCGTTCGAAATCACTTCCATCCTGGTGCTGATCGCCATCGTCGGCGCCATCGTGCTGGCGCGAAAGGAAATGGATTAAATGGCGGCCGTCCCGATTTCCTGGTTTCTCACGCTGAGCGCGGTGCTCTTCGCCCTCGGCGTCGCCGGTTTCCTCTTCCGGCGCAACATCGTCACGGTGTTCATGTCCATCGAACTGATGCTCAACGCCGTGAATCTGACGTTTATCACCTTCTCCTATCATTTCAAGAGCGTGGACGGGCATCTGTTTGCGTTCTTCGTGATGGTAGTGGCGGCGGCGGAAGCGGCTGTGGGACTCGCAATCATTCTGACGGTGTTCAAGAATCGCTCGACACTCAATATCGACGCGATCGATTCGATGAAGAACTAGATGCAACTCTGGCTCATACCAATCTTTCCCCTGGCGGGCTTCCTCATCAACGGCCTGTTTGGACGCCGTTTTTCCAAAGCTCTGGTCAGCGTGTTCGGCATTGGCAGCGTGGTGCTTTCGTTCGCCTGGGCCTTGAAGACGCTGCTCGCGCTCGCGCCGCTCAATACGGCCTATAGCGAGCATTACTTTACCTGGATTCAGAGCGGCGCATTTCAGGTCAACTGGGATTTCTCCGTCGACCGCCTCACCGCCGTCATGCTGATGGTGGTCACCGGCATCGGCAGCCTCATCCACATCTACTCCGTCGGCTACATGGCCCACGAGCATGGGCCGAATCACGGCGGTTTCTATCGCTTCTTCGCTTACCTGAACCTGTTCATGTTTTTCATGCTGACACTGGTTCTCGGCGCGAACTACCTGATCCTCTTCATCGGCTGGGAAGGCGTGGGCCTGTGCAGCTATCTGCTCATTGGGTTTTACTTCGATAAGAAATTCGCGACGGACGCGGGTAACAAGGCGTTCATCGTCAACCGCATCGGCGACTTCGGTTTCTCGCTCGCCATGTTCCTGATTTTCAAGACCTTCGGCTCGCTCGATTTCGGCACCGTGTTCCGCCAGGCGCCAGCCGCTTCCGAAGCCGTCTTGACCACCATCGGGCTGCTGCTGCTACTCGGCGCGACCGGAAAATCGGCGCAGATTCCCCTGTACGTCTGGCTGCCGGACGCTATGGCCGGTCCCACGCCTGTGTCCGCCCTGATCCACGCCGCGACCATGGTGACCGCCGGCGTTTACATGTGCGCCCGCTCCTTCCCGATCTTCACGCACGCGCCGGCTGCGATGGACACCATTGCCATCATCGGTATCGCGACCGCGTTCTTCGCCGCCACCATCGGCATGGCGCAGAACGATATTAAGAAGGTGTTCGCGTATTCCACCGTCTCGCAACTCGGCTACATGTTTGTCGGCGTCGGCTGCGGAGCGTTCTCGGCCGGGGTTTATCATCTGATGACCCACGCGTTCTTCAAAGCGCTGCTGTTCCTCGGTTCCGGCAGTGTGATCCACGCGCTCTCGGGCGAACAGGATATGCGCAACATGGGCGGCCTGCGCACCAAAATTCCGATCACTTTCTGGACCATGATGTGCGCCGCGGTGGCCATTGCCGGAGTGCCGTTCACGTCCGGCTTCTTCAGTAAGGACGCCATTCTCCTCGCCGCCAACCATCACGCGCCCTGGATGTATTGGGTGGGCACGCTGACCGCCGGCATCACCGCGTTCTATGTTTTCCGCGCGATGTTCATGACTTTCTTCGGCCGGTACCGCGGCAACGCACATCCGCACGAATCTCCCGCTGTTATGACGGGTCCGCTGATCGTGCTCGCGATCCTGTCGCTCGGCGGCGGTTTCCTGTTCAAGATCCCCGAGTTCCTCGGCTCGCTGTTCCCTACCCTCGAAGCGCCTGAAGATGTGATGCTGATGGTGATCTCCAGCGCGGCGGGTCTTCTCGGCATTCTGATCGCTTATGTGATGTACGTCGTAAAGCCCGGCACGGCGGATTCCATAGGCGGCAGCCTCGGAGGTCTATACAAGCTGGTCCTCAACAAGTACTTTGTTGACGAAGCGTATGACGCGACGGTGGTCAAGCCCGTAGTCAACGGCTCGCGTGTAGTGCTTTGGCGCGGCGCAGATGCCGGGCTCATCGATGGCACTGTGAACGGAGTCGGTACCGCGGCCCGCGCCGTCGGCGGCGTCCTCCGCCAGATGCAATCCGGCAACATTCGCAGCTACGCGACGTGGGTTCTGTTCGGCAGTGTCTTGCTCATCGTGGCGATGAGCCTCTCGGGAGGCCTCCGATGAATCTGCTGACCGCGGTCCTCTTTATTCCGCTTGCCGGCTTCATCGTCGCGACTCTGCTGCCGCGCAACAATCCGCAGGCATCGCGCATCTGGTCGCTCGCGGTGTCCCTGGTTACCTTCGTTGCGTCCATCGGACTGCTGAACTGGTTTGACCGCGCCACCGCCCACGAGCAGTTCATGGTCGATGTGCCCTGGATCTCCTCGCCGGACATTCACTTCGCAATCTCCGCCAACGGCGTGAGCTTCTGGCTGATGATGCTGTCCACGCTGCTCACCCCCATCTGCGTGCTCATCTCGTGGAAGAGCATTCAACATCGCGTCAAAGAATTCTTTGCGTTCCTGCTGCTGCTGGAATTCGGCCTCATCGGCGTGTTCCTGGCGCAGGACCTCTTCCTGTTTTACGTGTTCTGGGAAATCTCGCTTGTGCCGATGTATTTCCTGATCGGCATCTGGGGCCATGAGCGCCGCATCTACGCGGCGGTCAAATTCTTCCTCTATACGATGGCGGGCTCGGTGTTGATGCTCGCGGCCATCATCTACCTGTACATCAAAGCTCAGACCTTCAGTTATCCGGCCATCCTGGATCAGCTCGCTACCGGTCGCCTCACCTTCGCGCCCAATGAACAGTTGCTGCTCTTTTTGGCGTTCTTCCTCGCGTTCGCCATCAAGGTGCCGCTCTTCCCGCTGCACACCTGGCTGCCCGACGCGCACGTGGAAGCTCCCACCGCCGGCTCCGTCATGCTGGCAGCCGTCATGCTGAAGATGGGCACGTACGGAATCCTTCACTTCTGCCTGCCGTTGTTCCCCAGCGCCGCGCGCCAGTGCGCACCGTGGATCGCCGTGCTGGCGATCATCGGAATCATCTACGGCGCGCTGGTTGCCATGGTGCAGCCGAACATGAAGAAGCTGGTGGCGTACTCTTCGGTCAGCCACTTGGGCTTTGTGGTCCTCGGCATCTTTTCCTTCACGCAGCAGGGCATGGATGGCGCGGTTTATCAGATGCTGAACCACGGCATCTCGACCGGCGCGCTGTTCGTTGTTGTCGGCCTGCTGTATGAGCGCCGTCACTCGCTGGAGATCAAGGATTACGGCGGGGTGGCGACGGTGGCGCCGTGGCTTTCCACCGCCTTTCTGATCACCACACTGGCGAGTATCGGGCTTCCGCTGCTCAACAATTTCGTCGGCGAATTCCTGGTGCTGCAGGGCACGGCAATCGCCAATTACAAATGGGCGATCTTCGCCTCCATTGGCGTGATTCTTTCCGCCTGCTATATGCTCTGGCTTTACCAGCGTGTCTTCTTCGGCGAGGCGAATCACGAAGTCGGGTCGCACGTTTTCGATATGAAAGGGCGCGAATGGGCCGCGATGGTCCCGCTCATCGCGATGATGGTGTGGATGGGCGTCTACTCCCAATCGTTCCTGCCGCCGGTCAGCAACGTGACCGCGCAGGTGCTCAAGCAGACACAGATCAACGTTCCCTTCCGGGTGGAGTTGCGCCGGCCCGCCTCGCTGGAGGTTGCCAATGGGCGCTAGCATCATGCCGACCATGAATCCGGCGGACGCGATCCGCTTCCTGCCGGAGATCATTCTGGTGGTCATGGGCACCCTCATGATGGTGCTCGATCCGATACTCAATAAGCGCGGCAGCTACGCCTTCGGCCATATCAGCCTGCTGACGCTCATCGGCGGCATCGGCGCATCCATCTACGCTTATCAACACGCGGGACCGGCCTTCGGCGGCATGCTATGGGTGGACGGCTTCGCGACATTTTTCCGCGTGCTCGTGATGGTGGTGGGCATTCTGACGGTGCTGCCGAGCTACCGCTTCCTGGCAAAGCAGGAAGCCGAGACCAGCGAGTTCCACGCGCTGTTGCTCTTCTCCATCGCGGGTCAGTCCATCATGGCCGCGGCGAACGATCTGATCATTATCTTCATCGGCCTTGAAATTTCGTCCATCGCGAGTTACATCCTCGCGGGCTACCTGCGCGATGACAAACGCGCCAACGAATCGGCGCTGAAGTACTTCCTGTTGGGCTCCTTCGCCACCGGGTTCTTCCTGTACGGAGTTGCGTTGATCTACGGCGCCACCCAGAGCACCAACCTGGCTGTGATTCGCATGAATCAGGCAGGTCCGGATGCGCCGTCGCCGATCTTTGTGGGAGTCGCCGCCGCCCTGATCTTCGTCGGGCTGGCGTTCAAGATTTCCGCGGCGCCGTTCCAGGTCTGGGCGCCCGACGTTTACCAGGGCGCGCCCACTCCGGTCAGCGCGTTTCTCTCCGCCGGACCGAAGGCGGCGGCGTTTGCTATTTTCCTGCGCATTTTCATGACGGCATTCGAGCCGATCGGCAGTGGGTGGGAGCCTTTGGTCTGGGGCGTTGCTCTCCTCTCCATGACCATCGGCAACTTCGCCGCCCTGTTGCAGCAGAACATCAAGCGAATGTTGGCTTACAGCTCCATCGCGCACGCCGGCTACGTGCTGGTGGCGCTGACGGCGCGCAGCGAAATCGGCGTGGCATCTGCCATGTTCTACCTGGCGGCGTATGCCTTTATGAACATCGGAGCCTTCGCGGTGGTCAGCCATCTTTCCGGACGCGGCGAGAAGTATCAGAGCATCGAGGACTTCTCGGGTCTTGCCCAGCGGCAGCCCATGACCGCGGCTATGCTGGCCATTTTCCTGCTCTCGCTGATCGGCGTGCCGCTGACAGGCGGATTCTTCGGAAAGTTCTACATCTTCCGCGCCGCTCTGGAATCGCACTTGGTTTGGCTGACCGTGCTGGGCCTTCTGAATAGCGCCGTCGCCGCCTATTACTACTTGCGGATTCTGGTGATGATGTACATGCGCGAGCCGAGCGAAGCCGCCAATGCTGCCGAGCCCCTGGGCGCCGGCCTGCGGGCAGCTCTGATTCTGCCGGCATTAGGCACGCTGTTCCTGGGGATCTTCCCGAACTGGGTCCTGGACTTCGCGAATCGCAGCTCCAACCTGCTGAAGTAGACGTCGCCAGGCATTCACAAGAATTTGGCGTCTTCCCGCCAATCACTTACGAGCCGGTACGCCGAATCGAGCACAACCCCGTGCCATCATAAAGCCAGGGAAACGCATCCCGGCACCTTTCACCGCTCCCTAACGGTCACGGCTCCGTATGTAGTTGATTCTGAGAACCCAAAATTCTCAAACCCTATCGACTGTCACCATGTCCCCGGATAGAAGTGTCACCCATGTCCCCGGTTTGGACCCTAACGGAGCCGCGACCGTAAGGAAGCGGTAAAAGGTGCATCGAAAGGCGAATGCATCGCGACGAGAACAAACGCCCAAAAGGCCCCTTACCCAAAGGTAAACGCAAAACCGAAACATCTTTCGGTTTTCCTCTACCCCGCAAAGAAACGAAATGGCTTAGAAAACGAAACCGAAAGATCTTTCGGTTTTCAGAAACCTCCGCCGGCCGCCCATCATCGACCAACGGCAAATTCCTTAGCGCGCTTCGCATCGGCCTCCGCGCCCGCCTTGTCGCCTGCCGACCGCTTCGCCGCCGCGCGATTGCTATACGCGTTCGCGTAATCCGGCTTCAGCTTGACCGCCTCATCGAAGTCGGCAATCGCGTCTGCATACTGCTTCAACCGGAACCGCGCATACCCGCGCGCATTGTATGCCAACGCCAGCGACGGGTCGGCTGCAATGGCGGCCGATAAAACGGCAACAGCCTCAGTGAACTTATCCTGCTGCAAGAGCTGCCTTCCCTTGGCATGCAATTCGGCCGCGGACACCGCCGGTTTCGGCGCCGGCTGCACCGCCATAGGCTTCGGCTGCACTGCCGCAGGCGCCGGTTGCACTGCCGCAGCGGCGGGCGGAACTTCGGCCGCCGCCGGAGAACCAGGCAGCGTAACCTTCGTCGTATCCGGCGCCGCTTCCTTCACCCTCGCTGCCGCCACCACTTGCGCAACTTGTGCCTGTGCCTGCGTCAACAGTCGCCGAGCCTCGGCATTCCCCGGCTCGAGCCGCACCGCATGCTCCAGATCCGCTACCGCCTCATCGTAATGGCCCAGCATCAGGTACGCGTTGCCGCGCGCTTCCCACGCCAGCGCGTAATTGGGATCGAGCGACAGCGCCGTGCTTCGGTCCTTGAACCCTTCCTCATGACGGCCTAACAGGTGATAGGAGCTTCCGCGCGCGACGTACGCCTCGGGACTCTTCGGGTCTAACTGCACCGCCTTATCCCGATCCTCCAGCGATTCCGCAAGCTTTCCCATGCGCGCATACACAGAGCCGCGCGCCAGGTAGAGGCGCGCATCCTTCGGGTCCAGCCGGATCGCTTCGCTGAAGTCCGCCAGCGCGCCGGGGTCGTCGCGCATTCGCTCGCGAACCGCGCCGCGCACCCGGTATACCCGCACATCTTCCGGCCGCAGGCGCGCGGCTTCGTCCAGATCCTGCCTGGAGTGCTGATAATCGCTCAAAGCGGCATACGCCAAGGCGCGCTCAATGTATACGTCTTCGAAATCCGGACGCCGTTCCAGGCACAGATCGAAATCATCCACCGCGTCGCGATACCGCTTGAGCGCCGCGTATGCCATTCCGCGACCCTTATACGGTTCCGGATTATCCAGCCGCAGCTTGATGGCGCGCGTATAATCGTCTACCGCTTTTTCAAACTGGCCGCTCGCGCGATATGCGTCGCCGCGACCTGTATAAACCTCAGTGCGTTCCAGTTTCAGTTCAATGGCGGTGGAGAAATCCTGTATGGCGCGCGCAGTCTGGCCCGCCGCGCTGTCGGCCTGCCCGCGTGCCGCGTATGCCTGCGCGTCGTTAGGAAGATAGCGCACCGCTTGCTCCAGATCCAGTGTCGCGGCGTCGTTCTTTCCGGTAGCCAGATAATCGCGGCCGCGAGCGAGCCACGCCGCCCCGTTGGTTTCATCGGCATGGATGGCTGCCGAATACGCCGCAATGGCATCGTCGCGATGGCCTGCTTTATCGGCCGCAAGCCCTTCCTGATAGGCTTCCAGAGATTTTTTGCGCTGGTCTTTCTGCGGATCGGCCGCCGAAAGCAGCAGCGCCGAAACCGCCAGCGCGGTGATGAGCCGGTACATGGGTCTTTGCAAATAGTGTACACTCAGTAACGGAGTTTATTGTCCGCTGGTGCACGGGAAGCTGGTGAAAATCCAGCACGGCCCCGCCACTGTAAGCGCTGAGGCGAGATTCGAAACACCACTGTTCTTCGGAACGGGAAGGTGAATCTCTTCCGATGACGCGCAAGTCAGGAGACCGGCCACGGACCGTTAGTCACAGCTCTCGAGGGAGGAGCTTACCAATGTTTTTCCGTGCCGCAGGCCTGCTGGCCTGTTCATTCGTTTCACTCTTCGCCGCCGATATCAAAGGAACCGTCACCGATCCATCGGGCGCCGGTGTATGCGGAGCCCAGGTCTCCATTGTCGACCGTGTCGGCGTGGAAGCCCAGACTGTCGCCGATACTGCCGGCGGCTTCAACCTGAAAGCCGACCCCGCGCCGGGAGCGCGCCTTGCCGTCACCGCGCCCGGCTTCCGTACCGTCGAGATTCCTCTCGACCAGGCCGGCACGCCGGCCAACGTAAAACTGGAACTCGCCCCGGTGGTCGATGCGGTTCGCGTTGTCGGCTCGGCAATCGATGTTTCCGCCGAACAGCAGGGCAGCAGTGTCACCATCGTGCCGCGTCAGGAAATCCGCGAAAGCAATCAGCCTACCGCGGTGGACCTGCTTCGCTACGTGCCCGGTCTCGCCTTCAGCCAAACCGCGTATTTCGGCGGTGTCACCGGTCTGTTCATTCGCGGCGGTTATGCGAATTTCAACCTCGTCGAGATCGACGGAGTTCCGGTGAACGCCTTCGGCGGGAATTTCGATTTCGCCCATATCCCCACCGAGAGTTTGGATCGCGTGGAAGTGGTCCGCGGCCCGCAATCGGCGATTTACGGACCCTATGCCAACAGCGGGGTGGTGAATTTCGTGACTCGTGAAGCCGATGCTTCGCCCAACTTCGATGTGCTTGCCGAAGGCGGCACATACGGCGAACGTCGCTTTGGCGCCGGCGGTACGGCGCGCATCGGCGGTTTCGGCCTGGCGTTCTCCGCATCGCGCATGGATGATAATGGCCCCGTCCCGAACGGCGATTATCACAACACCAACGGCCTCCTGAACGTATCGCGGCACTGGGGCCGCCAGTCGCTCTCGCTGCATGCCGATTTCGATAGCAACACGGTCGGCGAGCCCGGTGCATGGGGTTCGGATCCGAAGCACACCTTCAGCGGAATCGACCTCATCAGCCGGAGCAAAAACAATTTTGGCGATTACCTGGCGCACTACACCATCGATGCCACGCCGCGTGTACGGGAAGAACTCTTCACCACCTTTTTCCAGAACAATAATGGCTATACCAGCCCTTTCGGTTTCAGCGCGAATAAGGACCTGAGAGGTCAGGCGGAGTCGCGCACCATCGTCAGCGTGAGCCCGCATTACACAACGGCATTCGGCGTCAGCGAAGCGCTGGAAGAAATCAAGAACACCTTCATCAGCGACGCATCCTTTAACGCGTTCCCCATCCGCCGCAATGAGACCGGCATCTACTGGGAAAGCCGCTTCGTCTGGGGCGCATTCAGCGTGCAGGCAGGTGTGCGCGGTGAAATCATCCGCACTGGCGCGATTCCAACCGACGGCTTCTCGCGGCCGGCCTTCCCGGAGCAGACGATATCCACTGCGAATCCCAAGGTCGCGGTGGCGTATGCGAAGGCAGCGACGCGGTTGCACTCCTCCTTCGGCATGGGCCTGCGGCCACCGGGCGGCTTCGATTTGGCGTACACGGACAATCCGTCGCTGAAGCCGGAGCGCACGCGCAGCTTCGATGCCGGAATCGGCCAGAAGCTGGCGCACGGCCTCATCGCGCTCGATGCCACATATTTTTACAACCGCTACTACGACCTGATTGTGACGCTCGGCGGCAGCCTCAGCAAACTGGGCCGCTTCCAGACCGATAACCTCGCCAACTCGCGCGCCCAGGGAGCCGAGTTCACGGCCCAATGGCGTCCAGCGCGCTGGGTTTTCGTCACTGGTTCATACACGTACCTCAACACCGAAATCCTCGGGCTAAGCGGCGCAACGAATGTCGCGCCTACGCCATTTCAGGTGGGGCAGCAACTGCTGCGGCGTCCCGCGAACTCGGGTACCACCATGGTCACCGTTACGCGCGGCAAGGTGACGGCGAACGTCGAGGGATATTATCGCGGGCAGGCGCTCGATGTGGAGCCTGGCCTCGGCGCAACCAACGGCCTGTTTTGGAATCCCGGGTACGCGAACCTGGGAATCAATGTGAATTATGAGCTGGGCCATGGCGTCACGGCGTATGGCAATCTGCGCAACGCCCTGAACCAGTATTACGAAGAAGTGTTCGGCTTCCCATCGCCGCGGCTCAACTTCGTTGCGGGTTTGAAGTGGGCGATTTCGAGAGCAAAATAGAGCTATGAGCGACGTTCCATTCGAAGAACCGCGCCTGGCGATCAATCGCGTATACACGCGGCGTGGCGACGGCGGGGAGACCGGGTTGGTGGGCGGTCAACGCGTGTCGAAGGACAGTGCGCGCATAGAGGCGTACGGCACCGTCGACGAGCTGAATGCATTTCTCGGACTCGCTCGCTCCACCGTGCATGAAATGGTGAGTCGCAACGGAAAAGTGTATCCGCTCGCGCCCATTATGCTGCGCGTGCAGCACGAACTCTTTAACCTCGGCTCGATTCTCGCGACGCTGCCGGCGGATGTGCACGAAAAGCAGCCGCGCATCACCGCCGCGGAAATCGAGCAGCTCGAAAAAGAGATGGACCACATGAATGCGGAACTGGCGCCGTTGCGCAGTTTCATTCTGCCGGGCAGCAGCCGGCTGGACGCGGAGTTGCACATCTGCCGGACCGTCTGCCGTCGCGCTGAGCGGGCGTGCGTCACGCTCAGCCGCGAAGAGGAAGCGCCGCCCGAAGCAGTGCGGTACCTGAACCGCCTCAGCGATGCGCTGTTCGTGTGGAGCCGCTGGGCGAACCATCTGACGTCCACGGTGGAAACACTGTGGGAGCCGAACCAATCGACATCGGGGCTTACTGGTAGATAATATTGTGAGTAGAGGAGAAACAATGGAAAATCAGACGGCGAGGCCGATGGCCATGGGGCTGACGGTATTGGGAGCGCTGCTGCGCGTCACTCAGGCGGTAAACTTCGCGCCTGTGGGAGCGATGAGCCTGTTCGCGGGCGCGCGCCTGCGCGGCTGGCAGGCCTACGCGCTGCCGATCGTGCTCATGGCGATTACTGACCCGATTCTGGGCGGCTATTCCTTCGCGACGCCGTTCGTATATGCGAGCTTTTTGATTTCTGTATGGATCGGAACCAAGCTGCGCCGCACGGAAAATCCGCTGTGGATCGGTACGGCCGCCGTCGCCGCGAGCTTGCAGTTCTTCCTGATCACCAACTTCGCGGTGTGGCTGGGCGCCGCCCACACCTATGCCCGCAACATGGAAGGTTTGGTGAGTTGCTTCGTCGCCGGGATTCCGTTCTACGGCCGCACGCTCGCGTCGGACCTGCTGTATTCCGCGGTGTTCTTCGTTCTGCATGCGTGGCTGAGCCGGACGGTGGCGCGCCGCGAGCGCGTCGCTTTGCAGGCGGCCTGACGGTTGGCGAAGACTCTACTGGCCTGGAGCTCCGGCAAAGACAGCGCCTGGAGCCTGCATGTTCTGCGGCAGCAGGGCGTCGAAGTTGCCGGGCTGCTGACTACTCTCAATGACGCGGCGGGTCGTGTAGCCATGCACGGCGTCCGCCGCGAACTGCTGGAAGCTCAAGCCGAAGCCGCGGCAGTACCGCTTTGGCAGATTCCGCTGCCGTGGCCTTGTTCCAACGAAGCGTATGAAGGTTGTATGGCCGAGGCGTGCCGTCGCGCGATTGCCGAAGGCTTCACTGAAATTGCGTTCGGCGATCTTTATCTGCGCGATATTCGCGAGTATCGCGAGCGGCAGCTGGCGGAATCTGGGTTGAAGCCGGTGTTCCCGCTTTGGGATTTGCCCACTGCGGACCTTGCCAGGGAAATGATCGCAGGCCGCTTGCGCGCGCGGCTGGCGTGCATCGATACCGCCGCGCTGGACGAAAGCTTCGCGGGTCGCGAGTTCGACACGGCGCTGCTGAACGATCTTCCCGCAAAGGCAGACCCCTGCGGCGAAAACGGAGAGTTCCACACCTTCGCCTACGCCGGGCCGATGTTCAACCGAACGATTCCGTGCGTCACCGGCGAGCCTCATCGGTACGAACGCTTCCTCTACACAGACCTGGCGTTATCATAAGGGACTGTGAACGATTCGCGAATCGTCCGCCCAGTCCGCCCCGGTAAACCGTGGAAGCGGCTGTTGTTCTCGTCGCACTCCATGCGCTTTTCGATGCACCGTTTACCGCTCCCTGACGGTCGCGGCTCCGAAAAACTCCGGCTGTTATTCTCGTCGCGATCCATTCGCCTTTCGATACACCGTTTACCGCTCCCTCACGGTCGCGGCTCCGAAAAACCCCGGCTGTTATTCTCGTCGCGATCCATTCGCCCTTCGATGCACCGTTTACCGCTCCCTCACGGTCGCGGCTCCGAAAAACTCCGGCTGTTATTCTCGTCGCACTCCATGCGCTTTTCGATTCACCTTTTACCGCTCCCTCACGGTCGCGGCTCCGTTAGCAGCATCAACTGCATACGGAGCCGTGACCGTCAGGGAGCGGTAAAAGGTGCCCGGGATGCGAGTGCGTTGGAATGCGGCAAAAAAACACATCGCGGCTCCGTTAGGATCAACGGCGCCGGCGATGCGAGTGCGTTTGAGCTGCAAAATCCGGCGAAAAGGGCGTTTCGGGGTGCTTGCGAGCCGCCATGGCGCTAATCGCGGTTTCGGGGCACCCGGGTTGCCGGTTCGAGGAGGTGGCGCGCATTGCCGCGCAACGCCTTGGCTTCGAATTGCTCACCCAAACTCGCATGGCGTCGCTCGCCGCTGAAGAATTCGGCGCGGATCGCGAGATTCCCGCGCGTGCCTTTCCGAGCCTTGCGACCACCATCCTCGCGCGTGCGGCCACCGAACATCACGTCGTCTATTGCGCCGTTGGCGGCGAGCTTCAAGCACGCCACTTCCCCGGCATGCTGCGCGTCCACATCGTCGCGCCGGAGAACGTGCGAATCGGGAACCTGATGCTGGACCGTCGCCTGGAACGGCCCGCAGCGCGTCAACTGCTGCTTGAAATGGAAGCCGCCGCCCGCGCTGAACGCAAAGCCAAGTTCGGCAAGAGCAAAGCCACCGCGGACCTTTTCGATATCGTGCTGAACTCCGAAGTGCTCACCAGCGAGCAAATGGCCGAACTGATCGAGACGGCGGCGCGAACTGCCGGGCTCGCGGAGCGCGGGCACCTATCCCCCGCGGCGGAGCAGCAGCTTCAGTTTCAAATGCGCCTCAAGCTGGCGCGTTTCGGCATTGTGCCCGCCGGGCATGCCACGCTGCGGAAGAAGGTCTTCGTCAACGCGAGCGAGGGGATGTTCGCCAACCTGCTGGACTTCTACCGCATCGCCTGGGAGTACGAACCGCGCACCTTCCCCATTCAATACGGTCCAGACGGCCGCGCGGTCGAGAGCTTCACGCCCGATTTCTACCTTCCCGAGTTCGATCTTTACCTGGAGCTCACGACGATGAAGCAGTCGCTGGTTACCAAAAAAAACCGCAAAGTGCGCCTGCTGCGCGAGCTCTATCCGCACATCAAAATCCAAGTGTTCTATCAGAAGGATTTTGAAAACCTGATCTTCAAGTACGGGCTCGCCGAGAGGCCGGTCGAAGTATGAGTCCGGATATCGATCGCATCCTTTTCACCGAGGAGCAGATTGACGCGCGCATCGCAGAAGTGGCCGCGGAGATGTCCCGCCATTACGAAGGACGCACGCTGAAGCTGGTCGGCGTGCTCAAGGGCAGCGTGTTTTTCATGACCGCGCTCGCCCGGCGCATGACCGTCCCTGTCAAGATGGATTTCCTGGCGATATCGAGCTTCTCGAATAAGAGCGGCGCGCCGGGCGTGGTGCGCATTGCCAAGGATCTCGACGAGACCATCGAAGGCGAAGACGTCGTGCTGGTGGAAGACATCGTGGACACGGGATTCACACTGCGCTACCTGCTGCAAACGCTCGCCGGGCGTGCACCCAACTCCCTCGCGGTCTGCACGTTTCTGGACCGTACCTCGCGCAGGATTGTGGACGTCCCGGTGGACTGGCGGTGCTTCGAGATCCCCGACCGCTTTGTCGTCGGGTTTGGGCTGGATCACGGGCAGCTTTATCGCAACCTTTCGTACGTCGCCGTACTCCGCCAGTCGTGAGACGGCGGTAAGATAACATTAAAGGATCTTAAGGTGCGCAGTATGAGGTCGAAGATTCTCTTCATCACTGAGCGGAAGGAAGACGCTCACCGCCTCTCGCGCATGCTGCACAAGCTCCCGCTCGAAATCGAACACGCTGAAACTCTGCAGCAAGCGCGCGCCGTGCTTCGCGACGATGAGATTGAGCTCATTCTCACCGAAGCCCACCTGCCCGATGGAAACTGGCTGGATGCTTTGCACATTGCCCGGGATTGCCCGCGCGACGTGCAGGTTCTGGTCACCGATGCAGCCGCCGATACCCGCTTCTGGGCCGAAGCGCTGAACCTGGGCGCTTACGACCTGATCGCGCAACCCTTCTACGAGCCCGAGGTCCGCCGCATTCTCTGGAATGCATGCACGCGTTTGCAGGAGGCGCATCCGATGGCAGCCGTATAATGGTTCGCGAGGAACCATGTCCGCTGCCACCGACGCCTTCGTACAACAAAACCGCCAGCGTCTGCTCGATGAGTTGAAAGATCTGATCCGCATTCCGAGCATCAGCACACTTCCCGAACACAAGCAGGACGTGCTGCGTGCCGCCGAGTTTGTGGCTGACAGTCTACGGCGCGCCGGCCTGGAACACGTCGAGATCATCCCAACCGATGGGCATCCGCTGATTTATGGCGACTGGCTTCACGCACAAGGCAAGCCAACCGTGCTTTGCTACGGCCATTACGACGTTCAGCCGGCAGATCCGCTGGAACTCTGGAAGACGCCCGCGTTTGAGCCCACCGAACGCGACGGCAATATCTATGCGCGCGGCGCATGCGACGACAAAGGCCAGATGTACATGCACATCAAGGCCATTGAAGCGTTGCGCGCTGTGAACGGCACGCTTCCTGTGAACGTGAAGTTTCTGATCGAAGGCGAGGAGGAGGTCGGCGGCGCCTCCATCTCCAAGTTTGTGCCGAAGAATAAGGAGAAGCTGAAGGCTGACGTTGCGCTGGTGTCCGATACGGCCATGTATGCCGACGGTATGCCGACCTTGTGCATCGGGCTGCGCGGGCTCATTTATACCGAGGTGCAGGCCACCGGGCCGATGCGCGATCTGCATTCCGGCCTTTACGGCGGCGCTGCGCCCAACGCCGTATACGGCTTGATCGAGCTGCTTGCCAAGGCCAAGGATGCTGACGGCCGTCTGCTGATCCCGGGAATTTACGACAACGTCGAGGAGCCCGCGGCGGCGGAGAAGCAAAGCTGGTCGCGGCTGCCGTTCAATGAGAGCGAATTCCTGAAGAAGGAAGTCGGCTCGACGCAGTTGACGGGAGAATCGGATCGCAGCGTGTTGGAGCGCGTGTGGTCGCGGCCCACCATGGAAGTTCACGGCATAGCGGGAGGCTTCACGGCGCCGGGCGCGAAGACGGTAATTCCGGCGAGTGCGACCGCGAAGGTGAGCTTCCGGCTGGTGCCGAAACAGGATCCGGACAAAGTGATCGCCGCATTTCGCGACTGGGTGCGCAAGGAAACTCCGAAAGGCATTCAGACGGAAGTGCGCGTCTTGAACGCATCGCCCGGACTCGTCGTCAACCCCGACCATACGGCGATCTCCGTGGCGGCGCGCGCGTTCGGCGAGATCTTCGGAAAAGAGACGGTGTTCATCCGCTCGGGAGGGTCGATTCCGATCGTCGGCGAATTCGCCGAGCATCTGGGAATTCCAACCATCCTGATGGGTTTCGGCCTGCCCGACGACGGGCTGCACTCACCCAACGAGAAGTACAAAATCGACAACTATTACAAGGGAATTATGACGATTGCGCATTTCTTCGAGCAGTACGGATCGGCAGCTTGAGGGAGAGGGCGAGCGCGCCGAGGAGAGTGACGGCCGTGGCGAAGGCGCCGGCGACTATATAAGCAAAGGGTCCGTGAGGCCGCGGAACGGCGCACAGAAACAGGAACGCCGCCGCCGCATAGACAGCCGGGAACGCCGCACATACTATAAGTACCGGTCCCTTCAACACAGGCTCATTTTAAAAGGATTTACACTCCGTCGGGTTGTTAAAATGAGAGTTGAGGGTGCAGTTCGGTTCCTTAATCAAAGTTAGTATTGCGGCTGCGCTACTGCTGCTGGCCGCTTGTGGCGGAGGCCCGCCGAAGGCGCCGAAGATCGGCGAAGCGTACGTCGGTCCGGCCACGCTCAATATTCGCACCGACATTCCGCTGGATTCGAAAGCCGTCGCGACGGTGAAGCACGGCGACAAGCTGCAAATCACCCAACGGCGCCGAAAATTCCTCAAGGTCCGCACCGCCTCCGGGCGGGAAGGTTGGGTCAGCGAATCGCAGCTTCTATCCGCCGCGGACATGACGAACCTGAATGTCCTGGCCGAGCGCGCGGCCAAAATGCCTCCCCAGGGAATCGCGACGAGTTTCGGCGATCTCAACGTCCACACACTGCCGAACAGCAAATCGCCGAGCTTCATCGTGATCCGGAGCGGGGAGAAGTTCAGCGTGCTGGGACACGTTTACGCGCCGCGGACAGACCCGCGGCGGGCGCCGTTAATTCCGCCGCAGCCGAAAAAGAGCATCGCCAAAAAGCCGGCGAAGGAACCGAAATACCCGCTGCCGCCGATGCCGAAGCCACCCGGCGCGCCGCCGGATTGGCTGGCGCTTTCAAAAACGGAGATCCCGCCCGAGGATCAGCCGGAGGAAAAGCCGGTGCCGACGGACAACTGGAGCCTGGTTCGCACGTCTAACGGCCAGACGGGTTGGGTGCTGACACGCCGCTTGATTATGGCGATTCCCGATGAGGTGGCGCAGTATGCCGAAGGCCATCGCATCGTTTCCTATTTCCCGCTGGGATACGTGAACGACGGCGATCAGAAGAAAGAGATCTGGCTCTGGACCACCATGTCCCACAGCGGCGAACCGTACGACTTCGACAGTTTCCGTGTATTCATCTGGAGCCTGAAGCGGCACCGCTACGAGACCGCGTACATCGATCGCAGCCTGAAGGGCTATTCGCCGGTTTTGCTGAAAGAAGTGGATTTCGGTACAGATGGAAAACGCAGTGCGGTGGCAGCCGGGAAGTACCCCGGATTTTCCATTTGCGAGGAGAAGGACGGGCAGCGCGTGCGCCGGGAATACGTGCTGCTGACGAACATTGTCCGGTTCGCCGGAGAGCAGCCGTGCGAAGCCGCCGCGCCGCTGGAGTACGGTCAAATATCGACGCCTGTGGAGGTGTCGGGTCCGGCCGCGAACCCCGTGCCGCCGAAGGCCGGTCTTGGGCAGCGCTTGAAACAGAAACTCAAGGCCCTGACACGCGGCATTTTCGGCGGATAGCGCTATCGAGCTATGTCTGTCAACGTTGCGGCGGGGGACCCATTATGTTATTTATGGGAGAAAGTCGGACAACGAAATCCAACTCAAAAAAGGCGTCGCGCCACAAAGCGACAGCCCCATACTCTCTTCATTAAGGATGGCACGTCGTGGAAGCTGTCAATCGTAAACTGATCCGTCCGTCACTCACCGACATCAAGGAGCAGATCACGCCTCCGCGGCGAGGCGCGGCGCAGAAAAAGCCCGTGCCCCCCGATCAGACCAACGCGGAAAATTTCTATTACGTGAAGCAGATGCAGGCGAAGACGCCCATGGTGTTCGTGCTGCGGGATGGCGAGACACTGCACGGCACAATTGAGTGGTACGACAAGTGTTGCCTGAAGGTCAATCGTACGGGTGAGCCCAATATTCTGCTGTACAAGCCCGCCATCAAGTACATGTACAAAGAAGGTTAGGCTTCGGAACGCTGGCCGCGCAGCCGGGCTCGCAGGGCGAGCCGGTACTCGCGCCGTTCGCCTGCCTGTTCAAAACGCCGCTTTTCGTCTTCTGTTTCGGGAATCACGGGCGGGACCGGAACCGCCTTGCCATCACCATCCAAAGCTACGAATGTCAGGTAGGCCGTGCAGGTATGGCGGCGCTCGCCGGTGAGCAGATTTTCCGTGGTCACCGAGACCCCCACTTCCATCGATGTACGAAACACGCGATTGACACTCGAGTGCAGAACGATGAGCTCGCTGATGTGCACCGGGTGCACGAAGTGGAAGCTATCGACGGATGCCGTGACGCAGGGGCGGCGCGCGTGGCGCATGGCGGCCATGGCGGCCGCGAGGTCCACCAGGTGCATGACCTTGCCGCCGAGAACGTTGCCGAAGCCGTTGGAGTCCGTGGGGAGCGCGAGTTCGGAGTATTCGGAGATGGAGTCGCGAACGGGTTTGCCTTCGAGGTTCATATACAGAGAGGATGCGCGTCAGGGGCGCGCGGCTGCTTGTTTCCGGTGAAGAAAGCTGGCGATATAGGCGCGCGCCTGCGCGGCGAGCGTTTCCGATGCGGGTGCAGGAATGAATGGACCATCGGGTAGCCGGTACGTCAGGGGGCCGTGCGCGAACGGGTGATGGTCGCGCTCAATGACGTAATAGAGGTCGACGGCCTCAGGTGATGCGGCCGCGACGGTGAAGCGCACGGCGTCCGGACCTTCGGCGCGCGGAAATCGCGAGCAGGATTCGCGGGCATACCCGAGATTGCAGAGAGTGGCGAGCGACGGCTCGTCGGGGGAATGCGGCTCGGCGGGAATTGCGAGGCAGGCGCCCGCCCATCGATCGCCGAGCGGCAGCATGGAAGTGGCCGGGTCGCCGGGGCTGCGGGGTGTGACGGGATCGAAATAGGGGCACGACATTTTCGCTGGTATAGTAGCACAAGAATGGCGATGGACCGGTTAGAGATCCTCAAGCAGATGGTGGAGCAGAATCCGCGCGACAGCTTCTCGCGGTACGGGCTGGCGATGGAGTATCGGAATCGCGGAGACCTGGAGGAAGCGGTGCGGCAGTTCCGGGAACTGATCGCGGCGGACCCCGGATATGCGTACGCGTATTTTCACGGAGGGCAGACGCTGGAGAAGTTGGGCAGGGTGGAAGAGGCGGGAGAGATGTACCGGGCAGGGATCGATGCGGCGGCCGCAAAGGGCGACCAGCACGCACGGAGCGAGATTCAGGGGGCGTTGGATCTTTTAGGGTAAAGGAACGTGTACAATAGGAAGTTCGGGCCGTGGCGCAGCCTGGCTAGCGCGCTTGCTTGGGGTGCAAGAGGTCGCGAGTTCGAATCTCGCCGGCCCGACCAGCCTTTTTCAATAACTTCGCGGTGGTAGTTCTTGGACGCCGGGCCTTTGCCGCATTCCTGCGCAGTGCCAATTGAGAATGGCCCGCTTTCTCAGCACCGATAAGACGGAATTCCTGACAAATGTGCCGGTCCACATGAAGCCGCCGCCCGGCTGTTGGCATGGATGGACCCGCCATAGCCCGCTTTCCGGTTTTTCCAGGGCTGAGAGCTTCGCGGCCCCTGCGAACGTGGCTGTACCGTTCGAGCATCCGTCGTTTTTTCAATTCTGCTATCGTTGAAGTCCGTCCAGCCCCGAGTCTCGCGTTCACGGTTGTGTCCATTCGGCTATCTTTGTGGCGGCGACGATAACGTAGCGGAGTCTTTCACAGGCGCTTGCAACAGGTTTGGTTCGCGAAAATGTTGAAGCGCTACGCTCATTTCCCGGTATGTCGCAGTTGCTACGTCTGGAGTGGTGACCGAGTTCGCAAGAAACGACGGCCAGAGCGTCAACGAAGACGATGTGGCATTTTTGGGCAGACTGCTGACCTGGAAGCCGCAGATAGTTGTCCCGGCTAATGGCCTCCACCAACAACAACCAACCTGGTTGGTATGCCAGAGGTGCGTGCCGCATAGGTCGGACGTTTCGCGCAGACCCCCCAGCGATTTGTCCGATTGTCGATTCTTGCAACCAGGAAACACCCGATTTAGTTAATCACAGTTAAATGATATAAGTCACAGTTACACCGGCTTAGGTGTAAGCGCCCTGGCCGGCAGAGTTGTCGACAACATAGCGGGTGGTCAGAATCGTGCCGCAATGCCGCGCAGGTTTACTTTGTCTCGCTTTCACTCTGGGCGCCTTCGGCCAGCCTGGTTTCTCGCCCGCGGTCGTGCGGATAGGAGCGGCTTCTTCTGGACAAGCCGTCAGCGAACTCGTAACACTCGTATCCGGCGCTGCCAGCGGACCCGCGACACCATACACGCTTTTTACGCAGTACTGGAGTACTGCGGCCGGCTGGTTGTCTCTCACTCCGCTCAGCGGCACTACACCCGCCGTTCTAACCATTACCGCGGATCCACACAATCTGGCGCCTGGCACTTACAGCGCTAGCGTCTATGCTACTGCGGGGAACCTCAGTTTAGCCGGATCCCTGTCCGTCACCTTCACGGTCGCACCGACCGGATGGAACGCCGGGGGAGTGGGCGTAAGTCCGTCCAGTCTCACTTTTATCGGTGCACTGTCGCAAGGGCAGACGCTGACTGTGACGGCCGGCCCAGGGGCGAGCGGCCCGTTACGGTATGCCGTATCTGCGAATCCGAGCAGTTGGTTTTTGGTAAGCCCGTCAAACTCTACGACGAATGGCACAGAAACCGTCCAAATGATTGCTACATGGCTTACACCGGGAATTTACTCGGCATCGATCACGCTGAGCGAACAGATAACAGGCTCGACTACGGTGGTCCCGGTTACCATCTATGTTGCAAGTAATGCGAACGGCGTCACGCTTATTCCGCTACAGCGCAACCTCACCTTCAATTACCAAACGAATACAACTCTTAACCCGCAACAAACCGTCTCGGTGAACACCAGCGCTCTGGCGTATACCAACTTCACAGCCACGGCCTCGACGAGTTGGCTACGGCTCGCCTCTCAATCGTTTTCCCCGACGGCATCGTCGGCGGACTCTTTTGCTCCGGGACAATTCTACGTATCGGTAGATCCGACCGGCCTATCGGCAGGACCGTATACCGGTAAAATCACACTATCGTCTCCTGGCGTCGCCTCTGTCGATATACCTGTTAAGTTCAATATCAGTTCCGCGCCCGTTTTGAATTCGGCGCCCAGCTCCGTGTCGCTGGATACGACCACGGCTATGCTCTCGGCGGCCGTCACCATCACGTCATCCGCGGCCACTCTGATTTCAGCGGCCGTTTCCCCCCCTTGGCTCTCCATTTCACCATCTTCCGCCATCACTTCGACCAGTGGCTCCCTATTCACTCTCACGGCCGACCCGTCCCGCCTTCCTACAGGAGATTTCGATGGTGCCGTAACTCTAACGGCGAGTGGAGGAACTCCGACGCTAACGATCCCCGTGCACCTCCACACGAGCAGCAACGGCGCCAGTGTTTCGGCCCTGCAGGTCTCGCCAAGTGCGTTGAGCTTCACCGCCATAACCGGTACGGATGCGGGCACACAATACATAACGATCAACGATGGGCAGGGGCTTGCGCTGCCCTTCACCGTCGCAGTTCTATCGACTGAGAGCTGGCTACGAATCGACTCCCTATCGGGAACGACACCAGCCATCGGTACTGTAACGGTCAGTAAGTCTATGCCGGCCGGCTCGTATACGGCCTCCTTGCTGGTTACCGAGTTGCCGAACGGAGATCAGAAAACGGTTGGCGTAACCTATAACGTCACCGGCAAGACATTCTCTGCAACGCCTACAGCCCTGACCTTTTCCCAAGCGTCCTTCGGCGTCGCGTTTTCGCCGCAAAAGCTTCAGGTAACCGCTAATTCGCCCAGTTCTTTTCAAATCACCAGCAAACCAAATTGGCTTACAATCAGCGGCAATGGGCCCCTTGCAACGCCGGCAAGCCTTACCGTCTCAGTTGTTCCGAGCGGGATGGCGCCGGGGGACTATCAAGATACGATCGTGCTAAGTGGCCCCATCGTACTTCAGATTCCCGTATCACTGAGTATCGCAGCGCCTATCGCTCCGACCGCCGTGCCCCTCAGCCTCAATTTCACCTACGCTCTCGGGGCGCCACCACCTGCGACACAGAGCATACAGCTTGCGGATGCGACCGCGCCGGTTACCTTTACGGTCGCCACTGCGACCGCAACCGGGATTCCGTGGCTATTCGCAAATCCGGCCACTGGTACGACACCGGGAACGGTGGCCGTCCGTCTCGATCCGTCCCAACTAGTGCCCGGGCAGCAGGCCGGAAGTATCACGATTGCATTTCAAGACCCTGTCAACACAACTGTGACGGTTCCCGTCACGGTTGTAGTTAGTGGATCGGCAGTGCAGATTCAGAGCCTGCTTAATGCAGCCGCCTGGGCGCCGACCAGTTTATCGCCTGGAGAGATCGTGACGATTGCGGGCACGGGACTCGGTCCGGCGACCCCGGTCTTTGCGTCTGCGAGCAGCGCCGGGGCATATGGAACTACCCTGGGCGGAGTCACTGTGTTGTTTGACCAGCTACCAGCGCCCTTGCTTTCCGTTCAGAGTAACCAAATCAATGCAATCGTACCCTACGCTCTTGCCGGAAGGACGACCGCGGCAGTGCAGGTGCAGTCAGGCCCCAACTACTCGATTCCGATTACCGTAAATGTGACGGGAGCGGCTCCAGGGCTATTCACAAGCGGCGGATCGGGGAGGGGGGAGGCGGCGGCACTGAACGCCGATTCAACTGTAAACTCAGTGCTGAATCCCGTGAAAAGAGGGGACGTCTTAGTGCTCTATATGACCGGCGAAGGGCAGACCGATCCTCCTGGCCAGGATGGGCGGGTAATCGCGAGCGATTTGAGGACTCCTTTATTACCGGTAACTGCCACGATCGGCGGAGAGGCAGCCGCGGTACTGTACGCAGGGTCTGCGCCGGGGTTAGTGTCCGGACTTTGCCAAGTCAATCTGCAAGTTCCGAGTTCCGTAAGTCCCGGACCGCAGCCGGTTGAGGTGCGTGTCGGCGGAATTGCGACGCAACACGGCGTAACCGTCGAGGTTCGTTGAATCAGGGATGTCGCGGGCGCCGGCCTGACATGTTGCTGTCACTCGCGGCGCCGATCGTATTCGACTTCGCGGAGTCGCCGGAAGAGAATGCCACCATCGCCGTGTTCGACACCAAACCATCGACTGTGAGTGAAATGTGCAAGTCTCCTGTCTGCAGTGAGTCTGGCAGCTGTACGTTTACTTGATCCAGCCCTGCGAACGAGGGTTGCGCTCCGGCATATTGCGCCGGCAGGAGAGCTCCATTTATGGCCACGCTAACTGGTAATGAGTGGTTGCGAACTCCGGTTGCGTAGAGGATCAGGTAGATAACATCGCCCTCTAACGCCGGCGCAATCGGGGCCGCGCTCCAAGAACCGCTAGACGGGTTATACACGGCGGTGTTCTGCGAAGGATCCTGACTGCCGTCGGAATGGACACGAATCACCTGGGCAGCCGCCGCGCCCTGGCCAGTCGCATTGGCGGTGAACAATCCAGGAGCAACGGATCCAGAGCGGACAGCTACCGTGAAGGTCTGCCCGAGAGCTGTGCTGATTTTCATGGTGATAGCGCCCGAGGGCAGATATGACGGAGTTATAAATGATGCCTGCGATGGCGAAGCATAGAACAGAGTAGCGTCATAAGCGCGGCCGGTGCTGTCGATGAAAGTTACTCTAAGCCCACCGAGCGTACTGGATGCCGCCGCCGGCGCTGCGGATAGCACATCGGTAGCGAGGCCACTGGCGAAAACGGTTGCGATTTCGTTCGGAGTCAGACAGGTTTTGTCATAAGATGCCGCATTCACGACGGCAATTCCCGTCGGCGGACCCGAACTGCTACTTTGGAAAATCGCGTCCCCGCGATAAACCGCGAGGAGGCTGTTCCAAGTCATATCCGGTAAGGCCGTTATGGTCACCTTCCCGTTACTTAGCGGCCCTGAGGCGGCGATCTCGTTTGTCGTCGGATCTACGAAGTCGATGATACCCGACGGTGTTCCCGCTCCGGCAGTCGTGGTGGTAACGGATGCGGATAGTATCACCGCTCCGCCGCGCAGGTCCGGCGGATCCGATGTGCCGATCGCAACCGCAGTGCTAGCTTTCTGAACAGTAAGTGTGATTCCGTTCGATGTTACAGCTTGCCATGTAGAGTCGCCTGAGTATGCTGCGGTGATCTGGTGGACACCCGGACGGAGGGTGCTGGAAGACGCCCGTGCACTGCCGTTACTGATGATAGCCGTTGCAATCAGATTACTGCCATCCAGGAACTGGATGGATCCGGAGGGTAAAGGCGAGCTCAAATGTGGAGGAATACCAAGCGAAGCCGTAAAAGATACGTTCTGGCCATACACCGTTGACGTGACATCGGCGGCCAGCGCCGCAGTAGGAATTATACGAGCAATACTCAGTGAGAGGTTGGTCGATACCGGCACATAGTTGCTATCGCCGGCGTAAGTGATCAGTAGCGTGTGTGAACCCGCGCTGAGGGAGAGGGTGATCACAACATCGGGGTTGACATGCGCGGAGCCGACGAGTGCGCCGGCATCGAAGATCTGTACGGCACCTGTTGCGGCTGCGTCCCCGATGCCCGAGACCTTAATGTCACAGTTGAATGGCTGATCCGCCGAGGGAAGCGTCGGAATTGTAGAGACGGCGAACGACAGGGGAAGTTTAGGTAGGGGAACAATGGAAACGGGGACGGGCGAACTCGGCTGAAAGTTGCTATCTCCGGGGTAGGTTGCGGTTAGCGCACCGGAAACCGGACCAACCTGAAGAATGGCCAGTGCGCCGCTTGCCTGCGCGACCAGAGGCGCCGTCCCGATGATGCGGCCATCTAACGAAAAAGTGACGTCACCTGTCGGCGAGACAGTTTCAACACCGCTCACAAACAGGGAGAGAGCTGTTTGTAGTCGGGATTGTAAAACACTTAGGCTTGCGGCCGTCGGCGCTTTCGCTTCCGTAATGTTCACGGCTGGTGACTGAGACGGGAGGAAATTGGAGTCGCCGCCATAGAACGCGGATAGCCGGTGTTCCCCTGGCACAAGCAGTTTCACCGAACCTGCCGCTCCGCCGGTCGACAGTGGTATGGTTGCCAGCACAGTATTTCCGTCTCGAAGCTCAATAGGTCCGGTAGGCGTGCCACGCCCCGGAGCGACAGCCGAAACAAATGCGTTCACAGTCAACGACTGGCCGAAGATCGACTGGCCGGACACCGTCAGGGCCACTGCGGTCTGCGCCTGCGCAACCACGAGCAGCAGCGGCGAGGCGGCGGTGCTTGCGGTTTCATTATTGCTATCCCCGCTGTAAAAAGCACTGATGCTGTGAGTCCCAGCGCTAGCGGGAATGATCGTTATCGTGGCGGCTCCGCCTGTCACAGGAACTCCGCTCCCGGACAGGTTGATTGTTCCATCGAGGAACTCCACCGTCCCATTGACTGGAGAATACCCGGTCACTGTCGCCGCGACTGTGACCGCCTGCCCGGCCACCGGAAAACCGGAGTTTGTGCTCAGGGTAAGTTGGGGATTCGTTTTCGCAACGGGCAGGTTTAAAACCGCGGACAAACTGCTTGTATAGTTCACATCTCCCGAATAGCCGGCACTTATCGAGTGGACTCCGGCCGGCAGTCGCGAAACGCTGAACGTAGCTGTGCCATTCACAATGGACGCGGTGCCTAATGCCGACCCAGCGTCCAGCAGGTTTACCGTGCCAGTCGGCAATGCCGCGCCCGGAGCACTGGCGGGCAATGCGGCGGAAAATTGCAACGGCACCTTGGCAGCCGACCCAATGAGTATCGGGGCGGCCAGTTGGGGCGAAGCTCGCGTAATCGTGATCGACAGGGGCGCGTCAAAATTGCTGGACGGAAGATTACTCGCGTCACCGGCAAACCGTGCAGCGATTTGGTGAGGTCCCGTGCTCATTACACCGGATTGATAACTTGCGCGGCCCCCACTTACAATAAGAGGCGCGGTATTCAGCTTGACTCCGTTGTCGAACAGGTCCACCGTCCCGCTGATCGTGCTACCCGCGGACGATACGGCCACGCTGAACAGCGGAGCTAAGCCATACGTGGGCGCTGCAACTGCGGATGTTACGGTGACGTTACTGGTGAAGCGTGCGGTGAATGTAACCGGAGCGCTGTTCACCGCTGCGAAGTAACTATCTCCTGAATAGATCGCAGACAGTGCGTGTGACCCGGGCGACGGCACAAGTGTCACCGTCGCAACCCCAGCACTCAGCTGCACGGAAGCACCGGTTTGAGCGCCATCCAGGAGAAACCGAATCGAGCCAGTTGGGAACCGTCCGCCAATCTGGGGCAGGGCCGCTGTGACAGTGAGCGCCTGACCGGCCGCCGGATCGGCGGGTATCGAGACGGTAACGGTCGGAGTAGCCGGCACGACTGTATATGCGACGCGTAGAGGCGCCGGCGCCTCGAATCCTGATCCAGGGGCGTACGTCAACTGCAATATGTTGGTGCCCACGGCGAGATACTGAGTCGATGAGTTTAATGTAATCTGGAATGCTGCCGCCGAGCTAAGTACAGCGGGCCCGCCTGTTAAGGGCTTGCCGTTCACCAGCATGGAGATAGAGCCCGTTGGCACTGTGGCCGGATTTGCATTGTCGCGAACGATGCCGCTGACGATCACCTCAGTACCAAACGGTGACCCGCTGGAGGGAGACGGAAAACCAGGCCGCAACGAAATGGTCGTGGGATCGCCGATGTGCCCTACTGAGAGCATGCGCGGACTGCTCACTCCTGCCATAGAGGCGCTTCCCGCTGGGAGCAGTGTACCGCCGGCGGAGATAGCAAATCCCGACACATCGTTGGATATGGTGTTTACGACGTAAACATACGCCCCGGCCGGATCTACGGCGACAAACGATGGTACAGTTCCGGCGTTGTATGCGCGTAAGTAAGTCAATGGATACTGTGCCGTCGGAGATGTGTTAAGCGCTATCAGTTGAGCTTGATTGGCGACGTAAACATAAGTGCCGCCGGGATCCACGGCGACGGACGTTGGCGTGCCGCCCACAGGAGTGGCTTGGGGATCCCGAATCAAGCTACCTGCGGCCGAAATCCGATAACTCGAAACGTCTCCGGAGAATTGATTCGCCACGAATACGGAGGTTTGGGAAGCGGCGACAGCCGAGGGCCCTGAACCCGCCGCGAAGGGAGAACCGGGCACAGGCGTCAGCGAACCTCCATTGATTGCGAAGCCCGCGACGGAGCTACCAAGTGAATCCGCTACATACAAATACCGGCCGGTCGGGTCAACCATCGCGTGCACCGGAGTGCTTTGGGGTCCGGTAGTTACACCGGGTAATTTAGTGAGCCGACCGGATAAGCTATCGATTGTATATGGGGTAACCGTGCTGAAATCCCTGCTGGTGACAAACAGAAATCTTCCACTCGGATCAATTGCCATCGCCGACGGTGAGTTCGCTTCACAATTCGGACATGGCTGCTGCGATAGGGTTCCAGAAGGCGACGCGATTGAATATAACGTAAGGTCATTTGACCCGGAGTCAACTACGTAGAGAAACTTCCCTCCGGGATGGATGGCGGTCTGAACCGGAGATGTTCCGCTCTTAACGGGCAGGCCAGGTATTGACGACAAGGCCCCCGTAGCTGGATCGACGAGATAGCCCGATAGGTTGCTCGTTGCGAAGTTGGGAACGTAAATGGCCTGGGCAAGTAAAGCGCGTGTGAGTCCGGCAACAAGTACCGCGCCAACAATGCGAGGGCCCGCTTGCCAAACGGCCCTGCAATGACTAGTGCGCATTGGGTTCGAAGAGCTTTGCCATTATGGCGGAACGCGAACTGACGCCCATTTTCCCCATAATGAGTCGAAGAAAAGCCTTCACCGTATTCGGGCTGATATTCATCTGCTGAGCCACTTCCTTGCTGCTGAGGCCCAATACTATTCCATGAAGGGCCTGCTGCTCCCGCACGGTGAGCCGGTATTCGGCGCTAATTTTGACGAGCGCCTCATCCATGCTCACGTCGCGGCTGAAGTGGACAATGAGAACTCGCTTTATTCGCGACTGCTGATCGAGAAGCGCAACATGGACACAGCAATGGTACACAAGGTCGCCGATATACACTCTCATGTGCGCAGAGCCAGCAGGCGCATCCGAGGCAATCCGCAGAGCATGGGAGACCTCATTCGGAATGTGAAGCTTCGACGAGGCCGGTTCGGCGCCATTTCGCAAAATAAGTTCGGCTCCCTGGTCGTGCCCTACGATGCTGTAGTTATCATCCAGGAGGACGACGCCCTCGATTCGGTTTGGCGCCGGCGACTGGGGCGCCATGCGTGCTGCCCTTGCGCCATGAGTTCCATTTGCCACGATGGATATACCTCGGTCGCCGGTTTGATGAGCGGCAAATTCCACAGCTTGCGAACGATACACGCCCGTGCCTCCGTTGTTACGGTACATATCGGAATACATAAGTCCCCCAATTCGCTTTTGGAACGCGCGGAGCATTCGGAATGTACTCAGCCGTCATCCAGATAGATCCGTCAGATGCGGCAACTGCGGTTGCATAGTCGCCCCAACGGGCGACGCCAACCTGCGTCGTGTCAATGTAGCCCGAGAAGCCGTCCTCCGGTCCCGTTCCAGCCGCAACGATCTGCATCGCGGAAGATGTCGAAGTGACGCTGATGGGCACAAACGCGACGCTCGGGAAATAGTCGGAGCCCACGACTGTAAAGACGATCGCGCCGTTACCCTGAGCATTAACGGCGACTGATGGGCGAAGAAGGTGGTTCCCGTTCACGACCAACGTGCCTTGCCGCAGTACCGGTGCGTTGAGGACGCCAGCACGTAAGGTCGGGGACAGAATGTAGTAGGCGCCCCCGACGCGAAGGTGATTCGTACTGTCGACGACGCTGGCTGCAGTCGTTACATAAAGGCGTCCACCGGCGTAGCTGACTGAGAGGACGCGGTCGTCGCTGCCGTCGAGGAAAGCGAGCTGCCCCGGCGGCTTCAGGGTCGACCCATAAGTGAGGGTGCCGGGCTTTTGATTCGCGACATCGGGATAGCTATACGACTGAACCGTTGTGTTGACCATCATCAATTTGAGCGAAGGGGTTGAGGTCCACAGAGTGCTCGTATTCGTCATCGCCCAAACTGCAAGCGCACTGTCGATCGCGAATCTGCCTTGGGTACTTACCAGGAACTCTACTCCACCACTCGCAAGGAAGGTACTCGCGCCGGGTGGCGTCGTTGCGGGCTGAATGGCGAACTCATATCCCGTGGCAAACGGCAGTGTAAATTGGACCGCAGTAGGAGCGGCAGCGCCGGCGGTCAAAGACGCTTTGGAGATGGCGAGAACCGTGGCGTCCACAAAGAACGGGAAAAAGGCGTTGTACTCGTTCGCGGCGATATAGAAACCGTATTGGTCGGAACCGATCTGCAGATAATCCGGAAAGCACGGGCATCCGAAGAAATTCGACTGATCGGAAGTATCCATTACATAGTTGTTGAAGGTAGCGCTCGGGTCTCCCGTTTGGCTGACTGCCATATAAAGATGAGAGGACGGAAGCAGATTTCCGGCGGTATCGTTGTCCTGTGCGCGCTGCAGGATAAACCACCGGTTCATGCCGCTGTCGTAGTAGACACGCATATCCGTCGGAAACGGACCTGCCACGCCATTTGCTTGGTTTATGGCGGGCGCGAGTCCGAACACTTCGTTGGAACTGAGCACTTTCGCAAGAACTGGCGTCCCGGATGTGTTATAGATCTGTATCGCGTTGTTCACGCCTTCGAGTACGTAGCCATTGCCAACCGCAATGCTCGGTGACGGCGGCTCAACATTGTACTGATTTCCATTATTCGCTAGCTGTTGCTGAGCGTGAGTGAGTCCATCAAACCCCAACGTCACAGATGCCTGGCTAACAGCGAGCGCTTGAGGAACAGATCCCGCACGAGACAGGATGGAAATCGCCGCGGTGTGCGGAACTGCCTTGATGGTCCCGCGGGAAGCACCTGACAGCGGCGGATGAAGAAACGGAATGAGCTTTGTAAGGTCTGCCGTAGACCCGGTGGACGAGGGCGCCGCCGTTAACAATGGTTTCAATTGAGTGACGGTTCCCTGTGCCAACTGGGTAAGATTCACTGTTCCCGACAAGAAAAGCTGTCCAGTAACCGGAGCACCGGCGTACACCGTCTGCGCCCGAGCGGTCTGAGTTAGAGCCGAGGCAATTATCAACACTAATAAGGTAAGGAGAGAAGCTTTCATTGTATTTACCTCCCGGAGCGGCCGCGTTCCCACTCCCTTGAGCCGGTAGCCCATGAAGACGATGGCAATCATGCTGAGGGGCATGGTCAAGGGTTCCGGACTGGCCACGGGTACATCAAAGCTCGATACAGTGAATACCCCTGGCTCTCCGCCGTTGTCGGCTGTCTCTACGCGGAATCCAAAAAGTTGACCCGCCAAAACCGGAAAACTGGCATCCCCTTCATCGCCGGACGTGTCTGCAAGCTGGGTGAAGATATCGCTGACCACATACCCGGCCCAGTCGAAGCCGGGCTCATCCGCTGACAGAAACAGGTAGTGAAACTGAATCGTGCCGTCGACGAGGGCGAGAGTCTGCAGGTCGGTAGTTCCATCCAGACCGCTCCCGTTGTTTCCTCCGGTGATGCTGGCTGTAACGCCGTCCAGACTTTCGACTGTGCCATCGGCATTCGCGTTGATGAGTGTGAACGCGGACAAAGGATATGAGATGCTACCAGCCGCTGCGCGCGGTACTCCGGCAAGCGCAGCCAAGGCTAAGGCCAAGGCCAGTATGCAAGGCTGAAGACGTATTTGCGTCCAGGATAGTGAATCGCACGCGCGCCGGGAACTAGAGGTGAACCCCGCATTCATACTGCTTCCTCCAAATCGCAATATTCTGAGCGACCTAATGGCCGGCTCGTGTTCCGCTTGGCTCCGCGGAACTCCCTAGTAACTGACGGATCCTATTCCTAATCTCACCCAGGGAATCGTCCAGCTCTCTCAACGTCTTTCCGAGAGTCATGATGTCACCGGTGATTCCGGTGTGCGCTGCGCCGGACGTGCGGAGTCTCTCAAGGGCAGCGGATCTGGCGAATTCCGCAACACTTCTTGCACCTGACTCAACGGAAGACCTCGCCAGCGCGTCATATTCGTCGGCAGACGTCCTGAACGCAACGATTTTCGATTTTCGTCTGAGTACCGCCATTGGACATTTATCCTACGGGTGGTCCCCGCGCCTTGTGCCGCCGGGGTCAGCTCCGGCTCGTGAGCTAGAAATCAGAGCGAGCCGTCCGAAGTGGAATTTACGATAGCCTCAGTTGCTAACCGAGTCAATACAAATTTTACCTCTGCGAAGCAAAGCACGATACAACTTATGTAAGTGCCGAGTTACTCCCGCGCTAACAAAGCGAGAACAGGCATAAGTCATAATGTGTTAAGCGGAAGTGCATTCTCGTTTATTCCCAAGGGCATATACGTGAACGAGCGTAGTAACTGCTCGGGCCTGCGGCGCCTGCTCGCCGGCTGGAGCCGACTGAAAACACTAGTGTTATAACCGGCACAATTAGGCCGATTCGCCCACGTTCCGCAGCTACTGATCAGATGGGTATCAGTACCCCGATGGTACTTCGGTAACCATGGCCTCGGCCGAAAACACGGCTCCGGCTTAGTTCCTCAGGCTATTCCAAAAGGAGACTTGTTCCGCATAACTCCTGAGAGTATTGTTCAACCTGGAGGAAGAACATGCATCTTCGTGTCCCAACGATGTTTATCACAGCTCTCGCGCTGGCGACGGCTGCTTTCGGCCAGGCTATTCCTGGCGCTCCGAGTGACGCATTTCAGGTGCGGTACGCGGCTAATCTCAACATCGGCGATTCGGTCATCAACATAACGAACGCCGGTACAACCAACTCGGGCGGTGCGTTGACAAACATTTGTGCGAATGTATACGCATTTTCTCCCGACGAGCAGTTGATCTCGTGCTGTTCCTGTACGGTGACGCCGAATGCCCTCGTATCGCTTTCGGCGGTATCGGATCTGATCAGCAATACCCTTACTCCGGCCCGTCCGAATTCCATCGTGGTGAAAATGCTCGCCACAGCGGGCACTAGTTGCAACGCTTCCAACGTTCCGGCGGCCAACCTGGCGTCCGGAATGGTGGCATGGGGCACGACGATTCACGCTCTACCCACCAGCCCTGTGACTTACGGCGTAACCGAGACTCAGTTCGCACAGCCTGGTCTGAGCGCCGCCGAACTGGCTCGCCTGACTTCGTTCTGCGGATTCATCCAGGCCAACGGTAGCGGGTTTGGTATTTGCCGCTCTTGCCGCCTCGGCGGCCAAGGCGCCCTTAAGCAGTAAGTAGTCTCAGCAGCACAATCCGGATAGCCGGGGTTCGTCCCCCGGCTATCCGGCTCTTCTCCTCGTGAATAACGTTAAAGGATGAGTCGATCATGAAAGCTCTAGTCGCGTTTTGCGGTTTGACATTACTCTCAACGCTTGCAGTCGCCGCCTCGGATGAAAAGAAACCGGAGCAAACGCCGTCGTCGTCAGCCGTCGCTGAAGTGGACGGAGTCACGTTAACCATGGCTGATTTTGAGGCGAAGCGGCCCGCCGGTTTGTTCCAGGCTCGTAACAACTTTTACGACGCGGAGCGGAAGGCGGTTGACGAGTTTATCAACGAGTACTTAATCAGTAAAGAGGCCCGGAAGGAAGGCATTACCTCCGAGCAACTTCTCGATCGGCACGTCAACGCTGCCGGCTTCAAGGAGCCTTCGGAGGAGACGCTCCGCGTGTATTACGAGGGCGTCGACACTACTGAACCCTTTGAAGCGGTCCGCGGTAAAATCCTCGAGGCTATTCGCACTCGCCGGATCGCCCGGGCACGCAGCTCGTATATACAGGAACTACGGAGCCAGGCGAAAATATCTTTCCTCGTCCCGCCTCCGCGCGCCAGCATCCCGGTCGATGGCGCTCCGGTCCGCGGACCTCAAGGTGCGCCGGTAACCATCGTGGAGTTCGCCGACTATGAGTGCCCTTACTGCCAGCAGATTCAGCCCGTCGTGGACAAGTTGTTGTCCGATTATCAAGGGAAAATCGACTTCGTGTTCAAGGATTTCCCTCTGCCCATGCACTCGCATGCGGAAGTCGCGGCGGAGGCTGCTCATTGCGCCCAGGACCAAGGCAAGTACTGGGAGCTGCATGACTTTTTGTTTTCGAGTAGGGAATATGAGCCTGCCAAGTTGAAGGATGCGGCGCATGCCATGAACATGGATGCCGATCGCTTCAAACAGTGTCTGGACGGCGGCGCCAAGGCGAACGTTGTAAAGAGCCAATTCGAGGAGTCTCAGGCACTTGGCCTCCCCGGGACGCCGGCCTTCTTCGTGAATGGCCGGCTGATCAATCCCAACGGCACCGTCAGTTACGCGACCTTGCAGCAGCTTGTCGACGAGGAGCTGGCGATCGCAGCTCGCGAAAAACAACGCAGTGGCGCTGTTGCTCAGGCGGAGAGGCAAAAATAGCGGGTACTTGGCCGAGTCCTTAAGGCTATTCAGCGGAGGCGTACGCACATGTTAATCATCAAGCAACGCAGTAACTGGCTCCGTTTCAAATGGACGCTGATACTACTTCCGTTTTGTGCCCTGAATTTGAGCGCCGGCAACATCCAGTTCCAAGTAACCAATACAACTGGGAGTGTCTACCGGTACGACTTCTTCCCGAGTGGTTTTTCATTTTCGCAAAACGAGGAATTGGACATCAGGTTCGATCCGAACCTGTTCGCAAACCTGGTTAACGGCGTCGCCGGCCCCGATTTTCGAGTGACGCTTTTGCAACCGAATAACCCGCCCGGCGCTTTCGGGGATTACAGCGCATTGGCCCTGGTGAACGATCCTTCGTTCGCCGGACCCTTCTCGGTCGATGTTACGTGGCTCGGCTCCGGCACTCCCGGCCAATTGCCGTACGTGATTCATCAGTTCGACGCAAGCGGGCGGGTCCTAGATACCTTGGGCGCTGGAGTTGTCGGAGCTCCGGAACCCGCAGGCTGGCTGTTGAGCGGTGCAGCATTGGCGTTGTCTGGCCTATTGCGAATCGCGCGGCGCCGTCACTGAACGAGACGGCCCTCAGCAGCTTCTCAATTTAACAACCTGGTGTGTGTTGAGGGTCATCATGCGATACCTATGTCTTTCGCTAAGCACTATTATTTTGTGGGGGTTGGCTCCGGCGGCTCTGGTTGCGCAGGGGGTTCAATCCGGCTACTCGGTGACGAACTATCAGATGGTGAGCGAGCAGCGAATCTCGCAAACCAGCTCCTACGTCACGTATCGCGCCGACCTGGTCAGCACCGGGCCGGCACGAACGGAGGTCACCGCCTCAGTAACAAGCTTGGCGACGAACGTTCAGGTTATCCAGGGTAATTTACACTTTGCCCCCGTTCCCGCAAACGGGACCGTCCCCAGCCTCGACACCTTCACTCTACTAGTAGACCGCAGCGTCGCCTTCGATTTGGCAACTCTTCAGTGGAGCTTTCTCGCTCCGGTTGCCAATGCCGGACCAAATCTGACCGCTAAGATTGGCGATCTTGTAATACTGGACGGGACTAAGTCGACGAACCCCAGCGGAGTTGGAACTCTGCTGTATAACTGGAAGCTTACATCTACCCCAGTCGGGAGTTCCACCGTACTGTACTGGTACGATACAGCGAAGCCGCAGTTTACGGTCGACCTTCCGGGCAACTACGTTTTCACGTTGACCGTCGGCAACGGTTACGGCAGCGACGTCAGCACTGTCACGGTAAGCACCACGAACACTCCCCCTGTAGCAAACGCGGGACCGAATCGGACCGTTAGCGTCGGGGCAGTTGTGACATTGAATGGCAGCGGATCGTCTGACGTCGACGGGGATCCGCTGACGTATTCCTGGACGTTCATTGGACGGCCGCCGACCAGCAATGCAATCCTCCTGGCCGCCGCCACTGTGAATCCAGTGTTCACAGTCGACAAGGCGGGAAGTTATCAGATCCAACTGATCGTGAATGACGGCAAGGTGAATAGCGCCCCTGCTATCGTCACTATCAGCACCGGGAATACGCCGCCCGTTGCGAGCGCCGGCCCCAACCAGATTCAGGCTGTCGGCGCCCTCGTTCAGTTGGACGGTTCTGGTTCCACCGACGTGGATGGGGACCCTCTCACGTACTCCTGGAGTTTTTTGAACGTGCCGCTGGGTAGCGCCGCTACTTTGAGCAGCGCCACCGCGGTCAAGCCAACGTTTACAGCAGATCGCGCGGGCACATATATTCTCCAGTTGATCGTAAATGACGGAACTGTGAATAGCACCCCGGCGACGGTGCAGATCACGACGAATCCGCCGCTGGCGCCCACCGCGAGTGCCGGCCCGAACCAGACGGTCGGTCATCGGACTACCGTCCATTTGAATGGCACCGGCAGTGATCCACAAGGTCTGGCTCTGACGTTTCAGTGGTCGTTGACCACCAAGCCCACCTCGAGCACGGCGGTATTGTCGAATCCCACTTTGCAAAACCCGACATTTATAGCCGACCTTCCGGGGACTTACATTGCACAGTTGATCGTCAATAACGGAACTCTCTCCAGCACGCCTTCGATGATCACAATCACGACCACGAACACGCCCCCTGTTGCGAACGCGGGCTTCACCCAGGTTCTTCCCGTCCCAACTACCGTAGTCCTCGACGGCAGTCAATCCTCCGATGCGGATAACGATACCCTCACGTATGCGTGGTCAATTTCGAGCAAGCCGCAAAACAGTCAGGCAACTCTCTCCTCTGCAACCGCGGTCTCTCCGAGCTTCATAGCCGATGTAGCCGGCACGTATGTCATTCAGTTGATCGTGTCTGACGGGTATTCGACGAGTGTTCCCTCAACGGTAACCATCACGGCCGGAGGAACCACGATTACCCTCACGCCCAATCCGCTGAATGTAAGCACCGGCACGACCGGAAATCTGACGGTCAGCTTAGGCACCCCGGCGGGACCTGGCGGCCAGATCGTCACACTTTTCAGCAGCAACGGCAGCATTGCAGCCGTACAGGCAAATGTCACGGTTCCGCAAGGTTTGGCTGGCGTAAACGTGCCCATTACGGCTGGCGCGGGTATCGGGAGCACTGTGATTACCGCGCTGGCGGCGGGCTTCTCTCCGGGCGCTACTACCGTGAACGTGTCTTCTCCCTCGGTCGCCATAGCGCTTCCCTCAAGTGTGATCGGGGTCAGCCGGACCGTCTCTGGAGTCGCTACGTTGAGCGCACCCGCGCCGAACGGCGGCGTCAACGTCACGCTGTCAGATGCGGCTGGGCTTGTCAGCTTCCAACCCGCGGTTATCAACATCCCGGCAGGAACCGTAACGGGAACATTCACCGTCACCGGCAACACTGCGGGGTCCACCACGATCGTCGCCGGCGCCCCCGGCTACATCACCGGATCCACAAATGTCACCGTCGCGATGCTCGGCGCGATTACACTGCTTTCGAACGTAGTCGTAGGTCCCGGCCAATCTCTGCCGTTCCCTGTAAGCCTTGTAACAGGCGCACCGGTGGGCGGAGTAACTATTTCACTGAGCAGTAGCGATCCGGCGAAGGTCACAATCTCTCCGGCCACTGTGACCATCGCTCAGGGCGAAACCTCGCCCGCGACGCAGCCGGTTGTGACCGGAGTCAACCTTGGTTCAGCGAGTATCAGCGCCTCAGCCCCGGGGTTCTTCGGAGACTCGAAGGTTGTGCAGGTTGCGGCGACCCTCTCGTTGCAGCCGCAGACACTCACCGTGGGCATCAACGCGACGCAGAATTTGACGCTGACGCTTTCCGGTCCGGCTCCCGCGAGCGGCTTAACGATCAACATCAGTTCTTCCAATACCGCAGTGGCGACGGTTCCCGCGACGGTCACCATTCCGGCTACGAAGGCCACTGTCGTTGTGCCGGTCACAGCCGTCGGACTCGGAACGGCCGTCATTCACGCGAGCGCACCGCCTTCGCTCGCCGACACCACGGCCAACGTCAACGTTGTGAACCTCGGCGCCATTAATCTGCCCGTCGGCGCTACGGTCGGATTAGCTCAATCCGTGCCGTTCCCCGTCACCTTACCGGCACCGGCACCGGCCGGCGGCGTCACCGTCAACCTTGCAAGTAGCGACACTTCGAAAGTGACGATCAGTCCGGCAAGTGTCAGCATACTCGCGGGGCAGACCGCCCCGGCGACGCAGCCGACGATCTCTGGCGTGAATTTAGGAACCGCGAATATCAGCGCCAACGCCTCGGGCTACAGCGCCGCGTCCCAACCGGTGCAGGTTACGGCGACGCTCACGTTCGCGCAGCCCACCCTGACCATAACCGGGGCAGGCCCGTCCATCATGGCGCTGAATCTCTCCGGGCCCGCGCCCGCGCCAGGTCTGACTGTGTCGCTCTCTTCCAGTAGTCCGAATGTCGCCGGGGTCCCGGCGACCGTCACTTTCCCGACCGGCGCGACGGCTGTGAACGTTTCTATTTCGGGTGGCACTCCAGGCACATCTGTAGTGCACGCGTCCTTTACCGGCATCCCGGACGCGACTCTGGCAGTCACCGTATTAGCGGCTGGGGCAATTACTTCGCCGGCTAACGCGAGCCTCGGTTTGGGGCAAAGCGCGCCTTTGATCATCGCGCTCTCTTCGGCTCCTTCCGCGCCCGTGACCGTAACACTTGTAAGTAGCGATTCATCGAAGGTAACCGTCTCACCGGCGAGCGTCACGATTCCCGCAGGTCAAACAACGCCTGTCACCGTCCCGATGCTAACGGGCGTCAATATCGGTTCGGCAACCCTCACGGCGACCGCCTCGGGTTATACCTCAGCAACTACGGCGGTGCAGGTCGGCGCTACAGTCACATTTACGCAGCAAAGCATTACGATCAACGGCACGGCGACGCAGAACCTGACGTTGAATCTCTCCGCTGTGGCTCCGGCCGGGGGCGTGACCGTGAACTTGACTTCCACCAATACTGGCGCGGCCACCGTGCCTGCATCCGTGACGTTTGCGTCCGGTACTAGCACGGTCAACGTGCCCGTCACAGGCGTAAGCGCCGGTACCGCAGTTGTCCATGCCAGCAACTTACCGAACATTCCAGACGCGTCGGCGAATGTTACAGTGCAGGTCCTAGGGACGATCGGTGTGCCGTCGAATCCGACGGTCGGACTCAGCCAAACCGTGTCATTCCCGGTTACCCTTTCGGCGCCTGCGCCATCGGCCGTAACAGTCTCGTTATCCAGTAGCGATACTTCGAAGGTGACGGTTTCGGCGGCGAGCATCACGATCCCGCAAGGGGCCACCGTGCCAGTGCAGCAACCGACCATCACCGGTGTCAACCTGGGCAATTCGACCATCAGCGCCAATGCCTCCGGGTACGCGTCCGTCAGCACCAGCGTCCAGGTTACCGGATCTATCTCTTTCACCCCGCCAACCCTGAGCATTTCGGGCGGCGGCTCTCAGAACTTGACCCTGACGCTCTCCGGTGCGGCCCCGGCGGCGGGTATCACTGTGAACCTGACATCCAGCAATACGGGAGTCGCCACTGTACCGGCAACTGCAACCTTCACCGGCGGAGCGACCACAGTAAGTATTCCGGTCACTCCGGTATCTCCCGGGAATACTGTCGTCCATGCGAGCAATTTGCCGAATCTGGCGGATACGTCGGCGACAGTTTCGGTGCTCGGCGGAATCGCGGTACCACCTAGCGTGACCGTTGCCCCTGGCCAACAGGCGCCCCTTCAGGTGACTTTAGGCAGTCCGGCGCCCCCCGCCGGCGTTACCGTAACACTTTCTACCAGCGACTCGACGAAGGCTCAACTGGTTTCCACGAGCGTCTTTATCAATGGCGGCCAGACAACGCCTAACGCGACGCCGGCGATCCTTGGAGTAGACTTCGGAAACGCGACCGTCACAGCTTCAGCGGCCGGTTACGGTTCAGCCGATGCCACAGTTCACGTTTCCGGATCGGCGTCCTTCTTCCCTGGAACTGTTTCCCTGACGACCGGCGCTGGAGCTCAGAACATCTCTCTCAGTCTCTCGGTCCCCGCGCCGTCGAACGTGACGTTTGCACTCACGTCTTCTAACACCGCCGTTGCTACGGTTCCGGCTTCCGTCAGCATCCCGGCAAGTCAAAACAATGTTAGCGTGCCCGTCACTGCCGTGGGTCCCGGTTCGGCCATAATTACGGCGAGCACGACAACTCCAAACATTCCGAACGCCACCGCTACTGCGAATGTAAGTGCGCCTGGTTCCATCACCATGCCTTCAAACGTAAGTGTCGGGCTAGGTAAGTCAGTCGCGTTTCCCATATCACTCGCTGCGCCCGCCGCGTCAAACGTGACTATTTCGCTCAGCAGCAGCAACCCGGCCAAAGCAACCATTTTGCCGGCCACAATTACTATCGCAGCCGGGCAGAACGCGCCGGCCGCGCAACCGCAACTCTCAGGCTTGGATATCGGCGCGGTGACCATAAGTGCTTCAGCGCCGGGATATACGACAGCGGCAACACCCGTTCAGGTAAATGCCACGGCAAGCTACTCGCCAACGGCATTAACACTGGTTGGGAGCGCCGCCAACCAATTCGTAATCTCTCTTTCAGGTCCTGCGCCAGTGACCGGCATCGCGCTTACGCTGGTGTCAAGCAATCCGTCCGTTGCAACTGTACCGGCACAAGTGACTGTATTCCCTGATGGGAGTTCCGTCTCTAGCGTCGTCGTGACAGTAACTCCGGTGGGTCCTGGCTCAACGGTAATTCACGTATCGGCAACCCCCTTTATACCTGACACGACTGCAGCCGTCACAGTTTCTGGTCCCGGGACGATCGGCCTTCCCGCAAGCACGTCGCTCTCACCGGGACAAACTGCGCCGTTCCCGATCACCCTCGGGACACCCGCACCGACCGGCGGCGTCACGGTTGCGCTCTCGACCAGTGATTCGTCTAAAGTCTCGATTACGCCTGCAACGGTCACCATACCCGCGGGTCAGGTAAGTCCGGCTTCACAGCCGTCAGTGACGGGCGGCAATTACGGAACCGCGACGATCACGGCGACGGCGCCAGGTTATACAACTGGTAATGCGTCCGTGCAGGTGACAACGACAATCGCGTTCGCGTCACCGGCAATCACGATCAGCGGCCTCACTACCCAAAGCGTTGCGCTGAACCTCGCATCGCCCGCACCGCCGTCTGGATTGACGGTTAATTTGACGTCGGGCAATACGAGCGTTGCGACCGTTCCGGCTACAGTCACAATCCCAGGCAATTCATCGACTACGAATGTGCTTGTTACCGCGGTTGGTACCGGAAATGCCACCATCACCGCCGCCCCCGTCGTTAGTGGAATTGCCAGCGCCACGCTCGGTGTCACAGTCGTAACCTCCGGCTCTATCGGCGTTCCCGCCAGTAGCGGACTGGGCTTGGGGCAGACGGTCTCGTTCCCGATTACGCTCTCGACGCCCGCGGCGTCCCCGGTTACCGTAGCGCTGAGCAGCAGCGATACCAGCCGGGTGACCGTATCTCCCGCGTCGGTCACAATCGCAGCCGGACAGATCACGCCTGCGGTGCAGCCCACCATGACGGGCGTAAACTTCGGGAGCGCAACAATTACGGCGAGCGCATCCGGTTATTCCGCTGGCTCCTCGTCGATCCAAGTGCTCGCAACCGCCGTCTTTGCTCCGCCGCAGATAACCATTGACGGCGTGACGACACAGAATGTCGCTCTTGCGCTGTCGAATCCGGCTCCCCTCGGCGGCGTGGTTATGAACCTCGTTTCTACCAATACGAGTGTGGCGACTGTTCCGTCGACAGTTACCTTCGCACCCGGTGTTTCCGTGATGCAGGTTCCGGTCACCTCCGTCGCGCCGGGGTCTGCCACGATCCACGCGAGCAGTATTCCGAATATCGGCGATACCACCGCCGGCATAACCGTTCGTGGCCTAATTAGCCTCGCTTCCAACGTTAGCCTACCTCCGGGCCAACAGGTCCCATTGTCAGTGACGCTCGGCTCGCCTGCCCCGAACGGCGGTGTCACGGTGACCCTGACCAGCAGCGATCCGTCGAAGCTCACGCTCGTCTCCGGGAGCGCCTTCATTGCTGCTGGCCAAACCTCTCCTGCGACTACGCCAGTCGTCATTGGAATCGATTTCGGCAGCGCCGATATCAGTGCCTCTGCTTCCGGTTACGCGCCGGCGAGTACTACCGTGAAGGTAGCCGGATCCGCCAGTTTCTTCCCTGGGACCTCAACCATCGTAACCGGCACCGGCGCACATAATCTCTCGCTGACACTTTCCGTTCCCGCGCCCGCTCCGGTGACGTTCGCATTGTCGTCGTCCAATACAGGTGTGTCGACTGTTCCCGCTTCGGTTACCATTCCGGCGAATCAGACCAACGTGAATGTGGCCGTAACGCCGGTGGCGCCAGGCTCAGCGACAATTACGGCCTCGACCACCACACCAAATATTCCAAATGCTACGGCCAGTATCACGGTCACTGCTCCGGGCGCCATCAACCTGCCAGCCAATCTGAATGTCGGACTAAGCGCGTCCTTGCCCGTTACAGTGAGTCTCGGCTCGCCCGCACCTAGCGGCGGAGTTACCGTCACGCTGCTTAGCAGCGATCCTACGAAGCTGGCGATTTCGCCGGCAAGTGTGACGATCGCCGCCGGCCAGACCACGCCGCCGACACAGCCGACCGCGACTGGAATAAACATCGGCGCTGTCACGCTATCTGCGTCAGCAACGGGATTCACTGACGCCGCAGTGCCGGCTGAAGTGACGGCTACTCTCGTCTACAACCCTCCGAGTCTCACGATCGTTGGTACCGCCACCGAGAGCTTCGTCGTAACACTTTCGGGCGCTGCGCCCGCCTCGGGGATCGTCGTCAATGTGAGTTCGAGCAACACTGCGGCTGCCACCGTCCCCGCCCAGTTGACGTTTATGCCCAACGCGGGCTCGCCGTCCACGATCATAATCCCCGTGACTGGCGTAGCTCCGGGATCTGCAACCATTCACGTTGGAGCACCGCCGTTTATTCCAGATACTACAGCCAGCGTGTCGGTGCTGAGTCCAGGCGTGATCGGTTTACCTGCCAATGCCTCAGTGGGGCCGACCAAGTCGATCAGTTTCCCGGTCACCCTCGGTACGGCCGCCCCGAGCGGCGGGGTAACCGTAGCACTGTCGAGCACAGACACAACGAAACTGACCATCTCTCCCGCATCCGTGACAATTCCGCAAGGGCAGACTACGCCCGCTACTCAGCCCACGATAACCGGCGTCGATTACGGAACGGCATCGATTAATGCGACTGCTCCCGGTTACACCTCCGCAACCACTGCGGTCAACGTCACTGCGACGGTCAGCTTCGCGGCTCCCACCGTCACAATCAACGGCATCGCAAACCAGACCGTCGCATTGAATTTGTCCGCGCCCGCGCCCGCCGAAGGTCTGAGTGTCAATCTGACATCGAGCAATACGGGCGTCGCCACTGTGCCCGCCACCGTGAACTTCGCCTCCGGCGCGACCAGCGTCAACGTTCCGATTACCGGTTTGGCCCTCGGCTCGACGACGATCACGGGTACTCCCACGGTATCCTCCATCGCAGCGGCTAGCGTGGGCGTCACGCTTCAGAGCGCGGGCGCGGTTTCCCTGACGGCTTCGCCAACTCTCGGGTTAGGCCAAGCTGCGACCTTGCCGGTCACTTTGCCCTCGCCTGCTCCAGCCACCGTCACAATCTCGCTATCCAGCAGCGACACATCGAAAGTCACAGTGTCCCCCGCTTCAGTGACAATCGCGTCCGGTCAGACCACACCCGCTACTCAGCCCACCGTTACTGGCGTGAATCTCGGCTCGGCGACGATCAGCGGCTCCGCGGCGGGTTACTCCCCTGGAACGGCTCCCGTCCAAGTCAACGCCACCATCAGCTTCGCGCAGAACCTTAACATTGTGGTTGGCACGGGCTCGCAGAACGTTACGCTGACGCTGTCCGCAGCGGCTCCAGCCGGCGGAATCACCGTCAACCTGACCTCGTCGAACGCTGCTGCGGCAACCGTTCCCGCGACGGTCACGTTCGCACAGGGGCAAACCTCCGTTCAAGTGCCGGTGACTCCTGTCGCGCCCGGGTCGGCGGTGATTCATGGAAGTAAGCTGCCGAACATCGCAGATTCAACAGCCAATGTGACCGTCACGTCGCCAGTGAGTTTGACCCTTCCCTCTGCTCCGGCGGTGGGTTTGGGCGCTACCGTTACTTTCCCTGTCACTCTGTCGAGCGCGGCTCCTACTGACTTGACAATCACGCTGGCAAGTAGCGACACCACGAAGCTCACGGTCTCACCCGCCACTATCACCATTTTGGCCGGCCAAACGGCGCCGGCCACGCAGCCGACCATCACCGGTGTCAACCTCGGCTCGGCAAGTATCAATGCATCGGGCCCAGGCATTACGAGCGCCAGCGCTACTGTGCAAGTAAGTGCTACGATCGCCTTCGGCCAAAGCAGTGCCACTATTACAGGCCTTGCCACCCTCAGCCTGCCGCTCAACCTCTCGGCTGCAGCCCCCGCCGGTGGTCTAACCTTCAATCTCGTTTCGAGTAACACGGTCGTGGCAACCGTGCCCGCTACCGTCACTATTGCGCAGGGATCTACCAGCGCGACGGTTCAGGTGGCCGCAAAGAGCTTGGGATCGACTGTCATCACGGCCAGCACCTTGGCTCCGAATATTCCGAACGCCACATCCAACATCACTGTTGTGACCGCTGGGGCAATCGGTGTGCCTTCGACTCCCGCGGTAGGGCTTAGCAAAACGGCGGCGTTTGCCATCACGCTGCCCCAGCCCGCTCCTGCCGACGTGACCGTTACTCTATCGAGCGACAACACCAGTGTGCTTACCGTATCGCCTGCGACAGTCACTATCTCCGCGGGTCAGACCAGCCCGGCGGCGCAGCCAACAGTTACTGGTGTGAAGCTTGGGACGGCAAACGTCACAGCGTCCGCTCCGGGCTACACAAGCAGCGTGGCTGCCGTGCCGGTTACGGCTACGGTTAGCTTCACGCCGCCGACCCTCACCATTTCCGGCTTCGTCACGCAGAACTTCACCCTGACCCTTTCGGGTGCAGCACCGGCAGGAGGGTTGACCATCAACCTGACTTCCAGCAACCCGGCGGTCGCAACCGTCCCGGCTACCGTGAACTTCGCGCAGGGCGCCACCACGACATCCATTCCCGTGTCCGGCATATCATTCGGCAATGCAGTTATTCACGCCAGCGCACTGCCGGGGATTGCCGATACAACGGGCAGCGTGACCGTACAATCCGCGGGAGCGCTCCAAACACCCACGACAACATCAGTGTCGCTCGGCCAATCCGTGACCTTCGCGGTAACCCTTCCCGCGCCTGCGGCGTCTGCCGTCACTCTCACAGTGGTCAGCAGTGACCCGTCCAAAACACAAGTCTCCTCGGGGCCCTTCATCGTTGCGCAGGGCGCCACCACGCCCACCACTCAACCTCAGGTTACCGGTGTCAATATCGGTTCCGTTACCGTCACTGCCTCGGCCCCGGGGTACACCTCTAGCGGCGGCACAGTTACCACCACTGCGACACTCAATTTCGCACAGCCTGCTGTCACTCTCACTGGCATCGTCACTCAAAACGTGACGCTCAACCTCTCCGCCCCCGCTCCCGCGGGCGGACTGATCGTGAATCTCAGTTCGGCGACGCCGTCGGTGGCAACCGTTCCGTCCACCATCACGTTCGCTCCGGGTGCTAGCACGGCCTCAGTGCCGGTCACCGCGGTATCACTGGGCTCGGCGGTGATCCACGCGAACGTCCCCACATTCATTGCGGATACCACGACCACCGTCACGGTCCAGGGCGCCGGCAGTGTTATCGCTCCGTCGACCAGCGTCGTATCGCTCGGCGCTTCCACGCCGCTGACTGTTACTCTTTCCGCTCCTGCACCGGCGGCGCTGACCGTCGCGCTATCCAGCAGTGACAACACGATCGTGGCAGTGTCGCCGGCCACGGTGTCCATCGCTCAAGGCGCCACCGCGCCGGCTACTCAGCCTACCCTCACAGGCGTGAATATCGGTGCCGCTACCATCACGGTTTCAGCGCCAGGCTACACTTCCGCATCGACAGCCGCGCAGGTGAATGCGTCAGTTACCTTTACTCCTGCAACCGCGACCATAACCGGCCTCAACACGAAGGCTCTTACTCTGACGCTGTCCGCACCCGCACCGGCAGCCGGGCTGATCGTTAATACGACTTCCAGCAACTCCGCGGTGGCTACCGTTCCCGCAACGGTGACATTCGCAAGTGGCGCCACCACCGCGACCGTTACCGTCACGGGGGTCGCGCTGGGGTCAGCGACGATTCATGCGAGCGCGACCACGTTCATCCCTGACGCTACCGCATCGATCACGGTAGTCACTGCAGGGCCGATCGGATTGCCTTCCGGAGTAACGGCGCCCCTCGCCGGGCAGGCTACTTTCACAGTCACCCTGCCCGTAGCGGCGCCGGCAGGCGGAGTCACCGTAACCTTGAGCAGCGCCGATTCGAGCAAGGCTACAGTCACTCCTGCGACCGTCACTATTGCCGCAGGACAAACGACGCCGGCGACGCAGCCCAAAGTGAACGGCGTCAACGTAGGCTCCACGACGATCAGTGCGTCAGCTCCGGGATACACGAGCTCCAGCCAGACCGTCACTATTGCCGCCACCGTCGGGTGGCCGCAACCCACGCTCACGGCTACCTCGTTTGGCCCGCAAAGCGTCACCCTCACGCTCTCCGGCGCGGCCCCGGCGGGCGGCCTGAGCGTAAATCTGAGTTCGTCGAATACACTGGTCGCGACCGTCCCCGCAACGGCGACCTTCGCCGCCGGGTCCACTACGACCTCCGCCCAGGTGACGACCCTCAGTGAAGGTTCCACAACGCTCCACGCCAGCGGACTCAACATCCCCGATTCCACCGCCGTATTGACGGTCTCGCTACCCACGAACGGCATCTTTACTGTTAGCAATGTCTCCGTGGGACAGAACCTCGAAGCGCAGATTCAGGTCAATCTGTCGAACCCGGTGCCCGCGGGCCAACTCAACGTGACGCTGACGAGCAGCGATCCGAGCAAGCTCCTTATCGGCAGCCTTGTCAGCCAGGGACCGGTCAGCGGAGTTACTGTCCTGCAGTTCCCGCAAGGCACCAGCTCCGGTATCGCGTACGTCCAGGCTCTGGCATCCAGTGGAACTGTGACGGTTACGGCCAGCGCTACCGGTTACACCAGCGGTGTCGGCACAGTAACGCTGACGCCTTCCGGATTCGTCGTCACCGGACCGGTTCCTACGGTAGGCGTTGCCAGTTTCCCGACCAACGTCGGTAATACCACGACGCTTACGATCTCCGCTGCCCGTCTCAATGCCGACCTCAGCTTTGCTGAGATCCAGGGAATTCGCGGCGGATTCACGATTCCAGTGCCGATCACGAGCTCGAACACGACGGTCGGGGGTATCAGCCCGTCGTCTGTCACATTCACACCGGCGGATACTGCATACGTAACCACGTTCACAGCGAGAGCCGTCGGTGCTACCCTCGTTTCCGTTCCCACCCCGGCGGGATTCAGTCTCCCCGCCGGCGGCGCGAACGGAATAACGGCGAATGTCTCGCCTGGAGGTGTAACGGCTCCAAGTATTACTGTCGGCAAAAACCTGGAAGTTACAGGCCAGGTAACGCTCACGGGAGCTCCGAGTGTAGACACCATCGTTACGCTCACCAGTAATGACCCGAGCAGGTTACTCTTCGGCGTCAACGGCACGGACGGCGGTGCGCCCGTCATTCCGATTCCGAATTGTACGCCGCCCGTTCCAGACCCGAATAACGCCTGTAAGATTGTGAAAATCAGAGCCGGGCAAAACCATACGCCGGATATCTTCTTCTACGGTATGGACAGCAGCGCAAGTGTAACCTACACTGCCTCTGTGCCTGCGTTCGGAACGGCCACGGGGACAGTTTCGTTCCAGCCGTCCGGCATATTGCTCGAGGGCCCGTTCGGCCGTGGGTCGAGTTTCTCGGTTGCGACCGGGTCGGCTCCGACGACCCTGACCGTCGAGTCTGCACTGCTGGACGCGAGTCGCAACTTCGTCGCTCTCCAGTCCGTTGCGCCCGTGCCAGGGGTCGCCCCCGTCAGTGTGAACGTAACGAGTTCGAATGCTTCGGTAGGGGCAATTTCTCCGTCGCCGGTTTCCATACCGGCGGGCTCAGCCGGCGTCACGACATCATTCATTCCCGGCAGCGCCGGTTCGACGACAGTTTCGGTGAACGTTCCGACCGGCTTTAGCACGCCGGCTCAGTTCACGAGTCTCGCGGCGACCGTATCGACAGCCGGGATTGCAGCCAGCAATGACGTCTCGTTGGGCAAGTTCCTGCAGTTCCAGGGCAACTTCGCTCTCGGCGCACCGGCGCCCGCCGGCGGATTACAGGTCACAGTCAGCAGCAACAATACGACTTCGTTGCTGATCTCAGCTTCTGCGACGGCTGCCGGCACAAACGCCGTCCAGATAGCACTTCCCGGTGGAGGGTTTAACGGGAACTACTACCTGCAAGGACTCACGTCATCGGGCACCGCGACGTACACGGTGAGCGCGCCCGGATACGCTTCCTTCACCGGCACGGTGACGCTAACCCCATCGGGGGTGATCGTTTGGGATGGCGTTAACCCGAGCTCGACCGTGTTTGGAAGCAATGTCGTGGTTTCGATGGCGCAACTGGATGCCACAAACCAGTACGTTCAAGTAGAGCAACTTGCTGGCGGGTTGCCAGCGGTTCAGGTAAACATAGCGACCAGCACGGGTAGCATTACCTCCCCGCTAACGATCCCTGCTGGAAGCAGTGGCGTCAACACCGTCCTTAATGCGCCCCAATTTAGTTCTCCCATTGTCACCGCAACAACCCCGCCTGGGTTCACGGATTCGAACTTCTTGATGGTGACTTTCTTGTTGTTCTGAGGTGGCGCCCGGGGAGGACGGAACCGAGGTGAGCAATGAGCAGAAATAGCAATTGGATGAAAGGCGCGGGTTGTGCTGCTGTCATCGCGCTCTGCGCCGGCGTCGCGACCGCGCAGACTGAACATAGTGCGTCCAATTGTCCGCCGCTGGTTTGCGTGAGCCGCACCGATGACGATGCGTCCGCGCCGAAGCCAGGCATGCTTCGATATGCGATCGTCAATGCGCCCGATAACGCAGTCATCACGTTCGACCCGTCCATCGCTGGTCAGACCGTCACCCTTGATGGCCGCGGGCCGGGCAATCAGATCAAACTCACCCGTAACGTTTGTATCCAAGGTCCGGGTCCGAGCCAGTTGACTATCTCTGGTGGTCATACGACACGTATTTTCTTCGTCTCCGGAGCCGCGGTAGAGATCAGTGGCCTCACTCTCACCGGCGGAATTGCGGCGGGAGGCGATGGCGGCGCGGGCAGTGGCGGATCTGGCGGTGGCGGCGGCGCCGCCGGTTTGGGCGGCGCCATCTTCGTCAACTCGGGCTCCCTGACCTTGAGCCAGGTCACACTCACCGGGAACCGCTGTAGCGGCGGAAATGGGGGCGCAGGCGGATCCGGATTTGGCGCAGGGCGAGGCGGCGGCGGTGGTGGATTCGGCGGCCCCAGCCCACACGGCCCGTTGGGAGGCGCTCCCGGTGACTTGACTGCCAACGGAACCGCCGAAGGTTCCGGAGGGATTGGCGGCAATGCGGAGTCCTTCGCCGAACCAGGCGGAGAAGCAGGTTGGGCCGGAGGCGGTGGTGGCGGCGGCTTCACCGCGCACACCGGGGTAGGACGCGGAGCACCGGGCGGAGCGGGTGGCTTCGCAGGGGGAGTCGGCGGCGGTGGCGCGTTCCTCGATGCGGAGGGCGGAGCAATCGCGGCCGGCGGCGGGACCGGCGGTTCCGCACTTGGCGGCGCCGTTTTCGTTCGCTCCGGACGCCTGGTCTTGCACGATGCCGCCTTCATCAACAACGCTGCCGTCGGCGGCCTCGGCGGCTCCGGGACGCCCAATGGTGTGGCAAAGGGCGGCGCCATCTTCGTGTGCTCGTCCTACTACTGTGGCCCCGGTCACGACGGCACTGCTACGGCGTATGGCAAGACCTTTTTCAGCAGTAGCACTGCCGCTCAGGCCGGTGAAGATCCCGCTTGTTCGGGACGAGATGACCGCGATGTCTGCGGAATGTTGAAGACGGTTGAGAACGAGTCTAAACAGTGAGAAAGTCTATGGGGAAGCGCCAGTGGATGCTCAGTATGGTCTTTGGGCTATTGCCGTCGGTAGTTTTGGCGGCGCATAGCAGTACGCCCGTCGATGTTACCGTCGGCAACGGCCTGGAGATAATCGCCAATGTGACGCTCGATGAGCCGGCGCCTGCCGGAGGGCTGGAAATCACGATCGCCAGCAGCGATCCGGCGCGGCTCAAGTTCTCGAGAACGCCCGAAGCTACGGGAACACCGCAACTGAAACTGACCGTCCGCGAGGGATATCGCGGAAGTCCGGATTTCTATATCCAAGGTTTCGGCAATGAGGGGAAAGTGGCGTACTCGGTGACGGCCTCCGGTCTGGAGCCTGGGACAGGCACAGTCACACTCGCTCCTTCCGGCATAGTGTTTGCGCGTTCGGGCATGGGCTTGCAAACCCTGCTCACTACCACCGGGGCAGGGAAAACCGACCTGATCATCTACACTGCTCTCCTTGACGAAGCGATGAACTTCGTGAGGCCTCAACCCGTCGCCGGTGGGCATTCGGTGACTGCGCGCCTCGCGAGTTCGGACGTGAGGCTGGGCGCCGTATCGCCGGAGTCGGTGACGATTGAGGCGGGAGCGGCTTCCGCTTCCGCGGAGTTTCGCCCGCTCAGCGCGGGCAATTTGACCATATCCGCGAGTGCCGGCGCCAATTTCAGCACGCCAGCGCAGTTTGGAAGTACGGCCGTAACGATTCTGGTGCCGGGTATGGCCATCACAGACGATCTGTCGATCGGGCAGGATCTGGAAGCGCACGCAACGCTCAGTTTGGGAGAAACCGCCCCAGCCGGCGGAGTCGTTGTCACGATTACGAGCGGCGACCCGAGCCGTCTACTGCTCTCCAAAGCCGCTGATGCGGTCGGCTCCGAGTGCATCACGGCTTCCATACCTGCCGGTGGAGTTAGTGCATCCTTCTATCTGCAATCGATCGCAAATTCCGGTTCCGTGACTTATACGGCAACGGCGCCGGGATTTCGCCCGCGAACTGCCACTGTCAATCTCACCCCGTCGGGCGTAGTCCTCGGCGGTCCACAAGGTCCGCCCGACGAAGCCGAGCTGCTGAGCAAGGAAATCGCAGAAGGGCCGCACGGATTTGTTACGAGGGTCTCCGCGCAACCGCCGGACCCGATCTCCGTTTACGCCGTTCAACTCGATCCTGCTACGCATCGCGGCGCGGATCTGACTGTCCAGGCTGTACGTGCGGGGGCGCAGCTCCGAATGTCTCTCCACAATACAAACCCGTCCGCGGGCGCTCCCAGAGAAACGGAGCTTACAATACCCGCGGGAAAGTCCTCCGTGGTAACGCGGTTTGTTCCCGCGGGTGTGGGCACGACGGTTGTCTCCGTGACCACACCCGCGGGACATGTAGAAGCGAGTAATTCAACGTCCCTGACGATTTCCGTCAAGAACTGACATTACTGCTTTTGCCAGGTAACGTGCGCCGTCGGCCAGCCGGTCTGCTCGTAGTATTCGACTGTGATGAGGTGAGAGCCGGCGCCGAGCGTCTGAACGGTGGTGTACATCGTCGCGGCCTGATCTCGCCACCGGTCGAGTACGAGGTTCCCGTCCACGTACAGCCGCATGCCGTCCGAAGTGGTAGAGGTGAAGTTATACGTCCCTTGCGCAAACGTAAAGTAACCCTGCCACCGGGCTGAGAACGCGTTCGGCGTAATGGACGGCGACGGCGATCCGGTACCCCAGTCGAAGTTAATCGCAGGGTCCGTACGCACCAGCGCGGGCGTCCCGGAGAGCGTGACGTTGTTGTAGTAACAGCCGGTGAACGACCCGCTTCCCGGCGGCGGACAGCTACCGCCCGTGCTGCCGGAGGCGGGCGTCGAGACTGCGATCGCGCTGCTCGCCGTGGAGTAATTTGCCGCTGCATCGTATGCACGCACAGCATAGGTGTATATCGTGTTGGGGCTGGCGCTCAGGTCTGAGTAGGCGAGGGCGGTAACAGAAGCGATCACCGAACCATTGCGAATTACCTGATAACCTGTCACGCCGGTATTATCAGTGCTCGCGATCCAGGTCAAGTCTACCTCAGTTGCGCTCTTTGCCGTCGCGGAGCTCAGGATCGGAGCGCTCGGAGGCGTTGTGTCCTGTTGAGCGGCGACGGAAACCGTTGCGGTGGCGGTCACGCTGCCCGCGCTGTTGGTCGCGGTGAGCGTGTACGTCGTATTTTGGCCCGGAGTGACGACTTTCGAAGTCAGGCTGCTCACATCCCCGACGGCGTTGTCGATCGCGATAGTGGTGGCTCCATTGACGCTCCAGGTGAGTGTTGAAGAGCTGCCCTTGGTTACCGCTGAAGGCGACGCGGAGAACGACAGAATCACCGGCAGCTGCGTCACCGGAGTGCTCCCCTGCCAGGTTAGGTGCGCGGTTGCCCAGCCGCTGTGCTCGTAAAATTCAACGGTCACCAGGTGGGAACCCGCAGTCATGGTCTGTTGGAACGTATAGAAAGTGCTTGCCTGATCCCGCCAGCGATCCAGAATCAAGTTGCCATCTATGTAAATCCGCATGCCGTCTGAAGTCAAGGCTTTGAAAGTAGTGCTGCCGGCTGCGAACGTGAAGTATCCCTGCCAGCGGACGGAAAAGTTGCCCGCGGTCACGGCGGAATCGGGTGCGTATGAACCCCAGTCGAAGTTGATCTGCGCGTCGGTTCTGGTAAGAGCCGGCGATCCGCTCAAAGTCAGGTTGTTGTAATAGCAGGCCGTGAAAGAGCCGACCGCCGGTGAAGGACACGTCCCTCCGCCGCTCGAGGGAAGTGAAGAGGGTAGCGTTACAGACATTGCGTTGCTGACTGCCGAGAAGTTCCCTGCCGCATCGAAGGCCCTCACCGAGTAGGAATATGCCGCGCCCGGCTGAACCGTCGTATCCGCAAACGAGGTCGCTGCGCCGGAAACGCTTGCGACCACACTGGAATTCCGAAGGACCTGGTAGCCCGTGACGCCGACATTGTCCGTGCTGCCTGCCCAGACAAGATCCGCTTCGGTTGAACTCTTGGCGGTTACCGAGGTCAGTACGGGAGTGCTCGGCGGTTGTGTATCTTTCGTGAGGGCGGACACAGTTACGGTCGTTTGCGCTGTAGTGAAACCTGTGGCATTCGCCGCCGTGAGAGTGTAAGTGGTGGTTTGCGCGGGCGTCACGCTTATTGAAGTGCCTGTGACCGGTCCAACGCCGCTACCGATCGAGATCGAGGTGGCCCCACTGACGCTCCACGTCAAGGTGGCACTCTGTCCTGCATTGACGGTGGAGGGAGTAGCAGTGAAAGAAGCGATCGCCGGCGCAGCCGCCGGGGGAGGTGTGCCGGCCGGTGGCGTCAGCACCTGGTCCACCACACCTCCGAAGTCGGTGGTCCAATACCACCCGTACGCCGAATTCGCGCTGTACGCGCGCCCGATGCCGATCACGGCAAAGGACGGATTCAGCATATTCTGACGGTGCGCGTAGGTGCAGTTGCCGGAGGCATCGGCGTCACACGCGTTTAGCCATCCCGTGAAATTGCTCTGGGCATCCGAGTAGCCGCCGGCGATGTTCTCACCCCAGGGCGTGTAGGTGTAATTGAATGCCGCCAATCGCGCCCCGGTACTTCTCCCCAAGCTGTCCGTGTGACTGGCATAGTTCATCGTCGCCATGTCATTACTCATCCAGAGCGACGCGTTTTCCAGAGTCGCCGATACCTGTAAAGTTCTAAGTCCATTCTGCGCACGGTAATTATTGATGAGAGTCAGAAACGCCCAATCCTCGCTGTCCATTGCTGGAGGCGTTGACGGAGTGCCGGGCGTTGTAGTCGGCGGGGTGCTCGCTGTGCAGGTCGCGCAGGTGCCTGGTTCATAGGTCCAGTAAGCGATCCCGCTGTAATACAGGCACGATACCCCGGCTACATTGGCGTCCGTTGCCAGCATCGCTGCGATATGAAGCGAATCCTGCCACGCCGCGTCGACTACGTACGCCGGATCGATTGTCATGTACGCCAGGTTTTCACTGACGATGTTATATCCAAGGCTTGCCGCCGTCGTATCCCAGCCCTGATGAGGGTTGAACCCCGGAGTGCCGGGTGACGTGGTCGACATATAGCTGGCAAACTGAGTGGCGCGAATTTCAGCATCCTTCATGCCGACTTGGGAGACACTCAAGGCCGCAACGCCGTTTTGAGCGCGATACGCATTCACTTGCGTGAGGAGGCCATTGATCATTGTGTCGCTGCACCAACTCATCCCTGAGGGGAGCGCGATCTGATGCGTGATCGCTGTCTGAGCGTGCACAAGAGTCGACGATAGCAGGGAGAGCCCAATCAAAGCCGAGGAAAAGAAAGAGCCTAAGGGGGGTTTATTGTTTGATCGCATATAACACAGTTGCAATGCAGGTCAGTTGGGTAAAAACGGACAAAGTTCTGGGAAATGCAGTACCGTTCTTAGCAATTCACCTGCCAGAAGGGTACTGTTGAAAACAAAAGGAGTGGATGGACAGCGGGAACGGATGGCGGGCGCAGAAGCGAATTTTTACACTCCGCTTCGTCGGTCGAATGAGGGAATCGCTAATTTTGACGTGTTAGTCGTCCGCGCGGTGTCGGATTTTCCAACATCCACAACCGAGCACGATGCCGCTCAGCAGATCCGTCAAGCCCGTAGATGGCTCGGGAACTGCCGGCGCCCCGGAAGTCGCTTCGGAAGCAACGCCTTCGAATCCGGCTGTCAGCAAGCCGGTATCGATACTGAACGCATCGGTGCCCGTATAAATATCGTTCGGGTCGAACGTGTCAGGCACCGAAAAGGCAAACCATTGAACGGAGGCGGGCGGAGCGGCGTCGCTGATGCCGGCGATGAAGCCGGAGAGACTCTGCCCGGGAAGTAGGTGATTGAAGTCATTCAAATCGACCCAGATATTGTTGTAGAAGAATGGACCTCCTCCGCTGAAAAAATTAGTCCAGCTTGTGTAGATGGTCGGGTCATACCCGGCCGGGCTCCCGGTCACGTTCGCAGAAGTCAGCACTACTCCGAATTGGTATACATCCTGGGCAGGCCACGCGGTCATGTTATTTGTCACCGTGAAGTTCAGGTCCCAGGAGCCGGGAGAACCACTCGCCGTGTAAGTGACGTCGATAGCGCCCGCGTAAGTTACGGAGCTGAGCATTACGGCAAGTGCAAGTGTTATCGCATTTGTATGATGCATTGATACCTCACTAACAACAGAAAGCTGCACAGATACTAACACTCGCAAACACCACTTACAATCGGAAAAGGACGGGCAATCGTAGGATTAGTTTTAATCCGAGCGAACTAGGGAAGCTACCTGGGACTAAAACACGGAAGGAAGGAGGACCCGACCTTCCCTAGCGGAATGCTCCAATTTTGGAGAAAGAAACATGCACCGCCATGACGCCGAGTCCTCGACCAGAGTTTATCAAACTGTGTTCATGCTGACAATGCAGGGCACGAGTACTGCCAGTACCTCGACTCGTCTTTGTGTTCCGCAGGCCTTGGGGGCAGTTGGACTAGTCCTTCGGGCTATGTTCTTAGGGCAATTGTGAGACGGCACAGTGAACGGTATTCTCGATCATGGTTTGCCGTAAGTTCCCGGCCGGCGCTCAACGCGCGTGTGCACCTTCGACGCGAATCCGCGGCCTTTGGGCGACTCTCGTTCTCTCCGCGCTTCCGCTCTTCGGAGCGGCGCCGGACATCGGGCTCGGTCCCAACCTCAACGTTGCTCCTGGTGCTTCCCTGACAATTCCTCTGTCGCTAAACAGCCCAGCTCCTCCGGGCGGCTTAAATGTGACGTTCTCAAGCAGCACCCCTTCCGTAGCCACGGTAAGCCCCAGTAATGTCTATATACCCGGCGGATTGACGGCGCCCTACGCGCTGCCGGCTGTAACGGGCATTGGTTTTGGCACCGCAACCATCACCGCTTCGGCCGTCGGACTTACATCGGGAACACAGACGGTTATAGTTTCTGCGCGGCTGTTTGGGCCGCCAACGCAGTCGATACCGGCGGGCACATCGCAGAATGTGTCCTTCAGCCTCTCGGGAAGTGCCCCAACACTGATCAGTCTGTTTGTGTCATCCGATAATCCTGCCGTCGCAAGCGTTCCGGCGACGGTCAGCATTGCACCGGGAGCGACCGGCATAGACGTGCCCGTATCCGCTCTCGCACTCGGCAGCACCACCATCCACATCAGCTCTCCACCCAATATTCCCGACGCGAGCGTCAGCATCAACGTCTTTTCAGCCGGTACGATATCCGTCCCCGCGGTGTCGCTCGCTCTGTCTCAATCCCTCCCATTTCCGATTTCTCTGGCTGCGCCAGCCCCTAGCGGCGGCGTCGCGGTGCAATTGACCAGCAGCGACTCCAATGTCGTCGCTATAGCGCCGGCAATTGTTTTTATCCCGGCGGGTCAGACCACTCCCCTGACAGCGCCTGAAGTGGGCGGTCTGAACATCGGTGTGGCCACAATCACGGCGGCGGCGCCCGGCTACCTTACCGCTGGCCGGCAGGTCCCTGTCACCGCGAGCATTTCGATGTCGCCGCAGAATCTTCAACTCCCCGTAGGCGGGTCTCAGGTTCTGGCGCTTGCTCTTTCCGCGGCGGCTCCGTCCATCGGCGTTCCCGTTACGCCCGACCGTGCCGCAAACGGATTTGTAAACGGCCTCACAGTGCAACTCAGTTCTTCGAACCCGGCTGTAGCAGCCGTACAGCCATCCGTACAGTTCTACTCGGACGGCAGCTCGATCACCACTGTGGTGGTGGTCGTCACCGGCATCACCGCGGGTACTGCTGTTATCCACGCGGGCGCCCCGCCGTTTATTCCGGATGCAACGGCTACCGTTGTGGTCGGGTCGGGAGGCAGTACACCGGTTTTGCTCCGCGTTGTTTCCGGAGACTCTCAATCGGCGCAGGTCGGTTCGCCTTTTGGCTTGCCGCTAGCGGTTATGGCGGTGGACGCTTCCACCAACCCGGTCACCGGAGTCACTGTCACATTCAGTGCTCCCGGGAGCGGTGCTGGAGCAACCTTCGGTGCCGGCAACACTGCCGTGACCGATTCGAGAGGAATCGCGCAAGTACAGAATATCTCCGCCAACGCTGCCGCCGGGACGTATCAGGTGGTGGCATCCGCCGCGGGTGTCCCGGCGTCGGCCACCTTCACATTGACGAACCTGCCGGCTGCGGTTCAGAGTATCGGCATGCCGTCGAACGTCATGGTCGGACCCAATCAGTCGCTTGGATTCCCCGTAACTCTGAGCGCGCCGGCGCCCGCGGGCGGCTTGCAAGTCACACTTACGAGCAGCGATCCGGGGAAAGCGACGATCGCGCCCTCGCCCGTGTTTATCCCGGCCGGATCCAAGATACCGAATACACAGCCAACCATAACCGGCATCAATTTCGGATCCAGCGTAATTGGCGCCTCCGCTCCCGGGTTCGTTTCGGCAAGTCAGTTGTTGCAGGTGGGGGCAAGCCTGAGCTTTTCACCCGCCTCGGTCACCATCAGTGGAGCCGTCAGTCAGTCCGTATCCCTTTCGCTGTCCTCCCCGGCACCTGCGGGTGGGCTGACAGTTTCGTTGTCGTCCAGCAATCCGGCTGTGGCGAGCGTTCCGCCGTCTGTTTTCATTCCCGCAAACGTAGCTGCAGTCAATGTCTCAATTACAGGAGTAAGTTCCGGAAATACAGTCATCAACGCCGGCAGCAGCGCACCCAATGTAACCGGGACCTCCGCAAACGTCGCCGTGAATTCCGGTTCCGACATTACGATCACTGCCGGGGTCGTAATCGGTCCCGGTGAGAGCGCCAAATTGCCTGTCTTTCTGTCGCGGCCCGCTCGTTCAGGCGGCGTCACGGTGTCGCTGGTCAGCAGCAACGCCTCCACCGTAACGATAACGCCGGATAACTTGTACTTCCCCGAGGGCGCGACGGGGCCCCTGTCACAACCTCAAGTTTCCGGGATCAGCATCGGCTCGGCCACGATCGCCGCCTCATCCTACGGATTAGTGGGGGCAACTCAGACAGTGCAAGTGTCAGGCAGGCTATCCGGACCGCAGTCGCAAACGCTTCAGCAGGGTGCCACCTCCAGCGCGGCATTTGTTCTGTCATGGCCCCTTACATCTTCGGTTGCTCTATCCGTCTCGTCCGATACTCCGTCCGTAGCGGCGGTGCCATCCACCGTGACCATCCCGGCAGGTAACGCAACCGCCGTTGTGCCGGTGCAAGCAGTCGGCCCTGGGACCGCCGTTATCCACATTGGGGCCCCTCCAGCAATCGGCGAAACGACGATGACTGTTACTGTGCTTGCCCAGGGAACGCTCACGTTGTCCAGCCTGGTATCTGTCGCACTGGGGCAGTCTGCCGCTTTCCCACTCGCGTTGGGAACGCCTGCACCGGCGGGGGGTCTTACTGTGACCTTGTCGAGTAGCGATAGTTCAATTGTCAGTATTTCCCCGACCGCTCTGTTTTTCCCGCCGGGGTCCACCACGGCGCCCACACAGGCAGTTGTCGCCGGGAATAATATCGGGGTCGCAACGATCACTGCCTCGGCGCCCGGATACCTCAGCGCATCCAGCCAGGCAGCGGTTACAGCGACGATCACGCCGTCGCCGGCCTCCATGATCATTCCCGCGGGGTCGAGAGGCTTGCTTTCGATGATGCTTTCCGCGCCCGCTCCGTCGATCGGCGTTCCAGTTAGTCCGGACCGCGCCGCAAATGGTTTCGTAGAGAGCCTGACAGTAAACCTCAGCTCGTCGAATCCCTCTGTGGCAAGCATACAGCCGAGCGTGCAATTCTACTCGGACGGGAGCTCGGTTACGACTGTGGTTGTCGTGGTGAACGGCCTCACGCCGGGCACGGCAGTAATCCACGCCGGAGCGGCGCCATCAATTCCGGACGTCACCATCGCAGTTACAGTGCAATAATGCGTATCCATCTAGCGAGCGGCGGACGTGCTCCGCACGTCGTCGACCGGTCTGGAGACCGGTCGTTACTGGTGAGTTAGTACCTTTCCCGGGAGGGCGTTGGTCATCTTACCATCGGCGATTACGGGAACTCCGTTCACAAGCACGAACTGCATTCCTTCCGCCACCTGATTTGGTTTATCGTAAGTCGCGGTATCACGCACCTTCTCGGGGTCGAAGACGACTACGTCCGCCCACATGCCCATCTTCAGCACGCCGCGATCGGCGAAGCGCATTCGCTGCGCCGGCAAAGAGGTGAACTTCCGGATGGCGTCTTCCAGCGTGAGTTTCTTTTCTTCCCTCACATACTTGTTGAGGATGTGCGGAAAGGCTCCATAGGCGCGCGGGTGCGGATGCTCCTTGCCGAGCAGACCATCGGGCGCCGTGCCTTGCGAATCGTTGCAAATGGAGACCCACGGCTGCTGCAGCGCAAGCACGACGTCGGGCTCGGACATGATGAAGAGCGCGACCTGCGTAAATGCCTCGTCCCCCACCAGAATGTCGAACACCGTGTCGATGGGGTCCTTATTCCACAGGCGAGCGATCTCGGCGACGTTCTTCCCCTGGACCGGCAGCAACTTGGGATTCTGCACTGCGCCAATGAGAAAACTCTCCGGTCCGGCGACTTGCAGCCACTCGTTGTTCCACTCGTGCGTGGGCGTTTCCATCTCCTTGCGAATGCGCGCTCGCATGGCAGGATCCTTCAGCCGTTCGATCAGTTTTTTATCGCCGCCATCGTGCACCCACGGCGGCACGATTGCGGAGAAGGAGTTGAAACCGGCGGTGTATGCATAGGTGTCTGCCGCGACATCCACGCCCGACTTCCGGGCCGCGTCGATCCGCGAGACGATCTCGGGCATGCGACCCCAGTTCTCCCTGCCGGCGGCCTTGAGGTGCCAGATTTCGACGGGGATGTGCGCTTCGCGGCCGATGCGAAACGCTTCGTCGAGCGCCGCATCGATGGCGTTGCCTTCATCGCGAATGTGCGAGGCGTAGATGCCACCGAACTTCGCGGCCTCGGCAGCCAGCGCAATGAGCTCCTCGGTTTTGGCATACGGCGCGGGCGCGTATTGCAGTGAGGTGGAGACGCCGACCGCGCCATCCTGCATCGCCTGGCGCACGATGGATTTCATGCGCTCCAGCTCCGCCGCTGTGGGAGCGCGATCTTCATCGCCCAGGACCATGCGCCGCACTTGCGTCGCGCCGACGTAACTCGCAAGATTGATGCCCATGCCCTGACGCCGGAGGCGCGCGAAGTATTCACCGAAGGTGCGCCAGTCCGGTTTGATGTTGTAGTGCTCATAGCTGACGTGGTCGGCTTTGAGAATGGCGTCGTTCAGCGGCGCCGCGCTGCCGCCTTCTCCGGTTACCTCCGTGGTGATGCCCTGGAATATTTTGGAGGGCAGATGCGGATTCACCAGCATCGTGATTTCGCTCTGCCCCAGCATGTCGATGAAGCCGGGCGCCACCACCATGCCGTGCGCATCGATCGTGCGTTTCGCGGGGGCTCCGGCGAGGCGGCCGATGGCGGCGATATGTCCCGCGCGGATGCCTATATCGGCCGAATACCATGGCGAGCCTGTGCCGTCGACGATGCGTCCGTTCGTGATCAGCAGATCGTAAGGCGTCGCGGCGGCCGCTGCCATGAGGAATACGGGCACGAGAAGCATAGGGGCAGTATAAATCGCGCGCGTGTGCCGTGCGGTACGCTGGCAGGAATGGCCAATCTTCCGTTTACCCCGGCCGAGCGCGCCATCTTCCGGAAGCTCGCCACGCCCGCGAAGATTCAACAGTATCTGGACGACCTCTTCTATAACAAAGAGCATGGGGGCGAGACGTGCCGGTCACCGCGGCGCGTGATGCGCGACCGCACCGGGCATTGCATGGAAGGCGCACTGTTCGCGGCGGCGGCGCTGCGCGAATCCGGACACCCGCCTTTGCTGCTGGATCTTGCGGCTGTGCGCGATGACGATCACGTGCTGGCGATTTTCCGGCAGGGTGGATGTTGGGGCGCGCTCGCCAAGAGCAATTACTCGGGGCTACGCTATCGTGAGCCGGTGTATCGCACTCTGCGCGAGCTGGTGATGAGCTACTTCGAGCACTATTACAATCTGCGGCGCGAGAAGACGCTGCGCGGCTATTCGCGTCCGGTGAACCTGACACGGTTCGACGACATAGGCTGGATGACGGCGGAAGAGGATGTTTGGGCGATTCCCGAATATCTCTGCACAATTTCGCATTCGGCCGTGCTGAAGAACGGTCGCGACCGCGGTTTGGGCCGGGTGGATGCCCGGCTGTTCGCCGCGGGACTTCTGGGTCGGGCTGTTTGAGGGCGGGCTACGAGCAGTCGCGCTCCGCGCGACCCGACAGGAAAGATTCCTGTCGGCACTCGCTCCCGGAGTGCTGGTGACGCGAACATTCCATTGTGCCCCCGCCGGTATCGGCGGCTTTGCGGCCACTGATAGACCGGGCCACTAGCGGTCGCAATCCAGGGTAACTGAATCGGGCGAAATAAAGGCGAAGATTTGGCCCCTCAGTTGCTTCATCAAGGGTGTATGCCTACCGAAGATTTGAAACAGGAACCAATGATGGCGCACTTGCTCGCCACGCTCGAAGCCGGATGCAGCATCGGCCACTACGGCCGGCTCGTCTTCGCCATGGTATCGCGGCACTTCATGGATGGCGACGAGTTGGCCGGCTATCTGGCGAAAGATCCGGAATGCGATCTCGACCAGGCACGCGGACTCATCGAACAGGTGGAGGCGCGCGACTACAATCCGCCCAAGCGCGAGCGGATTCTCGAGTGGATGAGCCGGCAGAATTTCCCGGTCTGTCCGAATCCGGATGACCCCAGCCAGTGCAATGTTTACCGAAACCTTGAATTCCCGAAGGAGGTCTACGACCGGATTGCGCAGTTTCACGGCGGGCGCTCAGCCGCTTAGTTCGCGGTAGGTGTGCGCGTTGCCTGATCCACAACCACGATGTTGGCGGACGCTTTTTTCGCCTCCAGTTTCAGGCCAAGCTCGTTCTGAAAAGCGGCGGCGATCGGCGGAGCGGGCTCCGGACGGAAAGTGTTGGTGTTGTCAGGTCCGCCGCCCGCGCCGCTGGGAAGCGCCGCGCCGCCCGCGACCGGCATCATCATGCCGTTCTGCGACTCGGGCTCGTAGGCCAGTTTAATGTCGTATTTCGCCGTGAGTCCGGTTTTGTTGAAGACGGGGCGGCTCAGTTGGTTCGTGAGCACGTTCGCGAGATCGTCCAGCGTCATGGCTGAGGCGCAGATTTGCGTGCGGCCGGGCATCATCATGAAAAATGAACCCCTTTGGCCGCCGGGGAAGACCGGACAGCCGTCCGACCCCGTTTGCAATCTCCCGAGAGGAGGCGGTGGTGGAGGAGGTGGAGGTGGAGGAGGCGCGGCGGTCGCGGACGGCGCCGCATTCGGCGGCGGATCCGGCGCGGGCGGCGATTCCTTCAGCTTATTCGGTCCCTTCCCGGCGACAATCTCATACACCGGCAATTCCTTGGTCTCGGTATGGACCTTCAGTTCGAAACGGTCGGCCAGCATCTTCTGGTACATCAACTTCAGATCGTCTTTGGTGGCTCCTTCGGGCACCTTTGCGGCGATGGTGAAGCGGTCGGAATCCAGCCACTGCGGCCCGCTCACCTGGTAGTTTTTCACGCCGTAGGCAGCCATGATCAGGGTTTTGAGCGTGGCACCAGTCCAATTGATGTGGCCGGGGTCGGAACTGCCGGGTCCGCCGCGCTGACCGAAGGCGACGGCGAGGCGCGGGCCGTTGGAGGGTGCGGGTGGTTCGTACGGCTTGATCGAGACTACTTCGAACTCCACCGGCGGCGTGACCGTTTGCGCTGTCGCGCCGAAAGCCAGCGAAACGAGAAGCGAAATGGGAACAGCGCTCTGCATATTTGCCTTAGACGCCGGATACCGCCAAAATGTGCGAACCGGGTGAATCCGGGCGGTGCGCGGCTAGCGTATAATCTCATGAAAGGGCCCACCGAAGAGAGAGGGGATTTTCCATGAAGTTGTTCGTCTGCCTGGCTGTTTGCCTGTCGGCATCCGCCGCCACCACACCCACATTTTCAAACGAGGTCGTGCGCGTTCTCCAGAAGAATTGCCAGGGCTGCCATCGCCCGGGCGAAGCCGCGCCGATGCCGCTGCTCACCTATACCCAAGCGCGCCCCTGGGCTGCCGCTATCAAAGAGGCCGTTCTCTTGAAGAAGATGCCGCCATGGCCGGCGGACCCCTCGGTGGGGCATTTCCGCAACGACCGCTCGCTTTCGGCCGCGGACCGCGCCACGCTGGTCTCCTGGGCCGATGGCGGCGCGCCGGAAGGGAACAAGAAGGATCTGCCGCCCGCGCTTCAATTCATCGATGGGTGGAATATCGGGAAGCCCGACCTGGTGCTGGAGATGCCGAACTCCTTCGATATCCCCGCATCCGGCACGGTCGATTATCAATACGTGATCATGCCGCTGAACCTGACGGAAGATCGCTGGGTATCGGCGGCTGAAGTGCGGCCAGGGAATCGGGCGCTTGTGCACCATGTGATCGCGTTCATTCGCGAGCCGAATTCCAAGTGGTATCGCGACAAGAAGCCGGGCGAAGTCTTTGTGCCGGGCAAAGACAAGAATGGCGATTCCGATGGCTTCTCGGGCGACCTGCTGGCAGGCTTCGCACCCGGATTGCCGCCGATCCAACTCAAGCCGGGTCAGGCGCGCCTGGTCAAGGCCGGCAGCGACGTGGTGTTCCAACTCCACTACACGGCCAACGGTAAAGCGGGACAGGATAAGACGAAGGTCGGCTTGATTTTCGCCAAGCAGCCTCCGGAGGAGCGGGTGATGACGCTGGCCGCGCAAAATCACAAGTTCGCGATTCCCGCGGGGGATTCCAACTACCGCGTGGATGCGGAGTTCGAAGTGGGCCGTGACGTGAAACTCACTGCCATGCTGCCGCACATGCACTTGCGCGGCAAGGATTTCGAATATCGGGTTGTGATGCCGGACGGCACGACCACGAAGATTCTCAGCGTGCCGCGCTACGACTTCGGCTGGCAGCTTTGGTATGAGCCGCAGCAGGATCTGATGCTGCCGAAGGGCGCGAAAATAGCGGTGACTGCGCACTTCGATAACTCGGTGAACAACCCCAACAATCCCGATGCTACCAAGACGGTAAAGTGGGGAGACCAGAGCTGGGAAGAAATGATGATCGGGTTCTTCGACGTGGCGTTCCCGCGCGATGTGGATCCGAAAACGCTCGTGCCCGAAAAGCGGAGTAAGCCGCGAACATCCAACGGCAACAACTAATGACACTTGCGCGCGTGGCCGCCGCGGGTTTACTGGCGGCGGCCGGGTGCGCGCATGATGCCATCAGCACGAATCTCACCTGGACGCGCGAGGTCTCGCGCATCGTTTACCGCCATTGCGCGCAGTGCCACCGCGAGGGCGGCAAAGCATTTTCTTTGATGACTTACGACGACGCGCGGCCCTGGGCCAAAGCCATGCGCGATGCCGTGCTGACCCGCCGCATGCCGCCGTGGGACGCGGTTGAGGGGGTCGGCGATTTTCGCGACGACCCCAGCCTTTCCGAGCCGGAAATGGAAGTGCTGGTCGCGTGGGTGGAAGGCGGGGCGCCCGAGGGTGATCGCGCGAATTTGCCGAAGCCTCCGCGCACGGACGGCGCAGCGGCGGAAGTAGCCGGAAAGAGTATGGATGTGAAGGGCACGCTCGTGCTGCCGGAGAGCGTGCGCGTGATCGGCATACGGCCCTCGGGAGCGGTCGAGGTGGCAGCATGTTTGCCCGACGGCAGCGTGAAGCGACTGCTGTGGGTTCGCCAGTTTCATCCGGAGTCGAACCGCACCTACGCACTGCGGGAACCTGTGCTGCTGCCGCGCGGCACGCGAGTCGCGGTTTATTCGGCAAACGGCGGCGCGAGGTTGATTGTTGCGTCGGCGCGCTAATGCAGCGCCTGCACCGGCAGGGTGAACGCCACCGTGTTCACCACTCCCTTGCGCTGGAACTGAATCCACACGCGATACGTGACTGCCCGCGGGAAAAAGATGTTGAATTGCATCTTCGGTCCGCCATCGGCGATGAACGGGTGTGTGTGGATGGTGTCGATGGAATCTTCACTCACGGCGAGCAGATGAGCCCACGCGCCGATGTACTGCTCCAGGCCGTCGGCGGGATTCAGTTTGACGAACAGCAGCGTCTTCTTCCCTGCGATCGGCCGCGGGGGATCCGTGACGAGCTCCGCAGTCAGGTTCGCGCCCTTTTGCGGCGCGAGATCGGGGAGCAGGTGGGGGATTGCCGCTGCGAGCGGCGCCATGTAATTCGCCGTCGAGAACGTTTTCGCCACGAGTTGAGACGTGCCTCCGGCCGGGTCGAAATCCGCCAGCAGACGATAGGTGCCGGGCTTGGGCAGTCGCGTCGCCAGCCGGAACCACCCGTCGCGCTGCAGCACCGGATGCTCGTGCGAAAAGTATGCGAGATCCTGACTCACCAGAAACAGGTGAAAGAGCTTCTCATGGATGACCTGAAAGCTGCTCACCGTCGCGGCGGTTTTGGGATCGTGAATGCGGAAGAAGAGCGTGACCGGCGCATTGGCCGGAATACTTGCCGGTTCGGCTCGGAAGTCCACCGGATATTTCAGCGGGTCGGGGATACCAGGCACCAGATCCATGCCGCAGCGAGGGCAGCGCCCGGGTTTCGACGAGCGGACCTCGGGATCCATAGGGCAGACGAACACCGTATCCTGAGCGACGCACAGCACCGCTATGGCGAGGGCGAACAGCAGCGCCAGCCAGCGGAACACGTTACTGCGTCCGCGCGGGCACGAAGACGATGCGCGGTTGTGAGGAACCGGCATCAAGCATCCACAGCGGTCCTTTGCCGGCTTCGTTCAGGCGGAAATTAGCGCCCATCGGAGCAAGCGTCGTGATGGTGCAGTCGCAAGTCACCGGCGTCGCTGTCCCCGAACCGAGATCGATCGCCGTAACGGTTTTCGCAGCCGCGCTAGCGACATATATCGACTTGGAATCGGCCGAGAACGCGACTCCATTCACGCCCTTCGGAACGGTGAGCGTTTGCTGCGCCGCCGTGGTGTCCACGCTGCGAATCAACTGGATGTTGCCGTTGGCGCCTGCCACCACAGCGTCATGCGTTCCGGCAGCGAAGGCGACCTGCGCCGATGACGCCGTGCTGACCACGCGCTCGGCCCCGTTCTGATACAGCCGCACGTTCGGCCCATCGGCGATCAGCACCAGCGTGCCATCGTCGCTGACAGCCATGGACCCCGTGAAGGGGCGAGCGGTCGCGTGTTGGCCGCCGCCGCCCGGAAAGTATGAAAAGAATTTGCCGTTGTATGCAGGAGCGTTCGGGAAACCGGTGACGATCTGCACCGTATTCATGGCGTAGACGGCAGCGGCAGCGCCCGATGGGCTGAAGACGACGCGCTCGGGGCTACTGGCAACGCCGCTGAGCGTTACCCCGCCGGCAGCACCGGAGTTTAACCTAAAGGCGCGCACAACGCCATCGGACCCCGTCACCAATGCGGCATCGAGCTTGGGCGCAACCGTCACCGACGCGGGCTGGACTCCGAAATCGATTCCCTCGCCGAGCACGGCGGCCCCGGGGATGCCCTGAATCGGACGCAGGGCGCGCGCACCGGCGTCGAATGCGAATCCCGCAACGGGTCCGCCGATGTTGCCTTGCTGCGCCGCAGCGATGCCGGCAAATCCGGCCAAAAGAACAGAAAACCAAAGCTTGTTTGCCATAAGTAGTTACCTTGGGGGTCCGACGGTGCCCGTACCCGGAGCGATAGTCACTGCGGAAGGTGTCGCGACGCCTCCGCCGCCACCGATGGTGTGGCTGGCGTACAAACCGCCGACCGTGCCGGCCACGGCTACGATGCCGAGAATCACCAGCAGCTTGGTGGAAACGCCGGCCGCCGCCGTTGTGGTGGTCGCCGCGGTTGCCGCTACGTTCGTCTGCGAAATGGTGGTGCTGGCGGTCTGTCCTTGAAACGACGCCCGCACGTTGATCTGATACTGCCCCTGAATCCGATTGACTTGCAGTCCACGCGCCACAGCGCGGCCGGAGTTGTCCGTCACCACGGTGAGACTGTGCGCTCCGTTGGCGAAGGTTCCTCCCGCGCCGTGCTCGGGCAGCGAGAAGACCACAGCGACACCGGCCACTGGCTTATGATTCTGGTCTTCCACCTGAACGATCGGTTCCCGCGCGGTTCGCTGGCGGATGTTGTTGATTGCGCCATCGCCCTCCACCACCACGAGATTCAGCTTGGGTCCTTCTTGCGCGGCGAGTGCACCCGCGAACGCCAGCAGCACGGCAACGTAGCGCATGGCTGTTATTATCGCGCAACTCAGCGCTTCAGCGGGTCCTCCACCCAGGGGGGCGTGGCGTCGATGAGACGGCCGAGTTCTGGTTCTAACGCTTCCATTTTGACCTTCATCTCCCAGGCGATCTCGCGATAGCTGAAATGTCCTTTCACGCCGCTGCGCAGGCGCGAGATGTACTCAGCCTCGGCGAAATCCATCTTGAAGAGGAAGCGCGAGCGGGCGCCGAACGGCAGCAGGTAATCGCGGCCGGACCGCGGAAGCGAATCGAGCGCGGCCCAGGCGTTGCGCATGGCCGTTTCATAGGCCTCCAACGCGCCCGCGGCGGCGACCAGCGGTGGTGTGTCAAAGCCGAGTTTGCCGCTGTACGCCTGACGGAATTTCTGGCAGCGGCGGTGCCGGTGCAGGTCGCGATACGCGCCGATATCGATCGTGAAATCGTAAGCGTAAAGCCCTCCGCGAAATCCCGCCAGAATCTCATCGCGGCGCGTGCGCGATTGCAGCGCGATATCGACGACCTCGGCGCGCTGCGCGGCGCTCCACGATGCTGCGATTTCGTACAACTCGCGGAACGGCCGATCCGTCACGGGGTAGAGGAGGGTAGCCGCAATATCGGCGGCGACGTTTGCAGGCTTCACCAGGTCGACGCGGCCGGGTTCTGCGGCGGACCTTGGCGGCAAGTTCTGCGCGGCCCACTGGCGTAGATCCTGGCGCGAGCGGACGGCGTGCTCGTCGGGTTCGGCGTGGCGCGCGAGCGTCGGCGCCAGAGGCTCGGCAGCGGCATCGGTATGCCAAACGCAATCGGGCGGCGCCGCGCAGGCTTGCGCGAGTTCGTCGCCGAGGTCGCGCAGTTCCGCGTATTCCGAGGCCTTGAAGCGTCGGATCTGCTTCTCGATCGTGCGGATGCTGCTCACCTGGCCGACGTTCGTGGGCACGCCCCAAAACAGCAGGTAGCGGGCGACATCGAAGGCGCGCGCCACCACGTTGCGTTGATAGGCGTCCGGCTTCATGTCCGCCGGACGGGGGAGCCGATCGCAGAGATGCGCAAACGCAAGGTCCTTTACCTGAACATACGCCGCGAGCAGCGCCTGGCCGGCAGCACAGTACGTAGCGGCTTCCGTTGCGGAGAGCTCGGGCGGGGTGATGAAACCGGACCGTCCGAAATCCTGATAGCGCGAGCTCTTCGCCTGACCATCCCAAAGAGGCTCTTCTTCTATTTCAGTGGCGGCGATTTCACTGATGCCTTCAAAGCAGACGACCGCGTGGCCCAGGTCGGCAATGGAGGCGTGGCCATACTGAAAATAGAAGCTCTCCAGGAATTTTTGAGAGTCGTGGGTGCGCACCCAGTCGATGGACTCGCGGATGGAATCGGGCGAGCGGCTATAGCGCGCCAGGGCGTACGCGCTCTTCTCCGGCGGCATGGGCGCAACGGTGAGAACTCGTTTGGTCAAGACGCTATGATAACGTGCCGATATGCAAGTGCGAATCCGCCGAGTCCACGAAAAAGCCATTTTGCCGTCCTACGCGCACGGACCGCAGGAAGACGCAGGCATGGACCTGCACTCTGTCGAAACTGTGACGCTCGAACCTGGAGTTCCGCGCCTTGTGCCGACGGGATTGACAATCGAACTTCCCCCCGGCCACGAGGCGCAGGTGCGGCCGCGGAGTGGACTCGCGCTGAAACACGCGATCGCCATGCCGAATGCACCAGGAACCATAGACCCGGGCTATCGCGGGGAGTTGCGCGTGATCCTCATGAATTTGGGCCGGGAGCCGTACATCATTCATGAAGGCGACCGCATCGCGCAGATGATCGTGGCGAGGTATGAGGCAGTGGAGTGGGTCGAGTCGACTCTGGCGGAATCGAATCGCGGTGAAGGCGGCTTTGGGTCGTCCGGACGATGAAGCTCTTGCTTTGACGGGCGCGCTCTGCGCGGCGCGCGACTGCTCGCAGATTAACGGTGAAATCGCCAAACTGCACGGGCGCGCTCTGCGCGCCTGCGACCGGTCAGGAGACCGGTCGCTACTGCGGTGCAACGTGCGAGATGATGAGATAAGGAGAGAGCATGAGCCTGGCTGACAAGCAGTGCGTTCCGTGCCATGGCGGCGTGCAGCCGCTCAAAGGCGAAGCCCTGAAGACGTTCGCCGCACAAGTTCCCGAATGGCAGGTGGTGAACGATCACCATCTGACCCGCCACTACACATTCCCCGACTTCGCCCAGGCGTTGGCCTTCGTCAATCGCGCCGGCGCAGTGGCCGAAGAACAGGGCCACCATCCCGACCTGCTGGTCGGTTGGGGCAAGGTGGAGGTCGAGATTTGGACCCATTCGATCGGCGGCCTCAGCGAGAGCGATTTCATTCTCGCCGCCAAGATCGAGCAGTTAGCGCGCAAGTGATGGTCTCGCCCGAGCCTGCTAGTGTTTAGCGCAGGCGACTTCGCCGCTTCTGCAAACGGATTTTTCGATTTTTTTAACGTAGTGCAGGGTCTCGCTATACGGCGGGACGCCTTTGTATTTATCGACAGCGCCGGGACCGGCATTGTACGCAGCTAGCGCGTGGCGCAAACCGCCATCGTACCGGGCCAGGAGATCGCGCAAATAGCGCGCGCCGGCGTCGACATTCTGGGCGGGATCGGATGCATCCGCTCCGAGTTCGCTGGCGGTTTCGGGCATCAACTGCATCAGGCCGACAGCGCCCTTGGGCGATACGGCTTTTGGCTGAAATGCGGATTCCGCCGCCATCACGCTGCGGACCAGGGATCGGGGCAAGCCGTACCGGTCGGCGGCGGCATCGGCGAGCTCCGCCGGGGTGAGTTGGGGGGCGGGCGCCACGGCCGGTTGTGCGATTTCGGTTTTGGGCGCCGGGGGCTGTTCGGGCGCGGTGGGCACGCGGTCGTCCCGTTCGAAACCCGCTACTTCCGCCGCGTCCATCTCAGTGTAACCGGTTCCGTTATATAGCCTTATCTTGCCGTCCACGGCTTCGTGACGGTCCACATGGAGGCGCGCGCCGGTGGCTAGCACAGCAAGCTCGCCGGCAAACGCAACTGAAGACAGGAAAAGAAGGATTACCGAAAAACGCATTGGGCCTTACCTATTGTGACGCATTCGGAGTGGAAATCGTTTACCTCCGGCGCCGGCGGGCTTCGCTTTGCTCCCGGTACGAGGCGGGCTGTTCCCGATCTGTTATCTTGGTAGGTTAGTCCCCAGTATGCCATTTCATATTCAGCCGATCCGTGAATTTCTGGTTCGGCCCGCTCTCCCTGGATCCCTTTCCCGTATGACAGAGCTGGCGTCCAACCTGCTTTGGAGTTGGGAGCCCATCATTCGTGCCCTCTTTCGCCGTTTAGATCCAGTGCTTTGGCGGGAGTGCGGATACAATCCGGTGCTCATGCTCGGGCGCGTTTCCCAAGCCACTTTAGAGAAGGCCGGCAAGGACCCCCGCTATCTCGCGTTGTACCGCATGGCATGCGAGACCTACGATGCGCGGACGCGCAAGGCCGCCGCCAATCCCGATGGGAAGCTGATCGCGTACTTCTCGGCCGAATACGGGATGACGGAGTGCCTCCCCATCTACTCGGGCGGCCTGGGAATCCTGTCGGGGGACCATCTGAAATCGTGCAGCGACCAGGATTACCCGCTCATCGGCCTCGGTCTGCTGTACCAGCAGGGCTACTTCCGGCAATTCCTGAATCCCGATGGCTGGCAGCAGGAGCGCTACCCCGTCAACGATTTCTATACACTGCCAATCGCCACGGTGAAGAACGAAGCCGGCGAGGACCTCAAAGTCACGGTCAAACTGCCTACGGGCGACGTCTTTATACAGGTCTGGAAACTGGATGTCGGGCGGATTACGCTTTACCTGCTGGACACCAACATTCCCGATAACGTTTTGCCGCAGGACCGCGACATCACCGACTCGCTCTACGGCGGCGATAACGATACGCGTATCCGGCAGGAGATCGTGCTCGGCATCGGCGGTATGCGCGCGCTGAAAGCGATGGGGCTGAAGCCCACCGTGTTCCACATGAACGAGGGCCATTCGGCTTTTCTTTCGCTGGAGCAGGTCCGGCTGCAAATGCGCGATGAGAAGCTGACCTTCGAAGAAGCAGTGGAGGCGGCGCGCACGAGCAACATCTTCACCACGCACACGCCGGTACCGGCGGGGATCGACCTTTTCGACCCCGGCCTGATGTACTACTATTTTTCCGGCTACTGCTCGGAAGTCGGCATCGATTTTCAGCAACTGATGGGTCTCGGCCGGCGCAATCAGTGGGATCGCGACGAGCGGTTTTCCATGGCGGTGCTGGCGCTCACCACATCGTCCTATCGCAACGCGGTAAGCCGTCTGCACCGGCAGGTCTCGCAGGAAATGTTCCACGACTTGTGGCCGCAGCTTCCGGTTTGGGAAGTGCCGATCACATCCATCACCAACGGCGTGCATCTGCCGAGTTGGCTGAACGGCGACCTTGCCAGCCTCTACGACCAATACCTTCAGCCCGACTGGCGCGAGCGCTTCAACGAGCCCGCCATCTGGGAGCAGGTGAAAGAAATCCCCGACGAGGAACTGCTGGATGTGCACCGGCGGCGAAAACGGCGCCTCGTGAATTTCGTGCGTAGCCGGCAGCATGCCTCAGCCATGCGGCGGCAGGCCTCGGCGTCGGAAGTGCGCCGCGCCGGCGATGTGCTGGATCCGAATGCCTTCACCATCGGGTTCGCGCGCCGCTTCGCCACCTACAAACGCGCCACGCTGCTGTTCCGCGATGTCGAGCGCCTCAAACGGATCCTGCTGAATAAAGAGATGCCGGTGCAGATCGTCATCGCCGGCAAGGCGCATCCGAAAGACCAGCCCGGCAAGAGCTACATCCGCGAAATCGTGCAACTTTCCCGTGATCCCGACCTTTGGAAGCACGTGGTCTTCCTGGAAGACTACGACATGAAGGTGGCCCGCGAGATGGTGCAGGGTGTGGACCTCTGGCTCAACAATCCGCGCCGCGGTGAAGAGGCGTGCGGCACCAGCGGTATGAAAGCCGCGATGAACGGCGTGCTGAATCTCAGTATTCTGGACGGCTGGTTCGACGAAGCTTATGAGACTTCGGGCGGCTGGGCCATCGGCGAACGCGAGCCGTATTCCGAAGATCAGGACACGTTGCACGCCACCGCCATATACTACCTGCTGGAAAACGAAATCGTGCCGATGTTCTACGAGCGCCGCGAACAAACGCCGCGCGAGTGGATGCGGCGGATGAAGGATTCGCTGATCCACATCAGCCCGCAGTTCGATTGCCGGCGCATGGTCCGCGAGTACATGGCGGAGCTGTACGAGCCGGCGCATCAGCAGCATCTGCGCATGACGGGAGCGAACTACACCCTGGCACGGGAAAAGACGCGATGGAACACGCGCATCCGCGAAGTCTGGGACCGGGTGAAATTCGTGGATGACGATCAGCTCATCTCCGGACAGGTGGTCAGCGGGAAGCCGCTGCCGGTGCGCGCCGCAATCGACCTCGCGGGGCTACAGCCTAACGACGTCCGGGTAGAGGTTGTGCTGGGGCGGGTAAATTCCAACGGCCATCTGGAAGAAACCGAAGTGATGGTACTGCCTTCGGTGGAGCAACGAGACGGTGTGGCGATCTTCGGCAAGGACATCGTTCCCGAGCGGACCGGTCGGCTAGGGTACGCGCTGCGAGTGAGCCCGAATCATTATGACGATCCCCTGACACGGCCCTGCAGCAGCCTCCTGAAATGGAGCGAGTAGCACCTCTGGCGGCTGGTGTGGAACTGTGACCGAAAGATCAGACGTGCAAACCGGGCCCATTTCGTGGTAAATATGTACTTGAAGCTTTAGGCGGGTTCCGAACCCAAGTCGTAGCGCCACGAACCTTTCCGGTTAAATCCCTTCCCGAACCGTCCAGGCGGATCCTGTTGCACGGTAGAAGTGGGTATCCGGTCGTCAGCCTCGCGGCGCCACGGGATCTGTCGTGTTTCGTTGCAGTTCCATTTCCAAGCGTCCCTCAACTACGGAGTATCTTCCCCATGGACAGCGATCGCAAGTATAGACAACACGGGTACCAGGATTCCGAACGGGAATTCCGCGGCCCGCGCGACGAGCGTCCCAAACCGCAAGGCCCCCGCCCGCCTCTGGATGTGACCGGTCCCCGGTTGCCGCGCCTGGTGCAGCACGTGGCGGCTTCGCGCTGTTTCAACTGTTCCACTGCCCTGCCCGCGGGAACCGAATTCACGGGCAACTGCCCGAAGTGCAATACCGAGCTGCACTGCTGCAAACAGTGCTCGTTCTTTGAGCCGTCCACGCGCTTCCAGTGCATGAAGCCGATTCCGGTGCGGATCCCGCTCAAGGATAAGGCGAATGAGTGCACCCTGTTCACGCCGCGCGTGACTGTGGCGCGCGAAGGCACTGCGAACGTGCCGCCGCCCATGGCTCCGCCGCCGCAATCTCTCAACTCTCCAGGTCCGCGAAATGCCGACGATGCGCGTAGCGCGTTCGACCGGCTGTTCAAGAAGCCGTAATCGCTCCCTCACTGGCTTGTGAAAAAATCCGGCTGCTGTTCTCGTCGCGCTTCATTCGCCTTTCGATACACCTTTTACCGCTCCCTCACGGTCACGGCTCCGTTAGCAGAATCAACTACATACGGAGCCGTGACCGTAAGGGAGCGGTAAAAGATGCCGGGGGTGCGAGTGCGTTTGAACGCGGCAAAAACCAATTCGATATTTTTCACAATCCCGTGAGGGAGCGGTAAAAGATGCCGGGGGTGCGAGTGCGTTTGAACGCGGCAAAAACCAATTCGATATTCTTCACAATCCCGTAAGGGAGCGGTAAAAGGTGCCGGGAGTGCGAGCGCGTTCGAAGGCGGAAAAGAAATGGTCCTTCTATCGCGTTGCTCCCTCGGCTGCGTATCCCCTGGCGAGTTCCATGTAAACTCCCAAGTCGCGGTCGAGGTCTGACTGCGAGCCATCGAAGTAGAAATTGCGGATCGGAATGCCGCCGAGGTCCCGGCTGATCTTCGGATAAATGGCTTCGCACACAATTCCATTCATGCAGGTGAACGGACTGATGTCGACAATCCCCGCCGCGCCTTTCCTCGCCAGATAAACCACCTTGCCCACGTTCAGCACCATCTCGCCGAACGCGCCTTCACGCGGCAGATACGGACGCGCGCATTCCAGAATCTCGTAGATATCGGGTTCTTCGCGGCCCTCGAAATCCTTCGCCATGGGCTCCAGAAGCACATGCTCATCGTGTTTCTGCACGCGCTGCCGGACCCATGCGCCCGCCGATTCCAGACTCCACAACCGGCCTTGCAACTTCAGCTTTCGGAAGTGCTCGGAGTTGGTGTACCAGATCCACTCCACAATGTCGCTGAGCCATGCTTCGGCGCCGTACTGCTCCAGACAGAGCACCAGGTTTTCATTGGAAAACGTGTTCAGCCGGCAGAAAATCTCACCGACGATTCCGATTAGCGGATGCGAGCCATCGCGCCGGATGCCAAGCGCGCGAAACCGGTCGCGGCAGCGAACCATGCAGCCGCGCAGCGCGTCCAACTGCACTCGGGGCGCGACCGGTGTGGCTTCCAGCGTCTCGCACAGGTCGGCGAGGCATCTTTCATAAACACTTTCCGCATCGCCGCGCACTGTTTCGTACGACCGGTTTTGCAGCAGCAGCTTTTGCAGAAGATCGGCGCAGAGAAGGGCGCGCCAACCGGTGCGCACGAAGGGCCCGGCGAGCCTGCCGAGTCCCGCATACGCATTCTGGCTGCTGGGCGAGAGAATCTCCACGTTCTTATGACCGTTCGCGTCGAGTATGTGGCGCAGATAGGGGGCGTACTGCCCGAAGCGGCACGGCCCCTCGGCCGTCGGCATGAAGAAGGCCACACGGGCGGGATCGGTATCGGGCCGTTCCAGCACCTTCATGAAGTCGCCGACCGTCACCTTCGCCGGGTAGCATTCATCGCCCGACGTGTACTTCGCTCCGAGTTCGCGGGTGCGCGAGTCCGAGGGCGGAGTCGGCTCAGCATCCAGACCGATGGCGCGGAATGCAGCGGCAAACGCGCGCGCGGAGCCAGAGGCCATCGGGGGTATGTAGATGCGCTTGCCGGTTAATGAATGGTCGGTTGCGTCTGGTAACACCGCAGAATTCCTTTGCTATCGAGATAGGCTTCGCAGCGCGTCATGTAGCCCGCGTCATTTCCGTGACCATCGAACTGCAGGATCAGCAGCGGCGCCCCGGCGGCTTCGCGCGCGAAGTGCTTGATGTATGAATCCGGGCCGCACTTGAAGTTCGTGATGTAAACCAGGTGGAGGTTCGGATGCCCGGCGGTGAGGCGCGCCGCTTCCAGAATTTTGCGGCCGGACGCCCAAAACATGTTGTCGTGGATGTCCGCGATGGAAGCGCCGCTCACCAGGAAGTCCAGCGGGATCACATTGGCGCCATAGCGGTGGCGCAGTTTCCGCGGAATGTCGCAGTTCACACCGCGATCGTAGATGTTATACGCGCGCCCGGCGAGCACCAGGCCCGGTTCGCCGCTCGCTGCGAGAGCGGTGATCGCCTGCCTGCCCGCGGCTTGCAGCTTTTCGAGGAACTGGCGCTGCTCTCGATAGGCGGCATCCACAGCGCGGTCGCTGGCGCGGCGGGATACGCCGATGCGGCGCATGGTTTCGGCGAGCGCATCCTTGATTTGCGGCGGACCGAGCCGGAAGTGCAGGGTCGGGATCAGGAACTTGCCGGCATGCGGCTCCAGAGCGGGGGATGTTCGCAGTACCCACGGCAGCGTCTGATTCCACGGACAGTAATGCGACGCGCCTTGCTCACCGGCGCCGCATTCGGCATCCGCCATGTTGGGGACCAATATGTAATCGACGCCGGATTCCACCAGCGCCTGCACATGGCCGTGCGCCACCTGTACGGGATAGCAGGGAGATGCGACAGCCATCTCGATTCCCTCGGCCGAAATGCGCGGATCGGTAACGGGCGAGAGCACTGCTTCGATGCCCAGTTCGGCGAAATAGCGCCGCCAGAAGGGAAGCCGCTCCAACATCGACATGGCCCGTGGCAGCCCGATCTTGAACGCTCCTCCCGAACTTTGCGGCAGCGCGGCGAGTAACTCGTCGCGGTAGGCAAACAAATCGTCGATTACCGGCTTACGCCCGGTCGGCGACGGTTTGCGGAACTTGTCCGAGCACTTATCGCCCCAATAACTCTTCTGCCCCTCAATGACGAACTCTTTCATGTCGCAGAGGTTGGAACACGCTTTGCATACGAAATCGCGGCTCGTCAGTTGAAGGCTGCGGACGTCATAGCCGCGGAATCGCGTCTGCCCAGCCGTGGCCGCGTGCCACTGCCGCGCGATCAGCGCCATTCCGACCGCGCCCATTACCCCGTTGTACGGAGGCACGGTGATCTTGCGTCCGAGCACGCCGGCGAACGCAGCCGTGACGGCATCGTTATACGCCGTGCCGCCCTGGAAGTAAATGACCTTGCCGATTTTTCGGCCGCGCACCACACGATTGAGATAGTTCAGCGCGATGGAATAAGCGAGCCCCGCCACCAGGTCAGGCACCGTCTCGCCTTTGTGCAGCCAGCCGGTGACGTCGCGCTCCATGAAGACGGTGCAGCGCTCGCCGAGGCGCGTGGGGCTAGCGGAAGAAAGCGCCAGCTTGGCGAACTCGCCCTTGATGCTGATGCCCAGCTTTTCCGCCTGTTCTTCGAGAAAAGAGCCCGTGCCCGCGGCGCAGGCTTCATTCATGGCGAAATCCACCACTACGCCATTTTCGATGCAAATGAATTTGGAATCCTGGCCGCCGATTTCGAAGATCGTGTCGACGGGTTCGCCGCCGAGCGTGGTGGAGATATGGATCGCGCCGGTCTTGTGAGCGGTGATTTCGTCATTCACCACGTCCGCCCCCACGAGTTCGGCAATCAGTTCGCGGCCGGACCCGGTAGTGCCGACCCCCTGAACCCGCAGCCGTGTCCCCCAGACACGCTCTAATTCAGCAAGGCCCTGTTGAATTGCTTCGATCGGACGTCCGGCGGTTCGCAGATAAATATCGTGGATCACAGCGCCGCAATCGTCGATGGCCACCACGTTCGTCGAAACGGACCCGATGTCCAGCCCGAGGTACGCGGGAATGGGCGATCCATCGGCGGGCGGCACGTAAACAGGGAGGCGGCCGCGGAGTTGTATGACGTCGCCGGTTGTGAGCGGGTGCGTGTCCTGCACCTTCTCGGTGACCTCCTGCTGCTGCAACCGGTGGACTTCGATCATCGCGCGCTTGCGCGGTTCCTCGGCCTCAAGCATCGCCGTGCCGATCGCTCCACACCAGGCAAACTCCGGCGGCACGAAGAGGCCGTCTTCCGGAAGCCCGAAAGCTTCGCTTAAGGCGCGCGTGACGCCGGCGTTCTGGCTCACCGCGCCGATCAGCGCGACGGGCCCCACGATGGCGCGGCCCTTGACGATGGCGCTTTTGAAGTTCCGTGCAACGGCGTCGCAGAGACCGCGCAGAATCTCGGCCGGCGAATAGCCCTTCTGCTGCGCGTGGATCATGTCGCTCTTGGCGAACACGCTGCAGCGGCCGGCGATGCGGGCCGCGCAACTCGCGGTGCAAACGACGCTGCCGACGTCCTCGACAGAGTACTGCATACGGATCGCCTGCTGGTCCAGGAAGGAGCCGGTGCCCGCCGCGCATTCGCCGGAGCGGTCGTAATCGACGATCTGGCTTCCGTTCAGCCGGATATATTTCGAGGCCTCCCCGCCAATTTCGAACACCGTGCGAATGTGCGGGTACGCCGTGCCGATCATCCGCGCGATGGCTTTGAACTCGTTTTCGAAGTACAGGCCGAGGACTTTGGCAATCGTGCGGCTGCCCGACCCCGTGACGCGCATGCCTTCGACGGCAACTTCGGGTATGGTGCCGTAAAAATCGTGAAGCAGGTCGTAAGTGGACTGAATCGGGGAGCCCGCAATGCGCCGGTACTCGGAAAGCGCGACCGGCCGGCCCGCGATCTCGTGAAAATGGAAGTGCTGATCGCCGGCGCAGAGGGCTTCGAGACGCGCGCGGTCGCCCGCCGCCCCCAAGGCGGCCAGCTTGAGACTGATGGCCCCTATGTCCAAACCGATGTTAATGGCCATTACCACTCAGTTTGGAATACCGGGCCATCGCACAACAAGTAATAAAGACCTAAAACGCCGAAATTGGGGGTTAAACGGTAAGTACCGGGGTCCCGGACGCCCACTCGGCTCACCTGCCCTTGCGGATCTGGCGGAGCGCGTCCGCGAAATCAGCTCACCGGTTTGTGAAAAAATCCGGCTGTTATTTCTCGTCGTGCTCCACCCGCCTTTCGACGCACCTTTTACCGCTTCCTCACGGTCGCGGCTCCGTTAGCAGCATCAACCACTTACGGAGCCGTGACCGTAAGGGAGCGGTAAAAGGTGCCGGGGGTCTGAATGCGTTTGAATGCAGAGAAAAAGCAATTCGATATTTTTGGCCGAGGATTCACGCGCGAGCAGTTTGGTCAGTATGCCCGCCGCGTCGCCGGTACGTTGCAGGGAGTAATCGAGAACCGGCCGGGAAAGCTCGAACTGGCAGGGCAGCACCCTGTCCTGGTGCGCCGCGTGACCGGCCAAGAAGGCGGCAAAGAGTGCGACACATGAAAATGGCAAAGGCGCCCACTGAAATATAACGTTTCGAAGCGCCTATTCTACCGCTGCCAATTCCGCGGTAAACGAAGCTGCGAGCCTCGTCTACCGCGGCGGGTCACTCCGGTTACTGCTCCGCCTGCAGGCCTGCGATCACTGGAATCGTCAGACCGTGCATGAGCTTCTGCTCATCGAGTGCCTTTACCTGGTCGGCGGCCTTCTTCCCGGCGATGAACGCGTGGTCGGAGTTGTAATACTCCCACTCGCTGTAGCGCCCGGCCAGCAGAATGTCGCGCTCCTTCAGCCACTCGCGGATGGCCGCTACGGCCTTGGAGCGCCCGTGATCGTAAACCACGTACGCGTACGGCATATCGACCTGCGATGTAGCCCAGATGGGGTCGTCCTTGGTGAACATCCCGACCCGGATGCAGTCGTCAATGCAGCGCTGTATCAATTCCTCGCCATCGCAGGGGAGCGGCTTGTGCTCAGAGTAAGTGATCTCGCACGTAAGGCCGAACCCACCCTGCGGATTGCAATGCGGGCTCGCATTCCCTTGCACGAAGATCCGGTGGAAGACCGTGTCCTCGGGATAGTAGATCCAGTGCTTCTCCGTCAAATTCGCGCGGCCCACCCCGATATTGACGCATCGCACGGAGACGTGCCGCAAGGTCTGCGCGGCAGTCTGCATCTCTTCGGGCGCCTCGTCGCCGATCTGCCGCATCAGCACCGGCAAGGGCATCGTGCTCACCAGGTAGTCATACCGGAGTTCCGCACCGCTGGCGAGCGTGACCGCGTGCTTCTCCGGCGATACTTTGACAACGCGCGAGTTGGTCCGCAGCTCGCCCTTCAAGTACGGCAGCCAGCCGTCCATCAGTTTCTGGAAGCCGCCGCGCAGCGGATACCCGAAGCGCGCATTCGGGCCCATCGGTTTCGGCGACGGCGAGAGCGCGCCTTCGATCATCTCTTCGAGATCCGGCATGGGCACGCGTCCGCCCAGCCAGCTCGTCTCCATCTCGGTCAGCGGCACTGCCCACAACTTGCGGTTATACGGAACGGCGAAATGCTTCGCGATCCCGGCGCCCCACACTTTGTAGATGAACTCTTCGAAGTTCTTGGGCTCGGTCGATGCCGCAGCCGCGCCATTCACCTTCTCTACCAGTGGCGCGGATGCTTCCAGCAGGCCGTCGCCGCAGCAATCCTTCACATCGCCGGTGGCGCACACGGTGCCGCTGCCGATCGCGCCGTTACTCTTGCCGTTGGCCTTTCCATTGGCGTGCCCGTTGGCATGGCCATTCGCATGACCGTTGGCGTGCCCGTTCGTGCCGTTCGCTCCGTTCTGTTTGGCCGGCTTTAGCGAACCGTACCGCGATTCGATCGCCCCGACGATGCACTCCTTAATTACATTCGACGGTAATCCATACAGCGATCCCTGAAATGGATAGCGCGTGTAGACGTTCTTGCTGTAAATCCACGCTTCACGGTCCTGCCAGTGCACGTTGTCGCCGAGCAGCATCTGGTAGAGCTGATGCACGTAGGGCTCGTTGGAAAACATGATGTGTCCGGCGTAATCGAACGTGAAGCCGTTGACCTGCTCGCTGCGGCACCATCCGCCGGTACTGCTGTTTTGTTCCAGCAGGATGGAATCTTCGCCCAAGTGATACGCGGCGCTCAGACCGGTGGGTCCGCCGCCGATCACTATGGCGTGCGCGCTGGTGCGCGCGGGTCTTTTTCGGCGGTTTATCTCCACGGCTTCGTCGATGAGCTCGCTCATGCGGCTCGCCGTGGAATCCCAGCTCGTTTTGCTGAGCACGTCTTTCATCTTCTGCTGGCGCTCCGCGCGTTCAACGGCCGGCGCACTCAGAGCGCGCTCGCAGGCTGCGATGAATTCTTCCGGAGTGCTGCCGAGATACACAATATCGCCGTAGGGTTCGGCCACGTCCGTAATCGGCGTACTGACGATCGGCTTGCCGGCGGCCATGTACTCGAGCGTCTTCGTGGGGCTGATGAACTTGGTTGAGTTGTTGCGCGCGAAGGGCAGCAGGCATACATCCCATCCCTTCAAATAGCTCGGCAGTTGCTGATAGGTTCGCTGTCCGAAGTAGTGAATGTTGGGGTTCTTCGGCAGCGTTGCGGCGTCGATCTTCACTACCGGCCCGACCAGGCAGATCTGCCATTCGGGATGCGCTTCGGCCATGGCGGCAATCAGGGGAACGTCGAGGCGCTCGTCGATGACGCCGAAAAAGCCGAGCCTGGGATGCGGCAATCCGGCCTGGTCGTCCGCTTCCACAAGTCCGTTCGCGGCGGCGGCAAAGTGCTTCGCATCGACACTGCTGGAGAAGCAGTATGCACGCGGATGCCGATCCTTTTTCGCGCGATACAACGAGGGGCCGCCGGTGAACACGAGGTCCGCGCGTTTGAGCAATTCCTCTTCGCGCGTCAACAATTGCGGTGGCGCATTCAGGAACATGCTCAGTTCGTCCATGCAGTCGTACACGACGGCGGCAGGCTTCAAACCTTCGGCGAGCGGCAGCGCCAGGGGTGTGTAGAACCACAAAACGAAGTCGTCAATCTTTTCCTGCTCCATCAGCTCCGGTAACAGACTCGCGATGTGCGGCATCTGTTCGTCATGAAAGCCCGGTGCGCGGGAGGGTGTTTGTGGGCGGCAAACGAGCACGTTCTTTTCGGGCCGGTCGAAATGCCAGTGCGGGTGATCCTGGTCTGTAAACTGAGGCTCTTCTATAAAAATTACACGGTGATTTGACGCTAATCGGGAGAGTAAATGCTGGGGGCGCTGGTAAACAAAGTCCCAACGCAGGTGGGAAAACGTAACTATACTATGCACTGACTTCATTCCTTCCTCCTGCTGATGTGTGAACCGCTAGTGTGTGGCGCCCGCGAGGGGCGTTGGTGTCACTATTAATTGCAGCTACTCTGCCAGTGTCTGTAAATTCTCACGAGCTAGGTGACTCAAAACAAAAAGCGTTGAGCGTCACGCAGGGCGCGTGCATATTCTTCGTTCAGCACCCGGGCGTAGCGCCCGGAGCCGTTCACCTGGAGGTCCCAGAGTCCGCTGTTGTGCCAGTGGCGGCAGTCTTCCCAGTCATACCGGTCGAGGATCGGGTACAGGCAAATCCCTTCGAACGGCACCCCGGATTCGATCGCCAGATGCGTTTCTCGCGCGACTTCTTCGAGCCACGCCGCGCGACCGATTCCGTAGTGGCTGGTCTCGGCGAGAAACATCGGGCGGTGATAGCGTTCCCACACTTCCCGGAGCAATTTGTGAAGAGGCATCCAACGAGGGTCATTCGACCCGGCATCCCAATGCAGCTTGCGGCCGCCCGGAACCTCCCACTGATTGGCAGCGTAGTAGTTCAGCCCGACGATGTCCAGGAAAGACTCCTGCCCACCGATTTCCGGCGCGGCCCTTCCTGCGATCATGTCAAAAGCCTCGAACTGGCTATCCCGCTGGCGCTGTGCCGGCTCTGTGAGCTGCGGCCGCCTGCGAGGCGGGACGTTGTGGATCAGAGGCTCGGCGAAAACGATGCGCGCGCGCTCGTCGACCGCACGGATTGCCTCAATACCCGCGATGGAGGCGCGAATCAGTTGCCGTTTCAATTCCTGGTCTTTCCCGCGCGCGTACGGGAAGATCAGCGGGCGGGTGGCGGCCCAGGTAAAAAAGTTGATCTCGTTCACGGGAGCGAAAAAGGGAACATCGTCCGTGTGCTCACGGTGCACTCGCGCGGCTTCGGCAGCGAACCGTGAGAAGCGGGCGATGAACGCGGGCGAGAAGATATCGAGGTCGTCCGGCCATCCGTAGTGGCAGAGATCCCAGATCACCTGCACGCCCTCCGTACGAGCGGCTTCGATCATGGGAATCCACGTGGACCAATCGTAGCGTCCGCAGCGATCGATGCGATGCCAGCGAAGGCCGTCGCGCGCCGTTGCCATGCCGGCATCCCGGATCATCCTGTAATCTTCCAGCGCGAGGCGATCGTGTTGGATGGCGGCGGACATGTCCAGCCGCTTGCCCGCCGAATTAATCTGGCAGGAGCACTCGAAACCCGCGATCCAGAAGGAGCGAAAAAGTCCGCTCACGGGCGGCTCCAGTTCACCGCAGAGACGCAGAGGGCGCTGAGGTACGCAGAGGAACACCGACGTTGTTTTCTCAGTGCCCAATTCACCGCAGAGACACAGAGAGCGCTGAGGTACGCAGAGGGACACCAACGTTGTTTTCTCTGTGCCCTCTCTGCGTCCTCCGCGTCTCTGTGGTGAATCGCCATGCCGCAAACGCGCACTCTGCCGCTATCGAGGATCGCTGGTGATTGATCAGGCCACGCAGAGACACAGAGGTACGCAGAGGAACGCCAACGTTGTTTTCTCTGTGCCCCCTCTGCGTCCTCTGCGTCTCTGTGGTGAATCGCAATACCGCGAACGCGCACGCTGCCGCTATCGAGGATCATTGGCCGTCTGGTGGTCCTCATTCGGCACCATGTATTGCTGCCGCTGGTGATTCATCAGGCGCTCGCGCCATTCCCATTCGAGTTGGAAATCCCGTTTGGTGCGCGGGCCTCGCGTCGCCAGAGCGATCTCCTCAATCGGGAACTTCGGAGTTCGATCGGCATACAGGAGCCCGTTGGCTTCCTGATACGTGTCGGCGAACTGCGTGTAACAGAAGCCCGCAAGAATCGGCAGGGCGCGCACTACCGGCAGCAGGTGCATATACCGTTTCGCGAAATCGTCTTCATTTTCGCTGCGTGAGTATCCCCATGTGCCGCCGATGTCCCGCGAGAAGGCGATGCCGCCGAACTCGGTCAGCATAATCGGCTGCTCGCTCGGCTGACTCTCTAACAACAATTGGCGGCCGCCGGGACGCTCACGTTTAAAGAGGCGCGGGATCTCCTCCACTCCGTAACGCTTGCGGATGCGCTCCGGCGAATCGTCGTAATCGTGAATTCCGATGATGTCGGTGGCGACGCTCTCCCAACCGTCGTTGCCGATCACCGGCCGCGTCGGGTCGATCGTCTTCGTAAGGTGATAAAGCGCCTGCACATAATGGCGCTGCGAAGGACTATCCGGCAGGTCCGGCACGCCCCAACTTTCGTTGAACGGCACCCACGCCACAATGCAGGGGTGGCTGATGTCGCGCTCCATCGCGCTCAGCCACTCCTTCGTCAGGCGCTCGATGCTGGTCTTGGTGAAGCGGTATGCGCTCGGCATCTCTTCCCACACCAGGAGGCCCAGCACGTCCGCCCAATAGAGGAAGCGCGGGTCCTCGATTTTCTGGTGCTTGCGCACACCATTGAAGCCCATCGCTTTGGCAAGCTCGACGTCGCGGCGGTAAGCCTCATCGTCCGGCGCGGTGATGCCGGTCTCCGGCCAATAGCCCTGGTCCAGCACCATGCGAAGCTGATACGGCCGCCCGTTCAGCACGAACTTATCGCCCTGCGGCCCGATGCTGCGCAGCGCGGTATAGCTCTTCGCCGTATCCACCAACTCGCCGCGGCCTCCCCAGAGCTTCATCTCCGTGTAGATCAGCGTTGGCGTCGAGGGATTCCAAAGCAGTTCATTGCGGTAATCGTCGATGCCGGGGTCGCTGAGCGCAATGCGGCGGTGGACCTCTCCGGCAACCACCGCGTACGTGTCGTCGGCGAGCAGCGTGTCGCCGGCATAGAGCTTCACGTTCAGGCGGAGGCCGTCGCGGCGTTCGCCGCCCATCCACGCCTCGAAGCCAATTTCCCAACGCTCCACATTTGGAGTCCAGCGCACCGCTCCGATGTACGTGGCGGGCACCTTTTCCAGCCACACGGTTTGCCAGATTCCGGTGGTGCGCGGATACCAGATGGAATGCGGCTGCAGTTGCCAGTCCTGTTTGCCACGCGGTTTGGAGAGGTCGGCGGGATCGTCCTCGGCGCACAGCTCGATGGTTTGCGGACCCTGGGCATTCAGGTACTCGGTGATATTGGCTGAGAAGGGGGTGTATCCGCCTTCATGTTCGGCGACGACGTGGCCGTTCACCCAGACCTTCGCGCGATAATCGACCGCGCCGAAGTGGAGAAGCAGCACTTCGCCGGCGACCATCGCGGGAGCATCGAAGCGGCGGCGGTACCAGCACGCTCGATAAAAGCCCGTGTTGCCGACACCGCTGGCAGCAGTTTCAGGCGAAAACGGCACCTGGATTCGCGCATTCCAGGCGGGCTGGCCCGGGAGCTTGCACGAACCATCGGGATCCAGCGCAAAATCCCATTCGCCGTTCAGACAGATCCACTCGGCGCGCTCAAGCTGCGGACGCGGGTACCCATGCTTTCCGTTCAAAACGCGACCCCTCCACACACAGGGTAACGGCCCATCGCGCTCCGCATCTGTACGGTTACTCCCGCTTCGGAAGAGGTATGGCGATTGACGACACGCCGATGCACCAGGATGGTGCTGCCGTTTCGCCTTCTACGGCCACACGGACCACAACACCGGCAGTGAAGTACGCAAGTCGCCGTCAGCCCGCTCGGCGACCAGCACTCCGGCGTGCGCTCCTGGAGTCTGCCTGGGCAGCGTGAGTGTGGGTTTGTCCGGAGTGACTTGTCCGAGCAGTTGCGCGCCGTCGTATACAGAAACGGACTTCCACTGCCCGTTTCCGAAATCGGTGCATTGCAGCGTTACCGTTTCGCCGGCCGTGTATGCCGCTGCATGCTCGTCCGCGCGTGCCAGCTTGAGCGGATTCGCATGGGTTGCGAGACCGCGGTAGACATACGCCACGTCTTTGTCCAACAGCCAGCTCATGCGCAGCGAGGGAGCCAGTTCCGCGAATTGGACATGCTCTCCGATCGCCGGAGGTCTATCCAAGAGCGGCCCCGGCGAGCGCATCAGTGCGGCCGCGTCGCGAAGCGGCATGATTCTGGTGATTCCGCTATCCCACGTGGCATTGTCCGCAACCCATGCCGCAGTTTCATCGACAGGGTGCAGCGCAGTCGAGCCCGCGGACAGGCGCTGCTGCACGAGCTTTTCCAGAGCGTACAGGTAGAACGGCATCGCTCCCGGTCCCATAGGGTGCTGCGCTCCTTCTTCCACCGCGAGGGCCACGCGGGCCCCCTCGCTCCGCAGCAGCACGAAGCCGACTTCAATTTCTGCCGGCGACACTTTGGGGTCGCCCTCGCTCGTCACGTAGACGCCGGGATTCTCCAACGCTGTCGCGGACAGGCGGAAGCTAGGTGAGCCGTGCGAACTTACGTATCCACCAACACGCGCCGGGAGCCAGCGATTGAATTCGGCGGAGATTCTGCCGCCGCCCGAGTGTCCCATGAAGAACAGCGGCGCAGTCTCCAATTCCGTATGACCTGTGCTCATTGCAAAGTGGCGAACACCGTTCACGATGCGATCGCCATCGCCGCGATCTACACTTCCTAAGCCGGCGGTCCCGATCACGGCGAGGTTGTGCGCGGCTGCGAATGCCTGCGTCGCCTCCACCAGCGGGGCTTCGCGCTTCTCACCCTCTCCGCCGTTCGGGACCACGAGGACGCCCCGGATTTTGCGTTGTAAATGCGGCATCCATAACAGAAGACCGCGAGCGGGCGATTCGAAATCCTGCTCGAAGGCGAGGCCTGCGCCGACCCGGCCGTGCAGCACGGTATCGTGAAACGCGCCATCGTACGTGCCGCGAACGCTGCCGTCGTCGATCGTCAGGTTCAGCCGGATGTGGCCCTGAAATTTCTGCTCTTTTTCCTGCTGCGCCTCATAGGCGATGTCCGCTGTCCATTGGTTGCCGTTTGCAGGCAATCGCACGCAATGCGCGGACAACGTGCCGCTAAAGGATCGCGCCTTCACTTCGGGAGCATCGGTGCGCCACTTGTACAGGATCAGAAACAACGGGCGTTCGATGCCGCGCCCGTTGCGGTTGGGCCGGGAAATTGCGTGGTCGATTGAGATGGCCAGAACCGGCTCATCCGCTGCGGCGTGCAAAGCTACGGCCGCAAACAGCCCCCAAGCCATGCCGCGAATCATAGAACGATTGTACGGAAATCTTTACTGCTGCGACTGGTAGGTGCCCGGACTATTTTCGGTCGCGCGCCACTCCGGCTTTCGCTCCGGTTTGGCTTCCGCGAGGGCCCGCTTTACTCCCGCGGCATCGAAATCCTGCGCATAAACGGGCGTGCCTGGCTGTTGACGCCAGCTTTCATCGAGACCGCCAGTGTCAATGGGATCGAAGCCGAGTTCGTCGACCAAGTCCATGACCACCTTCTTGGCGCGCGAATCGTCTCCCGCGACCGGCAGCGCGATCCGTCCCGTAGAGCCTTTCGGCTTGCCGCGCTCCATCAGGTGCTTCGCGTAGATGTTGTTGAACGCCTTCACCACAGGCCGTCCGAGTTGACGCTCTACCCAGCGGCTCTCCACGGAGCCGTCTTCAATGCCCGCGATGCGCCCATCGCGCTGCTGCGGATAGTAGTTGCCTGTATCGACGACCACAACATCCGGCGCGACACCAGCGAAGATGTCTTTGGGCAGCTCCGGGATTTTCCCCTCGGGGATGGTGACCACCACCACATCGCCAAAGCGCGCGGCATCGTGCACGCTCACAGCTTTCGCGCCGCTCTCGCGCTCGAGTCCGGCAAGCGATTCGGGTCCCCGCGAATTCGCAACTCGCACGTCATGTCCCAGTGCCGCGAAGCGCCTGGTTAGCGTGCCTCCGATGTTCCCCGCTCCGATGATTCCAATCTTCACGCGATTCCTCCCGGCTATGCGATGCACGCGAGGGGGAGGAAGATGCGCGGCGCGGCAAGCCAGGAAAGACTCATGGCGTCATGGATCAGTTGTTGAACTGAACCGCGACGTCGCGTTCGGCGGCGCGGCCGTGATCGTCAATTACGCGTATCAGGTGAGCGCCATCGACACTTGGCCGCCAAGGCAATGCTCCTGCCGCAACGCGCACTTTGCCGATCAGCGCCGCGCCATCGAACCAGAACATCTCTCGCACATCTCCGGCTGCGCCGGCTTCCAGCGCGATCGAGCCCTCGCCCGTGCGCCGCAACGTATACGTCACGTCGCGGAGGGGCGATGCGATGCGAGGCGAATCGGAGCTATCGTCGGCCGCGCATGCCGGCAGAGCGGGCGGCACGCGGCGCGGCATCCCCGCCTCGCGAAACAGCTTCAGCATGTCGGAACTCCAGAACTCGTAGGTTTGCAGCCTGGTGTTCGCGGGCAGGTACGGTGGACACACGGGCCGGCCCGTCGCGACATCCATTGCCACCACGCGATGCAACTGGCTCACGCGGATCGGCGACTTGCCGGGGATGTACCACGTGTCCACAGTTTGGGGACACGCGGAGTTCGGCAGATCGCCGCTCTCCGCGCACACGGCCACGCGGCTCACTCCGGGCGGTGGACTGCTGAGAGGCAGAGCGTCGCTGGCGTGCACCAGGTTCACAGCGTCGACGATGCGGAAGAAGAGCGGCGCAGCCGCGTCCACGCCGACGAAAGCGGGGTTGCCCTGGCCGGAAAAGTCGCCGATCCACACCACCAGCACGAATGGCCCGGCAACGCCCGCCGACCAGGCGTCGCGGAAGCCCCAACTGGTGCCGGTCTTCCAGGCGACAGGCCACCGCGATCGCCGCGGCAGTGCGCCATCGTCATCAGGTCGCGGATTTTTATGAAGCATGTCCAGCGTGATGAATGCGGCCTCGGGACTAATCATGCGGACGCCCGCCTGGAGACTGCGCGTGGATGATCGTACGGCACGAACGGGCCGCAACTCGCCGCCGTTCGCCAGAATTCCATACAGTCCGGCGAGCTCTTCCATGCTGACTTCGCCGCCGCCGAGCGCGAGCGCCAGCCCGTAATACGCTTCGTCCTTCATGCGGCTCACGCCCGCGCTGCGCAGGAAGCTGTAGAGGTTCGGTTGCCGCAGGCGCATTGCCACGGATACCGCGGGCACGTTGCGGCTGCGGATGAGGGCCTCTTCGGCGGGTATCGGGCCGAAGAAACGGCCGTCGAAATTCTCCGGCGTGAACGGACCGAAGCTGGTGGGCGCATCGCGGAGTATCGTGCGCGGATGGAGGAGACCCTGATCCAGAGCCATCGCATAGATGAACGGTTTCAGCGCAGAGCCGGGCGAGCGCTTGGCCAGAACGCCATCGACCTCGCCATCGATAGCGCGATTCCAGTAATCCGCGGAACCGGCCCACGCTTTCGCGGTCATACTGCGGCTATCAACCAGCAGGGCGGAGGCGTTGCGAATGCCGCGGTCGCCAAACTCTTCAATGTAGCGCCGGATCTGGTGCTCCAGCAGACGCTGTAGGCTGGAATCGAGCGTGGTGTCGATGCGCGCCGGACGGTCCGGACTGCCGGCGAGGAGCGCATCGACGAAGTGGGGCGCAAGGTAAGGCATCGGGAAATCCGCATGCGCGCCAATGGCAGTGGCGAGTTGCCGCGCGTCGGTTTCGCTCACGCGATGGTGCGCCATCCAGAGCGCCGCGAGTTGGCGGCGCGCTTTCGCGAGGCGGTCTTCATGCAGGCCGTGGCCGCGCGATGGGCTTTGCGGGATCACCGCCATGGTGACGGCCTCGGCCAGACTGACGCGCGAAGGAGGCTTGCCGAAGAAGAGACGGCTCGCCGCGCCGGCGCCCTGCACGTTGCCTCCGAAAGGCGCGAGATTGAGATAGGCCTCCAGCAGGTCGTGCTTGGAATAGCGCGCTTCCAGCCAGAGCGCCAGTGCGATCTGCCGCGCTTTGCCCGCTGCGGAGCGCGTCCGCAATCCATAGAGCAGACGCGCGAGTTGCATTGTGATCGTGGACGCGCCTTGACGACCGCCACCGCGCCCGGCGCGAAGAGCGGCCCGGCTGAGCGCGATTGGGTTCACGCCCGGATGCCAATAAAACCACCGGTCCTCCTTCAACAGAAAGGCATCGACGAGCACGGGAGCGATGTCCTTCAGCGGTGTCCAGAGGCGATACTGATCGTCGGCCGCGAGCGTGACGCGCAGCAACTCGCCATCGGCAGACCACACGCCGGTGGAAAGCGGCACACGCGCAGAAAGCGGCTGGTGCGGCCAGAAGCGCAGCACTACCACAATGCCGAGCACTACCAGTGCGGCCCTCTTCACGGCTTAACCACCTCCAGCCGTCCGGCGGCGCTGATGCCGGTAGTTTTCGGATCGTACAAGCCTTCCGCGAATGCCGGCGGCGATTGGAAGATGCCCGCGTTGGTAGCGCGCGCCCGATAGACGAACGCCACCGCGTCTTTGCCGACATCCCCGTAGAGCACGATGCGGTCGTCGCGAACGTCCACGTGCTGCGGTGTCCACGTGCACTTGCCGGGAACGCCGATCGGCAGCGCCGCGATGTGACCGTTCTGGCGGGCGGCCGCGGGATCTTCGGACGGCGTGGCGCTGTCCGCCGCCGGGCGCAGTTCGAGCACGGGCTCCGTGCCGCCGGGCAGCAGATCCACGACGGCGATCTGCGGCACGAACGGCTGCTTCACGGAACGGAGACGAATGCGGACGAAGAATTCTTCGCCGACCTTCACCCGGCTCACCGGGTTGCCCTTGACATCGAGGAACTCGTGAATGATTTCGATGCCTTGGCTGCCGGCGGCCGGAGCATTCCGGTCGAAGCCCGATTCGTCGATGGAATAATAGGCCGCCACGGCGCCTTCTTTGCCGAAATTCACCTTCGCGGCGTTGACGGACAACTCGGCGCGCGGCATCACACCCGCGGTCGCAGTGAGAGAACGCTCGCGCCCGTCTTTGCCGATCTCCGCGATGGACAGCTTGCCGGACATTGACGCGGTCTTGGCGTACGCATCGAGCGCGAGCAGCGTCCAAGCCGCGGAGAGCGAATCGAGCTGATTGCGGCTCGCGGCAGCGGCCATGTCTTCCAGCGCAGTGGCCGGAACGCTGCTCAGCCGCGTGGGGAACTGGTGCGCGAGCACGTAGACGAGCTGCGCATCGTGCACCACGGGGTCGTAATACAGGTCGGCGGCGGCATCGTGCTTTTGGCGGGAAAACGGCACCTTGGCAATGATGCGTTCGGCATCGGCATTGCGCTGCATCAGCCGGTACGTGGCGGCCACCCAAGCTGCCGCGATGTCCGTCTGCCAGGTTTGCGCGTAGCGGTTGGCGAGTTCCTGCTCGACATTGGCGAGGGCGTTGCCCGGCTTGATTCCCTGACGCGCGAGTAAATAGACGGCGTAGGCGCGCCAACGTCCGTCGGCGAGCGTCGGCGCAGGCGTGGAGGCGTACCGCATGAGCCACTCGTTGACGCTCGCAACCAGCGCGGCGGGAACTTTTTGGCCGCGCTCCTTGGCTTCCAACAGATACTGTGCGGCGTACGCGGAAGGGAATTCGGCGGTCTCCGGCGACGAAGCCCACAAACCGAATCCGCCGGTTTCGTTTTGCCGGCTTTGCAGCACGTCGAGCGTATTCTGCTGCGCCGCCGCCGAGCCGGCGCGCGTCCGCAGAGTGCCGAATTCCGGTCTGGACGCGATCAGCAGGGCACCGATTCCCTTGCTCACGAGTTGCTCCGTGCAAAGGTAAGGATAATCGTCGAGCCACTTCACGAGGCCCTGACCCCAGACGAGCGGCACTGTGGAAACGGCCGCTTGCACTTTTCGATTTTCGGGGTACATGTCCCGGGTGAGCGGCGCCTGCGTGGTTGCGGAATCGAAGCGCCCGAGCGTGAGCTGCGTGCGATATGCGACGGCAGGACGCACGCTTATGCTCTCTTCGATGTGGGATTCGTTGCCGCCGCCGCGGGCCACGAATTTGACGGACGCGGCGCCGAGGGCTGTGCCGGCACGGAAGCGGAACTCGCCCGCGGCTTCGCGCTTGGATGCAATCTGCAGGTCGGCAGCCGATGCGCTTACCGGTGTGAGACTGGCGGCCGGCTGCGCTTCAATGTGCACGCTCGCATTCCCTGACGTGTTGTTGAACACGCCCACGCTGACGGTGAACTCATCGCCCGGCGCAACCATAGCCGGGACATTCGGGGTGAGAATGAACGGGCCCTTGACCTCCGTGCCGGCTTCCGCCGTGCCGACCCGCCGCGGGCTGACCGCGATGGCGACGATGCGCAGCTTGCCGTTGAAATAGTCGGGCACAGTGTAGTGGAAGCGATGCCCCTGCGGGCCTACGTCGACAATGCCGCTCCAGTAGGCGACCGGAGCTTTGTGCTTGCGAGCGAACGGATTCAGATGCCGCGCAAACCCTCCGGCCGCGTCACCGCCCGGAGCCGCGAGCGCGAGGAAGCGCTGAAATTCCGGCAAAATCAAATCGAGGATCTGCGAAGTCTGCACTTCGAGCATCCGCTTCTGGAAGAAGAAGCCCAGCGGGTCCGGATTCTTGTACCTTGCGACTTGAAGAATGCCCTCATCGACCGCCAGCACGGCGACGCGCGATGCCTCGGCGGGCACAACGTCCATGGTGAGCACCGCGCCCGGCTTCACTTCGCGCGGGGCCGTGAGTTTTAGCGGCTGCTGGCGTGCGGCGAGGCTCGCTCCAAACGCCGCGACGCCGTAGGATAGCGGACTCAGGAAGATCTCATCGCTCGCTGGATCGCGCACGAACTGCACGCTGACGTAGCCGTTGCCCTCGAAGTCGTTCGGCAGTTGAATGTGCTGCACGGTGCTGGTGGTGGTGCTCTTAAACCAGCGATGCACGAACACGCGGTCGCGCTCCACGGTGATCAATCCAGCTCCCACGTATGGGGCGCGAATGCTCACTTCGATGGTCTCGCCGCCCGCGTAGGATGGCTTATCGAGCTGCACCTGAAGCTCGGCATCGCGATCCAGCGACTTGGAGAGATTCGCGTCGCCGGCCACACTGTAGCTGAGCTTGTTCAGCTCGGCGCCGGTGGCATCGCGAAGCACGAGCGTGAAATCGCCGGGCTCCTGCGTGGGGATGGGAAGGTTCGTGCCGCCCGCGGCGATGCGCACTTTGCGAGTGTCGCGGACGATTTCCTTGCGTCGCGAGACGTAGCGGTAGGTGTGATCGTTCTGCTGGGTGAGCACGGAGACGAACTTGTTCTGCACCCAATCGAGGGAAAGCGAATCCGCGGCTACGGGCGCGAGTTGCTGGTTGACGGCGAGCCAGTTCGCGGCGCGGGCGCTGTTGCGCTTCACATACGCGAGATCGCCATCCTGCTTCACGCCGACGAGGAATGGCGCGCTCGAAACGATCGCGGTATTCTGCGCCGCCACATTGCGGCCGCCCTCGGCTTCGAAGGCTCGCACGAGCAGGTTGAGACGATAGGCGCGGCCGGTGAAGCGGCCGAGATCGGGATGGAAGACCGCGACGCCCTTCTCATCAGTCACCGTGGCGGCGAGTGTTTCGTGGAACGGTTCCGTCAGCGTCTCTCCCACCTGAAAGCGATGGTCGGGATAGCGGCTGAAGCGCGGCAGCACGGCGGTGAGGCCCATTTCGGCTTCCACGCGGCGTCCCGTGGCCGCCTCGCCGAACAGGTGGGCGACGGTTGCACGCGGCTGCACATCTTCGGGTCGCAGCCAACCCTCGGCGGGTTTTGGACTGAGCTCGAGCTGCACCTTCATGCGGTCCGGCTCGAACTCCTGCACCTTAAAGGTTGTGCTGCCCAATACCTCGCGGTTCTTATCATTCTTCACCAGGAAAGCGGTCGCCGAATAAGTTCCCGTCGGCGCGGCCGGCTGCGTCGTGAAAGCGATTTCTTCGAACGCCGTTGCGGACAGCTTGAGAGCGTTGCGGCTGACGACAGCGCCGCGCGGATCGGTAATCTCGACCTCCACGGGCAACCCCGCAAGCGCGCCTTTCCAATCCGCCGTGCGCGCGATGAGCCCCACGTTGGTGGTTTCACCGGGCCGGTAAATGCCGCGGTCGCTGAAGAGGTATGCGGAGACCTGTTGCGGCGAATTCTCATTCACCACGCCGCCGGTGTCGAAGCGGGATGTATCGAGGAAGCGTCCGCTCCCCTGCAGCGGCATGAACGAGAAGTCGGAGTCCGTCTGCGCCACAAACAGGAGTGGCGTTTTTTCGCGGCGCAACTGGTTGCCGAACTTCGGCAATTGCGCGCGGCCGCCATTGGCGGTGGTTGCGGCCATTAACGGCATGCCGTTGCGGCCCAGCGCTTCCACCCGTACTCCGTCCACGGGCAACCCTGTTCGGATGGATTGCACGAAGACGTCGCGACTGCCGTCCTTGGCGGTTTTGACGATGAAGCCCAGGTCGGTGATCAGAATGAGGCGCGTATCCTGCGCTGTGCCTTCGTTGCCGTCTGAATCATTGCCGTCGGATTCGTCGTTCTTGCCCTTAACGCTGCGCAGGCGCAGCAGAAAGAGGCCGCGAGCATTCTGGGTTTGATTACGCAGATACCGGCCGAGATCGATGCTGTCGTAGGTGGGCTTCCCGGGTTGCTTGCCCATGTAATCGCGGACTTCGACGAAGCGCTCCACCATGGAGTCCGCCATGTACGAGGGTACGTTCGGTTTTGAATAATCCCACATGGAAGGCGCGAGGTGCTGAAGCTGATTCGGCAGAAGCCGCCCGACCTCTACTTCCACATGATCCACGTCGCGTGCCAGGAAGCCGAGTTTCTTATCGCCGGACAGGGAGAGCAGCGATCCATTGCCCAGAAACGTGAGCGCCTGCTTATACGGCTCAACCTGAATCGTGGCGGCAAACGGCTTTCCGGAAATGTAGCCGCCGATTCCATCGATTCCCTGCGGCACTTCGAAGTAGATCCACCGGCCCACCGGCGCCAGGAATTTGAAGCCGTGCGAGGTCTGGCCGCCTTCTTCACTGGAAACATAGGTGAGCGGAACACGCTGGGAACTGGCCAACAGATCGCGCCCGATCTGCGATTCATCGGTCCACCGGTACGGTTGCTTATCTTCTTTGGGCTGCTGCGGGTGCCGCACCGGAAGCAGGTACGCCGCGACTTTGCCGGCAAGCGCCTGCTCGGCGACAGGTGACGAGCTGGCCACCAGCAGAATCTGCTCCGGCTCATACTTCGCGTTGTCGACCAGCGTCATCTGCAAGCCCGAGAATCGCAGGCTGGAGCGGCCGGGAATCGTCACGACTGCTTCGAGGCGCGACTTGGTACCGTTGCCGCCGCGTGCCGCGCGCACTCCTTTGTCGACGCGCAGCGTCATGGGCGTGTCATCGCGAGGCATCGCCAGCGCCGCCGAATGGATGTAGGCGAAGAGCTTGAATTTGTCGTATACCACGGTGAAGCTACGGCTATCCGGTTTCAGCCCGAGATAGGCTGCGTCTCCCGCGACGGCAAGTGACACCTTCTGCTCAAAGCGTTCGGTGTCTACCGGGTGGCTGAACTCCACGGTGGCGACCAACTTCTTGAGATTGGGGTCACGCGGGTCCTGATAAAACTGGCTGTCCTTAATAGCGGCATTGAACGCCTTGGTGTGAAAGTCGAAACTGTCCTCGTCTAACACCACACCGCGCGCGAAGAACTTACGGCTGAAGGAGACGGTGAACGCCTTATCGACAGGCCAATCGTTTTTGGGTTGGAATTCCAGGTGTTTGTCGTCGGTCCACAGCCAAGTGCCGGGGAATTTCGGCGATAGTTGAATGCCGGAAGTAACCGGCTTTTCGACGAGTTGCAACGGCGCGGCGGATTCGCTGAATTCCACCTGGAGCGGTTTGATCGATGAGATGCCTTTTTCGTTGTACTCGGTTAGTTCGGGAGCGGTCACCGAGTAAGTAACGTAGTGGGGCTTGGGGCGGGACTTATACCAGACCAAGCCGCCCGCCACTGCCAGCAGAAGCAGGGTCGCGGCAGAGGCTCGGCGCCAATCCGACGCCAAAAAGCGCCACGCGCGCGAAACGCCGCGGCCTGCAGTCAAAATCCAGGCTGGAGGTTCCCAGCCCCAACTTCCGAAGACTGCCGTCAAGAACTTCCGAATCGAACTCATCTGTCACTCCCAACCCACGCCGTAGCAACCGGGACACGCGAATTCTAACGCCGTGACACAGAATCCGCTGAAAACCCGTCCATGCCGGCGAATAACGCAATTTGAAGCCCGAGGGCGGAACTCCAAACGCACTCGCATCCCTGGCATTGTTTACCGCTCGCTTACCGGATTGCGAAAACTCGGGTGCCGGCGCTTATTGCTCCTCATTCGCCGAAATGCGTTTTTTGAAATTCAAACGCACTCGAATACCCGGCACCGTTTACCGCTCCCTTACGGGCTTGTGAAAAAATTTGGCCACTGTTCTCGTCGCGCTCCATACGCCTTTCGATGCACCTTTTACCGCTCCCTCACGGTCACGGCTCCGTAAGCAGAATCAACTACATACGGTAAAAGGTGTCGGGAATGCGAGTGCGTTTGAACGCGGCAAAAACGCAATTCGATATTTTTTCACAATCCCGTTAGGGAGCGGCAAACGGTATCGGGGATGCGAATGCGTTTGAATGCGGCAAAAAAGCAATTTGATATTTTTTCACAACCCCTCACGGTCACGGCTGCGCTAGCGGGGAGCGGTAATGGCATCTTGAAAGGCGCTTTCCGTGTGACGTGAAAGGATTCGGCTGGACGCGAAATATCCCCCACGAAGGCTCGGAAACAATTTTGGAGTTTCCGCAGTCCTAACTAACAGCTCAACGGAGTCCGCCGCGATGAAACGCTACGCCTGGTTCCTGGTAATTCCCTTACTCTTGACAGCGCTGCTTCAGTCCTTCCAACCCGCACCCACACGAGCGAGCGCAAGCTACTCGCGCAACTCGCTCCAGGTTACGATACCCTACGACGCGCCCCGCGCGGGCTCCGGTCAGCTTACCGTAGAAGTGCTCTCGCCCGATGACGCCATTCTGGGACAGTTGACGCAAACCGTAACTGTGGCTCAGGGCAACTCACGATGGCATGCGGACGTTCGCCTCGCCAAGCCCGTCGCTCTCGACGATCTGGTCTGGCAGCGCTTGCGATATCGGTTCACTTACTCCGGCGCAGCGCAGCCGGAGCTGTCCGGCACCGAATCGATCTCCGGGATTTTGCGGAGACCTGTCATGCACGTGCTCGCCGACCGGACGTACATCGCGGGAGCGCCGGCGGCCGTGCGTGTGGTGGTCACCGATTCCAATAACGAACCGCTCACCGGCAGCCTGCACATTGCGCTCGGGGACCGGACGCTGTTCGACGGACGGCTGAACCGTCGGGGCACCGCGTCGGCGGAATTCCGCCTGCCTACGGGGCTCACGGGCGCATCGGAAATCCGCTACGTGGCGGATACGGCCATTGGCGAGACCGAGGTCAAAGAGGCAGTACAGATCCAGGACAACGTTTCTATCCTGCTCACCACCGAAAAGCCGCTTTACCAACCGGGGCAGACGATTCATGTCCGGGCTCTGGCTTTGGATCGCGCCGCGCACAACGCCGCAGCGGCGCGGAAGCTGGTCTTTGAAATTGAAGATTCACGCGGCAACAAGGTCTTCAAGAGCGCTACGCAGACCGACAACTTCGGCGTGGCTTCGGCCGAATTCACGCTTGCCGATGAAGTCAACCTCGGCGCCTATCATCTGCGGGCCGTGCTTGACCCGGGAGGCAACAGAGCGGAAACCACCCTGAGCGTGGATCGCTACGTACTGCCGAAATTCAAGGTCGCGCTCGAATTCACCGGCAAGGCGCGGCACGGCTACCGGCCCGGCGACCAAGTCACCGGCGTGGTACACGCGAACTACTTCTTCGGCAAACCCGTCGACCGCGGCGAGGTGACGGTGAAGGTGACCGGCATGGACGTCGCGCAGTTTGAAGCGGCGTCGGCGGGCGGCAAGACGGACGCCGCGGGCGACTACCGTTTCGACATCCGGCTGCCCGGTTACTTCGCCGGAAAGCCAATCGCCGGAGGTGCGGCCCGCGCCCTGGTGGAAGCGACGGTGAAAGACTCGGCCGAGCACTCGGAAAGTCGCGGTGAACCGATCGTGGTCAGTGAATCTCCGCTGATTCTGACGGCCGTCCCGGAGGCGGGTCGCGTGATTCCGAACCTGGAGAACGAGATATTCGTGCTCGCTTCCTATGCCGACGGCAAGCCCGCCGCAGCGCACTTGAAGGTGCTGGCGCCGGGAAATGCGGAGCAGTCCGCCGATACGGACGCCGGCGGCGTGGCGATGATCCGCGTCGCGGCCGGCAACCAGTTGCGGTCGCTGGATGTGGACGCCGCCGATCGCGAGGGCAACCGCGCGGAAGCGACGCTGCCGCTGGACGTCCGCGGCGGCGCCGAACAGGTTCTGTTGCGCGCGGACGGCGCCGTTTATCGCGTGGGCGATCGCATTCCTCTGAAGGTGTTCTCAACTCGCCGGCGGGGCAGTGTCTACGTGGACGTGGTGAAGGATAAGCAGACGATTCTGACTCGCGACATCGATCTCGAAAACGGGCAGGCTGAGGCGTCCCTCACGGCGACCGCGGAGATGTCCGGCGCACTGGACGTGACAGCCTACCTCTTCGGCTCCGACGCACAAGCCATCGCCGACCACCGTCTGGTGTTCGTGCAGCCCGCCGGCGAGTTGAAGATTCAGGCGTCCACAGACCGGCCCGAGTACAAGCCCGGCGAAGATGCGCGGATCCGCTTCCATGTCACGAACGGTCGCGGTGAAGGGGTGCAGGCGGCGCTTGGCGTGCAGATTGTGGATGAGGCTGTGTTTGCGCTGGCCGAAAAGCAGCCGGGGTTCGCGAAGGTATTTTTCTACCTGGAACAGGAAGCTTTGAAGCCGCGCTACGAGATTCACGCGATCGATATGCCCGGCGCGATCGATACGGACCCCGCGGATGTCGCCCGCGGACGCGCGGCGAGAGCGCTCTTCGCGGCCACGGAAATCGTAAACAACAACGGCTTCGTTACGGAAGCGGGCCGGACGCTACCGCTGGCCAAACAATGGCAGTATCTGCAGCAATATCATGACCGTCTCACCGCGGACGTCACTCGTCTCGGGCCGGATCTTTCGCGGCAATTTGCCGCCACGCACGACCTCACGCGCGCGAAACTTGCCTATCGGGATCCCTGGGGTGGCGAACTGAGCATTACTCGGGCGGGCTGGTCTAAAGACGTCTACGAAGTACGGAGCGCGGGTCCGGACAAGCGCTTAGGCTCGGCCGACGACATTTCTCTGTTCGTGTCCGCCGAAACGCGGAAAGTGTCGCGAGCGCCGCGAATGCAAGCGTCTACCGCGCTCCACATTGAACACGACCGCGGGCCGGCGGGAACGCGCGCCGAAGTGACCGGAAGCGCGGTTGACCCGACGGGGGCCGCTGTTCCCCATGCGACTCTCGTCCTGCACGAGCGGCGGTCGGGTGCTGAACGGCGCGCGCACAGCGATGAGTTCGGCGAATTCACGTTCGCTGCCGTCCCGCCGGGAGATTATGAGCTGCGAATTGAGGCTCCAGGCTTCGAGACGCTCTCCCGGCAGTTCTTGCTGGAGGCGCGCGACCGGGCGGTGCTCAGTGCCCGGCTGGAAGTGGGAGGAGTCGCGGAAACGGTCGCAGTCACGGCGGATAGTGCGTTAGTCAAGGTGGTGTCTGCAAATACGGGCTTCGGCTTCGGCGGCGGGGTCGGCCGCGGCGTTGCCGGCGGTGTGCTCGGCGGAATCGCGGGGGCAATGCCCATGGCTGCGCCGGCCGCGCCCCGGGCGATGTTCGAAGCCGCTTTGCGAACCCGCAATGTTGTCTTGGCCGACAAAGCCGAGCCAAGCGCCGGTGGCGGCGCAGCGCCTGCTCCTCGCGTGCGTTCCTACTTCCCGGAAGCCCTCTACATCAATCCGGAGATCGTCACCGACGGCGCCGGAAACGCAAGCATCGCAGTGCCGCTCGCCGATTCCATCACCACGTGGCGCATGGCATTGATGGCCTCGACTACACACGGCGCTCTCGGCAGCGCAACCGGCAGCATCAAAGTATTCCAGGACTTTTTCACGGACCTCGACCTCCCGGTGACGCTCACGCAGGGCGACCGCATCTCCCTTCCGATCGCCGTCTACAACTACTCCGGGCAGGCCGGCGAGGTGGGTCTGCGGCTGGAACCTGCCGATTGGTACCGGCTGGTGGAAGATACCCCGGAAAAGTCGCTCGCAGTCGAAAGCGGGCGCGTGGGGGGAAGTCATTTCACGATTGAAGCCGCGCGCATCGGCAAATTCAAGCTGACTCTCACGGCCGCGATGAAAGGCGGAGCGCGGCGCGCCGATGTGGTGGTGCGCGAGATCGAGGTAGTGCCGAACGGCCGCGAACAGACGGTGGCGTTCAATGGCCGCCTGGAGAACACCGTTCATCACCAGGTCAATTTCCCGGCCGATGCCCTTCCCGACGCCGAAAAGATTTTCGTGCGGCTGTATCCGGGTCCGCTGAGCCAGATTGTGGAAGGCATGGACGCCATTCTGCGCATGCCGTTCGGGTGTTTCGAGCAAACCTCGTCGGCGACCTACCCCAACGTGCTCGCGCTGGATTACATGAAGCGCATTAAAAAGCTCACGCCCGAAGTGCACGCCAAGGCTGAGGGATTCATCGCGAACGGTTACCAGCGGCTGCTCACATTCGAAGTACCGGGCGGAGGTTTTTCGTGGTTCGGTCAGGCGCCCGCGAATAAGATTCTGACGTCATACGGGCTGATGGAATTCTCCGACATGAGTAAGGTGCATGACGTGGATGAGCGCCTGATTCAACGCACGCAGCAATGGCTCGCAGCCCAGCAGCAACCCGACGGCAGTTGGAAGCCGGACACCAACTTTATCAATGAAGGTGCGACGAATCGTTATAACGCGGACGTGCTGCGCATCACGGCGTACATTGGGTGGGCGCTGGAGAACACAGGGTATCGCGGACCGGCCGCGGATCGGGCGCGCGGCTACATCGAAAAGCACATGGACGAAAAGGCGGACCCATACACGCTGGCTGTGATCGCCAACTTCGCAGCCGATTCCTCCGCCGATCGCGCGTTCAAAAACCAGGCCATTCAGCAACTGCTCGCCGCGCGCACGGAGAAGGACGACCAGGCTTGGTGGACCTCCGCCGAAACCGGCATGTACGCCACCGGAGCCAGCGCCGCGGTCGAGACAACCGGGCTCGCAGTGCAGGCGCTGCTGAAGACCGGCGAAGGCTCGGCGACGGCCCGGAAAGCGCTCAACTATATCGCCGCGAAGAAGGATGCTTCGGGCACCTGGGGCACGACGCAAGCGACGATCATGGCGCTGCGCGCGCTCCTGCTCTCAACGGAGAAGGGCGCTTCGGACGTGCGCGGCAATGTCGAGATCACCCTGAACGGCAAGGCTGTCGACCACTTCACACTGACGGCCGAGAACAACGACCTTTACCGGCAGTTCGTCCTCGGCAGCGTCAATGCGCGGGGCGCGAATGACGTCGGCATCCGGTTTGAAGGCAGCGGAGGCCTCGCGTATCAAGTAGCGGGCAGGTATTTCGTTCCGTGGGCGGCGCAGCCGGCCGCGGAGCCGCTCTCCATCGACGTAGAGTATGACAGAACGCGACTGGCGCAGGACGGTATCGCCACTGCCACCGCGAAAGTAGCGAGCCACTTGCCGCAATCCGCGAAGATGCTGATGGTGGATCTCGGTATCCCTCCCGGCTTCGACCTGCTGAGCGAAGATCTGCAGGCTTATCAGGAGAAGTCCGGCCGGCTGAAGAAATTCAGTCTCACGGCGACACAGGCGATTTTGTACTTCGATGCGATCGGGCCGAACGAGACCATTACGCTGCACTACCGGCTGCGGGCCAAATACCCGATCCGGGTAAAGACATTCGCATCGCACGCCTATGAGTATTACGCCCCGGAAATTCGGGCCACTGCCCGACCGGTGCAACTGGAAGTTTCGCCCCGGCGCTAACCAAATTCGCGAGCCGGCGTCTAACCTCCTGTGGCACTGCCACAGGAAGGACCCGGAATGTCCAAAGAACGGCTGGAACTCCTCCAGGGAACCCTGGATGTGATGGTGCTGCAGACCCTTGCAGCCATGGGTTCCCTGCACGGCTACGGTATCGCGCGTCGAATCGAGCAGGTGAGCGGCGACGAAGTGCTGCTGAACCAGGGCACGATCTACGCCTCGCTCGTACGCCTGCAACAACGCGGCTGGATCTCCGCGGAATGGGGTATATCCGGCAACAATCGCAAGGCCAAGTTTTACAGCATCACACGCAAAGGCCGCGGCCGGCTCGCGCGCGATACGGAGTACTGGCGGCGTCTCAGCGATGTGATGGGCCGCATTCTGCTACCCACCGAAGGAGGTGAGTGATGCGTCGCGCCCTGAACCGCCTGTTCGCCTTCTTCCGGCCCGCTCCGCTGGATGCCGAGTTCGACTCCGAAATTCTGGCGCATCTCGAGAATGCGACCGCCGACAACATCGCTCGCGGAATGTCCGCGGAGGAAGCGCGCCGCCAGGCGCTGATCCGCTTCGGAGGCGTGGCCCAGGCAAACGAACTCCATCGCGAAACGCGCGGACTGCCCGCCCTTGATGTGCTCCGGCAGGATTTACGCTTCGCGTTCCGAACATTGCGCCGTGATCCCTCGCTTGCATCGATCGTGATCGCGGTCCTTGCGCTCGGGATTGGGGCGAATGTCGCGGTGTTCAGTGTGGTCAACACAATTCTGTTGCGGCCGCTTCCGTTCCACGACCCCGCGCGCCTGGTTTGGTTCGCTTCCAATGAGGGCAAAGGCGGCCTCTCATCGCAAACCTACACCGTCGCCGTATTCGAGGAATTCCGTAGCCATAACCGCTCGTTCGAGGATGTGACGAGCTTCCAGACCTTCTTCAGCTCCATCGATTACAAACTCATGTCAGGCGGCGATCCGCTGCCACTGACGGGAGTTCAGGTGGCCGAAAACTTTTTTCCGCTGCTTGGCGTGCAACCCGCGATCGGGCATCAGTTCACGACAGAAGAGTGCCGCAAGGGTGGACGGCGCGCCGTGCTGCTGAGCCATGAATTCTGGGAGCGGCAATTCGCCGCGGATCCCTCGATCATAGGACGCACGATTTCCATTAAAGCCGACCCTGCGGATATATCCGGACCAGTCACGGTGATCGGCGTTCTGCCCGCTTCCTTCGATTTCGGAGCGGTGTTCTCGCCGGGTATGCACGTGGATTTCTTCGCTCCGGCCTATATGGATTTCTGGCGGACGTGGGGCAATACTCTGGCAATCGTGGGGCGGCTGAGACCTGGCGTTTCGGTGGCGCAGGCGCAAGCCGAGGCCCAAGTTCTGTTTCCGCAATTGCACGCGATGCACGCGAACTGGTTTTCGGACTATAAGTCGCTGCTGTCGAATTTGCAGGATCGGGTGAGCGGCCATCTGCGCCGCACTCTGATGGTACTCTGGGCTGCCGTCGGAATGATGCTGCTGATCGTCTGCATCAACGTCTCCAATCTGCTTCTCGCGCGCACCATGTCGCGCAGCAAGGAATTCGCCATGCGGACCGCATTGGGCGCGGGACGTGGGCGGCTGATCCGCCAGTTGCTCACCGAAAGCGTGCTGCTCTCAGCGGCGGGCACGGGCCTGGGACTTGGCATCGCATTCGCAACGGTCGCGTACCTGGCGCGGCAGACTTACATCGCGCTGCCGCTGCTCGCCTCGGCGCGCGTAGACGGCGCGGCATTCGCATTCACCGCACTAGTGGCCGGCTGCGCGACGGCCATTTTCGCGCTCGCACCGGCTTGGCGCGTGGCGGGTGGCAATTTGCAGGATGCGCTGAAGGATGGCGGCCAGGGCATCAGTCTCGGGCGGCGTCATGAGCGCCTCCGGTCTGCACTGGTAGTCTCCGAGATCGCGCTGGCGTGCGTGCTGCTGGTGGGTTCCGGACTGCTGCTGCGCAGTTTCCTGCACCTTCTGGATGTGAACCTGGGCTTCGAACCCACGCTTGTCGCTGCGATGAAAGTCGAAATCGATCAACGCGCGGAGCATCGCGGGCCGATGGTGCAAACACTGCTGGACCGAGTTCGCGCCCTTCCAGGAATTGACGGCGCAGGCACCACGGATATGCTACCGCTGGACCGCAATCGCAGTTGGGAGTTGGCGGCGAAAGAAAACCGCAACGACGGCAAAGATCACGACGCCTTCGTCTATGTGGTGAGCCCAGGTTACCTGAAAACGATGGGCATGCGGCTCATCGCGGGCCGCGATGTTTCCTGGCAGGACAGCCCGGACACCGCACCCGCCGTGGTGATTAATGAGGCGGCGGCGCGCCGCGAGTTCCCAGGCATGGACCCAATCGGCCGCACGGTGGTAGGCATGGGCCGCAGGGAGGGTCGAGTGATCGGAGTTGTCGCGGACGTGCGCGAGAGTTCGCTCGAAGACCGCGCCAGTGTGCAAATGTATTTGCCGGTCGCTCAGTTCAACCCCGAAGGCGCGGAACTGGTGGTGCGCACGCGCCTGCCGCTCTCCACCGTGGAGCCCGCGATTTTCAGCGCCGTTCGTGCCCTCAACCCGAACCAGCCGAGAACTCAATTCCGCCCGCTTCAGGACGTGGTGGATTCTGGTCTCCTGAAGCCAGATTGCCCGACATTTTGAATGTCTGCCAGATGTAGTGAATTAGCGTTATTTATTTACCGGGTAGGAAAGTCAGCCTGGCTTTTCTACACCCCCAACCGGGTGAGCATCGTTTCAAGTTGAATCGCTTGTTGCCGCAGACGTTCACGACAACGTACTGTATGCTCATTTCTGCACGGGCAGAACTTTATGGCCAATTGCATCCACGACAGTCTTGGATTCAACACTCTTTGCTCGTACGTTTCCAACACCCATGATCGAGCAGTGATCGGGCGGCCACGTCGTTTCGCTTGCCGACAACTGGCCAATTCGTGTGCCTGTTCAGGTGTTAATCCAGCTTCGATGTATTGCCGAAAGCTCTGTATGCTGGTTTCCGTTGGGGATTTGGCGTTCGTTAGCCAACTCGCCAACTCCGACATTGCCAATGCGTGGCGGTTAAACTCCCCCACGTCCCAACAGCACAACGCCGATTCAAAGGCCAAATCAGCGTATCGACAGAAGCCGAGCCAGACCCGTGATCGAATCGGGTGTTGCTGAGACCATTGTGAGAATCCGGGTGCGCGAGCAACTCGGTTGCGAAATCTCTCCTGAAGCCAGTCTTCCTTGGAAAACGACAACGCCGTGCCACCTCCCGGAGTGGTTCCTCCCATCTGAGAAAACACCGGGCGGGCGGATGGGAAAACCGCTTTTCGGGGATCAACCTAGCCCGGCGTGCTTTCATTATTATGTGCCGGATCGCGAGAGGCTCATGGTAAGAAGTCCCGCTACGAATTACTGTGCTTACGAAATGCGACTGTAAAGAATTAGGCTCAGGTGCTTTGCCTCCGTCGGAGTAGGACCTCGCGAGTAAGACGCCCGTTTCGTGGCGATACCATCCGGCACTTGGAACACGCGCGCGACTTGATGCTATTGAAATGGTGACAGTGCGGGCACCGCCAATCGCTATCGTGGTTTCCCCCAGCATGGTTCGGCTTAGCCGCCCGTTCATAACGGGTAATGGTTTCTGCCGCGGTACTGCTCCAGGCTGTCTCCGGCGTCACGAAGCCCAACAAAACAGCCCGGTATAAGAGCCTTTCACGGGTATTGGCCCGGCGCGCCTCGCCGCTTTTGACGCCTCCGCGACAGGCAAGCGCGCGCATGAGATCCGCGCCCTTTGGAAGGTAGTTGGCCATGACCCGATTGTACCGGTTGAAGCGATAAATCGCCGTCGGATGTATTTCGTAATCTCTCAATGCCGCGTCTTTTGGTCCTGTACCCACCTTTCCATCCACATCACAACTTCATGGAACGGAGTCTTCAATGCATCGGCGATTGTCCAGACGCGGATGGCTGTCGGGTTGAGAATTCCCCGCTCTACGCGGCTGATGTACGTCCGCTCGAATCCGCAGTCGGCGCTGAGGCGCTCCTGAGAGAATCCGGACCTACGGCGGAATTCCGCCACTGCAAGCCCAATGGCTTTCCGCTTGGCGTCCGTTGGCTGGATCTGGCGTCCGCGCCGTTGCATCTGGAATTCTCATGGTGGTATGGTGAGGCGGATAGGCCAACGGCTTATAAGCCTCATTTGAAAAAGGACGGCTACGATGCTGAGAACTGCTATTCGGGCCTCGGTTCTTGCGGGTTGCGTAATCTGTGGATGGGGACAACAGACCAGCCTCAAGGGGCTGTCGAGGATAAGGCTGGCCGTGGTTGTGGATGAGGGGAACGGAATTGGCACTGCATCCGACAAGGTCCTCACCAAAGATTTTCAAATCAGCGCATCCGCAGTTCAGACCGAGTCAGAATTGAGATTCAGAGAGGCGGGGCTCTCAATAGCTGCCGCTGACCGGCCGACGTATCCCGTTTTGGTCGTCACAATCAGCGCTGCCGGAAAACTTGCCGCTGTCGTCCGAGCAATTCTCTTGGAGTCCGCGACTTTGGACCGTGGTTCCCTGCGATACGTTGTCATTTCATGGAATCAATCAGCCGTCCTCCAGGCTCCCGACACCGCCACGATCAGGGAATGCGTTCGCGATATTGAATCAGCCTTCCTCAATCAGTGGCTTGCCGACGGCGGCAAGTAACAAGGCTATCTGGTTAGCGAGTGTGCCTACCGTCTCTCGGCCTCGATTCCAACTTTGTGAAATTTTTTGAGTAGGTCGGAGTGCCCGGCGCGCGCCCGGCAAGAGGCCGGGGGAGACCCCCGCAACAATGCAGGTCCGCAGTCGCTATGCGCCCCGCCGATTGTGACGCGGTTTGTGACGTTACCCGCTTACGGTTGGGCCTGACCGCCGGGGCGGGCATCGTTACCCATCGATGTGCTCGGAAGCTCAGCATTGGCGCGAGTGCCAGCAAAGCCCCTGAGAATTCAGGGGCTCGCTAGCAATCACGGTCAGCGATGGTGAGTCAGTCGCGGCAGGCTCTTACAATTCACACGCAGGAGGTCACAGGTTCGAGTCCTGTCGCGCCCACCATTCACTAGGCTCCGCATTGCGATTCTCGGGGCTCAAACGATCTAGGGCTCTTGTGCCCACGATTCATCGCACCTCGATGCTGTCTATGGCGAATTCTTCGGCGGAGTCGGTTCGTACGGGAACTCCGGTGCGGCGACTACGTGGTGCGTCGCATAGCGCACCCGTACTGGAACCTGCGACTGGAGAGTCACCTGTAGGACCACCTGAAAGGCCTCGGGCAGTTCGCCGGACGGTGTTTTCAGGTGCTGCATCAGCTCCCGCATGGATACGGCATTGGTGACGTACTCCGCCAGGGCCCATGGCAGTTCCGAGTGAGCCGACCCGAGCAACATGATGTAATGCCCCGGCCTCGGACCAGGGAAGCGGGATAGCAACGCGTACTTGTCGCCATCGTTCGCGCCTTTGGAATTCAGGTGGGCAACGCGATAGTTCTTCAATTCTCCAGGTTTGGGCCTGAGATTCGTAACTCCCGTAGCGTCTTCGGTGAAATCGCCGGCTTCCCAGAGCTTCTTGAGACGTGGGGCTGCCGACGCCAATCCTCCTACGAAAATGACGTTGTCGTTGAAGATATCGGTCCAATCCAGATCGTCCGAGCGCTTGATCGAGATCTGGTTTTGGCGCCGGCCAAGTGCTCGCGTTAGTAGAAAGACCGAGTTCACCGCTCCAAAATCGACATAATTGCGGGTTTCCACAAAACTCTCGACGCCCATCTGCTTCTGAAATTGCTGCAAGGCGGACGATTGGGGAATCTCGCTCATCGAATTCGTCCGGTAGCTACGCACCATGAGCTCAAGAGGCGGCGAAAGTAGAAAGAATCGGCTCTGATACGTGAACAGCAGCGGCGTATCATCCGCAAGAAACGGCTTCCAGAACGTCTGCAGTTCCGGCGTCCAGCCATCTTTTTGGACAATCATCGACGCTTGCGCCGGCCGCAAGAACCGATACCCGGCTAAAGCCATCAGCGCACAACCCGCTGCTACGACGGCCAACCGGCGCCATAGGCGTTCACGCTGCGGAACCGGCGTCGTTTTCGGCGGCCTGCTTCCGACTTTGATTTCCGGCGGCGGTACTGCGACGGTCATTTCCGGCGGCGCGGCCGTGACGTCCGCCGGGACGGCAGCGTCCGCTTCTGGACGGCGGATGAACCGGGGCACGTAAGCACCGCGTTCGATTTCAATGCGAATCGGCGCATCGGGGGCTTCGGCCGTATAGAAGGTCTTCAGCTTGTTGCGGAGCTCATACGCCCGGGTGCGGACGGTAGAGTCCTCCACCGGATCGTAGGACGTGGGCCGCCCCAGCGCTTCCACAGCGATCAGGTACTCGTTCAATTCCTGGCCGCGACCCGCAATATCGGCGTCGCAAACGAAGCGAAGCATCTTCTTGAGCTGTTCGCACCGCCTGAGGACCCGGCTCTGCAGCACACGCTCGAGTGCCTCACGCTTTTCCTTGACTCCCACTTCGGACAACCCGTGACCTTCCACGTTACCCCCGATGTGGCTGATTGTATAACGCTTACATTGCAGCCGTAACAGTGTCTTGACAGGCGGCAACTTCCGCCCGGTTGCCCCCGGGAGCGATGATGGATCGATTCAGGTTAGTCGCGCCGGATCACCGTTCGGCGCCGAAACGTGATTGGAGGCAACCAATGTTCCGTTGCATTTCCCTCGTCGGAGTCGTTCTGGGACTCGCCGCTGTCGTGAGCGCCCAGGAAGCACGCGGTACCATTCAGGGCACCGTCAAGGATCCGCAGGGCGCGTTAGTGGTGGGCGCCAGCGTGTTGGTGAATGAAGCATCCACGAATACGAGATCGTCCTTCAAGACCAACGAGGTGGGCCGGTTCATCGCTCCCTTGTTGATGCCCGGTTCCTATACAGTAACCGTTGAGGCAAGCGGCTTCAAAAAGAGCGTGCGGCAGAACATCGTTCTTTTGACAGGCGATATTCGGACCGTGGACGTCACGTTGGAACTCGGACTGACCAGCGAGGCGGTCACCGTGACCGCCGAGGCTCCGTTGGTCGACGCGACCGACACCTCAACTGGCGCGGTTTTAGATGACCGGACAGTCCGCGACCTTCCCGTGATGACCGGGGTCGTAACCGGCATGATTCAGTTCCTTCCCGGCGTAAACGCTGGCGGGAGCGCCGATATTATCATCGGACCGCATTCCACCCAGAGCGGGTCCGACTACAACAATGGCAGCGGCGTTGGTGGCAACGTCTGGACAATAGACGGCGCGTTCAGCAACGGCTCCGGCCGAACCACCTCCAATCTGCCATCCACCAATTCGGTTGCCGAAGTCAAGGTCGTCGACAACACCTTCGACGGGAGTTTCGGCCATTCCATTGGATTGGGCATCTCCGTCACCACCAAGTCCGGCAGCAACCAGTTCCACGGCTCGGCCGACGAGAACTACTGGGCCCAGCGCTGGTGGGGCAGCAACCTATTCACGAAGCAGGCCTACTACACGAACATCGCGGGTCTGAATTCGAGCGGGGCCAGTGCGGCTGCGGCATCAGCTGCATCCCAGCCCATCCAACCCCCGGGCCACTCGAATCTCTACGGATTCAACGCCACTGGCCCAATCCGGTTGCCGCACCTGGACCTGAGGAATAAGGCGTTCTGGAGCCTGAACTACAACGGCGAGCGCGACCATAAGACCGAAGCGCCGGCGAACTACGGCTTCGTAGTGCCCAGCGCTGCCGAAAAAACCGGCGACTTCTCGGATCTGTACAACGTGAAGTCCGACGGCCTGAATTATCAACTGTTCGACCCGTTCTCTGTCAAAGTGGACCCGAGCCGGAGCGGCACCCATTATGTGCGGACTCCCCTGCCCGGTAATATCCTGCCGGCGTCGTATGCCGCCCTGGGAGCCCCCTTCTACAAGAACTACGTCAAGTATTGGCCGGATCCCAACAACTGGTATGACCAGTCGATCGCACAAAATTCCGGCACCAGCAAAAACGACCTTCTGGATACGGCGATGCCGTACAACTGGACCTTCGGCCAGTGGCAAGGCCGCCTGGACCTGAATCTATCGTCGAAGCTGCGCGCCTTTGGCCGTTTTACCCGCAATCACTTCGTCGAATACCGCAATGACTGGACTTACATGATCGCGCCGGGTTACAACAACCTCGGACCGACCGGCACCGGCGTGACCCGCGACGACCAGAACGGCGTCGTTGACGCGGTCTACACTTTGAACGCCAGCACCCTGCTGCACGCCGCGGGTTCAGTAAGCAACTGGATGCAGTACAATACGACGCTGCCGTATGCTTTCCAGTTCAAGCCGTCCGATGGCGGCCTGCCGAAGTACCTTGATTCCGTCTGCGGCAATAACTGCTACCTGCCCCAGATGTCGGTGAGCGGCTACTCCACCAACGGCGTGGGCGGCCCCAGCCTCCCGGGATACAACCGGTTCTACGACTATAACGGCGATGTATACCATAATCGCGGAAACCATCAGTTCCGTGCGGGCGTGGACTTCCGGCAGGCGACAAAGGTGCAGCACAACGGAAACTCTGACGGGAATTACAGTTTCGGCAATACCTATTTCCGGCAGTACGACGATTCCGGTCCGAACGGCAACTACACTCCAGCGACATTGGGATTGAGCTGGGCCTCATTCATGACGGGGCTGCCCACCGGCGCCAGTATCTCGAACAACGCCAGCTACACGCTGTCGAACCAGTACTGGGCTGCGTTTCTACAAGACACTTGGCGTGTCACGCCGCGGCTTACGTTGACGCTCTCGCTGCGCATGGAATGGGAGAACGGCGCCAAGGGGCACCAAAACGACTACATCGTGGGCTGGGATCCCAACGCTTCTCTGCCCATCGGTGCCGACGCTCAGGCGGCTTTTGCGGCCAACACCGCTAGCGCGGTGCCGGAGCTTTCGCCATCCAGTTTCAAGGTGAGCGGCGGCGCCCTGTATGCCGGAACGCCGGGCGCCCCAGACCGTATGTGGCCGAGCCAAATGGTGTGGCTGCCTCGCGTCGGTATCGGGTACCAGATCAACAGCAAGACCGTGATTCGCGGGGGATACGGAGTCTTCTATGACACTCTGGACGTGAATGCGATCAACAACGGTTTAGACCAGACAGGGTACTCCGTAAGCACCGGCACCACGTTCACCACCACGCAGGGCGTGACTTGGGGCGCTAACGGCACAAACTGCGGCGCATGGTGCAACGCTGGACAAACCATGACATCGCCGCTCACCGATCCGTTCCCTGTTCGCACCGACGGCAGCCGGTTCAACGTTCCCGCAGGGAACGTGTACGGTCTCATGGGCAAGCTGGTGCTGGGCGGCGGTCCCAGCAGTTGGACGGTTCCCGATCCCACGCACGCCCGGATGCAGCGTTGGCGGATGGGCGTCGAACGGCAGCTCACGAGTCACGACGTGGTTTCGGCCGGCTACACGGGAGCGTACACCAGCGGTCTGAACATCAACGTCAATGAATCTGCCCTTCCCGCCAGCTACTGGTATTTCGGCAATTCGCGGCCGGTGAATGCGTCCGGCGCCACCATCTCCTGCAACTCTGGCACGACTAATGCGACGGCCGCCGGTTGCCTCTCAGACCAGAACCTCGGCGCGAACGTCGCGAACCCGTTTTACGTCGGGAACCTCACTTCCCTGAAGGGCAGTAACCCGTCGCTTTATACGGCGCTGACTTCCGCGAGCAGCTTCTTTACGAGCTCGACGATCGGCAAGGCGACGCTTCTTCGCCCGTACCCGTCCAGCAATCTGACGGTCGGGATGCCGCTGGGGCACGAGCGCGAAACGGAATTCGACCTCGGCCTGAACCACCGGTTCAGCCGTGGCCTGGTGGCGAGCTTCGCTTATACGTACTTTGACAGCAAGTTCGCCAACAGCTTTCTGAATAGCTGGAATCCGTTCGATCCGGCCATTCCACAGTCGCCGGTCTGGCAGCCGAACAACATCAACCCGCATCGGGTTACGGCGACGTGGGTCTATGATCTACCGTTCGGGAACCACAGGAAATGGATGCACGAGAAGATTGCCGCGGCGCTTGTGGGCAATTGGACGCTCTCCGGCAGTTATGTGTGGTCGATGGGTACGCTGATCGGACTCCCGAACGCTTTCTACTATGGCGATCTGGCGAACCTGAAGATGGCGAATCCAACGTTGGGCGAATGGTTCAACACAGCCGGATGCATCCTTGCCGGTCAGAAAGCCGGCCCGGGAGACACGGTGGTTCCAGGGGGCCAGCCTTGCACTTCCGGTTGGGATAAGCGGACGGGTTTTCAACCTGGCACCTACCAGGCGCGAACTACGCCGCTATACGCAGAGGGCCTCCGAAATCCGAGTTGGGGCGAACTCGACGGAAGCCTGATGCGCGACTTCGCGGTCAACCTCAAGGAGCATCCGCTTACGCTGAACCTTCGCGCGGACGTTAAAAACATCGAGAACCACTCCTACTTCGCCGGTCCGAACACGGGCGTGACGAGCGGCGTGGGCGTTTTTGGTGCGATCACGACGGCAAGCCAGCAGCTCAACCGATTCATCCAGATCCAGGCGCATATCCGCTGGTAAGCTGGCCGATTTGGGTTGCGGATGAAGGATGATCCTCGGGCAGGGCGGCGCCAGACCATGACGCCCCCTGCCATTTTGTTGTTTGTATTCCGGACGGCCGGCAGGTGTACTACGCCAACAACGGGGGCAACCCCGATCCCAAAAATAGTTAAGCACACACCACCAGCACACGTTGGCGATAATTTTTGGCGATCAGGCATTTGAACACCGACCAAATCTTTGATTTGCATCGCTGCTGGCGACTGTTGGGGGAGGAAATCCGCCCAAGACTGCGCGTCGGCTGAAATTGTGATGCCCAACTGATTCGACCAGGCGGGACCGACTGCTTTCGAGAAGCAGGTTCGGGCGCGATTCGACGCGGTCACGGATGATCCTGACGAACAGATACAATTCAGATCTCCAGGTCGTGCCCTTCCTGACGAAGGTGTTTCGCGACCGCGCCGATTCGCGGTTTTCCACTCTTGCGGCGCCCCCGCGGCACTCCTATCATGATCCGAAGTAAGAGTAGCGGAGGATAGAAGTGAAAGCTGCAAAACTCTCTTTGTTTGTCCTATCGGCGACGCTCACCGCGAGCGCCTCGACGTACTTTTTCAGCACCGGCACGGCGAATGGCAACATGGCCATGGCGTCGCGGCCCGACAGTTCAGGCAAGGTCGAAATCGAAGCGGCAGACGACTTCTTTCTCACCGATCCGACTCTTCTCACGTCGGCCACGTTCACTGGCTTGCTTTCGAATGCGAGCACCTCGGACATTAGCCGGGTCATTATCGAGATCTATCAAGTGTTCCCGGCGGACTCGGACGTAGGGCGTACGTCAGGTCCGCCGACGTTCTCAACCACCGAAGTTCCAACGCGTGTCAACTCGCCTTCCGACGTGCAGTTCGATTCGCGCGATTCCAGCAATCCGCTCAGCCTGACATTCACTTCGTCGAATCTTGGTTTGATCTCAGCCTCGAACAGCGTTTTGAACGGCATCAATCCGAAACCCTTGCAGACAACGGGCGGCGATGGTGCGGTGAGAGGCTCGGAGGTCACATTCAACGTGAATTTCGTGGATCCGCTCAATCTGGCCGGCGGCCATTACTTTTTTGTCCCGCAAGTCGAACTCGCAAACGGCGACTTCTACTGGCTCTCGGGATCGCGGCCAATCACCTCGCCGGGCACGCCTTTTCCTTCCGGCGTTACCGATCTGCAAGCGTGGATCCGAAACGACGGTCTGGCGCCCGACTGGCTTCGCGTCGGAACGGATATCGTCGGCGGCAACCCTGCGCCCACCTTCAACGGCGCATTCACGCTTTCCGGTGAAACTGTGCCTGAGCCGTCGATGTCCCTGCTCCTCGGTATCGCCATTGCCGGACTCTCGATCGTTCGCCGCCCCGTGCGATAAGGCCTTCACACGCTCAGCGCAGGTTTGCCGGCGTCCGCGACTTGATACCATCGACGTTTCGTGCGCTGTTACTCGGACCTGATCCAGCAAGCCTCGACCCTGGTCGCCGACCTGTCCCTCGCCGGACCCGTGCTCATTCTCGCTCCCATTCGAGCCGCGGCCGATGAGGTCGCGTTCTCGGCATGCGGGGAAGCGTTGGCCGGCGTCCGGCGCTTCGCTTTGCGCGAGTTCGCGGCGGAAGCCGCTGCTCCGGAAATGAATCGCCGCGGTCTGGCGCCGGTGGGCCGATTCGTTCGCGAAGCGCTGGCCGCGCGTGTCGCCGCGGAAGCACTAACCCGCCATGGCTTTACCTACCTCGCGCCGGTCGCGAACTTCCCCGGCTTTCCCCGCGCTCTCGCCGCGACTCTGGAGGAACTTCGCCTCGACGACGTGGCGCCCGGCGACCTGCAGCACTGCGGCGCTTCGGGCGCCGACCTTGCGACGCTCCTCTCCGCGTATTCCGCCGAACTGACCACGCGCGCTCTCGCCGATTATTCCGTCCGCGTGCGGCTCGCAATCGATGCCGCGCAACTCATCGATACCGCCGTCGTCACGTTGGACCTTGCTCCTCGCAGCCGCCTGGAGCGCCGGCTTCTGGAGACGATACTCGCCAAAGCGCGCGTGGCTTACCGGCTCGAACTCGATCGTGACGAGCCCGCGGCCACTACCTGCCTTGCCTCGCTACAGCAGAATCTGTTTTCTTCCGCCGCCGAAGTGCCCCTTCGTCAGGACGACGGCACAGTTACCATCTTCTCCACTTCCGGCGAAGCGCTAGAGGCTGTGGAGATCGCGCGCGCCATTCATTCCGCGGCGGCCGCGGGAGTTGCGTTTGACGAGATTGGCATTCTGCTTCGTTCCCCCGCGCGCCACCAGTCGCTGATCGTCGAAGCGCTGCGCCGGGCCGGCATTCCGTATTACTGCACTGCCGCCGCGCGCCGGCCAGACCCCTCCGGCCGCGCGTTTCTCGCACTGTTGCACTGCTCGCTGGAAGGTCTCTCCGCGTCCCGTTTCGCCGAATATCTGTCTCTCGGCCAGTTTCCGCAAGAGGAGGATTGGGAGCACGAGAGTGCATGTCCCACGTTCTGGGAGCGCTTTCTCGTGGACGCTTCGGTAATCGGCGGCGGTGTCGAACGGTGGCGCACGCGGCTGGCCGGCCTTGGCGCGGAACTTCACCGCCAGTACGGTTTGGCTGACGATGAAGAAGCGCGCGCCGCGCTCGCTCGCCGCATCGAATCCGTCGAACACCTCACGCGCCTGGCATTGCCTCTGATTGAACGTCTCGCCGCATTACCGGGCCGCGCGACTTGGGGTGAATGGATCGCCGCGCTTTCCTCGCTCGCCGAGTTCACGCTCCGTGAGGCAGACCACATTTTGGAATTGCTTGACGAACTCGAACCTATGTCCGGCATCGGACCGGTGTCGCTCAACGATGTTCTGCTCGTGATCGCTCCGCGACTGCACACGCTCGCGGCGGCACCCAAGCGGGCCCGCTTCGGTCGCGTGTGGGTGGGCGGTATCGAAGACAGCCGCGGCATGGGCTTCCGGCGCGTTTTCGTGCCCGGCGTCAACGAAGGATTGTTTCCGCGTCCCCCGGCGGAAGATCCGCTGTTGCTCGATCCGCAACGCCGCGAACTGGCGATGGAGTTGCGCGGCGACGATGTGGAACTGTTCCGAATCGCGGCGGCATGCGCTTCGGAGAGGCTCACCCTCTCCTTTTCACGCCTGGATCTGCTGACCGGCCGCGAACGCGTGCCGTCCTTCTACGCTTTCGAAGCGCACCGTGCCGCGGGTGGAGCGGAGATCGACGTACGGGAGTTCGATGCGCGCGCCGCTGCTGCTATTCAGACGCAAATCGGCTGGCCCGCGCCGCCCGATGCCGCCGATGCGATCGACGATGCGGAGTTCGACCTCGCGACTCTCGCACCGCTGGCCAAGGGATCGGGGCAGTATCTAAAATCGCTGCCGGGCCGGAGTGTGGCTTCGCTGCGCGCACGCTGGACCCGCTGGCACAAGGCATGGAAGGCGGCCGATGGACTTGTGGTGGAGCAGATCGGCAGCGATACGCTCGCGCCTCACCGGCTGAGTGCGCGTGCCTGGTCGCCGTCTGTGTTGCAGCAATATGCGCGGTGCCCGTATCGCTTCGCGCTGCGCGGCATCTTCGGGCTTCGACCCGCGGAGCGCCCGGCGCAAATTCAGAAGATGGGCCCGGCGACTCGCGGCGATATCTATCATTCCGCGCAATTCGAGCTGCTGCGCGGGCTCAAATATGCCGGCGGCTTGCCTGTCACGCCGGAGAACGTCCACGTGGCGCTGGATCAACTCGATGCAGTACTGGAAGCCGTCGTTCAGCGATTCGAGGCGGACCTTGCGCCTGCGATTCCGCAGCTCTGGCAAGCGGATATCGCCGCGATCCGCGCTGACTTGCGCGGCTGGCTGCAGCAGAAGGCGCTCCATGAGCCGCTGTGGACACCCGAGTATTACGAGTTGAGTTTCGGTCTGAAAGACCCGGCGGGACGCGATCCGCGCAGCCGCAAGGAGCCGGTCGAAATCGAAGGCTTCCTGCTGCAGGGCTCCATTGATCTGGTGGAGCGCCACGCCAGTGGCATGCTGCGCGTGGTGGATCACAAAACCGGCCGCGTGCCGGATCCCCGCCCGGAAGTGCTCGGTCACGGTGAACTCCTGCAGCCCGTGCTCTATGCGCTTGCCGCCGAAAAGATGCTCGGCGAACAGGTATCATCCGGGCGCCTGTTCTACTCCACAATCGCGCAAAACTATGCCGCTATCGACGTCAGAGTGAATGATTGGATGCGGAATCGCGGTGCGCAGGTGCTGCGCATCATCGATGACGCCGTGCGCGATGGTTTCCTGCCGGCAGCGCCGCGCAAAGACGCATGCAAGCGCTGCGAGTTTTTGGCCGTATGCGGACCGTATGAAGAGGAGCGAGTCGCTTCGAAATTGCAGCCGGACCTGAAGGCGTTGAAGGAGCTGCGGTCGTGGAAATAACGGGAGCAGGCGCGGCGCCGGGGCTGGACCGTAGTTGCGCGGCAGTCGCGTCGGCGGGCACCGGCAAGACCACGGCGCTGGTGCGGCGAATCGCCGATTCGATCGCCTCGGGTACCCCGGTGGACCGCATAGTCGCCGTCACGTTTACGCATGCCGCCGCGGGCAACATGAAGCTGCGCGTTCGTCACGAGTTGGAGCAGCGGCGGCCCGGCTCGGCCCGCACGCTCGACCGGGCGTTTATCGGCACCATTCACGCGTTTTGCGCGCAATTGCTGCGGCGGCGTCCGGTGGAAGCCGGTGTCGACCCGGTCTTTCGGGAGCTTGCCCAGCCGGAAGCGCTCGCCGTATTCGCTTGCGTATTTCAGCGATGGATTGAAACGCGCCTTGCCACACCGTCGCCTACGCTGGAGCGTGCCTTTGCGCGGCTTTCGTGGGTGACCGACTCGGATAGCGGCGAGCCCCTGGATCGGCTCCGCATGGCGGCTTGGGCGTTGACCGAGTGGCGCGACTTCGATGCCCCGTGGGACAAGCGCAACTTCGATCTCGAGGCCTCACTGAATTCGGCGTTAGGCCGCTGCGAAGCAGTCAAAGGGCTGCCGCCCGTGAAGGAATTGTTGGAGCGTATTCAGCGTGGCCGCGAAGCGGGACGCTTCGATGCCAACGCCGCAGAGGACGAAGTGCTGCGCCTGCCGTGGAAGCTGCGGTACGCCAAGCCGCAGTTGTGGGAAGCCGTGCGCGACGCGATCGAGAATTTCCGGCGTGGCGCCGATGCCGATCTCGCCGCGCACCTGCGCGAGGAATTGTGGCCGGTGGTGGACCTCTACCAGGCCGAAAAGCGCGCGGCCGGCCAGCTCGATTTTATGGACCTGCTGCTTTACGCCCGCAACCTGCTGCGCAACGATGCGGCGCGGCGCGATCTGCAGCGGAGCTATGACCGCATCTTTGTCGACGAGTTTCAGGATACCGATCCGTTACAGGCCGAAATACTGCTGCTTCTGGCCGCGCAAGATCCCGCGGAGCGCGACTGGCAGAAGGCGACTCCCGCGCCGGGCAAGCTGTACGTGGTCGGTGATCCGAAACAATCCATTTACCGCTTCCGCCGTGCCGATGCACGCCTCTTCAGCCGGATTTGCCGCGATTTGGAATCGCGCGGCGTCGCTAAAGAGGAGTTGACTCGCAGCACGCGGAGCACTCGCACGCTTCAGACGTTCGTGAACGCCGCGTTCGCTGAATCCATACCGGACTATCTGCCGCTCGAAGGCGGAGCGCCGGATATCGGCAATCAGCCAGGAGTCGTGGCGCTCGCGATTCCGAAGCCGTATGGGTCACGAAATCTCTCCAAGGTCAAAATTGAGGAATGTTCGCCGGGCACAGTCGCCGCTTTCATTCAGTGGCTGTGTGCGGAGAGTGGATGGAAGGTGCGCGACCGATCCACAGGCGAGCTGACCGCCGTACAGCCCGAGCATGTTTGCATTCTCTTCCGGCGCTTCACGAATTTCGGTACGGACCTGACGCAGGAATACGTGCGTGCCTTGGAGGCTCGCGGCATTGCGCACTTGCTGGTCGGGTCCAAGAGCTTTCACCGGCGGGAAGAAGTGGGCACGCTGCGGTCGGCGCTGCACGCGGTGGAATGGCCTGAGGATGAGCTGAGCGTCTTCGCGGTTTTGCGCGGCAGCTTGTTCGCGGTGTTGGATGAGACTCTGCTGAAATTTCGTAACCAGCACGGGCGCTTTCATCCGATGCGCCCCCTGCCGGAGGATGTTGACCCCGAATTCGAACCGATCCAGCAGGCGTTTGCGCTCCTCCGCGACCTGCATCGAAGGCGGAACTACCAGCCGATCGCCGACACCATTCACGAACTGCTGGAAGCTACGCGGGCGCACGCCGGCTTCGCGTTCCGCAAAGGAGGCCGGCGCGTTCTGGCGAATGTCTATCGCCTGACGGATCTCGCGCGTGGACTCGAAGCGTCGGGCCAGGCCACCAGTTTCCGCGCCTTCGTCGAGTATTTAGACGCGGAGTATGAGAGCAGCGAGGCGAGCGAGGCTCCGGTACTGGAACAGGAAGGCGGCGGCGTGCAGTTGATGACCGTGCACAAAGCCAAGGGTCTGGAGTTCCCCGTCGTGATTCTCGCCGACCTCACGGCGAAGCTGACCGGGCGGGAGGGCGGCGATCGCTTCGTCGATGCGGATCGCGGGCTATGTGCGCAGCGCCTGCTGGGCTGTGCCCCGTGGGAATTGCTCGATGCCGTGGAGGATGAGAGTGCGGCTGATCGGGAAGAAGCTGTGCGCGTGGCGTACGTCGCGGCGACACGCGCGCGCGACCTGCTGGTTGTAAACATGATCGGCGAAGAGGACCGGCAGGGCGGGTGGCTCACTCCCCTTCACGCGGCCCTTTACCCGCGCGAGGGAGAGTGGCGCACGGCGGCAGCGGCGCCGGGCTGCCCGAAATTCGGCAGCACGACCGTGTTGAACCGGCCGCCCGACTATCCCGATGAAGTGAGCGTGCGGCCAGGGCTGCACCGCGCGCGCACCGGCGCTCACGGCGTAGTGTGGTTTGACCCGGCTCTGCTGCAGCTCAATGTCGATAAGGCTGAGGGTGTGGAGCATGAAGACGTGCTGAGCGGCAGCGCGGACCAGGCGGTCGCCGGCCTTCAGGCGTACGAGCACTGGAAAGCGCGTCGTAAGGAGCGCGTGGAGCGCGGGGCCGAGCCGCGTTTCAACGTCGCGGCGGCGGAGACATTCGGCGAGGCGGAGGAAGCCGCGGATATCGCGGTTGAGACGGTCACTCTGCCGGTGGAAGGTGCGCGGCCAGGAGGCCGCAAATTCGGGCGTGTGGTGCATGACCTGTTGCAGCACGCGCGATCCGTGGAAGACGTCCCGGCGCTAGCGGAACTCTGGGCACGGGCACATGGCAGGCCCGCGGAAGAAGTTCCTCTCGCCGCGGAAGCTGCCCGTGGAGCGCTCGCCTGGGCTGCTGCCGCGATTCCCGCCGGCGCCGAAGTATTTCGCGAACTTCCCGTCATGGTGCGTCTGCGCGACGGCACGCTCGTGGATGGCCGCATCGACCTCGCCTGGAATGACGGCCGCATGTGGACTGTGGTGGATTACAAAACCGACCGTCGCGCAGCGCGCAATCTCGATCAGGTGAGGCTGTATGCCCTGGCGCTCAAACGGCTCACAGGCCTCGCCACAAGAGGCATTGTTCTGGAAGTTTAACGGCAGGTGCTATTGTCGCAACACGCTCATGGGATCGATCCGCGCAGCTCGTCGCGCGGGGATTTGACCGGCGAGGAGCGCGACACCCGCAAGCAGCGCCATGGCGGCTCCGAAGATCAGCGGGTCCGTCGAGTTCGTGCCGTAGAGCAAGGAAGCGATGCCTTTGGCCACCGCAAACGATGCTGCCGTTCCGATCGCAATTCCGCCCAGCGTCAGACGGAGAGTTTGCGCGACAACGGCGAGCCGCACCCGCGCGATGCTCGCGCCCAACGCCATCCGAATTCCGATCTCCTGTGATTGCCTGCTCACGGAGTAGGAAATCACGCCATAAATCCCAAGCGACGCCAGCATCAGTCCGAACCCCGCGAATGCCGTGACCAGTAAAACCAAAAAACGGCGCGGCGAAACGGCGTGATCATGCAAGACAGGCAAACCTCAGATCGGCTCTTGAAAGAACGCGAGTTAGCCGCGCGTCTCACCGTTTCAGTCGCCACGATTCGGCGGTGGCGACTGTTCCGGCAAGGTCCGCAGTACATCAAGATCGGCGCGGCGGTGCGGTACCGGGCCGATGATGTTACCGCTTGGCTGAACGCTCGGCCCACGGGCGGCGATAGTCAAAGCGGGGCAGCGGTAAAGAATTGGTGATGGGCTTCCCAAATGCCCACACCCCTGTTGCCAGTTCACGCAAAGATAGGTGAGCCATTCAGACCGTGGCGCGCGTTTCACTGGCTTATGGTGCCGGAGCCGATGGCATGCTACGAGGGGCTACCGCCCGGCGCGAAGCTCGTGTATGGTCGCCTAGTCAGGTACGGCGGCGAGGATGGTCGGTGTTGGCCCGCCGTGCGGACGTTGGCGAAAGAGGTCGGACTGGGCGAACGACAGATACAAAAGCATCTGAATACCCTCGAAAGCCAGGGATTTATTCGGAGGCAATCGCGCTTCAAGGCGCGCATACAGACCAGCAATTCTTTTGCGTTCCTTTGGCATCGGATCTTCGACGATTGGAAGCGCGAGCAAGCGCAAAAGGGGGTGAACGACAATTCACCCCCCCGGTGCATCGCAGTTCACCCGGCCCGGTGAACTATGGTTCACACAAAGAGAGTCATATAGAAGAAAGTCAAGCGGAAGAGAATCATCGGCGCGCTGGATTGGGGATGAATTCTGATTCACCCAAAGAAAATCAGAAAAGGGGTGAACATGACCCCGTGCATTCGGGTTCACCCAAAGAGAGTCAAGGAGATTACGCCTCCCTTACGGCCTCTGCTAGGGAACGACTGAAATCCGCACGTGCCGCGTTCAACTTTGGCGATTTACGTCGCTACACATGTTGCGACGATGCCTGATTGTAATGATTACACTTCACTATCGCACCTCGCGTTTGTTCTTGAATTAACCTACGCCTAGGTTTAAGCTTGAGGCATGGCAACCAAGATCCCCAAGGACATCATGAAGTACTTTCAGCGTACTGGTGCTGAAGGTGGCCGGGCGCGCGCCGAACGCCACACGAATGAAGAGCTTTCAGCGTGGGGTAAAAAGGGCGGGCGTCCGAAGGGGAGCGGAAAGAAGCAAGCCAAGTCGAAGGCAACGAAAGGAGAGAGATGATCTACAAACGAAAAGGCCACTGGCACCTTGATGTGACGATGCACGGCGTTCGCTACCGTGAGGCCTTGGAAACGACAGACAAGCGCGTGGCGAAAGAGCTAGAGAAAAAGCGGATTGCTGAAATCGATCAAGGCAAAGGGGCATCGAAGACGGGACGAGCGTTTGCACGGAAGCCCTTTAGCGAAGCGGTAGCCGCCTATCTGGAAGAGCGCAAGCCGCATGTAGCGGAACGAACCATGCAATTCGAGACAGAGCGCCTCAAGCCCCTAACGAAGCACTTCGGAGAAAAGCCGCTACTCCGATTCAAAGCCGAAGACCTCGCGGGGTACCAGACGGCTCGGCTGCACGCTGGCGTATCCGGCAGAACCGTAAACATGGAAACCGGGGTACTCCGGCGGATGCTGAAACGAGCAAAGGTTTGGAATGCCATTTCCGAGGACGTAAAGGCCCTTCCAGAGCGTCAGGGCGCGGTGGGTAAGGTTCTACCATCGGACCTCAAGCGCATGCTGTTTGATACCGCTGCAAGCAAACCGGAATGGATAGTAGCCCACTGCGCAGCGGTACTGGCCGTCTCTACTACCTGCCGGGGAGTCGAAGTCCGAAATCTTCGCTGGCAGGACGTGGATCTTTTCAGCCGCGTGGCCACAATCCGACGGAGCAAGACCGCTGCCGGACATCGGACTATTCCGCTGAACGGAGACGCTATGGCATCGTTGGCGCGGCTCCTGGAACGCGCGCAGGCACACGATTGCAGTGAACCCAGCCACTACGTGTTTCCAACATGCGAACATCTGACGTTCAACCCGCTACGCCCGCAGAAAAGCTGGCGCACGGCATGGCGCAAACTGGTAGCGGAAACGGCGCGTCGCGCGGGCAGGAATGCCGCGCGGGAGGCGCTAAACTCCGGGTATGGACTGCGGGCCACTATTGCAGTGTGGAAACGTGCTGCGTCGCCTCTCAAAGGCCTTCGGTTCCATGACCTGCGGCATCAGGCGATTACAGAACTGGCGGAAGGGGGCGCGTCAGATGCTACGATGATGGCCGTTGCGGGCCACATGTCCAGGCGGATGCTGGAACATTACAGCCACGTGCGGATGACGGCAAAGCGCACCGCATTGGACAAACTGGAATGCGGTCTGATGGGTGGGCTAGCCGTAGAGAACCAGCCCGCAGTGGAGAAGGTAAATTGAGCGGTTACGTCACAAACCACGTCACAAACACTCCCTCCGAACTATCCCTCCGTGTGAATCCTCTTGAAAATAATGGTGGGCGCGACAGGACTCGAACCTGTGACCTCCTGCGTGTGAAGCAGGCGCTCTAACCAACTGAGCTACGCGCCCTGATTCGGTAGGCGTGAAACGTGACGCTTGGGAGCGCCAGCTTCTCAGTCTACCTGAAATCCGCGATTCCCGCCACTTCGCTGTCACCCTACGTTATCATTGAAAGGAAATGACGCAGCGGGAGTCGACCATTGCCTCGCCGGCTGGATTCTCGCCAGATATCCCTTCCAAACTTGCCGAACTGCAGACCATCATCGGCTCCGCAATCCGAGGCAAGGCGGAGGTTGTCCGGCTTGCCGTGGTGTGCCTGCTCGCGCGCGGACATCTGCTCATTGAAGACGTGCCCGGTGTCGGTAAAACCACGCTCGCGCAGGCGCTGGCCCGCTCCGCTTCCTGCCGCTTCCATCGCCTCCAGTTCACCAGCGACATGCTGCCCAGCGATGTTCTCGGGGTCACCATCTACAATGTCCAGTCGGAAATCTTCGAATTCAAACCCGGCCCCATCTTCACCAACTTCCTGCTCGCCGACGAGATCAATCGCACCACTCCGAAGACGCAGTCCGCGCTGCTCGAAGCCATGAACGAAGCGCAGGTGACCATCGACGGCCGATCGCACTCGCTGCCCCGGCCGTTCATGGTGATCGCCACGCAGAATCCGGTGGAGCACCACGGCACCTACCCCCTGCCCGAATCCCAACTCGATCGATTTCTGATGCGGCTCCGTATGGGCTATCCCGATGCGGCGAGCGAGCGCGAGATCCTGCGCAGCCGCGATCGCGATACGCAGCAGCCCGCATCGTCCGGCCTTTCCGCCGATGACGTGGTGCGATTGCAGGAAGCGGTGCCTCGCGTCGCCGTTCAGGATTCTCTCGTCGACTATATGCTTGCGATCGTCGAGCGCACCCGCAATCACGAATCTCTCGCGCTCGGCGTCAGCCCGCGCGGCTCCCAGGCGCTCTATCGCGCCGTACAGGCTCTCGCGCTTCTTGAGCGTCGCGAGTACGCCATCCCTGACGACGTCAAGCGCCTCGCGGCTCCCTTATTCGCGCACCGCGTCGTCATCAACACCCGCACCACTCTGGTGCAGCGCCGCGCCGACGTGGGCGAGCGCATCATCCACGAAATTTTGAGCCAGGTGGAAGTCCCCCTGTAGACCGCTCCTTATATGAAGACAGCCATTATCGGCCTGCCCATGGTAGGCAAGACCTCGCTATTCACTATTCTCACGGGCGTCGCCCAGGAGTCGCGCATCGGCTCTACGGCAGTGCGCACCGGCGTCGCCAAGGTGCCCGATGCGCGCCTGGACGCTCTCGCGCAACTCTTCCAGCCGAACAAGACCACATACGCCACCGTCGAGTACGTGGACATGCCCTCCATCTCGAAAGAGAGTCTGCGCGACGCCAGCTATGTCGCGAGCCTGCGCAACGTGGACGCGTTTGCCCAGGTGCTGCGCCTGTTCGCCGATGAAACCGTGCCGCACGAAAAGGGCTCCGTCGACCCCGTGCGCGATCTGGAGGACGTCGAAACCGAGCTGATCCTCAGCGACCTTGTAGTGATCGAGAAACGCCTGGAACGGCTCGACAAAGATCGCAAAAAAATCAAGAACCCGGAACTCGATCGCGAATTCGACGTGCTTGCCAGGTGCAAGGCTGCGCTCGAAGACAATCGACCCTTGCGGCAACTCGAATTCGACGCTGAAGACGAGAAGCGCATCCGCGGCTTCCAGTTCCTTTCGCAAAAACAGATGCTGTATGTGCTCAATATCGGCGAGGAGGATACGGCTAAGCTCCATGACCGCGAGCACGAATTCCTGCAAGGTCCCATCGCCGGACGGCGCGGCGTCTCGGCGACGGCCGTCTGCGGAAAAGTCGAAGCCGAGCTTGCGGAACTGCCGCGCGAGGAGCAAAAGGAGTATCTGTCGAGTTACGGATTACAGGAATCGGGACTCGAGCGCCTCATCTCGGCGACTTACTCGCTACTCGGGTTGATGAGCTTCCTCACTGCCGGTGAAGACGAATGCCGCGCATGGACCATTCCCATGAACAGCACGGCCGTCAAGGCCGCCGGAGCCATTCACTCCGACTTCGAAAAGAAGTTCATCCGCGCCGAAGTGGTGAACTGGAAGAACCTGGTGGATTTCGGAGGCTACGCCGGCGTACGCGAAAAAGGCATGCTCCGCCTGGAAGGCAAGGAGTACATCGTCAAAGACGGCGACGTGCTGGTGATCCGCCACAGTTAGGCCGGGGCGCTACTTCTTGTTGATAATCGCGTCCAGATTCATCAACAGGCCTTTGCCCTCGAAGATATCTCTTGTCGTAAGCCCGTAAGTCCAGTCGCGTACGATCGTGCCGCCCGGGTCAATGACGTAGAGATGAGGAAAGGTCATCTGATTGGAACGCAGATACGAATACATCATCTGGCCGGCGTCGAATAGCACCGGGTAATTGACGCCATGTCCGGCCACATATTGGCCTACCGTGGCCGCATTGTCCTCAGGCGCTTTCACGACCGCGATTACCTGGACCTTCGATCCATACCGCTGCTCGGCTTGCTTCAACACATCCGCGAAGGCGGCACAGTGCGGACAGTTGGTCTGCATGAATTCCAGCAGCACATATTTGCCGCGAAAATCGGCAAGATCGGTGATATTCATCTTGCTGTCGGGGAGCGCCCAACCGGGAGCCCGGCGTCCGCCGTACTGAGCGAAACAGAGAGCTACGGCGCAGAGAAAAAGGGGGAGAAGTTTTCGCATATTACTTTTCACGAGTAAGTTCTTTCAAGGAAGTTTCGAACGGAGCGCGTGCGACGCCCTTTTCGGTAATAATAGCGGTGACGTAGCGCGCCGGAGTTACATCGAACGCGGGATTCTGAACCGCGGTTCCCTGCGGAGCCACCCGATTGCCGAAGACGTGCGTTACTTCGGCGGCCGGCCGCTGTTCAATCGGGATCCGGTCGCCGGAATCGAGAGTTAAGTCTAGGGTGGAGATCGGGGCCGCGACAAAGAACGGTACACCGTTCTCCCGGGCAAGCACGGCCACGGAGTAAGTGCCCACCTTGTTCGCGACATCGCCGTTCGCCGCGATCCGGTCCGCGCCCACCACCACACAGCCGATGCGGCCGCTCTTCATGAAGTGCCCCGCCATGTTATCCGTGATGAGTGTGGTGGGGATGCCGTCCTGCTGCAATTCCCACACGGTGAGGCGCGCGCCTTGCAGGAACGGCCGGGTCTCGTCGGCGAAAACGTCGATCTGTTTGCCGCTCTCGACCGCCGCGCGAACCACGCCGAGCGCGGTACCGTAGCCCGCGGTGGCGAGCGCACCCGCGTTGCAGTGGGTAAGAACAGTCCGGCGATCCGGCACCAGGGCCGCGCCGTTTCGGCCGATCGCCCGGCAGATGGCGATATCCTCTTCGCGAATCAGGATCGCCTCATCGAGCAGGCGCTTGCGGATTTCGCCGATCGGCCGGCCGCGCACCCCCTCGTAGACGCGCTTCATGCGGTCGATCGCCCAGAAGAGATTCACCGCGGTGGGGCGCGTCGCAGCGAGAGCATCGCAGATGGTCTGCATCTCGGAATCCAGCGTGCTCTCGGCCGCGGCTTGCGCGCCGAGCGCAACGCCCATAGCAGCCGCAACTCCGATGGCCGGAGCGCCGCGAATAATCATGTCGCGAATCGCCGTCGCGACCTCCTGGTAAGTCCGGCAGTGAACGTATGTAGTCTCCAGCGGAAGGCGCGTCTGGTCAATCATGACCACGGCGCCGTCTTTCCACTCGATTGTTTCTACCATAGGTGAGGCAAATCCTTTTTTAGGATGGCAATAAACAAAAATCCGTTATAAGAGGCGTGCATCAGAGTGGCGGCCTTGGTGGAACCGGTAACCTGCCGCATGACGCCGAACGTGGCGCCGGCCAGCGAGATCACCACTGCGTGCCGCCAGGAGTTGCCGTATTCATGATAGTGCAGCAACCCGAACGGAATGGCCGCGCCGATGATCCCGGCCACAGGCCCGGCGCTGCGCGCGATCAACGGCTGCAGAAAGCCGCGAAACGCGAGTTCTTCGGAAAGCGGCGCTACCGTGACACCGAAGATCGCCAGCAGTACGAGCGACACGCGGTCCTGCATCATCTCCGTCATCTGGTTCGGCGTATCCGGAGTCCGCACAAACCAGCTCGCATAAGCCACCAGGATCGCCGCGGCAACTCCCGCGACCGCGACCATGCCTAACGGTATCCGCATGGGTTTCCACGCGAGCGACTGCCAGAATGGCCGGCCGTATTGCGCGCGAAAGATGAGGTAAACAGCGAAGAAGAATAAGACGTAACCGAGCGTCTGTTCGGGAAGCAACTCCTCCACCGACACACCCGCGTGAAGGTGGAAAATCCGCATCACGGCTTTCACCACCAGGATGCCAAGGAACATGCAGGGCAGCGCGATGCCGCAGAGAAACAGCAGGTCCGTCCACCCCCAGAATGCTTCGTGCTCGGGCGGAGGCGGAGGAGCGGGCGGGAGCTGCTCGAACTCGGGCGTGAGAGGAGGCGGCGCGTCGCTCATGCTTCTTTCTCGATGAGGGCTGCGGCCAAAAGGGGAACTAAGAGTTCGTGGTGACCTGTGAGAGCGTAGCCTTTGCCGCCGGTCTGCGCGTGCGGGCGCTCCACCACGTTCACGCGCGGGCGGTAATGCTGCAGAAAGTCCAGATTGACCGTTGTGAAATTGCCCAGCGGATGACGCAGATTACGCACTGCCGAAACCGCCTTCAGGAAGACTTCGGGCAACACGACGGCGGAACCCACGTTGATGTAGACGCCGCCTTCGTGCAAATCGGCGGCGTAAGAGCAAAACAGGCGAAAGTCCCGATGCGTGGTGCTGCCGATGGCCGCGGCATCCGCGGCAGGATGTGTGTGCGGCGTGTCCGTGCCGATCGCGACATGGACGGTGACGGGAACGCGATCGCGATAAGCGCTAAGCAAGAGGCTGCAGGGGGCGAACTCGGGCGCGGCCGTCAGTTCCAGCCAGCGGCCGAGGGCCTCACCCATGCCGAGACCTTCCCGATCGCCGGCGGCGATTGCGCGGTTCATCTCACGGCCCGTTTCCTCTGCCGATCCGAAACGGCCATCCGGCAGCACGGCTTCCACGTCTTCGCTGGTGTGCCCGGCGAGCGCGATCTCGAAATCGTGAATCGACGCCGCACCGTTGACTGCAAAGCCGGTAGCAAAGCCGCGCCGCATGAGGTCCAGCAAAACCGGCGCGAGCCCGCACTTGATGGTGTGGCCGCCGAGTCCCCAGAGGATCGCGCGGTTGCGGGCGCGCGCGGAGGCAATGGCCTCGACAACGGCGCGAAAGGAATCGCCGGCGAGAATGTGCGGCAGGGAATCGATCAACCCGGAAACGCCGCTGCCCTTTTGGTAAGCGCGAGCGAAATCGCCGGTCTTCACCTTGCCGCCGCGGTCGCGCAGGCTCACGGTCTTCAGGCCGGAAAGGTCCAGCGGCGCTTTGTCGTACCGGCTCATTGCAGCACCTTACGCAACGCTGCCGCGGTGTAGCTTTTTTTGTTGCGGGCAACTTGCTCCGGCGTGCCGCAGGCGACGATCCGGCCGCCATACTCTCCGCCGTCGGGACCCAGATCGATAATCCAATCGGCGCTCTTCATCACATCCGTATTGTGCTCGATCACCACGACGGTGTTGCCGAGATCCACCAGGCGCTGCAGCACGTCCAGCAGCTTTCGAACGTCGTCGAAGTGGAGCCCGGTGGTGGGTTCGTCTAAAAGATAAAACGTGCGGCCTGTCTGGCGCTTGCTCAGCTCTTTGGCAAGCTTGATGCGCTGCGCTTCACCGCCCGACAGTGTCGTGGAAGACTGACCCAGGTGCACGTAACCCAAGCCCACATCATAGAGCGTTTGCAACTTGGCGCGGATCTGCGGCAGATTCTCCATCAGCGGCAGCGCCTCTTCCACCGTGCAATCCAGCAGGTCCGCGATGCTCTTCTCCTTGTACTTCACCTGAAGCGTTTCGTGATTGTAGCGCCGTCCGCGACACACGTCGCAAGTGACATAGACGTCCGGCAGGAAGTTCATCTCGATGCGCTTGAGGCCATCTCCCTGACACGCTTCGCACCGTCCGCCCTTCACGTTGAAGCTGAACCTGCCGGGCTTGTAGCCGCGCTCGCGCGATTCCGGCAGCATCGAATACAAATCGCGGATGGGCGTAAACAGGCCGGTGTACGTGCTCGGATTCGACCGCGGTGTACGGCCGATGGGCGCCTGATCGATGCGCACCACCTTATCGATATTCCCTATGCCCTCGATCGACGTGTGTTCGCCCGGCTCGTCGTGAGACCCGTAAATCTCGCGCGCTAAGGACCGGTAGAGAATCTCATTGACGAGCGTGGATTTTCCGCTGCCGGAGACGCCGGTGACCACCGTGAGCAGCCCGAGCGGAATTTCCACATCTACGTCTTTCAGGTTGTGCTCGCGCGCGCCATGGATCGCGAGATTTTTTCCGTTCGCCTTGCGCCGCGCCGCCGGAATGGGAATTTGCGCCGTGCCGGCGAGATACCGGCCCGTCAGGGAATCGGGATTGGCGGCAATTTCCGACGGCTTGCCCGCCGCCACCAGCGCTCCGCCCAGGCGGCCTGCGCCGGGTCCAAGATCGATGACGTAATCGGCGCGTTCAATCGTCTCCGCATCGTGCTCCACCACGAGTACGGTATTGCCCATGTCTCGAAGTTGCGTCAGCGTTTCCAGCAGCCGCTCGTTATCGCGTGGATGCAACCCGATGGAGGGCTCGTCGAGCACGTAGAGAACACCGCGCAGCTTGGAGCCGATCTGGGTGGCCAGCCGTATGCGCTGCGCTTCGCCGCCCGACAAGGTGGCAGCCGAGCGATCCAAGCTCAGGTAATCCAACCCGACGGCCGACAGAAATTCCAGCCGCCGCCGCACTTCATCGAGCACCCGGCCGGCAATCTGCGACTCGCGCCCGGAAAGCTCCCAGTTCCGCACCGTAACCAGCGCACGCGCCAACGGCAGCGACGTAAATTCGGCAATCGAAAAATTCTTCACGCGCACCGAGAGGCTCGCTGGACGCAGCCGCTTGCCGTGGCACGACGGGCATTCCACCGGCGACATGTAGTCGGTCAGCCAGTCGCGATAGCCTTCCGGCGCCTCGTCATAAGATTTCTGCAGAATCGCCAGAATGCCGGGCATTCCGTTTGCGCCTTGCAGCAGCATCTCCTGATGCTTCTTCGACAACTTGTCGAACGGCTTTTTGATGTTGATCCGGCATTTCGAAGCGAGCGCCTGAATGCCCTGATTCACGCTGTAGGAGGATCCGCCCGGACCAAGCCCGCCTTCCAACAGCGGCTTTGCAGGGTCCACCAGCACCTTCACCGGATCGAACGCCCAGAGTTCGCCAAGACCGTGACACTCTTCGCATGCGCCGTACGGACTGTTGAATGAGAACGACCGTGGTTCCAGTTGAGGAATGCTGGTGCCGCACTCCATGCACGCCAGCTTTTGCGAATACAGACGCTCTTCGCCGTTTACCACCGAGACCAGCACCAGCCCGCCTGTCAGTTTGGTCGCCGTCTCGATGGACGCTTCGAGGCGCTTTTCGATGCCCGGTTTCACCAGCAGCCGGTCCACTACCACTTCGATCGTGTGATTCTTGCGGCGGTCCAGCGGAACATCTTCGTCCAGCGACCGCAGCACGCCATCAATGCGTGCACGAACAAAACCCTGACGTGCGTATTTTTCCAGGTCCTTCTTATACTCGCCCTTGCGCCCGCGGACCACCGGGGCCATGACCATGATTCGATCTTCCGGTTTCAGCGCGAGCACGTGCTGCAGAATTTGTTCGGTAGTTTGGCGGGAGATCTCGTTCCCGCAGACGGGGCAATGCGGAACTCCGATGGACGAGTACAGCAGCCGCAGGTAATCGTAGATTTCCGTGATTGTGCCTACGGTAGACCGTGGACTGCGGCTGGTGGTCTTCTGCTCGATGGAGATGGCCGGGCTCAGACCATCGATTGAATCCACTTCGGGCCGCTCCATCTGATCCAGGAATTGCCGGGCATAGGTGGACAGGGTCTCCACGTAGCGGCGCTGCCCCTCGGCGTAGATGGTGTCGAAGGCAAGGGAGCTTTTCCCGCTGCCGCTCAATCCCGTGATGACCGTGAGGGTATTGCGGGGAATCTCCACATCGATGTTCTTCAGATTGTGCTGGCGCGCGCCATGCACCGTGATCCGGTCCAGCATAGTGAGTTACGTAAGGCGAGGGTGAATCTTTTATTGTGACGCGCCTTGTGCCGGTTCCGCAAATTGCGTTATAACTAGGGGCCAGAATGTTGAAGTGCGGCCAATGTGGGGGAAAGCTCAGAAGGGTGCATCGCACCTTTTCCGAGCGTTTCAGCTATATGGCCATCTATGGCTGCCGCGACTGCAAACATGAGGAATTCGTCGCGCGGCGCTACCGTTTCCATTTTGGACGGCATGCCCGCTGCCCGCGATGCGGCACTTTTCGCATCGTGCGGTTGAAGGTCCGCGACAAGATCGATCCCATGTACTCGGGGTTTCTCAATTTCATGGAAAAACTGGCGGGAGGCGGGCTGCACCATTGCCGCTATTGCCGCATTCAGTTCTTCGATCGCCGCCGCCTGGTGTCCGATGGAGCCATCGCTCCGGAAGTGATCACTCCGCGGGATACGGCCAAGACGGACGCGTAAAGAGTCCGCCATCCACCCATAGCGTCTGGCCGGTAACGAACGAAGAGCCATCTTCCAGGAAGAACGCGACCGCTTGGGCCACGTCGCGCGGCAGACCGATCCGTCCCAGCGGGGTCAACCGCGCCCAAGTGCCTGCATAATCGCCCGATTCCTGCTTCGTTCGTTCGATTTCTATCGCTCCCGGCGCGACGCAGTTGACCGTGATGCCGTATACGCCCAATTCGACCGCCGCGACTTTGGTCAGCATTTCGATGCCGCCCTTGCTTGCGGTATAGCCGGAGAGCATCGGGAAGGGCGCCTTGCTGCTGCCCGAGCCGATGTTCACGATTCGGCCGCCGCCCTCATCGCGCATGTGCCGCGCCGCCTGCTGCGTGCACAAAAAGCAGCCTTTCAGGTTGGTGTCCAGCACGCGATCCCACTCCGCCTCGGTGAGTTCAAGCAGTGCCTTCCAGACTTGGGTGCCGGCATTGTTGATCAGAGCATCAAGGCGAGGGTATCTTTCGGTCACTTCGCTGAACATGCGCTGCACCTGGGCCGCGCTCCCGACGTCCGCTTGTACCGTGAAGGCCTCGCGGCCGGTGGCACGAATCTCTTCAGCAGTTGCGGTGGCGCCGATCAGGTCCGAATTGTAGTTGAGCGCAACGTTGCAGCCGCGCCGCGCCAGTTCCAGCGCGATGCCCTTCCCGACTCCCTTGCTGGCGCCGGTCACCAGCGCCGTTTTCCCCGCGAGCGATTGCGATTGCGCCATTTCAGTAGAATACATTGGTATCTCGACGGAACACGTTCACGTAGACATCGATGAAGCGAAGGCCGGGCTGCGGCTGGACCATGTGCTGCATGAGACGCTGCCGGAGTTCAGCCGGTCGCGCATTCAGGAGTGGATCCGCGCCGGACGAGTGCTGGTGGATGGCGTAGCCCAGCGCGCTTCCTACAAGCTGCGGGCCGGCCAGCGCATCGAGTGCGAGCCTGCCGCCCCGCCGCCGTTGTGCGCCGTTGCCGAAGAGATTCCGCTGGCGATTCTGTACGAAGATGCCGACCTGGTGGCCGTGGATAAGCCTGCGGGTATGGCCGTGCACGCCGGCGCGGGCATTCATTCCGGCACTCTGGTGAACGCGCTGTTGCACCGCTTCGGAGCTCTCTCGGGAGTTGGCGGGGAGCTGCGGCCGGGCATCGTGCACCGGCTGGATCGTTTCACCAGCGGCGTGTTGCTGGTGGCGAAGAACGATGCCGCCCATCATCGCCTGGCGGAACAATTCGCCGGCCGTCAGGTGGAGAAAATCTATCTCACGCTGGTTCACGGACGCGTGCAACAGGAGAGGGGACGCATCGAGCGGCCAATCGCGCGCGACCCGGTGCACCGCACCCGCATGACTGCGCGGCTCGCAGAAGGGCGCGCCGCCTGGAGCGAATATCGCGTGTTGCAGCGATTCGAGGGCTTCACGTATCTGGAGGTGCGCATCGGAACCGGACGAACGCACCAGATCCGCGTGCATCTATCGAGCATTGGCCATCCGGTGGCCGGCGATACGCTCTACGGCGCAGCGGCAACCGTCCCGGGAAGACCGCCGCTGGGCCGCTACTTCCTCCATTCGCACCGCATACGGTTCCACCAGCCGGCCAGCGGGGAAGAGATCGCTGTGGTATCGCCGCTGGCTCCTGAACTCACGGCGTGGATGGACGGATTAGCACCCACGCTATAATTGTCGTATATGAAAGTTTGGGTCGCTCTCGCCGCGGCGAGCCTTGCGGCAGTAGTGTGGGCTGCGCAGCAGAACCCTACCCAGCCTCCGAAAACGGCCGTCCAATCCGATGAGCTGACGCGCATTCAAGCCGATGTGACGCGCGTCAACATGCTCTTTACCGTCATGGACAGGAAGGGCCGCTTCGTCACCGACCTCGGCAAGAATGATTTCGAGGTCATCGAGAACAAGCGCCCGCAGACCATACAGGAGTTCACCGCCGAAACCGATCTGCCGCTGCGGCTCGGCGTCCTCATCGATACCAGCAACAGCATACGGGACCGTTTCAAGTTCGAACAGGAAGCGGCCAGCGAATTCGTGCGCACCGTCATGCGCAGCCATCAGGATCGCGGCCTGGTGGTGGGCTTCTCCAGCCGGCCGGAAATGATTATGGATCTCGTCGACGACACCACGAGCATGGAGCGCAGCATCTACGATCTGCGCCCGGGTGGCGGCACGGCGCTTTACGATGCGGTTTACTTCGCGTGCCGCGACAAGCTGGGCAAGGATCAGCCGATGACGAAGTTCCGGCGCGCCATCGTGATTCTCAGCGACGGCGACGATAACGAGAGCCACTACACGCGAGACCAGGCGCTCGAAATGGCGCAGCGCAATGACGTGGTGGTCTACACCATCTCGACCAATATCAGCCGTGTCGAGAGTGACGGAGATAAAGTGCTCCGCTACTTCGCCAAAGAGACGGGCGGCACCTCGTATTTCCCGTTCAAGGTGGAAGACTTATCGCAATCGTTCGAGAACATCGCGAACGTGCTCACTCACCAATACATCATCCTCTACAAGCCCGATCCGCTGATCACCGATGGCCTCTTCCATCCCGTGGTGCTGAGGGTGAAGGGCCGCAAAGACCTGCAAGTGCGTGTGCGACCCGGCTACTACGCCCCCAAGATGTAAGCCGGCAGCTCCCCCGAGCCTGTTAAAGACTCAGCTTGCCTTTGTAATACAAGTCCTTCACGCGGAACTGCACCTCTCTTTCCGGGAAACTGATTCCCGGCAGGAACAGGCGAAACTCCACCGTTTTGTCCGACGGGCGGACCTGCCGGGGAAACATCAGCCGCAGAACGGGGTCTGACGAAGTCGGGGGAAAGTAGCCGAGCATATCGTACTGCCGAGCGCCCACGATCATTTTGGTCTCCGCTTCCATCTGGTGCTGATCCGCCGCGCTGCCGAAGCCCGCATTTGGGTACGGAATCGCAATCGCCAGCGCCGAGTCGGCGTGTTCGCGGATGTAGTCGACGTAGTCGGGGTCGAGTTCCGGAACGGGTTTGCGCGAGCGAACCCGGAGCTCAGACTCGGCCTCCCGAATCGGCTCGGCGGTCGCGAAGTAGACCGTCACCTCCGGTGAAACACCAGTGACCTGCGCCCATGGACTCGCCTGCAAAATCATCTCGACTTCGCGGTCGCTCCACTTGTCGGCCGGCTTGGCTTCCCAAAACGGGTGCGATGCCAACAGCAGCAACACCAGGACGGCTCGCATAGACTTTAAGATATGCCAGTTCTTCGGCGCGCGGAAGCGGGCGACCTGGACGCCATAGCCGCGATTCAGGCTGCCTCCCCCGAAGCGGCGCACTGGCGCCCCGATGAGTATCTCGCGTATGACTGCTATGTTGAGACTTGCGACGGTCAGGTTGTCGGGTTTCTCTGCACCCGGCGACTTTCAGCCGATGAGTGGGAGATCCTGAACCTCGCGGTCGAGCCCAATCATAGGCGTCAAGGAGTAGCACGGCGGCTGCTGGAGTGGCACAGAGCAGTGTCGAAGGGTTCTGTTTTTCTCGAAGTCCGGGAATCCAATACCGCAGCTCGCAAGTTCTATCAATTCGTTGGTTTTCAAGAACTTAGCAGGCGGGTGGAGTATTACGCAAATCCCCCCGAAGCGGCTATTGTCATGAAGTTTCATTCATGTTAAGGTGGCGGATGGACGGGATGCCGTCCTAATCATGAACGAGATTACCCACCGAGCCTTGATTCCGAACCGACCGACTCGGCGTGGCAACCTCACTGGGAGGAATTGCCCAATATGGAACGGAACGCACAGGAAGAATTGAAAGCGCATCTGATGGCAACAAGTCCTGAGTTTCAGGAACTCGCGAACCAGCATTCCGAATACGCGAAGATGCTGGACGCGCTCGAAGCGCTCCCTCATTTGAGTCAAGAGCAGGAGTTGGAGGAGACGCGGTTGAAAAAAATGAAACTCCATTTAAAGGATCAGATGGAAGCGATCGCGAGCCAGTATCGTTCACAGCAGGTCGCTTAACGTCAGGTGCGCGCAGTAAATGGGTCTAAGCCCGGCCGGTAGCGGCCGGGCTTTCGTGTTTTAGGAGGGCGAATGGATGAGGAGGAGCCCGTACGAATACCGGTGACGGATGTGTTTGACCTTCACTCCGTGCCTCCGCGCGATATCGAAGCCGTGGTGGAAGAGTATCTCAACGAGGCGCAAGCCCTCGGCCTCAAGGCGCTGCGCATTATTCACGGTCGCGGAATTGGCGTGCAGCGGGAGATGGTCCGTGCGATTCTGGCGCGAACTCCGTTCGTCGTCTCGTTCGGAGACGCACCAGCGGAAGCGGGCGGATGGGGAGCCACAGTCGTCACGCTTCGTTAATGCCGTAGAATAAGAAACACTGTGCTGCTACGCCGATATGCAGTGGCGGCTTTGCCGCTCGTTCTTCTTGTTCACGGGTTCGCACTGCACGCCCAGACCATTTCCTCTCTCGAATCCGGTCCGCCCGGCTCGACTGCTCCGACACAACTGGATGCCGTTACGGCCGGCGGGACCGCCAGCGGGAGCGGTTTCGAGCTCTTCATACTCGGGCGATTTTCAAGGAAAACGGGCACCGTTACCATCACGAGTCCCGTCACTAGCCAAACGCTTACCTTCATTCTTCCGGACGGAGTGTGTAGCACCCCCTGCGCGGACTCGTGGACCACTACCCAAATCGCCGTTCCTATTCCGGGTTCGTTTTATCCCGATACCGGCAGCGTCTATCAATTTCAAGTGAGTGAGGTTGAGGGAAACTCATTCGGCAGCGGCAGTTTCACGGTCAACCCAAATCTCGCCGGACCGTCATCGCTCCTCTTGCCTGCGGCAACCGTTGGAACGTCCTATTCGACGACCATTTTCACGGGAGGCACTGGACCGTTTACGGTCAGCCTTTCCAGCGGTTCCGGCCCAATTCCACCGGGCCTGCAACTGCCGACGCAGAACAGCAACCAGATCTCCGGCATCCCTACTACGGCCGGCAACTACTCCTTCTCCCTGGACGTAAACGATTCCTGGGGTAATAAGCTGACGCTGAACGAAGTAATTCAGGTTTTCGCTGTGCCTGTGTTGAGCGCTCCGCCGGTTCCGGCCTCTATCGGCGCCGGAACGAGCAGCGTGACCATCACTCTAAACGGCGCCAATTTCGCGCCGCCGCTCACGGGGTTGAGTACAGTTCTTCCGGGAACGCAGATCGCTGTCGCCGGTTCTACCATCTCTCAGGTCCTCACGCCGGCTTTTATCAGCAGCAGCCAATTGCAGATCACGCTCAGCGGCTCTGGCTTGCAGACTCCGCAAACGGTGCTGCTCACGGCTGTGCAGCCGACCGGCGCCAGTTCTTCGCCGATATCGTTTTCCATTCTCGCGCCGGTAGTGACTGTTCCGATAAGCGGCTCCACGATCACCCAGCCTTCGACCCTCACGGTAGGGGGTTTCAACTTTGTCTTCAATGGTCCCACCAGCCAATCGCTGATCCTCTTGAACGGTGAGGTGGTGCCCACTACCTTCGTGAGCGCAAACACTCTCACCACATCCACGCCCTTGTCTCTGGGCTTAAACACAATTGGCGTCCTGAATCCCGGCGGCAGCACCTCGAACACAGTGAGAATTCAGGTGGTCGCCCCGCTGCAGATCACCACCACGAGCCTGCCGGCGGCAACGGCGGGTGTGCCGTACAGCGCAACCGTTTCCGCCACCGGCGGAGCGACACCGTATTCGTGGACCGTCACGGGCTTGCCCGCCGGTCTCAGCATCGATGCGCAAACCGGCGTGATCTCCGGAACGCCCACCGTGTCCGGTTCGTTCACGCCTTTCGTCTCGGTGAGTGATGCGGAACTGCCGCCGTCGATCATCAGCGCGCGACTTCTGCTGACTGTAAACTCGGGACTTCAGATCGTCACGGCATCACTTCCGCAGGGAACGGTAGGCGCGTCCTACAGCGCCACCGTATTGGCGCTCAGCGGAACGCCGCCGTTTACCTGGAGCGCGACCGGGCTGCCGGCCGGATTAAGCATCAATTCTCAGACGGGCGTGATCTCGGGCATTCCCACCGCCGCGGGCGCCTTCACTGTTGCCGTCACGGTGCACGATTCCACGCCGTCTGGCACCGCGACGGCGCGATATTCGCTCAGCATTGTCCTACCGCCGCCGCCCGTGAGTTTCACCACTGCCGCGGGTCTTCCCGATGCGACGGCGCAGTCAACGTACTCCACCACTCTGGTCGTCAGCGGAGGCACCGGGACGGGGTACACATTCACCGCGGCCGGCGCGCTACCACCGGGGCTGACACTTTCGCCGGCAGGAGTTTTGTCCGGCACTCCGACCGTCGCGGGCGCGTTCTCGTTTACGGTGTCGGTCACCGATAGCGCGGGGAATGGGACCAGCCAGGGCTTTTCTCTCAATGTGAACCCGTCGGCGCTGAAGATCACTACGCTGGGGCCTTTTTCCGCCGTCGCGGCAGGTAGCTCCGTCAGTCTGAAATTCCAGGCGACGGGCGGCGTTCAGCCTTACGCATTCTCCGCCACAGGACTTCCCCCGGATGTAACGATGTCGCCTGACGGCACCACTTCGGGCACGGCTACCCAACCCGGTACGTTCAACTTTACCGTCACGGTGAAAGATCGCGTGGGCACATCGGCATCGGCGACTTACAGCATTACGGTTACGGCAGGCGCTTTGACGCTCACCGGTTCGCTGGGCAATGGCGTAGTCGGAACGGCATACAGTTCGTCAGTGGTCGCCACAGGCGGCACTGCTCCCTACACGTACACCGCGACCGGTCTGCCGGACGGTCTCACTTTCGCCGGCGGCTCGGTAACCGGAACTCCCACGACTGCGGGAACCTTTTCCGTCACCGTCACGGCCACCGATAGCGCGAAGGCGCAGGTCAGCCACACGTTTACAGTGGTCATCGCGCCGGCCCCGCTTACCATCGGCGGAACCCTGCCGAACGGCTCCGTCGGCGTGGCATACTCGGGGACGCTCACGGCGACCGGAGGCACCGCCGGGTACACGTTCGCGTTCTCCGGCTTGCCCGGCGGTCTGACAGCTAGTTCGTCCGGCAGCGTATCCGGCACACCCACCACGCCTGGGACTTCGACCGTCACCGCGACCGTCACCGACTCGAAAGGGCAGACGGCCAGCCAGACCTTTACCGTCACGATTGCCGCAGCCGCTCTGACCATTGCTCCTGCCTCACTGCCGAACGCTACGGCCGGCGCGCCGTACACTGCTACCATTTCGGCGAGCGGCGGCGTAGGTTCATCCACGTTTTCGGCTACGGGCCTGCCCTCTGGGCTCACGCTTTCGCCGGCGGGCGTGCTCAGCGGAACCGTCACTACTCCAGGTTCGGCCAGCATCACCGTAACCGCGAAAGACAGCGCCGGCACCACCGCCAGCAAGACCTACACCCTGACCATCGCACTACCATCGCTCTCGACGGTGACCATCTCGGGTTTGCCGTCTACCGGCAATCCGGCAACGCAATCTACCTTGCAGATCGGGCTCGGATCGGCATTTCCGGTAGCGGTTACCGCGAATCTGACGCTTACCTTCACGCCCGATTCGGGCGGCGACGACCCCTCCGTGCAGTTCGCCAGCGGCGGCCGCACGGCGCAGGCGACGATTCCCGCAGGTTCCACCGCTTCGCTAAGCGGCATCGGTGTGCAGACGGGTACGGTCGCGGGCACAATCACGATCACCGCGCGGCTGGTGGCGGGCACGCAAGATGTTACTCCGTCTCCCGCGCCCAGCGCGACTATTCGTATCGGCGCGGCGGCGCCCACCATTTCGAGCGTGACGGCGACGTCGAGCGGCGGCTCCATCACGGTAACGGTGGCCGGCTTCGCGACCTCGCGTAGCGTCACGCAAGCCACCTTCGCGTTCAGCGCGGCCGCGGGGGTAAACCTGCAAACCACCACGCTCACGGTACCCGTGACGACATTGTTCCAGCAATGGTACGCGAGCTCGGCTTCGGTACCGTTCGGCAGTCAGTTCCTGTTCACGCAGAGCTTCACAGTGCAAGGCTCGGGAAGCATCACGTCGGTGACGGTGACGCTGACGAACGCTACCGGAACATCCGGTCCGGCGACCGCTACCATTCACTAGATAAGCCCGGCGGCACGTCCTATTCGTCGTGGTAGTGCGTGGGGATTGCGCAGCCGGTTTCGCTGATTGCGCAGCTCATGTGTTCGAACTGTACAGTCGTGTGGTGTATGTGGAAGCGTTCCGCCAACATCCCATTCAGCGCGCGCAGGATGCAGTCGCTTTCTGAAGGAGGCACATCCGCGATCAGCACGTGGCAACTGAGCGCGTGCGTCTGCGATCCCAGACTCCAAATGTGCAGGTCGTGAACATCCATCACGCCCTCGACGCCGCGCATTCCTTCCGTCACGGAAGTCAAGCTGAGTCCGCGGGGTAAGCCTTCCAGCAGAATGTTCAGCGATTCGCGAATGATGTCCGCCGCCGTCCAGACAATCAGCAGCGCGATCACGATAGAGAGAATCGGGTCAATCTGAATCCAACCTGAGTAGTGGATCGCGATCGCCCCGGCGATGATCGCCAGCGAGCCCAGTGCATCCCCGAGCATGTGTATGAACGCAGCGCGAATGTTGATGTCGCCTTTGCTGGACTGCCGCAGCGCCAGCATGATGCTGCCGTTCATGATGAGGCCGAGTACCGCAACCGCCGCCATGATCCACTCCTGCACGGCTTCGGGATTGCGAAAGCGCTCGACAGCTTCGTAGATGATCCAGCCGGAGAGCAGCACCAGCGTAACTGCGTTGATGAACGCGGAAAGGACTCCCGCGCGGTGATAGCCGTAAGTCTTCACCTGGTCCGCAGGCTTGCTCTGAAGATGAAAGCCGTACCACGCCAGAAAGAGCGCCAGCGCGTCGGTGAAGTTATGGGCGGCGTCGGAGAGCAGGGCGAGAGAGTGGGCACGCAGCCCGGAGACGATCTCTAAGGCGACGAATAAACTGGTGGCGGCAAGCGACCATCGCAGGATGTTCCCGGTAAGCTGACCGTGGTGGTGATGATGCCCGTGGTGCTCGTGCGCGTGCGAGTGCACTGGCCCTCCTGTTTCTATTTTAGCGGCTCAAATGCCTCCTTACAGTTTGCGCGCGAGCCAGCGGCCCAGGCTTGGCCCATAGGTCGGATTGTCCAGGGTTCCTCCGATGTGAATCGGCAGCGCCGCCTGCGCTTCCTTGTGATGCCGGCTTTTGAAGAGCGCATCAAAGGGCTTCAGGAGGAACGACTTGATGCCCTTTTGGGTTTCCGACAACTTGGCTTCGAGCCTTGCCGTGCCATCCAGGTCGACGGCCTCGGAGATCAAATTGTACGAACCGTTCACCACCACATGCGCCCCCGGAATCTCGAAAGCGAGGTGCTGAAAATGCGCGACTCCTCCCTCCACGCGGAACGCGCCCTGGAAATCAGACGCGAGCCGCGACGGATCTGCGTCATGGTCCACCGGATCGCCGCGCGCGGCGTCGCTGATCTTCGCGGCACCCTCTTGCAGCTTCGGTTTGAGCTCCGCGTTTTGAACGCCCGCCGTGGCCTGAATGCGAATCTTGCGCGCAATATCGGCAGCTCCGGGCGGCACTTCGATCGTTGCGTGAAAGCCGGCTGCGCCACGCAGCGTCGGCTGCTTTTCCTTCAGCGCAAGCCAGAGCATGTCTTCCACGCGGCCGTCCCGCACAGTGGCGTCGAGCTGCAGCGTCTTTCCGTGATGACCCGCGATGCTGCCGGTGGCCACGATATGGGTCCGCCTGAACTCCGCCTTCACGGGGTCGAGTTTCACATCGCCCGTCATGCCATCTACGACAGCCTTGAACTGCGTTTTCAAATGAACCGGGTGACCGCTGATCCGCAGCGTAAAATCAGGCACGTCTGTCCAGCCTTCCACGTTCATGCGCATGAGGCTGCCGTTGAACTTTCCGTGTGAGGCGAGCATGCCGGAGATGCCGCCGAAAACCGAAAGATCGGCATGTTCGAATTTGTATTCACCCTTGACGCCGGAAAGGCCCGGCTTGTCCGGGTTCATGGGTCCGAGCGAGCCAGTGGTCTCCACCAGCCCGGGGGGAACGGCGTTGCGCAGCGTGGCGCGGAACTGCATCGGCTCGCCGGTGCCCACCTTTTTCAGAGAGAGGCGGTAGACATTCCAGGTGAGCGGATCTTCCTTGGGATGATCCTTCGAAAAAATACGAAGGATTGTGCCGTCCGCGCGAACATTGTCAATAATGAGCCCGCCTGATTTCTTCTCTTCCTTCTGCGATTCCGGACCGCCCGGCGTTACCTGAATGACGAGGCCTTCGAACGTGAAACTGCGCAAGTGCTTCGGGCTGCGCAGAAATCCGATCAAACCCGCTCCCGCCGTAAGTTTGCGAATCGTTATGAGCGGAGGAATGCCCGGACGCCCTTTCTGCCGGAGGACGAGATCGCGGGCCGTGATACTGATGGGCGGAAGGATAGATACCGTGACGCTTTTCCATTCCGCAGAGCAGTGGTAACGGTCGCGCGCCGTTTCCACCAGTATCTTCTCTCCCTTGGCCCGCAGGTACTCCGCGAACCCGTAGGCGACCGCGCCCATGAAACAGACAACGACGATCAGAATAGCCAGAAACTTGACGGCAAAACGGTTTTTTGGGGCGCGCTCCACTGTCTTGGGCTAGAGCAGGCTGTACGCCACAGGGGAGAAGAATACGGGGCAGCATTGACATATCGCTCGCAGCAGAATATGTTTGCGAGACAGGAGGATGATTTACATGACCCGTAAGCTGGCCATTTTTGTACTGTTTCTTACAGTAGCCACGGCCCAGGCTCAGAAGAAGCGCGTGGCGGTGATGAATTTCGATTACGCCACCGTGCAGTCTGGCGTTCAGGCACTTTTCGGCTCCAACCAGGACATCGGGAAAGGCATAGCCGACCTGCTGGTGGACAAATTGGTTCAGGACGGGGTGTACTCGGTGATCGAGCGCAAAGAACTCGATAAAATTCTCGCCGAGCAAAATTTCTCCAATAGCGACCGTGCCGACCCATCGAGTGCCGCCAAGATCGCACGGGTGCTCGGCGTCGACGCCATCATCATCGGCAGCATTACGCAGTTCGGACGTGACGACAAGAAGACCGACGTCGGCGGCGGAGCGCTTGGTGGCGTAACAGGCCGGTTTGGCATCGGTGGAGTGCGAAAGTCCGAATCCAAAGCCGTGGTGCAGGTGACCGGACGCATGATCGACACCAGCACCGCCGAGATTCTGGCGAGCGCGTCCGGCAAGGGCGAGTCGCAGCGCAGCGGCACTGGTCTGCTGGGCTCCGGCGGCAGCGCGTACAACATGGGCGGCGGCAGTCTGGACATGAAGTCCAGCAACTTCGGGCAAACCATTTTGGGCGAGGCGACCAACAAGGCAGTGGACCAGATGGCGTCGCAGCTTGAGGCGAAGGCATCGAGCCTGCCAACGGTAACCGTAACCGTCAGCGGACTTGTCGCGGACGCCGCGCCGGATGGCACCGTCATCGTGAACGTCGGCAAGAAGAACGGCCTGAAGTCAGGCGACAAACTCCAGATCAAGCGTCAGTTGCGCGTGGTCCGCGATCCGGCCACCAACAAAATCCTGCGCAGCGTCGATGAGCCGGTGGGAACCCTCACCCTGACGGACGTGGATGACAGCTCGGCCGTCGGCAAATTCAGCGGCAGCGGAACGCCGAAGGTGGGCGACATTGTTTCCAACCATTAGGGGCGTGTCATGGATCTACAAATCGGTTCCACGGTAGGCGACTACCAGATCGTCGGCATTTTGGGCGCCGGCGGGATGGGCAAAGTTTACAAGGTGCGGAACGTAATTTCCGACCGCGCCGAGGCCATGAAGGTGTTGCTGCCCGACCTCGCCACGGCGCCGGATCTTGCCGACCGGTTCTTGCGCGAGATCAAGCTGCAGGCCAGCCTGGAACATCCCAACATCGCGGCGCTGCATACGGCGCTGCGTGTCGACAATCAGCTTCTGATGCTGATGGAGTTCGTCGATGGCATCACACTGGAGCAGAAGCTTAAGGACGGTCCGCTGCCCGTGGAGCAGGCCGTCGATTACATGGCGCAGGCGCTTTCTGCGCTGGAATATGCCCACGCACGCGGCGTCATCCATCGCGACATTAAACCCGCGAACATGATGCTGACCCCGCAAGGGACCATCAAGCTGATGGACTTCGGCATCGCCAAGGGCGCGGGCGATCACAAGCTGACCATGACCGGCACCACCATGGGCTCGCTGTACTACATGTCGCCCGAGCAGATTCAAGGGGCGGCGAACCTGGATGCGCGCGCCGATTTGTATTCCCTGGGAGTGTCGCTGTACGAGGTGGTCACCGGCAAGAGACCGTTCGATGGCGATAGCCAGTTCGCGATCATGTCCGCCCATCTGGAGAAGACGCCGGTGCCCCCGGTGCAGCTCGATCCGCGGCTGCCGGCGGCGCTGAACGACATTATTCTGCTCAGCGTGGCGAAGGATCCGAATCAGCGCTTCCAGACGGCCGGTGCGTTCCGGAACGCTCTGGCGAGCGTCGCCACAGGCGGCGGAGTCGCTCCCGCGGCGGCTGCCGTTGCATCGGCGATTACCGCTCCCGTGCCTCCTCCGGTAGCCGCTCCGTTGAGTCCGCCCCAGGCGCAGGCCGCTCCTCCCATGCCGGTTCCCGTGCGGTCGCCGGGCAAGAGCAGGCGCGGACTCTGGATGGCGCTCGGCGGCGTGGCGACGGCGGCTGCGGTCATTGCCGCCATTCAGTTTGCGCCCTGGAAGGGAAGCAAGGCGGCGGCTCCCGCGACCACTACGGTTACCACTCCGGCGCCCACGGTGTCCCCGGTTCCCGCGCCCGTGGCGTCGGAGCCCGCGCCGAATCCCGCGCCTCCGGCGGTCGGGAATACTCCGTCGCAGACACTGCCGGTACAGACGCAGCCGGTCGCGATCCCCGGCAAGACGCCCGGCACACAGCCCAAGCGGCTTCCGGGAATCGCTCAGCAGCAGCCGGTGCAGCAGCCCATTCAGCAGCGCGTGCAGCAACCCATCCAGCAACCGGTGCAGCAGCCGGTGACGCAGCAGGGGTATCCGCAAAACACACCGCAATCGCAGGCTCCGCCCCCAGTGCAACAGGCCGCTCCGGCGCGTCCGCAAGTTCCGCAGCAGATGCGGGAGATGCTCATGTCCTTACGCAATCGTGCGGACGGAATTCGCGAAAGCCTGGACACGCTTCGCCGAACGGAACAGGCCCAGGGCAGAAATGTGAGCAGTAAATTCTCCGAGCCTGCGGGGCTGATGAACAACTACCTGCACGCGGCCGACGATGCCGTGCGCAACGGCGACCCAACCGCGGCGCAGGGCTTCATGGACAAGGCTGAACGGCAGATCGATATTCTGGAGAAGCTGTTCAACAGGTAAATGGGGGCGATCGAAGAGGCGCGCGAACTGCTCGCGCAGGCGCAGAGTGTCGCGGTGCTCACCGGCGCCGGCGTATCGGCGGAAAGCGGAATCCCGACATTTCGCGGCGACGGCGGATTGTGGCGTGAGTATCGCGCCGAGGACCTCGCCACACCCGAGGCATTCGCGCGCGACCCGCGCTTGGTGTGGGAGTGGTATAACTGGCGCCGCGAAGCCATCAAACAAGCTCAGCCGAATGCCGCGCACCGCGCTCTTGTGCGGCTGGAAAAGGCAAAGCCCCGCTTCACGCTGATCACACAGAATGTGGATGGCCTGCACGATCTGGCCGGCAGCGGCAAGATCCTCAAGCTGCACGGCGATATCTGGCGCATGCGGTGTACGGAATGCGGCGCAACGTGGCCGGACAGGCGGGCGCCGCTTCCGAAACTGCCGCCCCATTGCCAGTGCGGCGCTGTGGCGCGTCCGGGCGTGGTCTGGTTCGGAGAGCCGCTGCCGGACGGCATGTTCAAAGAGGCGGAGCATGCGGCCGAATTGGCGCAGGTCTTCCTGACGATCGGCACCAGCGCGATGGTGTATCCGGCAGCCGGCCTGATTCCGCACGCCAAGAAGGCGGGAGCGCAGGTGATCGAGATCAACCCCGAGCCCGGCGCGATGTCGAATGCAGTGGACTGCATGCTCGCAGGTCCGGCAGGCGAAATTCTTCCCCAATTAATCTAGCAGCCCGGGCCATTACGGCAGCGCGAATAGGTAGTTCGTGATATTCTCCAGATCCTTCTGCGAGAACTTGTAGGCCGGCATGAAAGAGCCCGGCGACAGTTTTTGTGGATCGGCGAAGTGGGCGATGACCCAACTTCGGCTTTGGCGCTTGGCCAGTCCGTTGAGGGGCGGCCCGACTTTCGCGCCGCTGCCATTCACCGCGTGACAAGTGGCGCAGTGATTCGCCTCATAGATGAGCGCCCCGGCGGTTGCGAACTCGGGTGTATTGTCGAGCGCGCTGGCGTTATCCGGATTCAGCTTCAGCAGAAAAGCAGCCAGCGAATTGAGCTGAGCGTCGCTCAACTGAATCGCAGGCATCGACGTGCCGGGCCGCATCGCTCCGGGATTCTTGAAATGCTGGATCATCCAGGCGGCATCCTTGTGAACCGTTGTGCGCGTCAGATCGGGCCCGACCTTGCCGCCGTGGTCGCCCACAGCGTGGCAACTGATGCAGTTCTCCTCGCGGAAATACGCGACTCCGGTCATTTCCTCGGGCGTCAATTGCATCCAATCCGTGGGCGCGGAGAAATCCACGGCCACCAGAGTCGCTTCCTTCGGCGTGCTCTTCACCGCCGCGAGAGTCAGCCCCGTCCACGTGATGGCCGCAAGAAAGACAAACGCAAAGGCGGCAGTGCGCTTCGTGACTTTAACCATCTGGCTGCGATCGATGAACGGCACCAGGATCAGCGCCAGCACGGCCAGGCCGGGCAGCACCACGCTGCCGACGAGTTCCAGCGGCCCCGTGAAGAGCTTCAGCGTCTGGAACAGGAACAGGAAGTACCACTCGGGTCGCGGCGTGTAAGACGTATCGGTCGGATCCGCAAGTTGCTCCAGCGGAACCCGGGCGACCAGCGCCATCGTGAAGAGGATCGCGAAGACGATGAAGATCGCGACCGTGTCCTTGAAAACCTGGCGGGGATAGAACTGCTGGCGCGGAACGAGTTCATCGCCGGGCGCCGCGGCGACGCCGTGTTTGCGAACCAGGTAGACATGGACGGCAATCAGCAGCAGAGTGGCCGGCGGCAGGAGCAGTACGTGCAGTCCATAGAATCGCGCGAACGTGACCACCCCGACAGCGCCGCCGCCTCCCATCAGGCGCTGAATGTACTGACCCGCGACCGGCGCCTGTCCGGCGATCTGCGTCGCCACCACGGTGCCCCAATACGCCCGATTGTCCCAGGGCAGCAGGTAACCGGTGAGCCCGTACGCGAGCGTCAACAGCAGCAGCACGACGCCGACGATCCACGTAGCCTCCCGCGGCTTTTTATACGCGCCCCACAGGAAGACCTGCACCATGTGCAGCACCACCACCACGATCATCATGCTGGCGCCCCAGTGATGCAGCCCACGGATCAACCGGCCGCCGGTGAGTTCGGTCAGGATATAGCGCAGGCTGTTGTAGGCATCGCCGGGCGTGGGAGCGTAATTGAATGCCAGCAGCACGCCGGTGAACGCCTGCGTCAGGAACAGGAACACTGCGATGCTGCCGAAGACCTGATGCCAGCCGCTGGACGCCGGGATAGATTCATACAGAAACTGCCGCGCCGCCGTGGGAATGCCCGTGCGATGGTCGAGCCAGTTGTCGAGAGCTTCCAGATGGCGTCTCATGCCTGACCCTCCTGCGACCGCTTCAAGGAACCCAGAAGGAGCTTGCTGCCATCCAGCTTGGTTTCGTAGCGGTCTAGCGGACGAGGCGCGGGTCCGGAGAGCACCTTGCCATCGATGCTGAAGACGGAGGTGTGGCAGGGGCAGAGGAAGTCGTTTTTCGTCTCATCCCAGTGATAGGCGCAGCCCAGGTGCGTGCACTGCGGTCCGAACGCTACGATGGAGTTGTCCGGGCGCTTGACCACCCACGCCGTGCTCTTTTCACTGATGACTTTCCAGCCGTCCACACGCGTCCGCCGGTACGTCAGCTCGACGGGTGAATCGGGGGCGAACTTGTTGACATCCCCTACCTCTACCCACTGGTCCTGTTTGCGAACTTTGGGCGGGAAAAACAGATAAATCAGGGCTGGAATTCCCAGAGCGGCGGAGATGGCGGCCCAAATGCCATAGATCGCCGCAATGTAAAAGTGGCGGCGGGTGGTTCCGGTTTCGATTTGAGTGTCGGCTGGATGCACGTCTGACATAGTAATCCCGGCGAGTGCTGGTGTTGTTGCTTTTTTGTATAGAGTTTGCAAACGCCCGTAAGGTTACGCCCGGGAATAAACTGCCGGAACGGGTGTCTGAGGAATGTATGGAAGGTTATCGGATCGGAATGCCGTCTTTGCGAATCACCATCGTCTGGTCCGATTGGAATGATGCGCATTTGTCGCAATCGGCCGTCACGACGTAATGTTCACACGTTCCGGTCAGCGCAAAACGATAGCCGGGCACGGGATGAATTTCTACCAAAGGGGCAAGCTGCTGGAGCGAGGTCGCGAAACAGTCGTATTGCGATCTGTACTGCACTTCGGCCGTGTGAATCGTCTGAATGGCGCGAATGGCCTGGGTGTCCCACCGCGGGTCAGGCGTCCCGGCGCGGCGCGTCAGCAGTTCCACGCAGATGCCGAAGAGCAGGAGAAAGAGAGCGGCTTTAGCGAATCTCTCTACTTGTAGCCGAGGCATTCAAACGCACTCCGATCTCCGGCACCGTTTACCGCTCCTGAACGCGATTGTGAAAAAATATCGAACTGCATTTTTGCCGACCCAAAAACCACTCGAATCCCCGGCATCATTTGCCGCTCCCTAACGGTCACGGCTCCGTATGTAGTTGATTTTGCTAACCGAGCCGCGACCGTGAGGGAGCGGTAAGAGGTGTATCGAAAGGCGAATGGAGTGCGACCAGAACAGCAGCCGGATTTTTTCACAAGCCCGTGAGGGAGCGGTAAACGGCGTATCGAAAGGCGAATGGAGCGCGACGAGAACAACAGCCGGGTTCTTTTCACAGAAAGGCGCATGAACCGCCACGAGAACAGCAGCCAAATCTTGCCAGCGAGCGGCTCTAACGAATTTCTTTGCTGTTGACCGTAGCGGGCTCCGGACCATCGTTCTCATGAATCACCATCGTCTGGTCCGAAAAGAAGGTCTTACTGCCACTCGTGCCGAAGGTTTCCGGGACGGCGATGACCGTGTAGCCGGTCGGCGAGCCGGTCACGGTGAACTTGTAGCCCTGCTTGGTGCCATTTGACAGATCGTTGCCGATGAGATCGGCAGCGGCCGGACTGGCAGCTCCCGAAGCCGGCGGCCCGAGTTCGGCGAGCGAGGTCGCGAACTTGCCATATTGCGAGCTGTACTGCACCTCGGCGGTGTGGATCGTCTGGATGGCGCGAATGGCCGCCGTTTCCTGCGCGAAACGCTTCGCGTTGCCGAGCTTCGGCATGGCGATCGTGATGATGATGAGAATGATCGCGATCACGATCAGCAACTCGATGAGGGAAAAGCCGCGGCGCCGGCGGTTTTGAAGATTGAACATACGTTTCCTTCTTTATTCTATGACGCGGCCGGCGCTCGGTACGTGCATACCAGGTTGTGGATGGCTTGCAAGCGCGTCCAAAAATCGTGTAACAGGTTGAGGCGCAGGGCATTAGCGCCGTCCGACAGCGCTGCTTCGGGCCGGTCGTGGACCTCCACGAAAACGCCGTTTACCCCGGCGGCAACTGCTGCGCGCGCCAGGGGTTCGATGAACTGCGGCTGCCCTCCGGAGGTTGCTCCGGCCCCGCCGGGAAGCTGAACGGAGTGAGTGGCGTCGAAAACGACAGGCCATCCGGAATCGCGCATGATCTTGAGCCCGCGCATGTCCACCACCAGATTGTTGTAGCCGAACGAAGATCCACGCTCGGTCAGCACGACCTTCGAATTTCCCGTGGACGCCACCTTATCCGCCGCGCGGTGGATATCGTGAGGCGCTACGAACTGCCCTTTCTTGATGTTCACGATGCGGCCGGTGCGTCCCGCCGCAAGCAGAAGGTCTGTCTGGCGGCACAGGAACGCCGGAATCTGCAGAATATCCGCGGCTTCGGCCGCAATCTCCGCTTGTGCCGGTTCGTGTATGTCTGTCAAAACGGGGAAGCCTTCCTCGCGGATGCCCGCCAGGATTCTTACGCCCTCCTTCAGTCCGGGACCACGATACGCCTCGCCGCTGGTGCGGTTCGCCTTATCGAAACTCGCTTTGAACACGAAGTCGCCCACGATCGCGTGGATTGCGTGCGCCATGAAGTGAACGTGCTCTTCGGACTCGATGACGCATGGTCCGGCGATCAGGACCAGCGGCTTGCCGGGTGCAAAATCGGCGAACTCAATCGGCACGCGAATACTGCGGCTCCTCCCGCAACTGCTGGACCGCGCCGAGACGCCGGCGGCGATGCTCATAGGCCGCGCCGATGAATGCCTTGAACAGCGGGTGCGGCTCCATCGGCTTGCTCTTGAATTCCGGGTGGAACTGGCAGCCGAGGAACCAGGGATGGTCCGCGATCTCGCAGATTTCAACGTACGTGTTGTCCGGCGTCTCACCGGTGATCCGCAAGCCGGCGGCCTTCAGGCGCTCTTCGTATTCGCGATTGAACTCGTAGCGATGGCGGTGGCGCTCCTGAATTTCGCGCGATTCGTAAGCGCGATACGCGAAGCTGTTTTCCGCCAGCTTGCAGGGCCAGTTGCCGAGCCGCATGGTGCCGCCGAGTTCATCCACGCCCTTCAATTCACGAAGTTTGAAAATAACGCGGTGCGGCGTGCCGGGATTGAATTCCGTGGAATCCGCCGCTTCCAAACCCGCCACATTGCGCGCGAACTCAATCACCAGCGTCTGCATCCCGAGGCAGATTCCGAAATACGGCACCTTGCGCTCGCGGGCATACCGGATGGAGTTCAGCATGCCGTCGATGCCGCGCTTGCCGAAGCCGCCCGGCACCAGAATGCCGTCGTAGCCGGCGAGTTGGTGCTCCCAACCTTCGCCGGTGACGCCCTCGGCTTCGATCCAGTTGATGTTGACCTTGAGTCCGTGCGCCAAAGCGCCGTGCAGCAGCGATTCCTTCAGGCTCTTGTAGGAATCCTCGTATTCGACATACTTTCCCACCAGCCCGATGCTGACTTCGTCGCGCGGATTCTGCATGCGCTGCAACATGGCCATCCAGCGGCTGAGGTCGCGATTCGGGGCGTCGAGTTTCAACAGCCGGAGTGCGATCTCGTCGACACCTTCATCGGCGAACGTGACCGGCACTTCGTAGACGCTCTTGACATCGCGCGCGGTAACTACGGCGCCTTCATCCACGTCGCAGAAAAGCGCGATCTTCTCCTTCATATCCTGGGGGATAAAGCGTTCGCACCGGCAGATCAGGATATCGGGCTGTATGCCGATGGCGCGTAATTCCTTCACGCTGTGCTGGGTGGGCTTGGTCTTCAGTTCCTGCGCCGCGGCGATCCACGGCACCAGCGTGACGTGCACAAACAGGCAGTTGCTGCGGCCCTGTTCGTGGCGCATCTGGCGGATCGCTTCCAAAAACGGCAGCGATTCGATATCGCCCACGGTGCCGCCGATCTCCGCGATCACCACATCCACATCCGCCGCCACCTTCTTCATCGCCGCCTTGATTTCGTTGGTGACGTGCGGAATCACCTGCACGGTTTTGCCGAGATAATCGCCGCGGCGTTCGCGCGTAATGATGCGTTCGTAGATGCGGCCGCTGGTGAGATTGTTGTCCTGCGTGAGCTTGGCGTGCGTAAAGCGCTCGTAGTGACCGAGGTCGAGGTCGGTCTCGGCGCCGTCGTCGGTAACGAAGACTTCGCCGTGCTGAAACGGGCTCATCGTGCCCGGATCCACGTTGAGATACGGATCGAACTTCTGGCACGTGACTTTGAGGCCGCGAGCCTCCAGCAAACAGCCTATGGAAGCGGCTGCGATTCCCTTGCCGAGCGAGGAAACCACGCCGCCGGTGACGAAGATGTACTTAGCCATGTCTATCTCACCTCCGTAGCTTCGAAGAGTCGGGATACCCGTTCCAGGTCTTCGGGCGTATCCACGCCCCACGATTCATATTCCGTTTCCGTAACACGGATGCGGTAACCGTTTTCCAGCGCGCGAAGCTGTTCCAGGCGCTCGGCACTTTCGAGCGGCCCTACCGTCAAAGAGGAATAACCGAGCAGGAAATTGTGTTCATACACGTAGAGGCCGACGTGCTTGAAATACGGGACAGTGCCGGTGCGGTCGCGATCGAATGGGATGGGGCTGCGCGAGAAGTAAATGGCGTCGCCGGCGGCGTCGGTCACCACTTTGACGACGTTCGGGTCGGAGATTTCGCGCGGATTCTCGATGCGCTTCTTCAGCGTGGCCATCACCACCCCGGGTTCGTGCACCAGGGGCAGAATCGCCGCGTCGATGGCCGCGGGATCGATGAGCGGTTCGTCACCCTGGATGTTCACTACGATTTCGGCGGCCTCGGCGGAAGCGACTTCGGCTACACGGTCTGTTCCGGACATGTGATCGGCGCGTGTCATACGGACCGGAGCGCCGAAACTTCTCGCAACCGCGGCGACACGGTCGTCGTCTGTGGCAATGATCGCCGACGTGAGATAGCGCGCCTGCGACGCACGCTCATACACGTGCTGCAACATGCTTTTGCCGTGAAGAGAGGCGAGAACTTTGCCGGGAAATCGCGAGGAACTGAATCGGGCGGGGATAACGCCCAGGATTTTACGCGGCACACGCGATCTTACCATAAAACCCCTATGCTAGACTTGGGGAAAGAAGGGATGGCCGGCCGCTATGCAGCCGTTGACCGCTAAGCTGTTCCTATTCAGCGCCGTAATTTTAACCAGTTGTGGGTTGCTTGCCGCACAGGATGGGGCTGCTCCGCCTTCGATTATTCCTCGCGCGAAGCCGTCCGATAAACCTGAAACGCTGCCCCATGCGGATATCCGCGTCGATAGCAACCTGGTCTTGATCCCCGTCACGGTGACCGATCCGTTGAACCGCTTCGTCACCGGCCTCGACAAGGAAAACTTCAAAATCTTCGAGGACAAGAAAGAACAGTCGATCTCTCAATTTTCCAGCGAGGATGCACCACTGTCCGTTGGGGTTATTTTCGATTGCAGCGGCAGCATGGGCCACAAGCTGGAAAAGTCGCGCCTCGCGGTGGCGCAGTTCTTCAAGACAGCCAATCCGGAAGACGAGTTTTTCCTGGTGCAGTTCAACGATTCGGCCAAGCTGATTCAGCCGTTTACGCGAAATCTCGAAGAGATTCAAAACCGCCTGACATTCACCCAGTCCAAGGGCGAAACCGCGCTGCTGGACGCCATCTACCTCGGCTTGCACGAGATGAAGAACGCTAAAAATCCGCGCAAGGCTCTGCTGCTCATTTCCGACGGGGGCGACAACAATAGCCGCTACACTGAAGGAGAAGTTAAGAACCTGGTGAAGGAAGCGGACGTCCAAATCTATGCGATCGGAATTTACGAAGGAGCGGGCGGCCGCAGCAGGACGCCGGAAGAAGCACGGGGTCCGGCACTGCTCTCGGAAATCGCCGAACAGACCGGTGGACGCCAGTACGAAGTGGACAATTTGAACGAATTGCCGGACATCGCCTCGAAAATCGGAGTGGAATTGCGAAACCAGTACATTTTGGGCTATTCACCCGACAACAAAGACCACGACGGAAAATACCGGCATGTGAAAGTGACGTTAGTGCAGCCCCGCGGACTACCTCCTCTCCGGCCGTTCTGGAGACTGGGCTATTATGCTCCATCGCGATAAACGAATTCTCCTCGGCTCACTAGCCCTTCTCTGCACGGCTGGAGCAGCCGTATTCGCGCAACAGAAGAAGCCTGCGCAAGAGGAAACGGGCGCGGTGTTCCGTTCCGATACGCGCGTCGTCGTCTGCAACACTACGGTGGTTGACAAGAACGGGCACTTGATTACGGACCTGCCCAAGAGCGCGTTTACGGTCACCGAGAACGGCGTCCCCCAGGAGATCAGGGTATTCAAGCGCGAGGACCTTCCGGTGTCGCTCGGCCTGGTGATCGACAACTCCGGCAGCATGCGTGACAAGCGCGCCAAGGTGGCGGCCGCTGCACTGGCGCTGGTGAAGGATTCCAACAAAGACGATGAAGTCTTCGTCGTGAACTTTAACGACGAAGCGTTTCTCGATCTGCCGCACCAAAAAGATTTCACGAACGACCTCGCCGAAATGGAAGAGGCGCTGAGCCGCATTGATTCGCGCGGCGGAACCGCCATGCGGGACGCCATACGCATGTCGATTGACCACCTGAAGGAGAAGGGCCATAAACCGAAGAAGGTCCTGGTGGTGGTCACCGATGGCAATGACAATTCAAGCGTCATCAACCTGGAAAACCTGGTGAAGGCGGCGCAGCAGAGCGAAGTGCTGATCTACTCGGTGGGCCTGCTCAGCGAGGAAGAAAAGACCGAAGCCAAGCGCGCCAAGCGGGCACTGGAAGACCTGGCGATCGCCACCGGCGGTGAGACGTTCTTCCCGAAAGACTTGACGGAAGTGGACCACATCGCTCACCAGGTAGCGCACGACATCCGCAGCCAGTACACCATCGAATACTCGCCTACCAACACCGCCATGGACGGGACCTATCGCCAAATCAAGGTCACGGTGAACGCGCCCGGCCACCCGACCGTTCGGACTCGCAGCGGCTACTACGCTACCCCCGACCAGGGAGTGCCCAACGCCAAAAACGCATCGTCGAAATGATAGGCGTCCTCTGGCGTCTCACGCGCGGGTATCGACTGCGGCCGTGGGCTAGCCCCTATCTGCGGTGGCGCATTGAGACCTACTCCGGCATGCATGCGGATTCGGTCGGTTTTGCGGATTTCTGGCGGTTTAGCTGGCGGGAGAGGCGTGAACTGCTGCGGTATTTGCGCTGGGCCGGGGCAATGCGCTCCGCGCGGCCCAGCAGGACCGCAAAACCGGGACGATGACAAGGAATCCTGCCGAACTGTCCCGTCGTGCCGCGCGAAGCCCAGCACTCAACTAATGGCCCGTAGCGCCACCGCTCGTGCCTGCGGTGCCCCCCGTTCCGGCAGTGCTGCCCGTCGTGCCCGTGCTACCCGTGGTGCTGGTGCTTCCTGTCTTCCCGGTAGTGCCACCCTTTCTGCCTCTGCGATTCCGGCGCCCGCTGGTGGTGCCGGTGGTTGCCGTTGTCCCGGTGGTGCCAGTCGTCCCCGTCGTGCCGGCGGTGCTGCCCGCTGTTGTACCGGTGGTGGCAGTTGTTCCCGTGGTGCCGGTTGTTCCGGTCCGCCCGGTTGTACCTTGTGTGCCGGTGCTGCCGGTCGACCCGGTGCTACCGGTGCTGGCTTGCCCAAATACTAAAGGCGCCCCGGTGAGGCTGAGCGCGAATGCTAGTGTCAGAGCTGTTCTTTTCATATCCTCTCGCTTCCTGCCTACATAGTCGCGACGCATCAACATACCTCTCAGTGCCTCTCCAAACGTTCCCGGCCGCGGGCGTTCGTGCAGTTACAATGCGGCTGTGATAGAGAATTTGAGGCTGCTTCTGGCAGCGATCTTCAGGCCTCCGGTCGCCTTCAGCGGCATTCTGGACCGCGGCAGCCTGCTGTTTGCGAGTTGCGCCGCGCTGGCGGCCGGGTTTGCCGAAACCCATCTGGTAAGCGGTCCTCCGATCGCCTTTTACATGCCGCTACTGGTGCTTGCGGGCGTGTACGTTCCCGGAGTGCTTCTGATCGCGACTCTTCTGGGCCGGATCGGCAGCGTCGGAGTGGTGTTTCAGCGCGATTACGCGACTCTCCTCACATCGGCGGCCATGGCTTGGGCCGCCGCGCAAATCGTCTACGTTGCGGGCGCGGTTTTTGTGCCGGAAAGCGCGTTGTTGCCGTTGTACACCAGCATTCAGTTGTACTTCGGCGCGCTGATGTTTTTTGCGGTGAGAATGACGTTTGGGGTGGGTAGCGGGACGGCTATCGCCATTGTCGCGTTGTCCTGGATCCCCGTGGTTGTGGCAGGCTTCCTGTGGGCTCCGCTCTCCTTCATTCTGCGATTGCTCGCCTCCCCGTTTTTTCTCTTCTACGCCTGGTATTACCTCAGCGGCGAAGTGCGCAACCTGGGATCGGGCCTCCGGCAGGGACAGAATTTCCGGCGCATGCTGGACGCCGCCGCGCTCAATCCGCACGACGCCGACGCGCAGTATCAGCTCGGGTTGATCTATCAGCAACGGCGCCGCTACTCGGACGCCATCGCCCGCTTCGAGAACGCCGTACGCATCGACCCCACCGAGGCCGACGCGCACTTCCAACTCGGCCGGATCGCGCGTGAGCAAGGCCGTCTGCCGGATGCACTCATCCGCTTCGAAACCGTCCTCAAACTGGACGAGCGGCACAGTTCGAGCGAGGTTCATCGCGAGCTCGGCGCGACATACCTGGCGCTGAATCGGGTTGAGGATGCACGGCGGGAACTGGAGATCTACACGGATCGCCGTCCGTATGATCCCGAAGGTCAGTTCTACTTTGGTGAAGTCCTGGAACAGTTGGGCGAAAAGGAAGCGGCCACGACGGCCTATGCAGCGGCTGTGGAGGCGGATCGGACTGCGCCGCGTTACCGGCGCCGGTTCACCGCGCGCTGGAGCCGCGCGGCGCAAAAGCAGTTGAGGAAGGTTTAGGAAAAGGGGGTCAGGCGACCTGCCCCCTTTTCCGGGGTTTGCGCGTGGTTACTTGCCGGTGCCGGAGGCGGTGGAACCCGTCTTGGCCGGCGCCGTCTTGTCTTTCTTCACTTTCGTGGTCTTGTGCTTCTTCACCTTCGTGGTGCTGGTGGTATCGCTGGAAGCCTTCTGGCCAGCCTGATTGGCAGGCGGATTGGCGGCCTGCGAAGCGAACACGAAAGGCGTCGATGCGACGGCGAATGCGATTGCGAGTGCGGTGCTTTTCATGGTGATGTCTCCTATCGAACTCAAGTTGTGCCTTGCGGCGTTGACTACTTGCTCACGCCCGAGCCGGCCGCAGGCGCGGCGGTCTTCGCAGCGGGTTTGGTGCTCTTTTTGACTTTCTTGACGTGCTTTTTGGTGGTGGTCACGGCCGGCTTGGTCGCCGGAGCGGGCTGGCTGGCCGGGGCAATAGCCTGGGCGCCGAACATGAACGGCGTCGAAGCGACGGCGAATGCGATTGCGAATGCGGTCTTTTTCATGATGATTATTCCTATCGAACTCAAGTTGTGCCTTGCGGCGTTAATTACTTGCTCACGCCCGAGCCGGCGGCCGGAGACGCGGCGGTCTTCGCAGCGGGCTTGGTGCTCTTTTTGACTTTCTTGACGTGCTTTTTGGTCGTGGTGGTCGCGGCCGGCTTGGTCGCCTGAGCGGGCTGGCTGGCCGGGGCAGTAGCTTGGGCGCCGAACATGAACGGCGTCGAGGCCACGGCGAAAACGATTGCGAGTGCGGTGTTTTTCATTTCTTTTCTCCTTGCGGGCCTTGCCGCCCGCTCACAATCCCATCTTGCGGCTTTACCCGAAAAACCACAGTAGCCCGCGTAGGCTAATCCGGGCACCCAATTCGGGGCGGGTCCGATTAATGAAGATTTATACTTGTGGTCGAGTGAAGGGACCGATCACACAGCGCAAAATCCTGCAGGTCCTCATCACCGGCTTCGGGCTCGTGATTCTGCTGCTGCTGACCGCCGCGCTGGCCGGCGTGCAGAACATCCACTCCATTCAACAAAATGCCGCCGACCTGCTGCGCGAACAGGCCGTCACGAACCGCCTCATCGATGAGCTCCACCACCAGCAGACAAGCCTCTCCGAGGTGTTCTCCGTCCTGGCCCGCGATCCCGATTCCGTGGATTACGGCGCTATTCTGCGGCAGCTCGATGAAGCCGGCCGCGACATCGACCGAATCGTCGCCGAGGGCGCCCGCACGCCGGAGCGCGACCTTTGGATCCGGCTCAAACAAGCATCCACCGATTTCTCCGATGAGGCCAGGCGCATTCTCTCAGTCGAGAATCCGGAGACCTTTGCCTCCATCGATCTCTTCCGCGACCATGAGGCATTCATCAGCGTCATCGCGCGACTGATCGAAGCGGAATACCGCAAGGTCAACATCTCGCAGGCGGCGATCGATGCGCGCTCGTCGCGCCTTCTGCAGGATTCCGTGCTGTTCGCCGCCGGCAGCATGTTGCTTGCGCTCCTGCTCGCGTTCGTCACGGTCAGGATGGCGCTGCAGCTCAGCCGCGGGCTGGAACAGCAGACCGCCGAGCTGGCGCAGGTCTCCTGGCAGATGCTACAGGATCAGGAGGCCACCGCGCGGCGCTTCTCCCATGAGCTCCACGATGAGTTGGGGCAGGCGCTCACCGCGCTCAAAACCAACCTGACCTCCATGCAGAGCGCCGGAGCCGGAGCCGGCCCGCGGCTCGAGGATTCGCTCAAGCTGGTGGACGAATCCATCGGCAACGTGCGCCAGATGTCACAGCTCTTGCGCCCGACCATTCTCGACGATTTCGGACTGGAGGCCGGAGTCCGGTGGCTCGCCGAGGGCTTCGCCGCGCGCACCGGAATCGACGTGAAGGTGACGAGCACGCTCTCCGGCCGTCTGCCCGACGAAACCGAGACGCACCTGTTTCGTATCGCGCAGGAGGCGCTGACCAACGTGGCGCGACATTCCGGCGCGAAACACGTCGAGATCGGCCTCGAACGTTCAAACGGCGCCTTCTGCCTCACGGTCCGCGACGATGGCCGCGGCATCGATGGCTCCCGCACGAATGGCCGCGGAATGGGGATGATTGGAATGCGCGCCAGGGCGCGCAGCGCCGGCGGCGACCTGACCGTGCGGTCGAGGCCCGGAGAAGGTGTTGCAATCGAAGTTCGAGTGCCTGTGAGCGATGAAAAAAATCCGCATATTGCTGGCTGACGACCACGCCGTGGTCCGTCAGGGATTCAAGATGATCCTCGGCGCCCAACCCGACATGGAGATTGTCGGCGAAGCCGGCAACGGCCGCGAAGCGCTGGAGCTCGCATCCAGCCTGAAGCCGGATCTCGTGGTGATGGACGTCGCCATGCCGGAACTGAACGGCATAGAGGCGACCCGCCGCATGGCGGAAACCGCGCCGCACACGCGTGTCCTCGCGCTCAGCATGCACAAGGATTCGGTCTACGTTCGCGAGATTCTGCGCGCCGGAGCGCGTGGCTATCTGCTCAAGGATTCCGTAGCCGCGGATCTGGTCTCCGCTGTGCGCGCCGTCGCGGGCGGCGAGGGATATATCAGTCCGGCGGTTTCCAATGCGGTGCTCGACGATTACCGCCGGCACGTGACGAACCCCATCGATATGCTCACCAGCCGGGAACGCGAAGTGCTGCAGATGCTCGCCGAGGGCAAGACCAACAAGGAGATCGCCACGGTGCTGAATCTGAGCGTATATACCGTGGATGCGCATCGCGGACGCATCATGGAAAAGTTGAATCTGCACAGCATCAACGAATTGGTGCGCTTCGCCGTGCGCAATGGCCTGATCGATTAGCCGCCGGGCATACTCCCGCGCGTGCTTATGATAGAGAGGTACTTCAGGTTATCGCGGGATGTGGATTGTCCAACTGGCGCTCAAGCGCCCTTATACTTTCGTCATCATGGCGCTGCTGATTGTGATTCTCGGCGTCATGGCGGTGGTGCGCATGCCCACCGACATCTTCCCGGAAATCGACATCCCCGTGGTGAGCGTCATCTGGACTTACGGCGGCGTTTCGCCGGAAGAGATGGCGTCCATCATCACGGTCCGCAGCGAGCGCAGCTTTACGATCTCCGTCAATGACATCCAACACATCGAGTCGCAATCGCTGCCGGGCCTCGGCATCATCAAGATCTTCTTCCATCCCGGCGCGAAAGTAGAAGCGGCGGTAGCCCAGCTTGCGGCCGCTTCACAAGCCACCTTGCGTGCGCTGCCGACCGGCATCACGCCGCCGAATATTCTCCGCTATAACGCTTCCAGCGTTCCGATTCTGCAGTTGAGCATCTCCAGCGACACGCTCACCGAGCAGCAGCTTTACGACTACGGCTACAACTTCATCCGCACCCAGATGGCGACCGTGCAGGGAGCCACCTTTCCGCTGCCATACGGCGGCCGTCCCCGGCAGGTTTCCGTAGACCTGGACCCGCATGCGCTCTTCGCCCAGGGCCTGAGCGCCAGCGATGTGGTGAACGCGGTGAACGCGCAGAGCCTGGTTCTACCCTCGGGCTCCGTGAAGATCGGCGCCCAGGAGTACGCGGTTCGCCTCAACAGCTCGCCCGATGTCGTCAGCGCGTTCAACAAGCTTCCTATCCGCGAGGTGCATGGCGCCACCGTATACGTCGGGGATGTGGCCCACGTACGCGACGGCTACGCCGTGCAAACCAACATCGTGCGGCACAACGGCGCTCGCGCAGCCCTGCTGACGGTGCTGAAGAACGGCGGATCTTCGACGCTCGATATCGTGGCGCGGCTGAAGGCGATTCTTCCGCGCATACGCTCCACGCTGCCTTCCGCGCTCAACCTGAAACTGATGTTCGATCAATCGCTTTTCGTGCGCGCGGCCATCGATGGCGTGCTGCGAGAGGCCGTGATCGCGGCAATTCTGACCGGCCTGATGATCCTGCTGTTTCTCGGGAGCTGGCGCAGCACCATCGTGGTTTGCGTGTCCATTCCACTCTCCATTCTCACCTCGCTCGCAATCATGAACCTGCTGGGCCAGACCATCAACGTGATGACGCTCGGAGGACTCGCGCTCGCCGTCGGTATCCTGGTGGATGACGCCACGGTGGAAATTGAAAACATCCACCGCAACCTCAGCCAGCAAAAGCCGATCCTGCAGGCGATCCTCGATGGCGCCATGCAGATCGCCACGCCTGCGTTCGTCTCCACGCTGTGCATCTGCATTGTGTTCGTGCCGGTGATCTTCCTGACCGGCGCGGCGCGCTACCTCTTCGCTCCGCTGGCGCTCGCCGTGGTTCTGGCGATGATGGCGAGCTATATGCTTTCGCGCACACTGGTGCCCACGATGGTGCGCTATCTGCTCGCTGCCGAAGTGGAGCGCTATAGCGGCGAAGAGGGCGAGATCCAGGAAGGCCACGCCTTCCAGCGGTGGTTCGACGGGCTGCGGCGCGGCTATCGCGGAGTGCTGGAATCGGCGCTGGCCCATCGCGGCTTTATGGCGGCCGGCTTCCTCGTCATCTGCGCGGTGTGTCTCGGGCTGGCGCCTTTGTTGGGCGAGGATTTCTTTCCGCAAGTCGACGCGGGACAGATCCGCCTGCACGTGCGCGCTCCGGCGGGTACGCGCATCGAAGAAACCGAGCGTTATTTCGCTCTCGTGGAGAACACCATCCGGCGAGTGATCCCGCCTGCCGAGCTCTCCGACCTGGTCGACAATATCGGTTTGCCGTACTCGGGGCTCAACATCGCGATGAGTGACAGTCCCAATTCCGGCATGTTCGACGGGGAGGTGATGGTCTCGCTGCGGCAAGGCAACCACGGCCCGACCGCGGGCTACGTCCGGACCCTGCGCGCGCGGCTCAACCGGGAATTTCCTAACCTGACCTTCTTCTTCCAGCCCGCGGACATCGTCGGGCAAATTCTGAATTTCGGCCTCCCCGCGCCCATCGATATTCAGGTGATGGGACCCAATGCCAATGCGGCGGCGAATTACGCCCTCGCCCGGCAGATTGAAAGACGCGTGGCGCGGATTCCAGGCGCAGTGGACGTGCACACGCACCAGGTTGTGGACGTGCCGGAGCTGCGCTTTGACGTCGATCGCACGCGCGCTCGCGAACTCGGCCTTTCGCAGCAGGATGTGGCAAACAGCATGTTGATCTCGCTCTCTTCCAGCACGCAGATCGCGCCCAACTACTGGATCGACCCGCGCAATAGTGTGGATTACCCGGTGAGCGTCATGATTCCGCAGTTTCGCGTGAATTCCACGAGCGAACTCCTGCGAATGCCGATTCACGCCGCGAGCGCATCGCCGCAACTGCTCGCCAACATCGGCACGCTGCGCCGCGACACCACCGCCAGCGTAGTCAACCACTACGACGTCCAACCCGTTTACGACGTTTACGCCAACGTCCAGGATCGCGACCTGGGCGCCGTGGCGCGCGATGTCGATTCCGTTTTGCAGGGCTTCACTCCGAAATTGCCGAAGGGCAGCTTTTTCGAAACGCGCGGCCAGGTTTCCACTATGCGAAGCTCGTTTGCGGGCCTGGGAATCGGGCTGATATTCGCCATCGTGCTGGTGTACTTCGTGATGGTGGTGAACTTTCAATCGTGGTTGGATCCGTTCATCATTTTGATGGCACTGCCCGGCGCGCTCGCAGGAATTGTGCTGATGCTCTTCGTGACTCAGACGACGTTGAACGTGCCCTCGCTCATGGGCGCCATCATGAGCATCGGGGTGTCTACGGCCAACAGCATTCTGCTGGTCAATTTCGCCAACGATCTCCGCGAGACCGGCGAAGATGCGCTGTCCGCCGCGCTCGAAGCCGGATATACGCGCCTGCGTCCGGTGATCATGACCGCGCTGGCGATGATTGTAGGGATGCTGCCCATGGCGTTGGGGTTTGGCGAAGGCGGAGAACAGAATGCCCCGCTGGGGCGCGCGGTAATCGGGGGCTTGACGATGGCCACGGTGGCGACGCTGTTCTTCGTTCCGGTAGCGTATAGCGTGCTGCGCAAACGGCCGCCGCGGTATGGACGCAACCCGGAGGTGGAGCTGTGAGCGCGCGCCGCCGTCCGATCGTCGTATTCTTCGCGGTCCTCGGCGTACTTGTAGCCGCGGCGATTGTCGCCGGGCTGCTGCCCCGATTGTCTCGTGAGAAGGGTTTGCTGCAGGCCGCGGGCGATGCCGCGGCGCGCCGTCCGGTGGTGCTGGCGAGCGCCGTGCACATGGCGGGCGCCGCGGAGAAGATCGATCTTCCCGGCGACCTTCAGGCGATCATTGAATCGCCCATCTTCGCGCGCGCCGAGGGCTACATGAAGTCGCGGCTCGTCGACATCGGCGATTGCGTCAAGACCGGGCAGTTGATGGCGGAGCTCGAAACGCCCGAGCTCGATCAGCAAATCAATCAGGCGAAGGCCGCGCTGGCGCAATCGCAGGCGGCGCTGAAGGAGATGCAGGCGGATATCACACTGGCGAAGGCCAATGCGGATCTTTCGAAGGCCACCCTGGATCGCTGGCAAAGGCTCGCGGAAAAAGGAGTGGTGTCGCGGCAGGAGCGCGAGGAGAAAGAGGCCGATTTCCACGTGAAAGAGGCCCAGCGCGAAAAAGCGGAAGCCACGCTCGCCACCGCGCAGGAGACCATTCGCGGCAATCAGGCGAATCTGGCCCGCCTCGCAGAGCTGAAGGGATTCGCGCGCGTGACTGCGCCGCTCGATGGCATCGTGACGGCGCGCAACGTGGATGTCGGAACGCTAATCAACGCCGGCAATGGCGGCCGCGAGATGTTCCGTGTCGCCAGGATTCAGCCGATCCGAGTGTTTGTGAATGTGCCGCAGACCTTTGTTCAGGATGTGCGCTCGGGAGAAACAGCGGAGCTGCGCGTTCAGGAGCTGCCCGGGCAAGTGTTTCCGGCTCGCGTGACGAATATTTCCAATTCGCTCGATGCCGGCTCGCGCAGCATGCTCGTGATTCTGGAAACCGCCAATCCTGCGGCGCTGCTAAAGCCCGGCATGTACGGGCAGGTGCGCTTCAGCGCGGCCAAACGCGGCGGCCTGCGCATTCCCGGCGACTGTGTCGCCATCGGCAAAGACGGGCCGCAAGTGGCCGTGGCCGGCGACGACAACGTGGTCCACTTCCGCCGCATCGTCATCGGCCAGGACTTGGGCAGCGAGGTCGAGGTGGTCAGCGGCCTTCGCGAGGGCGAGCGCGTGATCAGCAATCCCAGCGATGCAGTGACCGAAGGCGCGTTAGTGGATGTGCGGATGCGGTAGAGCAGGCTCGATCACGCCGTAAAAGCGCGCCATCCAGAACGGTAGAGTGTAGTCAATGCCCGCCGTCTCAATGACGCCGCTGCCGCCTCCGGAGAGCTGATACGGATCGAGCTGCCACAGAAAATCCGAGGGCGGCCGCTCCGCCACGGGAACCGGATTGCAGGCTTCGTTGCTGCTGCACGCCGGATATTTGCCTCTGAGATCGACAAATCCATCGGTGCGCGGACGCTGCAGCCACGCATCCAGCGACGCGCGAACTTCGGCGTCGCGATTGGCATCGGGCCCGTGCAGAGCGCGGTCGATCATGTCGAAAAACGCGTTCTGATGCGTGCTCGTCGCGCTGCGGACCGCCGAGTAGCCGTCTTCGTAGTAGCCGTGCGCGGACGCTGTGGGCGAGGTCAGCCGGATGAGGTTGTACAGGTCAATGAAATCCAGATTGAACTTGAAATAGCTGGACTGGTTGTTCGCCGAGTCAATGCCCAGAGGCAGCGGGACCGTGAACGCGCTTGCCCCCGCCATCTGGAGGTACTGCGACTGGAACGACGGATTGACGTGCTGAGCAATAGCGAGAATCGTGAGCTGCTCGTCCGGCCTGATCAGGAACGTCGTGCTGACGCTTTGATCGGGCATTACGATGTTCCAACCGTGATTCAGCAGATTCTGCGTCAGGCGGGTAACCAGGGCGGCGATTGCAGAGCGAGTGGGCGGATCCGTGATGAGATCGTAAGCCGCGCCGAGTCCGAAGAACGCACCGCAGTACTGGTCGCGAGACGTGTTGCCGAGCCAGATCCACGACTCGCCATTGCGTGTAGCCCGATGCACTCCGTTCGCCGATTCTTCGTGCGCGATCCCCGCGGCATACGGCGAAGAGGCAGGCAGCGCGCACCGGGCAAGCAAATCGATTCCCGTGATGTCCGTGAGCATCGTGAGTCCGTTGACGGCCGTCCGTGCGTTCGCCAGCGCCTGAATCGAACGCGTCGCGGCGTAGCGGAACGCTTCGGCGGCGAGGTAATGGCCGGTAAACAATGCGGAGTCTCCGCAGCGTGTGTACGCGGCGATCGTCGTCGATCCCGGCGCCGCGAAGATCGGATTGAGAATTGTGCCGTAAGGCAGGTGGCGCCCGGTGATGGTGGCTTCGACCGAAATCGCATCTTTTTCCGATGCGTTTGCCGCGAAGCAAACAAGAAGCAGGAGTGCTACCCGGAGCCCGAACATCTTGCTTCCATTGTAGGCGACCGCGTTACCACGCTCTGAGGTATTGCTTCGGCGGGTCGATGGACGTGCCGAGCGCGCGCGCCGCCCGCAGCGGAAAGTATGGGTCGCGCAGAAACTCGCGAGCCAGCAGGACCATATCAGCTTGGCCCGCGGCGATGATCTGTTCTGCCTGGTGCGGGTCCGTGATCAAACCCACGGCGGCCGTGGGAATGTTCGCTTCTTCCCGGATCCTCGCGGCGAACGGCACCTGGTATCCGGGCGCGACCGGAATCTGTTGCTGAACGGCGAGGCCGCCGCTGGAGCAATCGATGAGGTCGACTCCGAGCGGTCTGACTCTCTTCGCCAGCTCGACAGATTGCTCGATATCCCAGCCGCCTTCGGCCCAATCGGTCGCGGAAATTCTCAGGAAGAGGGGCAAGCTCGGCGGCCATGCCGTGCGCACGGCTTCGATTGTCTCCAGAGCGAACCGGATGCGATTCTCAAACGAGCCGCCATATTCGTCGGTGCGCCGGTTGCTGAGCGGCGAAAGAAATTCGTGGATCAGGTAGCCGTGAGCACTGTGAATCTCCACCACCTGGAATCCGGCGGCGTAGGCGCGTTTTGTGGCGGCGGCGAAAGCCCTGGTTGTGGCCTGAATTTCCTCTCGGGAAAGCTCGTGCGGCGGTGCATCGGTGGAGCGAAACGGGACGGCGCTGGGTGCGACCGGCTGCCAGCCGCCCTGCTCCGGCAAAACGGCATGCCCGCCCAGCCAGGGCTCCGAGGTGCTGGCCTTCCGTCCCGCGTGGGCCAACTGTATCCCCGCCATCGCGCCATATTGCCGCACGAAACGCGCGATCCGCGCCAGCGGCTCGATGTGTGCGTCTTTCCAGATACCGGAATCGGCCGGCGATATTCGCCCTTCCGGCGTCACCGCGCTCGCTTCCACAATCACCAGCGCGGCGCCCCCGACGGCGCGGCTGCCGAGGTGCACCAAATGCCAGTCATTGACGAAACCATCGTCACAGGAATACTGGCACATCGGAGAGACGGCAATGCGATTCCGGAACGTAATATCTCGTAGCGTAAACGGCGTAAAAAGAGCGGGATTCATCATTTCGATTATGCCGTGATTCCGCTAACGGAGCCGCGACCGTGAGGAAGCGGTAAAAGGTGCATCGAAAGAGGAACGAAGCGCGACGAGAACAGCCCTTCACATCCCCGTAAGGAGCGGTCAATGATGCCCAGTCCCGGAGCCTGGAACCTTCGTCGTTCTCGCGGCGGAGCAATTGCAGCATTCATTGCGCCACCGTGAAGGACTCCTTAAAGCGCAACCGGAACTGGTCGGCGCAGGTGCTGACAGCCGTTGCCGGATTTGTGGATCTTGCCGGTTGGGTGGTTCTGTACCATATCTACACCGCGAATATGACCGGCAATACCGTCGCCGCAGGGCTGCGGATGGGGCGCGGCGAGTGGATTCGCGCGGCCGCGCGGTTGTTGCCGGTAGCGGCGTTTGCCGTCGGAGTGCTCGCGAACGGCCTCGTGATCCGATGGGCTGCGCGCCGGGAACCCAAACGATTGGTATTCCCGCTCATCATGGCAGCCGAGGCTGTACTGCTGGCCGCATTTCTGGGGCTCGGACTATGGCTCCTGCCGCCCGACCGCCTGACCGCCCCGACTCCTGGTGCGTGGGTTGCGCTCGCGAGTGTCGCGGGGCTTTCGATGGGAATGCAGAATGGGGCGCTCGCCACTTCGGGAGCGCTCAGCATATACACCACCCACGTGACGGGCACGCTCACCACCATGATGGAGTATGTAGCCGAATACCTCGTCTGGTTGAAGGACCGGGCTTGGGGTCGCGGCCGCCGCGGATTCGCGCGCGCTTTGCGCGTCACGCCGCGGCAGCGGTGCGCCCGTCTGGCAGCCCTGCATTTCCGGCTTTGGCTGTTTTATCTGGCGGGCGCGGCGGCAGGCGCGGTTGCGCTGGACCGCTTGGGCGTATGGTGCCTGGCGGCCCCCATCGCGGCCGTAGTCGCCACCGGCGGCGCGGCTCTACTTTGGCCTGTGGAGTTACCAAAGCCTCTTGGTGAGGGGACTTCTTCTCCTCGCGGCGTGGTTGTGCGCCGCTCAGAGTGACGTTCACTGTAGGCGCGGTGCTCGCGCGGTGGAATATCGAATTGCTTTTTGACGCATTCAAACGCACTCCGATCCCTCGCACCTTTTACCGCTCCCTTACGGTCACGGCCGGGCCTTGTAGTTGATTCTGCTAACGGAGCCGCGACCGTGAGGGAGCGGTAAATGGTGCATCGAAAGGCGAATGGAGTGCGACGAGAACGCACGCTCCTATTGAGCGCGCAGCGATCGCAGGTACTCGATGATCGCTTTTCGCTCGGCCGCATTGTCCAAGCGAGCGGGCATATCGGAGCCTGGCACGAAAGCCTCCGGGTCCTTCAGCCATTTATCGAGATTGGCTTCGTTCCACGAAATCCCCGATTTTTTCAGAGCATCGGAGTAGGGGAACTTGGGGTCGGCGCCCGCCTGACGGCCATACGCGTGCCGGAGAGGCGGACCCACCTTCGGCTCGTCCAGCGAATGGCAGCCGCCGCAGCGTTGATCGAAAGCTACCGAGGTTGCCGCAAGCGGCGCATCCACAACGGCTAGCGCATGCTCCCCGGGCTTGAAGCTCACACGGGCGATCCCCAGCACCTGACGCAAACGGTCCGCTTCCACTTTCATAGGTCCGGGCGCGGGTGCGGTGCCGGGCGCGGGTTGCGGGAACGCAGTGGACATCGCGGTGTGGAACGTAACGCTGCCCTCCACTTTTTGCATCACCTGGTGGATGTGCCCGTTGAGCACCGTCACCGAGCCGAAGCGCTTCAGCAGTGCGAGCATGGCTTCGCTATCGCGAGTGCCCCAGTTCCAATTCGGATAGACGGTCCAGAGGGGGATGTGCGCGAAGATGACGATCGGGGTGCTTGCGGAAAGCGGCGCAAGATCTTTCCGAAGCCAGTCCAGTTGCTCGGGGCCTAGATTGCCCCAGCCTTCGAGCTGCACGACGTTATTCAGTCCCACAAAGTGAACGCCCTTATGCGTAAAACTTTGCCATCCGGCGCCGTGCGTTCCTTTGCCGAATCGCTCCAGGTAAAGCTTGCCGTCATCGCCCGTGAAATCGTGCTCTCCCGGCACATAGAAGATCTCGCGGCGGCGCAGCGTACGCAGAAGCTGATCGAGCGTGTCGAACTCGGCGGATTTTGCGAGATGAGTCAGATCGCCCGTGTGCAGAATGAGGTCCGGCTGCGCATCGAGCGCGTTGATGCGGTCGATGGCAACTTGCAATGTCGCATTCACGTCCGGATTGGCGGGCTTGTTGAAGCCGATGTGGCTGTCGCTGATCTGCACAAACGTGAAGCTACCCGCCGCCCCCGCCTCAGCCGCGTGTAGAGGCGTGGATTGCGGGACTCCCGCGGCCATGCGCCACAGCATCCCGGTGCCGGCCCATTGCATGCACTTCAGGAAGCCGCGCCGGTCGATTCCGTCTTTGATGGGTTTCATGCCTGAGAGACACGGGAGGAACAGCGATATTCCCGTTTTTCGCTCCGGGAATAAAATCGCGCCCCGAGGTGTCTTAGAATGAGGCGGACTGGCGAATGGGCGACCCGCGGACACATTTCGAAGAATCGCTGTGGCCGCATTTGGGCGGAGCATACAATCTGGCGCGCTGGATTGTCGGCAACCGCCACGATGCCGAGGACGTTGTGCAGGACTCATTCACCAAGGCCTTCCAGGCGGCCGGCGGCTTTCGCGGCGGCGACATTCGAGTCTGGCTCATGAAGATTGTGCGGAACACGGCTCTCAATTTCGTGCAGCGCGACCGGCCGAAGTTGGAAGTAGCATTCGGCGAGCGCGGGCCCGATCCCGCGGATGCGCAGCCGGATCCGGAAGCAGCACTCCTGCGCGCCTCGCAGCAAGCCCGCGTGCGCGCCGCAGTGGAGCGGTTGCCCGCTGAGTTCCGGGAGACGTTGGTGCTGCGGGAGTTGGAGGGGATGGCATATAAGGAGATTGCGGCGGTGTTGGACATACCCATCGGAACTGTCATGTCGCGCCTGGCGCGTGCCCGCGATCTGCTGATGCGCGACCTCGCGGCGGAGAAGGGAGCGGCTCTATGACATGCACCGAAGCGGCGCCGCTGCTGCATGCCCGGCTCGATGGCGAGCTGGATGCATACGGGAGTCTGCAGATGGAGCGGCATCTCAGTGAGTGCGGCGCTTGTTCCGAGCAGTACGCCGTGCTGGAAAAACTACGGCGGGATATCGCCGCCGCGGATTTGGATTGGTCGCGTGAAACGGATCTGCGGCGCCTGCGCGGGCGGATCAGGACTGCGCAGCGGCCCCGTCATCACCTCGTATGGTGGCCTGCGATTGCTGCTTCCTTCGCGGCGATCGCGTTCGTCGCTGGCACCTGGGTTCGCCCCGCTGCTGATTTTGATCGCGAAGTAGTGGACAGCCACGTTCGCAGCCTGATGAGCGGACATACTGTGGATGTTCCGAGTTCCGACCGCCACACCGTAAAACCATGGTTTCAGGGCAAAGTGGACTTCTCGCCGCCGACTCCCGATTTGTCATCGGCAGGCTTTGAGCTGGTGGGCGGACGCCTGGAGGAGCTCGCCGGGCGCCGGGCAGCCGCCGTAGTGTACCGTCACGGCGGCCACATCATCGATCTCCTGATGGTCCGCGGTGCGGTCGCGGTGCGCGGCTCCGAGACGCTGGATGGATTTCATGTGATCTCCTGGCAATCGCGAGATCTGACGTTTTGGGCGGCATCGGATTTAGAAGCCGCCCAGTTGAAAAACTTCTGCGAGCTCATTCAGTAAGTAGCGACAGGCGTCCACGCCTGTCGTCAGCGTCAGCCGGCGGGATATTCGTTCGGGTACACAGGGGCCTTCCGCCGCGCCGAGCGGCCGCTACCGCAGAGCCTTCCACCGGTAATATCCGAGCATCGTCTTGGCGTCTTCGATCTCGCCGTCCTCGATCATCTGCCGCACTTCTTTCGCCTTGAACCACTTCGCTTCGATGCGCTCGTCCTCCATGGGAGTCGCTTCGCCGGCCTTTAGATCCGTGGCCAAGAAGATGGTCATTCTCTCCTGTACATAGCCGGGGCTGGCGAAGAAACTCACCAGCTTCGTCCAGGTCTTCGCCTGATACCCCGTCTCTTCGGCAAGCTCGCGCTTGGCCGCCTGTAGCGGCTTCTCGCCGGGGTCGAGCCGGCCCGCCGGCAGTTCCCACATATACGAATCGGCGGGCAGACGATATTGCCGCACCAGCAGAATGCGTTTTTTGTCGTCGACCGCCATCATTACGGCCGAGCCGGCGTGGCGCACCACGCTGCGCTTGATCTCGAATTTCGTTTTCTTATCGACGGCGCGATCTTCCGTGACGCGGAAAAGGCCGCAGTCGTAGACTTGTTTGGACTCGGTGATTTTCATGGTCGTTTTTTGAGTTCCTCTGCGAATTGAGCGAGCGGACGCGTGTTCATCACGTCGGCGGCAGTAAGCCAGCCGCGGCGCGCGGTCACCACGCCGTAACGGATTCCGGGCAGGTGCTTGGGGCTGTGCGCATCCGTCGAAATCGTAAAGCGCGCCCCCTTTGCCTTCGCCGCGCGCACCATGGCGCCGGAAAGATCCAGCCGCTCGGGACTGGAATTGATCTCGAGCCACACGCCCCGCCGCACCGCTTCGGCCGCCACCCGGTCGAAATCGAACGGATACGGATCGCGATGCAGCAGAATGCGCCCGGTCAGATGGCCGAGCACGCGCAAGTGCGGACACTCGATGGCGCGCAGCAGCCGGTCCGTCATCTCAGGCGCCTCCAGATTCATGTGGCTGTGCACGCTTCCGATGACGATGTCGAGTTCGGCAAGCGCGTCATTCGCCAAGTCCATTTCACCATCGCGAAGAATGTCGCACTCGATTCCCGAGAACACGCGAATGCCTAAGCGATCGCCGAGTTCGCGGCATCGCTTCGCGAACGCCACTGCGCGCGCTTCGTCAAGCCCGTTGGCCATGGCGAGCGCTTTGGAATGGTCTGTGATGGCGATGTATTCGTAACCGCGCGCACGGGCCGCTTCCGCCATTTCTTCGAGCGTCGCGCGGCCGTCGGTTTCTACCGTGTGCATGTGCAGGTCGCCGCGAATGTCGCGCAGTTCGATCAGTTCCGGCAGGCGGCGCTCTTCGGCAGCTTCGATTTCGCCGCAGTTCTCGCGCATTTCGGGCGGAATCCACGCCAGGCCGAGCGCTTCGTAAATGCCCGCTTCGGTTTCACCGGCCACGCGCGAATCGTCCTCTACGCGGAAGAGGCCGTACTCGCTGAGCTTGAGGCCCATCTTCACGGCACGCATGCGGATGGCGACGTTGTGGTCCTTGCTGCCGGTGAAGTATTGCATCGCGGCGCCGAAGCTTTCTCGCGGCAGGGCTCGTACGTCCACCTGCAAACCTTCCCGGCAGACTTTGGCGCTCGCCTTGTTCTCACCGCGCGCCAGCACTTCATCGACACGCGGCCACGCGATGAATCGCTCCAATACTCCGTCAGGCTCCGGACCGGTGACCAGCAGATCGAGGTCTCCCACGGTCTCGCGGCCGCGCCGCAGACTGCCTGCCGTCGTGATCGCCTCCACTCCCGGTGTGTCGCGCAGATGGTCCATGATCTCCATCGCCACGTTTTCGGCGTAGCTCAGCAGATACCGGCCCGTTCGCATGCGGTATTGCGCGATCGACCGCAGGACTTTCTCTTCGAGCTTGGCGCCCATGCGCGGCAGCACGCGAATCTTCTCTTCTTTGCAAAGCTGCTCCAACTCGTCGATGGTGCCGATTCGGTAATGCTCGAAAATGACGCTGATGCTCTTGGGTCCGAGCCCCTGGATCTTGAGAAACTCCAGCGCGCCCGGCGGAAATTTCTGAAGCAAAAGATCGCGGCGCTCGCAGGAGCCGGTGGAGATGATTTCCGTGAGCACATGGGCGAGACCTTTGCCGATGCCCGGAATGTCCGTGATTTTGCGATCCGCCGCGGCGAGGATCTCGACGATGCGCTCCGGGTGACCTTCGATCGCCGTTGCGCCGTTGCGATAACTCCGGATGCGAAAAGAATCCTCCGCGGCGATCTCCATCAGGTCCGCCGTTTCCCAGAGGATGCGCGCGATCTCTTTGTTTTCCACCTTTCATATGGTGGCATGAACAACGAAATGTGACCAAATACCCTGCGCTCTGTAACCGATTTGAAATAGTGGCGAGGTGCGTGCGGATACCGGATCCGGCAATGGAATCGCGCTTCGTTTCCTGATTGGCGGGTTAGTGGTATCGGCGTTCGCGATTTTAGGCGACCTTTTGAAGCCCGGGAGTTTTGCGGGTTTGTTCGGAGCCGCTCCCTCGGTAGCCTTGGCGACGCTCGGCCTCGCTATCCACAAAGACGGCGCCACCTATACGGCGCTCGAATGCCGCTCTATGATCGCCGGAGCCGTCGCACTCGGCATTTACGCCTGGGCCGCCTGCCGCGCCATGAAAAGACATCGCGTGAGTCCGGCCGCCGCGACCTTGTACGGTCTTTCGATCTGGTTTGCAGGGGCTTTCGGTCTTTGGGCAGTGGTGCTGCGATGATCCAGGTGGATGCATCGGCGCTCCCCCGGACCGGCTGGCGCGAATATGCGCTCCGTTTTGTGCTGGGCGGCGCGATCACCGTAGCTGCCGGCTTAATCGCGCAGCGATTCGGTCCCGTTGTGGGTGGCCTGTTTCTGGCTTTCCCGGCCATCTTTCCGGCTTCCGCGACGCTGGTGGCCAAACACGAGGAGAAGAAGAAAGCGCGCGCCGGTCTTCCCGCCGGCCACCGAGGCACCGATGCCGCTGCCGTCAATTCAGGCGGCGCAGCGTTGGGCAGTTTGGGGTTGGTGTCCTTTGCCGCTGTGAACTGGCTGTTACTCCGCCGGTGCCCCGCGCCTCTAGCGCTTTTCGCGGCAAGCGCCGCATGGACCATCGCCGCCTGCGGCGCGTGGCTGTGGTGGAAGCGCGTTCCGCGTGCTACACACCCCAGCAGTAATCTTCCACGGCCTTCTCGACCGAAGAATCCTTCTCGGTCAGGCGCATAAGCTCCAGCCGGATGGCATCCACCAGCGCCTTCCAGCTTGCCTCGATCACGTTATCCGAAACACCAACCGTGGACCAGCTCTTGCGATGGTCGCTCCATTCGATCAGCACACGCACCTGCGCCGCCGTGCCTTTGCGCGAATCCAGAACGCGCACCTTGTAATCCGTGAGCCGCACTTCCGCAATCTGCGGATATAACTTCGAAAGGCACTTCCTCAGACAGAGATGCAGCGCGTTGAACGGACCATGTCCGCTGGCAGTCGCCGAATGGACGCCGTCCTGAGCCCGCAGCGTAACCGTCGCTGTAGTATGCGACGGCCCGACTCCACCGGCGCGCGTGGCCACTTCATAGCTGTCTACTTCGAAGAAGTGCATACCGGGATGGAGCGCCTCGCGAACCAGCAGTTCGAAGGTGCCTTCCGCCGCTTCCAGCTCATAGCCTTCGTACTCCATCTGTTTGATGCGCTCCAGCAGCTCGCGCCGCGCATCGTCGCTGAGCCGGTCCTGCAGTCCGTGCTGCTTGAGCTTGTAGAGAATGTTGCCGCGGCCGGAGAGATCGCTCACCAGGACGCGCTGCCGGTTCCCGACGCTTGCAGGCGGCACGTGCTCGTAGGTAGCGGAGTCTTTGAGTACCGCGCTGACGTGGATGCCGCCCTTGTGCGCGAAGGCGCTCTTCCCGACGAACGGCTGATCGTTCCGCAGCGGCAGATTCGCGAGCTCCGCAATGAAGCGGCAGATGGAAGTCAGCCCGGCAAGGCGCTCCAGTCCGACCGTAATGTGGTGCAACTTGAGTTCGAGATTGGCCATCACGCTGGCGAGATTGGCGTTGCCCGCGCGTTCGCCGTAGCCGTTCAGACAGCCTTGCACATGGGTTGCGCCCGCCTCCACCGCCGCAATGGTGTTGGCCACCGCGACATCCGAGTCATTGTGGCAGTGAATCCCGATCACACCATCGAACTGCTTTCGCACTTCAGCGACAATCTCGGTGAGCCGCGCCGTAACCGTGCCTCCGTTGGTGTCGCAGAGGCAGAGCACGTCCGCTCCGGCTTCCTTGGCGGCGCGCAACGTGGCCATCGCATATTCCGGACTGGCGTTGTAGCCGTCGAAGAAATGCTCGGCGTCGTAGATCACTTCTTTGCCGTGCGACTTCAGGTAGCGTACCGTGTCAGAGATCAGCTCGAGATTCTGTTCGAGCGAGATGTTCAGCGCGCTGCGGACATGCAGATCCCAGCTCTTGCCGAAGATGGCGACCGTCGGGGTGCCTGCCTCCACGAGCGCCTGCACGTTGCGATCTTCCTCCACGCTGTTTTTGGCGAAGCGCGTGGAGCCGAACGCCGTAAGGCGCGCATGCTTCAGGTCCAGCTCGCGCGCGCGTTCGAAGAAATCGCGGTCCTTGGGATTCGAACCCGGCCAGCCTCCCTCGATGTAGTCGATTCCGAATTCGTCCAGTTTCTGAGCAATAATCAGCTTGTCATCCACGGAGAAAGAGATGGCCTCGCCTTGCGTGCCATCGCGGAGCGTCGTATCGAAGGTAGAGATTTTCATAAAAATCCTTTGTCTGGCCGGGTGCGGAAACCACCTATGCGGTGGCTTCCTGCGGTACTCCAGCCTCTTTTCGTTTCTTCAGGAATGTCATCATTTCGCGCAAACCGGCGCCCACGGTTTCGATGGGCTGGTTCTTCGCGGCCTCGCGCATGGCGAGAAACTTCTTGCGGCCGGTGCGATTTTCGTCGATCCATTGCCGCGCAAATTCGCCGCTCTGAATCTCGCTGAGAATCTTTTTCATTTCGGCGCGCGTCTGATCGTTGACAATCCGCGGACCGCGCGTGTAATCGCCGTATTCAGCCGTGTCTGAAATGGAATAGCGCATGTAGTTGAGGCCGCCTTCCTGAATCAGGTCGACAATCAGCTTCAACTCGTGCAGGCATTCGAAATAGGCAATTTCCGGCGCGTAACCCGCGGCTACCAGCGTTTCAAAACCGGCGCGGATCAGCTCGGAAGCGCCGCCGCACAACACGGCCTGCTCACCGAACAGATCGCTTTCGGTCTCTTCTTTGAAGGTAGTTTCGATGACACCGGCCTTCAGGCAGCCGAGCGCGAGCGCGTATGCCAGTGCGCGCTGCGTCGCCTGGCCCGAAGCATCCTGGTGCACGGCAATGAGCGCGGGCACGCCGACACCCTCGGTGTACAATTCCCGCACGCGATGGCCGGGGGCTTTCGGCGCAACCATCGAAACGTCGATATCCGCCGGCGGCGCGATCTGCTGGAAGTGAATGTTAAAACCGTGCGCGAACATCAGGGTCTTGCCCTTCGTCATGTGCGGCGCGATCTCGTTGTTATAGATGTCGCCCTGCGTGTGATCCGGCACCAGCATCATCACCACATCGGCGGTCTTGGCGGCGTCCGCCACCGAGAGCACTTTCAGCCCGGCGGCTTCGGCCTTGCCGCGGCTCTTGCTGCCGGCGTGCAATCCGACGATCACCTCCACGCCGGAATCGCGCAGATTCAGCGCGTGTGCGTGCCCCTGGCTGCCGTAGCCGATGATTGCTACGGTTTTGCCGTTCAAGGTCTCCAGACTTCCGTCTTTTTCGTAATAACGTTTGGCCATTTCTGCTCCGTATTTAGTAAACCGGCTCTTCCACTTTCCCGGCCCTTGTAGGCACAGGCGGTTGCAGCCGCAGTTTTTTGCTTTCCAGCGCGATGGCGAGCGAGCCCGAGCGGGTCACGTCGATCTCGCCATAACTGCGCATCACATCGACAAATTCGTTCAGTTTTTCGGGCGCTCCGGTGACTTCGATGGCGAAACCCTCCGTTGAGGAGTCCACCACGCGGCCGCCGAAGATCTCGGCTTCTTTCAGCACGGCGGTGCGCGATTCCTGTACCGTGCGCACGCGCACCAGCACCAGTTCGCGAACCACCGACGGCAAATCGGTGAGGTCCGTCGCCTGCAATACGTTGATCAGCCTGTTCATTTGCTTGATCACCTGCTGGCGTTTGGAGGATTCCACATCCACCACGATCGTCATGCGCGAAAGGTCGGGGTCGAGTGTGCGCGCCACCGTGAGGCTCTCGATGTTATAACCGCGCTGCGTGAGCAGGCCGGTAACGCGCATGAGAGCGCCGGGCTTGTTTTCGAGCAGTAGAGAGATGATTTGCATCATGGCGATTTTTCCTCCTTACGTTGCGGGCACGGGAACGGGCTGCGGCGGACCGAGCACCATTTCATTGATCGCCGCGCCGGCGGGCACCATCGGATAGACGCTTTCGAACGGCGTCACCTTGACGTTCAGCAGATACGGACCCGGTTCCCGGACCGCCTCTTCCAGCGCGGGCGCGAGTTCCCACGGCTTATCGATCGTGCGTCCCTTGAATCCGTAGGCTCCGGCAAGCTTGGCCGCATCGGGGAAGCAATCGAGCTCCACGGAACTCAGCCGGTTGTTGTAGAACAGCGTCTGCCACTGCCGCACCATCCCGAGATAGCCGTTGTTCATGATGATGATCTTGATCGGCAGTCCGTTGCTGGCGATCGTGCCGAGTTCGGGGATCGCCATCTGGAAGCCGCCGTCACCGGCGATCGCGAACACCAGCTTGTCCGGACGCGCGAACTGCGCGCCGATCGCCGCCGGAAGGCCAAAGCCCATGGAGCCGAGACCGCCGGAGTTCAGCCACAGGCGCGGCTCATTGAAACGCACAAGCTGCGCGGCCCACATCTGATGTTGTCCCACATCGCTGGTCACGATCGCGTTGCCGCCGCTGAGCCGGTCGATTTCCGCCATCAGGTGCTGCGGTTTAATTTCGGAGTCCGACGTGACCACCTGCAACGGATGCTCGTCCTTCCACGCGCGAACCTGCTGCCACCACGCCCGCCGCGCCGCCGCGCGCTTCTCGTTGGCGGCCGCCTTTTCTTCGGCGAGCTGCTTGTTCATTTTTGTGAGCACGCGCTTCACGTCGCCAACGATCGGGACATCGGGAGCGCGGTTTTTACCGATCTCAGCGGGGTCTATATCCACGTGGATCACTTTCGCGTGCGGCGCGAACGCGGCCAGGCGGCCCGTCACGCGATCGTCGAAGCGCACACCCAGCGCGATCAGCACATCGCAGTTCGTGAGCGCCTGGTTCGCCGCATAGCTGCCGTGCATGCCGGGCATGCTGATGAAGTTCGGGTGCTCACTGGGAAGCGACCCGAGGCCCATGAGCGTGACCACCGCCGGCGTATCCGCGCGCTCGACGAACTCTTTCAATTCGGCGGCGGCTCCCGCCGCTACAATGCCGCCTCCGGCGTACACCAGCGGCCGCTCCGCTTCCTGCGCAAGCTGCGCCGCCCGGCGGATCTGCCCGGTGTGGCCTTCGGTGAAGACCTTATAGCCCGGCAGATGAACGCTGGCAACCGGCTGGTAGTGACCCTGCGCCTGAAATACATCCTTCGTAATATCTACGAGCACGGGACCGGGGCGTCCGCTCGCGGCAACATAGAATGCTTCGTGCACTGCCTGCGGCAGCTCTTCGAGGCGCCTGACCAGATAATTGTGCTTCGTGCAGGAGCGCGTGATGCCGAACGTATCGGCTTCCTGGAACGCGTCGCTGCCGATCAGCTTAGTGGGCACTTGGCCGGTGAGGGCGACGATCGGGATGGAGTCCATCATCGCGTCAACCAGCCCGGTTACCAGGTTTGTGGCGCCCGGTCCGGAAGTCGCACAGCAGACGCCTACCTTCCCGGTCGCGCGCGCATAGCCTTCCGCGGCGAATGCGGCGTTCTCCTCATGCCGTACCAGCACATGGCGGATGTGGTGGTCGTAGAGAACATCGTAGAAGGGCAGCGTCACGCCGCCGGGATACCCGAAAATGCAGTCCACGCCTTCGCGCGACAGGCATTCCAGGAGCATCCGCGCTCCGCTCATTAGGTTCGACATAGCTTCCTTTCCCTGCGAAAGAGGGTGCATAAAACGAAAAAGGCCATCAGAGGGGTTTTGCTTCGCCCCGCTGATGGCCTTGGAAATCTTGTTCCCTGGCGGCCGTCAGGCGGGGCCGGCTACGATAACCGGAATAATGGCTACGGGGCTAATGAGGAGAAACTGCCGGCCTGGAGTAGCGATCGCCATGGGTACTAAACTTCGAGTATAGGGTAGAAGTTTATTTAATGCAATAGAGGTGCGCGATAAATAATATTAATGGCGATATTTGGACGGGTTCATTCCGCGTTCAATTTGCCGAACGCAGCGGCCGCGCCCGGCGCGACTCCGGCGTCGTAGAGAAACTTCGCGCCGGCCACCGGAAGCTCTTCCACATCGCTGGCGAGCCCCTGCATGGCAGCCTCTATAAACCCGGCGAGCGGCATCGGCCCCGGCCGCCCTTCCCTGGCGACCGGCGGAGTGTGGTCGCCCCCGAGATCCGTCACCACCCATGGCGGAGCCAGCTCGATCACACGCACGCTCGTCCCGCTCAATTGACGCCGCAGCGTCATCGAGAACGAGTGCACGAATGCCTTCGTGGCGCAGTACACCGGAAATCGAGCCATCGGCATAAACGCCAGGCCCGACGAGAGATTGACGATCGTTGCCGACGGCTTCTCCTTCAAATGCTCCAGAAACGCCGACGTTACTCGCAGCACTCCGTAGATGTTGGTGTCGATCTCCGCTTCGAAGTCCCGCTCGTCGATTTTGCCCGCGAAATTCGTGGCCTTCTGCACACCGGCATTGTTCACGACCACGTTGAGATCGGGGAAGCGGCGAATCAACTCAGCGGCGCCCCGCGAAATGCTTTCCTTATTCGCAACGTCGAACACGATGGTCTTGATGCCCGGATTCGCTGCCGCGGTCTCATCGAGTGCCGCCTTCCGCCGGCCCCCGATAATCACCTGATTCCCACGCTTATGAAAAGCTTCGGCGAGTCCGCGGCCGATTCCCGAACCGCCGCCCGTAATGAAAACCGTATTGCCTTCGAGGATCATTCCTCATTTTCCCGCATGTACCTGGGTAGCATCGAACGCGGCGCCTCTGCCGTGACAAATGTCGCAGCTCTCGCCGAAACGCGCATCCGTGTTAACCGCCGCGTGCGCGTACGCGGATTGATTCAGATGGCAGGCCGTGCACGCCGAAGTGGTCGCGGGCGCGGGATTCTCCAGACCCTGAGGGTCGGTCACCGGATTCTTGCCGATGGGCAGCACATCCTCCGAACCGTTTACGTGGCACATGTAGCATTCGGCGGTATCCTGCACGTTGCCCGCCGGGCCCATGGCGGGGTACCGCACCCCCGTGTTCGCGATGGCTGCGGGCACCGGCGCGAACGCCGTGCCGAAACTGTTCACGCTCCCGCCGAAGCCGATCACCCGGTAATCCTGCCCGAACTGCTCTTCCAGATTCTCCCCCGTGTGGATTTTATGAACCATCAGCGCGAAGTTGACGCCCTGCGGCGGAGCGTTCTTGTCCGCGGCGTTCGCTGCCGCGGTGCGCGTCGACGCGTCCGTGTTGCTCGGGTTATGGCACAGCACGCAATACTCCGTGTTGTTGCGCAGATTGCCGTGCGCTTCCAGATGAACATGGCAATCGTTGCAATTCGAAAGCGCCACCACGGTACGTCTTGGCTGCGCCGCTGTGCCGTCCACGGAAAAGTAGATTACCTTGTTCTGTCCGCCGTAATTCACGCTCGTCTGCTGCACCGTTCCCGGCAGCAGCGTAATCGGCAGCCGCCCTTCGATGCCTATCGCATAAGTGCCCTTCGCGCCGGCAGGCACCGCGTGTGTAAACGTATACGTGCAGGTACCGTCGTTCGTGCAGGACGCCGCGCGCGCCACCGCCTCGGTCACGTACCCTGGCGTGGTCACATCCGAACCGAAACTCGTATAGCCGTAATCGGACGCCGGACCGGCCATAGTGAGCGACAGCGCCCCTCCCGCCGCTGTGAATGAGCTCATTGGAATTCCCGCGCCGGAATTGTCTCGCACGGTAAACGTGACTGCCGGCTTCTGTCCCGGTCCGCCGTTCGTAGCTTTCACCAGCGTGAAATTCAGCCCCGGAATCTGGCTCGATTCGTCGGGAATCACGTGCCCGCCCATGATCGACGCGTCGAAATCCAACTCGCCTTGCGGGATGTGGCATAGCGAGCACTGATTATCGGTAACCTGCGGACCGCCCGCGTGATTCGCGCCCGTCGCAAAATTGACGTTGTCGTGACACGATCCGCACGCCGCGCGCGTCGGCGTTGTGAGCCACGCGTTCGTCTGCGCCGCGCCGTTTTTCGGATTGTGGCAGGACTGGCAGCGCCTGATGTCCGCCGGGTACACCACCGTCGACCAGTCGTTCACCGCGTTCCCGAAGCCGATGATGCGGTACGGCGTGCCCGCCTGTACGCTCGGCAGCGTGGCCCCGGCATGCAACTTGTGGATGAAGACCTTGAAATCGACGCTGTTGCCGGTATCGGGATCGCTGGTCTGCGGCTGATGGCAAATCACGCAGAGCTCTACGTGGCGCCGCGATCCACCGTGCGCCGCCAGCCCCGCCGAACCAGTGGCCGTCGTCATGCCATTCGGCAGTCCGTGACACTGATTGCAATCGGCGGTGCGAACGATGTCGCGTGGATGTGGGGTGCCTCCGGCGGGAACGAAGTCATACGTCGTATCCGCGAAGTTCGTCCCCAGATTCCATTGCGTGAGATTGCGGTTCCCGTAAATGCCGGCGCGATGCGTAGCAGTAGCGTCGAAATCCGTTGGCGCCTTCGTGGCAAACGTGTAAATGTACTCGCCCGTGGCGGCGGTCTGCGTAGTTCCTCCGGAATCGGCAGCCGCTTGTGTCGCCGTGACCCCGTTCCCGGTGGTGGAGGCCACCGGCCGCACAATGTATGAACTGTACTGCTCCTGGCCTTTCGGAATGTACCCGATCACAAAGCTCAGAGATACGACGCCGGGAGTCGTCACGCCGGTTCTATCGAGCGGTTGCCCGTTCGCGTCGCTGAGCTTGTAATCCACGCTGATGGTCCCGTCGGAGGCAATCTTAGCCGACACTACCGTGATGGTCAGCCCCGGCTGCACAAAAACGATATCCAGCGGGTCGGCATAGAAGGCCTTCTCGTGAGGATTGAAGGGCGCCTTCTTTTGAGCCTGCAGAATCAGCACCGAACTGCAAAGCGCCAGGCTCGCCACGCTGAGGATTTTTCGCTTGGATAAAATCATGGGACCACAAGGCTCCGATCAATCCAGGATAATTTCCGCAGCCGCGGAGCTGCTGTAACCCAAAGTACGGTTATCTGCCGGCCGTTTTTGCTGCGCTGCGAGGACGTTGCTTGGCCGAGATCGATTTCACGAGGGTGTAGCCCTTTCCCTCGCGCGGCATCGGCACTCGCATGTTCATTTCCGCCGAGTGGAACAGCGCGTCCACGTGCGGATCGCTCAGCCGGGCGGCCGATTCCAAACGGATGAACCGGACCTGCTTCCCGCTGCCTTCCAGGATGTGCGTTGGGTCCGGAAGCGCCGCGCCCTGGAGAAAGAACAGATTGACTCCCTTGGAATGTGCCGCAAGGGAAAGCAGCGCCTCGCCCGCGCGTTCCGAGGGGCCGAAGCCGAAGACCAGGAAGTTGTAGTTGTCGTAGATCAGTTCCACGGCAGCCGGATAGCGTTTGCGGACCGCGGCGCGGCACTCGCGGATCAGCTTCTGCACGGGCGGATCGAACTTGGCAATAAATCCGGCGGCCTGTTTAGCAGCGGACTCCATGATGGCGCTCCTATTCGGAACATCATACCTGCAACCCGCCGTTAGCGGTAGCACGTGCGCGGCGCTATCATGCTGTTCATCGTGACCCGGCGCCCTATTCTTGCGAGCCTTGCCCTGCCTCTCCTCGCGGCGGCAGCATGCGCCCAAACCACCGGCCAGATTCGCGGCACAGTAGTCGATACACAGGGCGGCGAAGCGCTGGCCAACGTAAGAATCTCGCTCTCCGCGACCCCCTCGCAAGCCATCACGGATTCCTCCGGCCGATTCCACTTCGATGCGCTCGCGCCCGGCGACTACGTGCTCAACGTCGCGACCGTCGGCTACCACCTCGTCAACCGCCCTTTCCACCTGAATGCCGGCGAGACCAAGGACTTCGAAGTTCTCCTGACGCCCGATTCCCTTCGCCAGTCTGAGACCGTGGAAGCCCGTACCGATCCCTTCGAAGGCGCACGCCAGGACAGCCCGGCATCGCTCGTCATGTCCGGCAATGACGTGAAGAACCTCGGAAGCGTGCTGGCCGACGATCCGCTGCGCGCCGTCCAAAGCCTGCCCGGCGTCAGTTCCAACAACGATTTCGACGCGCGATTCTCCGTCCGCGGCGCGGACTACAATCGCGTCGGCCTCTATCTGGATGGCGTGCTCCTCCACCAGCCGTTTCACGAAATTCAGGGCAACGGAGTCTCGGGCTCCGGCACCGCCTTCAACGGCGACATGGTCGAGATGATGGACCTTCACGAAGGCGCTTACCCTTCGCGCTTCGGTGATCGCAGCGCCGCCGTGCTCGATGTGGAAACCCGCGAAGGCAATCGCGATAAAGTCACGTTCCGTGTCGCCGCCAGCGCATCCAACGCCGGCGTGCTGGTGGAAGGTCCGTTCCGTCGCAAACACAACCGCGGCTCCTGGCTCGTCGCCACGCGCAAGAGTTACCTGCAATACATTCTGGAACGCACCTTCCCCGATACATCGCTCGTCTTCGGCCTGGAAGATGTGCAGGCGCGTCTCTCCTATGACCTCACTGCGAAAAGCTCGCTCTCGCTCTACGTACTGGAGAGTTATTCGAACCTCGACCGTTCCGCGAGCGCCTCACGCCTTGGCGTCAATTCCGTCATGAAGGGCGGCTACCATTACACGCTCGGGAACCTCGGATGGCGCGTCACCCCGACCGACAAGCTAATCGTTACTACTCACGCGGCATGGATGCGCGAGCGATGGAACGATACCGACCCGAGTGCGCTGCTGCTCGGCCAGGGCCTCTACGGCGAATGGGTCTGGAACGTCGACGCCACGTGGATGTGGAGCGCGCGAACTCCGCTCCAGGTAGGCTGGAGCACCCGCGAGCTGCGCGACGAAGGCAACAGCAACCAATACCAATCCGTCGCAAGCAAGCCTACCGTCCTGGATCGCTTCAACGGCAAATCGACGCGCACGGGCGGATATGTACAGCAATCTCTGATCGCGCTCGGCGGCCGCGTTCACCTGGAAGCAGGCGCACGCTGGGACCACGATTCCATCGACGGCATCCCCGCGCTCTCTCCATCCGCTTCCGCCTCATTTCTGCTCACGCCGTATACCCGCCTGCAGCTCGGCTGGGGACAGTACGTGCAGTATCCCGAGCTCAACGTGCTGACATCGCCGCTGGGCTCACGGCGCATGCTGCCGCAGCGCTCCAACCACGCCATCGCGGCGCTCGAACAGAGAATCGGCGAGCGAACCCGGCTTCGCGCCGAGCTCTACAATCGCGCCGATCGCGACCTCATCTTTCAGCCGCTCTTCTATCCGCGCCTGCTGCCCACCGGAAAAATCGCCGCGCCGCCGCTCAATCCCCCGTATACGAATTCCCTCCGCGGCTACTCCCGCGGCGCGGAATTCTTCCTGCAACGAAGCAGCGCTAATCGCCTCACCGGCTGGGTGTCGTACGCCTACGGGCACACCGAAGATCGCGATGGCGTGCTCGGCAATCGTTTTCCCGGAGACTACGACCAGCGCCACACCATCAACACGTACGGCAGTGTGCGCGTCAAGCCGACCGTCAACATGAGCCTGCGATGGAGCTACGGCAGCGCGTTTCCCGTGCCCGGCTACCTGCAACAGATCGGCGCGAATTATTATGTGACCGGCGTTCGTGACGGGCTCCGTCTACCGTCCTATCAGCGCACGGACTTCCGCATCAACAAAGCCTGGACCCGCGATAAGTGGAAGCTGACCCTCTACGGCGAAGTCATCAACCTCACGAATCGCACCAATTTCGTTTACGACAGCTTCAACGGCTACAACTCGTCAACGCGCCAGGCCTTCATCACCCTGGACAAGATGTTTCCGATCCTCCCAAGCGCCGGCCTGGTCTTCGAAAGGTAGGTACCGGTCTCCAGACCGGTACCAGGCGCGCGGAGCGCGCCAGAGCGGAACGAAGTTCGCCAGTGCCCCACCCCACTGGCGTTCCGCCGCCAGGAGGCGTAGTCTGTAAAGCATGAAAGCCGCTGTCCTCCTTTGCCTTGCCGCCCTAGCCCTCCCGCTTGCCGCCCAAACCAAGCGCCCCGCGCTGACAGATCAGGAGAAGTCGATCAACGACGGCCTGCGCGGCCTGCGCGCCGTACCGGATGCGCAACGCGGCGAGGTCACCAGAAAGCTCGCGCTTGAGATCCGCGGCCTGCCGGAAAGCTCCCCGAATAAGTTGGCACTGGCGAACGGGCTCGCAAACCTGTCCACCGAAGGCGATTTCGGAGCGGGCACATTGCAAGAGGTGGGCGCCACGCTCGCCGCTGCCATTACCGAGAAGCCCAATGCGCCGGGGTCCACCTATTCGGAGCTCGCCTCGCTCGTCCGCTACGAAGGCGTGCACGTCTCTTTGAAAAATGCGCAATTCGATGCCGCGATGAAGGAACTGGAAGATCAGGACCGCAGCCGCGCAGCCGCCGACTTCACCGTCGCGGACCTCAGCGGCAAGCAGTGGCATCTCCGCGACCTCCGCGGCAAAGTCGTATTAGTCAACTTCTGGGCCACCTGGTGCCCGCCCTGCCGCAAGGAAATGCCGGATCTGGACGCCCTCTACAAGCAGTTCGCCAGCCAGGGTCTGGTGATTCTTGCCTTCAGCGATGAGGACGTTTCGAAGGTGAAACCCTTCCTCGCCGAACATCCCGTTTCCTACCCGGTCCTGCTGGACCCGGGCCGCGTCGTGAACAAAATGTATTTCGTGGAAGGCATTCCTAAGAGCTTCGTGTACGATCGCGAAGGCAAGCTTGTCGCGCAATCCATCGACATGCGCACCCGCGGCCAGTTCCTGGAGATGTTGAAGCGCGCCGGGCTGCAACCCACCGACTAGCCCTCGCGGAGTTGTGCGGTTACACCCCTTTCGAGTCTTCCCGGCTTCGATATCATGCGAGTATGAACTACCGAAGCCGCTTCGGCGCTTTGTGCGCCCTCGCGCTGAGCGCTTTCCTCGCGCCAGTATTTGCGCAGTCACTGCCGGGCAATGCCACCCTGCAGGGGGCGTACTACGTCCGCTATCTCGGCGTGAATGGCGCCGCCAACAATTGCGATTGTCCCGTCAGCTTCTCCGGTGTGATGACGTTTGACGGCAAAGGCGGATACACCCTCACCAGCGGCCAGGGCGTCACCAACAATGGCGCGGATCATCCGCTTGTCACGCTCAACACGGGCAGCTATACGGTGTGGTCGAGCGGCGAAGTCAGCCTGACCAATCCCTTCGACAGCACCAACTCGACGACGCTCTACGGCGGCGTCGGGCAGGGGGCCATCGTGGCAAGCAGCACGGACACGGCGTACGTGGATCTCTTCATTGCGATTCCCGTTGCCTCCGGCGCGTCCAACGGAACGTTGAGCGGAACGTATCAGGTCGCGAGCCTGGAGTTCTACCAGGGCAGCTTTGCCAACTCGCGCAACAATCTCTTCACCATGACCGCGGACGGCAGCGGCGGTTTGGGCAACGTAGCCGTGACCGGCTCTTCCATCAACCTCAACGGCGCCAAGACCACCCAGACCTCGAACGGGGCCACCTACACCGTCAGCGCCAACGGCAGCGGCACGCTCACGCTGCCGGCGCCTACCGGCGTCACGGCCGTGAACAATCTCTTGTCCGGTGCAAAGACGCTGTACGTGTCGCAGGATGGCAGCTTCTTCATCGCAGGCTCGCCCTCCGGATACGACATTATCGTGGGCGCGAAAGCTCCGTCCGCGAGCACGAAAGTGAACTTCAGCGGCTTGTACTTCACGGCCGAGCTCGATAACTTCGCCAACGGCGGCGACTTTGCCGGGCTCTATGGCACCGAGGGCGCTTCGAACCTGCTGGGTAACTCCGCCGGCGACGAGCTGGTGCATCAACGCATCAATCCCGATGGCTTCGATTCGTACGATGAAACCTACAACGACGCCTTCACCTTCAACTCGACCGGCGTGAATACGGGGTCCAGCAGCTTTGCCCTCGCGGTATCGGCAAACAGCAATTTCGCTTTTGTGATCGGTCAGGGCGGCGATTATTATCTGCAAGTCTACGTCAAGGCCCCAGCCATCACAACTCCCGCCAGCGGACCGTTCATTAATCCACAGGCTGTGGTGAACGCAGCCACCAACTCGCCGTTTACAGCGCAGATTTCGCCCGGTGAAGTCATCACCATTTACGGCAGCGGCTTCACGTCGAGCACCACTTCCTCCGCGGCCCCATTCCCCAACACTCTGGGCGGTGTTCAGGTGTTGCTCAACGGCAATCCAGCGCCTATCTACTTTGTCAGTCCGGGGCAGATATCTGCCGTCGTTCCGTTTGACATCACGTCCTCGAACGCCGTAGTCACCGTCCAGGTGGTCAGCAACAACACCAATTCGAACCAGGTGTTCACATACCTGGGAACCACTTCGCCGGGCGTCTTCACCGTTCCTCCGGGCGGACTCGGCGACGGCGCGATGCTGCATCCGGACTTCAGCCTCGTCTCCGCCGCAAGCCCCGCGAAGTCCGGCGAGGCGATCGCCATCTACTTAACGGGCCTCGGTAAAGTGAACGAAAACGTAACCGCCGGCGCGCCCGCGCCGAATACTACGAGCCTGGTCAATTCCATCGACGTCGCGATCGGTGGAGTGACAGCGAAGGTCCTCTACGCGGGGTTGGCGCCTGGTCTCGGTGGGTTGTATCAGGTGAACGTGACCGTTCCAACGGGAGTGCACGGCGACGTGACCCTCGAAATCTCAACGGTCGATGGGGACAACATCCAGGCCACGATCCCCATTCAATAAATGAAAGAGGCGAACTCGTTCCGGCGAGTTCGCCTCACAATTCCGCGGCGCTTATATGCGCCCCATCAACAGCAGGATTACCAGAATCAGCACGATCAATCCCAGACCGCCGCTTGGATAATAGCCCCAACCGCGGCTATACGGCCACGCGGGTACGGCGGCGAACAGCAGGATGATCACCAGAATCAGTAGTAGCAGCATGCTTGTTCCTCCTGCCGTATGCGGAGCAACCATTACGCCGTTGTATTGTTCTGAACCACGGCCGCACAGGCCTCTTCCAACTCCATCGCGCGATGCGCCGCGGTGTGGCCCGCAAGCACGCGAGCGCGCGCCCGAGCCCCGATTTCGGCGGCTTGCTCGCTGCTGACGCTGCGCAGAATATCCAGAACATCCTCCGCCCCGCTCGCCACCAGAATTTCTTTTCCGGGCTCGAACAACGTGTCCAAACCGCGCCAGGAATCGCTGATAATCGCGGCTCCGCACGCCGCGGCTTCGAATAGCCGGACGCTCGGCGAGAATCCCGCCGCTTTCATTTCGGCACGCGTGATGTTCAGAGTGAAGCGCTGCGCATTGTAAAAGCCGCGATGCTCGCCCGGAGCCAGGTGGTCGATCCGCTCCACATTTTTCGGCCACACGATCGACGCCGGATAGAGCGGCCCCGCGACAATGAACGCCGCCTCTGGCATGCGCCGCGCGGGCTCCAGCATGAGGCATTCGAGGAACGGCTGCCGGTCGTCGCTGTACGTTCCCAGATATCCCAGGTCCCACCGTTTGGCCGTGCGCTCGGGATAATAGAGCTCCGGATCCACGGAACAATACAGCACTCGCGCCATCGGCGAGCCGTAGCGCGATTGTATGCGCTCCAGCAGCGGACCGCCGGTGAAGGAGAGATAAATGTCGTACTCCGGAATCAGATGCGGCGCGAGGTATTCGCAATCGCCGCGCTCCAGCCGCGCCACCGTCACCGGCGTATCGATATCGTAGAACGCCGTGACGCCGCCCGCATTCTCAATCGCCCATTCACCCACCGCGATGCCGTCCGGAACATACGAGCCGGTAATCGTGAGGTCCGCCGCGCGCACTTCGCCGCGAAACCGCCGGTCCAGGTCCGCCGGCGATTCGTATAGCCCGGTGCGGCAATACGGCGGTTGCGGCAGGTCGCGATTTCCGGCGTACCACGGCACATCGCGCTCCAGGAAAAGCACGTCATGGCCGCGCCTGACCAGTTCCCGCACGAGTCCCCGGTACGTGGTCGCATGCCCGTTGCCCCAGGATGACGTGATGGAAAGGCCAAGAATGACGATCCGCATAGGCTCATTCTCTCGCGCTGCCGGCGGCCGCCGGACGTCCGGTTAACAACGCTTCCACTTGCGCCGCCCGGTGAGCGTACGTGTGCTCTGCCAGGATCCTCGCTTTGGCGCGCTCGCCAATCTCTCGCGCTCGCGATTCCGTCAGACCGCGCACGTGCTCCGCTACTTCCGCGCCGTCGCGGGCCACCAGCGTCTCCCGGCCGGGCTCCAGAAACAATTCGATGCCAACCCACTCGTCGGTGATCACGCATGCGCCCGCGCCCGCCGCTTCGAACACGCGCGTCGCCGGCGAAAAGCCGTAGCGCGCCATGCTCTCCCTCGAAATGTTGAGCACCGCTTTCGGTGTGCAGTTGAACGCGTTGTGGTCGCGCGTATAGACGTGCCCCACATACCGGACGTTTTTGGGTAGCCCCTTGTCGCCCCATCCGCTGCCGCCGAGCACGAACCGCGCATCGGAGATACCGGCGGCGCGCAGGAAGAACTCCTCCACGCGCGCCTCGCGGTCCGGCAGGCGATTGCCGAGAAACGCGAGATCGCCCGCAAACCGGGCATCCGCCGGCACCGGGAAATGCGTCGAGGGGTCCAGCGCGTTGTAGATCGGCACGCAGCGGCGCGCGCCGAGCCGCGTGTACGCCTGCACCACGGGGTCGCCGCCGCCGTACGTAAAGATGAAGTCATACTGCGGAATCAGCGGCGCGAATTCGTCCCACGGCGCCTGCTGCACGCGATCCAATGTGGCAGGTGCGTCCACATCCCAGAAGATGACCCGCGTTCGCGGACTCTTCAAGCTCAACACCTCTCGCTCCAGCAAGCGGTCGAACACGCCGACCCCACTCGCCTTCACCACAATGTCGCTGCCCTTAGCCTGCTCCAGTGCGCGATACGCGTCGTCTTCGCCCGCGCTCGGGTACACCACCACGCGCGCCCACTCCGGGTCGGGAATGTCGCGATGCTTCTGCCGGTCGTAGGCGTCGGGCTCGAAGAACGTCACACGGTGACCGCGCTCCGCCAGCGCCCGCACGATCCCGCGATAGTAGGTCGCCGCGCCGTTCCAGTATGCCGAAACCAGGCTGCTCGCGAAAAACGAGATGTTCAGTTGCTCAGGCATTCGTGGATCCTCAACAGTTCCTCAACCCTGTGGCTGCACGTGTGCCGCGCCGCAATCGTCTGCATTCCCCGCTCCGCAAGTTCGCGCCGCGCGCCGGCGTCATTCGCCAGCATTTGCATGTGAAGCATCAGCTCCTCTCCATTCCGCGCCGTCAGGTAATCGCGGCCGGGAGTGAACAGGCCTTCGGCATCGTTCCACGGCGCGGAGATCAGAGGAATGCCGCAAGCGAGTGCTTCAAACACGCGAATCGTCGGGATGCCAGGCAGCGCCCGAACGTAAGGGCCGCGCGGCACATGCACCGTCATTTTGAACTCGCTGAACGCGCACGGCGCTTCGTAATTTGCGATCCAACCCGCGTACTCGATGCCGGCTTCCGCCAGCGCTGCACGCGCATGGTCCGGGTACCGTACGCCGTGCACGCGCGCGCGCAACTTCAGCTTACGCACAGGCTCCAGCAGGAACTCGTGCAACTCCGACGTGCGCTCGTCATCGCCCCAATTGCCGATCCAGATGACGTCCCCGTGTTTTTCCCCATCCACCGGCCGGAACACCCGCGCATCCGCGGCCTCATGCCACGTCCAGGCGCGCCGCGCCCAGCCCTGCGACATGTATCGTTCGCGAATGACTTCACCGAATGCCAGCACGCCATCGTATCCGGAGAGGTCGTAGGCCGCCATCGACTCTGCTTCCGTCACCGACCGGTGATGCGTATCGTGGAACAACAATCGATAGCGCCCAATACGCCTGCGATGGCAGCCGATGCGCGCCACCAGGCCGTGATCGTTCCACTCGTGGACCAGTACGAGGTCCACGCCGTCGAGTGCGGCGTCGAGATCCAGGGCAGCAGCATCGTATCGGACCGGTGTCAGCGTGGGAAAGGCCGCGTGGAATCGCTCGATCGGCCCTTCGCCATGCTCTGCGACCAGATTCTGCAAGCTCCACGAATCGCGAGGCTCATAGATGCGGACTTCGTGTCCACGCGATTGCAGTTCCGTCAACACGCCGCGCAGGAAATGAGCGTTTCCGTGGTTCCAGTCCGAAATGATCGAATGACAGAAGACGGCAACCCGCATCGGTTACGCCGGTTCGGGCCGCTGCAGAAACCGCCGCGCCGCCAGCTTGCCCAGAATCGTGATCGCCGAAAACAGCGGAGATTGCAGCGTTCCCGTCTCCTTTCCGCGCTTCGCGGTCGTGTCGTTCCCGCGCGGCAAAATCAGGCGATCCACCAGACCCAGAATGTCGGCGGTCATGCCGGGAAACAGGCCGTGGAAGCGCGCCGCCACGTTGGCCGGCAGAGTCAGAACCTTCTCCGCGTCGCCGCGTCGCGTGGCCTTCACAATCTGCCGCGCGGCCCGCTCGGCGCCCATGCTCGCTCCGGGCGTAGTCGCGCCCAGGCTGAACCAGGCCGCTTCTTTGTCCTGGTCGCCTTTAAAAATCGCGTTCACGTAGGAACCCGTGCGCATCAACCCCGGCGCGATCGTCACCACCTTCACGCCGTACTTCGCCAGCTCCGCATGCAGCCCCTCGGAAAACCCGACCAGCGCGAATTTAGCGCAGCTATACGGAAGCAGGTGCGGCACAGCGACCTTGCCGCCGATGGACGTGATGTTCACAATTCGGGTATTCTTCCGCCGCTTCAAATGCGGAATCGCCGCGAGCGTGGGATACACGGCTCCCCAGAACATGATCTGCATGGCGCGTTCGAAGTCATCCACCGTCATCGCTTCGAGCGGCCCCACCTGGATCTCCCCCGCGTTGTTCACCAGAATATCGATGCTGCCGAAGCGGCCCGCCACGTCGCTGATGAAGCGTTCCACATCGCTCCGCTCCGTGACATCGCACTTCTCCGTGTACACCTGATCGGCACCATGATCTTGCAGGTACTTCCGCGCGTCTCTAAGCTCGTCTTCGTCGCGCGCGCAGATCGCCACCACGCAGCCTTCCCGTGCGAAATCGCGAGCCAGCAACAGCCCGAGCCCGCGCGACGCGCCGGTAATGACGGCAACGCGCCCGGACCAATCGCCCGATTTCTTCCGCAGCAGCGTCCTGGTAGCTACGGCCGCTCCGATTCCGGCAGCGGCCGCGGTGAGAATCACGGATCTGGTCTTCATGGAGCGAATACCCGTGCCTAATGGTTGTACGCAGGCGCATCGCTGGCCGGGAAGGAATCCTCCGATGCTTCATCCACTTCGCGATTGCTGTGCATGCGCAAACGCTCGGCTTCAGCGCCGCCGCCGGATGCGGAGATCTCGCCGCCCTCGATCATCTGCTTGAAGCGCTGCAGATCCTGGTCGATTTGCATGCCCGGCTCCCGGCCCCAGAGCTTCGCAAACAGGGCGCCCACGGCTCCGCCCGGCGGATTGTATTGCAGCTCCACCTTCACTTCCGTGCCCCCGTTCGGCGCATCGCGAAACAGCACCGAGCCCGCGTTTTGCACATCGCCGCTCAGAGACCGCCACGCGATGAGCTCGCCTTCCACTTCGTTGTGAATCACCGCGTCCCACTCCACGGTACGGCCCGCCGGAGCCTTCACCACCCAGTGCGACCGGTCGCCCTGCTGCGTCACGCTTTCCACATTCCGCATGGCGCGGCCCAGGTTCCGCAGGTCTCGCCAGCAGCGATACACCTCCGCCCGCGGACGGTTGATCGTGATCACACGGTCCACCCGCACGCCCAGTTCGTAAGGGACGCTCGTGGAAGCTCCCTGGCCCACCGGCGTGCTGCGAATCCCCATCGCTTCGTATGCGTAGCAGTGGCCGGTTATGCCCCGCCGGATCAACTCGCCTCCGAGCGCAGCCAGGGCAATTCCGGGCAGCCCGCGCCGTGTCGCGCCGCTCACCGCCAGCAATCCGCCGCCGATGGCCGAAGCAATGCGCTCCGGCTCCGTCATGTTCACCGCATGTTTATTGTGAGTGATGATCTGCATAGGCCCTTTCCAACCTTAAATCGGATTCCGGCGCGCACGCGCAAGCGGTCGTGCGAACCCGAACAGTCATGCCGCCGCTTCTGCAAAGTTGCGAACTACTCATCCGGCATGACGTCGCGCAGTTCTTTCGCCAGCGCCTCCACGGAAATGTCTTCGCTCAACTCCTCGATCTCCTCGCCGCTCAAACGGACTCCCAGCCGGGTGGAAATGCGCTGCAGCATCTGCAGCATCAACGTCATTTCCCGCTCGGCCAGCAGGTTGATTTGCAAATCCAGGTGCGCCCGCTGGTCGGCGCGCTTGCTCATTCGATTCTGCTTCATCAGCACGAACGTGGAAAGAAAAATCGCCTCCAGCGAGACGCCTACGTTCAGCAACATGAACGGAAACGGGTCGAAGCGCGGGATCGCGGGAACTACTCCCACGTTGACTAACACCCACAGGCTGTAGAACCCGAGATGCAGCAGCACGAACGGAAGACTACCCGCAAAGCTGCCGACCGAATCGGCGATCCGGTCGGACAAGCTGCGGTTCCTGTTAAAGTCCTCTTCCAGTTTTGCGACCGCTTGGACATTCCGGCGAATTGCGCTGCATGTGTTCTCGTTTTGGACATATCCGTTAAGTGGCGTCATAATCTCAGGCGATCTTGCGGTCCGGCAAAGGCTTCTGCTCCGGCGCCGTCTCCGGCCTTTCCGCCCGAGCCCGCGCCCTGGACCCGTGCCGCTCCGCAAACACGCGCGTGAACTCAGCGCCCATCAGGAAAATCTGTGCCGAATAATAAACCCACACCAGAAACACGACCAGCGACCCGGCCGCGCCATACGCCGACCCGATGCTCGCCTTCCCCAGATAGATACCGATCAGGAATTTTCCCAGCGAAAACAACGCGGAAGTCACGGCCGCGCCGATCCACACGTCCTCCCACTCGATCCTCACCTCCGGCACCACCTTGTACATCAGCGCGAAAACGAGTGTGACCGCCACGAACGAAATCACGTAATTGGCCGCGTGCAGAACCACCTCGGGCACGGGAAGATAGCCGCCCACGACTTTTCCGGCCGCCGCTACAGCCGCACTGAACAGTAGCGAAACCAGCAGCAGGAAACCGACCCCGATAATCATGGCGAACGAGACGAAACGATACTTGACAAGCCCCATCAGCCCCGACGTGGTCGAATTCTTCACGCCCCACACCAGATTCATCGAATCGCGTAGCTGGCCGAAAACGCTGGAGGCGCCGAACAGCAGCAGGAACACGCCGACCGCCATCGCAGCGATTCCCGAAGACAGCTTCGCTGCGTGCGCGAGCACGGATTGAATCGCCTGGCCGCCTTCATACCCCACCAGTCCCTGAATCTGCGCCACCACGCGACCCTGCGCCGCATCGTGCCCGAACACCAGCCCCGCGATCCCTATGCACATCACCAGTAGAGGCGCAATAGACAGCATCGTGTAGAAGGCGAGCGCAGCGCCAAGTTGCGGCGCATTGATGTCATTCCAGCTCGAAGCCGTTTGCTTGATCATTTCCCAAACGGATTTCATGTTGACCGGCTCCAGATACCGTCTCATACCATCAGCGGTTCGCCCCCGCCGGCACGTGCGACAGCAGATTGATGGTCTCGCGGTTGAATGCCGGAAGATCCTGCGGTCCTCTGCTGGTCACCAGGTTGCGATCCACCACCACGTCCTGGTCTACCCACTCGGCGCCCGCGTTCCGAACATCGTCCTGGATCGTTTTCCAGCTTGTGAGCTTGCGGCCGCGCAGAATACCCGCGCTGATCAATTCCCACGGCGCATGGCAAATCGCGGCGATCGGCTTGGCCGCTTTGTCGAACGAGGTGATGAACTCGCGTACTTTCGGCAGCATGCGCGCCTGATCTGCATTGAGCGCGCCGCCGGGCAGCACCAGTCCGTCGTAATCGCCGGGACGTGCGTCGTCCAGCTTTCGATCCGCCTTCACGGTGCCGGCTTTGTCGTGATGCTTGAATCCCTGTACTTGGTCCTTGTCGGAAACAATGTCCACGTGCGCGCCAGCGTCGCGCAGCGCTTTCAACGGTTCCGTCAATTCCGCTTCTTCAAATCCGTCGGTGGCTACAATCGCCACGCGCAAGTTGTGTAGGTCTCCCATGCAAAAGAATCTGCACGGGAAATGCCACTACTCCGGCAGCACGGGTTCGGAACCATACTGCCGCGCCAGTGTGCGAAAGACCTCCGCCACCGGACGCGGCTTGCGATCCAGCGTGTAAAGCCCGTTGCCATTGACGTGCCCGCGGATCTCGCGCAGCAGAATGTCCCAATCCACCTGGTCCGTCAGGCTGTACCAGGTGAAGCCGACCATCGGGACGCCTTGACTCCGGAGTTGCTGTACGTTTTGCCACATCGTCCAGAGCCACTCCGCGGAGTGCTCGGGGTGCAGGCAGTTCGTTTCCGTCAGCATCATCGGCTTGTGATATCGCCAGTAGTATTCGGCGCCGATCGCATGCCAACCCAGCGAAGGTCCCGACGATTCCTCTCCGCCATCCGGCTTTACATAGCGCTCGTTGCGGGCGTAGTAATCCATTCCCATGATGCAGTGAGGATCGTTGCGGTCCCCGTTTTGCATAAACCACTCGTATTCCTTGCGGGAAAGACCGTTATCGAAAAGAAAGAGCAACACGTCGCTGCTCAGCGAATGCCCATACAACAGATCGAACGTGAGGAAGCGGGTCTCGTTGGCGAATTTCACCCTCTCCCGTTGATCGGGCGAACGCTCATGCACCGCCTCCGCCGTTTCGCTTTGAATGAATACCGCATGCGGAATCGCTTCCAGAATTTCGCTGGATGCCAGCAGCGTAGCCCGGCACAGATTCTTTAGCGCCCGAACCAGCGCCTTATCGTCCGCGAGCTGCTCGTTCCACAAGCCCAGCTTCGCGCTGAATCGCGCGCAGACCAGAATCTCGTTCACCGGTGTGTAGTGCGCAATCCACGGATACCTCTGCGCGAACGCACGAGCATACTTTGCAAACAGATCCGGCCACTCCGTGTTCTGAAAATCGCCCGCCCAGTCGGGCAATCCGAAATGGCAGAGGTCGATGATGGGCACAAGCCCCATCTTCCGCATTACGGGCAGCACTTCATCCGTCCACGAAAAGTCGTACTTCCCGTCGCCGAGGTGCATTCGATAATACGGCGGACCGTAGCGCACGTATCGGGCGCCGATCTCGCGGCACAACTCGAAGTCCTCGCGCCAGTGTTTGTAATGCCCCGTCTCTTCGAGCTCATCGCGGCGGCGTCCGTGCTGTACCTTCGGATAGCTGCACTCCAGGCCCGTCGCGAACCGTAGCGGCTCGCTCGTGAAACGAAAAATCTCTTCCTTATGACGCCGCATCGCTCACGCGACCATCGCTTGGCTCAGCAGCCCATCGTAAGCTGCGAGATACGCCTCTACCATTCGCCGGCTGTTCCATTCGAGAGCGCGTGCATGAGCTCTCGCCGCCAGTTCGATTCTTCTCTCGGGCCTTTCGATCAGGCGCCGCAACTTTTCGGCAAGCGCTTGCGGATCGCTCGGATTTACGTAAATCGCCGCATCGCCCCACACCTCCCGCAGGCTCGCGATGTCGCCGAGCACCAGCGCGCACCCGCACAGCGCCGCTTCAAGAATGGAGAGTCCGAAAGGCTCATACCGCGCCGGCAATGCGTAAATCGCCGCGCGCTCCAGCCACCACAGCATCTGCTTCGCCGGAAGCTTGCCGAGATAGCGGCACGCTCCGCACGTCCGCGCTTCCTGAGTCGACGGATGCCGGTTGTCTCCCGCGACGTAGACAGGCCACGGCAGCTCATGCGCGATTTGCTCCAGCGCCGGCAGATTCTTGGCCTCGTCCCACACCCGGCCGGCCGTGAAGACGAACGGCTGCTTACACGCCGTGAGCCCGCCGGTCTCGCCGCCCGCCACTGACCGGCCGTTCGGACACACAGCCGCATTCTTCAATGGACCGTAGTGCTCGTGTAAGGCGTCCAGCATCGCGGCGGTGGGCGCGAGCACCAGGTCGGCGGAAGCCAAACCCGTGCGCACCACATCGCGATACCGGTCCCACTCCGCGGGAGCATCGCCGCCGCGCACGGCCCGCCACCACGAAAGCACGCAAGAGTGCCCCACCGCTACTACCGGCGCGCAAAACGGCAGCGACCCGTGCGCGTAATTGTTCAAGTGGATCACGTCCGGGCAGAATTGCCGTTCCAGCTCCAGCAGCCACTTCCCCGCCCGCTCGACATCTTCCCAGGGCTCGTCCATCCACTCCAGCTTGAATGGACTGGCGAACAGCTCCAGCCCGGCAATCGACTCCGCATCCCGCCGCTGATGCGCATCCGGCGCGCCCCCCATGGCCGCCAGCCCGATCTGCACTCCGCGCTCGGCCAGTCCGCCGCCCAGTTCCAGCGCATACGTCCACACGCCGCCTACCGTATCGGCGGTCATCAGCACCCGGCTAGGAATTTTCATGCGAACACTCGAGCTGCACCAGCGGCAGCGGCTTCTGTTCCTGAATGTCGCTGAACTCGTTGTTGATGGAGATGTAGTGTTCGTGCGCGCGCTCCCACGCGCGATCGTCGGCGTCGCCCCATTTGCGCGTGTACTCGGGCGATCCCGGGTAGACGAACAACGGCACCGGCTTATTCGCCCATACTCCGTGCGCCTGCAGATGCTCGCGCCAGGCCTCGATCGCCTCCACGTCGTCCTGCTCCATTTCGAGCAGGTTCGCCTGCACAAACGGAATGTGCTTCTTCGCGAAAATCAGCCGCTCGGCAAGCTGTGATGTCGATAGCTTGCACTTCTTATCCAGCAGCGCCCGGCCCTCCTCCGTGATGCTCTCCACGCCCGCCTCCACCGAAACGCATCCCGCGCGCCCCAGCAGCTCGAGCATCTCCGTGCTCCACAGGTCGATCCGCGTCTGCAGTCCCAGCTTCACGCGCAGCGGCACCAGCGCTTCCAGCAGAGGTTTGTTCGGCAGAAAGATCTCGTCGATGAAGTAAATGTACTCCACGCCGTTCTCCACCAAGCCATGTACTTCTTCCATCACGGTGTCGAGCGGCCGCCGCCGGAAATCGTCGCGGAAATTGTCCTTCGCGCAGAACGTGCAGTGATACGGACACCCGCGCGACGTCTCCATCTCCGCGCCCGGACCCTGCGGGGGAGCCTCGAATCGATGGTGATGGTGATGATGCCGCGCCACCAGAGCCGCTTCCCAGCGCAGCGCCGGCAGCGTGTTCATGTCACAGGAGTGCGGACTGCCGGTAACCACAGCTTCCCCCTCCCGCTGGAAACAGATGGAGGGAACATGCGCCCAATCGCCCGTCAGCAGCGGCAGCGTCTCTTCGCATTCCCCGAGCACCACCACGTCCGCGCCGAGTTTGCGAAGCGTCGTCCGCGGAGTAGTGGACGCATGCGGACCAACCGCCACCATCGTGCCCCCCACGTTGCGCAGCAGCGCCGTCATCTCCTGCGGAACCCGTAGCTCGGGCGGAGCGCAGCGCCAGAACAGGTAGCTGGGAGCGGACGTCACCACCGTGAAGTCGGGCCCGAAGTTTCGAACCCGCCGGCGAATCTCTTCCGGAGCGAGCTCTTCTAGTTGCGCATCCACCAGCAGTACTTCATGACCGGCGCGCTCCAATAGCGCCCGCGCATACCCGTACTCCAGCGGCAAGTGCGGCTCACGGCAGCCGAAATAAATGCTGCCGTCGAACGTCCAAGGAGGATTCACCAGCGCGTATCGCATAGGCTCACCCGACCATCAATCCGCGCATCGCCAGCTCATTGCACGCATCGGCGACACGGCTCTGCACCGTCTGTTTTTCCAGCCACCCGGCGAGGTTCGTCAGCCCTTCTTCCAGCGTTACCTGAGGCTGATACCCCAGCACCTCGCGCGCCAGCGAAATGTCCGCGAAACAGTGGCGTATATCGCCCACACGGTACTTACCGGTGATCTCCGGCCGCAGTTTTTCGTGGCCCAGCACCGTTGCCATGCGTTGCGCCACCGTGCGGATGGAATACCGCTTCCCGCTCCCCACGTTGAATGCTTTGCCTGCCGCCTCCGGTGTTTCCAGCGCCAGACGGAGCGCGCGCGCCACATCGTACACGCTGACGAAATCGCGCTGCTGATAGCCATCCTCGAAAATCATCGGAGCCTTGCCGTTCAGAATGCTCGACGCGAAGATCGCCAGCACGCCCGTGTACGGATTGGATAGCGCCTGGTTCGGCCCGTACACGTTGAAGAACCGCATCGCCACCGCCGGAATCCCGTACGCGCGCCCGATCATCAGGCACATGCGCTCCTGATCGTACTTGTTGAGAGCGTAAATCGACGCCAGGTTCGGCGGCTTTGTTTCGGGAGTCGGAATCGGCGTCAGGTCTTCGCCGCGCTCATCCCGCACCTGCCAGTCGCCTGCCTTCAACTGCTGGATCGAACGTTCCTGTGCCACGCGAGTAGTGCCATCGGCGGCTTTGTACAATCCTTCGCCGTAGATGCTCATGCTCGAAGCGACAATCAGCCGCTGAACTTTCTTTTCGATCAGCGCTTCCAGCAGCACTGCCGTCCCCATATTGTTGATGCTGGTGTATTCGCGGATCTGATACATGCTCTGACCCACGCCTACCGCCGCCACCATGTGATACACCGCGTCCACACCCGCCAGCGCTTTGCGCAGTTCATCGGCGTCGCGAATGTCTCCCACCTGCAGCTCGACTTGCGGGTCCAGATATCGCGGCCGCTTCCTTCCCGGACCGTGAACCTGTTCGGAAAGGTTATCCAGAACGCGCACCCGGTACCCCTGCTCCAATAGCTCATTGCACAAGTGCGATCCAATGAATCCCGCCCCGCCCGTCACCAGTATTCGTTTTCTCATCCCTTGTGTGCTCCCCTTGATTCGCCCCCCGATCCGGGCGAAAGGTACTTACCTTTTCATCACAACGGGTCCACAGGGTTTGTAGCAAGGCTCCGGTGTTTCAAAATAAACGCCTGGAAAGCCCCAACGTTTGCAACTCAACGAAGCGGAGTGTTGCGCAAAAAAAATCGGCAGCTTTCGCGGGTTTTCTCCCACAAAGCTGCCGAAAGAAGGCCTATTTGGCCTCAAATCACAAATTGCGGTTTCTGTCGCGATCGAATGTCGAATCGCCCTGCTGCGGAGCGTTCCAATAGTTCTGCACCGAGTTGCCGAAGTCCGGGCTGGCCATGTCCGGCCAGTTGTCCTTGTCGAACCCCGGCGCATTCTCCATCCGCTGCCGGTCCACGTTCAGGATGAACTCATGATCTTTTTCGTTGAGCGTGAGCGCCCGCCACGGGATCGCGAAGAGCTTGTCCCCGATTCCCAGGAACCCTCCGAAGGAAAGCACCGCATACGCGATCCGGCCGCTCGGTACATCGATCATGATCTCTTCGATCTTGCCGAGGTCCTCGCCCGCCGAGTTGCGTACGCGATCGCCCGCCAGTGTCCCCGCGCTCATTACGCGGCGATACCGGTGTGTATCCTCGTCATCCCAATCGTCGTCGTTCCGCACATTGACTTCATCCAGTTCCGTATCCGCCGGAGCGGAAGCCATCCTCATATCGTCCATGTCACGTTCCATGATTGCTATGCTCCTTTCAAAAAACGCGATGCTGGCTGCGCCTTTCAAACAGCAATTGCAGAACCACACGTGTAGAACCATGCGCCCGTGGCCGGAGCGCGGCTGACAAGACCTGGAAAGAGGAAAAAACTTCAGACGGGAAACTGGCCGGATCCCTGACCGCGGAATCGGGCCTGCTGCTGTTGGTGCCGCAAATCCATCACCAGGCGCATCACCAGCGTTTCAATCTGGTCGCGCACTTCGCAATGCGTTTTATAGTCCATCGCGACCGGATCCGGCACGTCCCATTCGATCAACTTCGCGCCCGGAATTTTCGGCATAGTCCGGCCGCACATATTTACCACCAGATCGAATTGCGACCGCCCCAAATGCTGGATGCTCTTCGGAAACTGGTCTCGCAAATCGACATTTTTTTCATGCATCGCCCGCATCGTATCAGGCGCAACCGTGAATGCCGGAGACAGCCCCGCGCTCGCCGGAATCAGCACGTCGCTGCCGTAAGCCCGCGCAAACCCCTCCGCCATCTGGCTCCGGCAGGAGTTGCCGATGCATACGAACAGCACGCGCGTCTTTTGCTCCTCTTCGGGTGGCCTCACAGCTTCTCCAGGAAAAGTTCGTGAATGCGCGAGTCGCTCGTCAGTTCCGGATGGAACGTCGCCGCCAGGTGTCTCCCATCGTCCACCAGCACGGGATCCTTCTCGTAAGTCGCAATCACTTTGACATTTTCGCCCACCCGGCGAATGATCGGTGCGCGAATGAATACGGCCTCCACATCGCCCAGTTCCTTACCGGCGGCAAGTTTCACCACACGGCTGTCCAACTGCCGCCCGTACCCATTCCTCTCCACCGCAATATCCATCAGCCCGAGACTCTCCTGCTCCGGATGGCTCACTTCCCGCGCCAGCAGAATGGCGCCCGCGCATGTTCCGAAAACCGGCTTCTTGCGGCCGAATTCGCGCAGCGCCTCCAGAAGATTTTCATATCGCAGCAGCTTCAACATGGTGGTGCTCTCGCCGCCCGGAATGATCAGCCCGTCGACCCCGTCGAGCTGTTCCCGTTCACGAACATACACAGGCTCCGCGCCCGCTCGTTCCAGCGCCGCGCCGTGCGCCGCGAAATCGCCCTGCAGCGAGAGCACTCCCACTTTCTTCATCTACCAGCCCCTGGTCTGCAGCAGTTCGGATTCCGGCATCTTCGAAATGTCGAGCCCCGGCATCGCCGTACCCAGGCTCCGGCTCGCCTCCAGCAGCGCTTCCGGATTATTGAAATTCTTCGCGGCCTTGACGATCGCTTCGGCGCGCTCCTTCGGGTCGTTCGATTTGAAGATTCCCGATCCCACAAACACCGCCTCTGCGCCCAACTGCATCACCAGCGCGGCATCCGCCGGAGTCGCAATTCCGCCCGCCGAGAAGTTCGGCACCGGCAGCTTTCCGTTCTGCGCCACCCATTCCACCAGTTCCAGCGGAGCCTGCAGATTTTTCGCCTGATGCACCAGCTCTTCCTTGCCCATCACCGTGAGCTGCTTCATCTCCTTGACGATGGTCCGTATGTGCCGCACGGCCTCCACAATGTTTCCGCTGCCTGCCTCGCCCTTCGTGCGGATCATGGCCGCGCCTTCCGCAATCCGCCGCAGCGCCTCGCCAAGATTCCGCGCGCCGCAGACGAACGGCGTCTTGAACGCGCGCTTGTCGATGTGATGTTCTTCGTCCGCCGGCGTAAGCACTTCGCTCTCATCGATGTAGTCCACGCCCAGCGCTTCCAGAATGCGCGCTTCCATGAAATGTCCGATGCGCGCCTTCGCCATCACCGGAATATCCACCGTGTTCATGATCTCTTCGATCACCGAAATGTTCGCCATGCGCGCCACCCCGCCTTCTTTGCGGATATCGCTCGGCACGCGCTCCAGCGCCATCACCGCCGACGCGCCTGCGTCCTCGGCGATCTTCGCCTGATCGGCATTGGTGACATCCATGATCACGCCGCCCTTCAACATCTCGGCGAGACCCACATTCAATCGAAACTGCTCGCTGCTGAATGAAAACATTGCTGCTCTCCTTTTTCTTCGTCGACCTAAACCAAAGCCGGAGCCGCTTCCGAGCTGCGCCCCGCCTTCTCCAATTCCTCCGCGAAGACACGCCCCAATACCGCCAGCCCCTTGCGTATCTCCTCCGGAGTCAATCCCGCGAAACTCAACCGCAGCCCGCCCGAATCCGCCTGCGCCACCGCAAAATAACGGCCCGGCAAGTAAGCCGCGCCCAACTCCTGCGCGCGCGGCAGCAAAGCCTCCGCATCCAGCGGACGCGCCAGCCGCACCCACAAATTCATGCCGCCCTGCGGCCGCGTGTATACGCTTCCCGCCGGAAGTTCGCGAGCGCACGCCTCCAGAATCGCGCGCAGCCGCTCCGTGCCCGCCCGCCGCACCGTCTCCAGATGCCGCTCCAGCCGCCCCGATTCCGCAAATTCCAACAGCACCGCCTGCGAAAGCTGATCGGTATGCAAGTCCGCCGTCGCCTTTGCCTGGCGCAGCCGCTCCAGTAGCGGCTTCGCGCCCAGAACCCACCCCACGCGCAACCCAGGAAAGCTCACTTTTGAGAAACTGCGCAGCAGCACCGTTCCGTCGCTCTGGTCCATTCGCTTGATCGCCGGCAGTGCCTCGCCTTCGTACCGTAAGTGCCCGTATGGATCGTTTTCGATCACCGGCACCCCCGCACGCCGTGCCGCATCCAGCAGCGCGCGCCGTGCCTCGATGCTCAACATGGTGCCGGTCGGATTCTGGAAATTCGGAGTCACCACCAGGAAGCGCGGCTTCTCCCGGGACAGCACGCGCGCCGCCTCTGCTATATCCAACCCGTCATGGCGGACCGGAATCCCCGCCAACCGCACTTGCATCGCGCCGAGCAGATTCTTCAAGCCCGGATAAACGGGGTCTTCCACCGCTACGCTATCCCCGGGCCGCAGCAGCACCCGGCCGATCAAGTCGAGCGCCTGCTGGCAGCCGTTCGTGATCAGCAAGTCGTCTTCGCTCGACGCCACCCCTTCCGCCCGAGCCTCCGCCAGCAGATACCGCCGCAGAGGTTCGTAACCGGCGGGCGACCCAAGCTGCAAAATATCCGCCAGGTCTCCGCGCCGCAGCACCGCCTCGCACGTGCTCCGAAAATCGTCCAGTGGAAAAAGATCGCGCGACGGCCGCGACATCATGAAGCTGGCCGGCTCCCCGCCATTTTGCGGCGTCCGCCAATCCTGCCCGCCCCGCAGCATCCCGTTCCAGTCGATGCTGCCAGTTTCCGAAGTCCGCGCGCCACTCGCGACGAAACTCCCCCGGCCCACATGCCCGGAAATCAGACCTGCGGATTCCAGCAACTCGTACGCCGCGGAAACAGTAGTCCGATTCAGGCCAAGCTGGCCAGCCAATTCCCTCGTGGCCGGTAACTTGGCGCCGCTTGCAAGCTCGCCCGAGCGGATTTTCGACGCAATCCGCTCGAACAACTGCCGGTAAAGCGGAACCTCGGAGTCGTGCTCCAGCTCAGGAGTGATGCGCATTCATCCAAACCATACCATATTGGATGGCCAGGACTCAATTTGGATGGCTGGTGATCGTCAACGAATACTCGCCGGATGATTTTGCCTGCGGCCACACCTGTATGTAATACTTCTGCCCTTCCAGCACATCAAAGGTATGGTGCAGGCCGTCACCCGGATTTCGCACGTCCGGCCCGAACCCGCTGGTGCGCATATCCGATCCAAACGTCGTTACAGCCGGCATCAGCGTCGCCGACCGGTTCTCCAGGTTAATCGTCACCTTCCCCGAATGGTCCGCCGTGAATGTGTAGTAATCGGTATCGTCCGCATCCATGAGATTGGCGTCGATTTTCTTCCCGAACTCCAGCTTCGACGCGCTGTAGATGTCGTCGTTCGGTTCGAGCTCGTCGAAGCCCTTGAGTGGTTTCACGGTCAGAGTGTAAGCGCCGCCCGTGCCGCGATCTCCCGACAACTCGAGGTACACCGGCGTATTCGGTTCCAGGCTCAGGATCAGCGACAGCGAAGCGCCCGGCTCCCGTTCCGTTTTTGACCACGGCAGAATGCCGCCTTCCGAATCGTAAAACCGGACCCGCGGCTCCAACGTCTGCGAGCGGTTCGTCACCGTGATTTCCAGCCGGTCGCGCGGAGCCGCCGGCGCCACGAACCGGAACATATCCACGTCATTGTTCGCCGCCGCGATCTCGCCATCCACGGGTTTATTCAGGCCGATCAGGTTCGCGTATTCGCGCGGATAATTCGGTTCCACTTCCGTCGACACCGGATCGGCGGAATTCGGAAGCGCGCGCAACCGCTCCAGGTTCTCCCGCACCGCGGCGTAAGAGATGTCGCGAGCCAGCGCTTCCCGAAATGCGTTCACCGCTCGCGACCGGTCGTTCGTCGCCGTGTAGAGTACCCCTAAGTCGTTGAATACTGCCGGCACCGCCGCCTCTTTGCTCAACGGTTCCAGAACCGCCAGCGCCCCCTGATAATCCGCCTTCTGCGCGAGCGCGGCCGCCTGTTGGAATTGCGTCGCGATACTGCCGGTCTTGGGAGCCTTGCCCTTGAACTTCGCGTACTCTTGCAGGACTGTTCCGGAATCGGAAATATAGCCGGCCAGCGGTTGCTCGATGCGCGCGGCGGGCTTCGCCAAAAACAGTTTCGTGCCGATGCCTGCGACGATTGCCGCTACCACGGCAATGGCAATCGCCACCGGCGGCACCCCTCTCCCGGCTTGCGGTTGTTCTGGCTTTTTCTCTCTGACTCGTGCTGCTCCGGTGCTGGGCATGACTTTACCTTTGTGGCCCTGCCGGCTGGCCGGGTCCCCCCCAAAAAACTGTCTGGTACAATCCTAATTCTATGCGCTTGCGGCGTCTCGCGCTTCCGGTTCTTTTTGGCGCGCTGCTCCTTTCGGCCGCACTTCCTCAAAAAAAGAAGAAGGAAGACCCCACCCAAACCCTGCAACTCCCCAAGGAGCTTCCAAGCGCGGTTGTCGGTGAAACGCGCCGCCTCACATTCCTGGTGACCCCGCTCTCGGCGAAGGGTCTGCTGACGCCGCAAATCCGCGAAGCCCTTAAAGCGCTCACACACCAGGCCGGCGGCGACACCATCCTGAAGATTCGAGCCTTTGTAGCCGGATCTGGCGACGTTCGGCGCGTCCGCGATCTGGTCAGCGACTATTTCACCGACCACCGCCAGCCCTTGCCCGCCATCAGCCTGATTCGTTCCGGCGGACTGCCCATGGAGGGAGCTCAAGTGGTGCTCGAAGCCATCGCGCAGGCCCGCAAGGACATCAACCCATCCGGCCTGGCCTTCATTTCCGCCCAGCCGGTAACTCGCGGAGACCCGGTCGATCCTCCTCCCGCCCGCGAAGCGCTTGCTGCGTTTGCCAAATCGGTCACCGCAGCCGGCGCGGACCCGGACAGCGTCGTTCGCGTCACCTGTTTCCTGAGTTCGCTCGAAGGACTCGCCTCCACCCGCGAAGCCGTCCTGAACGCCTACCCGCACGCCGCCGCCGATTTTGTGCAAACGCAGCGCGCACCCGGCGCCGCCCTGGCCGCGTGCGAAGGCGTCGCGCGACTCAACACCGAACCTGCCCGCCTCACCTTCACCGCGGCGACCCAACCCGGCGAATCCGCCGCCGCCCTCGTCGGAGCCCGGCAGGTGGTGCTCACCGGAACCCAGGTCTCCTTCGGATACCAGGAACAGGACGCCCGCCTCGCCTTCGAACGCCTCCGCAAAGAAGTCGAGCAGGCCGGCGCAAACTTCGGCGATATCGCCTACGTCCACTACTACCCACTCTCCAACGCCATCGCCGCCCAATTGCGGAAACTGCGCCCCGACTTCTTCAAATCCACCCCGCCACCCGCCGCAACCCTCCTCCTTTTCGAAGGCCTCCCCTCCATGGACGCCGGCTTCGCAATCGACGCAATAGCAGTCAAGTAGGTACCGGTCTCCAGACCGGTACCAAAGGTCCTCGGCTAGAATGGAGTCAGATCGTTTCCACGTTTTCGCAGGTTCGGCGTCATGTTTCGTAGAGCCTGTGAGAACTGCCGTTTACAGCCAGATGAGTGAAGTTATCGAGCCAGGGCTGGAGTTGGTCGACCGGCAGAACCGCTTTGTTTCCGAGCATTTACGGCGGATCTTCAGACAGATCTACCGCATTGTCGGCAACGTCGAGGATGCTCAGGACCTCACCCAGGAAGCCTTCATCAAAGCCCTGCAGCACGAAGAACAGCTCAAGGACGAGAAAAAAGCGGCACACTGGCTGAGCAAAATCGCGACGAATACGGCCATCGATTTTCTGCGGCGGAGCGGGCGGGCATCCTTTTGCGAGCTCGACGAAGCCCCGCAGAGCCATGGCGAAAGCCCCGAGCAGCTTGTCCTGAGAAGCGAACACCGCATCTACCTCGAAGACGGGCTGCGCCTCCTCAGTCCGCGCGAACGCGCCGCCCTGCTGCTGCGCGACGTGGAAGGCTTGCCGGCGGAAGAAGTCGCCCGCCAACTGGAGTGTTCCATGGCCACCGTGCGCAGCCACATCGCCAATGCGCGGAAAAAATTCCGGTCGTACATGGAAAGAAGGAAGCGGTAGTCCCATGAAGCACCCATCCCAGGCCACACTCGCGTTACTAGCCGGCGGCGACCTTGGCCTGTTCGCCCGGTGGAAGGCGCAGCGCCACGTTGCTATCTGCGCGGAATGCCGCGACGAAGTGGCGGCGTTCGAATCCATTCGCGAGATCGCCACGGATCTACAGGAGCTTCCTGAAGTTTCCTGGCAGCAGATTTCCGCTGAAATGACGGCCAATATCCGCTTGGGCCTGGCTGCGGGCGAGTGCGTCCGGCAGCCCGAAACCGCCATCCGCGATACCCGCTGGTTCACCGGAGCGCGCGCCGCAGTGGCGTTTGCCAGCATGATCGCGCTGGTGGTAACCGGGCTGATGCTGGAACGCCCCTCGCCGCACCGCTTTACCGTGCCGGAAGGCAGTGTGGCCGAAGCAACCACTTGGGGCATTCAGGTGAGTGAGAACGGAGAGGCCATCGGTCTCAAACACGCCGGCGTCCAGAACACCACCGCCACCGTGAGCGCCCACGGAGGAGTGAGGGAGCGTTACGTAGACCCCGATAGCGGCTACGTGACGGTCAATATCGTCGATGCGCAATAACCTCCTACTTCGCATCAGTGCCCTCGGTTTGCTGGCCGCCGCGGTGCTCGCCGCGCAGGATACCCCGCTGCCGCAGAGCAGCGTACGCTTCAACTTTCCAGCCGACGCGCCCATTGCGGCTACGTCCTGGACCACTGGCGGCAGCTTCACCGGTGCACGCGGAGCCGCGCTCGTCGTGGATCTGCACATGGGCCTCACGCTGCGCAACGTGAGCCAGAATCGCATTCACGGCGTCACCCTGCGCGTCGTGACGCAGGAAGTCGCTCTGGGCGGCAAGGCCTCCGTATCGCTTCCGAGCCTGAATATCGGACCCGGCGAGACCTTCCCCCTACGCATCGATCAACAACTCATCCGCCCCACCCAGGTGGGAGGCGGTCCGCTGGTGGAAGTGACGCTCGACGGCGTGCTCTTCCAGGACCTCTCGTTTTACGGCCCGGACCGGCTGCACTCGCGGCGAATTATGACCGCCTGGGCCATGGAAGCGCAGCGCGATCGCGAACATTTCAAGAGAATCCTCGCGCAATCTGGCCGTGAAGGCTTGGAGAAGGCCGTTCTCGAAAGCCTCTCCCGCCAGGCGGACCGCCCTCAGTTGAATGTCCGCGTGGTGAAGCATGGCCCCGCAGTGACCTCCGCCGCCACCGCCGCGCCCGAACGAACCGAACGGTTCGCGTTTCTACAGTTCCCCGATTCGCCGGTTCAACCCGTCGGCGGCTGGGCGCAAGTTTCCGGCAATCAGGCAAGAGCCCCCGAAATCGAAGTCCGCAACCGCAGCGACAAGCCGGTGAAGTATGTCGAGCTCGGCTGGCTGGTGCGCGATGCCAGCGGCCAGGAGTACCTCGCCGCCTCCCTGCCGGCAGCCGATCCCGAGTTGTACCTTCCGGCGGGCAAGACCGCGAAAGTCACTCAGGACACCCAGTTGACCTTCTCTCACGCCGGCAAGCCGGTGAACGTCCAGAGCATGACCGGTTTTGTCAGCGAAGTGGAATTCGCCGACGGGAAGGTTTGGGTGCCCAACCGGCAGAGCCTCGGCATGGACGTTCTGCCTAAGGTGCTGGCCCCGTCGCCCGAAGAGCAGAACCTCACCAACCTGTACGTGCACAAGGGCATGCCTGCTCTCATCGAAGAACTCAAGAAGTACTGAACTGCACCTCCCTCCCGGACTTTGGATTGCTACGTGAACACGAATAGGGTGTGGAGACCTTTTTCCTCGTCCTGGCGATCACTGGCATCGCGATTCAGCTTTTGCTGATCCTGATTGCTTTCTTCCAGCCCGCGCTGCCCTACTGCATCGACCAGACACCGCAAGAGACCCTGGATTCCGCCGCGTTTGCGCGCGTCGTCGGAGTTTTGGCCGATGCCGACCCCTATCCGGACACCGCGATTGAAGTGCTCACCAACGGCCCCGCGTTCTACGAGGCTCAGTTGGACGCCATCGCGAATGCGCGAAGGTTCGTGTGCATCGAAGCGTACATTTTCCAGAAGGGCGAAATCGCCGCTCGCTACATCGATGCTCTTACCGAACGCGCCCGCGCCGGCGTCGAAGTGCGTGTGGTACTCGACGCCATCGGCAGCTTCAACACCTGGCCCCGCACGTTTCGCAAGCTGTTGGACGCCGGCGGGAAGGTGTGCTGGTATCAGACGTTTCGCTGGTACAACCTGCCGCGCTTCAACAATCGCACGCACCGCGAATTGATGGTAGTGGACGGCGAAGTGGGCTTCATCGGCGGCGCCGGCATTGCCGACCACTGGTACAAGGATCGCGGCCCCAAGAAACGCATGTGGCGCGACACCATGTTTCGCGTCCGCGGGCGCGCCGTCGCCAGCCTGCAGAGCCTCTTTGCCGAAAACTGGGTGGAATCCAGCGGCGAACTCATGACGGATTGTAAGTATTACCCGGAATGCAAACAACACGGCGGCACGGCCTCTCTGGTGATCAACAGCACCCCATCGTACGGACGTTCCACGCGCGCGAGGATGGTCTTCCAGACCCTGATCGCTTCGGCATGCCGCAGCATCCACATCACCACGCCCTACTTCCTCCCGGATCGCAGCATGCGCCGCGAGCTGATTAAGGCGATCCAGCAGCGCGGCGTCGAAGTGAAGATCATTGTCCCCGGCAAGCACAGCGACCATTTGCTGACCCGAACCTCCAGCCGCCGCTTATATGGCGACCTGCTCAAGCACGGCGCGCAAATCTACGAGTACCGGCCTTCCATGATCCACGCCAAAATTCTGGTGGTCGATGGCGCGTGGAGTGTCGTCGGTTCCACCAACTTCGATTCGCGCAGCTTCGGCATCAATGACGAGCTCAACGTCGCGGCGCTCGATGACGTTCTGGCATCGCGCATTGAACAGGATTTCCAGCGCGATCTGGCCGCTTCCCATCGGGTGACCTATCGGGAATGGCAGCGCCGCTCGCCCTTTGAGCGCATGCACGAATGGCTCGGCTGGATTCTGGAACGGCAGGAATGACTCAACTTCGAGTAGTGACTTACAACGTCCACAAGTGCAAAGGCATGGACGGACGCACCAGCGCGAAACGCATCGCCGAAGTGCTGCGGGAAGTCAATGCGGACGTGGTGGCGCTTCAGGAGGCGCTCGCCCATCAGGCCGAAGCCATCTCGCAGGAGCTCGAGATTCCGTTCGTGCTCGGCGAAAATCGCAAGCATCGCGGGTATGCCTACGGAAATGTCGTGCTCAGCCGTTTGCCGATCCGCCAGACGCACAATTACGACCTGAGTGTCCGCGGCCGCGAAGAACGCGGCTGCCTGCGCGCCGATGTGGAGGTGAACGGAGCAGGCGTAGTGCATGTCTTCAATGTGCACCTCGGGACGGCATTGCTCGAGCGGCGCGAACAAGGGCGCAAACTAATCGCCCCCGAGTTGCTGACGCACGCCGATTATCAGGCGCCGCGAATCGTCATGGGCGATTTCAACGAATGGACCAGCGGCTTAGCCACAAGGCTCCTGCGCTCCCACCTGCAAGCCGCCGAAGTAAGCCGAAGCTATCCGGGACTGTTGCCGTTCCTGAAACTGGACCACATCTACTACGATCCCCAGTTGCGCCTCCATCAACTCTGCGTACATCGAACCAAAAAAGCGCTGGTCGCCAGCGATCATCTCCCACTAATAGGAGACTTCGCCTGGCAATAGCAAAGAGCTCACCGCAGAAGCAAACGCTTCACCGCAGAAGCAAACGCTTCACCGCAGAGAAAGCCCATCGCCCCAGCGCGCACTCTCTAAGCCTCCTCAGCGTCTCCGTGCCTCAGCGGCGAAGCCTTCCCGCTTTCCTCTGCGGACCTCTGCGCTCTCCGCGCCTCTGCGGTGAAGTCTTTACGCGTTACGCCTGGCGCGCGACTGCCAGTTTGCTCTGCTTCAGCCACGCCAGCCGGGTCTGGTGTTCCTGATATAGGGTGCCGAACCCCGCCCAGTAATACCCCGCGACAAACAGGAACAGGAACGGAATCGCGAAGAAGTTATACGTCTGCGCCGCGAACACAATCATGCCCACAAAGTAAGTGCCCACGCCGATCTCCGCATACGGCAGCCAGCCGCTGCGCCGCCGGTACTTCTTGGCTTCCAGCTTCACGATCTTGTCGCCGATCGCGTACTTGGGCGTACGCGCGAACGCCGTTTCCACCCCGAATAGCGCTTCCAGAACGGCCCGCGTATTGATGATGGTAAGCCCCACGCCCACCGCCATCAGCATCGGCAGCATCAGGATGGCGCGCTTCCAATTCTTCGGGTATAACTCGCGCTGCGCCACCACATAAAACAACGAGATCGACCAGAAGGACGCGGCAATCAGCGGCAGATCCAGAAACAGCATCTGCCAAACGCCCATATAGAACCGGACGATCATCACAGGCAGCATCAACGCGGAAACCACGATCATCAGCGGATAGGAAATGTTGGGCGTCAGATGCAGGAAGGCTTCGGCTTTCACGCGCTTCGGCACGTCCGCCTTCAGAATCGCCGGCAGCAGTTTCTTGGCGACCTGCGTCAAGCCCTTCGCCCAGCGCGATTGCTGCACCTGAAACCCGTGCATCTCCACCGGCAATTCCGACGGGCAATCCAGCCCGGGCAGATACACAAACCGCCAGCCCTTGAGTTGCGCGCGATAGCTGAGGTCCGAATCTTCCGTCAGCGTATCGTGCTGCCACCCGCCGGCATCGTCGATCATGCTCTTGCGCAGGATCCCGGCCGTCCCGTTGAAGTTGAAGAAGTACCCCGCCCGCGACCGTGCCCCGTGCTCCAGAATGAAGTGGCCGTCCAGCAGCATGGCTTCCACTTCCGTCAGGAAATTGTAATCGCGGTTGAGATAGCTCCAGCGCGTCTGCACCACGCCGACTTTCGGATCCGCGAAGTAGTCCACCGTCTTCAGCAGAAACTCGGCAGGCGGGCAGAAATCGGCGTCGAACACCGCGACGAATTCACCGGTCGCCGTCTTCAAGCCTTCCTGTAGAGCGCCGGCTTTGTAACCGTGCCGGTTGCTGCGGTGGTGATATTCGATCGGGTAGCCGATGTTGCGGTAACGCTCCACCAGCGCTTCGGCGAACGGCGCCGTATCGTCGGTGGAATCGTCCAAAACCTGTATCTGCAGCAGCTCTTTCGGATATTCCATCTTCAAGCATTCTTCGATCAGCCGTTCCACCACGTAGCGCTCGTTATACAGCGGAAGCTGTATCGTCACCGGCGGCAGCCGGTCGAAACGCACCCGCGGTTCAGTCGTCGCATTCTTTCGATGCTTGAAGTACGTGCGGATGGTCTCGTAACGGTGAATCCCGTAAATCGACAGGATCACGAGCACCGTGAAATACGGAATGAGCATCGCCCAGTCGAACCACGCGAGCTGGTGGATTCCGGCGAACGATTTATCGAAGAGTCCCTGCACTAGCCGTTGACTGGCTGAGCGGGACGCGAGAAGCGCGAACGGCAAACTTGCAGGCATAGGGGCAGCGTGAGTGAGAAACGCCCTTCGGCATCCTAAATCTTATCAAAAAGACAATAGCCGGCGGGTACGCTGCCGCCTACTTACCGCCCTTCGCCCGCTTGACGAGTGGAACCACGAACTTAAGCGCGGTTTGTGTGGGTGAAAAAGCAGCCACTTTCACGTCCTTCAGCCCCGCTTTCCGGCCGCGCTCGATGACGTCGATCTCGCGGATTTCCCTAAGCCCCTTCGGATACACCACCCAAACCGCGCCCGACTGTTTAGCGAGCTTGGCGACCGTGGGCAGGATGCGGAGATCGGAAAGACGCTGTGCGCCGAGGAACACCAGGTCGGCCGGACCCTTCGCGTTGATCGCCGCGCCCGCCGCCGTGAGTTCCGCCAGAAAGGCGGGGTCAAACTCCGGGTCCACACGAACCGAGGTTCCTGATTTCACGCCGAGCTTATCCAGCCGCGTCGGCGGATGCAGGATTTTGTTTGCCCACCGTTCCGCCGCCGCGCCCAGTTCGAAATCCACTTCGCCGCGCGCGTGCTCGATATGCAGAATCCCTTCCGCCGCCTCCACCTTCGTCATCTCGTTAAAGAGAATCTTCAGCCGGTCCGTGCCGCGAAACATGAGATAGTCGCTCTCCAGTTGCGCGGTGCCGGTCTGCGCGCGTTTTCCGTCGCGCATCTTGCATTCGAGTTCCTGACCCATTACGCCACTCCTCCGAATTTCGCCGTCAGGCTCTTCAGCACGTTGCTGATGCTGGCTTCGTAACCAAAAATAAACCGTGCCATGAACCGGAAGAACACATTATGCACGATGCCGTCTTCGGTGATGCGCACGGCGCTGCCCGTGCCATCGGGCGTCACTTCGAAAGTCCACGTGCCGCCGTAGGGAAGCTTCTCATCGGCGATCCGCGTCACCCTGCGGCGAGCCGGAACAGCCTCGACAAGTTCGTAGGTGATCTTGCCGCCGTGCCCATCGTCCTCCCACCAGCGCTTCTTGCCGCCGGCGTCCGGGAGGTCGCCGTACTTCTTCACGCCTCGCCAATCCGGAGGACCCGCATAAAGCGCATACACCGCATCGGGCGATGCAGCGAGTCGAACGACCCGCGTCAGTTGGTGGCGCGCCGGCAGCATTGCGCCGACCGCGCAGGCAATAACAATGAGCAGCGCAAGAATACCTGCGGTGAGCAGGACCCACTTCATAACGTTTGCCTCCAAAAGGCGCTGACGCCGCCCGACTCGATCATGTCCGTCGCGGCCGCCGCCAGCAGTTCCATGCCGCGCAAAGCCGTGTCCAATTCTTCCGGCTGGAGGCGCGACAACAGCATCTCGACGAGCTGCGGCTCCAGCACTTTCTGTTGCTCTTTGACGCGTATGCCATCCACCGTGAGGCGCACATCCACGCGGCGCCGGTCCTTCGGATTGAGATCGCGGTGCGCGTAACCGCCGCGTTCCAGGCGGTCGATCATCAGCGACATCGTCGAAGCGGTGACACCCATGTGTTTCGCAAGCTCCGCGACGGAAGTGCCCTCGATGCCGTCGAGATGATCGATCACCCCTGCCTGATGCGAACTCAAAACCGTTCCCGTGCCGGCGTCCCGTATATGGCGGCGATGGCATACAAAATAGATTTTCGGATAGCAGCGAAGGAGAATTTCAACCCCGGATTCGGCCACAATCTACTTATACAGGTATAAGTGTTGTTTTGTCAAAACAAATTATAATGAGCAAAAAAGGGCAGACGACAACCGCCTGCCCCGAGATCGTTGTTTACCGCCAGTGACCTTCGATAAAAACCCAGCCCCGACGCTGGTGCCGCCAGTGGCCCGCGACCCAATGCGCACGAGGACGCGGCGGACGCACCCACGTGCCGGGCACCCAAACGTAAGCATTGCCGTCCCAGCGATGATAACCGGGTGTCCACACGTAGCCCGGTCCGGGAGCCGGGATGCGGCGCTCCACCTGAGGATGCGGCGGTCCGATGCGAACGTACACTTGCGCCGATGCCGGAATTACGGCCAGCGCGGCTCCGAACACCGTAGTGAGAAGTGCTTTGCGTAACATAGCTGCCAATTCCCTCCGCATGTAAAGATGCATTTCAAAAACCGCATGTTTCGGGGGCTGCCGTTAATTTCGTTTCATCTGTGACGCCTAATCCTCGTCGTTTTGCGCGGCCAGCCGCGTTACTACGGAGAGATCTTCGAGCGTCGTGACATCGCCCGTTACGGAGTTCGATGTGACGATCTCACGCAGCAGGCGGCGCATGATTTTGCCGCTGCGCGTTTTCGGCAGCGCGTCGGTGAAGCGGATCTGTTCCGGCCGGGCGAAGCTTCCGATTTCCTTCGCGACCCACTTACGCAGTTCTTCGGAAAGCTGCTCATGATTCCAGTCGCCCTTCTTCAGTGTGACGAAGCATGCGACCGCCTGGCCGGTGATCTCGTGCGGCTTGCCGACCACAGCCGCTTCGGCGACCGCGGGATGCCGCACCAGCGCGGACTCGATCTCCATCGTGCTGAGGCGATGCCCGCTGACGTTCATCACGTCGTCGATGCGGCCGAGAATCCAGAAGTAGCCGTCTTCATCGCGGCGTGCCGCATCGCCGGTCATATAGACGCCTTCGATGCGCTCCCAATACGTTTGCTTGTAGCGTTCGGGATCTCCCCACAATGTGCGCGCCATGCTGGGCCACGGGCGGCGGATGATGAGGAACCCTTCGCGATTCGCTTCTACAGGCCGCCCTTGCAGATCGACGATGTCAGCCAGAATGCCGGGCATCGGCAGCGTGCCGGACCCCGGCTTGGCAGGCACTGCGCCAGGCATCGGCGCGATCATGATGGCGCCCGTTTCGGTTTGCCACCACGTATCGACAATGGGGCAGCGCTCCTTGCCGATGGTCTTGTAATACCACTCCCACGCTGCGGGATTGATGGGCTCGCCGACGCTACCGAGCAGGCGCAGGCTGGAAAGATCGTGCGCATTGGGCCACTGGTCGCCCTGCTTGATGAACGCGCGGATAGCGGTGGGCGACGTGTAGAAGATGTTGACGCGATATTTTTCGATGAGGCTCCAGAAGCGGTCGGGCTGCGGAAAATCCGGCGCGCCTTCATACATCATGCTGGTGGCGCCGGCGGCGAGCGGTCCATAGACGATGTAGCTGTGGCCCGTGACCCAGCCGATGTCGGCGGTGCACCAATAGATGTCTTCGTCGCGCAGGTCGAAGACCCACTTCATCGTCATAATCGTGCCGAGAAGATAACCGGCGGTGGTGTGAACGATACCTTTCGGTTTGCCGGTGGTGCCCGAGGTGTAGAGGACGTAAAGCGGATGCTCGCTATCGAGCGGCTCGGCGGGGCAGTCGTCGCCGGCGGCGGCGTCGAGATCGTGCCACCAATGGTCGCGGCCGTCCTTCATGTTGATCGGGCCGCCGGTGCGCTTGTAGACGATGACGTCCTTGACGCTGGGGCAATCGGTGAGGGAGTCATCGACGGCGGCTTTGAGCGGCACTTCGCGCCCGCGCCGCCACGCGCCATCGCAGGTGATGACGACTTGCGCCTGCAGGTCCTGTATGCGGGCTTTGAGCGCTTCGGCCGAGAAGCCGCCGAAGACGACGCTGTGAATGACGCCGAGGCGGGCGCAGGCCAGCAGCGCGATGGGAAGCTCGGGCACCATGCCCATGTAGACGATGGCGCGGTCGCCCGCTTTGAGGCCGCGCGCTTTGAGCACGTTGGCGAAGCGGCACACCAGGCGGTGCAGTTCCTGGTAGGAAATCTGGCGCTGGTCGCCGGGCTCGCCTTCCCAGAGAATCGCTGTTTTGTTCCTGCGCGGCGTGGCCAGGTGGCGGTCCAGGCAGTTGTAGGACGCATTGAGCTTGCCACCGGCGAACCACTTGGCGAAGGGCGGATTCCATTCGAAGACGTGGGAGAATTTCGAAAACCAGGAGAGCTCTTTCTCCGCGAGCTCGCCCCAGAATTCCTCGGGCTTTTCCGCGGCTCGGTCATAGAGCTCACGGTAGCCCTGTATGCCTTGAACGTGGGCTCTGGAGACAAACTCCCGGCTAGGCGGGTAGACGTTGGGAGAGGCCATGCGTGCATGGTATCAAAGTAGGTGCCGGCCTCCCGGCCGGTACCAGGCGCGCAAGGCGCGCCCGGGCGAGCTGCGCTCGCCTGCAACCGGTCTGGAGACCGTCAGGAGACCGGTCGCTACCGCCCTGGCGTACTCTGAAAAGCAAGCCACTAGTTTGATCCCGAAACGCGACGACGGGAATCCTTCCTGTCGTGCCGCGCGCAAGGCGCGGCTGGGCGAGCTGCGCTCGCCTGCAACCGGTCAGGAGACCGGTCGCTACCTTCACCACCGGATTACGGCGCGGCCTTGGATCTCTCCTCGTTGGAGACGCTCGAGCAGCGTGGGGGTTTCGTCGAGCGCATGGGTTTCAACTTGCGGCTTCAGGGTTCCGGCGGCGGCGAGCGCGAAGACTTCTTCGAGATCGGCGCGGGTGCCCAGGTAGCTGCCTCGAATCTCGATTCCCTTGAGAACCGTATCGACCAGCGGTAGCTCGTATTGCGTGGTGGCGAGGCCCACCAGCACCAGGATTCCGTTGCGGCGCAGCGAGCGGAAGGCCTGCTGGATAGCGGCAGGCGCGGGGGTCAGGACAATCGCTGCGTCGACTGCACCATATTCCTTCAGCGTGCGTCCGGCGAATTCGGCTCCCGCGGTGCGGGCGGCCTCGATCTTTTCTTCGCCGATGTCGACCACCCCGGTTCGCAAGCCGCGCGCCTTCGCTATCTGCAACGCGAGGTGGCCGAGACCTCCGAAGCCGAAAATGCCGAGCGATTGTCCGGCGGCGAGGCCGGCTTCGCGCAATGCTCCCGCGGCCGTCCAACCGGCGCAGCACAGCGGTGCGGCTTCCGCTGCCGGGAGTTCTTCCGGCACGCGCACGAGCGCGGAAGCGGGCGCGTGCATCACTCCGGTAAGCGCCCCGTGGAGCGTGTAGCCGAAATTCGTTTGCTTGGGGCAGAAGCGCTCGCGGCCGCTGACGCAGAACTCGCAGTTGCCGCAAGTGGCGCCGAGAAACGTGACGCCCGCGCGATCTCCGGGCCGCCATTGCGTGACGCCCTCGCCAACGGCCTCGACGCGTCCGATGCCTTCGTGACCGAGCGTGAGCGGCGCCAGCGGAAGTCGTTCGAGCCCCGCGACGAAGAGGTCGGAATGGCAGATGCCGCACGCTTCCATGCGCAGCAGCACTTCGCCAGGACCGGGGTCGCCCACGTGGATCGATTCGACGGACACCGGCCCGCGCGGCCGGTTGAGGATCGCGGCCGTGGTGTGCAGCGCGCGCACGGTTACATTCCGGCGAGAAACGGATTGGTGCGCTTCTCGCGGGCGATGGTGGTGTTTTCGCCATGGCCGGGAATCACGATGGCGTCGCCGGGCAGGGCCAGCAGCTTTTCGTGAATGGACCGGAGGATCTGGTGGGAGTCGCCACCCGGGAGGTCCGTGCGGCCGATGCTGCCGCGGAACAGCGTGTCGCCGGCGACGAGTTTGTTTTCCGATGGCATCCACAGGCTGATGCTGCCCTGCGTGTGCCCGGGCGTGTGCAGCACGTGGACCTCGGCCGCGCCGATGGTGAGGGTATCGCCGTCCTTAGCGGGCTGATCGATGTCGACTGCTTCCGGCGTCTCCGCGCCGAGCCATGCGGCTTGTACCGGCATCATGCGCTGAAGCTCATGATCGTTGGGATTCATGTAGACGGGCGCTCCGGTAGCGGCTTTCAGTTTGGCCGCTCCGCCGATGTGATCTATGTGCGCGTGTGTGATGACGATTGCAGTGACGCGCAGAGCGTGCCGCTGCAGGATGGCGAGAATGTCATCGATGTCATCGCCGGGATCGACGACCATGGCTTCGCGGGTGGCTTCGTCGCCGAAAACGGAGCAGTTGCACTGCAGCATCCCCACCGGCAGGATCTCATGGATCATACGCCCGATTGTATACTCAGGGCATGCCGGACATTCTCACGATCATCATGCGCTGGGTGCATATTTCCTCAGTCGCGGCGCTTGTCGGCAGTCTGTTGTATGCGCGCCTGGTGGAGACGCGTGCGCTGAGCGGCTTGCCGGCGGACGCGCGCCAGGCGGCGGAAAACCGCTCCGCAGCAGCGTTTCATCCGGTGGTGACGGCGGCGATTATCGCGCTGATTGTTTCGGGCATTTACCGGCTGCTGATTGCGCGCGGGCACACGGCGTATTACCACATGTTGTTCGGCATCAAGATTCTCCTGGTGTTGCATGTGTTCGCGGTGGCGGTGCTGATCGCGCGGCCGAACAATCCGCGGCGCGGGCGCATGCTGACGGGCACCCTGATTTCGGGGTTCGCGATTATCTTCATCTCGGCATGGCTGAGCCGCATCTATTAAGTGAATATGACGACGACTCCGGGTTATGAAGCGCTCCGGCGGGGCGCCGCGATGCTGGACGTTTCCGCGCGCGGGCGCATTGTGGCGCGCGGCCGGGACCGTGCGCGCCTGCTGCACAATCTGACGACCAACGAAGTGAAAAGGATGACGCCGGGCAGCGGCTGCTATGCGTTCCTGCTATCCCCACAGGGCCGCATACAGGCGGACCTGTACCTGTTTTGTTTCGCGGAGCATTTTCTGATCGACACGCAGGCGGACCTGCGCGAGAAAGTTCCGCAACTGATCCGCAAGTACATCATCGCGGACCAGGTGGAGCTGGAAGACGTGACGGACGCGACGGCGGCGATTGCGCTGGAAGGTCCGGCGTCCGCGGCAGTGCTGGCGTCGCTCGGCGCGGCTGCTCCGGGCGCCGACTACTCGCACGTGCAGTGGAACGATTGCACTATCGCGGCGGTGAGCGCTTCGGGCCAGCCGGGGTATCGCATTTATTGCGGCGTGGACGGGCGCGCGGAACTGGTGCGCAAACTGGAGGCGGCGGGCGCGGCGCCGGCGACGGAAGAGGATGCGCGCGTGGTGGCGATCGAGAACGGCCGTCCGCGGTACGGAGTGGATATACGGGAGACGAGCCTGCCGCAGGAGACGCAGCAGATGCACGCGGTGAATTTCACGAAGGGCTGCTATATCGGGCAGGAGATCGTGGAGCGGATTCGCGCGCAGGGGCATGTGAACAAGAAGCTGGTGCGGGTGGCGATGGATGCGGCGGCGCCCGTGGCAGCGGGGACGAAGTTATCGGCCGGCGGGGCGGAAGTGGGCGAGATCACATCGTCAGTGGTGTCGCCGGAATATGGGAAGGTGATGGCGCTGGCGATCGTACGGACGGCGCAGTCGGAGGCAGGGACGGCGTTGGAGAGCGCTGGCGGCGGCACGGGGACGGTCCTGGGCTGAGGCCCGTCTACTCGAGACCGAACACCATACCGTCGGGTGGCGATGGATGCGGCGGCGGAAGTGGGCGAGATCACATCGTCAGTGGTGTCGCCGGAATATGGGAAGGTGTTGGCGCTGGCGATCGTACGGACGGCGCAGTCGGAGGCAGGGACGGCGTTGGAGAGCGTGGCGATGGATGCGGCGGCGCCGGTGGCAGCGGGGACGAAGTTATCGGCCGGCGGGGCGGAAGTGGGCGAGATCACATCGTCAGTGGTGTCGCCGGAATATGGGAAGGTGATGGCGCTGGCGATCGTACGCGCGGCGCAGTCGGAGGCAGGGACGTCCTGGGAGAGCGCCGGTGGCGGCACGGGGACGGTCCTGGGCTGAGGCCCGTCTACTCCAACCCGAACACCACTACCGCCCGTCCGAAGTGGATCTCGTCTCCGGGCTCCAATTTTGCGCCGCGCGACGTCCGATGCACTTCCTGGCTCATGCCGTCGCGCACGATCCAGATTCCGCATTCGGTGCTTGCCTTGCCGTCGCGCGCGTACCAGCGATCATTGAACACACGATACTCGCCGCTTACGCGGTCAAAGGTGATGTGCGCGTGTTCGCGTGAGACGGACGCGTTGATTTCGGTCTCCGCCGCGAAGGCGAGATCGTTGCGCCTGTGCAATCCGCCGTCGCGGTAGACGTCCACCACCCGGCCGATGTTGATGCGCGGCTTTTCGAGGCGCAGGCGCTGCACGTTAGCATCACCAGCGGAAACTTCCAGCACGCCGGTGCGAGCGCCCGCTGCCGCGCTTTGCTGCGACAGCGCCTCGACAATCAGCCACGGCTCGCCGCTTTGCGGAAACCCGGTAAGCGGCTCGATATCCACCCGCAGTTTTTCGGGAAAGCGGCAGCCTGCGCCATGCAGCGCGTTGCACACTTCATGCTCCAGGTACCGGCGGAAGAAGACGCCCGCGAACAGGTCGCGGCGGCTCTCATCCACGCCGCGTATTTCCACGCGAATCCGGTCGAACGGAAAGACTTTCTTGCCGCCCGCGCGATAACTTTTCTCCTTCACGCGATCCAGCACGGCGAGCCGGATCTCCGCCAACTCCTCGGGAACCTCGCCCGTGGTGGCAGCCGAAAGCGGGCTCTCGAAAACCGCGCGTCCGAACTTCTCCAGAAACTCAGCGACTTTCATAAGATGTGCAACTCCGCGGCTGCTTCCACTACTTCCCTGGCGATGGGCGCAGACACCGCCCCGCCGTATCCGCCATGCTCCACGAGCACGGCAAACGCGATACGCCGCGCGCCGTCCGCCGGAGCGAACCCGGCGAACCACGCATGCGGCATGCCCGTATCCATTTGCGCCGTGCCCGTTTTTCCGGCGATCGCAATGGCAGAGCCCGCCATCGCGCGCCGTGCCGTTCCTTCCGTCACCACTTTTCGCATGGCGCCGGCGAGGAAGCGCGCCTGCTCGGGCGGCAGCATAACGAGCGGCGCGTCCGTGCGGGGATTGTTGGCGTCGCCGATCCACCGGCCCTCCGGCATTCGTCCATCCGCGGCGATGGCCGCCGCCACGCGCGCCATCTTGAACGGCGAGATGAGCACCGGGCCCTGACCGTATGCCGCGAACGGAAGATAGCGCCGCAATTCCGCGGGGTCGCCCGTCGAAATGCCCATCTTCGCCGCGGTTTCGGCAAGACGCTGCGAGCCGACGTCGTTGACGCCAAGCTGCGCAAAATACGCGTTGCACGAAACAGTGATGGCGCGCTCCATATCGAGCGTGCCGTGCGCGTGGTCGCCGATATCGTCTTTGATCGCGCGATTCCAACCGGGGATGACGGTGCCCGCGCGGCCATCGCCCAAACCGTGGCACAGGAAGGTGCGATGCCGCAGTTCGGGATTGCCGCTCAACGCCGCGATCGCGGTGACGAGCTTGAACGTGGAGCCCGGCGGATACTGGCCGTAGCGGGCGCGGTCCAGCAGCTCATCGGGCGAAGGCGCGGCGGAGCGCTGGGAGGGCGGCAGCGGCGCGGGCGCGCTGACCATCGCCAGCACATCCCCGGTAGCCGAATCCATCACTACCACGGACCCCTTGTCATTGTGCGTTTCCGCGAGATGCCGCTCCAGAATTTCCTTCGCCTTGAGCTGCAGGCGAATGTCGAGCGTCAGGTGGATATTGCGGTCGCGCGCCAGCACTCGCGCCACGTCCGGATTCCCGGGCTGGTGACGGTAGCGCACCAGACGCGCCAGCTCCGCGTATTGATACCCCTGCAGATGCTGGTTGGAATCGTGCTCGACCAGCGAGGCGTTGCTGGCGTGAAAGTTCTCGCCGGTGCGAACATCCCCAATCAGATGTTCGGCGGCGGCTCCGAAGGGATAGTGGCGCGAATCGAAGCGCGAGGCCGCCTGGTCCAGCGAAACTCCGAGATCGGAATACTGCTGCCGGTGCTGCTGCAATTCGTCCCAACTGCTGGTGGCGAGTGGAATGCCATTGCGGTCAAAGATGGTGCCGCGCGGAATTTCGCGGGCCAGCGAGTTCATGCGAGGATTGTGCTGCGGCCGCTTCACGCCGTCCTGCTCGAAGGAATGCGCGTCGCGCGCGAGCGTGTCGTCGGCGTCGACGATCTGGTAGCGCGCGGCGAACGCTAACAAGACAGCGGCGACGCACGCCAACACAATTTTCAGATGACGGATGCGCAGGATGTGGCTCGGCTCGCCCTCTTCGGGGTCGGCCGAGACGGACGCGATCAGCGCGAAGATCAGGAAGTTCGCCAGCATCGCGGTATTGCCGGAGCTGAGGAACGGCGAAACCACGCCCGAAAGCGGCAGCGCGCCGAGCACGCCCGAAGAGATCAGGAGTATTTCGTAGGCGATGAGGCAGCCGAGCCCGAGAGCGAGAAAGAATCCGAATTGCGTGGCGGCTCGACTGGCTGCCCGGAACGCACGCGACACCAGGAAGCCGAACAGCAGGCATATTCCCGCGACACCGACGAAGCCCCACTCCTCGCCGATGGCGGGAAGCACCAGGTCCGTATTGCCGGCGGGAATCATTTCGGGATCGCCCCAACCCGGACCGCTGCCGGTGGGTCCGCCGGTCGAGAGCGCCCACAAGCCGTGCGCGAGCTGATCGCCGCCGTGAACGTTGTTGTCCCAGGGCGCGAGCCACATGTCTATGCGCTCGACGACCGTGTGCGGTTGGCCGAGTCGATAGCCGGCCACAACGGAGCTCACCATAATGAGGATGCCCGCGATTGCCAGGCCGGGGCGGCCGCGCGCGATCGCAAACATCGAGAGGAACACGAAGAAGGTGACGAGCGCGGGGCCAAGGTCCTTGAGCACGAAGAAAATGGCGATGCCGACGGCTACCGCGGCCATCACCGGCAGAATGTGCTCCAGGCGCGGCACTCCGAAACGCTGAAAAACACGGGCGAAGACGCGTTTTTCCCGCAGGTCGCGCAGCCGCTCCCAGTTGCGGGTGAAGTATCCCGCCAAAAAGATGATGACCAGGATCTTAATGAGCTCGACGGGCTGGAACGGGCCGAGGTTGACCTTGGCATCGTTCCCAGCCGGCCCTTTGCCGAAGGCGAGCAGCAAACCGAAGAGCGCCATCGCGGCGAACAGCGGCGTGTAACACCAATCGGAGAGGCGGCGGTAATCGAACCAGCGCACCGCCGCCAACGCGAGCACAATGCAACCGGCGAAGCAGCCGACGGAGAACTTCTGGAATTCCAGCGTGTCGCGCAGCGGGTCGCGCATGCTGAACATCAGAATGAAGCCGATACCGCTGAGCAGTTGCAGCGCGGGCAGCAGCGCGCGATCGCCCGGAAAACGCGCCCATCGCCATAACAGCGCGACCATCCAGAAGCCGGCGAAATAGAGCGCGCAGTACTTCAAAAGCTCGATGCGAAATTCCTGCGGCGTGCGCACGATGAGGAGCGATTTCACTTTGCCGAGGCGCAGCACGCGCAATCGCGAAAGGGCGCCCGCGTTGCGGATTGGCTTGGCGCGCTGCAAAAAATCGAAGACGGTTTGAGACGCGGCTTCGCGGTCAGCGCGATTGGGAATCGATTCGACAAGCGGCAGCAATTGTTCCGGCGCGGTGACCGTGTTGACGTTGATGGCCTGCGACGCCGTTTCCCCGCGCTGCACCTTCGCGTCATACACCATGGCGAGACCTGCGACGATCAGCAGCGATGCGACAGCGAGCCACGGCAATCCGAATTTCGCGCGCGCGGGCTTGCCGACGGAGATGAGGAACGGCCGGGTTTTTTGTCCCGCCCAACTTCTGGTTACCGCCATGATTTTCTCCTCTTTTGAGGCCGTGGCCTGGCGTGGCGAACCTGTCTATATACCGGTACGGATGCCTGGCGCTCCGCGAGGGCGAAGGCGGAGACGGTGGAAGCCGGGGTCGGCAGCCAGGGCAATTTGCCCGCCGCCTTCAAAAATTCTGCGCGCGCCTGGGCCCGCGACGCTCCGCCGCGCACGAGCATGGCATAACCGCGAGTCAGCGCCAACTTAGCGCCCGTAGCGTCGTCAGAGGCGCCCAACTCAACCGCGCGCTCGTACAAAACCTCGGCCTTGTACCAATCGAACTGCTGCAGCCTGGGATTCCTGCTTTCGCGGTACGCCTGGAGAATTGCGTCCGCCGTAGCGGCGTACGGGGGCTCGGGTTTGGCGGGCGGCGGCACTTGTACGGGTACGTATACAGGTTTAGGCGGTATTTTGGCGATGCGATGATGCGCCGCCCATTCCTGGACGGCCATGGTTCCGCCGATCCACAGCGCCATTCCCGCGAGAAACCAACCGGCTGCGCCGGCGACCTTGAGGGCGCGATTGACGCGGCGCACGGTTCGTGTGGCTCGCTTCAAGACTTCGCGCGCCACCTCCATGGTGGCTCCGGCTGCGCCGCGGCGCTCGATTTCGGCGAGCGTGGTGCGGTGTTCCAGGAACTTCTGCAGGTCTTGCCGCAGCGCATCGGCCGACCTGTAGCGGCGCTCCGGTTTGCCTGCCAGCGCTTTGCTGACGATCAGCTTCAGCACTCGCGGACAGCTTGCGGGCAGGGCGCGCGGCGGCCGCAGCGAGCGGATCAACTGCTCCAGCTTGCGGGTGTTGTCGGCGCGGTACGGCGGCACCCCGGCGAGCATTTCGTAGAGGGTTGCACCAACTGCCCACAGGTCGCTCTGCTCATCCACCTGGCTGCGCTCCAGCCGCTCCGGCGAGCAATAGCTGGGGCTTCCGAAACCGTGCGCGGTGGAATCCGCGTTGGCGCGCAGCGTTTTCGCGATGCCGAAATCGAGCAGGCGCACGGTATCGTTGGGACTGAGGTGGATGTTGCTCGGCTTGATATCGCCGTGCACTACGGTGGTTTCGCGCGAGTGAAATTTGGCGAGCTGCTCGCAGATTTCGATGGCGATGATGGCAGCGCGCTGCGGGTCAATGCGCTTTTCGGCGTGCAACTCCTGAGCGAGATTGCGGCCTTCGACGTACTGCATGGCGATGTAGAAGTAGCCGTCCTGGTCGCCGTACTCGTACACCTGCACCATGCGGGAATCGAGTTCCTGAAGCTGCTGTTGAATGGCCGCGCCGCGCCGCTCAGCTTCGAGGATGAGCCGGTTGGTGGCGTCTCCGCCGGTGGGAATCAGCTTGAGCGCAGCCTTGCGATTTTCGACGGTATCGATGGCCAGGTAGACGTCCGTCATGCTCTTGCCCAGCCGCCGCACAATTTCGTAGCGGCCGATTTTCGTTGGCGCACTCATCGCAGTCCCCTCGCGATTGCCCAGATCGCCATGGCCAGCAACAGGCCGTATAACAGAAGCGCCGTGCGGCCGGTGAAGGAATACGTGCGGCCGCGGAACCTGGTGGCGCCGCCGCGCGGGCGGGTAGGATTGACTCCGGGGCGGAACTCCGGCCCGGCGACCAGCAGCGCGGTGACGTTGTCGCTGCCGCCGGCGAAATTCGCGGCATCCACCAGTTCCGCCGCCACGGCGCGCGCATCGCCGTCATAGCCCTCGACGATCTCGCGCACCTGCGACGAGGTGAGCGCGTCTGTCAGTCCGTCGCTGCACAGCAACAGGGCGGCATCGGGGCGGAATTTGCACGTGCGGATCTCGATGAAGCGATCGTCGCCGGGCGAACGGCGGCGCGAGCCCACATCGCGGAAAACTTCGTTGCGGCGCGGGTGGCGCATGGCTTCGCGCTCGCTGAACTCGCCGGCATCCTCGCCTTCGCCGACGGGCGAATGATCGCTAGTGATTTTGCGAATGCCGCCGTGCGCAACCAGGTAGAGGCGCGAATCGCCGACATGGCCGATAATCACTTCGCCGTTCTCCACTAGGGCGAGCGTCAACACGCAGCCCATGCCCTTGTATTCGGCGCTCTGCTGCGCGAGGTCGAAGATCCGGTTGTTGGCCTCGGTGATGGCGCGCCGGATACGGAGTTCGGCTTCACCGGTTTCCGAGCCGAGGGTCTCGCGGATGGCATCGACCGCGGTCTGCGCGGCGAGTTCACCGGCTGCGTGTCCGCCCACGCCATCGACCACCAGAAAGATGCCGCGCGCCGCATCCATCCAGTAGCGGTCTTCGTTGCGCTCGCGGAGGAGCCCGGTATCGGAAGCAGCGGCAGATTGCCAGCTCATCGCTTCCGCTCCCGCGCGTTGGCAATCACGAACACCACCACAAAGGCGAGAAACACGACCACGAAGGGGGTATGCAGATTGTAGAGCTGATGCATGGTCATCGGCGCGCCTCGAACTTCAGACTGATGACTTCGGCGAGGCCGATCTCGGCATGGTCCGGCAGCTTGCGCTCTTCGCCGCGCTCCATGCGCCGGCCGTTCACCCAGGTGCCGTTGCGGCTGTTATCGACGATGCGAAAATCGCCGGTGGCGGGGTCGCGCTTGAGGCGTAGGTGTTCGCGGCTGATCTCTTCGGTGGTGAACAGGGGCAGGTCTACCCACAGTTCCTCGCCGCCGCGGCCGATGGAGATTTCGTTCTGCACCATGAGGAAGGTCTGGGGGCCGGAATCGTCCTCATATTGAATTTCGGCGAAGACCTTTTCGGAGAGGCGGCGGGTGCTTTCCCGGTCGGCGGCGACGCGCGCGCTGGTGACGGATGTTTCGCGATCGATGAGCGTGGTCTTGGCGCCGCGATAGCCGGGCTGGGCAAGGTCATTGAGCTCAGAGTGGATCTCGACGTCGCCGGGCGGGACTGCGCCTTCGGGGTCGGGAAAGAATTCGAGCCACCAATCGTTCTGCGCGATGCGGTACTGCTTGCGCGGGGCGCCGCGGCGGAACAGACCAGGGCCTTTGCCGGATTTGCCGTTCCACTCCGCCATTTTCGCGGAGAGCGCGCGACGGGCATCTTCGCGAATCAGATCCTGCACGGGCGCGAGGCGCGCGTGGTCTACGGGGTGCAGGTAGATGCTAAAGATGCACGGCAGGAGGATGCTGTAGCCCATCTCCAGCCGGCCCGCTTCCAGGTTGCGAACGAGCTCGTCAATGATGATCTGCCCGCTGATGCGGGCGTGGGGATGCCCGGTTCCGCTTTGCGCCATGCGATTACACCAACCCTGAGTGGCGAGACTCGGCTAATGTACGCGGTGCGCATCCTCGCCGTGATGCCCGCCGCATGGACGCGGAACTTAATTTTAGACGAAGAACGGCCCGCGCGGTTGCACCCGTGGACGCGCGACGGGTAGTTTTGCAATTAAAATCCGGCAATCTGGGCGCGGGGCCGGAGCAACTTTCCGCCGGCGCGGCGCGTTAAACAGGTAGGCTACAATGGCAAAGGAGTTTAGATGTTCTTCCGCTCTTTGACTGCAACGGCTTTTTTGGCGGTTTCCGCCCTCGCGCAGGAACCCGCCCCGGCTCCTCAGCCGGAGGCAGCCAAGCCTGCCGAGTTTGTGGTCGAGCCCGGCACGCGAGTGCCGCTCAGTCTCATCAACAGCATCAGCACCAAGCATTCGCTGGAAGGCGACAAGGTCTACCTGGAGACATCGTTTCCGGTGCTGGCGGGCGGACGGATCGTGATTCCGGTGGGCAGTTGGGTTTCGGGCACGGTGACGCAGGTGAAACGTCCGGGACGCGTGAAGGGTAAGGCCGAGCTGTACGTGCGGTTCGATTCGCTGGTGCTGCCGAACGGCGTCACGCGCGATTTCCGGGCGCGTATCGGCGGCATGGACGGCAATGCTCCGGGAACGCTGGACCGGCATGAAGGAAAAGTGATCGCCGACGGAAATAAGCTGGGGGACGCGAAGAACGTCGGCGAGGCTGCGGGTGCGGGGACTGAGGCGGGCGGCATCATTGGCGCGGTGGGCGGGCATCCCATGATGGGTGTGGGAATCGGCGCGGCGGCAGGTGCGGCGGCAGGGTTGATCGGAGTGCTGGTGACGCGCGGTCCGGATGCGGTGCTGGCGAAAGGCACGACGATCGAGATGGTGCTGGACCGGCAGGTGGTTTTTAATGAGAGCGAAGTGAACTTTGCCGGGTATCAGCCTCCTCGGGCGGCTCCGGTTGTGCCGGCGGCTGCGGTTCCGGCGGGCAAGCCCGGTATTTTGCCTCGGCGGTGAGCGCTCCGTTGAATGCGATGACCACGGCGGAAACGTTCGCCCATCTGGCGCGAGAGGTTGCCCGCGCGGATCGCATTTCCTATCCTCTTGCTGAACTGAACGACCTGTTAACAGGGGCTGGCGGTTCGGATGTAGAAGGGTTGCCTCGGCCGGAAATCGAGGATCCGTACCGACTGAATTATGTAACGGCGATGGTGGAGCTTGCCGCACATCGCACGGGTGTCGTCCCGCCGTTGTGGACGGCAGACGTTCAGCCGCTGGCGGAGCCTGTCTTTATCGATCGATGAAGTTACGAGCGCACCTGTTGACGGCATCCCCGGTTCCTTTCCGTCGGCGTAATATTTTTATCGATACGAGTCTTGGCGGTCGGGTTTGATGGCTCAGGTCGCTTAAATTTCGCGGTCTCGCTTCGCTCGCCCGAAATGCTCAGTTACGTACCGGCCTGGAGGCCGGTACCCACCCGGGGCCTCGGAGGGGTTTTCCGGGTTTTTCTCCGGTTGGTTTTCCGTCCTTTACGACTGCGATTCCGTTGACGAAGACTTGCTCGACTCCGGTTGAGAGCTGGTTGGGGTTTTCGAACGTGGCGTGGTCGATGATGGTGTCGGGGTTGAAGACTGTGATGTCGGCGTAGAAGCTTTCCTGCAGGATGCCGCGGTCGCGGATTCCCAGGCGGCGGGTGGCGGCCGAGGTCATTTTTCGGACGGCGTCTTCGAGCGGCATCAGGTGCTGCTCGCGGACGTAGAGCCCGAGCACTCGCGGAAACGTGCCGTAGACGCGCGGATGGGTGAGCGCGCCCTTCATCTGCTCCGGATCGACACCGGGGCCATCGATTCCGAACTTGATCCAGGGTTGGCGGAGTTGTAGCTGGACGTTGTCCTCGCTCATGAGGAAGTATGTGGTCTCGACACGGCGGTGCTCGGTGAGGATGAGGTCCATGGCGGCGTCGCGCCAATCCTTGTGCATCAGGGCGGCGATTTCGTTGAGCCGCTTGCCCGCGTACTTCTGATTCTCGGGCTGCGCCAGGCGGCTGATCAGGATGTTTTCGGGTCCGGCGAGAATGCCCATGTTTTCCCAGTCGGTTTTTTCCTGCGCCATCTCGCGCTTGTTGCGTTCGCGGGTTGCGGGGTCTGCCAGATTGTCGAAGAGCTTGCCGTTTTCGGCGGTCCACGGCGGCAACACGCTGGTGAGTCCGGTGGCCCCGGCGGTGTAGGGGTACATGCAGGCGCTGACGTCCTGGCCAGCCTTGCGCGCGTCATCGATTTTGCGAATGGCCGCCATTTCCTTGTCCCAATTGCGCTTGCCCGCGGCTTTGAGGTGGTAGATTTCGACCGGCGTGCCGGCCTTGCGGCCGATCTCGATGGCTTCGTCGATGGCCTCTAGCAACTGGTCGGCTTCGGAGCGGATGTGCGAGATGTAGATGCCGCGGTATTTGCCGGCGGGCTTGGCGATCTCGGCGAGCTCGTCCGTGCCGACGTAGGTGGCGGGCGGGTAGATGAGCGCGGAGCCGATACCGAACGCACCATCTTCCATAGCGAGCTCGACGAGTTCCTGCATCTTCTGGATCTCCTCCGGCGTCGCTTTGCCGGATGCCATGCCTTTGACGTACTGGCGGACGGTAGTGGCGCCGACGTAGGAACCGAAATTGACGGCGGACCCGCGTTTTTCGGCGGCGCGCAGCATGGCGTCAAAACCGTGCGGACCATCGAAGTTTTCTTCGGTTCCGCGGCGACCGGTGCCGGTAGTGCCTGCGCGGGTGAGATCGTTAGAGGGGGCGGCGGTCCAACCTTCGCCGGCGATCTCTGTGGTGACGCCTTGCGTGATCTTGCTGATGGACGGGCCTCCGAGGGTGCCCTGAATATCGACGAAGCCGGGGGCGACGACAAGGCCGTGTACGTCGATGCGCTGTTTGGCGGGGGCGTTATCCAGGAGTCCGGCTCCGGTGATGCGGACGATGCGGTCGCCGGAGATGGCGAGGTCGCCGAAGAACCACTGGTTGCCAGTTCCGTCGATGATTTTCCCGTGGGAGAGGATGACGTCGTAGGTCTGCTGGGTGAGGGCGGGGATGGCGAGGAGGAGGAGAAGCGCGAGGGCTTGTCTCATGGTGGGTCAGGATATCACGAGCGGGGCTTTGTGGAGTCGCGTCTCTCGATGCTCCGTTTAACGCTGTCTCACGGGGTTGTGAAAGAATCCGGCTGTCGTTCTCGTCGCACTCGATCCGCTTTTCGATGCACCTTTTACCGCTTCCTCGGTTGTGAAAAAATCCGGCTGCTGTTCTCGTCGCGATTCATTCGCCTTTCGATGCACCTTTTACCGCTTCCTCACGGTCGCGGCTCCGTTAGCAGCATCAACTACATACGGCCAGGTGCCGACGATTCGAGGGCGTTTTGAAGTCGGCGAAAAAGCAACTCGATTTTTTCACAGCCCCGTAAGGGAGCGGTAAACGATGCTCGGGACGATTAGGCCGACAGCGCTGCTACGTGGGCTACGGACGCGGTGGCCAGGCCTTCGAGCGAGTAGCCTCCTTCTAACAGGGAGACCACTCGGCCCTTGGCGGTGGCATCGGCTATTTCCATCACCGCTTTGGTGAGGTCGCTGAAGTCCTGGTCGGTGAGGGTGAAGCGGCCGAGCAGATCTCCTTCGCGCGAATCGAAGCCCGCGGAGATCAGCACCAGGTCGGGTTTGAACCGCTGCATCGCTGGGGTGAGGAAGGTTTGGACGGCACCGAGAATCTCCTTGCGGCCGGAGCCCGCCGGAAACGGAAAGTTCATGGTGGTGTCTTCGCCGGGGCCGTCGCCTCGTTCATTGGCCCGGCCGGTTCCCGGATATAGCGGCCACTGGTGCGTGCTGAAGAAGAAGACGTTGGGGTCGCGGTAGAAAATATCCTGGGTGCCGTTGCCGTGGTGCACGTCCCAATCAACGATGAGGACGCGGCCGGCGCCGTGTTTGCGCTGGGCGTGCCGGGCGGCGAGCGCCACATTATTGAACAGGCAAAACCCCATGCCGCGCGAGGCGTTGGCGTGATGGCCCGGCGGGCGCACCACACAAAAGGCGTTGCGGGCGCGGCCGTCCATCACGGCATCGACGGCGTTGAGCACACTGCCGGCGGCGCGCGCGGCAACGGCCCAGGAGTTCGGAGTGATGTCCGTATCGCCGGTGCTGAGGTACGGCAGGCCTCGCTCCACGTCGCTGCGGGCGATGGCGAGGTACGCGGGGGTGTGGCACAGCAGCAGATCGTCTTCGGTGGCGTCGCGGGTTTCGATGCGCGGCAGGGTTCGGGTGAAACCGGCGGCATCGAGCGCACTCATGACTGCGTCATAGCGCTCGGGCCGTTCGGGATGCTGGCGGCCTTGCAGGTGTTCGCGGAAGAGGGGGTCGGAGAGAAGAGCGGTGGGCGGCGGCACTTCGACGACTATAAAACAGCCGCCTCCGCATTCGCTATACTGTAATTTCCTCTTTTTGTGACGACAGGAGTTCTCTCAAGCAATGTTTGATCTGTTTCGCAGCCGTGAAAAATCGGTGCGCCTTCTCTTAGGCGCGCTGCTGGTATTGGTGGCGCTTTCCATGCTCACGTACCTGGTGCCGAGCTATAACAGCGGCGGTTCCGGTCCGGGTGACAACACCGTGGCGGTGGTTGGCGGCGACGCCATCAGCCAGCAGGAAGTGCAGAGCCTGATTCAGAAGACCATGCGGCAGAAGCAGTTCCCGGCCGAAGTGCTGCCGAACTTCATTCCGCAGATGGTGCAGCAGATGATTGACGACCGCGCGCTGGCCTACGAAGCCACGCGGCTGGGATTCGTGGTCACGGACCAGGACGTGGCGCAGGCCATCCGGCAGATGATCCCGAACCTCTTCCCCGATGGGAAATTCGTGGGTAAGGACGTTTACGCCGGAATGCTGGCCCAGCAGGACATGACGATCGCGCAGTTTGAGGACGATCTCAAGCGCCAGATTCTGATCTCGCGACTGCGCGATGTGGCGATGGAAGGCACGATCGTGACTCCCGCGGAAATCGAAACCACATTCCGCGCGCGCAACGAGAAGCTCAAGATCAAGTACGTCAAAATCTCGCCCGACCAGTTCCGCAAGGCGATTCAACCGACCACGGCGGAACTGCAGCAGTACTTCACAACGAACCACGCGCAGTACAACGTTCCGGAGCGGCGGAACCTGGTGATCCTGATAGCGGACCAGGCGAAGATCGCCGATACGGTGAACCCGAGCGACGCAGAACTGCAGGCGATCTACAACCAGAACCGGCAGCAGTTCCAGGTTCCGGAGCGCGCGGAAGTGCGGCATATCCTGATCAAGACACAGGGCAAGCCGGCGAGCGACGACGCCAAGATCAAAGCGCAGGCGGAAGACCTGCTCAAGCAGCTCAGAGCCAAGAACGGCGCCAATTTCGCGGACCTGGCGAAACAGTATTCGGAAGACCCCGGTTCGGCGGCAAAGGGCGGCGACCTCGGCTGGGTGCAGCGCGGGCAGATGGTGAAGGAATTCGAAGACGCATCGTTCAACCAGAAGGTGGGCGATATCGATCTGGTCAAGAGCTCATTCGGCTACCACATCGTGCAGGTGACCAAGCGCGAGCCGGCGCATTTGCAGACGTTCGACGAAGTGAAGCCGCAGCTCGCCGCGCAGGTGAAGAGCCAGAAGGTGAGCGCGCTGATGCAGGAGATCTCCGATAAGGCTCAGGACGCGCTGCAGAAGGACCCCACGCATCCCGAGGCGGTAGCGGCCAAGTACAACATGCAACTGGTGCGCGCGGACAACGTGGAGCAGGGCAAGCCGGTGCCGGAGATCGGCACGAACGCGGACTTCGATAATTCCACTGCGGGACTGAAGAAGAACGACGTTTCGCAGCCGGTGGCACTGCCCGGCAACAAGCTGGCGCTGGCGGTTTGCACGGACGTGATTGCGCCGCGTCCGGCGACCTTCGACGAGGTGCAGAACACGATCCGCGATCTGATTGTCGACGCGAAGAGCAAGAAGGCAGCACAGGACAAAGCGGCCGAACTGGCAGCCAAGGCCAAGAGCATGGGCGACCTGGAAAAGGCGGCTAAGAGCATGGGCCTGGAAGTGAAGACGACCAACGACTTCACGCGCACCGGCACGGTGGAAGGTCTGGGAGCGGCGAGTTACTTCACGCAAGCGTTCGCCGAGGCCCCGGGTACCGTGGACGGGCCGATCAGCCTGCCGGATTCGAACGTGGTGGCGCAGGTGGTATCGAAAACCCCGGCCGACATGTCGAAGCTGGACGAGCAACGGGCGAGCATCCGCGACGAAATCAAGAGCCAGAAGGCGCGAGATCGGAATCAACTCTTCGAAGTGGGGCTGCGCGACCGCCTGATCGCCGAAGGCAAGATCAAGATCCATGAGGATGTGATTCAGCGGATCATCGCCAACTACCGGACCGCCGGCTAATGCACAATCTGCTGGATCTTTACCGGTCGCTGACGAACCCGGACCGGCTCACCGAACTGCTGCGTACTCTGCTCGCGGGATGGGCTGGGTATGCGGCCATGTTTGGCGTGGTGTATGCGGAGACGGGACTGCTGGTGGGATTTTTCCTGCCGGGAGATTCGTTTCTGTTCACGCTGGGCGTGGTGAGCGGACTGGGCGCGATTGATATCGTGACCGTGAACATGATTCTGATGTCCGCGGCGATTCTCGGGGACACGACGGGATATTGGCTGGGGCGGGGCACGGGTCCGCGGATTTTTACGCGGAAGGATTCGCTGCTGTTTAAGCAGGAATACGTCACCCGGACGAAGGCGTTTTACGAGCGGTACGGCGGGAAGACGCTGGTGTATGCCCGGTTTGTGCCGATTGTGCGCACGTTCGCGGCGTTTGTCGCGGGAGTGGCGCAGATGCCGTACTTGCGGTTTCTGCCGTTTAGTTTGTGCGGGGGCATCGGCTGGGTTTTCTTCATGACGATGCTGGGGTATAAGCTGGGCGGCATTTCGTTCGTGAAAACGAACTTCGATAAGGTGATTCTGGCGATTATTCTGCTGTCTTTGATGCCGACGTTTGTGGAGCTGGTGAAGGCCCGGCGGCGGTTTAAGGCGGCGGCTTAATTCAGGGCTTGCGGCATCGCAGATTCACCACTGAGGCACAGAGGACGCCCTAGAGGGCACAGAGAAGACGCTTCATTGTTTCATGAACGTCGTTGGTGCGCACTTACACGCCTCTCCGGCTACCCCACAGGTCCACGTGCAGCCTGGGGCTGAAGCGGAAGTTTTCTTCTTTGCAGATCTCCGCTAACCACTGGGCTCGATCTCTGAGGATTGCCGGGTCTGTTCCTTCGGGCATCAGGATTACTCGACTGCGGGCGGCATCTAGCGTCTCCAGCAGCAGGCGGATTTCGGCCAGATCTTCGGGGCACAGAGAAGACGGTTCAGTGTTTCATGAACGTCGTTGGTGCGGACTTACACGCCTCTCCGGCTACCCCACAGGTCCACGTGCAGCCTGGGACTGAAGCGGAAGTTTTCTTCTTTGCAGATCTCCGCTAACCACTGGGCTCGATCCCTGAGGATTGCCGGGTCCGTTCCTTCGGGCATCAGGATTACTCGAGTGCGGGAGGCATCTAGCGTCTCCAGCAGCAGGCGGATTTCGGCCAGATCTTCGGGGGCGGCGACCACGAACTTGAGTTGATAGTCGTAGCGCGCCATCAGTTGCCGGAGGATTTCGGGCTGGAGTCGGCGGCGCTCGTGAGGACCTGCGAAACGGCCTTCGGGCGTGGAGTTGGCGAGCTTGGGGCTGATGCTCATCAGGTGGCATGCCACGGGTTCGAAGACCGTGCCCGCGGTTTCGATCGTGATGTGGAAGCCGGCGTCGCGGAGGCGTTCGGTGAGCGGCACGATCTCAGGCGCGATCATCGGCTCCCCTCCGGTCACCACGACGTGGCGGGCCGGGTAGGCTTCGACTTCGCGCACGATGTCGCCGACGGCGAACTCCGTGCCCTCGGGCTGCCAGGAGGTGTACGGAGTGTCGCACCAGGAGCAGCGCAGATTGCAGCCGCTGGTGCGCACGAAGACGCTGGGCACGCCGACTAGGGTGCCTTCCCCCTGAAGCGAATAAAAGAGCTCAGCGATCCGCAATTCCCGCCTCTTCGAATCCTTTGCGCCGGAGCACACACGCGTCACAGGCGCCGCAGGGCTCGCCTGCCGGGCCGGGATCGTAGCAACTGTGGGTCAGGTCGAAGGGTACGCCGAGCGCGGCGGCGGAGCGCACGATTTCGGCTTTGCTCATGCGCAGCAGCGGCGCTTCAATGCGCAGCGCGGTGCGGCCTTCCACGCCGGTCTTGGTGGCCAGGGTCGCCATGCGTTCGAACGCTTCCAGGTATTCAGGGCGGCAATCGGGATAGCCGGAATAATCGAGGGCGTTCACTCCAATGAAGATGTGTGAGCTTTCCAGCACTTCGGCCCAGGCGAGCGCGAAGGAAAGGAAGATGGTGTTGCGCGCGGGCACGTAGGTGATGGGAATGCCGCTGCCCATCTCCGCGGCGTCGCGGCCTTTCGGCACGGCGATATCCGCGGTGAGGGCGGAGCCGCCAAATGCGTCGAGCCCGATGCTGGCGACGATGTGGCGCGCCGCTCCGAAATGCGCCGCGATGCGCGCGGCCGCTGCGAGCTCAAATTTGTGGCGCTGGCCGTAATCGAAGGAAAGGGCGTAGCACTCGAAGCCGCGGCGGCGCGCGATAGCGAGGCACGTGGAAGAATCCAGGCCGCCGCTCAGAAGGCAGACTGCTTTGGGTTGTGGCTGCAAATGGTGTCCTTTCGTTATCATAAAAGAGTTGCGCATACGCTTCCTAACATCTACTCCGCTGGATGTGCTGCGGGGTAGCGGCACTTTCGTCGGCATTCAAGTGCTGGCGCGCGCGCTCGAGGCCCAGGGTCACGCAGTGGACATCGAGACGCCGCAGCGGCGGCTGCGCAGCTTTACGGCTCAACGCATCCTGTTCAATCGTGGACTGCGTGCGTCGGCGGACTGCGATCTCACGATTGGATTCGATCTGGACGGCTACCTGATCGCGGGCGAGCGGCACGTGGCGGCGCTGAAGGGCGTGATCGCCGACGAGGTGCGGTTTGAGCGCGGCGCGACGCGGTTCACGATGGCGATGCAGGCGCGGCGGGAGCGGCAGCATGTGCATCGCGCGGAGCGCGTGATCGTGACCAGCCGGTATTCGGCGGAGCGGGCGCAGGAGTTTTACGGACTGCGGGAGACTCCCGCGATTGTGCCGGAGCTGATCGAACTCGGCGAGTGGCAGAAGCTGCTGGCGGAGCATCCAGCCGCGAGCGAACGGTTCACGGTGCTCTCGGTGGGACGCTTTTACAGGCGCAAGCGCGTGGATCTGCTGCTGCGCGCAGCGGCGGAATTGCGGGAACGCATTCCGGGGCTAGAGGTGCGGATTGTGGGAAACGGTCCGTGCAATGAACAGTGGCGCGCTTTGGCGGAGGCCTTGCGGCTGCGGGATACGGTGACCTGGCTGGGCGACGTGTCGCGCGCGGACCTGGCGCGCGAGTACAATCGCGCGCACGTTTTTTGCACGGGCAGCGTACAGGAGGGCTTCGGGATCGTGCTGCTGGAGGCAATGGCCGCCGGCAAGGCGATTGTGGCGGCGCGCGCGGGCGCGATTCCGGAGGTGGTTCCGCATGCCACGCTGGTGGAGGCGGAGAGCGCGGGGGCAATCGCAGCGGGGATCGAGGAACTGTACAGGCGCGAGGACGCGCGGGCGGAACATGGGCGAGTGGGACTGGAGCGGGTCCGCGAATACGATGCCCCACGCATCGCGCCGTGGTTTCTGCGGGCCGCGATGGGAGCCTGCGCTACTGGAAGATCAGCGTAACGGATTGGACCGCGGGCGGCATTCCGGGCGGCTTGAGCTCGATTTTCAGAATCTGCACATCCGGTTTTTCCGAGGTGACGTCAAGGTCGAAATGGCCGTGCGCGTCGACCGGCGTGGGCTTCGTGAGGACGACATTACCGGGATTCCGGGTGACTGTGAGGACTCCGCTGAACGGCGGCGCGATGGTGACGCGGGCGGTGTTTCCGGCTTTCAAATCTTTCGGGTCGATGGCGGTGTAGGTGCCGTCGGGCTGGCGGAGTTGCACGATGACGAACACGCGCTGCGTTATGGAGCCGGCGAACGCGCTGTTCCGGCTCATGAACATGCCGTTGGTTACCGGAGCCTGGACAGGTTGCGCTTCAGCTTTGGGGGCGGCGGCGGTTACCTCGACGGTTTGCGATGTGGCGGGCACTGCCGCAGGCTGGGGCGGCGGCGGTGCGGCGATTGGGGCGGCGCTTACCTGGATGTTTTGCGATGTGGCCGGCACTGCCGCAGGCTGGGGCGGCGGCGCGGCGGCGACTGGGGCGGCGCTTAGCGGCGCGGTTTCAGCGGCGACGGAAGGCAGCGGCGTAGCGGCCTTTTCCCGGAGCGGTACGACAGCGTCGGCGAGTTGTTGCGGTGTGGCCGCTCGCGCGCGGGGGTGGGGCCTGTCAGCGACCCTCGGCTCCGGATGGGCAGGCGATTGCGGTTGCACCGCGGGGACAGTCAAGGCCGGCACGGCGACCGGGGGCTGCGCCATATCGGCAAGAATGACGGGGTGCCGCGGTTGCGGTTTGAGCGCGACGAACGCGAGCACGGCGGCTGCCGTGGCTGCGAGGGCGACGCCCGGAATCAGCCACCAGCGGCGCTTGGGAGCGGGCCGGTCGATTCCGGCGAGCAGTTGGCGGCGCGCCGCATCGTCGCTCAACAAATCGTGGAGCGGCTGTTCGGCCGCGAGGGCGTCGAAAAGCTGCTGATCGTCGAGAGCTGCCTCGAAGAGAGCTTGCTGCTGTTCCGGCGAGAGGTTTCCGGTCGCGTAGCCGCCGAGGAGTTTTTGGGCTTCGTCGCGGGTCATTTCCGGGGCTCCTCCCAGGAGCCACCCATCAGGTCAAGCAGGTTCTTGCGGCAGCGATGGTCCCAGGTATAGACGGTGTTCAGGGTGGCGGCGCCCATCAGCTTTTGGATTTCGGGGAAACCGCGGCCCTCCAGTTTCAAGCGAACGAGTTCGCGGCAGCGGTCGCCGAGTTGCGCGATAGCTTTGCCCAATCGTTCCAGCATTTCCTTACGTTCCAGCGCGTCAGAGGGGCTGAGTCCGGGGTCCGGCAGCGGCACGTCCGTGACGGAGATCTGGCTGTACTCACCGTGACGGGCGGCTTTGCGGCGGACGCCCATCATTTTAAAGCGGACAATTTGCAGCGACAGGGGGAGCAGATCTTCAATCCGTTCCAGGTGCGCGTACTTTTCGTGCAGCAAGACGAGCACCTCCTGCGCCAGATCTTCCGCGGCGTCCCTCGATAAATGAGATGCCGCGAACAGCACAATCCTTTCACGAAGGCGTTGCAGCACCTCTTCGCGGGTCACGTTGCCCTCATGATAACAGGCAGGGAGAAGCCGGTTGCTACACTAAAGTCCGTGGCCCGTGTCCTGATGGTCTCCTCCGAGGCGGCTCCGCTGGCCAAGACCGGCGGGCTGGCCGACGTGGTTGGCGCTCTCCCTTTAGCTCTGCGCGCGTATGGCGATGAAGCCGCCGTGGTGATTCCGCGGTACGGCTTTATCGACTTAAAGGGCGCGCGGCGCGTGTGGGACGCGATCCCGATTTTTTTCGGGCCGTCGCGGTACGATGTGGCGATCTATCAGGCGCCGGAGGCGTATCCGCTGTACCTGGTGGATTGCCCGCCGCTGTACGATCGCAAGGGCCTTTATGGCGAGGCGGGGCTGGACTACACCGACAACCACATACGGTTCGCCGTGCTGGCGCGGGCGGCCATCGAAGTGGCGCGCTTGCTTTTACGCACGGAGATTTTCCACTGCCACGACTGGCAAGCCGGCCTGGTGGCGCCGTATCTGCAGACCCTGTATGCGGGCGACCCGACGTTCATGGGTACGCGGACCCTGTTCACGATCCACAACCTGGGGTATCAGGGGCTGTTTCCGCGGACGGCGCTGGCGGACGTGGCGCTGGATGGGTCATTGTACCGGCCGGACGGGCTGGAGTTTTTCGGGCGGGTGAGCTATATCAAGGGAGGGATTGCGTTCGCCGATGCGCTGAATACGGTGAGTCCGACGTATGCGCGGGAGATTCAAACGCCGGAATTCGGCTTCGGGCTGGACGGCGTTTTGCGAAGCCGGGCGAATGTGCTGACGGGCATACTGAACGGCGTGGATTATGCGGAATGGAGCCCGGATGTGGATCCGCTGCTGCCGGCGCATTACTCACCGGCGGATCTTTCCGGGAAGCGCACGGATAAGGAGCAGTTGCTGAGCGAGTTCGGGCTTCCGCCGCAGGCCATGGATCGTCCGCTGCTGGGGATCGTATCGCGGTTTACGCGGCAGAAGGGCACGGACATCCTGGCGGAGGCGATTCCGGGAATCCTGGCGGAGGACACCTACCTGGTGGCGCTGGGCGCGGGCGAGCCGGCGTACGAGGAGGTGTTCCGGCGGCTACAGGCGGACCACCCCGGCCGGGTGGCGGTGCATGTGGGCTTCGATAACGGCATGGCGCATCGGATTGAAGCGGGGAGCGACATTTTTCTCATGCCGAGCCGCTATGAGCCGTGCGGGCTCAACCAGATTTATAGCTTGCGGTATGGAACCGTGCCCGTGGTACGCGCCACCGGCGGCCTGGATGATACCATCGAGAAAGGCACGGGATTTAAGTTTCAGGACTATACGGGGGTCGCGCTTTTGAACTGCGTGAAGGACGCTGTTGCGGCATACGCGGACCCGGAACTCTGGCAGGCAATGGTAAAACGCGGGATGCTGAAAGATTTTTCCTGGCAGACCTCCGCGCGGGCGTATTCGGAGCTGTACCGCGACCTGCTGCGGGCCTGAATCTTTTACCCGAATCGTGATTCTAATAAACGTAGGAGATTTGAATGGCCGGAGCGAACACACTTACCTTTAGCGACGATTCGTTTGAGCAGGATGTGCTGCGGAGCGAAGTGCCGGTACTGGTCGATTTTTGGGCCGAATGGTGCGGCCCGTGCAGGCAGATGGGGCCGACCATCGACGCGGTAGCCACCGATTACGCCGGAAAGGCGAAGATCGGCAAACTGGACGTGGATGCCAATGGCAACACGGCCATGCGTTACAACATCCGCGGCATTCCCACCTTGCTGCTGTTTAAGGGCGGGCAGGTGGTGGAGCAGCGGGTCGGCGCGGTCGGCAAAAGCGACGTTCAGAAGATGCTGGACTCGCACGTTTAAGCTGCTTTTTTGAGTTCATCAACCGCTCTCTTGCGGCCCGTGGTCCGCAGGAGAGCGGTTTCGTTTTTAGGGGCGCTGAATGTGGAGGTTCTGCGAGATATCGATCATCATCTGCTGGACTTCCGGGGAGTAGCTGCTGCGGAAATCTTCGCTCATGATGCGCGCCATGCGCCGGTCTTCCGGCATTCTTTGCAAGCGCTGCAATTCCCGCCCGGCAACGATTCGCTGATCCGGCGGCAGGGACTTCAAGTACGCATTGAAGTTGTTGATCTGCTTGATCAATAGCATCTGCGTATCGGGCGGCAGGGCAGCCAGTTCATTGCCGAGCCGCATCATTTGCGCTTTTTGCGCCTCCGGAAGCTTGTCCAGCCGTTCGAGCTGCTGGCGTAGCCGCTCCTGTTGCTGCGGGGGAGCCTTTTCCAAGGCCCGCTCGCGCTGTTCCGGCGACATGCGGAACAACTGCTGAATCAGTGTGCCGGGGTTGGCGATGCGCGGACCGTTTTTGGCAACTCCTCCGCCGGCGTTGGCCGGGTTGCGGGGGCCGGGTGCGGCTTTCGCGGCAGGAGCTTTGGGGGGCGGAGCTTTCGGCTGCTTGTTCTGGTCCGACGCACACAGCACGCCCGCGCAGAGAAGAGCTACACCGGCGATGGAGAAAATGCGCGCCATCGATTACATCTGCGAATCGGATTCGGTATGCAGCGCGTGGGTGAACTGCTGCAGCGTCTCCAGATCATCGAGCGCGCTCTGCAATTGATCGGGCTGAAGCTCGACGCGCGCGGTCTGCGGATGCGCGACCGGAGCGGGCCCGGCGCCGGTACGTTCAATGAGTATTCCGGCGGTGATGGTGAGGGCGGCGGCAGCGGCGATCGGCAGGGCGCGGCGCACGAGCGCAACGCGGAACGGCCGGACCACCATATCCCACCAGGACACTTGCTCTTCGATGCGCCGGTAAAGCCGGCGATCGAAATCCATGGAGACGGCCGGTGCCTCGAACAGATCGAGGGCACTCCAGACGCTCTTCTGGGCAGTAACGAAACTCTTGCACTCGGAGCAGGTCTCCAGGTGCGCCGCTACGACGGCTGCCTGGGCGTGATCCAGTTCTCCGGAACTGTACGCCAGCAGCGTTTCTTCCCGGCTATCGAATGGGCAACTCATAAACGCCTCTTCTTCCCCAAGCCCTCAAGCCATGTGGGCCAAGCGGGCGCGCAATGTTTCGTACGCCCGGAATAACAGACTCTTAATCGCAGATTCGGAACAGTTCAAAACCCTGGCGATCTGCGAATATTCCATCTCTTCGTATTTGTGCATCAGAACCGCGGCCCGCTGCTTCTCCGGCAGCGCGGCGATTGCCCTGCGCACTTCATCCAAACGGGCCTCATACACCATGCGGGCTTCGATTGTCGGCCGGTTATCGGAAACCTGGCGGACCGGCAAATCGCCCGAATCATCATCGAGCCGCTCCTGCAATTTCTCGTTTTTCCCGTCGCGCAAAGAGTTTAACGCCAAATGCGTCGCGATGCGGAAAAGCCATGTCGTAAACTTCGCAGTCGGCTCGTACGTTCCCCGGGATCGATACATGCGCAGAAAAACTTCCTGCGCGAGTTCTTCGGCGACAGCGTGGTTCTGGACCATCCTGTAGAGAAAGCGAACAACGCTGGCCCGGTGTTTGTTCAACAAAACACCGAAACTCGCGCCGTCCCCTTCCTTAACGCGGAGCATTAACTCCGCGTCCAGGTCCAGGGCAGCTGCCGCTCCCCCCATACCGGTCTTAACCCGTTCTTCCATCCGAGGTTGCGCAACGCGCGGAAATTCTACTCTCCCTTCAGCGACCGTTCCATAAGCTGCTGAATGGCCTCGCGCGGCGATATCCCAAAGTGTAGCATTCGAAACATCTGTTCCGAGATGGGCATTTCGACGTTGCAGCGCCCGGCAAGATCGACCGCGACGTTGGTGGTTTTGATGCCCTCCGCGACCATTCGCATCGAGTTGACGATCTCATCCAGCTTGCGCCCGTGGGCCAGTTCGACGCCGACCGTACGGTTGCGGCTGAGGTCGCCGGTACAGGTCAGCACCAGGTCTCCTAAACCTGCTAAACCCGCGAGGGTCTGCCATTTCCCACCCATGGCGACGGCCAAGCGTGTCATTTCGGCCAGTCCGCGGGTGATGAGTGCGGCTGTGGCGTTGTAGCCGAGGCCCATGCCATGGAGGACTCCTGCTCCAATGGCGACCACGTTCTTGATCGATCCCCCGATTTCTACACCGATAGGATCTTGGCTGGTATAGAGGCGGAAAGTGGGGCCTGAAAAGGCCGCCTGGACGGCCTCGGCGACGGAGGATTCGGAGGATGCTACTACAAGAGCGGTAGGTTCAAACCGGGCAACTTCCTTGGCGAACGTCGGACCTGAAATGACGGCGACACGGGGTTGGAACCTGGCGGCGAGAACTTCGTGGATCACTTCCGACGAACGTAGTAAATTACCGTTCTCAAGACCCTTCGTGGCGCTGACGAAGGTCATGGATTCGGTCAGTGCCGGGAGCATCTCCTGATAAATACTACGAACGTGGTGTGACGGCATGACGCTGAGTACAACATCCGCCGATTCAAGCGCTTCCGGCAATTCACTAGTGATCCGCAGGTGTTTCGGGAGGGGGCAGCCGGGCAGGTAAACATCGTTCTCGCCGGTGGCGCGCATGCGGGCGGCGAGGTCCTGCTCATAGACCCAGAGGCGGATGTCGTCGAAGCGGGGTCCGAGCACGATGGCAAGCGCCGTTCCCCAGCTTCCTCCGCCGATTACGGCCAGTCTTTTCATTTGGGAGCCCCGAAACGGAACCGGTGTTCGGTTCCTGCGTGCAACCGCTCGATATTACTTTTATGTTTGTAGATAATAAACAGGCCTGCGATGAGCGCGGCGGTCCAAACCGGCCAGACCGGCTGGAGTATCAGCCAGACGGCCATCGGGAAAACGGCCGCTCCGACGATGGAACCCATCGAAATGAATCGGGTCCAAGCGACGACAGCAACAAATATTACAAGAGTAGCAACTAAGGGCAAGGGCGTCAGGCAGAAGAACGCTCCCACAAAGCTGGCGACGGCCTTACCTCCGCGAAACCGCAAAAAGATCGAGTAGGCATGGCCGGCCATGACGGCGAGCGCGGCGGCGCTCATCCATAGGAGGCTGCCGCCGGTGAGGGATCCGGCGAGCCAGACGGCGAAGTAGCCTTTGGCCATATCGAGCAGGAGGGTGGCGACACCGGCGGCGCGTCCTGTAGTCCGCAGAACGTTGGTCGCGCCGATGTTGCCGCTACCGGAGGAGCGCACGTCCGTGCCGGTCCTCCACTTCACCAGCAGGTAGCCGAATGGGATTGCGCCTAAGAAATAGGCAGCCAACAGCACCAGGAACGGGAGCATTATTTTGTGAGCGCGAATTCCGCAAGTTTAGTGTACACGCTACCGCCCGCCCGCATTTGGCTTCGGTAGAGAAAAAAACTGCGGGCTTCGAATTCGCCGAAATCGAGCGAGGGCAGCGCGGCGATGGTCTCGCGCAGGGGTTGAAGGTCCAGACGCTCTTTAATGCGTGCGAGGGTGAGGTGCGGGGAGAAGGCGCGGGTTTCCGCTTGGATGCCAAGCGCGGCGCACGCGCGATCCGTACCGGCGGCGAGCCCGGGAAGCGCGGGCGCATCGATGCCGCACCAGAACACTCGTGGGGAATGCGGATTCGGAAAAAAGCCCACGTTGCGGATGTGCACGGGAACGGGTCCGTTGACGGGCACGCCGGCGAGCGCACCGGTGAGTTCGTCGAGCCGCTCCTCGGGCCATTCGCCGATGAATTTAGTGGTGATGTGCAGGTTCGCCGGAGGGCTCCACTGGATGCGCGCCGCCGGGCGGAGATGGTTCAGCAGATCTTCCAGGCGCGCGACCACGCCGGGTGGCAGATCCAAGCCGGTAAACAATCGCATTTCAGCTCCAGGATAATAGTTGGCTTGAGCAAACTCTACGGTCCTATTCTGAAACGCGCATTTTACGAGCGCGAGACGGTGCAGGTGGCGCGCGAACTGCTTGGAAAAGTGCTGGTGCATGGGGAAACGGCGGGGCGAATCGTGGAGACAGAAGCGTATTTGGGCGGCGACGACCTGGCTTCGCATTCGGCGCGGGGAGTCACCGAACGGACGCGCGTGATCTTCGGTCCGCCGGGACATGCGTACGTGTATTTCATTTACGGCATGTACGAGTGTTTGAATCTGGTGGCGGAACCCGCGGGGAAGGCGGGCTGCGTGCTGATTCGCGCGCTGGAGCCGTTGTACGGCATCGATGTAATGCGGCTCAGGAGACCCGGGGCCCGGAAGCTGGAGGACTTGGCATCAGGTCCGGGCAAATTGACGCTGGCGATGGGAATCACGCGCTCGCAGAACGGTATGGACGTGACACGCGGCGAGTTCGCGGTTCGCGAGCCGCGGGACGAAGCGCAGATCGAAATCGTGGTGACGCCGCGGATCGGGATTTCGGAGTGCGCGGATTGGCCGCTGCGGTTCCTGATCGGCGGGAATCGCTTCGTCAGCCGGACGCCGAAGCAGGCGCGCGGATGAAGTACGGGATTATTCCCGAAGGCATGGCAGAACGGGTGGCGTTGCGCACGGGACGGATTCCGGCGCCTGTGATCGACGTGCTGTACGGTCCGCTGCAGGCGCGGGCGATCATGGCTGCGGCAAATGTGGGAGTGTTCGATGCGCTGGCCAAGGGTCCGGCAGGCGTGGCAGATCTCGCGGCGGCGCTGCGTGTAAATGCAGGGTGCCTGGAAGCGCTGCTGCGGACGCTGGTGCACGCGGGGTATTTGCGGCTGGACGGCGACGGGTTCGAACTATCGCGCCTGGGCCGGCGCGCCATCGAGCGGAATCGCGGGTACATCGAATGGAACCGCACGCAGTGGGACATGCTGGCGCAGTTGGAGGCGACTGTGCGAACCGGCCGCGGAGTGGATCTGCACGCCACCTTGCGCGACCCGGAAGCGTGGGACAACTATCAGCGCGGGCAGGCGGAAATCGCGCGCGATGTGGCGACATACGTTGCCGCGAAGGTTCCGGTTCGGCGCGGCGCGCGGAGGCTGGTGGATCTTGGAGGCTCTCACGGGCTGTTCGGGGCAGCGATTTGCCGCAAACATCCGCCGCTCCGGTCGACGGTGTTGGAGCTTCCGGAGGCGATTGAAGCTGCGCGCAGGATCGCGGAAGAGTCGCGGATCGTGGATGTGGTGGAGTTCCGCGCGTGCGACATTTTGCGGGAACGGCCCGGGGCGGACCACGATGTCGCGCTGCTGGCGAACGTGATGCATCACTTTACGCCGGAGCAGAATGCCGCGCTGATGGCGCGCGTCGCGGAGGCTGTACTGCCGGGCGGCACGGTAGCGATTTGGGAATTCGAGAAGCCGCGCAACCGCAAGCCGGGGGTTGCCGACGTGCTGGAGCTGTATTTCCGGTTGACGTCCGATGCCGGTGTGTATTCAGCGGAAGAGTTGCGCGGCTGGATGGCGGCCGCGGGATTGGGCAGCGTGCGCGTGATTCGGCCCCTCCTGTTCCCGGGGTACTCGCTCCTGATCGGACGGAAAGAATAAAGCGACACCGGGAGCGGACGCCGCGGGGCTCATCGCCGCTCGGCAATCAGGCGATCCAGTTTTCCGTTCAGTTCCGCGAGGTGCGCCATCAGCTCGCCGTGCCGCATCTCGTCGCTTTGCGGCATTTTGCGTTGAATATAGAACGTGCCGCCGGGCTCCAGGACGCAGCGCTCCACTTCGGCCAGAGTGTCGAAGCCCTGGCGGTGCAGAACGGTCGACAGCTCCGAGCGCGACAGGAGCTCTTTGGCGAGCGCGTCCTTGCAGACCTTTCCATGCTCGATGAGGACGGTCGGCTTGCCTTCGAACACCTGATCGAGTCGGCGGTGTTTGAACAGGAATCGGATCACGATGTAATTGATTCCCAGCAGCGTGAATGCGCCGACAACTCCACCGCTCAAAGAGTTGTCGTTGCCGATGATGGCGTTCTGCACCGTATTCGAGAGGCTCAGCAGCACCACCAGATCGAAGGGGTTAAGCTGCGCCAGCTCGCGTTTGCCGAAAATGCGCAGCAGCACGACCAGAATTAGATAGACGATGATCGGGCGGAGCACCTTTTCGAGGAGCGGCACTCCCAGGTCGAAAATATCGTGCCACATTGTATGGGTCATCAGCCAAGCGGGCATATCGGTTCGCCTCCCAAATGCCGATTATGCGCCATGCAGGCGTGAGACTCAGGGGAAATTTCTGGCAACCGCGCCCCGACGGGGTTACAACAGAGAGAAGGAACTCTGTTCCCGCGTGTGGAAAGTCTGTGGATATCCCGTGGAGTCCGAGGAAAACACAATGCGAGCCGCTGATTGTAAACCGGTTGCGCGCGCCCTTGCGGCGGTGGCGATCCGCGGGGTTTATCCGAAGCCTAAGTGCAACAAACGGGGGCGAAAGTTTCCGGTCTTCCGCGCGCACTCGCGAACGGTTAAGCTAGGTCATTCGCGTCATGTCAGCTAACGCAATCGAAAAAGGTCTTCCGACCAACACCGACGCCGAGCGGTTCGTGCTCGGGTCCATCATGCTCGACGACAGCGTGTACGTGCAGGCCGCGGGCACGCTCGAGGCGGAGGATTTCAGTCTCGAAAAGCACCGGCGCATCTTCAAGCGCATGGGCGAATTGCAGGAGCGCGGCGAAACCATCGACCGCGTCACGGTGGCCAATGAGCTGATGAAGTACAACGAGCTCGAGGCCTGCGACGGGTTGAGCTACCTGGTTTCGCTGGACGACGGGCTGCCGCACATTCCCAATCTCGACAGCTACATACGGATCGTCAAAGACAAAGCCGTGCTGCGGCGCATCATCTTCGCGTCGCAGAACATGATGAACCGGTGCCTGCTGGGCGAGGAAGAAGCGGGCACGATTCTGGCGGGAGCGGAAGAGACGCTGCTGAAGCTCGGCGAGGCGCGGGTCAAGAACGGGCTCGTCAGTCCGGCGCAGATTCTGGAGAACTACGACGGCGGCATTAACGCCTTCCTGGATCCGAGCAAGCGCATCAAGGGAATCAGCACGGGTTTCGGCAAGCTGGACGAGATGACGGGCGGAATGCATCCGGGCGATCTGTTCATCGTGGCGGCGCGGCCTTCGATGGGCAAGACGGCATTCGCCCTCAACGTGGCGCAGCACGTGAGCTTGAAGTTGAAGCAGCCGGTCGCGGTGTTCTCGCTCGAAATGTCGGCCGAATCGCTGCTCACCCGTATGTTGTGCGCCACGGCGCGAGTGGACAGCCAGCGTTTCCGCGCGGGATACCTGACGCAGGAAGAACGCCGCAAGCTGCAGGGCGGCTTGCATGAACTGGTGGAAGCGCCGCTGTACATCGACGATACGGCGGGGCTGCACCTGATGGACATGCACGCCAAGCTGCGGCGGTTGAAGGCCGAAAGCGGGCAGCTGGGGTTCGTGATTGTGGATTACCTGCAGTTGATGAGCGGGCGCGGCCGCTTTGAGAATCGCAACCAGGAAGTGAGCGCACTCTCGCGCGGCATGAAATTGCTGGCCAAGGAACTGAATGTTCCGATGATGGTGCTTTCGCAGTTGAGCCGCGCGGTGGAAACGCGGCAGGGGGATCACCGTCCGCAATTGAGCGACTTGCGCGAATCGGGGTCCATCGAGCAGGACGCCGACGTGGTGGGGTTCATTTTCCGCGAGGAAGTCTACCAGCGCGACCGGGAAGATCTACGCGGCCAGGCGGAATTCATCGTGGCCAAGCAGCGCAACGGTCCGGTCGGCACGGTGAACCTGGTTTATCTGCACGCGCAGACGAAGTTCGAAAATCGCGCCGAAGACACGGGCGAATACGAAGAATAGCTATTCGCGCGTGGCGAGCAGTTCGATGCTGGTGAAGGCGACGGCGCGGATCTGGTCGCGCAGTGTGGTGAATCGCACCGCGTCCGCGCCCTCGCGAAGTTGGGCCGCTTCGGCTACGGTGAGCTCGCGCGTGAAGCGGTCGGCGCGATCGCGATAGGAATAACCGGAATAGGCGTGACCTTGGGCGTCGGCGACTTCCATCAGATGGTCCCAAAAGGTCTTCCTTTGAAAGAGCCCTTTGCGAGTGCCCGCATCGCGGGTAATTTCGATGCTCTGCCGTCCTCCGCGCAGCAACACGCGAATGCAGCGGCTGGCAACGAAGGTGCGTGAAGGGTCGGGGTCGGGAAAGGACTCGAGCAACAGCCGGAGCGCTTCGGCGTCCGCCTGCCAGCCCGTCCAGCGAAAGCGGGAGGCGCCGCTGACGAGCGTGCCTCGCAGCAGGATCTCGCGAATCCGCGACTCGTCCTTCCCGGTGACACCGAGCATGTGCTCCACGAGCTCGTGGATGGGGATTTCGCGGACCACCACGGGCGTCAGCGCGATCGCTTCGGCGGCTTCGCTGCTGAGTTTGACTCGGATTGTATCCGGCAGCGCCATACTGGAATTCACGCTAGCATAAGTCGGTGACGCCTCTCGAGAGGGTAATCGCCGAGACTCGGCGGTACGAACATGCGCTGCTGGAGTTTTCGGCGCGCGAGCACGGCGGCGGCGTCGAGCTGGTGATCGCAATGAAGGATGCCGCGCTGGGACTGCACACATACTACGCGCCGGTTCACGAGCGCGATATCGAGCACCCGCAGTTCCCCTGGACCTTTCAGCGATATCTTTACGATTGCATGCACGACTACCTGGTGGAGATGTTCGTGCGAACTCCGCAGAATCGGGATGTGCGGCCGTGACGGCGGCCGGCGCTGCGATCGCCGCGGAGATCCGCGCCTCGGGACCGGTGAGCTTTCGGCGATTCATGGAGATCGCGCTTTATGGCGCGGGCCACGGATATTATCGCCGCGCGCGAGATCCGTTCGGCAAAGAAGGAGATTTTTACACGGCCGAGCAAGTGCAGCCCGTGTTCGGGATACTGATGGCGGCTCGCATCCGGCAACTGTTTGTGGAGATGGGAGAGCCCGAAGACTTCGTGGTGGTGGAACTCGGAGCGGGGCGGCGCGAGATGGCGGAGGCGTTTTCGGAGTGGACGTACGTTCCCATCGATTTTGCGAGCGGGGAAGTGCCGGACGGGATCACCGGCGTTGTGTTCTCCAATGAATTCTTCGACGCGCTTCCCGTGGACGCGGCGGTTTATCGCGACGGCGCATGGCGGGAGCGGGTTGTCGATCTGGTGAATGGACGGTTCGTGTGGAGGGACGGCGCCGCGGTGAGCGGGGACTCGCTGGAGTATGTGGGGCGGTACGGTCCGGAGGCGGAAGAGGGCAATGAGTGCGAGGTGAATCTGGAAGCGGTGCGCTGGATGCAGCGGATCGGGCGCAAGCTGGCGCGCGGTTTCGTATTAACTATCGACTACGGTTACACGCGCGCGGAGTTAGCGCGATTTCCGAACGGCACGCTCATGGGCTATCGCCGGCACACCGCGCGCGAGGATGTGCTGGTGGAACCGGGAGAGCGTGACATTACGGCACACGTGAATTTCACGGCGCTGCTGGAATCGGGCGCGGCAGAGAATTTGCGGAAAGAAAAATTCGAAACGCTGGCGCAGACACTGATGGGGGCCGGCGAGCGGGACCAGTTCGCGGCGGCGCTGGGCGAAGAGGGCGAGCTGCGGCGGCGAATGCAGCTCAAGACTCTGTTGTTCGGGATGGGTGAGACGTTCCGGGTGCTGCTGCAGAGGAAAGTAGAAGGGGAGTGAAGTATCCGAAAAATGAAAAAGGCCCCGGAAAACCGGGGCCTTGAAGTGGAACCTGTTGAGTAGCCCTTATGCAGGGCGCGCCCAAGCTACTTCTTTTTCTTCGGAGCAGCTTTCTTCTTCGGGGCGGCTTTCTTGGTTGCGCTCTTCATTGATTGATTCTCCCTAACATCAAATTTTGCGATTTGAAAATCGCAATGTGATTCATATATAAGGTTGTTCGAGATGAAAGTCAAGAAAAAAATGCACGTACATCCACCTTTGGCATCGAAGACGCGCGCCGAAACGCGGAAGACGGGAAATGTTGCGATGAATTTTTGCGTCAACCTGGAAGGGAAAGGCGTTGCCGCATGACTTCTCACAGTGAAAACTCTGCGCCGCTCGCCGCGCGGCTGGTTCGCCGCGAGCCGCATGCGCTCGAGGAATTGTATGAGCGCTACGGCGCCGCGGTCGCGCTGCTCGCGCCCACCGACGATCTGCTGGTCGAGACTTTTCTGCGCGCCTGGCTACTGGCGCCGTCGCTGGCGGAGGGAACGGACCTCGCGGAATGGCTGGCCGGTGTGGCGCACGAAGTGACCGGCGGGAACGATGGCAGCGTGCAGCGGAGCGCGCCGGTATCGCCGCGGATGCGGTTCCGCATCATGGCGGCCGCCGGCTTCGAGCAGCGGAGATTCGGGTTTGCGCCGTTCCTCGCCGGGACTACGCTGTTGTTTTTGTTCGCGGCGTTCTACTTCGCCACGCGCGAGAAGGGTTTCGCAGTGGAGACCGCTCAACTGCGGCAGGAACTCCGCACCGAGACGATTCACGGAACGCAGTTTCGTCAGGCGATGACGATACTGGAAGCGGCGGACGTAAAACAGACGGTGTTCTCGCAGGGCAAAATCTTCACGAGCGCATCCCGCGGGATTTTGTTGATCGCGGCACATTTGCAGGCGGGCAAGACTTACCAGATGTGGGTTGTCCCGGAGAACGCAAGCGCGGTGGCGGCGGGCGCGTTTGAACCGGACGCGAACGGCAACGCCGTGCACGTGCAGCGCGGCGCGTTGCCGCCGGTCGGTATGACGGTGCAGGTGACGGTGGCGAATCAGCTCGTGTTCCGGGTGGCGCTGGCGAAGTAGGCGCGGGGTTGTGAGGAAACGGCTGTTGTTCTCGTCGGGATTCGTTCGTTTTTCGATGCACCTTTTACCGCTTCCTCACGGTCGCGGCTCCGTTAGCAGCATCAAGCACTTACGGAGCCGTGACCGTCAGGGAGCGGCAAACGGTGCTGGGATTTTGGGTGCGTTTGCAGGCGGAGAAAAAGCAATTCGGAGTTTTTCACAGGCGCGTGAGGGAGCGGTAAATGGTGCCGGGAATGCAAGTGCGTTTGAAGGCGAAAAGAAGCAATTCGGAGTTCTTGCAGGCGTGTGAGGGAGCGCGCGGGAAGAAGCAAAGCGTGGACGTTGCCGGGACGAACTCTAATCCCATTGACCGGCGAGGGGCGCGGGCGGGGTGGCTACGGATTGGAAGCGGACCAGGCGAACGCGATCCGTATCCTTGATCGAGGCGAGCGGCATGATGCCGCGATCGAGCAGGAACTCGGCGGCTTGCTCCGTGAGGAGCACTTCGGCGCAGGGCTTCAAGTGCGCTTCGCCGTTTTCGCGATAGGTGTGGGCGGGGAGAGAATCGATGTCCTGCACCATGCCGGGTCGAAGCTCCCAGCCGTAGCGCGAGAACGCTTCGCCCAGAAGGTAGGCGCAGGCGATGGCGGGATTTCCCCAGAGGTAGCAGCGATGCGGCGGCGGTGTGGTCATCTCTTCAAAAGCAAAAGAGTCGATGCTGCTCGTGTCCTTGCCGTATGGGAGGCGCAGGAGAAAGCGCGGCAGAGCGAGCCCGAGCCAGCGGGCGCATTGCGCGCGGCGGACGCTGGGAAAAACTTCCTCCAGCCCGGCGATCTCCGGCGCCAGTCCGGTGATGAAGGGCACTTGTGCATCTTTCGCAAGACCGGCAATACGGAGCAGGGTCTCCTCGCCGGACTTCCCGAAATAATAAAGCCCCGCTGCAACGGAGATGTCACGGGCGTCGAGCGCCTGGGCGAGCTCGGCGAGTCCGGCGGACTGGCTGAGGTTCTCCTGCGGAAGGTCGAGGAGGTACAGCTTGAGGTCGCCACCGGTATCGAGACGGCGCACCAGGAAGAAGAGTCCGCGCCATGCGGCTTCGAGTTCCTGGAAGGCCGGGGCATGGAGGATCTCGCGCATGCGCGTTTCATAGGTCGCTTCCACGGCCGGGTCGGCGGCTTGCGGGGCTGGCGCGGCGTAAGGCGCCACCAGGTCATGAATCATCTGATCCCAATCGCTGCGTGCGGGAGCGCGCGCGAACGCCGGCTGCTCGCCCATCATCATGCTGAGGACGTCAGCACCGGAGAGATTCGCAGGCGGCGCGGCGGCTGCCGGCCGTGTTTGGGCCGGCGCTTCCACATTGCGCAGCGCGGGGATGCGCGCGAAAAGCTGATCGGGGTGGAAATCTTCGAGCTCTTTGAAACATACGGCAGTTTCGCCGCCTGCGAGCTGGAGCCGCAGCTCGGGCGCGACCAGCGCCATCACCTGATCGAAATTGTCGCGGTCGATTTCCATGGGCCGGCGATTGCGTCCGGCGCCGCCGCTGAAATTGCCGGCGACGAGAATGCGAAACGGGCGGTCGGCGTCCAGCACTCGGGCCGGTTGTGATTTTTCGGCCACATCAATGTTCACCTCAGTGAGGACGCTGCTGCGGGGCATGGCACAACTGTACCCCAACGCGGCGGGTGCGGGCAACGATAATGGGGTATGCCCGGCCTGTTGCTGACGCTTCCGGACAACGCGCAGATTCCGATGGCGATGCTGCTGGTCTTTGCGTCCGCGAAGCTGCTGAGCGAAATTTTCGAGCGGCTGGGGCAGCCGGGAATCGCCGGAGAAATTCTGGCGGGAGTGCTGATCGGGCCGCATGTGCTCGGCTGGCTGGCGCCGAATCAGGCGCTGCAATTGCTGAGCGGGCTGGGCGTGATGTTCCTGCTGTTTCGCGTGGGCCTGCACGTCAAATCGTCGGACCTGATGAAGCTGGGCGGGACTGCGGTGTCGGTCGCGGTGGCCGGAGTGATCGTTCCCTTTCTGATGGGCTGGGGAATCTCGGCGCTCTGGGGAGAACCCCACATCGAAGCGATCTTCACGGGGGCCGCGATGGTGGCGACCAGCGTCGGCATCACTGCCGAAGTGCTGGCCTCGCGCGGGCTGCTGGATACCGCCGCGGCGCGCGTGATTCTCGGGGCGGCGGTGGTGGACGATGTGCTCGGCCTGATCGTGCTGGCGATGGTCAGCGGGCTGGCCGCGAATTCGGTGAATTACCTGGATTTGGCGTTGACGGCCGGGCTCGCGATCGCCTTCACGCTATTTGTTGCGTGGTTCGGCAGCCGCACGGTGCGGCGCGTGATGCCGCGGGTGCAGGCCAAGCTCGTGCTGGCGGAGCGCGAATTTGCGCTGGCGATGACGCTGCTGTTCGCATTGTCTCTGCTGGCGGTGTTCGCGGGAATCGCGGCGATCGTGGGCGCGTTTCTGGCGGGAATGGCGCTGTCGGAGTCGGTGGACGCGCGCGTGGTGGATCTGACGAACGGCGTCACGGAGTTGCTGGTGCCTTTCTTTCTGGTGGGGATCGGGATGCGACTGGATCCCAGAGCGCTCTCGGGCAGTTCGGCGCTGCTGCTCGGCGGCGCGATCCTGCTGGCGGCGATTGTTTCGAAGTTCATCGGCTGCGGTTTGGGCGCGCTGCACATGGGAAGACGCGACGCTTTGCGCGTGGCGGTCGGGATGATTCCGCGCGGCGAAGTGGGAATCGTGGTGGCGCAGATCGGACTGACGCTGGGAGTGATGAGCCAGAAGACCTACGGGATTATCGTATTCATGTCGGTAGCGACCACCCTGGTTGCGCCGCCGCTGCTGAAGCTCGTATTTCCGCGAGGCGGCGTTGCTGCGCAACAGACCGTACATCTCGGCTAGACGCTACAATATCGAGGCGTGACCAAGTACATTCGCTACCAGACCTCTTCCGCCGTAGCTTACGGCGTTCTCGACGGCGAGACCATCCGCGAAATATCGGGCGACCTGTTCGGTCCGCACTCCGAGACGGGTGTGACTCAGGCGCTCTCCACAGTGAAACTGCTGGCGCCGTGTGTGCCGGGTAAGATCATGGCGGTGGGACTGAACTATAAGAGTCACCTGGGCCTGCGACAGCAGCCCGCGCATCCGGAGATGTTTTTCAAGCCCGTGACGGCGCTGCAGAATCCGGGCGACCCGATCGTGCTGCCGCGCGACTCGTCCGATGTGCATTCGGAAGGCGAACTGGTAGTCGTCATCGGCAAGCAGGTAAAGGACGCGTCGCCGGATGAGGCTCGCGCGGCTATTTTCGGAGTCACGTGCGGGAACGATGTCAGCGACCGCAACTGGCAGCACGGCGACAGGAAGGATCTGCAGTGGTGGCGCGCCAAGGGGTCGGATACGTTCGCTCCGCTGGGTCCGGCGATTGTGACGGGAATCGATTACGGCAACCTGCTTCTGGAAACTCGCATCAATGGCGAATCCGTGCAGAAGCAGTACACCAGCGACCTGATTTTCGATTGTCCATCGATTGTGAGCTGGGTGAGTGGCTGGGTGACGCTGATGCCGGGAGACATCATCTACACGGGAACGCCCGGAAACACGCGGCGCATGTCTCCGGGCGATGTGGTCGGGGTAGAAATCGAAGGAATCGGCTGTTTGCGAAACTCGGTGGCTTAAGCGCCGACGAGTTCGCGAGGCGTCTCCTTTTCGGTTGCCGCAGCCGGGACCGGCGTCTGCAGGGCTCGCATGTGGAGAAGCCCGTAGACTCCGGCGGCGACGATCGGCAGCACTCCGATCACGATGAAGACGCTATCCGGCGCGATGCGTAGCCAGAGCAGCGTTTTGACGACGGGCTGCTGGTAGAACGCCAGAGAGCGCGCGCTCCAGAAGCCGTTTTGGAAGCTCTCCAGCGCCTGCATGACGCCGATCGGGACCAGCGTGATCACGATCATTCCCATGAGGCCGATGTTCAGACCCCAGAAGCCGGTCATGATCCACTTCTCTTTCCAGTAGCGCGGCTCCACGATATTGCGCAGGGAGAACACGCTCAGTGCGATGGCGAGCATGCCGTAGACGCCCATCAGCGCGCCGTGGGCGTGGGCGGCGGTGAGGAAGGAACCGTGCTGAAAGTAGCTCACGAACGGCAGGTTGATGAGGAAGCCGAGCACGCCCGCTCCGAACAGATTCCAGAAGGCCGTCGCGACCAGGAACCAGAAAGCCGCCTTGTACGGAAACTCCTGACCGCCTTCGCGGATGACTTTGTACTGGCCGTAGGCTTCCACCATGAGCAGCGTGAGTGGAATCACTTCGAGCGCGGAGAAGACTGCGCCGAGCGCGATCCATGCTTCGGGAGCGCCGATCCAGTAGTAGTGATGGCCGGTGCCGATGATGCCGCTACCGAGCAGAATCGTGAGTTGGAAGTACGTGGCGCGCAGCGTGGAGTGCGCCGTTACCAGGCCGAGGCGGACCATCAGGAAGCCGATGACGACCACGGCGAAGACTTCGAACATGCCTTCCACCCAGAGGTGAATGAGCCACCAGCGCCAGTAATCGGCCATGGTGATGTGCGTGCCGCGGTTGACCATCAGGCCGAAGCAGTAAAACACCGGGATAGCGGCGGCAGAGTAAAGCAGCAGGTGCGTGAGTCCGCCGCGATCCGTTTCCGCTTTCAAGGCGCTGCGCAGGCCGCGGGCCACGATGAACAGCCAGATTCCCATACCGGCGATGAGCAGCACCATCCAGATGCGGCCGAGCTCCAGGTATTCCCAGCCCTGCGTGCCGAACCACCACCACATCTTACCGAGCAGGCCCTTGATCGAGAGGTACTCGCCGGCAAGGCTGCCGACCACCACGAGCACGAGCGCGCCGAACAGCACGTTGACGAGCGCTCGCTGGCCCTTCGGCTCTTTACCACTGACCAGCGGGGCGATGAATATGCCCATGCCGAGCCATGCGGTGGCGATCCAGAAGATGGCCAGTTGCAGGTGCCAGGTGCGCGCGATATTGAACGGAAGATACTGCGCGAGATTGATGCCGAAAAACGTGCCATCCACATAATCGTGGGCCATCTTGCCGCCGAGCAGGCACTGCACCAGGAAGAGTGCGAGGGCGATCACAAAATACTTGGCGGTGGCGCGCTGAGACGGGGTCAGCGGCATGGCTTGAAGATCGAAGCGTAGTTTGGCATTCGGCACATCCTGCGCGGTGAGGGTGTAGCGGTGCTGGAAGTAGAGGATCAGCGCGAGGAAAAAGATGAGCGCGCCGACGCTGACGGCAGACCACATCATGGCTGCGCCTGTCGCGGTGTTGCCGGCGGCTTTGTCATAGGGCCAGTTATTGGTATAGGAGTGGGCTGCGTCGGGCCGTTTGGTGGCGCTCAACCATGCCGTCCAGGTGACGAATGCCGCGAGATCTTTGGCGGCGACGGCGTCATTGGCGGGAACGCCGCCACCTTCGGCCACCGGAAGCAGCGCGCCTTTCGGCAGCGCGCGTTCGAGCTGGCCATCGACGAACAGCTTGTTGTAGCGGTCGACGATCTGATTCCATCCGGCCAACTGTCCGGCGGTGAAGCGTAGCGTGCCATCCGAATAGCGGTTCTCTTTGATTTCCGCTACCACTTCGGCATCGACGGCGGCCTTAGCGCCCAGGCCGAGCGAATCGTAGACCGGCGATTTTTCGTGGTGCATGGCGTCGGTCATCCAGTGCAGCGCTTCGGCGGTGTAGTCGGGGCCCAGGTAGGCGCCGTGACCGAGAACGGTGCCGTAATCCATGAGTCCGCGCTTGCGGAACAGGTCCTGCCCGTTCTGAATGTTCGCCGATGTGAAAAGAGTGCTGCCGTCCGGAGCGATGACACGGTCCGGAATGGGCGCGCGACTTTGATAAATCAGTACGCCGCCCACAATCATAACCGTAAATCCGAATAATAGGGTCAGAAGCAGCCCGTGCTTCCAAAGACCCGACTTCTGCTCTTGAGCGATCAATTCCGCCTCCAAAGAAGCAGATTAGGGCTTTGCGAAACGGTTCCCTATGACTTTAGTCACAGCCAGGAAGTCCCGATGCTATAGAGGAGGACCAGCAGGACGATCAGGGTTATGACCACGTAGACGCGGTCGCACTCGATGGCGAAAGCGATCAGGGAGAAGATTACGCGCGCGACAGGCGTGGCGATGAGGATCAGCAACCCGGCGAGAATCGTCTGTTCCGGGCCGGTCAGGGCGCCAAAGGATCGAATTCCGGCGACGCGCGGGGTGAAATGCGCGTATGCGGGAGGCGCGGTCGTGGAAGCAAGATACCAGACGCCGCCGGCGAGGACCACGGCGGCCGCAACGGAAACGCCGGTGCGCAACAGGTTACCGATAATGGCATCCATACGGTCGTCAGTCACTGGAGCCCTCCTGAGAACGCGTTGTAGATCATCTCGACCGCAAGAAGTCCGATGACGACGGCGAAGACGATGCGGAGCGATTTCGGTTTGGCTCCGGTGAGCAGACGCGCGCCGGTCATCGAGCCCGCCAGCACTCCGAGCATCACGGGCATGGCGAGGCGCGGCTCGATGTAGCCACGGCTGAGGTAAATGCCCGCGCTGGCCGCCGCCGTTACCCCGATCATGAAGTTGCTGGTGGTGGTTGAAACTTTGAACGGGAGGAGCATCGCCTGATCCATGGCGATCACCTTCATCGCGCCCGAGCCGATGCCGAGCAAACCGGAGAGGATGCCCGCTCCGAACATCAGGCCGAATCCGGTCTTCACCCGCTGTACGTGGTAGTGGATGAGACCAGTGGATTGCGGATAGGTGCCATCGAGCTTCAGTTTCGCAGCAAGCGGATCCGGCGGGCGTAGCTGGTCGCGCGGTGGCTGACTGAGAGAATGCCAAGCGGAGTAGAGCAGCACGACGCCGAAGATGCCGGCGAGGCCCGATGCCGGAATCAGCGTGGTCAGATGTGCGCCCGCTACAGCGCCCAGGGTGGTCGCAATTTCCAGGAACATCCCGACTCGAACGTTCGAGAATCCCTCCTTCACATACGCGGCGGCAGCTCCGGAACTGGTTGCAATGACGGAGATGAGGGACGCGCCCATTGCGTAGTGGAGATCCACGCCGAGGAGGAGCGTAAGCACGGGCGTGACCACGACGCCGCCCCCCAATCCGGTCAGCGCGCCGAGGAATCCGGCGAGACCGGAGACGGCGAACACGATCGCCGAAAAGAGGCGGACATCCATGAAGTTTCAGTGTAATGGGGCCAAACGAGATTCAGCTGCCACAAATGAAAAAGGGCAGGATCGCACCTGCCCTTCACCTTGTCGTTGCCCGGGAGGCAACATTGTGGACTCACAGGCTTCGGAATCCCAGCGCCATTTGGGGTTGCGTGCCTGCGACTGATTGAATGATAGAACGCGCAGGCAGGCCCTACCAATACGACAAATGCTGTATTTTCCCTAGCGCACTCCAGCACGGACAATAAGGCATACCGAATTGCCGTATCCCGAAGGTACGGTACATCGCAGGGGGACCTAACGTATCCTTAAAGTAATGGGTGGCCTCAGCAAGCGAGCCGTTCTGCGGGCGGGCTACGGCACGGTCATTGCCGTTCTGGTGCTGTCCGCGGCGGAGGCTTATCGAATCCAGGTCAGCATCTCGCAGCAGCAACTCCAGATCTACCGGCGGTACGTCGACGAGGAAGAGATTCTCAGCGTCCTTCGGCGCAACCTGTGGCTGGCGGGCAACGATGTTCGCGACTTCTTCATCAGCACCACGCCTGCGCAGGCGGCGCTGCTGCGGTCTCAAATCAGCGCTCTAAAAGCCGAAGACGACGCGGCGCTGGATCACATGCGCCGCGTCCCGGACCAGCGCGCCACCGCGGAGAAGCTCCGCGCGAGGCTGAATGAGTTCTGGACGGTGGTGGCGCCGGTGCCGTCCACGATGCTGAATCTCAGCAACGCTGAGCAGTTCGCGTTTCTGCAAGAGGTGGTGGTTCCGCGCCGCGGCGAGTTGTACAACGCCCTCATTGCGCTTACCGGGGCGGATCAACAAAAACTTCAGGAGAGCGAAGGCGAATTCGCTCAGACGCGGCATATCGCGGCTCGCCGGCTGTTCCTGATGATTGCGTTGAGCGTTCTGCTGAGCGGAATTGTGGCCCGCTTGAGCGTGCGGCACGCCGAGAATCTGGAGAAGGCCGCGGAGCGGCACTACGGGGAAGTGGAACAGACCAAGCGCGAGCTGCAGAGGCTTTCGGCACGCCTGCTGGAGGTAGAAGAAGAAGGGCGGCGGCGTCTCTCGCGGGAGCTGCACGATGAAATCGGGCAGACGCTGGCGCTCTTGCAGATCGAAATCTCGCACGCGCAGGCAGCGTCCGGGCACGCCCCGGTAATCGGCGACCGGCTCAAGCGCGCCAGGCAACTGGCGGAGCGTACCGTGCAGACCATACGGAATATTTCGGTGTTGCTGCGTCCGCCGCTGCTGGACGATCTGGGTCTGGTTCCGGCGCTACAGTTCCAACTGGAAGATTTCCTGCGGCGGAGCTCGATCCGCTGTGAGTTCGTGGAAGAGGGCGTCGACGACCACCTGCCGGATTCGGTCAAGACGTGCGTCTACCGTGTGGTTCAGGAGACGCTGCACAATTGCGAGAAACATTCGGGCGCTAGCAAGGTGCGGGTTTCCGTGCGCCAGTTTCCCGAGTGTCTGGTGCTGGATGTGGAAGATAACGGCCGCGGCTTTCAATTGAACGAACAGAGAATGCCAAGCCGGAGCACAGGGCTCGGACTGCTGGGAATTCGCGAGCGAGCCGCGATAGCCGGTGGTTCGCTGGTGATCGATGCGGCTCCAGGCCAAGGCACGCGTATCGCGTTGCGCATTCCTCTGCCAGCAGTGCCCGGCGAGAACCCGCCAACGCGTAGCGAGGTGAATGCCTGATGGCAGTCAGAATCTTATTAGCAGACGACCATACTTTGATGCGGCAGGGTCTTCGCCATATTCTCGAAAGCCGCCCGGATCTCGATATCGTCGCGGAAGCCAGTTCGGGAATCGAAGCCGTCGAAATGGCGCGGGCTCTGAAGCCCGATGTCGCCGTAGTGGACGTCGCCATGAAAGAGCTGAATGGGATCGAGGCGACCAGCCAGATCATCAAGCACTCACCGCACACAGCCGTGCTGATGCTCAGCATGTACAGCGATGAGCGCTATGTCCTGCGCGCGGTGAAAGCCGGCGCGCGCGGCTACGTGCTCAAGAACTCCGCCGGCGAGGAGTTGGTGCAGGCGATTCACGCGGTGCAAAAGGGCACCGCGTTCTTTAGTCCCGCAGTGGCGCAGATCTTTCAGAACGGGTTCGAGCGGCTCAGCGACGCCCGCGACGTGAACGACCGTTTCGAACTGCTCACGGATCGCGAACGGCAGGTTTACCAGCTTTTGGCCGAGGGCAACAGCAACAAGGAGATCGCCAACCGTCTCAACCTCAGCCTCCACACGGTGGAAACTCACCGCTGGCGCATTATGGAAAAACTCGATCTGCACAGCACGGCCGAGCTTGTTCTGAGCGCGGTCCGGCGAGGGATGGTAATCTAGCCGCTGAATCCCATGATCCGCTGGCTGGTCGCCGGAGTGGGCGACATCGCGAAGAAACGTGTGCTTCCGGCGATTTTGGCCGCGCCGCATTGCCGTCTTGCCGGGTTGGTGACGCGCGATGCCGCGAAAGCCGCTCCTTATGCCGTGCCTTCATGGCCGGACTTCGACACCGCGATCGCGGAGTGCGCGTGCGACGCCGTGTACATTGCTACTCCGGTGTTTCTGCACGCTCCGCAGACCATTGCGGCACTTCGTTGCGGACTGCATGTGCTGTGCGAGAAACCGATGGCGCTCCGGTATGAGCACGCTGCGGCGATGCAGCGGGCCAGCGAAGAGACAGGGCGCACGCTCGGCGTTGCGTACTACCGCCGCATGTATCCGAAGGTGCAGCGTGCGCGGGAGTTACTTGCCGCCGGGACGATCGGCCGTCCGGTGTTCGCAGAAGCGGCGTCGCACACGTGGTCTCTTCCCGCTGCTGAAGGACGCGATTGGCTCGCCGATCCCCAAATGGCGGGCGGGGGTCCGCTGTACGATGTGGGCTGCCATCGCATCGACCTGATGAATTACCTGTTTGGTTCGCCGGTACGGGCAACAGGGCACATGTCCACGCTCGTGCAGCCGCTGGCGGTGGAAGACAATGCTTCGCTTCTGATCGACTACGATTCCGGAGTGCGCGGCTTCATCGACGTGCGCTGGCACTCGCGCGTTGTCCGCGACGAGTTTCGGATTCGCGGCACTGAAGGCGAGATCGATCTGACTCCCCTCAATTCGCCAAGGCTTGTTTATCCGGGTGGGTCAGAGCAATTGCCGGCGCATGACAACCTTCACTATCCCTGCGTCGCGGACTTCGTCAGTGCGCTGGAGGAGGGTCGCGCGCCGCTGTCCAACGGCACGACGGCGCTGCCGGCGGAGTGGGTGATCCAGCAAGTTCACTCGACGCATTCAAAAATGTAGTACTTCTTGCCGTCCTCGCGCGCGATCTGTCCCACGATGGTCCATTCGTGGCCGTCCGCGATATAGACGCGGCGGTAGGAATCGTATTCCATTCCGATTTCGCGGTGTACGCGCGACTGCTCCACCTCCCGGGTGTCGCCGGGCGACCAGGAGGTCTTCAGAACCTGGAACGGATCCATGTGGCCATTGTCGCTCCGGCGCGGAATTGTTGGTAACTTTTTCCGCCGCGGACAGTATAAGCGGTAAATGGCTGCTCTACTGCAAGACCTCCGCTATTCGTTGCGCAGTCTGCGCAAGTCCCCTGTATTCCTGACGGTTGCCTTGCTCTCGCTGGCTCTGGGCATCGGCGCGAACACTGCTATTTTCACCCTGGTCAACCAGCTTATTCTGCAGCCGCTGCCCGTCAAACATCCGGAAGAACTGGTGATGCTTGCCGGACGGGGTAATCATTACGGAGGCAATAACGGTCCGGATAAGCTCTCGTATCCGATGTATCAAGAAATCCGGGACAAGAATGAAGTGTTCAGTGGGATGTTCTGCACGTACCCGACTGTGGTCAGCGCAACCTTCGGAGAGCGTACAGAGCTGATTGGCGCGGACTTTGTATCGGGGAACTATTTCCCCGTGCTGGGAATCGGCGCGGCCGCCGGGCGAGTGTTCACGGCGTCGGACGACCTGATTCAGGGCGGCCATCCACTGGCGGTGTTGAGTTACGGGTATTGGCGCGCACGCTTCGGAGCGGATGCCGGAGTCGTGGGTAAGACGATCGTGGTGAACGGCCGCAACCTGACGATCATCGGAGTGAGCCAGGCGGGTTTTGACGGCGTCGAGCCCGGGCGGGCTCCGCAGATTCGCATTCCGATCACGATGCACGACGATTTACCGCGCGCCCCGGGCGGCGGAAACCTGAACCGCGACCGGTTCCGGTGGACGGAAGCGTTCGGCCGGTTGAAGCCCGGCATGACCATTCAGAAAGCAAAAGCCGGCTTGCAGCCGCTGTTTCACCAAATCCTGAATGTGGAAGTGACCGAGAAACCGTTCGCCAAAGCATCGCCACGCGTGAAGCAGGAATTTTTGCGGATGTGGATGGACGTGATGCCGGGGTCAAAGGGCCGCTCGAATCTGCGGAGGGCATATTCGAAGCCGCTTCTCGCCCTGATGGCGATTGTGGGGCTGGTATTGCTGATCGCGTGCTCGAATTTGGCGAACCTGTTGGTGGCGCGCGCATCGGCGCGGCAGAAGGAGATCGCCGTGCGGCTGGCGATGGGCGCTTCACGCGGCCGGCTGATCCGTCAATTAATGGCGGAGGCGATTCTGCTTGCGACAGCGGGTGGGCTGCTGGGTGTTGGACTTGCAATGCTGATCGACCGCGCACTGATCACCTTTCTGCCATCCGGACATACGCCGCTATCGCTCTCGCCGGCGCCGGACTGGGCTGCGCTCGGGTTTACGTTTCTCGTGTCGCTCGTGGCGGGAGTCCTGTTCGGGTTAGTGCCCGCGCTGCAATCGACGCGGCCGGGCCTTGCGGGCACGTTGAAAGACCAGGCAGGCGCTGTGGTGGGCGGCGGATCGGCGGGGTTGCGAAAGGTATTGGTGGTGGCGCAGGTCTCGCTATCCCTGCTGCTGCTGATCGGCGCGGCGCTGTTCGTGCAGAGCTTGCGCAACCTGCACTCGACCAATCCGGGCTTCGATGTGAGAAACCTGATCACGGTTGAAGTGGACCCGACAATGAACCGGTACGACCCGGCGTGGACGAACGACTACTATCGCAGGCTGCGGCAGACGTTGAGCGCAATGCCGGGAGTGGAATCGAACACGCTGGCGGTGGTTCCGGTGCTTCAGGACAACGAGTGGGATAACTGGGTGACCATCGAGGGCTACTCGGTGAAGCCGGATGAGCGGCCCGATCCGCACATGCAATATTGCAGTCAGGACTATTTCCGGACGCTGAAGATTCCCATTCTGCTGGGCCGCGATTTTAGCGATCGGGACGTCGCGAACTCGCCGAAGGTCGCAGTCGTCAATCAGAAATTCGTGAAGCGGTTTTTCGGGAATGCGGATGCCTTAGGGCGCCACATCGGAATGGGAATCGATCCGGGGACGCCGCTGGATATCACGATCGTCGGAGTGGTTGGCGATACCAAGTACGAGAACATGCGCGAGGAGGTGCCGACCGAGGTATACGTGCCGTTGACGCAGAAGGGCTTTGCGAACGGTGTGACGGTTTATGTGCGCACGCAGGGCGACCCCACGCGCGTGTTCAGCGCGCTGCGAAGCACCGTGCGCGGCGTGGATGCGGAAGTGCCTATGTTCGATATGCGAACGCTGGAAGACCAGGTGGACCTGTCGCTGTTAACGGAACGGCTGCTCGCAATTCTGTCTACGATCTTCGGGTCGCTCGCAACGTTGCTCGCGGCCTTGGGGCTTTACGGGGTGATGGCGTTCATGGTGGCGCGGCGGACGCGCGAGATCGGAATTCGCATGGCGCTCGGGGCGAGGCTCGGGAATGTGGTGTGGATGGTGATGCGCGAGACGTTGACGCTCGCGGCGAGTGGCGTGGCTTTGGGTCTGGCGGCGGCGTTCGCGGTCACGCGACTGATCGAAGCGCAACTATTCGGAGTCCACGCGACGGACCTTTTGACGATGGCCGGCGCATCGTTGGGAATCGCCGCGGTCACAGCGCTCGCCGGGTATGTGCCCGCCCGCAGAGCAACCACCATCGACCCAATGGTGGCCCTGAGGTGGGAGTAGGTACCGGCTACGTCGACTAGGGCTCCAGGAACATTTCGCCGCAGACCGCGTCCCAGTTCATTTCGGGATAGCCGGCCGCGATGTCGGTAACGGGTACGCCGCCGTCCGCGAGGCTCGCCATTGCGGCTTCAGCCGTCAATGCGAGCTGCAGGCGTTCGAGCTCGCGCATGAGCCACGGCCGCACTTCGCTGCCGCATAACAGATGCCGGAAGGCCTGTTCGTCCAGACGATCGGGACGGAGCCTCAGTAGCCACTCGCCAGTGCCGGTCTCGATCACTTCACCATCGAGCGGCGAGAGCACACGCACATCGGCGTCGCGCTTTTTCAACCGGAAGGCGGCGCCGTTGACTGACAGGTGAGTGCCGGGCGCGGGAAGTTGCAGCGCGTCCGGGGCGCCGATCAGGCGGCGACCGAGTTCATCGAGCCCGATGGTCACGGTTCCGTCCGGCTCGCGACGCACCCACGTGTGGCCGCGGTGATAGAAGCGGTCGAGAGGGAATGCCATCCCGAAGATCTCTTCTTCATCGGCAGCGAACGGCGGCGCCTGATTCGCAGTCAGCCGGGCGTGTGTCTCGCATTTGCGGCAGTCGAATGCATTGGGGCACTCGCGGCTGCGAAGCTCACCGGTGATGACATGGCGGCAGGCGCGGTCCGCGGCGGAGAGTTCGTGAAAATCGGAACTCCACCGCAGCTCGTCAAGCGTGTGCTGACGCAGCGCGCGCCGCGACCTCCAGATGGCGTTCACCACGGTGGTCGCCACAATCACGAGCACCGTGTAGAAAGCGCCCAGGAAAACAACGTGTCCGGTATTCCATTCAAAGCCATAGTTCCAAGGCAACATGGTCAGTACCTCCCTGCTGTAATGAGTTCGCGCTCTTCCCGCTGCGGCGGAGTTTGCACGCGGAGATCGCGCTCTTGCGGGAATAACTGGAAGTAGCGGAACGAGAATGAGTACACCAGCACGCCGTACGCGACAACCGCGAGGAAGGTGCCCACTTCCTGCCAGCTGGGGTAGTAGGACATAAAGGGGTCGAAGGAAAGCGTCGGCAGCGCGAGCGTTTGCACGGTCATGACGAAACGGTTCAGAGCCACGCCACAGCAAGCCATCGCGGCCGCGGAAAGGCGCCACCCGGCGTTGGCGCGCAGTTTCGGGCTGAGCAGAATCAGTGCGGGCACTAAGCCGAACACCACAATTTCGGCGAACAGAATCCAGGTGCCGAAGGGCCGCCAGGAATAGTATTGCCAACCCTGAAAGCCGCGCTCGGGCGATGTCCGATTCAGCCAGACGAGCGTGTCCACGGTTTTTGCGAGCACGTAGACGGCGAGCATCAGGCCCGAGATGCGCGCCAGCAAGCCGGGAACTTCGGGCTTCACGAGCTTCTTGCGCGAGATTTTTTCGACCAGCCAGGTTGTCAGCAGAATGAAGCTCGGGCCCACCGCGGCGGCGGAGATAATGAACAGGAAAAACGTGGATGGCCAGAGCGCCAGCCCTTCGCGGAACGCGAATGGACGACCCCGCAGAACACCGTAGAGCCCGCCGAGGGACCCTTGGTGAAAGAACGAGAGGAACGTGCCGACGCCGGCCAGCACGTAGATGAGCTTGTGCAGTTCGTGCTCGAACACCAGCATGGACGGCACTTCGCGGAGCCGCCTGTTCTTGAGCACGATCGGCAAGTACTCGATGGCGAGGACGGTCAAGTAGCAACTGATGCAGAACGTGACTTCCGTCAGCATGGAGTGCACATTGGGATACCAGAACGTGAACCACGCGCGCAGCGGCTGGCCGACGTCCACTGCGAGCACGCAAACCGCGCCGCTATAGCAGACCAGCCCGATGACCACCGCGCTGTTGATTACCGCTTTGAGATCGTCGATCTTGAGAATGTACAGCAGGAAGCCGGTGAAGAAAGCGCCCGCGCCGAGGGCGATCACCGTCAAGTCCAGAAAGATCCAGAGACCGAAAGCGAACCGGTTGTCCATGTTCGTCTGGTTCAGGCCTTTGATGAGAACTAAGGCCGCGGAGAACAAGCCGAAAGCGAGCAGGAGAACCCAAGGCGTAAGCCATAACAGGAACTTGCCTCCCGAGCACCGCTTCACTCCGCGAGTGATGAATTCCTTATCCACGAACATTCTCCTTTCCGGCGCCCGGCCGCGGCGCTTCGGCGATGGTTTTCACCCAATCCCGCTTGGAGTGGTAATAAATTTTCGGATCGGTCCCGAGCTTTTCGAGCAGCCGGAAACTGTCCGGCTCTTTCGATTTGCGGGCCACTTCGGTGGTAGCGTCGTTGAGGTTGCCGAAGCGGATCGCGCCCGCGGGGCAGGCTTCTACGCACGCCGGCACGTAATCCACCGGCTCGGAAGCGGCGAGCCCGCCGGCGGCGGCGCGCTGGCGCGCTTCGTGCCAGCGTCCATGACAGAAGTTGCACTTCTCCACCACGCCGCGCATGCGAGGCGCGACGCTCGGGTTCAGGGTCTTCTCCATACCCTTGGGCCATGCGGGATCCCACCAGTTGAAGTAGCGGGCGTGATACGGACAGGCAGCCATGCAGTACCGGCAGCCGAGGCACCGCTCAGGCATCTGACCGACCACGCCGGTTTTCGGATCGACATCCACAGCCTGCTGCGGGCAAACATGCGCGCACGGCGTTTCATTGCCGCACTGCTGGCAGAGCACCGGGACGAAGGCGGAACGGCGTTCGGGATATTCCTTGCCGTTATCCACCTTGTAAACGCGAATCCAGGTGAGGCCTTTGCGATCGTTGGCGCCTGCGTGCGCCGGTGGAATGTTGTTCTCAACCGCGCAGGCCACCATGCAGGCTCCGCAGCCGTTGCAGCGATCGATATCGATCGTCATACCATAACGGGCGTTCATATCCGCACCACCTTGGCGCCGGTCACGCCGCCGCACAAATCGAGGACATCCGCTCCTGTGGCTGCCTGTATCGAGCCGGGTGGAATGGACGGGTCCAGAAGCACCGTCATTGCGATGCGCCCGCAATCCGTCTGCAGAGCCACCCGTTCCCCGTCGTGAAAGCCTCCGGCAGGGTTGAGCGCGATTTCGTGCCTCGCCAGGCGCACGTGCGATTCCTCGTGCAGTTTCGAAAAGAGCGGCGATACAAGGCCTGCGCCGCACGTCTCGACGAGCGATACGTTTGACGCCCGGGTTGCGGCGCGGGCCACGAGTTTAGGCGCGGGCGCCTTCGGGTCGAGATCGTCGATCCAGCAGGCGCCTTCGTTCAGCGACTTCCAGAAAGCATCGGCCTTCATTTCCTTCATAGGCGTCGATTTTGAATCCGCGTAGTGGAAGACGTTCCCGCGCGCGGAGCGGCAAATAGCGCCGGCGCGATCGCGCAGCGCGCTCGCCGCATCGATTCCGGCTAACCGGGCGATGAACATGGCGGGGTCGATGGTCCCCGCCGCGGGCGGCACCAGGCTGGTGCTGAGACGGAATACGCCGGCCAGCGAGTCCACGGCTGCCGGAACGTCGTCGAGCGCTTCCGGGAACACCGCGGTAGGGATAGAGAATTGCGCGTGCCGGGCGTAACCGTCGCGTGTAGCGGTGAACGCGACCACCACCGCATCGCGCGACAATTTCGTCTCAAGGCTGTGCCACGGCACATAAGCGCCGGGGGCGGTTTCGTCGATCAGCAGCACGCGGATCGAGCCTTCCGCCGCATCGGCCCACTCCATTTCAGGCGCGGCGTCTTTCCAGGTATCGGGAACGGGCGCATCGCGGCGCGAGACGATGGTACGGCCGAGTGCGCCGTACTTGCGATTGAGTTCCACAATTTCGGGCCAGTCTTCGGGACCGAGAACGAGAACGGGTCCATTCTCCAGCTCGCGCGCGATGTGGTCCATACCGCCGTTAAGAATGATCGAGGCCATGGCGCGCTCTTCGCCGGCGTTCGTGGGCAGCCAAAGGTCGGCCATTGCCGCAGTCCGGCTCTCGATCGCTTCCACCTGAATCAGGCGGAAATTGCCGCGCGCTTGGATGACGTTCCCGGGTGTGCCCCAGCCGTCCAGTAGCGGCACCCCGAAACTCAATACGGTACGAGCCGCTGAAAGATCGACAGCGTTGCCGTTCAGCGCCGCTTGCGGCCGCAAGTAGAGGCCGCCGGGAAGCGAGGCCATTGCGCGTCGATAGGTCCAGGAGGCAGTCCGTCCGGGGCGCGTATCGAACACCGCGATGCGTCCGCCTTCACCGATCCCCTTTTTAATGGCTGCAGCCGCGTCTTCCACGGCGCCTGAAAGCAGCCGCTCCGGATGGTACGGCAAATGATGCCCGGCTATGCCGAATGGGCACAGCGCTCCGTGGCTCAACGGATGGCCGGCGACGCCGGCGAGAGAAATCGGCTGATCTCCGACGCATCGAGCCTTCATCGCGCACCCGGCCGGGCACAGCGTACAGTTCGTGAACTTCGCGCGAATTTCGCCGCGCGCGGGCCGCGGAATGCCGGGCCAGTTTTCGCTCCACAGAGCGCCGTCCGTGATCATGCGCCACGGTGCGGGAGTCAGCAACGCGCCCACTGCGGCCCCGCCTGTGATTTTGAAAAGGTCTCTTCGGGTAGTCATGATGAGCGCCTCACTTGTGGCAATCCAGGCAACTGTGTTCCGAACCTTTCTGCCGATGGCAGTTGACGCATGCGTCCATGCTCATGACATCGCGGGAGTAGCCGCTGACCGGGTCCAAGCGATATGCCGGAAGCGTGCCCGCGGCCCCGATATTGCCGTGGCAGGTTTCGCACTTCATGGATGCGCGCTTCACATGAGTGGCGTGAGAGAACCAGACGTTCTCCGGCTGCTGTGCGTAGTCGTGCCATTCGGGCTCACGATTTGGAATGACATAATGCTCGATGAAGTTCTTCTCGGCAGCGGTAGTTCCCATGGCAGCCGCGTGGCAGCCGCTGCATTTCTCCAGGGACGGGATACCCGCGAAGCTGCCGTCGTCGCGGAAGGCGTGGCAGTCTTCGCACTTTTGGCCTGCTTTTTCGGCGTGCACTTTGTGGCTGAAGTCCACCGGTTGCGGCGAATGGCGGTAGAGCACTTTGGGAAACGCGATCCACCCCGCGCCCAGTGCGGCCGTCAACCCGGCCAGAAAGAGAATCGTTCCGCGCATGTTATGCGTTGTCCTTCTCCCCGGCTTCCGCCGAGAAAAATTCGTAATAGAGCGCGAGCTTCTGTTCCCGCTCCAGATGATTTACAGCGCCGGGCGCGAATAATCCGCCGTCGCAAGCCGTCGACGCCCCGGTCTTCTGTTGGAGGAATTCATTGATGCGGCGTTCTTCGGAATTCATCCAATCGCGCGCCTCGCAGGCCGGTTTCAAGCCGGCAGCGGTTTCGGGTAGCGGCATGCCTTCGAAAAGCCAGCCGCCGGTGTAAGGATCGGCTGTGAGCCGCGCCGGATTGGCGCGCAGGTACAGGTTGCAGCCTGTGAGCAGCATCCGGTTCGGGAACACCACTTCGAAATCCGCTCCCGCGGCGCGGAGCAGAGCCGTCGGCCGGTGCCTTCCCTTCTGCCATACGTACGCCAGTTCGTCGACCTTGCCGATCGCACGCGCCAGAAACGCATCGATTCCCGCATGGCAGATGCCGTCCTCGGTGAGATCGAGCCACATGTGATTGGAGGAATAGCGCAGCCAGGTCGGGACGGGTATGCCATCGCTGGAGGGCAGATCCGGATGCGCCAGGGAGAGATACAACTCGCAATAGCGGAAGCTATCGTTGCCGCAGCGCGAAAGCAGCGACTCGCTGTACGGCACCAGTTTAGCTACCGGCGCCGCACCGCAATACTGCATCAGCGACTCCCGCAGGTAGGGGCACGCTCCGGAAGCTGATTCCGCGTCCGGTTGCATCTGGAATACTCTGCAACCGGCGTGCGCGGCGGACGAGCACTTTTCATCGCTCGTTCCGTTCGCCAGCGGAATCAGCTTCCGGACCGTGGCCGTCCGGCAGTACTTGACCTGTGCTTCTTTGAGGAACGGGCAGGTCATAGAGCTACCGTTCTTCTTTCTTCCTCAATTCCTCGCCGCCGTCGGCCATGGTGAGGCCGAGACCGGGAACGTGGAATGCGTGTCCGTCCTGGAATCCGTTGACCAGGTCGGCGACTTCAGCATCGAGGCCGGAAAGCGCGACCCGCTTCTTGCGCCGGGCAGCGAGTTCCTGGAGAATACCGAACCCCACCGCGAGGCAGCAGATCAGAACCACGATGCCGAGCGCTGCGTTGGTGAAGGTCAGCCAGTAAGTCGAAGGGTCATTCACTTGAGATGCTTCTCCTTTCGTGCGAGTAAAGTGCACGCTCGATGCCATGCACAAGAGAAAGGAGTTGCGAGGATGCGGCCCCGTCGGAGTGGCGGATAATCAGACTTGTAAATCTGATTTACCGGCACACCGGCGGTTTAGTTGGTTGTGGGCTCTTTATAGATGCGATCGACGACGATGTATTCGAGGTCGCGCTTGGCAGGCTGGAGTTTCAGGCGGAGCTGCGGAAGGGCGGCAATCAAATCCTCATTCAGAATGGAGGCTGTAGCATACTCTACCCGAGCCCATTGCACCTTGACCTTGTTGAAGCCGGTTCGGCCCGTTTCGTTCAGGACGAGTTTGTCTGAGTTGAAAGACAAGTCGGCAGCAAGCACGTCCAGCGGTATTGCCGGAATGGCGAGATAGCCGTCGCGGACTAATAACGTCCTGTAAGATTGCCGCGGGGCGTCCTCAACCGCTTGGAGCTTGTTCGCGCCTGGAATTTCCACCAGCAGATAGACGGCTGTGCTTCTGCTTGCGTGGTGCACGTGGAGCCCGAGGCGTTGCTTGAGAAGTTCCTCCAACATCAGGCGCGCCGTTTCACGGGACGTGCCATCCGGCATGCGAGCGTCGATCTGATACACTTCCGCTCGCGTCCATTCCGGCGCTTCGATTTGGAAAGGCACCACCTGGTAAATGTCGGTCAGCAGAGCCATCAACGTCACACGGCACGAAACCGAGGTGGGAGTGAAGCGAAGGGGCTGTAGATTCGAACGGATTTGCTTGCCATCCCGTATTCGCGTGGAAGCAGTGTCGCCGATGTGCCGCAGCGAGGCAATTTCAAATTGCGGGTCAGCGTCCTGAGCCGCGAATAGCGTTGCGGCGAATAGGAACAGCACGGCGCCGGCGATGCCGGACACCTTCACAGGGCGGACGCTCCCTTCCGGAATTGAGATTACCAGTGCCGGGCGGGCCATGACAACGCACTTCCTCTAAAATGGTCAGGCATGAATCGCTCCAGGCTTTCGCTGGCTATTTGTCTTTTCACCATGGCGGCCTCTGCGCAGCAACCCGCGGGTCGCGGCGCCCAGGGAATCACACCCACGGCACCCGGCCGGCTGCAAACCATCGAAGAACGCACCGCCGGAATGCGGAAGATCGACGGCTACTTCCCGCTCTACTGGGAAGAGCGCACCGGCAATCTTTATCTGGAGATTCCGCGCTTCGACACCGAGTTCCTGTATGCCACCGGACTCGCGGCCGGCTTGGGGTCGAACGACATCGGCCTGGACCGGGGTCAGGAAGGCGCCGGCAAAGTGGTCGAGTTCCAACGAGTCGGCCCAAAGGTGCTGCTGGTGCAGGGCAACGAGACATTCCGGTCGTCGAGCCCGAATCCGGCGGAGCGCCGCAGCGTCGCCGATTCGTTCGCGCACTCGGTTCTGTGGGGATTCACGGTCTTCGCCGAGACCAACGGTCACGTGCTGGTAGATGCCACCGACTTCTTTCTGCGCGACGGCCACGGCGCGGGCAACTCTCTGGCCGGCTATCGTGTGGATCGCTCGCGCAGCGCTGTGTATCTGCCGCGCACCAAGGCCTTTCCGAAGAACACCGAGGTGGAAGTGACGCTGACCTTCGCCAACGAAGTGACGGGCGGGCGCGGCGGCTTCGGCGCAGGTCCGGCACAGGGTCCGCCGGCGATCAACTTTCCGACTGCACCCGCGGTGATCGTGACCGGGGCGGCGGGAGGTCGCGGCGGCCGCGGCGGCGGCATGTTCTCCGGCACCGTGGCGAGCGTTACGCCGACAGCGGAGGCCGTCACGTTGCGCGAACACTACTCGCTGGTGGAATTGCCGGATGGAAATTACAAGCCGCGGCATGACGATCCGCGCGCCGGGTACATCTCGAATTCGTATGTAGATTACAGTGTGCCGATCGGCGAACCCATGGTGCAGCATTTCGTGATTCGCCACCGGCTTGAGAAAAAGGATCCCACGGCGGCGATCAGCGATCCGGTGAAGCCGATCGAATATTGGGTGGATCCAGGCGCTCCGGCCGACGTCCGGCAGGCGCTGATTGAAGGGGCGAGTTGGTGGAATCAGGCGTTCGAAGCCGCGGGATACCGGAATGCCTTTCACGTCGCGGTGCTGCCCGAGGGCGCGGACCCGATGGATATCCGCTACAACATGATCAATTGGGTTCATCGCTCCACGCGCGGCTGGAGCACCGGCGGCGCGGTTACCGATCCGCGCACCGGCGAGATCATCAAGGCGACCGTGACTCTCGGGTCATTGCGGGATCGCCAGGACTATCTCATCTTCGAAGGGCTGCTCTCCCCGTATACGACTGGAGCCGAGAAACCGGACATCCTTTACCAGACCGCGCTGGCGCGCATTCGCCAGTTGGCCGCGCATGAAGTCGGCCACACGCTCGGGCTGGGGCACAATTACTACGACAGCACGCAGGGTTGGATTTCGGTGATGGATTACCCGCACCCGCAGGAGGAATTGCGCGCCGATGGGACCATCGATATTTCGCACGCGTATCCGGCTCGCATCGGCGATTGGGACAAGGTCGCGATCAACTACGGGTACCGCCAACTTCCCGCCGGCGACGAAAAGGCGGCGCTGGACCAGATTCTGAACGACGCTTGGGCGAAGGATCTGCGCTACCTCACGAATCAGGATCTGGACACGCATCCGCGCGTGGATCAGTGGTCGAACGGCGTCAATCAGGCGGACGAATTGAACCGGCTGATGAAGGTCCGGCGCGCGGCGCTGAATCGCCTCGGCGAACACACGATCCGCAACGGCGCGCCGATGGCGACCATCGAAGAGCCGCTGGTGCCGATTTTCATGTATCACCGCTATGCGGTGGAATCGACGGCATCGATGCTCGGCGGCCAGGATTATATTTATGCGATGCGCGGCGACGGCCGTACGCCATTCCAATGGGAGAGCGCAGCGAATCAGCGGAAGGCGCTGGAGGCGCTCGCAGCGACGTTAAAGCCGAGTGAACTGACTGTGCCGAAGCAGGTGCTCGATGCGATTCCGCCGCGCCCGCCGGGGTATGGACGCCACCGCGAGCTTTTCCCGCGCACTACCGGGGATGCCTTCGATCCGCTCAGCCCGGCGACGGTCGCGGCGGATGTGACGATCGGTTTCGCTCTTGAGCCGGTGCGCGCGGGGCGCATGGTCGCGCAGCATGCAGTGGAACCGGCGCTTCCCGGGTTGGAAGAAGTGATCGACCGTCTCACGAAGGCGACCTTCGATGCGCCGGCGGCGAATGCGTACGAAGCGGAAGTGCGTCGTAGCGAGGAGCGTGTGCTTGTCGACCGTTTGATGTACCTGACCGCGTCGGCGGGCAATCAGCAGGTGCGGGCAATCGCGTCCCTGAAGCTGACGCGCCTGACTGCGGCAATGCTCGCGGCCGCCAACGCACCCGAAGCAGAGAGGGCGGCGCACACGCTACTCGCGGCGGATATCAAGCGCTTCCTGGATCGGCCGGGCGAAACGATGCGGGTGATTGTAGCTCCCGATGCGCCTCCGGGTGCGCCGATCGGCGACACCGGAATGGACGGGTGGCTGACTGGAATCCCCGGCTGCACGTTCCGGTGGCAGTAAGGACCGGGCTCCTGCCCGGTCCCAAAACAACTTTTGTGCGACCGGTCGGGAGACCGGTCTCCAGACCGGTTGCAAGAGTGGCACGTGCCGACAGGAATCCTTCCTGTCGCGACGCGCTTCGGGCGCCTTGTCCCAAAGCAACTTTTGTGCGACCGGTCAGGAGACCGGTCGTTACTGTTGCAGCAGCTTTTTCAGCCTGATCCACGCTTCGTCGCGCGCTTTTTTATCGCCTGGACGGCCGTCCGGTTGGTCGCCTCCGCGCATGAAGCCGTGCCCTGCGCCGTCATAGACTACGGGATCGTATTTCTTTCCTGCGGCAGCCATCGCTTCTTTGGCATCGGGAATAGTCGCGTCGATGCGCGCGTCGTTTCCGGCGTAGAAGCCGTACACCGGGGCGGTGATCTTCGCGATAGCGTCCTTCGCCGGCGGCGGCCCGTAAAACACAAACGCTGCGCTCAAGTCCGAACGGTTCGTCGCGAACCGGAAACTCTGTCCCCCGCCCCAGCAGAAGCCGACGACATAGATTTTGCCGTTGGATGCCGGCAATTTCTTCCCGTAATCGGCTACCGCATTCAGATCGGCAGTGATCTGGTCGGGAGAAAGTTTGCCGATCGCCTGTCCCACTTCCCCGGAGCCGAAGCTTTTGGTTCCGCCGCCATTCGGCCCCATGCCGCTCAACAAATCGGGAGCCACCGCGATGTAGCCGGCTTCGGCCAACTCGTCGGAGAGCAACTGCACCCAATCCGACATCCCGAAGATCTCGTGAATCACGACCACAACCGGCGTTTTGCGCGGCGATTCCGGATAGGCGACGAATGTTTCGACGCTCCGGCCGTCGTGTTTGACAGTCACCCATTCGCCGTGGCGTGTCGATTTGTCAAGCCTCTGGCGTGCCCAGTCCTGCGCACAAAGCGCGGACGCACCCAGAGCAAGGAACAGCATCAGACGTTTCATGCTCTCAGTTTTACTACGAAACGGACTCGGAAGCGCTATGCCACGATAGCTTTTGCAACCGGTTCCGGCTGATAGTAGCGCGGCGCGTGAAACGGCTGAAACCGGTAACCGATACCGAAGATCGTCTCGATGTATTGGTCGGCATAAGCGCCGAGTTTTTTCCGTAGCCGCCGCACATGAACGTCGAGCGTGCGGGTATGAATATCGTCCCCGTAGCCCCATACACGAAGCAACAGCGCCTGGCGCGGAATAATTTCCCCGGCGTGCTGCACGAGCAGCGCCAGCAGGTCATATTCTTTCCGAGTTAACGCGAGCCGCCCCCCGTCGAGCATGGCGAGCTGCGCATCGAAGTCCAGCACAAGGTGTTCATCGTGGTAGGGCGGAATCTGGGAATTTCCGGTCGTCTGGGGTCCCATGTACCCTCCTTCCCGAAAGGCTTATCAGTAATCCTACGCAGTAGCGAGTGTTTCGTGATGTATTAGTTGTAAAAGAAATGTAAAAAAATTGTGCGGGGGAAGACGCGAGCCAGGCGGGTTTCCAGCTTAATCGATAATATAAGGTCCGCCGCCGATCACCTTTAACTCTTTGTCCCCGGTGTCGAATGCCCTGATCCTGAAGCGTATGGAGCCGGGCGGGTTGTTGGTCTCGACGTGAAAGGGAAGGTCTTCGCCCGATGCAACCGTGTCGTCGGAGAGCTGAACCTTCTGCGTAGTCAGCACTTCTCCCTCATCGGAAAGGAAATCGAAAGCCAGAATCAGCCCCTTGGTGGGTTTCTCGCTGGTGGTAAGCACGCGGCCATCGACGGAGACGCGATCGTCGCTGCGGTGCCCTTTTGCCTCTGAAACGCGGATATCCCCTTTGGCTTTCGCCCGTTGCGGCTCCGCGCCGTTTGCGCAGAGACACAGCCCAACCGCCAGTACAGCGAGACCCTTCATGGCCCCAAGTGTATCAGGAGATGGACGATTCGTGCCCAAGAGCCCGAAGCGGAGTACAACGTCCCTGTTTTGTTATGACATAATGTGTTTCCTTCGTAAATTCGTGATGAGCGACCTCTCACTGAGCAGACGCGCGGCGATTCTGGGAACGGCTACGTTCCCGATGATCCGGGTGTTGCAAGGCCAGGCGAGGACACGCAACATCGCGATTTCGAGCGGCAACGGCGTGCCGGCGTGCGCCAAGGCGATGGACGTTCTCAAGTCCGGCGGCGACACTCTTGACGCCGTGATCGCGGGAGTGAACATTCAGGAACTGGATCCGAATGACAATAGCGTCGGCTACGGCGGCCTTCCGAATGAGGAATGCGTGGTGGAGCTCGATGCCAGTTGTATGCACGGTCCCACGCGGCGCGGCGGAGCGGTAGCGGCAATCCGGAATATCAAAACCCCATCCAAAGTTGCCAAGCTGGTGCTCGCCGAGACGGATCACATGATGCTCGCCGGCGACGGCGCTCTGAGGTTCGCCAAAGAGTGGGATTTTCCGGAAGAGGATTTGTTGACGGATCGCTCGCGGCTCGCCTGGCGGGTGTGGAAGCGTGAGTTGCGGGATCGCAGCGGTCATACGTTTTGGGAATCGGGCGTGGATGGTCCGCCTGCGCAGAAGAAGGCCGAGCTGCGCCGCGCGTTTCCGGGAGTCGATGACGGCTTGCTTGCGTGGGCGTATGAAGTGGCGATGAATCCGCCCCACGGCACCATCAATTGCATCGCACTGAATGAAAAGGGCGAAATGTCCGCGGTCACCACCACCAGCGGCATGGCCTTCAAGATTCCGGGCCGCGTGGGCGATTCTCCCATCATCGGCGGCGGACTCTGGTTGGACAACGATATCGGCGGAGCGGGTTCGACCGGCCGCGGGGAAGAGAATCTGCGCGTATGTGGCGCGCACACGGTTGTCGAAGCTATGCGCAACGGCGCGTCGCCGAAAGAGGCTTGTCTCGAAGCCCTCAAGCGAGTGGCCCGCAACTTCGACAACGATCGAAAGCGGCTTGATCAAATCGACTTGAATTTTTATGCGCTGCGCAAAGACGGTGAATACGGCGCAGCCTCATTATGGGATAAGCGCACGCCGCGAGACCGGGAGGGGGCGAAATTCGCCGTGTGTCACGCCGGCGCGGCCAGTCACCTGGAGAGCAGTGCGTACCTTTTGGAGCGAAAGGTTTGATGCGGAATTCGACGATTCACTCCTATGCCGTTCACGACAGTACGAAGAATAGTGCCTTTAGTGAATCATTCGTTTACAATGAAACAAATTCTCGGGTACAGCATTTCGAAAGTACTTGCCGAATCCGGCAAACTGAGAGAGTTACAGAAGAAAAGAGGGAAGTTGGTTTAGGGGCTGTTGTCTTCCTGATGCGACACTACAAAATTCTGAACCTCACTATGGGACAGAGGTGAATCTGTGTCCCAGATCTTTCATCACAGCGCGAATACCTTCGCACGGATCACGATCGTCGGCGCGGTTTTCACCCTGGCCTTTCTAGGGTGGGCGTTCGAGGAAATTGATCGCGGAACTTACGAGACACGCGCGACAGCGCCGCGCGAGCAACCCATTCCATTCAGTCATGCACATCACGTAGGCGGCCTGGGGCTGGACTGCCGGTATTGTCATACCAGCGTTGAGAGCTCCAGCTTTGCCAATATTCCGCCGACCAAGACGTGCATGAACTGCCACTCCGAAATCTGGAGCACCAGCCCGATGCTGGAGCCGGTGCGCGCGAGTTTCCGCACCGGGCAATCCATACGTTGGACGCGCGTTCACGATCTGCCGGATTTCGTGTACTTCAACCACAGCATCCACGTCGCGAAAGGCGTGGGATGCGAAAGCTGCCATGGTCGTGTGGATCGCATGCCCCTCACCTGGCAGGAAAACTCCCTCCAGATGCAGTGGTGCCTGGACTGTCACCGCGATCCCGCAAAAGTGCTTCGTCCGAAAGAGTTCATCACCACGATGGGCTACGTACCGGCGGAGCCGCAAGAGGTGATCGGGCAGCGACTGATGAAGGAGAACAAGATTCAAAGCGTGCGCTTGCTGACTAGCTGTTCTACGTGCCACCGATGAGCGATTCACCGAAGAAACTAGATTTGGCCGCCGTCCGCGCGCGGCTGGAAAGCGCTGCCGCCGGTCGCGATTATTGGCGGAGTCTGGATCAACTCGCGGCGACCCCGGAATTCAAGGACCTGATCGAGCGGGAATTTCCCCAGCAGGCAATCGGCTGGGCTGAAGATGAATCGCCCGATGAAGGCCGCCGCAATTTTTTGAAGGTCATGGGCGCCTCCTTGGCTCTTGCCGGTCTGACCGCCTGCACCCGCCAGCCTACCGAGCACATCATGCCGTACATCCGGCAACCCGAGGAGTTGATTCCGGGGCGTCCCCTGTTTTACGCCACCGCGATGAGTCTCAGCGGCGTTGCCAACGGCCTGCTTGCGGAAAGTCATGAAGGCCGTCCCACGAAGGTGGAAGGCAATCCGGAGCACCCGGCGACGCTCGGCGCATGCGATCAATTCTCGCAGGCGTCGGTGCTCCAGCTTTACGATCCCGATCGCTCCAACTCGCTGACGTACAACGACGACATCCGTTCCTGGGGCGAGTTCATGGGCGAGTTCGGGCAGTTGATGGAGGCTCAGAAAGCGAAGAACGGCGCCGGCCTGCGAATTCTGACCGAGACCATCTCCTCTCCGACCATGGCGGACCAGTTGTCGCGTATCAAGCAACTGTATCCGGCGATGAAATGGCATCAGTGGGAGCCGGCAGGCGCTCACAGCGCGCGCGCGGCCGCCCAGCAGGCATTCGGCACACCGACGAACACTTACTACGACTTTTCGAAAGCCAACGTCGTGGTTTCGCTCGATTCCGATTTCCTCGCCTCGGGCCCCGGCTCGCTGCGCTACGCACGGCAGTTCTCCGCTCGACGCCGCGTGCAGGGTGGCAACACCGCCATGAACCGGCTGTACGTTGTGGAGCCGATGCCAACGGCCACCGGCTGCAAAGCCGACCATCGCCTGGCGCTGCGTGCGACCGATATCGAAGAATTCGCCTGGGCGCTGAGTAGGGGCATCGGAATCGCCAACGGCCCAACCAACGGCGATAATCACGACATCTATAAATGGATCGGCCCAATCGCGCGCGATCTGCAGCGGAATAAGGGCGCCTCTGTGGTGATCGCCGGCGAGCAGCAGCCTCCCGTTGTTCACGCACTCGCCCACTTGATGAACGAGTCGCTCGGCAACACCGGAAAGACGGTGTTCTACACGGACCCGATCGAAGCCAATCCCGTGGATCAGGTGGCATCGCTGCAGGATCTGGTGCACGATTTGGATTCCGGGGCGGTCGACGTGCTGCTGATTTTGGGCGGCAATCCCGTGTACAACGCGCCGGTCGAACTGGGAATGGGAGAGCGGCTCAAGAAGGCCGCCATGCGCATTCATCTCGCGCAATCGCAGGATGAAACCAGCGACGTTTGCCAGTGGCGCCTGCCGGAGGCGCACTTCCTGGAAGCGTGGGGTGACGCTCGCGCCTTCGATGGAACCGTTTCGATTCAGCAGCCGCTGATCCTGCCGCTGTACAACGGCAGATCCTCTTACGAAGTGCTGCAGATGATGACGGATCAGCCGCAGCTTGCCGGGTACGAGATTGTTCGCGGCTACTGGCAGAAGCAGCATACAGGCGGCGATTTCGAAGCCTGGTGGCGCCGCACCGTGCACGATGGCGTGATGGCCAACTCCGCGCTGCCGCTGAAGACGCCGAAGGTCAACGGCGGCGCACTCACTCCTTCGCAGCGGCCGAAGTTAAACGGGAAGCTCGAAGTCGTGTTCCGCCCCGACCCGACAATTTACGACGGGCGCTTCGCTAATGCCGGGTGGCTTCAGGAACTGCCCAAGCCGGTCACAAAGCTCACGTGGGACAACGCGGCGATCATGAGTCCGGCAACCGCCGGTCCGCTCGGCGTCTACTACGAAACGCTCGACGTCGGAATGGACGAGGGCGCCCCGATGGTGGAACTCACGTATCAGGGCCGCACGATCAAAGCCCCCGTTTGGATTCAACCGGGCCACGCTGACGGCAGCGTCACGCTGCACCTGGGTTATGGCCGCACGAAGGCCGGCCGCTCCGGCACGGGCTTCGGCTTCAACGCCTACGGTTTCCGCACCTCGCAAGCGATGTGGCAGGACGTCGGCATGGAAGCGCACAAGGTCTCCGGCAAGTATGTCTTCGCTACTCAGCAAAACCAGCACATGCTCGATACGCGCCGCCATATTATTCACAAAGGCGACATCACCGAGTATGTGAAAGACCCCGAGAGTGTGCACGAAGGAGCCGAAGTTCCGCCGCGCACTCTGACCATGTATCCCGAGTGGGATTACAGCAAGGGTCACGCATGGGGCATGGCCATCGATTTGAATGCCTGCACCGGTTGCAGCGCGTGCATCATCGCCTGCCAGGCGGAAAACAATATTCCTGTGGTGGGGAAAGATCAGGTCCGCCGCGGCCGCATCATGCAATGGCTGCGAGTGGACACTTACTACAGCGGCGACATCAACCGGCCGGCCATGTACAATCAGCCGGTCCCTTGCATGCAATGCGAGAACGCTCCCTGCGAGCTGGTTTGTCCCGTGCAAGCCACCAGCCACAGCGCGGAAGGCCTGAACGATATGGTCTACAACCGCTGCGTGGGCACGCGCTATTGTTCCAACAACTGCCCGTACAAAGTCCGGCGGTTCAACTTCTACCTGTTCAGCGATTACGAAACTCCCAGCCTGAAACTGCTGCGCAATCCGGACGTGACCGTGCGCAGCCGCGGTGTGATGGAGAAATGCACGTACTGCGTGCAGCGCATCAACTCCGCCAAGATCGATTCGGAACGGGAGAATCGTCCCATTCGCGACGGTGAAATCCAAACCGCCTGCCAGGCCACTTGTCCGACCGAAGCCATCATCTTCGGCGACATCAACGATCCCAACAGCCGCGTCAGCAAAATGAAAGCCGAGAAATCTAACTACGGGTTGCTAGCCGACCTCAACACTCGTCCGCGCACCACGTATCTGGCCACCTTCCGCAACCCCAATCCGGAGATCGAGGAGGCGTAACGTTATGCCAGATGAACGACACGTAATCGAAACGCCGCGATCGGCCATCATTTCTCCCGGATACACGTTCGAGACGGTCACAGATAAGATCGCCAGCGTAGTGCTGACACAAAAGCGGCCGCCGGTTTTCTGGCTGGCGTGCTTTGGAGTCGGCTTCACCTTGTTAATGCTGTTGCTCCTGGCAATGGTCCTTCTTTTTGCCAAGGGCGTGGGCCTGTGGGGGATTCGGACCCCGGTCATGTGGGGCTTCGCCATCACGAACTTCGTGTGGTGGATCGGAATCGGTCACGCGGGCACGCTGATCTCTGCCATTCTGCTGCTGCTCAATCAGCGCTGGCGCAACTCCATCAACCGGTTCGCCGAAGCCATGACGCTGTTCGCCGTAGCGTGCGCGGGCATGTTCCCGATTCTCCACCTCGGCCGTCCATGGCTGGCTTACTGGCTGTTTCCGTATCCCAATACGATGGGCGTACAGCCGCAGTTCCGTAGCCCGCTGGTCTGGGACGTTTTTGCGGTGTCGACGTACGGGACGGTGTCGCTGCTGTTCTGGTATGTCGGCCTGATGCCCGATCTGGCTACCCTGCGCGATCGCGCGGGCAACCGCTTCGGCAAATATATATACGGCATTCTGTCGATGGGTTGGCGCGGGTCCGCCCGGCACTGGTCGATTTACGAGACGGCTACCCTGCTGCTCGCCGGGCTGGCGACGCCCCTGGTGCTCTCCGTTCACACCGTCGTGAGCTTCGACTTCACAATCGCTATCCTTCCCGGCTGGCACAGCACGTTCTTTCCACCTTACTTCGTGGCCGGCGCCATCTACTCCGGTTTCGCCATGGTGCTCGCGCTGGCCATTCCGCTGCGCGCCGTCTACGGGATGCAAGGCCTCATCACCGCCAGGCACCTCGATAATTGCGGCAAGGTAATGCTTGCCACGGGATTGATTGTCGCGTACGCGTACATCATGGAAACGTTCACGGCGTGGTACAGCTCGAACGTTTACGAATCGGCGGCCATCTGGCATCGCATGGCCGGACCCTACGCCGTCTCGTACTGGTCGCTGTTGACGTGCAACATCGTTGCTCCGCAGTTCCTCTGGTTCAAACGCGTCCGCTCCAGTCCGGTGCTGCTCTTCATCTCTTCCATCGTGGTGCTGATCGGCATGTGGCTCGAACGCTACGTGATCATCGTCAGCAGCCTGGCTCAGGATTTCCTGACGTCGTCATGGGGCGAGTTTCACGCCACGCGTTGGGATTGGGCCACGTTCATCGGCACCATCGGCATGTTCATGTTCCTGTTCTTCCTGTTCATCCGCCTACTGCCCATGATTTCGATTTTTGAAGTTCGCACACTTCTGCCGCAAGCCAAAATCGAGGAGGAGGAGGTCCGCGGATGAGCGTCAATAAGCCCATCTACGGCGTCATGGCCGAATTCGATAACCCGACCTCGCTCGTCACTGCCGCACGCACGGCGAGGGAGCAAGGGTACCGGAAGCTGGACGCCTACACGCCGTTCCCCATCGAAGAACTGAGCGACGCGCTGCACCTGCACAAGAATATATTGCCGTTCCTGGTGCTGTGCGGAGGGATTTGCGGCGGTCTCACCGGCTTTCTGCTGCAGTATTACATCACCGTCTTTAATTTCCCGATCAACATTGCCGGCCGGCCGCTCAATAGCTGGCCTGCCTATATCATCATCACGTTCGAGCTCACGATTCTGTTCGCCTCGATCACTTCGGTGCTCGGCTTGATGGCGCTTTGCGGCTTCCCGATGCCGTACCATCCAACGTTCAACGTGTCGCGATTTTCCTCCGCATCGCGCGACCGGTTTTTCCTCTGCATCGAAGCCAGCGACCCGTTGTACGACCACGAAAAAGTGAGTGCGTTCCTCGGAACTTTCGAACCCACGGAGGTATCCGACGTTGCGCATTAATCTCCCGATTGCCTCGCTCGGCCTGGCGCTCGCATTTGTTGCCGCCGGTTGCCGGCAGGACATGCACGACCAGCCGAAGTACATTCCTTTGCGCCCGAGCGATTTTTTTGCCGACGGCCGCTCCGAGCGCCCGTTGATTCCCGGCACAATTCCGCGCGGCCATCTCGATGACGATACCGCCTATTACCAGGGCATGGGCCCGGACGGTAAACCCGTTGCGCAAATGCCGTTTCCGGTTACACGCGAGGTGCTCGACCGCGGCCAGCAGCGTTTCAACATCTACTGCGCGCCCTGTCACGATCGCTTAGGCGACGGCGCAGGCATGATCGTGCGCCGTGGGTATCGCCACCCGCCCTCATATCACATCGCCCGCCTGCGCAATGCGCCGGACGGGTACATCTTTGACGTGATCACCAACGGCTTCGGAGCCATGCCGGATTACGCCGAGCAGATCAACCCGCGCGACCGTTGGGCCATCGTGGCCTACGTGCGCGCCCTGCAACTTTCTCATAACGCCAATATCAACGACGTGCCGCCTGAAAACCGTTCTCAACTAGACCAGCCGGTCACGGTTCAAAATCCCGGCGAGATGCAACCGGGGTCGACCAACGCCGTGCCGCCGGGAGGTGCCAAATGACAGCATCGATCCCGGATTTCGCCGTTTCCGCGACGCTTCAATCCGAACTTCGTTCGTGGCGTGGCCGCGCGCTCATCGTGGGCTTGATCGGCGCGGTATTGACCATCGCCGGATTCTTCCTTGTCTCGCCCGAACAGTTCTACCGTTCCTATCTCTGGTCTTACGTCTTCTATGTTGGGGTCTCGCTCGGCTGCCTGGCGTGGCTCATGCTGCAATACCTTACGGGCGGCGCCTGGGGTATCGTGATTCGCCGGCCCGCGGAAGCGGCAGCCCGTACCCTTCCACTCATCGCGCTGCTGTTCATCCCGATCGCAATCGGCATCCCTTATCTGTATCAGTGGGCGCATCCCAACATCGTGGCGGCCGATGAAGCGCTCAAGCACAAGCAGGCCTATCTCAACGTGCCGTTCTTTATTGGACGCGCAGTCGTTTACCTGCTCGGGTGGTCGTTCCTGGGATGGTTTTTCAATCGATGGTCGCTCATTCAGGACCGCGATGCCAACCCGCGCGCGCAGAGCAAAATGGCAGCTCTCGCCGGCCCCGGGCTGATTTTCTGGGTCTTCAGCATCACCTTCATGGCAACGGATTGGGTGCTGTCGCTGGATCCGCACTGGTTCTCAACCATGTTCGGGCTGCTGTTCGTCGCCGGCCAGGGCCTCTCGTCGATGGCGTTTCTGATCACGGTGATGGTGCTGCTCTCCTATCGCGAGCCGATGTCTCGCGTTCTGACGCCGCGCCACCTGCACGATTTGGGAAAGCTCATGCTAGCGCTCGTGATGACTTGGGCGTACTTCTCCTTTTCGCAGTTCCTCATCATCTGGGCGGGCAATCTGCCTGACGAAATCCCGTGGTACCTGGAACGTCTCCGGGGCGGCTGGCAGTACGTTGCCCTCTTGTTGGTGGTGGGCCACTTTGCACTGCCTTTCGCGCTGCTGCTCTCGCGCGACCTGAAACGCAATTTCAAATTGCTCGCCGCCATCTCCCTCTTCATCCTGTTCATGCGCTATGTCGATGTTTATTGGCTCGTGGCGCCGGACTTCCTGAAAGGGTCCCTGGGCGTGAGTTGGATGGATATTACCGCCCCAATCGGTATCGGTGGCATCTGGCTGGCATACTTCTTGACGCAGTTGGAGAAGCGGCCACTGCTGCCCGTCAACGAACCGGAAATCGAGGAGGCTCTCCTGCATGGCAGAGAATAGACATCCGTCGCGCGAAGAGCACGACGTGCATCTGCCGGATCTGAACAACCCCAACGTCGGCCATGAAGTCGTCGATGTCGACGAGTGGGCAGTCGGCAAGTTCGGCATAGCCCTGGTGCTCATCTGCATCGCGGTGCTCGCCCTTCTGTTCGGCATCTTTCATTTTTTCCTGCAGCAATCTGGTGGTCCGCTACCTTCGCGCGTGGAGCAGGGAGTTGAAATGGATGCGCGCAGCGAGCCGCCTCAACCGCGGCTGCAGCCCTCCGACATTCTCGATATGGAGCAGATGCGTGCCGCCGAAAACCAGATCCTGAATAGCTACGGCTGGGTGGATCAGGGATCCGGCACGGTCCGCATCCCGATCGATCGCGCCATGGAAATTCTGGCGCAGCGCGGATTGCCTGCGCGCCCGGACAACGGTCCGCAGAGCGCGGCGGCCAATGTGACAGTGCCCAGCGAATCGGGATTGGGTCCCGTGATGAATCAGATCGGCGGTCCTCTGGCCGGTGAACTCAGCGGCAGTCAAGCCGCCGCCGGTTCCACACAGCCGCCGGCAAACCCGACTCAACAGCCGGGTGCGGGAACCGGAAATCAACCTTCCGCTCCTCCCGCTCCGGGAGGTCCGCATCGCGAAGGCGTGCCGGGAACGTACCCAGCGAATCGAAACGGCGTGCCGCCGTACAGCGGCGGTACTTCAAATACGAGCAAGAGCAAATCAGGCAAGTAATGTTTCGTTATTCAGTAATTGGGAAATTCGCTTTCATGGGCCTTGCGGCGGCGTTTGCCGCCGGCGCGCAGCCGGGGCAACCCGCACCCGCGCAACAGTCGTACAGTCTGCAGGATACGAATTTGAGGCCTGCGCTCCCCGGCGCTTTGCAGGGCGTCGGAATTGACCAGAAACTCGATGAGCAGGTCCCGCTCAACCTGACGTTCAAGGATGAAGCCGGCCGCTCTGTTCCGCTCTCTACATTTTTTCATTCCAAAAAGCCCGTTATCCTCGCACTGGTCTACTATCGCTGCCCCATGCTGTGCACGCAAATCCTCACCGGTCTGGAGAGTGCGCTCAAGGTGGTGAGTTTCAACGCGGGTCAGGATTTCGAAGTAGTGTCCGTCAGCTTTGACCCTAAGGACACGCCGGAAATAGCCGCGGCGAAAAAGGAAACGTATCTCAAGCGCTACAATCGCCCGAACACCGCCAACGGGTGGCACTTCCTGACCGGCGACGAAGCCAACATCAAAGCGCTCACCGATGCTGTGGGCTTTCATTATAAGTACGACCCCAAGACCGAGCAGTTCGCGCACGCCAGTGGAGTAATGGTGCTGACACCCGATGGGCGCCTCAGCCGCTACTTCTACGGGGTGGAGTATTCGCCGCGCGATTTGCGACTCGGTTTGGTGGAAGCGTCAAACAATAAGATCGGCACGCCGGTCGACGCCATACTGCTGTTCTGTTATCATTACGACCCCGCTACCGGAAAATACGGCGCTCTCGCCATGAATACTCTGCGGCTGAGCGGCGCCGGCTTTGTGCTGATCTGCGGCGCGTTTTTGGTTGTCGCGTTTCGACGCGAGCGCAAACCGCACCCTGGCGGCGAGAGGCGGGCTGGATAATTTTCACAATGGGTAATCTACCTTATGTTTCCTGAACAAGCATCCACCTTCGCGCCGGAAGTGGACCACCTTCTCTACTTCCTGCTCGGCGTCAGCGTCTTCTTTACGGTACTGATTTTTGGTGCGCTATTCTATTTCGCCATTCGCTATCGCCGCCGCTCCGAACAGGAGTTGCCGGCCGTGGTGCACGGCGGTATGGCGCTTGAGATTCTCTGGACTGTAATTCCTTTCGGCCTCACGATGATCATGTTCACGTGGGGCGCCAGCATCTTCTTCCGCGAAAGCCGCCCGCCTAACAACGCGATGAACATCTACGTCGTCGGGAAGCAGTGGATGTGGAAGCTCCAGCACCAGGAAGGCCAGCGCGAAATCAACGAGCTGCACATTCCGGTCGGCGTTCCCGTCAAGCTGACCATGACCAGCGAGGATGTGATCCACAGCTTCTTCGTCCCGGCCTTCCGGACCAAGCAGGACGTAGTCCCCGGCCGCTATTCCACTACGTGGTTCACTCCCACCAAGCCCGGCAAATATCACCTGTTCTGCGCCGAGTACTGCGGCACGAAACACTCCGGCATGATCGGCTGGGTCTATGTCATGGAACGCAAGGATTACCAGGATTGGCTGAGCGGCGGACGTGCCATGGGTTCTCTTGCCGAAAACGGAGAAAAGCTGTTCATGTCGCTGGCTTGCGGCAATTGTCACCATCCGGACGGGTCGGGCCGCTGCCCGAGCCTGGTCGGCTTATATAACAGCAACGTCCGGCTTTCCAGCGGAAATGACATTCATGCCGATGAGGCGTACATCCGGGAATCGATTCTGCAGCCGAACGCGAAGGTCGTGGCCGGATTCCAGCCGGTAATGCCTACTTTCCAGGGGCTGGTCACCGAAGAGGGCGTACTGCAACTGATTGAATACGTGAAGTCTTTGTCGCAAACGCCGGCAGCGACGCCGGCCGTGAATACCAACGCACCGCTAACCCCGAGTGCGACTCCAACACCGAAACGTTGAACTTATGATTACCGCGGCAGTACAAGAAAGAGAGAATTACTTAAACGCCAGCTACGGCCTGAAGAGTTGGCTGCTTACCAAAGACCACAAGCGCATCGGTCTGTTGTACCTGTTCACCATAACCTTTTTCTTTTTCATCGGCGGCGCTTTCGCTACCCTGATCCGGGTGGAGTTGCTGACGCCGCAGGGCGACCTGGTCAGCAGCGAAACCTATAACAAGCTGTTCACGATGCACGGCGTGGCGATGGTGTTCTTCTTCCTCCTCCCATCCATACCGGCGACGCTCGGGAATTTCTTCCTTCCGATGATGATTGGCGCGCGCGATCTTGCGTTCCCGCGTATCAACCTGCTGAGCTGGTACCTGCTGGTGGCCGGCGGCGCGCTGGCGCTCTTCGCGATGCTGGCGGGCGGCGTCGATACGGGCTGGACGTTCTACACTCCGTACAGCACCTCGTATTCGAATACGTGGGTCATCGCGACCGCGCTCGGCATCTTCATCGCGGGCTTCTCCAGCATTCTCACCGGATTGAATTTCATCGTGACCGTGCACCGCATGCGTGCTCCCGGTATGACGTGGTTCCGCCTGCCGCTGTTTGTGTGGTCGAATTATGCCACTGCCCTGATTCAGGTGCTAGGGACGCCCGTCCTGGCCGTTACGCTGGTGCTCGTGTTCTGCGAGCGCGTGTTCCACATCGGAATTTTCGATCCCGCGCTGGGCGGCGATCCGGTGCTCTTCCAGCACCTCTTCTGGTTCTATTCGCACCCCGCGGTATACATTATGGTGCTCCCCGGAATGGGCGTCATCAGCGAGCTGGTCAGCGTCTACTCTCGCAAGCCGGTTTTCGGATACGGCTTCGTCGCGTTCTCCAGCGTCGCCATCGCCGTGCTCGGATTCCTGGTCTGGGGTCATCATCTTTTTGTCAGCACGCAATCCGTGTATGCCGGAATGGTGTTTTCGTTCCTGAGCTACTTCGTCGCGATTCCGTCGGCCATCAAGGTCTTCAACTGGACCGCCACCTTATATAAGGGCTCCATTTCCTTCGCCACCCCGATGCTCTATGCCTTCGGCTTTATCGGCCTGTTCACCATCGGCGGCTTGACCGGCCTCTTTGTCGCATCGCTCGGCATGGATGTGCATGTCACCGATACGTATTTCGTAATCGCGCACTTCCACTACATCATGGTGGGCGGCACCATCATGGCGTATCTCGGCGGCTTGCACTACTGGTGGCCGAAGATGACCGGACGCATGTATCCGGAAGGCTGGGCGAAGCTTTCGGCGCTGGTGATCTTCCTCGGCTTTAACCTGACATTCTTCCCGCAGTTCATTCTCGGCTACATGGGAATGCCGCGCCGCTATCACGTTTATCCTCCGGAGTTCCAGGTGCTACACGTGCTGTCTACCGCCGGCGCCAGCGTTCTCGCCGTCGGCTATCTCATGCCGATGGTCTACTTCATCTGGTCGCTGCGCTACGGCAAGATGGCCGGAGCCAATCCCTGGGGAGCCACCGGACTCGAATGGCAAACGGCTTCACCGCCGCCCCTGCACAATTTTGATGTGACCCCGATTGTTACTCACGATGCCTACGACTACAGCGCCATTTCGGGAGAGGTGATCGAAGTTGGCTAACGAACTTCATGCCGAAACTCTCGCCTTGCGAGAGCAGTTTGACGATTCCGCGCAGCAGAAAGACGCCTCTACGCTCGGGATGTGGATCTTCCTCATCACCGAAATCATGTTCTTCGGAGGCATGTTCCTGGCGTACACCATTTATCGCAACGCTTATCCCAATGCGTTTGCGGTAGCTTCAAGTTCGCTCAATGAGATCATCGGCGCAGTCAATACCGCCGTCCTGTTGTGCAGTAGTTTCACGATGGTGCTTGCCGTCCGCTCGGCGCAGTTGGGCCAGCGAAAAGCTCTGATCATCTTTCTCATTCTCACCCTCCTTCTGGGCATGGTGTTCCTTGGAGTGAAGGCGTATGAATGGAATCAGAAATTCGAAGAACACCACGTTCCCGGAGCTTCCTTCCATCTGGACGGCACACCGCTACAGGGGCAGGCGCAACTCTTCTTCTCGCTGTACTTCTGTATGACCGGGCTGCACGCCCTGCATATGGTTGTAGGGGTAGGTCTGCTTACATTTCTGATTTGGAAGTCCTACAAGGGCTTGTACACGGCGGAGTACATGACGCCCGTCGACATGGTGGGGCTGTACTGGCACTTTGTCGATATCATTTGGATTTTCCTGTTTCCGCTGTTGTACCTGATCGATCGCCACTTGAAGTGAGTCAGCCATGAATCATCACGTAGACGCCGTTAAAACTTACGCGATCGTCTGGATCGTCCTTCTCTTCGCGACCGGACTTACCACAGTCGTAGCGCATGTCGACCTGGGCGCCTTCAGCGTTGTCGTGGCGCTCGCTATCGCCGTCGCGAAGATGCTGCTGGTTGCGCTGTTCTTTATGCACATCCGCCACTCTACCGGCCTGACGAAGCTGGTCGTGGTCGGCGGCTTGCTGTGGCTCGGCATCCTGCTCACCTTCACGCTGGCCGATATCTGGACGCGCGGCTGGGTCGGCGTTCCGGGCCGTTAACACTGCTGAACAGCGGCGTGCAACAAGTGTAGTACCTTGAGTGCATGTCCGCTGTTTGCCCCTGCATCGCACTCGCTTTCTTCCTCGCTATGACAGTATCGGCGCAAACGCCGCCAGTCGCGCCGCGCGTCGACCATCGCGAGGTGCGCCACGGAGCTACCGTCGTCGACGAATACTTCTGGCTGCGCGAAAAATCCAATCCGCAGGTGCGCGAGTATCTGGAGTCGGAGAACGCGTACACGGCCGCGATGACGAAGAGTCTCGAGCCGTTCAGCGGCGCTCTGTATGAAGAGATGCTCGGCCGCATCAAGCAGACAGACCTTTCGGTTCCGGCAATGCGCCACGGCTATCTTTACTATTCGCGTACGGAAGAGGGCAAGCAGTACCCGATCCAGTGCCGCCGCAAAGGCACGATGATCGCGCCCGAAGAAGTGCTGCTTGACCTGAACGAGCTCGGCGAAGGCCACAAGTTCGTCGGCCTCGGCAGGTTCATGGTCAGCGAAGACCAGAACATGCTCGCGTACACGCTGGATTTCAGCGGCTTCCGGCAGTACACTCTGCGCGTCAAAGACTTGCGCAACGGAAAGACGCTGCCCGATACGTTCGAGCGCGTCACTTCGCTGGCTTGGGCCGCCGACAACAAGACCATCTTCCTGACGACCGAAGATGCGGTCACCAAGCGGCCTGACCGGCTGTTCCGCCATACCATAGCCACGGAGAAATTCGAACAGCTCTTCAACGAGAAGGACGAACTGTACGACATCGGCATCTCCAAAACGCGCGACGAGAAGTATCTGCTGCTGGAATCGGAATCGAAAGACACCAGCGAGACCCGCTACTTGCGCGCGGATCGTCCGTCCGGCCAGTTCACTGTTTTCCTGGCACGCGAAAAGGGCCATCGATACTACGTGGACCATAGGGAGGGACTGTTCTACATCCGCACCAATAAGCCCGGCCACAATTTCGCGATTGTCACCGCGCCCGAGAGCGACCCCGCGCCGAAGAACTGGAAGACGTTCGTGGCCCATCGCGCCGATACGCGTATTCAGCATCTCGATCTTTTTCGCGATTTCGCCGTGTCCGTAGAGCGCGGCAATGCTTTGGATCACCTGCGCATCTATGATTTCCACATCGGCAGGTGGAGCGAAATCGGGTATCCCGAATCGGTGTATTCCGTTTTCCCCGGAGGCACAGCGGATTATGAGTCGAAGACGTATCGCTACACCTACCAGAGCTTCCTCACTCCCGCCAGCGTGTACGATTACGAGGTCGCAAGCGGCAAATCCACGCTACTGAAACGGCAGGAAGTGCTGGGCGGCTACGATCCGGCGAACTATGCAGCCGAACGGCTGTGGGCCACTGCGCGCGATGGCGTGAAGGTGCCGGTCTCTATCGTGTATCGCAAAGGTTTCCAGCGTGATGGGCACGGAGCGCTGTTCCTGTACGCGTACGGCAGCTACGGCATGGGCACGCCGCCCACTTTTTCGAGCGATCGCGTCAGCCTGCTGGACCGCGCCATGGCCTATGCCATCGCCCACATTCGCGGAGGCGACGAAATGGGTGAGCAGTGGCGCGAAGACGGCATGCTGATGAAGAAGAAGAACACGTTCAACGATTTTGTCGATTGCGCCGAATTCCTCATCCAGCAGAAGTGGACGAATCGGGATCGTCTCGTCATCGAAGGCGGCAGCGCCGGTGGATTGCTGATGGGGGCCGTCGTCAATCAGCGTCCCGACTTGTTCAAAGCGGTGCATGCGGCGGTGCCCTTCGTGGATGTCATGAACACGATGATGGACGCGACTCTGCCGCTGACCGTCGGCGAGTATCTCGAATGGGGCAACCCCAACGAGAAGGCCGCGTACGACTACATGAAGACGTATAGCCCCTACGACAACCTGGAAAAGCGCGCGTACCCCGCGATGCTTGTGACTACCAGCTTCAACGATAGCCAGGTGATGTATTGGGAACCGGCGAAGTATGTTGCGCGCCTCAGAAGCCTGAAAACCGATTCCAACCCGCTGCTGCTCAAAATCAAAATGGATCCCGCGGGCCACGGCGGGGCGAGCGGACGCTATGACCGCTTGCACGATAACGCGTTCATCTACGCGTGGATGTTGAGCCAAGCCGGGATTACAAAATAGCGCGAAAATCGAGGAGGCGGCCGCGCCAGTAGGGGAACGGGCCCTCGGGCAGCAGCCATGCGACCTCAGCGGCCGCGGGCACGCAGAAGGGTCCGAACTGGCGGTAATCGCTGAATTCGCCGGTCCACGGCGTATCGACGAATCTCTTGCCGTCAAGCCGCGGACGGGCGCCGGCCGACGCGCGGAGAATGCGGCCGTCAGAGTCGAGGCGAAAATCGATCGCGGCCTCTGTCTTCCCGTTGTCGTATGCGGCGTGAAGACCGTCATCGCCAAACGGAGTCCAGTGAATGGATGCGGATTCGTGTAGCGCGAACGGCCGCCACGGCAATTCGGCCAAACCACGGAGCGCCTCGCCCTGATCCGTTTCCTCGCCGCTCGCTCGCGACACCGGAATCACTCCAAATACATGAGCGGCCAGGCTGCCAGACCCAAGTTCGAAGCGATCCGTCACACGGGCCACGAGCCACGGACCCATACGCACGCGCGCCTGCCACCGGAAGTCGATGCCCTCGCCGCGAAACCACTGTTCGGCGGTGAACGGAAGCCACGGACGATCCGGCGCAAACCGCATTTCGCCCTCTTCTCGCAGCCAGGTTCCGCGACAGGCCACCGCGCCTTCCGGCATGGCGAACGCTGCTGCGCGTTCGAGCAAGCCGGCTGCTGGCGCGGGTCTCATCGAGTTCGCCGGTTATCGCCGGCCCGGCCGGATGTCGGGTTGGCCGCCGCCGAATGCACTACTCAAGCCCGACTGCTGTCCCTGTTGCTGGCCCGGCTGTTGACCCGTCTGGGTGGATTGCCCGAACGCGCCACCCGGTCCCGGCATAGACCCGCCGTTCATATTGCCGCCGGGGGCCATGGATGTCACTGGCGTGCCACCGGGTCCACCGGTCGGCATCGAACCGATCGAGCTAATCGCCGTGCCTACCAGCCCTCCGTTTGGTGGAGGCGGCTTACGGAATTTCGTCGGGTCGAAGACAAACTCCCACTGCGAGTAGTTCGTGTGGTCGTTGTAGACCATGATCGAATCCGCGTCGAGCGTGCTCGCGAATCCAGCGATGCCGCCCCCGATGGTCGTAGGCTGCGCGCCGTTTGCCGCCTGAATTCCCGCCAGTCCACCGGGCCGCGGCGAAGTCAGAATCTGGTTGATCATCCCGATTGCCTGATTGGATTGCCCCGGTTGCGCGCCCGAATTGATATTCGTGCCTGGCTGCGGAAATCCCGGAGGCACGCCGTTGGCGCCGGCCGTGGTCTGGTAGGGCGAGACGCCGCCTGTCTGCGAATTCGCAGGGTTTCCCGGCATTCCGGGCAACTGCGTCTGGCCTGCGTAAACACCGGCCTGGCCGGTCGGATTACTCGGCTGACCGCCGAGACCGTTGGTGCCCACCAAACCTCCGGTGGGATTTGGTGGCGTTCCGTTGTTATTGTTGAGCGTGGGAGGCACCGGCAATCCGGGAGGAAGCGTGCCCGCATTAATGCCCGGCGCTCCCGTCGGAGTGGGAGGCACCGTCGTTGCCGGACCCCCAGTGGAACCGGGCGGCAGCAATTGATTCTGCCCCGGAATAACGGGTAGACCTGTAGCAGGATCCGTGCCGGGAGTTCCGCCGTCGCTCGGCCGCCGCCGCAGAGCCGCATTCGCACCCGTTGCTCCCTGTCCGGGAAGAGGAGCAGTTCCTAAACCGGCAACCTCCGCGAGGTAGCCTTCGCTCGCGCCCTTCTTATCCTTATCGTCCTTGTTCTGCGGCTTCGTGTTCACCGAATCCGTGAGCACGCCATTTTGAATATGAATCAGGCGCCACTCGTCCTTGCCGGTCATCGGATCGATATAACGATGCCGCAGGAAGCGGCGATTGTTGAAGTTCTCCAGATCTTCGATCTTCGCCGGCCATCGATTGTTGTTCGCCTGGCAGAAGCGTTGGATGGCCATCTTGTACTGCTCGCCGCGCTCCATCAAAAGCTGCTCTTTTTGCCGCTGGCTGGCAAAAGCAACTCGCGGAATCTCCATGTACATCGTGATCGCAATGACGGCGGCCATCAGGAACACGAGAAGCAGCGCAAAGCCGGATTCGCCGTTATTTCGTCGTTTCGCTCTCATCCCTGTGCGTCCTCCGTCATCTGCAGCGTCTGCTGCCGCTTGGAGTCGGTGTCTTCTACCACGACGCTGGTTGGGTTGAGCCGCACCACTCTATAGTGGCCGGTCAACGTATCGCCCTCGGCTTTGATCAGAATGTTCTCGCCGTCCATGAAAAAGCCACGCTTGTGTCCGCTCACGCTGGGCGTCGCGAACCCGTAATACTTCACCGTGATGGGCGGTGGCTGTGGAGGCGGCGGCGGTGGCGGTGGCGGCGCCGGTTCGGGAAGCGGCGGCGGGAAGTTGAACATCGTGTTCTTTGCCACCAGGATCTTCGGCTCCGGACCCTTGGGCTTATCGTCGGCTTTCACTGGCGCCTGCCCGATCTGAAAAAGATTCCGTGACGCCGATGGCGCGCTCTCGTCCTGAAGTTTTGCGAGCAGGTCCAGGCGTAAGCTGGGGTCCACCTTCATCGGGTCGATCTGCTCTTCCTTGTGCTTCGAGCGCAATACGGGATGGAACTCCGTATTGGCATTCGCGCGGCCCGGGACTCGTGCCGGGACATTATCGTCCGTGTCCGGCGTGCCGATGATGGGAGGAGCGGGAGTGGCCGCGGTCTTTCCGGCAGTCGCCGGCGTGCTGCTGGAATCAGGCGCGAAGTTACTGTATAACCCGTATGCCAGGATCACGCCCAGAAAGGCCAGCAAGTACACGGCCTTCTTGTTCTCCGCGCCGAGCTTCATCTTCATAGTTCGGCCCCCGGCACATCTTTCACGAATGTGTCGATCTTGAGCTGGACCGTGATCATCTCCCCGTTCTGCACGCCCGCGGTCTGCATGTCTTCGATGATCAGAAACAACGGCGACTTATCCAGCAGGTCGATGAACTTGATCAGGTTCGCATAGGTGCCTTCGAAGCCGGCATTGATCGTGTACATCTGCAGATCGTTGCTGCCTTCGATCGCGGTGTAATTGAAGGTCCCGGGCCCCATCTTCACTCCGGCCGCGGTTGCAGTGCGCACTAACTCGCTGGCGGCCAGCGAGCTGGTAGTCTTGCGGTCCATGAAGTACTTGGCAAGGAATGCATCGCCCTGCTCGCGAGCCACCTGCACCTTCTCCACGAGCTTCCGGCTGGTTGCCAGACGCGACTGCAATTGCGCAAGCTGCCCCTGCAGCGTCACAGCCTGCTGCTGCATATCGGCAGCCGATCCGCCGAATGGCTTGAACGCAATCACCGCCGCGGCAAGGTTCGCCACCAGCAGCGCGCCTATGAGCGCGCGCATGAACACGCGGGGCTCTTTCAATGCCGCCACACTAAAGTTTTTGGGCATAATTCACCGTTACGTGGCAGCGATACAAGGGGTCGGCTTGCGTCGGAGGTTGAATAGTCTTGGAGTAAACCAGGCTGAACGCCGGGTTGGTTTCCATGCTCTTCAGCATGTCTATGAGGGCGGCGGTGGATGCGGCGCCTGCATTCAGATCCAATACCACCTGATTCTGCGCATTGACGCTGGGCCGCAGGGAAATGATCTTCACGTTGTAGGGTACAATCTTCTCCAAATCGGCGAAGATATGGCTCCAACTGATCGCCTTGTGGTAGATGAGGTAGTTGAGGAAGACGCTGCGCTCCAGCACCGAAGCATTCTCGGGCTTCCGCAGCACGCCGTCAAACCGCGACTGTTCGGTGGTGAGCGATGCGATTTGCCGCTTCAGCCGGGTGACGTCGTACCGCACCCCGGCCAGCTGCGTACGATCCTGCATTCCCAAATACAGCAGCAAAACCAGCGTCGCCGCGAGCAGGGCGCTCACGGCCATTGACGCAACCACCATCGCGCGATCTTTGCGGAACGGCTGACTTGCCAGATTGATCGGAACTCTCATCAGTTAGCCCCCCCAACGGATCGCAAGTATCCCAGGAGTCCCGCATTGTGCTCGCCCGGCGCGCCGAACGGCGATTCTACAAGCCCCGTCTCCACGCCAAGCTCCCGCTCAAAATACTGCGCTGCATCCGCGGCCTGCGCACCGAATCCGCACAACAGCAGCGATTCCGCCGCGCGTCCCAAATTGTCCTCGACATAGACCAGCGTCGGAACCAGCACGGCGAGAATCTCTTCCCTTGTGGGTGCGGGCAGCTCGATGCAGCGCACCAGTTTGAGCGCGGTCTTCTGCCGCACCACCACCGTCAACACGTGTCCGGAGAGTTTCGCAAGCACAGTCAGCGGCCCGTCCGGCAGCAGTTCGAGTGTGGCCAGGCTGCTGGTGGTGACCAGCCCCGGATTGATACCGGCCGCGCGAAACGGCGCTTCATACCGCGACACAATCTCCAGCGGCGCCACCACAACAACAACTTCCGTGCTCTTTCCGGCGGTTTGCACGAAGTAGCTTAGCGCGGCCGATTCCACGTCGAAGGGCACTGCGCGCTTCAACCGGAAGCGCACCAGCGAAGTCTGTTCCTTTGCATCCGAAGGAAAGTGATCGAAATCCAGAACCGCGACCCGGGAGCAAAAGTCCGGCAAAATCAGTGCCGCGTCCTTGCGCTTTCGCGCAGGCTGCAGCGCGGTCAAGGCACGCACGGCCGCTTCGAAATCCGCCTCGTCCGCGATGTTTTCTCTTAGCGGCGATATCGTCAGAGTGCCCGGCTTCAACGGCCGAAACTCGATTTCAGAGCGCGCGGCCGTTCGCGATGCCGCAATTCCGGCTTCGCTAATCTCGAACGCCATCGCGGGAGGCGGTTCCGCCACCAATGCTTTCAATTTATCCAATAACACGCCTATCCCTCGATGAACGTCACCTTATTGATCTCGCGCAGCGTAGTGATTCCCTCGCGCATCTTCATTACGGCCGAATCGCGTAGAAACGTCATGCCGTCTTCGCGGGCGGCGCGCTTGATTTCGCTGGTCGGCCGGCGATCCAGAATCATTTCGCGGATCCGGTCGGTCAGGTCCAGCAGTTCGTGAATCGCGGAGCGGCCGCGGAAGCCGGTGCCGCCACATTCGAAGCACCCGGCGCCTTCGTAAAAGGGCACATCGCGCCACTCGGCGGGGTTGAAGCCCGCATCCAGCAGCATCGAATCGGGATACCTCACCTGCTTCTTGCAATGTTCGCAGATCACGCGCACCAGACGCTGCGCCAGAATACAGTTCAAGCTGGAAACGAAGTTGTACGGCTCCACGCCCATGTTCAGGAAGCGCCCGAGCACGTCCAGGACGTTGTTGGCGTGCACCGTCGTGAACACCAGGTGGCCGGTCAACGCGCTATTGATCGCGATCTGCGCCGTCTCCTGATCGCGGATTTCGCCCACCATGATCTTGTCCGGATCGTGGCGTAGAATTGAGCGCAGGCCGCGCGCGAAGGTCAGCCCCTTCTTCTCGTTCACAGGGATCTGGGTGATGCCTTTGACCTGGTATTCGACAGGGTCTTCAATAGTAATGATCTTGTCTTCGTCGTTCTTGATCTCGCTCAAGGCCGCGTAGAGAGTCGTGGTCTTGCCCGACCCGGTCGGCCCTGTAACGAGCACCATGCCGTAGGGTTCCAGAATGTAGCGGCGGAACTTCACCAGGTCGTTCTCGCTGAACCCGACCACATCCAGCGACAGCTTGGCGAACTTCTCGCTCATGGATTCCTTATCGAGCACGCGGAGCACGGCGTCCTCGCCGTGAATCGTCGGCATGATGGAAACGCGGAAATCGATCAGGCGGCCCTTGTAACGCACTCGGAAGCGGCCGTCCTGAGGAACGCGCTTTTCGGCGATATCCAACTCGCTCATCACCTTGATGCGCGAGATGATGGTGCTCTGCCAGTCCTTGGCGATCGGCGGCATGGCGTAATGCAGCACGCCGTCAATGCGATACTTGATCGCGACTTCCTGGTCGCGCGACTCAATGTGTATATCGCTCGCGCGCCGCTCCAGGGCATTGAAGATGGTGGTGTCGACCAGCTTGATCACCGGCGCGATGTCGCTATCGGTCGACGTGAGCCTGTCGATCGAGAGGGTTTCGTCGCCCTCTCCCTCTTCCATGACAACGTCCAGCGCGAAGCCTTCCGTCACCTCTTCCAACACACGCTGGCTCTGCTCCGTCTTTTTGAGCAGCTCGGAAATCTGCGAGAGCGTTGCCACTTTCACCCGCAGCTTTTGATTCAGCAGCAGGGTGAGCTCGTCGATCAGGTTAAGGTTCCGCGGATCGCTGAGCGCGATCTCCAGCGTCCCGTTGTTCTGCTGCATCGGCACAAAGTTGTACCGGAACATGAGGTCCACCGGGATTTTGCGGAACAGGTCGTGATCGATCGCGGCGTCCTTGAGGTCAACGTACTCGCATCGATACCGCGCCGCGATGGCGCGCGCCTGCTCTGCTTCTCCGGCTGGACTGATACGAGGCTTATCGATGGTTGCCATGGCTAGTGAATCGTGTCCGCGAGCGAGAAGATCGGGAGATACAACGAAATCAAAACGAAGGCGACAAACGCGCCCATCACAATCATGATCGCCGGCTCGATGAGGGAAAGCGTCGCCTGCATGCGCGTATTCACGTCCTCCTCGAAGAACTCGGCCACGCTGTTCAGCATTGCCGGCAGAGCGCCGGTGCTCTCGCCGACTTCGATCATATCGATGGCGAGCGGCGGGAACATCTTGGATTGTTTCAGCGAGCCGGAGAGCGGCTGGCCTTCACGCACCGCCTTGCCCGCGCCTTCCACCGCGCGCTTCAGCACCGGAGTGCCCAGCGAATCCGCCGCCGTTTCCATGGCCTGCACCAGCGGAATACCGCCTGTGAGCAGCGTGCTCAGAATACGGCCGAGCTGCGCAACCTGATACTTCAGCCAGATCTCGCCGGCAATCGGCAGCTTCATCTTCACCCGGTCAATCGATTCGCGTGCCGAATCGCGGCGCGCCCACCAGCGAAACGCCACAATCAGACCGATCAGTCCTCCGGCGATCGCCAGGATGTAGCTTCGCGCCGTAGTTCCGATGGCGATCAGGTACACGGTCATCGTCGGCAGTTTCGCCTGCATGCTGTTGTACAGCGAGGCGAAGGTCGGAACCACATAGGTCACCAGGAAGACCATCAGCAGCAGCACCAGCACAATCAGGACGCTGGGGTACATCAACGAAACCAGCACCTTCTTTTTCACCGCGAGAGAAATGCGCTGATAGGCAATGTAGCGGTCCAAAACTTCCGTGAGGCTGCCGCTCTTTTCCCCGGCCATCACACTGGTGACGTAGATCTTCGGGAAAATGCCCTGCTGCCGGAAGGCTTCGGAGAGCAGCGTTCCGCTGCGCACTTCATCGCGCACCGCCTTCACGTAAGGACTCAGCTTTGGGTCCGTGAGGCGCTCGGAGAGAAGGTCCAGGCTCTTCAGAATCGGCAGTCCGGCGCGGATCAGCGTCACGAACTGCTGGTTAAAGATCAGGAATTTCTCTAGATTGAGCTTTTTCCTGCCGCCCAGCACGCCGGCCGAAACGGCGGAGCCGCGCAGCTTGATGGAGTAGATGAGGAAGCCCTGCTGCGAATAACGCTCGCGAACTTCTTTTTCCGATCCACCAGTTGCCACCTGCTGATGGATCTGGCCGCGTCCATCGGCGTACTTCACCGCATAATCGGCCATAACTACTGTCCGGTCTCCAGCGTCGCGCCGGGAGGCAATTCAAAGTGGAACAACTTTGCGTCGAGTTTCGGGTCCATGCGTTCCTGATCGAAGCGGTATAGGAGCGTGGAATTGTCGAAATACGTGACCTTCAATTCCAGGATATGATCGTCGGGCGCGACCAGAAAATCCACCTTCGAATACGGCAGGTTGTCGCTCTTGGGCTCTGCCGCGATGCGCGTGTTCGGCCCTTCCGGGGTTGCATGAATATTCTTGAATTCTTTGTCGAAGTGCAGGCGCCCAAGCAGGAAGGCGAGCGGAGCCCGCATGTCATCGCTTTCCTTTAGCGGCATCTTTTCGGCCCGCTTTTCGGCCGCATTGTACAGCCACAAGTTGCTGCCGTCGGAAATAAAGAGCTTCCCCTGAGGCTGCGAATAATCCCACCGCATTTTCAGCGGTTTGCTGAGCATCAGCAAGCCCGATTCCGTTCGCCCGGGCCGACCCGCCGGCGTATATTGCTCTTTAAAAAGAACTTGTAGGGTTTTGGCATGATTGTACCGAGCCTCCACCGCCTTCAAAAGGGAATCGAGCGGCGTATCGGCGGCAAACGCGCACACAGCCAGCAATCCTACAATCAGCCGAAACGGGCTCACAAGTTGTTTGACGTAAAGGAGAGGAGAAACGTGTAAAGGAAGGTGGGGCAGGCGGTTTCGCCTGCCCCATTTTGAAAGGTGCTGCTAAGTTACTGAACCGAAACGGTTACGTTCTGCTGACTGCTGTTTGGTCCGATCGAAACCACCAACTGGACGTTACCGCTGGGAGCGTTCGCCGGAATCTGCACGTTGATCTGCAGCACGCCCGCGATCAGTCCCGGCGCCTCACCGGCGAAACTGTAGCTCGCCGGCACGCCACCCACCGAAATCGCGATGGGCAGCAGCGGAACCGGAATCTGCGAGATGTTGCAGACCGTATTCGCCGGGCAGGTCACCGACCCTGACTTGCCGGTCGGCGTCGTCTGGCCTTCGCCGGTCATGTACAGCACCACCGTGCTACCCTTCGGCGCCGGATTTCCGGGGCCGTTCAGGCTGCCCGAGCCGTTCAGAATTGCTCCCGGACCGCTACCCTGCGCATTCGCCGTGAAGATTCCGGGCGCCGTTGTCGCACTCGTCAGCGGGAACGCGTTGGAGGTTTGGCCGAGGTACTTCACCTGCACGAACGGATTCAGAAGTCCGGCGATGCCGTATGGCACCACGGCATTGATCTGCGTAGCGCTGACGAAGATCAGCGGAGCCGGAATGCCGTTGAACAGCACCTGGACCCCTCCGATGGTCGTGAGCACGTTAGCCAGCGATGCATCGAGCTGCAGCCCGACACCAGGCGTTGGACCCATCGCCGTACCGCCGATGGTGACGATCTCGCCCGGAGCAACCGGACCGCTGGTGAAACTCGCGGCGTTCACTACCGCCGTGATCGTCGGCAACGGAGCAGTGACGTTCACCGACACATTCACCGTGGTCGAACCCGTGGATCCGTTGGTTCCTGCGATGGTGACGGTTCCGCTGCAAGTGCCGGTCGTCAGCCCGGCCGGGTTCACCGATACCGTAACTGTCGACCCGCTGCTTCCCGTGTTGCCGCTAGCCGGCGATACGGTGAGGCAGTTCGCCGGACCGGTGCTGGTGGTCGCAGTCGCCGTGAAATTCAGAGATGGCGCCGAGCCGGTCACCTGAATCGTGCCGGTCGGGATGGTGCCTCCCAGGATATAGTTCAGGTTTAGGGCGGTGTTCACGGCCGATACGGTCGGCAGGCCTTGCACCGTCAGAGTTACTGGAACGGTAGTCGCTGCGCCGCCGGTCGTAGGCGTGAGAATGACACTGCCGGTGTACGTTCCCGGCTGAAGATTGACCGGGTTTACCGTGACGGCGACGTCGCCCGGCGTTCCGCTGAACGTCGGATTCACGGAGAGCCAGGTCCCGTTATTTTGGGTTGTCGTGGTCACGTTAAAGCCAACGATCGCGGTTGCATTCGTCACGTGAATCAGTTGTGCCGCGGGAGCCGCACTGCCAACGTTGTAAGAGAAAGTGAGTGACGACGGAGTCGCCGTGACGGTTGCGCCGCTGGCCGCCGAAGGTGTGAATGTGACATTCAGCGTTTGCGTCGTGCCGCCGTTTGTGAAGCTCAGCGTTCCGTTATACGTGGTTCCGGCCGTCAGCCCGGCTGAGTTCGCCGAAACGGTGAAGCTCTGCGTTCCCGAGTAAATCCCGCCGCTCGGAGAGATGGTCAGCCAGTTCACACTGCCGCTGTTGACGCTCGCTCCAGCCGTAAACGTTGTGCCCGACGGAGCCGTTACGGTCAGCGTAGTAGACGGCGTGTTTCCGTTCAGCGTGATCTGCGTACCGCTCAGCTGCGCCGAGCTGAAGGTCAAATTCCCGCCGTTCACCGCGCTGCCGGTGACTGTCAACACCACCGGGACAACCAGGGGCGTCGCCGAATTCAGCGAAGTCACTTGCACGTACGTTGTGTAGGTGCCATTTCCGAGATTCGCCGGAGTGAAGTTCAGCTGCACTGCACTTTGCGAGATCGGGATCGCTGTCAGCCAACTCGCGCCGCCGGTTGAGACATTGATCCCGCTGACAGCCGTTCCATCGCTCGTGGCGATGCCGAAGGAGGTTGTCGGATTGGCGCTGCCTGCCGAATAGCTGAGATTGATCGCCGCCGGGAAGGCGTAGAGAGCCGTCGTGCTCAGAATGTTCATCGTGACATTCACGACGCCATTGCCGCTTGCAGTCGTGAACGTGACCGTGCCGGTGTAGGTGCCTGTCGGCAACCCGGCCGGATTCGCCTGAATGAAGGGGAAGCCCGGTCCCGTGCCGCTCGTCCCGGAAGCAACCGTCAACCAGGTGTTATTGCTTTGCCCGGACGTGTAGCTGACCGCGGCAGTGTAAGCGCCGGCGGCCAACAGCGAAACCTGCGCCGATTGCGCCGAGGATACCCCGGCCTGGAAGTTGAATGTCAACTGGCCTGGGGCCACTATGGTGCTGTTGACGTTCCCGCCCCCGCCATTCGCCGAGAGGTTGAAGGATACATTCACTACCACCGATCCGACGTTTGGTTCGTTCACCGTGACCGAGCAGAAATACGTGTTCTGCGCAAGTCCGGAGGGATTGCCGAAGAGCGTCAGGGAGACACCGCCGTTGACGCCTGCGACCAGAGTATTTCCCGAGAGCGCCGCCGAAATTCCAGCGCTGGAACAATTCGCGTCCGGCGTGACCGTGACAGTGCCGCCCGTATTGCTGGTGACCGACACCGACTGCTGCGCGACTGTGGACGTCCCGGCGGTGCCGGTCAACGCCACAGAGCTAGATGAAACGCTTAAGCCGTTATTCGTGCCGGTGCCCCCGACCGTCAGCGTGATCGGCAAGGTAGTGGTCGCGCCGTTTGCGTCCGTCACCGTCACGCTGCCGACGTACGTGCCCGGGTTGAGATTGTTAGCAAAAACGGGACAAACCGTCAGCCCGCTGCTGATCGGCACATCGAAAAGTTGGGCTTGCGTACAGGAGCCCTGGCCGAGCAGCAGGTACGTCGTAAGCTGCGTGCCCGGGGTGGCGCTCGCGGAGAACGTGGAAGCTGTGCTGCCGGTGATTGTTACGGACTGCGAGGGACTCGTCTGGCCCGAAGAATAATTCCAGGTGATGCTCGCCGGATTCAGCGTGAGGCTGCCCGACCCACTGCCGAACCCGCTGCCCACGCTGAACGTCACGGGAATCGTCGCTGTTTGCGAATTGGCGCTGTTGGTAATCACCAGATTCGTGCTGTATTGGTTTTGCACCAATCCGTTGGCATTCGCCTGAATGTTGACTACCTGCTGGCCGTTGTTCGGATTGATTTGGCCAAAATTCGGGGTGACGGTCAGCCAGCTTGCCGCCGAGGAAGGCTGGATGGCATAGGTGATTTGCGACGCGGTGGTATTGGTGAGAGTTAAAGTCGTGGACGTGGGATTGCCGTTTGCCGTGGTGAACGCAAGGCTCGTTTGACTCGTCGTGATTGGGCCCGATTGGGTCCCGCCTCCGGGACCGCAACTGGAAGAAGGCGTCACGGTCACTGAAGTACTGCTGCTCGCCGAAGCGAACTTCACCGTCACCGCAGCCGGCGCGCCCGCGCTGTTCGCATAGGAGAAATAAATCGGAGCCGGTGTCGTGCCGCTCGTAGTCGGGACGCCGTTGGCGTTTGAAATCTTCAGCCAGTAAGGATTTCCGGCAGTGACCGTAATAGTGAACGGGACCGCGCTTGAATCGCTGGCGCTAACTTGCACCACCGACGATTGCGTTCCGCATACCGTTACGTTGGCGTTGTCTACCTGTAGAGTTTGGCCCTGCGCGGCGCCTGCCGTAAGCACGGCCATCGCGAGAGCGGAAAGGATTGAGAATGTTTTTGAAGTGTGAGCAGCGTCCATGATCTTCCTCGGCCAGTAATTCCCAGATTGATGATACAACATCACCTAGTGGAATAACAGACACTCACCTCTGTTTCACCAAATAGAAACAAAAGTGACGGACGCGGCTGACTTTTATAATACGACTATTTTAAGATCTGGAACAAGTTACTGTAGTCGTCTGTCCATAACCTGATTTTTCTCGTAGAAGCGAGCTTGTCGGAATTGTTCCAGACTTCGATCGGAAAGCCCGGCTGAGGATTTACCACCAGCACCCAGGTTGCGCCGAAAACATCCTGCGTATCGTCGTCGTCGGTATCCACAATCCGCGCCAGATGATTCGTCGCCGCCGCCTCGCCCTGCACGACCGGCGCTAAATCCAGATACCGGTTCGAGATATGCACCGCCAGAATGCCGTCCGGCTGGAGATGTTTAAAGTAGAGTTGCATCGCTTCGCGCGTCAGCAGGTGGACGGGAATGGAGTCGCTCGAAAACGCGTCCACCGCCAGAACATCGAAGTTTTCCGGATGCCCCTGTTGGAGCTCGCGCTCGAGGGAAAGCCGCGCGTCTCCCATCGCGACCTCCACCTTGCACTTGCAATCGTCCAGAAACGTGAACTGCTTGTGCGCGATTCCGAGCACGAGTGGGTTGATCTCGTAATAGCGTACATAATCGCCAAGCCGCCCATACGCCGCGACCGTGCCCGTGCCGAGCCCGATCACTCCGATGCGCAGCGCCTTCCCGGTCTTCTGCTTCGCTCGTATGGCCACTCCGATTCCGGTTTTCGGACCGTAATACGTGGTCGGAAGATCGCGTCGCACGACGTTCAGGAACTGCTCGCCGTGATTGATGGTGCCATGCGTAAGGCTGCGCGTCGCCTCCAGGTCCGTTGGCGGACCCGAATCCTTCACCTTCAAAGCGCCATAGAAATTGCGAACCAGCAGCCGCGCGCCCTGCTCGGAATCGCGCGTCTGCTTGCCGAGGTATACCCCCAGGGCGAGACTGCCGGCCAGCGTGACCATCGCCACCGCGTATCCCCATTGCCGGAACCACTGGAGTTCTTTGTCCATCCACAGCACGACCCATGTGAGCGCCGCGCAGGCCACAAGCCCGAGCTGAAGCTCGTAAAAGGCATGGAACACACGCGGAGCCAATAATCCGACCAATAAACCGCCGAGTGCGCCACCCGCTGAAATCATCAGGTAGAAATGCGTCAGGTATTTCGGATGCGGTTTGAGGCGGACCAGCTCCCCGTGACACACCATGCAACACGTGAAAAGGCCGAGCGAATACAGCGCCACCAGAATGGTAATCGGCGCTTTGTCCCAGCCGGCCAAACCGCTCGACATCGCGTACAGCGCGATCCCCAGCAGCGGAATGTAGACGCTCCGCCAGTACCAGCCGCTACCCTCGAAGCACAGGATAAAGCTGAGCAGATACAAACTCAGCGGCAGCACCCACAGCAGCGGGATCGCGGCCACGTTCTGCGAAAGATGATTCGTCACCGCCAGCAGCAACACCGAAGCGCACGCCGGAAGCGCGATCCACAAGGCGTACTGCCGCGCGCCCGGCTTCTGCGCGGCGCTGTCGTCGATCTCCTGCATTAGCACGGGCGCGTTGCCGCTCTTGAAGGCCGTGAAGCCGCAGAGCAGAATGAACACGATGTATCCGATGCTCCACATGCCGGCCTGTTGATGGGTCGTATATACCGGCTCAAAGAGAAACGGATAGCTCACCAGTGCGAACATCGAGCCTGCATTGCTGAGCGCGTAGAGACGGTACGGCATCGCCCCCTTGTAACGGCGCGCGTACCACGCCTGGATCAGAGGACCCGTGGTGGAAAGTAGAAAATACGGTAGCCCCACCGTCGCTGCCAGCAGCAGGATAATTCCCATCGCCGGATCGGCCGTGCCCGAGGGTTTCAGCGCCGCGCTGGGATAGATCGGCAGCGCCAGCGCGCTTCCCAGCAGCAGCGCCCCATGCAGCACCATCTGCACGCGCGGCTTGAGGTAACGCACCAGCGCATGCGCGTAGAGATAGCCCAGCAGCAGCACCATCTGGAAGAACAACAGGCACACGGTCCACACGGCCGCCGACCCGCCGAACCAGGGCAGGATAATTTTCGCAATCACCGGCTGCACCTGAAAGAGCAGAAAAGCGCTGACTAATATCGTGAGGGCATAAAGAAGCATGTTGTTTCTGTTTCCTGAGGTTTACTTATACGCGGCTACGCCGGTGACCTTCTCGCCGATGACGAGTGCGTGAATGTGATCGGTCCCTTCGTACGTTTTTACCGTCTCCAGATTGCAGAGGTGACGCATGATGGGGTATTCGTCCGTGATTCCGTTGGCGCCCAGCAGATCGCGGCTGAGACGCGCGCAATCGAGCGCAATCGCGACATTATTTCGCTTGAGCATGGAGACGTGCGCCGGCTCCAGCCGCTTTTTGTCCTTGAGCCGTCCGGCCTGCACGGCGAGCAATTGAGCCTTGGTGATTTCCGTGATCATCCACGCCAGCTTCTCCTGCACAAGCTGATGCGAGGCGATCGGCCGGTCGTCGAACTGCTTCCGCTGGATGGTGTACTCGCGCGCGGTTTCGTAGCAATCCATCGCCGCTCCGATTACTCCCCAGCCGATTCCATAGCGCGCTTGCGTCAGGCACGAAAGCGGACCCTTCATGCCGCGCGCGCCCGGTAGCCGCGCCGAATCCGGCACGCGGCAATCGCTGAACGCCAGGCTGCTGGTCACGCTCGCGCGCATGCTCCATTTGCCGTGAATATCGCTCGTGGAATATCCCTTGGTGCCGCGCTCCACCAGGAATCCTGCAAAGCCGTCATCGGTTCGCGCCCATACCACCGCCACATCCGCCACTCCGCCGTTGGTGATCCAGGTCTTCTCCCCGTTCAAAATCCAATCGCCGCCGTCGCGCCGCGCGGTGGTCCGCATGCCGCTCGGGTTGGACCCGAAATCGGGCTCCGTCAAGCCAAAACACCCGATCGCCTTGCCGCTCTGCAACCGCGGCAGCCACGTGTTCTTCTGCTCTTCGCTCCCGTACGTATAGATGGGGTACATCACCAGCGCGCCCTGCACCGAAACAAAGCTGCGCACGCCGGAATCGATCCGCTCCAGCTCCTGCATGATCAACCCGTACTCCACGTTGTTCATGCCCGCGCACCCGTAGCCCTCCAGATTTGCTCCAAAAAAGCCGAGTTCCGCCATTTCGGGGATCAGTTCGGAAGGAAACCGCGCATCGCGAAAACAATCGCGAATCACGGGGAGAATCCGCTCGGTGGCAAACCGCCGCGCCGTCTGCCGCACCATCAACTCCTCTTCCGAAAAGAGCGAGTCGACGCAGAAGTAATCCACGCCCTTAAAAGCCATTTGAGTATTCTTTCGTCCTATTATCGCTTAACTGCCGCGGATCGAATAGCCTCCAGCGTGCCCTCCGCGGCGCGTTTCCAGGTGAACTGCGCCGCCCGCGCGGGTCCCGCCTGCGCCAAGCGCCGCCGCAACGCGTCGTCGCTCACCATCCGCCGCAGCGCCGCGAGCACCGCGCTATCGTCAAACGGATCGAATTGCAGCGCCGCATCACCCGCGATCTCCGCCATCGGCTCGATCGCCGAACACGCCAGCGGAACCGCGGCCGCCATCGCTTCCAACACCGGCAGCCCGAAGCCCTCAAACAGCGACGGGTACACGAACGCCATCGCGCGCGCGTACAGATCGTGCAGTTCCCCCTCCGGAATCCAGCCGGGAAACTCCACCGCTTCTTCCAGTCCGAGCCGCTTCCGCAACTCGTGCAATTGGCCGGTGAAGAATCCGTGCAGTCCGCACACCACCAGTTTCAGTTCGGGCCGTTCGCGCCTGAGTTCGGCGAAACATCGCAGCAGGCGATCCAGATTCTTATGCGGATGCAGCGTGGATACCGTAAGCAAAAACGGCTCGGGCGAGCGGCGCCTGCCTATTTCGAAATAGACCGGAGCCACGCCTTCCTCCACCACACGAAGCTTCGTCTCCGGCGTGCCATAAAACTTGCGAAGGTCGGCCCCTGTAGCGTTGGAAACGGCGATCACGCGCGCCGATACCCGTTCCGCCCAGTACAGGAAAAAATTCCAGAACGGCTTATCGAACCAGCGGAAGTACTCCGGATGCCGTTTGTGCTGCAGGTCGTGGAACACCGTGACCTGCGGGCAGCCGCACAACAAAGGAGCCGTAAACCCCGGGTTGAACAGGACGTCGAGCTTGAACCGCGCTGCCGCAAGCGGAAGCCGCGTCTGTTCCCACAGAATCCTCGCGGGTCTCGATACGGCCCGTACCTCCTGCGCCACCGTCTCAAAGTTCGCTTGCTTCGGCGCGAGCCCGGCGCCGGTCTCGCGATTCGTGAAAACGAAATACCGGTTGTCGCGATCGATGTCCGCCATAGCCGCCAGCAGAGACCGCAGATAAATCTCCGTCCCTCCGACGCCGCCCGGAATGAGGTACAGCGCGTTTACGCCGATCCGCAGCGGCCGCATCTTAGTGCTTGGCTCGCAGCGCCGCCTGCGCCTCACGCAGACCGTCGAATGCTTGCTGGAAACTGGGGTCGATCGCCAGCGCGCGCTTGTACTCGCTCACCGACTGCTCGAAACGGCCAGTCTTGAAATACACGAGGCCGCGATAAAAGTAAGTGAATTTCCAGTTAGGGTCGATCTTCTCGGCCCGGTCGAGTGCCTCCAGCGCAGCGTCCCACTGATCGGCCTGTCCATAGGCCATCCCGATCTGCGAGTACACGTGAGCCGTGGGATCTAGCGCCGCCGCTTCGCGGAACTTGGCGATTGCGTCGGCCGTGCGGTTGAGGTTCACGTACGCGAGACCCCAATCCACCAGCAGGTCGGCCTTGGCGCTGCCCGGACCTAGCCGTTCCGCATTTTCGAACTCCTCCACAGCCTTGCGGTTATCGCCGGCTTCGTAATAAGCGAATGCCAGGTGGAACCGGTCGCGAGCTTTGTTCGGCGACTTCTGAACCGTATCTTTCCAGAGCGCCAGATCGTCCGCCCAGATAGCCGCCCGGCCGCTGGTCAGTGCCGCTTCGCCGATCAGCACCACCCCCAGGCACGCCGCGGCGAACCGCAAATTACGCACGGTCACGCGGCTGAGCAGATCCACCGCGATCAGCAACAGCCCGATCATTCCGAAATAAAGCCGGCGTTCCGCAATCGGGTCCTGAATCGGGAGAATCGACGACGTCGGCGCCATCAGGATCAACCAGGCGAAAAAGCCGTACGAAGCCAGGCGAAACCTGCGGCGGAAATACCATGCCGCCCCCCCGAGCAGCACCAATCCAATGAGTCCGAAGATCGCGCCTTGATCGAACGGCGTCTTCGAGATCGGAAAGTCCCAGTCCGCGCGCAACCCGACGGGCGCAACGAACTCGCGCAGGTACACCCAGAGCGCGCGCCACTGCGTGAAAAAGTATTGATACCAGGTGAAGTCTTTCAATCCGAAGCCCGCCGTGGTGGCGTGGAAAATCAGGCCTCGCAGCGCGAACAGGCCGGCGGCTCCGCCCACAGCCATGAGGGCATAGAGCCGCCAGTTGCCGCGGATACCCTCGAAGGAAAAGCCGGGATTCCACCAGTAATCCGTAACTAGCAGCAGCCCGGCGATCGCCACAGTCTGCTCCTTGCAAAGCAGAGCCGCCGCACTCAATCCTGCGACCGCAACCGTGGTTCCCCAACCGATCGCGCGATCCTTGCGGTACAAGAAAACCACGAACGCTGCCAGCGCGACCATGGTGCTCAACGATTCGCTGCGTCCCGCAAGGTACGCGACGGCTTCGGTCTGAACCGGATGCAGCAGGAAGAGAAATGCGGCGAACCCGGCCAGCAGCGTTCGCCGGGGGTCCGGAATCCCGGCCCAGCCGATCAATCGGCGCACCGCCGCGTATACCAGCGCGCCCGCGCCGCAGTGAATCAGCACGTTCAACACGTGATAGGAATATGGGTTATCGCCCGAAAGCTGCGCGTTGATCCAATACGTGAAGTAGAGCAGCGGCCGTACTCCGCGAATCCAGTTCAGCAGCGGCTCGCGAGCCGAGGGCAGTGCGAACGGGAGAGCTACATCGTCGAAGAGGAATCCGCCGTTGAGGGAAGGTCCATATGCGTAAAAAACCAGGATCGCCGCGGCCGCCGCCGCTGCGTAATACGGCCACCGGACCCGATTCCGCTCCGGCCGGCGGCGACCCGTGTCCAACTTCTTGGTTGCCTTACTGCTCATGCTTCTGAATGGTTTCCATGTGATATTCCAGGATCGCAAGCCGCTGCGCGAGCGCGATATTGTCGTCGCGCAAATGCGAGATGATAACGCTGAAGCGGAAGAAGAGAACCAGCAGCACGCCCGCCCCCAGCAAAAACAGCGTCAGCGGAGTATCCGGCAGGCCCGTCCAAACGCGCAAATGGTCCAACACCCCGCGGCACCGCGAAAGCACCAGCATCGCCGCCGCGCCCAACAGCCACGTCACCGAGTATTCCACCCGTATGTGCGCGCGACGCACTGAGATGAGAACCATGATCAGCATGATCGCGCTCAACACCGCGGTCACGTTCAATAGCCGGTCCATGCCGCCTCCTTCACCTTGCCCCGCCCGAACGATGCCGCCGCCGCTCGAATTTCAAAACATTCACAAACACTCCGAGCAGCACATGCACGATGTAATACAGCGACTTCAGGGCCGTGATGCTGCTTCTCCCCGTGGTCCGCGGTTTCATCTTCACCGGCACTTCCTCGAACCGGAAGCGCCGCCGCTGCAGCACCACTAACGCCTCGATCTCGGGATATTCCAGTGGAAAACTGCGGCCGAATACCTCCAGCGCGCGGCGATTCACGCCCACGAACCCGCTGGTGGGGTCATGAACCGGTTTTCCTAAAATCGGCCGCAGCACGGTGCGAAAGAATCGAATGCCGAGGCTCCGCACCGGCGTTGTTTTGGTCCCTACCGGCGCCACAAACCGCGACCCGATCACCATGTCGCAGCCGGTTTCCCGCAGGCGCTGCAGGATTCGCGGAATGTCGCGAGCGTCGTGCTGCCCGTCGCCATCCACGCGAATCACGTAGTCGTAGCCGAGCTCGAAGGCAAGTTTGTAGCCTGCCTGCACGGCGCCGCCGAGCCCCAGGTGATGCGGCAGGCAGAGCACGCGCGCCCCGGCCTCGCGCGCCATCGCAATCGTCTGATCCCTGGAAGAGTCGTCGATCACCAGCACCGGCACGTCCGGCATCTCCCGGTGCACACTCGTCACTACTCCGGCGATCGCGCCTTCCTCGTTGAACGCCGGGATAATCACCAGCACCTGTTCCATCAGAGCGCCGCCACCTTTTTTGCTCCAATCGAGTGGCTGCGCAACAACCGTTCGAAAACTGCCGGCGTGATGCGAGCGCGCGCCCTGATTTCGCGCCGCTGCCGCAGCAACCGCGCGGCGTGACGCAGCAGCGCCGCATGTGCCCGCACGACGAACCAGGCCATTCGAGGCCCGGCGTTGCCCTCCGCGCGGAACCGCGCCGCGCTGCCTCGTCCGCCCAGAATGTACCAGAGGTGCCAAAAATATCGAGCAGCCGTGATGAACGGCGCCCGCAGCAACATGCGCGCGGGAAAATTCTTCACCAGCACGAAGAGGCGGTTGCGCTCTACGTAATACGCCTTCACGGCCGACGCGCGCCCCGCCGAATGGGAATAATGATGCTCCACCACGGCATCCGGCACATACAGGCACTTCCAACCGGCCCACCGCGCTCGCAGCCCCAGATCCGTATCCTCGCAATAGAGGAAAAAGCTGTCGTCGAAGCCGCCGATCTCGTCGAGCATCGCCCGCCGGTACAGGCATGCCGACCCGCTCGGAAACAGCGTCTCTTCGAGGACCGGAAAATCGTCCGGCGTTCGGCCATGACCCCGCTGCTTGCTGCTGCCATCGCCCGCCACCAGCATGCCGGCGGAATCCAGCCGCTCTTCGCCGAACAGCCGCACCTGCGAGGCGCACATCCCGGCGTCCGGCCGCCGTTCCAGCGCGCCGACCAGCGCATCCAGCCAGCCGGGATGCGCCGCCGCATCGTCATTCAGGCACGCCACGTACGGCGTTCGCGATTCCGCGATCCCCAGATTCACTGCCGCCCCGAACCCCAGATTGCGCGTGCATTCCAGCACCCGCACGGGCACGCCGAACTTCCGTTTCGCCGCCAGCTTTTTCCCGCTGTTGTCTACTACAATCACTTCGAAATCCTGCCGGGTCTGCCGTCCCAGCGCGTCCACGCATTCCTGTAGCTTGCCATCCGCCGCAATCGTGGGGATCACCACCGTAACCTGAATTTCCGGCAAGTCTTCCATTTTACCGTGACCCGTGAGCTATGATGTTCCCGGTGCCACTCAAAGCCTTTCAGGCCGATCGGCTGACCGTCGAAGTTCACGCCGATCGCGAAGCCCTGGGCCGGGCCGCCGCCGCCCGCGCCGCCTCCATATTGCGCGATGCCGTCACGCGCGATGGCCGCGCCGCCGCTGTGTTCGCTGCCGCTGCTTCGCAAAACGAATTTCTCGCCGCCCTGCGCGCCGATGACACCATCGACTGGCCGCGTATCACTGCCTTCCACCTCGACGAGTACACCGGAATCCCGAGCACTCACCCCGCTTCCTTCCGCCGATTCCTGAAAGAGCGCCTCATGGACCGCGTCCCGCTTGCCGCCTTCCATGAACTCGCGGGCGATGCTCCTGACCTCCCGGCCGAGGCCGAGCGCTACACGGGTCTGCTTTACGAAAATAGGCCGGTCCTCGTCGCTTTGGGAATCGGCGAAAACGGTCACTTGGCCTTCATCGACCCCGGCGAGTGCGATTTTGCCGACCCCGCCACCGTCCGAATCGTCGATCTCGACCAGGTCTGCCGCATGCAGCAGGTCCACGATGGCGCCTTCGCTGGCATCGACGAGGTGCCGGAACGCGCGTTGTCACTGACCATTCCCTTCTTCCTGCGCACGCCGCACGCCGTCGTCTCCGTACCCGGACCGGCGAAGCGCGCCGCCGTTGCAGCCGCGCTCGCCGGGCCCATCGAAGAGCGCTGTCCCGCATCCGCGCTGCGCCGGCATCCCGATGCCGTGCTCTACCTCGACCCAGCCTCCGCCGGGATTGCATGATTCGCGCCAACATCGCCGGTCAGGGCTTCTGTGAAGTGGAGTGGCGTGATGGCATCATCACCCGCGTCGCCAAGCTCTCCGCCGAAGATGCTTCGGCGCCGTATTGCAGTCCGGGCTTCATAGATCTTCAGGTCAACGGCTACGCCGGCGTGGATTTCACGTCCACTGCCCTTACTCCGGAAGCCGTTCTCTCGGTGCTGCCGCCCATCCGGGCGACGGGCGTCACCGCCCTCTGCCCCACCCTGATTACCGCACCGGTCGATACGTTGAAGCGCTCTTTCCGGACGCTCGAAACAGCGCGCCGGATCTCGCCCGACTTTGCGGCCTCCGTCCCCTGTTATCACCTTGAAGGGCCGTATCTTTCGTCCGGCCCGTCGCACGGAGCGCACAATCCCGACCTGATGCATCCCCCCGATTGGGACGAGTTCGCCGCCTTGCAGGAGGCCGCCGGCGGCCGCATCGGAATCGTCACCATGGCGCCGGAGCTCCCGGGCGCTCCCGGCTTTATCGCTCGCGCCACGGAATCCGGCGTCGTCGTAGCGATCGGGCATACCGATGCCGCGCCCGGCGATATCGATCGTGCGGTCGAAGCCGGCGCGAGGCTGAGCACGCACCTGGGAAACGGCTGCCCGGAGTACATCCACCGCCATCGGTCGCCCATTTGGTCTCAACTCGCCGACCACCGGTTGTCCGCCAGCTTGATCTGCGACGGCTTCCACCTCTCTCGCGAGTTCCTGGCCGTAGCCGCGCGCCTGAAAGGCCCCGGCAAGTGCATCCTGGTCACCGACGACATCCACGTCACCGGGCTTCCACCGGGAACCTACGAACTCGGAGGCCTTCCCGTACAACTGGAGGCGGATGGCAGGGTCAGCTCCGCTGCCAACCCCGGGGCGCTTGCCGGGTCCACCCTCCGGATGAACCGGGCCATCGCGCGGTTTCAGCAGGCCACCGAGAGCCCTCTCGAAGCCGCTCTCCATGCGGCGACGCGCAACCCCGCCGTGTTCTTGGGCTTAGCGGGCATGCTCCGCGCTGGTGAAGCTGCGGACATTACCGTGTTCCGCGCCCAACCTGACGAATTGCGGATCGAGGGCGTTTACCTGGCTGGAATTCAGCGCTTCGGGTGTTAAACTTTGCTCATAAAGGAGAGGATGGTAACATCCGGGCGTTGACATACGCCTTAACGGACACTATGACCAAAAAGCTGCTTTTTGTAGTATCCCTTCTGCTTGTCCTAGCGCTCGCCGCCTTCGCGGCTGATGTCACCGGCAAGTGGACTTATGAACAACAGGGTCGCGGAGGCAATCCGACGACCGTGACGCTGACCTTGAAGGCTGACGGCGGTACGGTTACCGGTACGGAATCCCGTCCGGGCCGCGGCGGCAACGGCACCACGGACACTCAGGTCACCAACGGCAAGATCGATGGCGATAAGATCAGCTTCGATATCAGCCGCGAGTTCAATGGAAACACTATGACCACCACCTACAAGGGTACGGTTAAGGGTGACACCATCGACTTCGAAGTGACCCGTCCGGGCCGCGGCGGCGAGCCGATGACCAACAAAGTGACGGCGAAAAAGGCCACCACCTAGTTCCTGCTTTTTTCAGGTAGTCAGGGCGCCGGGCAGTTCGCCGGCGCCTTTTTTTATATCTTCACCCACACGCTCTTCACCTGCGTGTACTGCTCCAGAGCCTCCGCCCCCAGATCCCTCCCAAACCCGCTCAATTTATACCCCCCGAATGGCGACCCCGAATCGAATGCGCCATACGAATTCACCCAAACCGTTCCCGCTTTGAGGTCCGCCGCGACCCGGTGAGCCAGCGCGCCGTCCTTCGTCCACACCCCCGCCGCCAGCCCGTAAATGGTGCCGTTCGCGATCCTCACGGCCTCTTCCGCATCGGTAAAGCGAATGCAGCACACCACGGGCCCAAAAATTTCCTCACGGGCGATTCGCATCTCCGGTTTCACGTCCGCGAATACGGTCGGCTTGACGAAAAATCCATGCGCCTTGGAGCCTTCCTCGTCGCGCTCGCCTCCGCAGACTGCACGCGCCCCTTCGCTCTTGCCGCTTTCGATGTAGTCCAGCACCCGGTCCAATTGCCGCCCGGAAATGAGCGACCCCACCTGCGTTTTCGCGTCCAGCGGATCGCCCACGCGCATGGACCGCGCTTTCGCCGCCAGTTCCTCCACGAAACGATCGTACACGCCGGCATGCACCAGGAGTCGCGACGATGCGCAGCATACCTCACCCTTGCCCCAGAATGCGCCCCACAACGAGGCTTTTATCGCACCCTCGATGTCGCCGTCCGGAAATAGAATCAGCGGCGATTTTCCGCCCAACTCCAGACTCAGCCGTTTCAGGTTCGATACACCCGCGCACTGCATCAGCTTGCGAGCCGTATCGATGCTCCCCGTAAAGCTGATCTTATCGACGTCCTCGTGCAGCGCGAGCGCTTCGCCCGCCGTTTCGCCGTATCCCGTCATCACGGTGAGCGCGCCTTCGGGCAGGCCAGCCTCGGCGCAGATTTCGCCCAGCCGCACGGCGTTCATGGGCGTATTTTCGCTGGGCTTGAGCACCACGGAACATCCCGCCGCCAGAGCCGGCGCCACCTTCCACGCCGCAATCTGCAACGGAAAGTTCCAGGGAACGATCGCGCCCACCACGCCGGCAGGCTCGCGTAGCGTATAGTTCAAAAATCCGCCATCCACCGGAATCGTGCTGCCGTAGATCTTGCGAACCCAACCCGCGTAATACCGGAAGCAATCGGCCGCCGGATTGACATCCGCGCCCACGGCTTCCTTCAGGGTTTTGCCGTTCTCCAGCGAGATGGTGCGGGCCAACTCATCACGATATTTCGTTAACAGCTCGCCAATATTCCAAAGAACGCGCTCGCGCTTGCTGCCGTCCATGCCGCGCCAGGTGCGCTTCTCGAAACACTCGCGCGCCGCGGCGACAGCCTGATCGACGCCCTCGGGCGGAGTGTCCGGAACGGTCCCGATCAACTCCCCGGTCGCCGGATTAATGACATCGATAGAGGGAGCCTGAACTTCGGATGTAGGCACGAAGATAGTTTACGGCAACGGGCGCGCCTGGTACCGGCGCACTTAATGCATCGGGGCGCCCTTGCCCGCATGATGCGACGGCCGCCGCATCACGAACAACAACGGCAGAACCAACAAAAACACCACAGCCAGCGCCAGGAACGTATCGACGAAAGACTGCATCGAAGCCTGCCGCAGCACGATTCCCCAGATTGCCCCATTCGCTTGTTGGGCCGCCGTCGCCGGGTCCGCCCCGTGCGCCATCATCGCGCCCTGCAGGCTCTTCGATAGCGCGTACGTGCTCGAACTCATCGCATGCACATGCTCCCCGAGCAGGCTCGTATGCAGTTGCTGCCGCCGGAACAAATAGGTGGTCGCGCTGGCGATCCCGATGCTGCCGCCCAAATTTCGCATCAGGTTGAACATGCTGGTCGCGTTACCCATCTCTTCTTTCGGAATGGGATCCATCGTCGCCGTGGTCAGCGGCACGAACAGCAAAGCCAGCGCAGCGCCCTGAATAAACTGCGGCCAGAAAATATCCCAGTATCCCGCTTGCAGATTCAGGCGGCTCAGCGCATACAGAGTCCAGGACGCCCCGCACAGTCCCACCGCGAGCACCTTCCGCGGATCGAACCTGCCGAGCACGGTTCCAACCAGCGGCATCATGAGGAAAGACCCAAGTCCGCGCGGCGCCATCGCGATTCCCGCCTCGAGTGCCGGATACCCGAGCAGAGTCTGCAGAAAAATCGGCACCAGCAGCATGCTGCCGTAGAGCACGAACCCGAGCACCGTCATCAGAAAAACGCCCGCCGAGTACGTACGGTTCTTGAACACCCTCAGATGCACGACGGGATCGCGAGTCCACAATTCGCGCACGATAAAGAATGCAAGCGCGAGCAGCGCCACAACGGCCAGCGCCGCCATCCAATGCGATGCAAACCAATCCTCTTCCTGACCTTTATCGAGGACTACCTGCAGCGCTCCCACGCCGACCGCCAGCAGGCCTATGCCCCAGTAATCCACGCCGCGGCCCGTGCGCCGGATATACGGCGGGTCGAAAATGAAGAGCCGCGTCATGATGATGCTCGCCAGGCCGACCGGAAGATTGATGTAGAAGACCCAGCGCCAACTGTAGTTCTCCGTCAGCCACCCGCCGATCACCGGCCCGAGCATCGGAGCCACCACAATCCCGAGCCCCCAAAACGCCATCGCCTTGCCCCGATCACGCGGTGGAAACGCTTCCAGCATGACGGCCTGGGACAGCGGCTGAAGCGCTCCGCCCGTGGCCCCCTGTATGATGCGAAAAAAGATCAGCGCGGGCAGCGTGGGCGCCAGGCCGCAAAGCACGCTTGCCGCCGTGAACCCGAATACCGCGGTGGTCAACACTCGCTTTCTGCCGAAGTAATTCGCAAGCCAGCCAGTGATGGGAAGAACCACCGCGTTGGCCACCAGGTACGAAGTCAGCGCCCACGCCGCCTCGTCAACGCTCGCCGAAAGGTTCCCGGCGATATGCGGCAGAGAAACGTTCACGACGGTGGTGTCCAAAACCTCCATGAACGTCGCGAACATCACCGCAACCGCGATGATCCAGGGATTCACGTGCGGCTGTGGGACCGGGGTATCGGACATGAATGCTGTGTATCATGATAGCCGACACCCGCGCCCTACACGCTCAAGGCTACAACAACGTCAACGGGTCCACATCGATCACCAGCGATGTAGCGCCCCACTTGCGCTCCAGCGCAAACCCGCGGATCTTCTGCAGGATCTCGTTGAGCGCCTTCCGGCTCGCCGACTTAATCAGGAATTGATACCGGTACTCGTTTTTCAATCGCGGCACTGGCGCCTCGGCCGGCCCGATCACGCGCAGTTTTTCCGGAGGCGGATTCAGCAGCAGCCCGAGATCGGCGCTCATGCGCATGGCCATTTCTTTCTTCTCCGCCCGCACCAGAACGTTCGCCATCGCGCTGAACGGCGGATACAGCATCATCCGGCGGAAGTGCAGTTCCTTTTCGTAAAAGCCCTGGTAGTCCTGCGCCGCCGCGAGGCGCACCGCGTAGTGATCCGGATTGATCGTCTGCACGAGCACGATGCCGGGAACGCTGCCGCGACCCGCTCGCCCCGCCACCTGGGTCAGCAATTGAAATGTCCGCTCTGCCGCGCGAAAGTCCGGCATACCCAAGCCGATATCGGCGGACACGACACCCACCAGCGTCACGTTCGGAATGTCATGCCCTTTGGCAATCATCTGCGTGCCCACTAGCACGTCATAGCTGCCCTCGCGGAAGTCATTGAGAATGGTTTCGTACTGGCGCTTTCCAGTCACCGTATCGCGATCCAGCCGCGCGATTCGCGCCCTCGGAAAGGCCTGGTGCAATTCTTCTTCGACGCGCTCGCTGCCCAGCCCGAGGAAATAGATATGCTCGCTCTGGCACTTGGGGCAGCCGCCCGGCACCTTCTCGGCGTACCCGCAGTAGTGGCAAAGCAGCCGCCGGTCGCGCTTGTGATACGTCAGGGTCAGCGAGCAGTTAATACACTGTATGCGCTCGCCGCACGCGCGGCACGCGACGAAACTCGAAAACCCGCGCCGGTTCAGGAGCACGATGGTTTGCTCGCCATTCTCCAGACGCGCGCCGAGAGCCTCAATCAACTTTCGCGAGAACGTCGCCTGCTTGCGCGTTTCCAAAAACTCCTGCCGCATGTCAATGAGCTCGACCGTTGGCATGGGCCTCGCCTCAATGCGCCCGGGAAGCTCCAGCAAGGTGTATTTCCCGCGCTCGGCGTTGTAGCGGCTCTCCAGGCTGGGCGTCGCGCTGCCGAGCACCACGCACGCGCCTGCCGCTTGAGCCCGCACGATTGCCACGTCCCGCCCGTTGTAGCGCGGCGATTCCTCCTGCTTGTAGCTGCCGTCGTGCTCTTCATCCACCACGATGAGGCCCAGGTCGCGCACCGGAGCGAAGACGCCCGACCGCGTGCCGACCACCACCGATGCGGCGCCGCTGCGAATGCGCCGCCATTGTTCGCTGCGCTCCACGTCGGTGAACGCGCTATGAAGGATCGCTACTTTATCGCCGAATCGCGAGAAGAACTGCCCGGCCATCTGCGGAGTCAGGGCGATCTCCGGCACCAGGAGCAGCGCGCCGCGGCCCTGCTGTACCGCAACTTCAATAGCATTGAGATAGATTTCCGTTTTTCCGGACCCCGTCACGCCATGCAGTAAAAAGGTGTGGAACGCGTGCTTTTGAATCGCGTCGCGAAGCTGTTCGTAGGCGGCCTGCTGTTCCGGATTCAATTGGTGGCGCGCGCGAATCACGCCGCCGGTGATGGGAGAGGGCTCCGGTTTCAGAGTCACCAGCCCCTTGCGCGCCAGCGCTCGCGCCGCCGGACTCGCGTTCTTCACCATCTGCTCGACTTCCTTCAAATTGTGCGACCCCGGATGCAGCTCCAGAAACGCCCGCAGCTCCCGCTCCGGTTTGTTGAGCTTGTGTTCGTCCGCCGCGCCGTTCCACTCTACACGCAGCCGCTCCGCGGGCGAGCGCAGGGGATCGCGCTCGGTCTGCACATCCTCGCTGACGATGAAGCCGCGGCGCTCCAGGCTCTTGATGGTCTTATCGGCGAGCGGCAGCGCTTTTGCGAGATACGCCGCGGACAGCGGGCGCTTCTCCAGCATTCGAAGGACACTCGCGACGGGATCGTCCGGCGCCGAATCCAGCAGCAGTTGCCGAGCCGCATCACGGCCCGCATCGGTCAGCGACCATACTTTCCCCCGGCGGATTTCGCTGGCCAGCGGCAGCATACTGCGCAGCACGTCGCCCAGCGGCGCACAGTAATACGCCCCAATCCACCGGCCCAGCGCCAGCAACTCCGCACTGAGCACGGGTTCGGAATCGATCAGCCGCAAGGCGTCTCGCGTCGCCACCGCTGGTTTCTCATCGTGGCACCGCAGGATGACGCCCGTCAGTTTGCGCGACCCGAACGGCACCACCAGACGGCTGCCCACACGCACACGATGCCGCAGCGTCTCCGGAAGGGAGTACGTAAACGGCTGATCGAGCGGAACCGGCAGACTCACGTCGCAGTATCGGTAGGAACCCTCGGGCATGGGAACTTCCAGGATACTGCGACGACCCCGATTACACGCGTGCCGCGAAGATTACCGTATTGCCCGCGGGGTCCAGCACTCCGATCTCTCGCATTCCGTAAAACGTGGTGCGCTCCGGCAACGCGATTGGATAGCCTTCGAGACGTTTTACCGCATCCGCAAAATCGTCTACTTCGATAAAAAGCGCGGAATTGTTGCCCTTTCCTTTCGGCGCGAACTCCGGCACATCCTTTTGCACGCTCGCGATCGATTGCAGCATCAACTCGGCTCCGCTGCGCTCCAGAATCACGAAGCCGAGCACGTCGCCTTCGGGCACTTCAACGGTCTTTTGAAAACCCATGCGGTCGAGCCAGAACGGGAGCGACGTTTCGATCGCTTCCACAATCAGAACAGGTGTAAGTTTCATGAAGCGATATTAGCCGCGGCCGCCGGTCCGGGTATTGGAAAAAACGGACATCGGGGTCTCCCCTGTGAATTCACGAAAATCCCGGATGAAGTGCGCCTGGTCGAAATACCCGGCCTCCGCTGCGACCGCTGCCCAATCGACGCGTTCGCCCGCCTGCGCCGCCAGCGCGCATGCCGCGCGGAAGCGCAGAATGCGAGCGAGCAATTTCGGAGGCATGCCGCTTTCTTCTTCACACCGCCTGCGGAACTGCCGCTCACTGAGATTCGCCTGATCGGCCAGTCGCGCAATGCCCGTCATGCCCCGCATTGCCGTCATGGCCGAGATGGCGCGCTGTACGGGGCCGGGAGAATCCGGTGGCTGCAGCGCGGCGAACAGCACCTCCACCGCGGCCCGCGAGGAGCCCGCGCACACGCGTTCGCCGATTTCGCGTGCGCGCGCTCCCCACAGGTCTTCCATAGGCACGGTGCGATCCGTCAACTCGCCAGGCGCGGCTCGCAGAAATGCGCCCGCCATCCCGGGGCGAAATCGCAGCCCTATGCTCCGCGCGCCCGCCGCAAGGGCGAACCCCCGTTGTCTGGTCATCGCGCCGACCGCGACCAGTCCGCCAACTTCGGAATAGATGATATCGAGGCACCCATCGGGCGGCACCCGGTGCGCGATCACATCCTCGGCCGGTTCCAGCGTCCAGGCGCACTCCACCCAAGGGCTCAATCGTGCGGGCGGCTGATGCTCCCGGTACATTCGATTCGAATTATACTGCGGGACCGCGGCTGGCGTATTCCGGCGGTGCGAGCACCGTCAGGGCATCCGGCACAATGCGCACTTGTGCAGGCAGGTGTCCGGCGTACTCGCCATCAATCTGCACATACACGCGCCTGTCGCCGGGGCACGCCAGCTTGATATCGGTGGCGCGCAGCACCTCCACTCCCTTGACGCCGGAAAGGCGGCCGAGAGCGAGTGCCGCGAAATATTTTACATAAGGCAACGTGGAGCGGCCTTCGAACAGCACCACCTCGAAGCGATCGTCGAAGAGCGTCACCTGTTTGGCGATCTCGAAATCGCCGCCGTAGTTGCGTACCTTGCTGAGCAGTGCGAACGAGCACTCCCGGCTTTGACCGTCGATCTCCGTATGCATCTGCGAAAGCTTCCGGCCGAGCAGGCTCCAGCCGGCAACCCAGTACGCGAACTTGCCCGTACGCGCCTTCAGCGCGGCACTCACGTTGTACACAATGTGCGCGTCCAAACCGATACCGGCCATGAGTAGAAAATGGCGGGAGACGCGGCCGTCATCCGCCGTCAAATGCCCTATGGAAATGCGCCGCGCGATATAAGTATTCAGCCGTTCGGCCACGCGCTCCATACTCTTGCCCATTTTCATTTCCATGGCCAGGACATTCGCCGTTCCAGCGGGAAGCAGTCCCAGCGGAACATCGGAATGCACCATGCCTTCGGCAATTTCGTTGATGGTGCCGTCGCCGCCGGCGGCTAAAATCAGATCGGCGCCGCGTTCGATTTGTTGGCGCGCGAGAGTACCCGCCATACGCGGCCCCGTGGTGGGAACCTTGGTTACCCTATGGCCGTTCTGTTCCAGGATTTTGATGGTGCGCTCGATGAGCGCGCCCCCGTGCCGTCTGATTTTACCCGCCTTCGGATTATAAATCAGAGCGGTATTCCGGTAACTGGTTATGGTATTCTCCCGTTTCCTCGTTAAATTATAGTTGAGAGCCGATGAAAGAGCCCGCGCGTGAGATCGAAAAGCTTCGCGACGAATTGCGCCGCCATGAGCACCTGTATTACGTCCTGGACAAGCCTGAAATCACGGACGCCGAGTACGACGGACTCATGCGGAAGCTGCAGCAACTGGAGGCCGATCACCCCGAACTGGTCAGCCCGGATTCGCCTTCGCAGCGAGTAGGCGGTAAACCGCGCGAGGGATTTACCAAGGTGCGGCATTCTTCGGCCATGCTCAGCCTGGACAATGCGCTGAACGATGGGGAACTGCGGGATTTCGATCGCCGCGTGCGCGACCTGCTTGGCGGCACTCCTTTTCAGTACGTAACAGAACTCAAGATGGACGGGCTTTCTATGGCGGCGCATTACCAGGGCGGCAAGTTTGTGCAAGCCGTCACCCGCGGCGATGGATCCGTCGGCGAAGACGTTACCGAAAACGCGCGCACTATCCGCTCGCTGCCGCTACACGTCAAGACCAGGCTGGAGAGCTTTGAGACACGCGGCGAAACCGTAATGAATCGCCGGGCTTTCGAGCGGCTGAATAGCGAGCGTGAAGACCGCGGCCTTTCGCGATTCGCCAATCCGCGCAATGCCGCCGCCGGATCTCTCCGCGTGTTGGAGCCGCAGGTCACCGCGTCGCGACGGCTCGACTACTTTACGTATTTCCTGCTGGTGGACGGCCGTCCGGCAATGGACAGCCACTGGCAATCGCTCGAAGAGCTGGTGAAGCTGGGCTTCAAGGTCAACCCCAACCGGCGTCTGTGCCGCGATATTTCCGAGGTGCTGGCGTTCTGCGCGGAGTGGGAGGACCGGCGCGAAGAACTCCCCTATGAAATCGATGGCGTGGTGGTGAAGGTCGACTCCGTCCAGCAGCAGCGCGACCTCGGCTTTACCGCGAAAGCGCCGCGCTGGGCCATCGCTTACAAATACCCCGCGCGCCAGGCCGTGACCGTAGTGGAAGGCATCGAGGTTCAAGTGGGCCGGACGGGCGCACTCACGCCGGTGGCGCTGTTGCGGCCGGTGGAAGTCGGCGGCGTGACGGTCTCGCGCGCCACGCTGCACAACGAAGATGAAATCGGCCGGCTCGGTCTGGAGACGGGCGACGAAGTGGTCATCGAACGCTCCGGCGACGTGATTCCGAAAGTCGTTCGCGTGCATTCGCAGGGCTCCTACCGCAAGAAATTCCGCATGCCTTCGAAGTGCCCGGTGTGCGGCGGACAGGTTGCGCGCGAGCCGGGCGAGGCTGCCAGCCGCTGCATCAATACCAACTGCTCGGCGCGCCTGAAGGAATCCGTTCTGCACTTCTCCGCGCGCGGCGTGATGAACATCGATGGGCTCGGCGATGCGCTGGTGGATCAACTGGTGGACCGCGGCATGGTGCAGAGCGTGGCCGATCTTTACGACCTGACGATCGAAAAGCTCATGACGTTAGAACGCATGGGCAAAAAGTCAGCGTCGAACCTGGCGCGCAACATCGAGAATTCCAAGCGTAATCCGCTGCCTCGCGTTTTGACGGCGCTCGGCATGCGCTTCGTCGGCGAGCGAACCGCCGTCTTTCTGGCGGACCAGTTCGGCACGCTCGACGCCATCGCCGCCGCGGGAATCGATGAATTGCAGCAGGCCGAGGAAGTAGGTCCGAAGGTCGCACAGGCCGTGTATCAGTTCTTCCGCGAGCCGCGCAACCAGGAACTGGTGGACCGGCTTCGCGCCGCGGGGCTGAATTTCGTCTACCGCGATGCTCGACCCAAAGGCGGCCCACTCAAGGGACTCACGTTTGTGCTTACCGGCAGCCTGCCGAACCTCACCCGCGAGGATGCCAAGAAGCTGATCGAAACGGCAGGCGGCAAGGTCGCCGGCACCGTCAGCAAGAAGACGAGTTACGTGGTGGCGGGGGAAGAAGCAGGTTCCAAATTGACGAAGGCCCAGGAGCTGGGGGTCCCGATTGTGAATGAGGATCAGCTTCTGGACCTGATTAAAGTGGAGTAAGGCGTACGCCGCGTTCAATACGCACTCAAATCGCCGGCACCTTTTACCGCTCCCTTACGGGACTGTGAAAAACGGCTGCTGTTCTCGTGGCGCTTCATTCGCCCTTCGATACACCTTTTACCACTCCCCTGACGGTCGCGGCTCTGTTAGCAGAATCAACTACATACGGAGCCGTGACCGTAAGGGAGCGGTAAAAGGTGCAGGGGATCGGAGTGCGTTTGAATGCGTCAAAAAAACAATCCTGTTTTTTTCACAGCCCCGCCAGCGAGCGGTAAATGGTGCATCGAAAGCTGAGTTTACCGATCGTTATCTTTAATATCCCGAGTCACCCGTTTGAGCGAGCTCTTCAGTTCGTCAGTCGCATCTACAAGCTGCGTCGTGTCATAAATCACCCGCGGAGTCAAAAACACGATCATTTCCGTGCGCGACTTCTGAATGCTCTTGGAACCGAAGATGAATCCCAGCACCGGAATCCGATTCAGGAACGGAAGACCTCCCGATGCACTGGCATTCTGTTCCAGAATGGCTCCGCCGAGCGCCACCGTATCGCCGTCCTGAATCGTGAGCTGCGTAGCGATCGAGCGGTTGGAAAAGGATGGCGATACCGTGCTCACCCCCTGCGGCGCGGTTTGCGGCGCGCTGTATTGCTGTTCCAGCATGAGAGTCACGACTCCGCTCGGGTTCACGTGCGCCAGAATGTTCAGCGTGATGCCGGTGCTTTGGCTGGCGATCGTGTTGGCGAACTGCGTATTGCCGCCGGTTTGTACGCCGGTCGCAACAGTAGAGGTCAGAACCGGCACCTGTACACCGACGTTCATGACGGCTGGGATGCCGTCGGTTGCGATGATTGTCGGCGCCGAGACAACCTTGCTGTACGTCGTGTTGTCATTGGCCGTCAGCGAGAGCAGCAGTTCCTTGCTGCGGAGCACCATTTCGCCGGTGGTGAGCGCAGCTCCGGCGGCGCTGACCGATGCCGCTACGCTTCTCGTCGTACCGCCAGGCAGATCGGCGCCGCGATTCTGCAGGAACGCGGAAACGCCGGCGCCGTAAGCGCTGGTAAGATCCACTTCGTAGATTTTCGCGTCGATGAGCACCTGGCGCGGAGGCACGTCGAGCTGCTGCAGCAGATTCTTGATCGATTCGTACTCCTGTGGCGTGCCCTGGATCAGCACAGTATTGTCCATCGGATTCGGAATCACGTGCGGCATGTGCTGCTGTTCGCCGCCTGCCGCGCCCTGCCCGCTGAGATACTGGCCCGTCTGGTCGCGGCCCGCGGCCCCGGTGGGGGGCGTCGGTTGGGCGCCCATCGGCAGAGCGCTGGTATATGTCGGGGTGACGGGATTGTACATGCCTCCTCCGGCGCCATACCCGCCGCCATATGCGCCCATCCCCATTCCCACGCCACCCATCCCGTAAGCGCCCATGCCACCCATCCCGTAAGCGCCCATGCCCATTCCGCCGCCCATTCCTCCACCAAAACCGCCGCCGAAGTTGCCGCCGTACCCCGTGCCGTTATACCCCATGCCCGCGCCGATCATGCCGCTATTGGCGCTCGCCGCCAGGTTCATCAGCGCGTACGGATTGCCGCTGTAGAGCGCCATAATCGCCATGGCGACCATTTCCGGACGTGCGTACTTCAGGCGATACACGTAATTGTTGACTGCGCCGGCGGTGACCTTCACCGGAACGTCGAGCCTTCCAATCCACGTTTTCACCTGCGCGAAGATGCCGGGGTTCGGCGCCACCGCGATGACCGTATTGATCCGATCCACCGGAATGAACTTCACGGCCGAGGCTTTTTCGCTCAGCGCGTACGCTTTGAAGACGCCCTCCAGATCCTTCACCAGGTCCGTGGGGCGGCTGTTCGTGACCTCGAAAAGTTGCACGCGCTGCCCGGCGAAGCTGTCGCTATCGAACATCGCGATCAACTCCATGGTCCGCTTCATGCTGCGCGCGTTGTCCTCCATGATCAGCAGGTTCGCAGGTTCATAGGGGATGTGAGTCGCGCCCTGGCCCATGAACGGCGCGAGCACCTTATCCAACTCCGTCGCTGTCGCGTACTTCAGAAACACGAAGTTGAGCACCATCTGCTCGTCGTCCGGCAGCGTCTTCGGGTCGGCATTCGTCACCGGTTTCATCGGCAAATTGGAGACCGCGGCGATGGGCACGATGCGGTACAGATCGCCGACCTTGACCATCGTGGCGTTGTTGACGCGCAGCACGGTCATCAGCAGGTTCATCACGTCGAACGGCTTCACTTCGCCGTAGGTGTGGATGGAAACCGTGCCCACTACATGCGGATCCAGAATGTAATTGATCTTGAGCCGCTTCGCCAGAAGGTCTATCAGGTCGACCAGGTTGTTGTTCGGAAGATCGAGAATCAGGCCTCCGGTATCGCTGACGTGTGCGGGCTCGGTGCGCGGCGCCTGTGCCGCGGGGGCGGCGGGTGTAGCAGGTGTTGGAGGCGGCACTTGCTGTGGCACTTGCGTTTCGGTATTTTGGGGTCCATGAATGATCGGCGGCGCGACCGGGCTTCCCGTCACGGGCCGCGGCGGCTCTGTTTGCTGCTGTTGCGCGGCGAGGGCAAACGCGGCCGCGCCTGCCAGCAGGAGCGCGATCGGAACAAAACGGCGCTTCGTCATGCTACTTCGCGTCCCGTGCGCGCTGGCGATCCCAGGCGGCCTGCTCGGTGGAATCCAGATCGGTTTTCAACGTCTGCCACTTCTCCACGCCAAAGGGCGTTACCCGCTCGAAGCTCACGCTGTTGCCGGCGTCGGTTGCTTTCAACGGAGCGGGAGGCGGGGCCTCCGGCCGGGCGGCGTCGGCGTTCTGCTGCGCGGCGGCAGAGACCGTTCCGAACGGCGTCGGCTTGGTTTCCGCCGCCGGTTTGACTTCGTCGCGCATACGAGCGACGCCGAACGGCGTCACGCGATAAATCCACTTTGCCCCGTGCGCATCGGTGTAGCGATACGTTCCGGGCGTCACCTGCGTGGCTCCCTTGGGAACGGTGGTTTGCGCGGCGGCAATGCACCCGGCGGCGCAGAGGATCAGCAGAATCTTTTTCATAGCTTTACTCAGCTTTCAGTTCAGTTTTGGCGTGCTAGCGGCCGCTACCGAGCGGCTCCCAGTAGCAGATCTTTCCGAATGGCCCCGGCTTGACCACCTTGCGATACCCGTCCTGCACGGTCCCGGCCTCCATGCTGTCGTTCGGATTGCACAGCCGTTCGCCGCGTCCCGTATCCGCTCCCGGACCGGTGGGCTGCATGATCATCGGCGGCGCCGGAGGCGCTGTGGCCGCTACGTTTGCCGGCGGAGCCTCCGGGGGCGGAGCGCTCTTGATCGTAATTTCATCCAGCGATCTGTGCACTGTCTTGCCGTCCCATTCGAGATCGATTCCATCTCTAGAGACGCTCAAAAGCTTGAATTCGCCGATTTTCTCCCCCGGATGGATGGGAAGATTCGGTGTATTCGCGGCCATGCTCAATATCGCCGTGGGTCCATCGCCGATATTCATCATGCCGTGATAGACGGGCAGCGCAGGCATGGGCTTGGGCGGTGGAGGCGCAGGTGGCGGATCCAGCGGCACATTGGGATTGCGCGAAGGGTTCAGCAGCATCTTCTGGGCGATATCGGCATACCCTGAGGCCATCACGGGCGGCGGCGGTTGCAGCGGAGAAATGGGCGGTGCAGGCGATACCTTGATCGGTTTCTTTACCTGTGCGGCCTGGCGCGCTTTGGAGGCCATCCACATATCGTGCAGTTGCAGACCGGCGTATACCGCCAGCCCCGCGAGCGCCACGTTCAGAAGAATCAGCTTGCGATTCAAAACGACGGCACTCCTTTCTTTTCTGCGGGCAGCAGTTTGCGCGGCACAATCGCGGCGATGCTCATCCGTACCTGGATCGTCTTCTTCTTATCGGCCGTGGCGGAGACGCGCACTTCGTTGGTAGCCAGAATCTGCGGCTGATCGCCGAGCGCCGCCATGAAGTTGACCAGTTGCTCGATGGCGCAGGTGAACGCGACCGTCACGGAAATCTCGCCATAATCCGCCGTCAATGGCTTGTCCCGGCGGTCTTCCATGCCGTGAATCTCGATTCCGTTCGCCGAGGCGACCGTCTGCGTGAGCTGCAGAAGCTGCGCCTGCGCCTGTTCCTTCGTGTCTGCCTTCAGCATGCCTTTTTCACGGCCTTCGAGCTCCGCGGCAGCCTGCTTGAACACGATCTCGCGGCCCGGCACCGTGCCCGCCTTCTGACGCAGAAGATCCAGCCGCGCCTCGGCCTGGGCCGCGTTTTGCGAGGGCGCGACGGTGGCCGGCGCGGAATCTCCGCTCATGCCGAACCGCACCACGACAGTCACCACCAGCAGGAAGAACGTCACGGCCAGCGTGCGCTTATCGTTCAGCTTCATGGCCGTCCGCTCCGGGTCGCGTGAATCGTGAAGCCATCTCCACCGTTCGCAGCCTTGACCACAACATCCGGCGTGGACCCTTTGAAGAATTTCGAGCTATCCAAAATCTTGATCAACGGAGCGGCCTGCGGAGTCTCTCCGGTGATCCGGACCGCGTCGCGCGTGAGCTCCAGAGAACTGACCCAGGTGGGCGCCTCGAGTAACCGCGTGAGCTCGTTGATGGAATCCAGGTCGTAGCGCGTTTGCGAGCGATATTGGTCCAAAAGCCGTGTACGATTGCGCAAAGCATCCGTTTGCCGCGACAGCGCATCGGCCCGTTCCGCGCGCGGCCGGAGGCGGGCGATCTCGCCATCCAGCGTCTTGAGATACTGCTGCTGCGCGTATTTGGAATAGGCGACTGTGCCAACCGCCAGCAGCAGCGCGATGGCAGCGAGCACCACAGTAGGCACGAACACCAGCCGCGAGCTCGATTTGCGCTTCTCCACCGGCAGCACGTTCGCCGACGGCGCAAGCCGCGGGCACGCCCCGGCGAGCGCCGTAGCGTACGGCAGTGCGTTGCGGGAAAGATCGTTCTCCACCGGGTTGACGGTGGGTTTGGGAAGCACCTGCTCCAGTGCCATGGGGGCGGTGTCCGGCGGCAGGCGCAATTCGCTAAGCGCCAGCAGCGCGGCGCGCTGTTCGGAAATCTGGAATTCGGCGGAGAATACAGGGCGCGATGCGCTCTCCCCGTACACCTCAACAGAGCCCGATGCGCTGCGGCTGAGCGCGACGAAGCCGGCGTTTTCCGCATGCCCGTTCAGCCGTATGGCGGCATGCACCGCGGCAGCCGAAAAGGTGAAGCTGGAAACCCCGACCCCCGCCCCGGTAAACAGCGCCGCATATTTTTCCACGGTGTTCAGCCGCGCGATGCCCACCAGCACGGCGCCGTAGGCGAGCGGCGACCATCCCCAGCAAACTTCTTCGTCGCCGTAAGGGTGCAGCGTATCGAGCTGGAACCGGATCGCGCCCTCCACGTCCTTCGACGCGACGCCGGGCAGCGACACCTGCCGCACGATCACATCGCGGCGCGGCAGCAGCACGGTAGCGCTCAGGTGCCGGGCGCCGAGCCCGCGCAGGAATCGCGAGTACTCGCTGCCCCATTCGGCAGCGGGACGCGTCGTGTAATCTTTGATGGTGTGGCGTCCCGTGACGCGGATGCCGGTAGGCCGCACGCGCGTGACCGCAATCTCCAGGTCCGTCGCGCCGAGTTCGATGCCCACGCCGGAGCCGAACGCGAGCAGTTTGCGCAGGTCTTTGGTTACGCCGCTAGCCGAGGTCATCGAGTCAGTTGCTCCAGGCCGCGTCATACCAGCGGAGAATGTGCAGCGGCGAGTCGTAACCGTAAGGCATGAACTTCACCTGCTCCGCCACGGTGCGCTTGAGATCGCCAAGCTGGCCGTTGGGCAGCCGCAGCCGGGCAGTGGCCCGGAGCGTCACGATGGAGTTTCCGCCAACCCGCAGTAAACCCATATTCGCGCCGGCACCCTCCAGAAACTTCGCCAGACCGCTGTAATCGAAGGGAGTCACGCGGCGGCGGGCCACCAGCGCACGGGCCACGTCCGGCGGAACGCCAACGGCGATCAGCACCGGCAGCGGCGCGGTGTTGACGTCGATGCGGTTGTCCGGTCCATACACGGTCAGGCAGTCCGCGAGACCGGGTTGCGGCAGCAATCGCGGACCCTGCGAGCCCTCAGGCGAGGGGACGTATGTGCCGTAAAACAGTTCGGGCGTCATGCCTTTCACGCGCAGCAATTCCTCTAACTCTTGTACAGACGCGTGGGGCTGTCGAAAAGACGGAATCTGGGACAGATAATACGAATCCAGGGACGTCGCCGCGGCGCTCGGCTTCCGCCAATCGTCGATGGCCAGCGCGAGTTCTTGCGCACGCTCCGGATCGGCTCCCAATGCCGCCAATAACTTATAGAGCATCTCCACGGGCGCCTGATTCACGTTGAGTTTGCCGGCTTCGGGCAGAATCTCCACGTGCGCCGTGCCCAGCGGAAACTGATAATCGACGCTGGTGGCATCGTGCGGAATCGGCGGATCCGGCCGGTCCATGCCCCAGAACATCTCCAGTTGCGCGCGCTCCACGGCTCCCACCGCGAGGTAATAGCAGCGGACCCCGTCGATGGCGGTGGAAGCGCGGTCGGTCTCGCTGCGCACCGTGGTCGAGAGCGAAAATGCGATAGCGGCGAGGGCGGCCGAAAGCCAAAGCACGGCAAGAAGCGCGCTTCCGCGATCGCGCCGCCGAAACCCGCTCGCATCCCGCCTGACGCTAACGAAGCCGCGACCGTGAGGGTCTGTGGAAAAATCGAAATCGCTTTTGTGCCGTGTTGAAAACGCACTCGCATCCCCGGCACCTTTTACCGCTCCCTTACGGTCACGGCTCCGTAAGTGGTGAGGGACCGGTAAAAGGTGCATCGAAAGACGAGTGGATCGCGACGAGAACGGAGCCGCGACCGTAAGGGATTGTGAAAAAATGTGACGTGCGCGAGTTTTCAACAACGCAAGTAATTGAAAACAGGATGGTCGGAAAACGGTTTTTCGCATTTTTTTACAATCCCGTGTAAGGGAGCGGTAAACGGTGCGTCGAAAGGGGAATGGATCGCCACGAGAACAGCAGCCGGATTTCTGCACACTCCCGTAAGGGAGCGGTAAAAGGTGCATCGAAAACCGAATGCAGCGCGACGAGAACCTAAAAATCGCCATATTGCACATCCGGTGAGCGGTGGATCCGCAGCGGCGCGATCGCTGTGATGGGCTGCAGCTTACTCGGGTCGGCCGTGAACGGCGCCATCTCGATGCGAATGGCCTGTGGCCAACCGAGACCCGTCGCATGCTTGCGCCAGATGGGCGCCGGCGGCGACGGCCCGTCCGGCCCCACTCCTAAATAGCCGAACCGGCAGTACGCCAGCTTATCGGCGAGCACGAACGAATGCTCGTTCACCACGAAAGGCGCGAACTGCGGAACGCCGATGTGAAATACCGGGTCGGTAGTCACTCCCACGCACGCCATGCCGGCTGTAAACGCGCTGTACGGAATTTCATTGACCACCAGCCGCACGCCCTTGCCTTCGTCGCCCGGCATCACGAACATCTCGAGAATCTGCGGCTGCCCGCGCCAACCCTGCTGCAGCGAGAAAGTCGAAACAAGGCGCAGGCGATCCTCATCCGCCTGCAGCATCGGAAATTGAAATCCGGCCGCCGGCCCCCCGCCTGTACAGCGCACAGCCACCGGCATCAGGCCTTCCAACTCGTTTTGCAAGGCGCGCTGTGCGCCGGCAACGCGCCGGTTGTCCATGAGCTTCTCATCGGTCTTGGCGAAAGCGCTGAGCCCCACACGCATCGCGATCGCCATCCCCACGGTCAGCATGCTGAGCAGGGTTACGGCGATCAGCACTTCGATGAGAGTGAGGCCGGCGTCCCGGCGTAGCTTCTTCATTGGGTCCCCGGCGGCGGCATATCGCCTGGCTGGAGTAAGTACTTGCGGTAGCCCTCCAGGTTGAACGTTCGGCGAGTCTGGCCGCTCATCCACCACACCTCCAACTGAACGCGATCGAGCACGTATTGGCCGGGAGCGGCCCATTTCGGCTTCTCAAACTCCGTGTCGCGCGCCCGCCAGCCGGCCGTCAAACCGCCTGCCAGCGCCGGGTCGAACGGACCCTCCAGCGTGGTGTTGCGCGGCAGCTTTTCGGTGACCAGCAGGTCATTCATCTTCACCTGCGCCAGTTGCGCGATGCGGTCGGCGTCCCGAACACGCGCGGCATTGCGAGTAGCGCCGGAAATCCCGTTGAGCAGGCCCACCACCGCGATCGCCATGATGACGGTGGCCACCATCACCTCCAGCAATGTGAATCCGCGCGCCTGCTTCACTTTTTCTCCACCGTCTCGACGTGCGGAAACCCGGTCATCGGGTCGAGCCGCACCCGCCGCCGGGCGCCGTGACCGTTCACGAGCGTGATCGCGACGGCAGGGACGGCGCCGCCAGGCAGTAGCAGCAACCGCTGCACTCCGCCGCTCTCGTCATCGGAGCCTTCGATGTGGACGCCATCAGGCATTTTCAGTTCGCGCTCAAATCCGGGCTGGGTCGAGTAGACCACAAGGCGGTTTTCTTTCGGAGAAACGATCAGCTCCACAGGCTGCTGAAGCCGCTCGCTGCGAACCGCCGCGCCATTGAGGAATCCAGCGACGCTCTGCGAAGAGGAGACCAGCCGAACACTGTCCATCCCCGAAGAAACAGCGGGGAAAGAGACGCCAGCGATGAGACCGACGATGGCGACAACGACCATCATTTCGATGAGAGTGACACCGTTTTCACCGCGGAGACGCAGAGAGCGCAGAGAAAGCGCAGAGAACCCCAACTTTTTTCTCTGCGAAACCTCTGTGTCCTCTGTGTCTCTGCGGTGAATTCGCATTACTTGTTTTTCCAACTCACCAGGTCTGCGTTCAGCCCTTCCCCGCCGGGTTGGCCGTCCCCTCCCAGGCACACGATTTCGGGTTCTTCCCCGTGGTCGCCGGGAAATTTGTACACGTAGTCATGTCCCCACGGATCTTTCGGGATGTCTTGCGGCATGTACGGACCGGCCCACTGTTCCACGTCATTCGGCTTCTCGCGAAGCGCTCGCAGACCCTGTTCCGTAGTTGGGAACGTGCCGGTATCCAGCTTGTACGTTCCCAGCGCGGTCATGAAGTTGGAGATCTGCGTTCGCGCCGCCGTCACCTTTGACGAGTCGACTTTCCTCCACAGCCCGGGACCCACCAGGGCTACGAACAGTCCGATGATGGTCACCACCACCAGCATTTCGATCAGGGTGACACCGGCTTCGGCGCTTCTTCTGTTTTTGCGTTTGTTCATCTGTTTATACCGCCACGTCGTTGATGCTTGTGATTGCCAGGAGCATACTCAAAATCAGCGCGCCCACCAGAACTCCCATCACGAGAATCACGGCGGGCTCGAAGAACGCCGTGAATCGCCTGATGGCCGCTCGCGTATCGTTTTCGTAAATGTCGGCCATGCGCGCGAACATCTGGTCCAGGCGGCCCGTCTCTTCGCCCACCGTCAGCAGGTGCGCGGCGAGCGGCGGAAACACAGCCGCCTTGCGCATCGGCACCGCGATGCCCTCTCCGCGCTTCACGCCCATCGCGACGCCCGCCAGCGCGCCCGCGATCGTCTTGTTATTCAGTGTGGCCGCCGCGATATTCAGGCTCTGCACGAGCGGCACCGAGTTCTGAACCAGCGTGGCCATGGCGCGTGCGAACCGCGCCGTCTCGGCCTTCAACAACGCATCGCCGAGAAGCGGCGTTTTCAGGCGGAAACCGTCCCACCATATGCGGCCGGCGGCTGTGCGCGTGTACCCGCGCCAGATGATGACGATCGCCGCCAGCGCGGACGCCGCCATCCACCAGTACGTGCGCACAAGGTAGCTCGCCGTGAGCATGATCTGCGTCGGCGCGGGGATCTTCATCGTAGATCCATCGAAAATCGTCGCGAAGCGCGGGACTACAAAGTCCAACAGGATCAGGATGGATGCTAAACCTACGCACGCCAGCAACGCCGGATAGATCATCGACGAAATGATGTAGTTGCGAAGGTCGTCGCGCGTGCGTTCGAAATCCGCCAGTCGCTCGAAGATGACCGCCAGCGAGCCCGATGCTTCTCCGGCGCGGACCATGTTGACGTAAAGGTCCGAGAAATAGTCGGGCTTGGTCGCAATACTCTCAGCGAAGGACTTGCCGCCTTTCAGCGTGCGCAGGACTTCCAAGACGACCAGCCGGAAGTCCGCTTTTTCCGTGAGTTCCGCCGTGATGGAGAGTGCCCGATCGAGCGGCACTCCGGAATTGAGCAGCGTCGAGAGCTCCTGGGTAAAGAACAGGATGTCGCGACGGCGTCCGCCGCCGAGCACCGGCAGCTTCCATTGAATGCCGCTGGCGCCCTTCGGAGCCACACCCACATAGACCGGCGTCAATCCCTGTTTGCGCAGTTCGCCCGCCACCAGCCTTTCGTTGTCGCCCGAAAGAGAGCCGGTGCGGATTTTGCCATCCGCCGCGACCGCGCGAAAGAAGAAGGTGCTGGCCACTACAGCTCCTGCGTCACGCGCATGACTTCCTCGACGGTGGTCACGCCTTCTCTGATTTTCTTCCAGCCGTCTTCGCGCAAATTGCGCATCCCGTCTCGGCGCGCAGCCTGCGTGAGCACGCCGGCATCGGCGTTGTTCATGATGAGCTTTCGAATTTCGTCCGTAAGCGGCATCATTTCGAAGATGCCGACGCGCGAACTGTAGCCGCGACCGTTGCATTCCGGGCAGCCCGCGCCCTTGAAAGTGTCTACCGCTTCGCCATCCGGAGCGAGAGCCATGCCGGCGGGCACTTTGCAATGCGTGCAGATCACGCGCACGAGCCGCTGTGCCAGCACGCCTACCAGTGACGACGTCAGCAGGTAATTCTCAATCCCCATATCCGTCAACCGGGTGATTGCGCTCGGCGCGTCGTTGGTGTGCAGCGTCGAAAAAACCAGATGGCCGGTCAGCGCGGCGCGAATGGCGATATCCGCAGTCTCGCGATCGCGGATTTCACCGACCATGATGACATCCGGATCCTGACGCACGATGTGCCGCAAGCCCGACGCGAAGGTCAGCCCAATCTGCGGATTCACGTGCAGTTGGTTGATGCCGTCCATCTGATACTCCACGGGATCTTCGATGGTGATGATCTTCTTGTCCGGCAGGTTGATGCGCTTCAGCGCCGAATACAGCGTCGTGGATTTGCCGCTGCCCGTCGGTCCTGTCACCAGAAACATGCCATGGGGCAGGCTGGTGAAGTGCTCCATGCGCGCGAACATGCGCTCGTCGAAACCGAGGCGCTGCAAGTCGAAGAAGTCGCCCGCCGAGCGATCCAACAGGCGCATGACGACGCTTTCGCCGTACAGCGTGGGCAGTGTGGAGACGCGTAGGTCCACTTCGCGCCCCAGCACCTTCAATTTGATGCGCCCGTCCTGCGGCAGGCGGCGCTCGGCGATGTTCAGCTTCGCCATCAGCTTCAATCGGGAGATGATGGCCGCTTTCAATTCGCGCGGTGGCGTGTCCTGATTTGCGAGAACACCGTCCACGCGGAACCTCACGCGAAATTCCTTCTCAAACGGCTCGATGTGAATGTCGCTGGCGCGCTTTTCCAGGGCGTCGGCAATCATCGCGTTCACCAGGCGAATGACCGGCGCTTCGCTGGCCATGTCGCGCAGATGTTCCAGATCGGCGACCGCCTGCTCATCGTCGCCGCCGGTGGTCAGCGTCTGGCGCTCGGTTTCGCCGTAGTATTTCTCGATCGCGTCCAGGACTTCCTGCTCGGGCGCCAGCGCAGTGCGAATCTCCAGACCCGAGTACGCGCGCACGGCCGCGACTGTTTCGAAGTCCAGCGGGTCGCCCATCGCGATGGTGAGCACCGAATCCTTGAGCTCCAGCGGAAAGACGCGGCACTGGCGCAGAAACCGGCTCGACAGGCCTTCGATTTCAGGAGCCGGCGGTGGCGGCCCGTCGATTGTCACCAGCGGAACGCCGAGCTGCCCGCTCAACGCCGCCAGCACGTCGCGCTGCGCGATCAGGCCCATATCGACCAGGATCTTGCCCAGCTTATCGCCGCGCTCCTTCTGGAGTTCCAGCGCCTTTTCCAGATCCTCGGAATCGATCTTATTCTGCTCGATGAGGATCTCGCCGAGGCGCATTCCGAGCGGGGCGGGGTAGCCGCCCGCCGCCACGGACTTGGGGTCTGCCGCCATTATTGTTCTTCCGTTTTGATATCGCCGCTCATCGCGTTCTGGCGGCCGGCACGCATGACGATCTGGCTGGGCAGCCCTTTGGTGTCTTCCCAGGGCTGGTAGATCAGCCCGACCGCGAAAACAATCTGATCGGCAGGCTGCAGGAAATCCATTTCCTTGGCCGCCGCCATCACCGTGTTCTTCATCGCCGTGCGCAGCAGAGGCAGGTTTTCCATCTTCGTGCGATACACCTCGACGGCTTCCTGCGGCGAGATGCGGCTTTGGAACGGGTTGATGGTGGGGGTTCGCATCAGTTCCACCTTGGCGCTGAGCACCGCGCCAATGCCGGGCAGGTAGAAGCAGCGTGTCGTGCCCACCAGGTCGATCGGCTTGGCGCGATTCGCCAGGGCGATCTGCTGATCCACCTTCGATTCAAACGCGCGTAGCGTGCTGGTACGGTTAGAGCTTGCAGTTTGCGACGCGAGGGCCGCGCAGACAAGGAGAAGGGCAGCGGCGAACTTCATCGGGTGGCCTCCCCAAGCACATTGGAGGAGTGCACCTGGCTCCGCAGTTCGGCATTCTGCTGCAGGAAGTACTCCGTCTGAGCGCTCGCCATTCTCACCAGTTCATTCAGCTTGGCGGCGTCGCGCTGCTTGACGCTGGCGACCAGTTGCTCTGCCTTTTTCGTTTGCGAGGCTTCTATTTCGAGCGCCGCCTGGCGAACGCGGGCGTCGATGCGCGCGTCGATTTCGGCCGCCGTGAGAGTCGCCGTCTGCGAATGGGGCGCCGGTGCGGGAGCCGGGCGATTCACAGTGGCGAAGACGAGAGCGGCCGAGAGCATGGCTGCGGCAGCGAAGCCGAGTCGCGGGCCGGAACCCCAGAATGCCGCCCAGGCGCGGCGCCACGGCGAAGGCTCGAAGATCGGGTCGGAGACGAAGCCGATGCGCTGCGGAATCTCTTCGTCCTGCAGCGCCAGCAGCGCGGTTTGCGTAAGGCGCAGCCCGGCGAGCTCTTCGCGGCAAGGCTCGCAGGCGGCCACGTGCTTTTCCACCTCGCGGCGCTGGTTGGCCGGTAATTCCTGAAACAGGTAATCCTTAAGATCGAATGGCGAACAACTCATCACACACCTCGTGCCTGAATGGGAGCCAGTTCTTTTTTTAGTAATTCCAGGGCGGTGTAGAGGCGGGACTTGACAGTCGAAACAGGGCATTCGAGAATTTCGGACATTTCCTCGAACTTAAACCCCTGGTAAATCTTGAGGACCACGGCTTCGCGTTGCTCTTTGCTGAGACGTTCCAGCGCGCTGGCGACGGCCAGGGTCAATTCCATGGGGAACACGCTGCTGCCCCCCACGGTAATGCCGGTTTCCGTGCTCTCCGGTTCCAGTTCGTCGACGTCCGTTTCCGGACGGCGCTTGCGGAACATCGAATAGGCTTCATTGTGCGCAATGCGGTACAGCCACGGCGCGAACCGGCTGGTATCGTCCAGCTTCCGTAGGTTCTGGTAAGCCTTGAGAAACACGTCCTGCGTCAAGTCCAAAGCATCTTCCCGGTTGGCCGTGATCCGCAGCAGGTAATTGTAGACACGCTTCTCCCAGCGGGACACGAGGAGGTTATAGGCCTCGACGTTTCCCCGGGCTGCCTGCGGAATCAGGTCGGCATCTTCTACCGCCCGGAAAATCAATTGTTTGGCTCCTTGCAAGTAGACGCAATACGGCTGGAAAAAGACGGACGCGGTGTAAATTCCAGTCTAGCAGGCCTTGCCGCCGGGCATATCCAGGTCTCCGCCATGGGCTACAATGGCGGCAGTGCTTCGAGCCCTCCCGGCTCTGGCCCTGCTGCTCTGCGGGCTGGCCAGGGGACAGGCGCCTGCCTACTCCGCCGCCGGAATCGTCAACGCGACCGATTTTTCGCCCGGACCCTTCGCACCCAATTCCGTCGTCTCCCTCTTTGGCTCCAATCTGACGTTTGCAACGGACCCTGTGACACCCCCGGCCGGAAGCACCCACCTGCCGCTCCAGCTCGGCCAAGTCTCTGTTTATGTGGACAATGTGGCCGTCCCCCTGCTCTATGTTTCGGCGGCCCAGGTTAACTTTCTGATCCCGGCAGAGGAAGTCCCCGGTCCCGTTCCCCTGCGCGTCGTGCGCCAGGGACTGACCGGGCCCACGGTGACCATTACGCTGTACGCGGCCGCGCCGTGTCTCTTCGCCGGAGCCGGCCAGTACGCCCTCGCGGCGGACTGGAATGCCGCGGGAGCAGTAGTAACCCCCGACGCTCCGGCAAAGCCCGGCGACACGCTCGTGCTGTACGCCACGGGACTCGGCGCGACGTATCCGGCCATGACGACCGGAGATGCTCCCCAGACAGCCGCAACGATCGTGAATCCGGCGGGCCTGAGCGTACTGTTGAACGGAGCGGCCATCGACGCAAGCCTCATCAAGTATGCCGGCGTAACTCCCGGTTGGCCTGGTCTGTATCAGGTGAACTTCGCCCTGCCGGGTAATGCGCCGAAAGACCCCGAAATCCGGCTGTCGTTAGCGGCCCAGACCAGCGTCACAGGGTTGAAATTGGCCGTCTCGCCACCATCAAATCAATGATGGCTGGAATTTCCCTTGAAATGAACGACAGCGTTGATGATCGGCCTTGGCGTCGTGCCTGAATTCGATCCACCGTTCCAGTGCACCGTGGACCACACACAGCACGGTGGGATTCAGTAACGACCGGTCTCCCGACCGGTCGAAGACGTGCGGAGCACGTCCGCCGCTACTTAGTGGTTCAACCGTTCGAGCGCACTGTGGACCGCGTTCAGAACGGTGGGATTCAGCATCATCAACGCAACCGCCGCCAGCGACGCCGCGGCCACCGCGGACGAAAGCCCGCTGTCGCTCGCCACCGGCGTGGGACGAAGCAGCCGTTCGACTCGTTCCGCCAGATCTCGTCCGTCGGCCAGCAGCGATGTGGCGAGCGCAGCGGTTGACGGGCCCGTGCCCATCCGCGCGACACGCACAAGAGCATCGGCCAGCGCCAGAGCGGATTGCGGATCGCCCGCCGCCGCGCGATCGTCCGCCGCCCATTCGGCGGCTCGCGCCCAGCCCGCTTCCAGCGCGCCGAAGCCTTGGACGCCCGGCAACATCGCCGGCGCCAGCAACACGAGCAGTCGTTTCAAGTTGTCGCGCGACTGGCGGTGCGCATCCTCATGCCGCATGGCCGCGGCCAGTTGCGGCTCCGTGAGCGCATCGACAATCCCCTGCGAGAGCACCATGCGCGCGCGCCACACGCCGGCCAGAGCCAGTACAGGTTTTCGCGCGGGCAGCACGAGCACGTTGCGTGGCGCTCCTGCCGGCGCTTGCGCTAGTGCCGTCTGGCGGCAGGCCCGCAGATATTGCGTGCTCCGCCACGCCGCACCAATCGAGCGCGCCAGCGATTCGCTCAGCAGCAGGACACCCAGCAGTGCGGCAATCAGACAAAGCGCGCCGACTTCCTCGCTGGTGCCGGCGGGTTCGAGCCACAAATAACTCGGAGCACAGAGTCCGGCAACGGCGAAAAGCGCCAAAGCGGGAGGCAGCAGTCGAGCGCCGAGCAGCACTGCCGCCGCCCGGTGCGCGCGGAATCGCGCGGCAAATCGCAGAATCGCGGGAGTGAGCAGTCTTACCGTCACCGCGGCCGCGGTGTGCACCAGAAAGAACACGGCCAGGCAGAGGCAAAACAGACGCAGGGCGTACGGAGCGATCATGCCTTCCTCCTTTTGCCGATCTCTTTGCGCCGCTCGCGAATCCTGCGCTCCAGTTCGTCCAGCAGCGCTTCGTCGTGGCGGCCCACGGCGTCCACCAGGCACGAAATCAGCAACTCGCCCGAGGCTTGCGGCTGCCCCAGAAAGCCGCTGAGAAAATCGCCTGCGCGCTTACGCTCCCATTCCACCCGGGAATAACGCGGCGTGTAGACGAACGCGCGGTCCTCTTTGCGGCGATCCAGCAGACCTTTCTTATAGAGGCGGTCCAGCGTGGTCATCACAGTGGTGTACGCCAGCGGCCGCGTAAGCAGCGGCATCACCTGATGAACATTCCCCTCGCCCAGTTTCCAGAGAATTTCCAGGACGCCGGTCTCCAGGTGGCCCAACTCGGCATCGCGCGATTTAAAAAAGCGAATCATGGTGCCTGTTCAAAAGTCTATTACAAAACGAGGCGCTCTTCGCCGTCGCGCCGGGTGGCGTGCTCGCGATCCAGGAATTCCAGGAGCGGAATTGCGTACTTCCGCGAGACGCCGGTCCATTCCTTGAACGCTCCCACAGCGAACCGCTGCCCGCGGTGCGATGCGAGCATCTCGCGCAGGCCTGCGATCGCAGTTGCATGAAATACCAGGTCTTCACTCACCCGCACCAGCCGCTTCTCGCGAATCAGAATCTGCATCAGGGTGCGCGCGCGCGCCGGCTCCACGCCCGATTTGGCCAGCACCTCGGCGACGGCGGGCACGGCCAGCCCGGCCCTCTGAAACGCCGCCTCAATCGCGCTGCGAGCCTGCTCCTCTTCCTGCTTCAGTACCACCGCATGTCCGCGAATGCGGACCGTCTCTCCGTCCGCCGCCAGCTCCTTGGCGCCGGCGAGCAGCGCATCGAGTAAAAAGGCCGGAGCCTCCGGCAACTCCTTCGCACGGAGATCCTGCCGCGGCATTCCGGGCTGCAGCGGGTGAGCCTGATGAAACTGGCGGACCGCCTTCACCAGCCGTGCCGACGCCGATTGGACCCACGCGCGATCGGCGAGCCAATTGTGCTGCGGAATGCTCAAAACCTGCGCCTTTGCCGCCGCCGCTTCGATCTCGCGCGCAAGCAGGCCCGTGCGCGCCACCAGTTCCGCCACGGACGCGCCGTACGCGGCTTCCCGCACCAGCAGCCCGACGCGCGCCGGCACATCACCCGACTCAAGCAAGCCGAGCCGCGCCGCCGCGTCGTCCGACTTGCGATAGCGAATGCCGCCGGTATCCACGACGACACCGCCGCCGATCGTCACCACCGGAGAAAACATGCGCACGATGAAGCGATCCCCGGGCAGCAGCAGCGCCGGTTCGCGCAGCACGATGCGGGCGTAGGCGGAGCCGCCGGGCTCCAGCGCTGCCGCGCGATTCAGTAGCCGCACCTCGGCCTCGATCTCCGCCGTCCCGGAATGAAAATGGACCGGCGCGCGATGCTTCAGTGGCTTCGCCGAGGGCAGAAGATCCAATCGCACGTCCAGCAGCGTCACGGCACGAAATACTTCGGGCTCGCTCAGCACATAGCCGCGCTGAATTTCCGCCGGATCTATATCGGCGAGGTTGACCGCCGTGCGCTGCCCCGCAACCGCGCGCGCGGATTGTTCGCCGTGCACCTGCGTCCCGCGGACGCGAAGCCGCCGCCCGGTGGGATACAGCTCCACCTCTTGATCGCGAGCCACCGCGCCTGATATGAGAGTGCCCGTCACCACCGTGCCAAAGCCGCGCATCGTGAACGCGCGATCGATCGGCAAGCGGAAATGGCCGGCGGCGTTCTTCTCGGCCGCCGCGCCGGCCGCCCGTGAGAGTTCGCGCCGCAGGTCGTCAAGACCCGCGCCGGTTACGGAACTTACAGGCACCATCGCCGCGCCTTCCAGAAACGACCCCGCGATCAACTCCTCCAGCTCCAGGCGGACCAGCGTGAGAATGTCCTCGTCCACCAGATCGCACTTCGTGAGCGCGACCACTCCGCGTGGAATGCCCAGCAGGCGGCAAATATCGAAATGTTCCCGCGTCTGCGGCTTAATGGATTCGTCGGCGGCCACAACGAACAGCACCAGGTCGATGCCGCCGACCCCCGCGAGCATGTTCTTGACGAAGCGTTCGTGGCCCGGCACGTCGACAAACGCCAGGCGGATCGACGGCGTGAGATCCAGATGAGCGAACCCAAGGTCGATGGTGATTCCGCGGCGCTTCTCCTCCGCCAAACGATCGGCATCGATTCCGGTCAGCGCGCGGACCAGCGCCGTCTTGCCATGATCGATATGCCCCGCCGTCCCGGCGACGATGTGTTTCATTGGCCCTTAGAACGGCGGCGGCAGGCGCGTGAACTCGAAGCCGGCCGGCTTAAGCCCGCGCGCAATGAGGGTGCGCACGCACTCTTCCAGAGTATCGCCGATGGCTTCGATGCGCCGCTCGGCGAGATTCTGCGGTGTGTAGATCTCTAAAGCGATGAACTTGCCGGCAAGCGCAATCCGCTCCGGAACGCTGAGCCGCTCCGGAGAACGGCCAAGCACGCGGTCCGCGGAAAAAGAAGCACCCACGGCTAAAAATTGTATCAGCCGCGCGAAGTGCGTCCGTTACTTCACTCCGCGAATCGAGATTCCCGCGTATGCCAGCGTCAGCCCAATCATGATGACCACAGTCACCCAGCTCGCCAGGTTCAGCCATGTAGAATTGGTCCACTCACCCATCAAGTCCTTCTTGTTAATGAGCAGCACCATGAAAATCAGAATCAACGGCAGCAGCACACCGTTGAGCACCTGCGAGAGCAGAATCATCTTCACCAGCGGGAAATGGGGAATCAGAATGACGCCCGCGCCCACCACGATCAGCAGCGTATAAAGACCATAAAAAATCGGAGCTTCGCGAAAACTGCGATTGACCCCCGACTCAAACCCCAAGCCTTCGCAAACCGAATACGCCGTCGATAGCGGCAGGATGCTGGCCGCGAAAATGGACGCGTTGAAAAGGCCCGCGCTGAACAGCAGGAATGCGTACTGTCCAAACGGCTTCAGCGCCACCGCCGCTTGCGCCGCATCGTCGATGTCCTGCGGGTGAATGCTGTAGATCGCCCCCGCGCACGCCACAATGATGAAGAACGCGATCACGTCCGTGCCGATGCAGCCGACAATCACCTCCAGCCGCGACGCAGCGTACTCTTTCGCCGATACGCCCTTCTCCACGATTGCGGACTGCAGGTAAAACTGCATCCACGGCGCGATGGTCGTACCCACCATGCCGATGAGCATGTAGATGTATCCGCTGTCCAAAATCAGGCTCGGCTTGACGCTGTAAATGGCCGCTTGTTTCCAGTCCGGTCTCACCAGAATGCCGGACACAATGTAAGTCAGGTATAACAGGCTGGCGAACAGGAACACCTTTTCGACGCTGCGATAAGTCCCCTTCACAACCATCACCCAGACCGCGATCGCGGAGAGCGGCACGGTGATGTACTTACTGATTCTGAATACTTCGAGCGAACTGGCGACGCCGGCGAACTCGGACATCACGTTAGTCAGATTCACCAACACCAGCAGCGCCATGGTAAGAAACGTGATCCGCAGGCCGAACTCTTCGCGAATCAAATCGCTGAGTCCCTTGCCTGTTACCGCGCCCATGCGGGAGCACATTTCCTGCGTCACGATCAGCACCAGCGTGATCGGAATCAGCGTCCACAGGGGTAAATAGCCGTATTTCGCCCCGGCCGCCGAGTAAGTAAGAATGCCGCCGGCGTCGTTGTCCACCATGGCAGTGATGAACCCCGGACCCAGCACGCCCAGAAACAGAATGATCTGGTATCGGAACCGGCTCAGAAACGCCCTCATCCGTCTACCGGTGCCTCAATACACTGATAATATCGTCGGCTGTGATGACCCCCGCCAGTTTGCCGTCCTCGTCGGTAACCGGCAGAGTCAGTAAGTTGTACTTATCGAATAACTCGGTGACGCGATTCTGTTTTTCGTCGACCCCCACCTGAATCAGCGTCTCCGAAGCCATGTCCTTCAGTTTCGCGCCGCCCGCTGCGATGAACAGACGCGCCAGCGGAATCGACGCCGTAAGCCGCTCGTCCGCATCCACCAGGAACATCGAAGTGAGGCTCTCCAGCAGATCCTCATTGCCGCGCAGCGCGGCCAACGCGTCCATCACGCTCGCATTCTCGTGCAGCGAAACGAACTCCGTGTTCATCATGCCGCCCGCGGTGTCTTCCTCGAACTCCAATAGTTCGCGGACCTCGGTTTTGGGCGCCGCGTCCATCTCGTCCAGAATCTCTTCGCTGGTCTCCTCTTCCAGCTCGGAGAGAATGTCCGCGGCTTCGTCCGGCGCCATCTCTTCGACGATGTCGGCCGCTTTTTCGGGCTCCATCGACTCCAGAATGCTGGCCTGCATCTTCGGGTCCACCTCCGTCAACGCATCGGCCGCCACTTCGCTGTCGATCGTTTCGAAGATCGCGCCGCGCTCCGCCGGGCTGAGCTCCTCGACAATGTCCGCCAGGTCCGCCGGATGCATCTCTTCCAGGCTGCGATACGAAATGTTCAACCGCAGCCGCCGGAGAGGGTCCGGTTCCACCACGTTGCAAAAGTCCCAGGGAATCGAATTGGGAGCAATCGGCTGCGCCAGTTTCCGGATGAAACCGGGAGGCAGAACCCCTTGCAGCAACCGGCGCACGATGCTGCGGACCCCTATATCGACTTCGGAAACGGTGAGGACGTCGCGGCTGCCGTCATAGTGGATTGTCATCGTGACGTCATTGACCCGCACTACCTTGCGGCCGGTAACGTCGATAATCTGCTGGTCCAGAAGATCGCGCGCAATGCGCAGCATGTACTCGTCTTCGTGGTAGGGCATCAACTGCTCATCGTTGAGCGCGATGCCTCTCCCGAGCGAAATCGTGCGCACCTGATCGTAGCGGACCGTCAGCCAGGTGTCTCCGCCGCCTACCAGGAATCGGTCGATTCGTGCGGAATGGGCGAGCGGCACTAGTGCGGCGTCTTTTACGCGCCCGATGCGCCGCCCCCGGCTGTCCAGGACCGGCATCGACATCAATTCTGTGAAGAACAGGTAGTCGGCCACGAAAACGTCCCCGCGCGCCGAAACTTCGAGCGCGTGAATGGACAGCCTTCGCTTTTTGCCCTGCCGATGCGCTCTACACGGATTTCCGACGCCACTTTCAATATTGCGCATCCGCCCGTAAAGCCGCAAGAGGAAAGTTACATCGGAAAATCCTGCTCACTCGTACACGTCCGGTAAAAAGCCCGTAAAAACCGCGACGCTGTTTACCGCCCGGGGTTCACCGTTCTGTATCATGTGCACAGTGAGAATGCACGCTATCATCCGTTACGTCCTCCCCGTGGCGATGCTCTTCGCGGGTATGGCGCACGCCCAGACGGGCTATGTCGGCAGCAACGTCTGTAAGACTTGCCACGCCAACATATGGGCCAATTTCTATAAGAATGCGCACTACCGGAGCATCGCCTCCGGCAAGGAGCCGCCGGAGCGGACAGGCTGCGAAGGCTGTCACGGTCCGGCGAAGGCGCACGTCGAAGCGGGCGGCGCGAAGAACACCATCCCTCACGCTTTTTCGCTGATGACGCCCAAGCAGGTTGCCGAAGATTGCCTCACCTGTCACGCGAGCAGCTTCGATAAAGCCAACATCCGCCGCAGTGAGCACACGCTCGCGGACGTCGCCTGCAATTCCTGTCACTCCATACACCACTCCGCCACCCCCAAGTATCTTTTGGCCAAGGCGCAGAAGGATCTCTGCTACGGCTGTCACGCGGATGTTCGTGCCCAGTTCGAGCTGCCCTCGCACCATCGCGTCAATGAGGGTTTCATGAACTGCTCGGATTGCCATAACCCGCACGGCACGTTCGCCCCCACGACGCGCATGGGCGACCGGCCCCGCATGGTGGCGCAGGCGCTGAATAATGAGGAGCCCTGCCTGAAATGCCACATCGATAAACGTGGTCCGTTCGTCTTTGAACATCCTTCGGTTCGCGTGGAAGGCTGCGCGACCTGTCACAATCCGCACGGCTCGCCGAACGGGCGGTTGCTGCGCCGCCCGGTGGTATTCACCATTTGCCTGGAGTGCCACAACGGCTCCGGCGCCGGCGTTCGCAATCAGGGCGTGGACATCCAATCCGCAACCCACAACCTGCTGGATCCCAAATATCAGCGCTGCACTACGTGTCACGTGCGCATACACGGCTCCAACGCCGACGCCACGTTCTTGAGGTAACCCATGAGAGCGCCAATTCTATACCTCATTGCCGCCGCCGGACTGCTGCAAGCGCAGCAGGTGGTGACGCCCACGACAGAGCCGGTGGGACCGGTCCGCGGACAAGACGTCGGGGACTATAACATCACCAACTCGTTCGAGACAGGTTACCGCTGGGCGTTGACCAACGGCGATCGCGGAATGTACCGCAGCGACGTGAACTACGGCAACGGACTGCGCCTGCTCGGCAGCAGCCTGACCGTGAATTCGAAGGATGGCCACGGGCGATTCTTTGACGAAATCCTGCTCACCACCATTGGCTTGGGCAACGATCCGTACCAATCCGCCGTTCTGCGCATCCGCAAGAACGCGCTCTACGAATACGACCTCACCTGGCGCCAGAACGACTACTTCAACCCCGCCCTCACGATCTCCGGCGGCGCGCATTTCATGGACACTACCCGCCGCCTGCAAGACCACGATTTCACGCTCTTCCCGCACGGGAAGCTCGAACTGGACCTCGGCTACAGCCGCAATACGCAGGACGGCCCGGCGCTCAGCACCGCCCAGGAATTCGATACGCGCAGCACCGCATTTCCCGTCTTTGAAGACGTGCGGCGGCAGTGGAACGAATACCGTCTCGGCGCGCGCGCGAACTTTGCCGGCTTTACCTTTATCGCGCGCCACACCTGGGATTTCTATCGCGACGAGCCCACAGACCACTTCACCGGTGTCGAGAATGCCACTACCATCAACGATTCCGGCTCGTTCACGGGTTTATACCGCACACAGCCGTTCCGCGGGCGGAATCCCGGCTGGCTCGGCAATCTCTTCACGCGTCGCAAGCGATGGGCGGTGGATGCCCGCATGACGTACGTCAGCGGCCACGGCGATTTCGCGCTCAACGAAGCCGCCGTCGGCGCCAGCCGCTTCGGCGCTGTCGCCAACCGCCAGATTTCCGTGGTCGGCAACGGCGCACGGCCTAACCTCGCGGGTAACTTCAACGTAAGTTTCTTCCCCACGGATAAGTTGTCGATCGTCAGTTCCACCGCTGTCTATAACCGTCGTATCTCCGGCCAGAATTACTACAACGAGGTGGATAACGGAACCGGTCTGGCGCAGACCTTCACGTTCCAGGAGTTGGACGTCAGAACCATCGCCACCGACACCGATATCGATTACCGGCTGAAGAAATGGTTCGGAATTTTCGCGGATTATAACTACTCGGAGCGGCAGATTAATGAAGTGGAGGGCTTCGCTTTGCCAGCCATTCCGGGCTCGACATTTCATGCCGATAATCTGCAGAAAAGCCATCTGAACGACGGCCGGCTGGGCTTCCGGCTGCGCCCCTTGCAGCCGCTGACCATCACTGTGGATGGCGAGATCGGCCGCACCAGCCGTCCTCTCGCGCCCATCAGCGACGCTAACTATCACGCCCTGAACGGCCGCGTGCAGTATCGGACCCGCCAGTTACAACTCGCCACCGAATACCGCCAGTATTACAACCTGAACGCGCCGCTCTCGCTGGCCTCTTTCAGCTCTCACTCCCGCACTTATAGCGGTTCGGCCTCATGGAGCGCTAAGTCATGGTTCTCCATAGACGCCAGTTACAACAAGCTGCACCTGGATTCTCTCGGGACAATCAACTTCTTCGCCGGAGTGTTGGCGCCGCAGCTACAGACCGGCTACGTCTCTTACTACCTGAGCAACCTGCATGCGGGCAATCTGGGCATGCACTTCTCCATCTCCCGGCGGGCGGACCTCTATGCCGGCTACAGCATCACGAAGGACGCGGGCGGCGGCCGCATCCCGGCCAACAACGACCCCGTCCAGACCTTGCTCAGCAGCGTCGAGACGTTCCCCATGACCTACCAATCGCCCGTGGCGCGCCTCTCCGTGCGAATCACACCGAAACTGCGCTGGAACGCCGGTTATCAGTTCTACGGCTACGCCGAGGAGTTCCATCTGTTGGGCTACAACCAGAACTACAACGCGCATACGGGGTTCACTAGCATCCTTTGGTCGTGGTAGCTAGCGCAGGCGGGCACGTTTTACAAGACGTTTACATGTTGCCCACCAGAGGGTTTTCCGGTCACCGTAACATTGCAAAGTAGAGGAGAACCGTCGTGAACTCAATTTATACCGATGAGCATCTTACCGTGGACTTCGAACGCCGCTCCGCGATTCTGGATTCCAAGCCGATCTCGATGACGGACAAAGAGTTCGATTTGCTCGCCTTCCTCGTGCGCCACGCCGGGATGGTGGTTACGCCGTCGGCACTGCTATCGAATGTGTGGGGCTATAGCCCGGAGGCGCGCACACGCACGCTCGACGTGCACCTCAGCCGTCTGCGCAAGAGCCTCTCGCCCTACGGCGACCTGTACCTGGAGCGCGTCTTCCGTATGGGCTGCCGCTTTCAACCCTGCGCCCGTACCCTGCAGCTATCCGCGTGACGCCAAAGCGTCTCCGCACCCGGGGTGGCCGCAGTTGCAGGACAGCTCGGTAGTGCCTTTGGCGTCGTGGCAGTATTCGCTGCAATACTTGCTATCGGGCTTCGCCTGGCAATTGCAGGCCGGGTGAGCGCATTTGTTATCGGAAGCCATAACGTTCTCCTCCCTCTTTCCCCTGGCGAGTCGCTACTCAGGGGCAAACCCCAACAACTCCTGAGCCGTATGGACGTGGGCAATGACCGCCGCGGCGTCCTCCTGCTCGGCATCGCCGGGCAGGGATTCGATGACGGGGATCGCGGCCCTGTAGCGGTCGCGGTCTTCGCCGGCTTCGTCGATGGCGCTCAAATCCTGTAACAGCGAGCGCGCCTGAATCTCAACCTGATCGTAGTTGCCGGCGCGGGCATGTTGTTCGATGCCCTTGAGAACCATGATCACGGTTTTCGGAGCGATAACCATCGGTCCGATCATAGCGCCCGGGCAAATTTTAAGGTGGGTGGAAAAGGACAGTGCCGGAGAGGCGTCCGCGAGGAGTGGTCCGCCTCTCCGCAATGGAGGAACCCGGGGGAATTTAGAACTCGAAGCCGAGCGTCTGGTTGGAGCCGCCGAGATCGATGCTTTCCATGCGTTGGCCGCTGGCGTCTTTCTTGGTTTCGACGGCGGTGGAGTCGTGCTTCTGGGTGGTTTCGACCT
>DATNFO010000040.1:0-139568 GCA_035606355.1 Candidatus Limnocylindrales bacterium | reverse complement strand
ACTTGGTCGCGCCGGATGAAGCATCCAGGTAAAGTAGTCAGTCCGGGTGATCAAGTCGAGGCTGTCGTCCTGGATGTGCATCCGAAAGAACGGCGGATCTCGCTTGGACTAAAGCAACTCGAACCGAATCCCTGGACTACCATTGAAGACCGTTATAGCGTGGGATCTGTCGTCGAAGGCCGGGTGCGCAACATGACGGATTTCGGCGCCTTTGTCGAAATTGAAGAAGGGATCGATGGATTGGTTCACGTGTCGGACGTTTCATGGACTAAGCGCATCAAGCATCCCTCTGAAGTGCTCAAGAAAGGTCAGATGGTGCAGGCGGTGATCCTTGCCATCGACGCCAAATCACATCGCCTTTCCTTAGGAATCAAGCAGTTGCAGCCGGATGCGTGGGAACGGTATTTTCAAACCCATCATGTGGGAGACATGGTTCATGGCCGCGTATGCCGCTTGGCCGGCTTCGGCGCTTTCGTGGAATTGGCCGAAGGCGTCGAAGGTCTGTGTCATTATTCGGAAGTGCCAGGGTATACGGGACGGAAGTCGGAGGAGCTGCCCATTGCCGCCGGCCAGGAGTTTGACTTCAAAATCATTAAGTTAAATGAGTCTGAAAAGAAGATCGGCCTTAGTCTCAAGGCTGTCACAGAAGACGAGGAACGAGCCCGCCTGGAAGATTACCAACGCCAGGCAATTGCCGCTACATCAACTATCGAAGAGGTCGTAAGCGTAAAAGAAAAAAAGACTTAACCCGTTTTTGGGCAGCGCTGGGTGGTGCTGGCCGCCGCGCATTTTCTTATGTCGACCGTTGCAAATAACGCCTCGACACGCGATACTGTTGCGGACTGTAATCTATTGAGCGAACATAACTTTTGGGGCTTACAAGGAGGCGTCAACATGACCAAGGCGGATCTGATTGAAGAAGTCTCCCGCGTGGTAGAGATGACCCGGAAAGAGTCCGAGGTGATCGTGGAGGCGATTTTCGACAGCATCGTACGTAGCTTGCGCACGGGCGACAAAATCGAGATTCGCGGGTTCGGCAGTTTCCGCACGCGACAGCGGCAGCCGAGAATCGGGCGCAACCCCAAAACCGGCGCGCGCGTGGAAGTGCCCGCCAAAAAGATTCCCTATTTCAAGCCGAGCAAGGAATTGAAGGACGTGGTGAATAACTCTGCCACGCCCGTTCCGGCGATGAACGGCAGCGGCGAGACCGATATCGTTCCCACGCAATAATGGATTATCTCTGGACGCCCTGGCGATATCACTACATCACCACGTCGGGCGATAAGCCGGAGTGCGTTTTCTGCGATGCGGCTGCTTCGCAGGACGATCGCGCCACGTTGGTGGTCCATCGCCGCCGGCACAATTTCGTCATCTTGAACCGGTTTCCCTACACGAGCGGTCACTTGATGGTGGTGCCGTACCAGCACGCCGCCACCCTGGAAGCGCTCCCGGATGAAGCGCTCGTCGAGTTGATCATGCTGGGGCGCGATTGCGAACGCCACCTGCGCGAGGTTTACCGGCCGGACGGGTTGAACTTGGGGATGAATCTCGGGAAGAGCGCGGGAGCGGGAATCGCGGGACACTTGCATCTGCATGCGCTGCCGCGGTGGACGGGCGATACGAATTTTATGACCGTGGTGGGGGAATCGCGCGTGTTGCCGGAGGAGTTGGAAGTGACTTGGGAACGGCTGCGGGCGGCATTTGGTAGTAGCGACCGGTCTCCTGACCGGTCGCACGCGACTTAGGCGCCCTCCGCGCGCCTGCGACCGGTCGGGAGACCGGTCGCTACTGCCTTGCGATAATGGTGGGCATGCGCTGGCTGCTCTTTTTGTGCCTGGCTCCGGGCTTGTTTGCCGATAGCTGGGTGCGCTTCACCTCGGGGCCGTTCGAGGTGTTGACGGATGGCGGTCCCGCGGTGGGTCGCGCGGCCATGGTGCGGTTCGAAGAATTCCGCGCTGCGGTCGGCGATGTTGCGGGCGAGCAGGATCTGCAAACGCCCATGCCGGTGCGCGTCATGATTTTCAAATCGTCGAAGGGGTGGACGGCGCCCCAGTCCGCACTCAGCGAAGGCCGCGACCGCTACAACATCGTGCTCGAAGAGAAGCAGCCCGTTCCGCCGGACGTCTACCGCGAGTTGACGCGGCTGTTCCTGAACGCGAATACGGGTCGCATGCCCGAGCACTTCGAGCACGGTTTGCAGGAGTTCTTCTCGACCTACGACGTTCACGGCATCCAGATCATTGTGGGAGCGCCGCCCGCGAAGCCCGATCTCGATTGGACTCGCGTGCACATGCTGGTTCTGGATCCGCAATACTATGGGCGTTTGCGCGTGCTGCTTTACAACCTGCGCAAGGGCGTGGATGAGGATGCCGCCTACCGGAACGCCTTCGGCAAACCGGCAGCGCAGATCGAGACGGAAGCGAAGGCGCATCTCGCCACGGGGCATTTCGAAACCGGCAGCCTGCCGAGCCGCCCGATGGCCGAGCGCGATTTTCCCGAGCGCTCGATCTCGAATTCGGACGTGCGGCTGGCACGCGCGGATCTGCTGGCAGCCAATTCCGCGGCCGAGTATCGCGGGTTGTTGAACGAAGGCATCAAGCCCGCCGAGGCACACGAAGGCCTCGGCCTGCTCGCTCTGCGCGACGGCAAAAAAGACGATGCGCGCGCCGAGTTCGCCGCTGCGATGCAGGCGGGGAGCAAGAGCGCGCGCTGCTACATCGAATACGCCAAGCTGGAGCCCGACAACGCCAAGGCCGGCGAAGCGCTCCTGAAAGCCGCGGGGATCAACCCGAAGCTCGACGAGCCGTTCGCACTGATGGCGGCGCGCGATACCGACCCCGCAAAGAAGCTCATGCACTGGAAAGCGGCCGCGGAGCGCAATCCGCGCGAACCGCGTTACTGGCGCGAACTCGCGGAGAGTTATATCGCGGCGCACAATTACGCCGATGCGGCGAAGGCATGGACCTCCGGCGAGCAGGCTGCAACCGACCCGGCGGAACGCCAGAAGATGCACGCCGCGCGCATGGCCATCGAGCAGCAGCGGCTCGATTACGAAGAGGAACAGAAACGCCGCGAGGCCGAAGAGAATGCACGCGAGATCGCGCGGCTGAAAGAGCAGGCGCTGGCTCACGTTCACGACCTCGAAACGAAGAACAGCAGCGGGGCTTCGAGCAGCGAGAAGCCCATGCAATGGTGGAACGGTCCGCAGCCGGATTCATATGTAGAGGGCACGCTGCAGCGCGTGGAATGCCTTGGCAAGCAGGCCCGCCTGACGATCGCGTCGGCCGGTAAAAGCGTCAAGGTGACGGTAACTGACGCCGGTAAGGTCGCTCTCTCCGGCGCCGGCGAACTCACTCTCGCGTGCGGAACGCAGAAGGCGCGGCGCGTGCGCGTGGGGTACTTCGCGAAATCGGGAGAGGTGGCGACCATTGAGTTCCGATGAGCGGCGCTGGCTGGTCATCGGAGTCTTCGTGTTGTCGTCGGCTATCAATTATCTGGACCGCCAGACGCTGGCAACGCTGGCCCCCACGCTACGGCGCGAATTCCATCTGTCTAACCAGGAGTACGGCTGGATTCTGTCCGCGTTTTCCGTCAGCTACATGCTGTCCGCGCCGTTCGCGGGGCTGCTGATCGACCGCATCGGGTTAAATCGTGCGATCAGCCTGGTGGTGGGCGTTTGGTCGTGCGCGGGCATAGGGACGGGGTTTACCACCGGGCTCGCGGGACTCGCGGGCTGCCGCACGGTGCTCGGCGCCGCCGAAGCCGGAGGCATTCCCGGAGCGGGCAAGGCGATTTATCAGTACCTGCGCGCGAGCGAGCGGGCGCTGGGCAACGCCGCGAACCAGGCGGGCGTCAGCGTGGGCGCGATCGCGGCGCCTCCGATCGCGGCATGGATCGCCACCAACTGGAACTGGCGGATCGCTTTCGCGGCCACCGGCGTTTTGGGGCTGATCTGGATTCCGGTGTGGCTCTGGGCATCGCGGCTCGCGCCTCAACGGCCGCTGGAGCACGCGACGGCTGCCAGCGACGCCAATGAAATGCTGCGACAGCCGAGGTTGTGGGCTTTCGTCGCGGCGAACGGTCTGGCGATGGTCGGCTACTCGCTCTGGACGAACTGGACCGTCTCGTATCTCGTGGATGTTCACAAGATATCGCTCGCGGAGGCGGCTGCTTACGCGTGGATTCCGCCGGCCGTGGCGATGCTCGGCGGGCCCGTGGGCGGATGGTTCTCTTTGCGGCTGATCGAACGCGGTGCCGAGCCCATGAGCGCGCGTTTTCGCGTGTGCCTCGGCGCCGCGATTGCCGCGCTCGCTACCGCGCTGGTGCCGGTTACGCCGACACCCGCATGGTCCGCCGCCGCGATTGCGTTCAGCTTTTTCTCGATTTCGGCATTCAGCGTGAATATGTACACGCTGCCTTTGGACGCGTTCGGCGGAGCGCGCGCCGCCTTTGCGATCTCGATGCTGGTGGCATCGTATGGCGCCATTCAGGCCGTGATCTCGCCTGCATTCGGCAGGGTGATCGACGTGCATGGGTATGGTCCGGTCGCCGTCTTCACCGCGCTGACTCCGCTGGCCGCGTGCGCCGTTCTGTGGTGTACGAAGGCGGTCGAGCGATGACGGCTCTGTTGTTCTCGTCGCGATCCATTCGTTTTTCGATGCACCTTTTACCGCTCCCTTACGGTCACGGCTCCGTTAGTAGCATCAAGCACTCACGGAGCCGTGACCGTAAGGGAGCGGTAAACGGTGCCGGGGCTACGGAAACAATTCGGTGTTTTTTCACAATCCCTCACGGTCGCGGCTCCGGTAGCAAGGGAGCGGTAAGCGGTGCCGGGGACAGGCGCATCGAAACGCGGGTGCTTGCATGAAGGCTCGCATGAAGCGGTGGATCTTCCGGCTTCTGGGCAAGGACCCCGAGGGCGTCGTGGTCACGTTCTTCACGGGCGACCGCGCCCTGTGCGAGCGTATGGCCGCGGAGGTTCGCGCGCTGGAACCGGACCGCCGCCACTTCATCGCCACCGAAGAAAACTGGCCGCAGCTTCGCCGGGAGCTTCGCAAGTATCGCATCGGCCTCGCTCCCGTGATGCTGGGTCCGCAGCACGCAAGCCTGCGCCGCGCCGCTTACCGGCTGGCTCCGCGCAAGATCCTGGCGTACAATTCGCGGCTCGAGCGCCACCACCTGCGGCCGGGCCTGGCTTCGTTCCTCTTCTGGCGCGGCGTCCCGCTGGATCGCATCTTTCTGCGACCCCGCTGGTGGCCATTGCGCCAGGACCGCAGCGTCATTCCGGAAGGTAGCCGCGCCTGGAATGGCCGGCCGTCTTCGCCAGATCGCGCGCGCGTCGCGGTGCTCTCCCCCTATTTTCCGTATCCGCTCTCGCACGGAGGCGCGGTACGCATCTACAATCTTCTGCGAGAAATCGCGCGGGAGTTCGACGTCGAACTTCTGGCGTTCTCCGATTCCGGCGTCGAACCCGAGCTCGCTCCCCTGCTGGAGTTTTGTGCGCGCGTCGTGCTCGTCGGGAAGCCCCGCTATCGCGAGCCCCGATGGAGTTCCCTGCTGCCTCCTGAAGTGCATGAATTCCGCTCTCCCGCGATGCGAGAGGCCATTGCCGCCGAGCGCTCCACGTTCGGCTTTCAAGTTCTCCAGGTGGAATATACGCAACTGGCCGAATACGGCGGCGACATTCTGGTGGAGCACGATGTTACCTTCGACTTATTCGGGCAGATCGCGCGGCGCGAGCGCACCGCCGCGGCGTGGTGGGACTACTGGCGCTGGCGGCGCTTCGAAACCCGTGCCATCCGCCGTTTCCGCCGCGTGGTGGTGATGTCGCCGAAAGATGCGGAGATGCTGGGCGGCGAGGCGGCCGTCCTCGAAAACGGAGTCGACCTGGAGCGATTCCAACCCGCGCCGGAAGCCGCCGGTCAGCGGCTGCTCTTCATCGGAAGCTTCCGCCATTTTCCAAACATCGCGGCATTCCGCTTCTTCACCGAACAGGTGTGGCCGATCTTGCGAGACAAGTTCCCTGCCCTGACCATCACAGTTGTCTGCGGCGCCGATCCGCTGGTTTACTGGCGCGCCTTCGCCGACACTCCGGAACCACCGCAGGACCCGCGGATTACGATGCTCGACTTTGTGCGCGACGTGAGGCCCTTATACAACGATGCCAACCTGGTGATTGTGCCGACCACCGTCTCCGCCGGCACAAACGTGAAGGTGCTGGAAGCGATGGCGATGAAGCGCGCCGTGATCTCGACCACCAGCGGATGCGCCGGACTGGGACTGCTGCACGGGCACAGTGTCTGGGTGGCGGACACCGCCGAAGCGTTCGCCGCCGGAGTAGCCACGCTGATCAACGATCCGGATCGCCGCGCCGCGATGGCCGAAGCGGCTCACGGGGTCGCCGTGCGGCAATTCGATTGGCGGGCGATCGGCAGCCGCCAGCGGGATTTGCTGCGGAGCGTCGCTCAGTCTACTTCGCGCTTAACAAATTAGCGAACAGGCGGTATGCGCCAGGGACTCCGGCGGGCAATTCGCGGAACCAATCGTAGGCGGTGAAGATGTAGACGCCCTGGCCATAGCGCGTGACCAGCTCGCCGCCTTCCAGATCCTTTTCGCCGGGATCGTGCGACGCCATTACGCTCTGATACCGCGGGTCCCACTTCGATGCGAAGTACAGCCCGCGCTCCTGAATCCAGCCCTCGAAGTCCCTGGCGCCGATCTTATTTGGCGTCGCGAGCAGCGGGCTATCCGGGTGCGGGAACACGACGGGCGCTTCCTCCACCGTCACGCGGAAGCCGGACCCCGGCGGAATCGTGATTGGGTAGGGACCGACATCGAGTGAGTTGTCCCCCATCTGGTACTGCACCACGTAAGTGCCGCCGCGCTTCACGTAATCCAGGATTCGCGACTGGTTGGCGCGTAGATCCTCCCGCACGTTGTAGGCGCGAACGCCGGCGGTGATCGCATCGAACCGGGAAAGGTCGCCCTGCTCCAGATCGCGGGCAGTGAGGAGCGTGACGTCGAGCCCGAGCTGCCGCAGCGCGCCCGGCATTTCGTCGCCCGCGCCCATGATGTAGCCGATGTGCCTGGCGGTGATTTTGATGTCACTGCGGACGCCCTTGATGTCGCTCGGCGGAAACAGCGTCTGCACCGGAAAATGCGGATAGCTGATCACCTGCATCCCGCTCGCGATCTGCTGTCCGGCGGCCGTGGCAATGGCTCGCATGGACGCGCTGCTTTCTCCCGCCGGAGGGGCTACCGTAAATGTGACCGCCTGTTGCTGCCCCGCGGCCGCCACATGGAACGGCTGGGATTCCGGCTGCGCCTTCCAACCGGGCGGCAATGCGAGGCGAACTTCGCCGGAGACATTCGCCTCATTCGCGAAGAGCGCAACACTGACGCTCCGCGAAGCCGGGCTCGGGAACATCGCTACGGTTTGCGGCAGATCCACAGCGACCGGCGGGACCACCGCAAGCGGCCGCGTGCGCTCTCCCTCGGCGGGATTTGCGTAACGATAATGCACCGGCCGCACAATCTCGATGGGCGCTCCATCGACGGTCAACCGCACGCGCACTTGCGCCACCGGCGGGGTATCGGCAAGCCCAATGAGGCGCTGGTCCGTGACTGTATAGATGTCGCCGGCCGGCGGCTTTGCCAGCCAGTACGGCTGCGAGTACGGTTGCGAAGCCGGGACGGTCTTTGCAAAAGGGATGGTGACCGGTTGATTCGGCGGCAGAACGCCCGCCTTGGCGGGAAGCGGCTCATTCCAGATCCCCTCGATGGCCGCACTCTCCAGTTTGACCGTCGCCGCCGAGCGGCTCAGCACCGTGGTGGTGATTGCCAGTTGCGCGCCGGGAATGGCATCCGGCGCCTTCGCTTGCGCCTCCATCCAGATTCCCGCGCACTCGGCGATGGCCTCATCGAGCTCCGCGAGTTTGATTTTGGCCAGCGGATCGTCCATCTTCGCGATGAGCGGGCGCGCCTTGGCCAGCGCGGGCAGGCTCTTCTCCGGATGCTGCGGATCGAAAGCCGCAATCGCCCCCGCCACGATTTGACCGACCGCGGCGCCGCCGGGCAGCCGGTTCCACGAATGATCGATGCCGTCGAACATGTCCGTGGCTCCTTTCGAAGCGGGCTGGCCGTCGAGCACCGTCCAGGGCGTCGGCTCCGAACCGGGACGCCGCATCGCGCCCGTTCCCTGACTGTGATGCATGCTGCGGCTCAACACGGCGAGCTCTTCGTACGAGTAGCCCAGAATCGGATTGTAGGCGCCCGTATCCGTGACGCCCGACACTGCCGGAGTTTGCACCACCTGGCCGTTCGGCAGACGGCCGCCGAACCATTCGGCGCGCAGCAACCGCTTCGCCTGCCACGGCTGCACGAGTTTGAGTTGATCGGGGAACTGCTTCGGATCGGCCGCGGCGCGGAACGCCTCCTTGCCGAGAATCGCCGAGACCTGATGCTGCCCGTGACCGTCGCGCGGCGTCCCACTGAAGACCAGCGCCACTACGTCCGGCCGGTAGCTGCGGATGATCCACACGATGTCGGAGAGGATGCGGTCGTGCCCCCACTTCGCCATGGTTTCTTCGGCGGTCTTGGTGTAGCCGAAATCGATAGCGCGCGTGAAGAACTGCTGAGCGCCATCGATCTGCCGCGCCGCCAGCAATTCCTGCGTGCGAATGATGCCAAGCTGCGCGCCCTGCTCAGGGCCGATCAGGTTCTGGCCGCCTTCGCCGCGCGTGCACGAAAGGTACGCGGTGCGCATGTAGCGTCCGCGCGCGAAATACGCGAGCACGCTGGTGCGCTCATCGTCGGGGTGGGCGGCGATCATGAGGACGCTGCCGAGCTCGTTCAGGCGGTGCAGCGATTGTTCGAGCTCGGGAGTCCCGGTAAATGGACGCTGCTGCGCGTTCAGCCGCGCGAGCGAGAGAAGAAGTAGAAGGGCGGTTAACTTCACGTCAGGCGAGGTTGAGGACTTGTTTTACGGTTCCGCTTTGATCTTGAATTTTTTCCTGCAGCAGCATCAGCGCGTAAATGAGCTGCTCGGGGCGCGGCGGGCAGCCGGGCACATAGACATCCACCGGGATCACCTGATTGACCGGAATCAGCGCGTAATTATTGAACACGCCCGTGGATGTGGCGCAGGCGCCCATCGAAATCACCCACTTCGGCTCCGGCATCTGTTGATAGAGGTGGCGGATGACGGGAGCCATTTTCTGCGACACGCGGCCGGCAATGATCATCAGGTCGCTCTGGCGCGGAGATCCGCGAAAGACCTCGGCGCCGAAACGCGCGATGTCGAAACGCGAGGCGCTCATGGACATCATTTCAATCGCGCAGCAGGCAAGGCCGAACGTCATGGGCCATATGGAATTCTTGCGTGCCCAATTCACCGCTTTATCGAGAGTGGTGAAGATGATTCCTTCGTTGGCGGCGGCTTCGGCTTGCGCGACTGTCGCGTCATCGATGCGCGCGAAGAGCTCGGGTGGACCGCTCGCAAAGGGTTTATCCATACCTTCATTTTCGCATAGCGCAGCGGGCGGCCTGTAGAATGAAAATACCAATCGCATGACATCCGAGAGTTTCGAGCAGCTTCTCGAGCGCGCCGCGGGCGTGTGTGGAATCGACCCCGGTTTTTGGGATATTTGGGGCAAGTATCACGACACCAGCGCGGAAGCCAAGCGCGCCATCGTGAGCGCCATGGGTCTCGCCTGCGGCAGCGTAGCGGAGCTGCAACGCGCGCTGGCAGACCGCGAGCGGCGGGAGTGGGAACGGCTGGCGCCCGCGTGCGTCGTAACCGGCGAAGTGGAAGCGCCGGAGTTGTTGCTCAACGTTCCCGCCGATTGCCTGGGCGAGCGCGCGCACATCCGCGTGCGGCCCGAAGACGGTCAGACGTCGGAAGCTGACATCAATCTGTGGGAATTGCCTCAGACCGGCAGCGCGGAGATGGACGGGCGCACATGGGTTCAGAAACGCGCAACTCTTCCGATCAAATTGCCGCTCGGTTATCACGACATCGGCGTCGAACTGGGAAGCATGCGCGCCCAGACACGCTACATCGTGACTCCCGAACGCGCGTGGACGGACCCGCATCTCGGCCGCGGCGGCCGCGCCGCCGGTTTCTGCATCAGCCTCTACGGTGTTCGCAGCGCGCGCAATCTGGGATGCGGCGATTTTCGCGATCTGCTCGCCATCGTGGATTGGGCAGCGGCCCGGCTGGACGTCAGCTTCGTGGGCTTGAATCCGCTGCACGCCATTCACAACCGGCGGCCGTTCAACACGAGTCCCTATCTTCCCAATTGCATTTATTACCAGAACTACATTTATCTGGACGTGGAGGGCATCGAGGATTTTGAGCGCAGTGCGCGCGCGCAGCGCTGCCGCAGGTCGGCCGAAGTCGAGGAAGAAATTGCGCGGCTGCGCGAGGCTCCCTTTGTGGAGTATGAGCGCGTGGCCGCACTGAAGCTGAAGCTGCTGAAGCTCGCTTTCCTCGAGTTTCTGCACGAGAGACGGCGCGGCTCCGCACGCAGCCGCGAGTTCGACGCATATCTCGCGCGCGAGGGTCAGCTGCTGGAGCGCTTTGCGCTCTACTGCGCGCTCGACGAATGGTTGCACCGGCGCAATCCGGACCTATGGATCTGGCCTGACTGGCCGCGCGAATACCAGGACCCGGAATCGGCGGAAACGCGCGAGTTTGCGCGGAAACACCGGCGCAGCGTTCTGTTTTATCAATACCTGCAATGGCAGATTGACATTCAGCTCGCGCACGCCCAGCGGCATTCCCGCAACCGCGGCCTTGCGCTCGGCTTGTATCATGACCTCGCACTGGCGACGGACCGCTTCGGCAGCGATCTTTGGGCGCACCGTCCATTCTTCGTTTCCGGCTGCCGCGTCGGGTCGCCGCCCGACGATTTCGCGCCCGGCGGGCAGGACTGGGGGTTTCCGCCGCCCAACGCCGAGCGGCATCGCGAGAATGGATATCAGCTATTCGCCGAGTCCATCCGCAAGAACTGCCGCCACGGCGGAGCGTTGCGCATCGACCATGTGATGCGGCTGTTCCGCTTGTATTGGATTCCCGATGCAAATGACGCTCGCGCCGGAGCATATGTCCAGGAGAGAAGCCTGAACTTCCTGCGAATCCTGGCGCTCGAGAGTGTGCGCAATCGTGTGGTGGTGGTCGGCGAAGACTTAGGGACGGTCGATCCGGCTATTCGCGAAACGCTGAGTAAGTTCGGAATCCTGAGTTATCGCCTCTTCTATTTCGAAAAACGCGAGGACGGCGGATTTAAGCCGTTCGATCAGTACCCCGGGCAGGCATTGGTCTCTTCGACGACTCACGACTTACCGACTGTTGCCGGATTCTGGTCGGGAACAGACATTTCGGCGAGGCGCGAGGCGGGCGTGCTGGATGACGAAGCGTTCCATCGGCAAATGGCGTCGCGGCAGACGGAGAAGCAGAAAATGCTCGACGAGTTATGGTCGCTCGGCTTAATGGCAGCGCACTTGCCGCGCGACGCTGCCGCGTATCCGGAATTGACCGGAGAACTGCACAACGCGATTGCGGGCTTTCTCGCGTCCACTCCGTCTCACCTGCTCGCCATCAATCAGGAAGACCTGACGAAGGAAACGGCGCAACAGAATCTGCCGGGGACCACCTCGCAATATCCGAACTGGGGCCGAAAGATGCGCTTCACCATCGACGAACTCGAAAAGAATCCGGAAGCGGCCGGTTTCACAGCGATGTTTCGGAATTGGATTGAGCGTACGGGCAGGAAAAACCGGACGGGTCACGAATAGGCGACGTGCCGACAGGAATCCTTCCTGTCGGGTCGCGCGGAGCGCGACTACCGGTCGCTATAAAAAAAGGGCAGGCGACTTGCGCCTGCCCTCAATGGCTTGTCTCATGGAACGGAGTGTTAGTTCTTGCGCAGCTTCCTCCGGAGCAGCATGGAGGTGATCACCAGGCCGGAGCCGAGGCTCAGCATGGAGGTCGGTTCGGGCGTCGTGCCGCCGCCGGGGTTTCCGCCGCCGCCGCTTACCGTGGTGACGTTCTCGAACAGCGAGATCGCCGCGTTACCGGTACCCGTGGTCGCGCCCTGCGTGATGATATTCTTCGCCACCGTCTGGAAGGATACGCCCGACCCCAGCGTGACTGTCTGGGAATTGCTTCCCGGAACGCTCGCGCTCAGGCTGTAGTTGTTGCCGCTGCAGGAACCATTCGCGTTCTGGGTTCCGGCGCAAACGCCTTCCGCCACTTCTGCAACAGCGTTTGTTCCGCTCGCTGCCGCGCTCAGCAGCGTTACGCTGTCAGCGGTCATCATCTCCCCGGCGTCAGCCGAGATGTTATAAGACAGCAGAGCATCGGTGGACGTTCCCGCCAGCGAGATAAAGGGGCCGCCGAAGTCGAAGCCCACCGTCCCGCTGCTGTTCACCGGGTTCACGCTGATCGACGCGGCTGTAGGCAGGCCCGTCGTCGGGTTAGCGAAATATGTGAAGTTGCTGAACGTCAGGCCGTCCAGCGTGCAACTGAAGCCGCTGGCGGTGTAATTAGCGAGTGAAGTGTTGGCACAAGTCGCGCCCCAGGCCGAGGCGGCGACGAGCAACAACGGGCACACGTAGAGTAGCTGTTTCCTCATCAATTCATCTCCGATATTGGGAGCCGAAGCCCCCGTAGCATTCAAATGGGAAAGAAAGCTTCATACTGTCGGCGTGGCGTACCGTACAGATTAGACCCCAACGGTCTTTGAGCGGCGCTCGGGTCGGTTCCCTCCGTTGCCCTACCCTCCACTCACTCTGGGTCGAGTGTAGCGTGCGCCAGTAAGTGGGTCAATTGCGCAGCTTACGCTCGTTGTAAGTCGTAACACGCATAACTTACCCGAAATGTCTAAGTTACGTACCTTTATGATTTTTGGGAGGTTATGAGCGTGCGATAACAGCCGCTCGCGCGTTTAATTAGGTTGGTTTCCATCCGCTCCGCCGGGACGGAATGCGGGATCGAAAATACGTTTGTCCGGCGCTTTGGCGGTATAAGGAGCGAAGTCCCCGGAGGACGCACGAAAGCAATCGCTCAGATCAGCGGCGGTTGCGTCCGCAAGCGTGTGTGGCGGCACACCCAGCAGACGAAAGATGGTCTTAAAAAGCCCGGAAAAGCCCGTGTTGGCATGCGATGCGTAATTCACCTTCGCATACGGACTGGCGCAAAGGAGAACCGTGCGGTGCGCGTCGATGTGATCGGCTCCGCCGCTCGCTGAATCTTCTGTAATAAAGATCGCCATTGCCTTCCAGTCCGGAGTATGCGACAGATATTCGACGATACGGCCTAGAGCGTAGTCATTGTCTACCATGAACGATTCGGCGTAGGGATATCCATCCGCCGGCCGCGGCGGCGCCATATAGTCTCCCGGTAAGTGGACATAGATAAATTGCGGAAGCGCGGTCCCAATCCTGACATACTTCGCATCGAGCTCGCGAATCAGGGCGTCGGCGCGTTTCTGGTCGGGAATATGTATGTTAAAGCCCGGGTAAGTTCGCGAAGTATTCGCGAATAACGAGCCGGGCATCGGCGTGTTTGTGACAAAACGCGCGCCCGTGCCGTCCATCCCTGCCGCCTCAGCCACGCCGGGCAGCTCAAAGCCTTCCCCGAAGTTGAAGAAGGAAACTCCATGACGAGCGAAGTGATCCCAAATTGTGCCCGCCTCGGATTCGTCCTCCGGTTGCACGCTGGACGCAGTACCGGCGAACGCCCGCCGGCCTGGTGCATCTTCCAACCGGAAGTCCTTGCCGCCGCCATACGCCGCAAATGCCGAGCTCAGGGTCCATCCATTCGGCGAAATCCCGGCCAGCAGCCTGTGCCCTTCGATGCTGCCCTCGGACTCCGCGTGGAAGTTGTCGCTGAACGCCCAGCGGCGCGCGATCGCGTGGTGATTGGGAGTCAAATTCGCGCCGCGGATGCTGATGCGAATATGCCGGCCATCCACCGACCCGCTTTCTCCGAGATAGGCGAGGGCCGGCGCGCCGAGCACGCGTCCGTTCGACGCTTCGAGAATATCCCCGAGCACTTCGTCATACGAGCGATTCTCTTTAACGATCAGCACCACGTGCTTGATCCCTGCCGGCAAAGGCGTTTGCGGCGCCGCAGACGGCGTGAAGCCATTGGCATTCATCACCGTTGCGGTGTAGCCGGCGAGATCGTCAATGCCCGGCAGCGTGAACATGGACACACTTCCCTGATGCAATTGCGCCGGAGTGAACATGCCCGGACCGCTCGGGCCCGAGCCGTGCCCGCGCGCAGCGGCAACCACCACCGATTCGCCGTCCACCGCGACCCGCGTGGGATACCACGCGGTAGGAATGTGGCCCAGGACCTTTCCCGCCGCAACGTCGATCACGCCGCACGCATTGATGCCCGCTTCAGCCACCAGAAGCCAATTCGTATCGGGAACATACGCCAGACCCAGCGGAATCACGCCGCGCAACTGCTCCAGACCCGGGATTCGGATCGGGATTTCGGAAGTTACGGTATTCGTCGCGGCGTCGATGACGCTGATGGAGTCGTTATTCGCGTTCGACACGAACACCCGATCGCCGAATGCGACCACGCCCGAAGGACTGCTGCCTCCCACGGCATCGGCGCCGACGGGCTTGCCGGTGCGGATGAAGGTGACGAACTTCGGCGCGTTCGGCGTCGCGACGTCGATAACGGCGAGCGAGTTCGCTTCAGGAGCGTTCGGATCGCCCAATGCCGGCACCGTCACGGGTCCGCGGCCGGTCTGCCGCTGCGCTCCGGAGAGTGCTTCGGCGCTTGGGAAACCGAACGCCGGGAAGGTGAGTCCGCTGGCTGCGAGGTTCGATGGGTCGACGTCGGGAACGGGCCGGTAATTGAACGTGCCCGCGTTGGTCACGTACAGCTTCTGGCGATCCGGAGAGAGAGCCAGCGCGAACGGCAGGCGTCCGGTTTTTACACTCGCAAGAATCTGGCGGTTGCGCGTATCCACAATCGCGACGCGGTTGTTCGCCTGGTCGGCGACATACAGAAGATTGCGGGTGTTGTCGATGGCGAGATCGCCGGTGTAGGAATCCTTATAGGGCGGCTGATTGAGATCGATGGTGCGCCGGCGGTCGTCGGAAGCATCGAAGAAGGCGACGCGGCCGGAATTCCCTTCGGACAGGTAAACGCCTCGATCGCCGGCGCACGCGACTCCGATCGAGACGGTGCGCCAATCGGCGGGCGCGAAATCGTCGAGCGCTCCTGCTACGTGCGCCCCGATGTTTCGTCCCTCCCAGATTCCGTTGCGCGAGCGCTCTAAGACCGTGAGGGAAGAGACCCAGGGTCCGGTATCGGCCAGCGCGATGGTGTTTCCGGAGGCGCTGACCGCCAGTCCGAAGGGAGCGCCGCGGGTGGCATACTCCTGACCAGCCGGAGCGATGATGCGGCCCCCTGGCAGAATTGCCGCGTGAGCTTTGCGGACGGGTGGGCGGATGCCGGCCGGAGCGGTATACGTCTGTGCCGCCGCGGCGCCGGTGAAGAGAAGCGCTGAGATCAGGCGCCGGTAGCCGGACACAAAACCATCATATCGGACCGGTCGCGAGCAACTGCGGGCTGCGAACGGGGTGAAGCTAGCATTTTTGTCCGGGAAGCGCAATCGACCGACGAGGTCCTAGGTCTTTACCCTTACGCCCTAAGGGAGCGGAAGGAGTATTACCGACAGAGTAAACTTTTTCGCCACAGGTAAAGAATGCAACTGTGGGAACGCACCTTTCAGGGCGTAAGAGAACTCCCGGCGTTTGCTAAACATAGTAATACGTATGAGTTAAGAAGGGAGTTGCATTCACAGTGGGAATGGAAGTATCATTTGGCACGCCAAGTGCTATTCTCAGGCCGGAACGAGGACGATGCTTAGACCCCTCACAATCTCGGTTTTACTTCTCCTGCCCGCCCTTTCGTCCAGCGCGTCCGCGGTCAATGGCCCTGTAGAACGGGAGCCGCAAACCAGTAAACAAGATTCCAAGCAGCCGAAAGCCGAACCCAGGAAGGGGACTTCGATGACCGGGTGCGTGGATGAGCAGGATGGTAAATACGTTCTCGTTGACGACCGGACGTTAAATCCGATCGCCAGCTTAGAGGCGGATGGCTTCCCCACGGAAGGCTTCGCCAAACACATGGGCCATAAGGTGACCGTTCGGGGGACTTCGAGTACCGGCGGCGCCAAGCCTGTTTTCAAGGTGCGCACGATCGAGCCAGTTGCCGATACTTGCGCGCCACAGCAACGCCTGTAGGGTGATCACACTTGTCTCTAGGAGGAAATATGGCAACCAGTCCCACAGTACTCGCTCCCCAGAAACCGCTCGAGGATCCATTAGCGCATCTTCCGTGCTCCAGCATTGTGGAGTATCGGAAGGGGCAGATGATTTACAACCAGGACCAGCCGTCCACCAGCATTTATCTGGTGATCGACGGCAAAGTGAAAGTTTCGCGGCTCGCCGATGACGGCCATCAGGTAGTGGTCGACATCTATCAACCCGACGAATTCTTCGGCGAATCAGCGTTCCTCAATCTGCCGCACCGCTCCGAACAGGCCACAGCTCTCGAAAACACCAAGTTAATGACTTGGACCACAAGCGAAATCGAAGACATCGTGATGAAACGGCCGCGCCTTGCGGTGGCGCTGCTGCAAATTCTTGTTCAACGCACTATTGACTTCACCCACCGCATCGAGAGTTTCTCCGTGGACAACATCGCGCGGCGCCTGGCGCGCTCACTCATCCGCTTCAGCGAGCGGTTGGGGACGCAGGAGGACGATGGGTCCATCCGTATGGTGCCGTTCACGCACGAATTGCTGAGCCAGTACGTGGGAACCTCTCGCGAGATCGTCACCCATTACATGAACCAGTTCCGCCGCCAGGGCTACCTGCGGTATTCGCGGAAAGGGATCATCCTGTACCGGGATGCGTTCCGCGAGTGGCTCCGCCAGAACTGCTAATCGCGGCGCGGGGCGCAAGATCAGAAGGGGACATGCGGAGAATCTCTCTGCGTGTCCCCTTTTTCGTTTGCTGCTACATCAGAATGGACGGGAACCAGGCGCCCTTCGGCTCGTTGTACAGGCCCAGCGTCATCAATGTGAGCGGCTGAACCAGCTTCAGCCCTTGCGACAATGCCCACTGAAACAGCTCGCTGTTGCGGCTCGGCAGCAGCAGGCCCGGCCCTCCAAAGCTCTCCACCGATACCATCAACGCTTCCAGATCCTGGTTGGACTCGGCGACTCCGTGACCGAAAAACGCCAGGTTCGTGGCGTATCCCGTGATCCGGCCGCCGCGCTCGACGACAGCCGCAGTCCCGTGCTGCACGGCATCGGCGAGTTCCTGCGCGCGGTCGTAACCGTGCACCCGGCGTGCGAGCGAATTGCAGGTATCGGCGTCGGCGGATTGCGCGCGCCTGACGCTGCAGCCGGCGACTGCGCGATCTCGCGTCTTCCCCTGCAGGCACACGATGGGCTCACGGATATCGAAGCCGAGACTCGCATATAAACTCATCGATCGCATGTGGAAGCCGGCCTGCAACAACCGCACGCCGGCAGCCTGCCGCTCGCGCGCCCGGTCGAGCACCGCCTGCATCAGCATGCGCCCGGTTCCGCGATTCTGTGCTCCCGGCTCGACCGTGATCGGACCAAGCCCACGAATCGCGGACCGCTCATCCAGACAGTTGCTGCCCACGACGCGTCCGCCGGCTTCGGCCACCACGCAATAAAACGCGGGATGCGCAAACAGCATCTGCAAAAGCCCGACCGCCGCCTCCGGCGCGGGAAAATCGCAGGGAAAACTGTGAGCTGCATTGATGGTCGAGAAGGCGCGATAGCAAATATCGCCTGCGACTGAGGCATCTTCAGGCCTCGCCTGACGGATGAGGACGACATCGGATTGAGGCGTCATGCGATCCATTTTACTGAAGTAAAGACCGGTCTCCTGACCGTCTCCTGACCGGGACCTACTAGGATTCTGTCGTCACCTGCGTTTAGAATGCGATGCGCTGCGTAGACGACGTTCCGGCCGCGTTCGTCAGTTGCACCTGGCAGGTTTTGACCAGCGTGGAATCGCCCGTAACGGGGAACACTGCGGTCAGCGAGAACATGCCGCCGGCGGTGGAGCTCGCGAAATAAGTCTTGAAATCCGCGGTCGAATCCACAGTGATCGCCCCCGGCGCGACCGCATTCCCTTGCGCATCGAAAAACGTGTACGCGATCCTGTCGGCGGTCCGCGTGTTGTCGAAGGCCGTGATTTGCACGGTGATTCCGGCGGCGCCACGGGTGACTTGCGCCGCCGAGATGCCGACCGGCGCTGCCGCAATCGTAACCGTCTGTTGCACGGCAACCGATCCCACGGTCGCGGTAAGGGTCAAGACACCGGCCGTGGTCCCCGTCTGAAAAAGCGCCCAGGCCGCGCCGGAGAAATCGCCCTGCGTGCTTCCCACGGCGAGCGTGAACGGAATGCTGGCCGCGCCGCTGCTGAAGACGATTCCCGAATCCGCGGCGCCGGAGGTCGCCGCCTGGAAGGTCAACGCGAGCAGCCCCGAGGCATCCACCGGCGACGGCGCATCGAAGCCGATCGCAACCCTCCCCTGCTGCGCGCTCGATGCTTGCTCGAGTGTCACGGAAAGGGACGCGTTCGGCAGCGGAGGCGCGGCTGCCGCGGCAGAAAGCGGGAACAGGTAGCCGCCCGCTTGCAGACTGCCGGCAAACGTTCCAGCGGACGGCGGCGTAAACACAATTTCGAACGATGCCGTCGCTAGGGGCGCCAGAAGGATTCCGCTCGGCGACGTCCCAAACAGCGCGAAGCCGTTTCCCTGCAAGATCAGCGGCGGCACATTCAAGTACAAAGGCGACGGGTTTTGCACCAGAAAGTGCATGATGATCGGCGACGGCACAGTCGTCTTCCCGAAATCGACCGTCGCGGCCGTGCTGACCGACTGCCATCCGGACGGCGTGGACACAGAATACGTGAGCCCCTGCTGTACCTGCGCCACCAGCAGCACGGAAATCCCGGGAGCGTTCAGCACCGCGCTATACAAGCCGTTGCCCGACCCCGCGAATGTCACCGCAAAATCGATAGCCGCCTGCGCCGCAAGGGTCATCGGAGTGGCCGGTCCGGCGAGCGTGAAGCCGACGCCTGAAACCGTCAGCGTGGTGAGTGTCGCGGCATCGGCGGATGTATTGCGAATGCGAAAGGCCGCCATCGCGGGGACGTTCGGATCGATGGCTCCGAAATCGAACGTGCCGGCGACCGGTTGTTCGCCTCCCGCCGCAACGCGGTATAGCGAGAACTGAGCCTCCGCCGCGAACGGCAGCAGCGCGAGCGCCAAAAGGTTCACCGCGAGTTTCATGGGTGACCCACCGTGACCACCGGATTGCCGATGGAAAGTATCGGAGTCGCGGAAAGCGCGGGAGCGGCGGCCGGCGGCTGCGTCGTGTTTCCTGAATTCGATTTTCCGGCGAGCAACCCCGCCGCCACTGCGCCTCCCGCAGCGAGCGCCGTCAGCACCACCCATTTGCCCTTCGATGGATGTGTGGCGGACACGGCCGCCGGAGCCGGTTTCGACGCCGTGGGCGCAACCGGCGGAAGTGGTGCGGCAGCAGGGGCGCGCGCCGCTGTGCCGGGCTGGTCCGCGATGTACTGGTAAGAGATCATGCCGGCGCGCACCTGCTCGCGCGCCGCAATAATACGGATTCCGAATCGCCCCGGCGTGCGGTTCCACTGCACACCATGGAGCACGGCGCGCCCGGTAGCGTCGCTCAGCGCCACGTCCGTGCGCAGGCCGCCGGCAAGCAGCCCTCCCGGTCCGTCTTCCGGCATTTGAAAGCTAACGGTGGCGCCTTCCACCGGGCGGCCCGTTTCTTCCGTGATCTGCACGGTGAGCGCTCGCGCGCTACGCGACCCCGGCAGGTGCACCCCGCCGTCGCCCTCGATGACGCGGATCTGCAGAATCGCCACCTGCGCCGCCAGCGGAACGGCGAACAAGAGGCAAAGGGTGGGCAGAGATAAGCGCACTCACCCGATTGGTGGGCGCGCTATGAGGATTTTCTCATCAAAACCGCGGTGATGTTGTCCGGACCGCCGGCGTTCTTGGCTGCATCGATCAGCGCATGGCACGTTTCTTCCAAGCTCGCCGACTGCCCGCCCCGCAGGATGCGCGAGAGTTCACCTTCGTTCAGCACGCCGTGCAACCCGTCGCTGCAAATCAACACCAGGGCCTGCTGCTGCAGCACGATGCAATAGTAATTGACGGTAAGGGGAGTGCTGGCGCCGATGGCCATGGTGAGCACATGCCGCATCGGGTGATTCTTGAGGCTTTCTTCGTCCAGGCCGAGCGGCCGCCCGACTTCATTGACCCAGGTCTGGTCCTCTGTGATCACGCGGAGCCCCGCGTCGTCGAGCACGTAGGCGCGGCTATCCCCCACGCTGGCAATCGAAAGGCCGGAATCGGTCTCCAGCGCTGCCACCAGAGTGGTTCCCATGCCCTCCAGGCTGGAATCGTTTTGAGCGGCCTCAAGCACGCGGCGATTGGCTTCTTCCACGGCCGAAAGCAACACCTGCGAGTCGCGCCGCTGGGCAAACAGCACTGATTCGGCCACCGTCTCGACGGCGAGTTTGGAGGCGCACTCTCCTGCCTTGGCGCCGCCCATCCCGTCGGCCAGGACGTAGAGACCAAGCTCCGGCTCAATCAGGCAGTAATCCTCGTTATTGCCCCGGACACAGCCTTTATCCGATAGCGCGAAGGCTTCCAGCATGCACACCGATTTAAGGTAACACGACAGAAACAAAACGGACCACCGGAAAACTGCCCGGTCCTGCCGTCAGTCTAAAATAAGAGAAACCGCCCCTATGCTCAAACGACTCCGGCTGACCCTCGACATGATCAAGTTCGAGCACTCCGTGTTCGCGCTGCCGTTCGCCCTTACAGGAGCGCTTCTGGCATTCCGCGACGGCGGGGTGGCGGGCGGAAATATCTGGCGGACGATCGTTTGGATCATCGTCGCCATGGTCGCGGCCCGCAGCGCGGCGATGGCGTTCAACCGGGTGGTGGATGCCGATATCGATTCTCGCAATCCCCGCACAAAAATGAGGCACCTGCCGGCAGGCCTGCTGAGCCGCGGTTTCGCCTGGGGATTCATCGCCGTGGCGGCCGGCGTCTTTCTGCTTGCGGCCTGGCAATTGAACCCTCTCTGCCTGGAACTTTCCCCGGTCGCCCTCGCCATCGTTTTCGCCTACTCGTTTACCAAGCGCTTCACCTCGTTCTCCCACCTCGTGCTGGGCTTCAGCCTGGGCATCGCTCCCGCCGCGGCGTGGATCGCCGTCAGCGGATCGCTCGACCCGCGCATTCTCTGGCTCACCGCCGCGGTCACGTTCTGGACGGCCGGCTTCGACGTGATCTACGCCTGCCAGGATTACGATTTCGATTGCCACGAAGGACTGTGCAGCATCCCGCGGCGCCTGGGAATCGGAGGGGCGCTGCACGTCGCGCAGGCGCTGCATGTGGGGATGATTCTCTGCCTCCTGATGCTCGTTTGGACGCTCCATGCCGGTGCGCTCGCGATCGCCGGGGTGGCCGCCGTGGCCGCGCTTCTGATCTACGAGCACACCATCGTTAAGCCCAACGATTTGTCGCGTTTGAACGCGGCATTCTTCACGATGAACGGGTATGTCAGCGTGTTATTCTTTGTATTCTGGGCCGCAGATATATTCCTTCTCAAACCGGGTGTTTAAGCCATGCAAGTTGTAATTGACGATCCCCGCCTTGTGCCGATTCGCGAAAAAGTGGAAGCCGGGGAACGCTTGAACTTCGATGACGGCGTGGCGCTCTACCGTACCAGCGATATTCTCTCCGTCGGCTACCTGGCGAACATCGTGCGCGAGCGCTTGCACGGCGACACCACTTACTTCAACGTCAATCGCCACATCAACCCGACGGATGTTTGCGTGGCCAGTTGCCGCCTGTGCGCGTTCGGCAAGCGCGTGCGCGATCCGAAAGCATACACCATGTCGCTGGACGAGGTCTGGCACAAGGCCGGCGAAGGCTACGCCGAAGCGGTGACCGAGTTCCACATCGTCGGCGGTCTGCATCCCGAGCTCACGCTGGATTGGTATTGCGAAATGCTCCGCGGTCTCAAGGAACGTTTTCCGGATGTGCATCTGAAAGCGTTCACGATGGTGGAGATCGCTTACCTGGCGCGGCGCACGAAAATCAGCATCCGCGAGACGCTGGAGCGGCTGCGCGCGGCCGGTATGGATTCCATGCCGGGCGGCGGCGCCGAGATCTTCAACGAGCGCGTGCGCCGCATCATCTGCGACCACAAGATCGATGGCAATGAGTGGCTGGACACGGCGCGCATCGCGCACCAGCTCGGCATCAAAAGCAATTGCACGATGCTCTACGGTCACATCGAAAACGATGAGGACCGCGTGGATCATCTGGTCCGTCTGCGCGCACTGCAGGATGAGACGCACGGCTTCGTGACTTTCATTCCGCTGGCGTTTCATCCGGACAACACGCCGCTGCAGCACATCGGCAAGACCACCGGGTTCGCCGACATCAAGAACATTGCGGTCGCCCGCCTCATGCTGGACAACATTCCGCACGTAAAGGCGTATTGGGTGATGATGACGCCGCGCATCGCGCAGATCGCGTTGCGCTTCGGCGCGGACGATATCGACGGCACGATTGTGGAGGAGCGCATCTACCACGACGCAGGCGCTACCACGTCTCAGAACCTGCGCCGCGGCGAACTGTTGCAGCTCATCCGCAAGGCAGGGCGCGTGCCCGTGGAGCGCGACACACTGTACCGGCCCGTCGAGCGTACCGAGTCTACTTTTGTAATCGTGGCGTAGCCGGCGATTGCGGCGTGACGTATCCGGTGCGCGCCCGCAGCCGCGCCTTCGGGTATCGCGCGGCCGCCTGCTCCGACAGTTCCACCCGAATGCTGCGTGCCGTGCCGGGGGTCGCTCCATCCGGCAGCGGATAGTACAGCGTGTAGCGCGTGCGCAGGCGGCGCATGGCCTCGTGGAAATCGTCGCCGGGAGCGTGCGATTCGATGAAGTCGCCGCCGGTCTTGTCGGCAATGCCGTGAATCCCCACTTCGACCGCATACAGGTACGGGTGGGTCGCCTGCATGATGCTATGAAATGTTTTCGCGGCGCCGCTTCGAACAATCAGCCCGCTCACCACTGCGTCGGCCTCCCAGAGTTCGCGCAGCAGAGTCTCTTCGCGGCGCGTGAGCTGGCCGAAGTTGTCGGTGATCACCAGAACGGCGCGCCGGCGTCCGGTGCGGCTTTCCGCGCGGAATTGCGTGGCCGCGTTCGAAAGCGCGCTTTGAATGAACGTGGCGCCGCGGAAGCGTTCGGCCAACACGAGCTCCTGAATCGAGCGCTCGACGCCGGCAAGATCCGTGCTGAAAGGGGCGACCACGCGCGAGCGGCTGTTGAACACCATGACGGTCACGCGATCTCCCGGCCGTAACTCCTGCAGCCCTTCGTGAGCGGCGGCCGCCACAGCGGCGGCTTTCGGCTTCATGCTGCCGGATATATCGAAAAGCAGAATGAGGTCGAGCAGTTCTTCCGTTTCGGAAAAGTGGGCGACAGATTGAGGCTTCTTCTCGTCCAACACGCGAAAACCGGCCTGCGTGAAGCCGTTCAGCACGCGGCCATCCTGCGAAACCACCTCGGCATCCACGTGCACCAACGCTACATCGCTGCGAAAAACGGGAACGTCCTGCGCCATCGCGATAGAGGCGAAGAGAAGTGCGGCACGCCACATGCCTGCTTTCGACGGATGGCGGCCCCTGAGGTTTCAGCGCCCGTGCCGACAGGAATCCTTCCTGTCGGGTCGCGCGAAGCGCGACTGCTCGCAGCCGGCCGAGCCCTGTCGTCACCGAATTTCAGTGGAAAGTTTGAGTGGTGGACGACGGGGGGATCGAACCCCCGACCTCTGCATTGCGAACGCAGCGCTCTCCCAGCTGAGCTAGTCGCCCACTATCCCCTTTATCATATCGCAAAGTACGCAAGCGAGCTAGGCGCGCACTTCCGTACAGGGGTATTTACAATATAACAAATGGGAGTCTTCGAGACTACGCGCCAGCTCAGGAAAATGCGCCGCGATTGGGATCAGCGGGCCCGCGAAAACGCCCGCCATTATGTCGTCACCGGCCGCGACCGCTGGACCGACGAGGAATTCTTCGCGTCCGGCGAACTCTCCCTGCAAGAGGACATTCTCAACGACCTGACCAACATCTGCCGCGGCAAGGACCCCGCCGCCATGCGCGTCCTCGAGATCGGATGCGGAGCCGGCCGAATGACTCGGGCACTCGCCCGTTTTTTCGGTCAAGTCTGCGCCGTCGATATCAGTCCCGAAATGGTCCGTCAGGCGCGCGACGCGGTAGACCGTTTTCCTAACGCGCATGTCTTTCGCAATAACGGGAAAGATCTCACTCCCGTCCGCGACCGCGCGCCTTTCGATTTCGCGTTCTCATCGATGGTCTTCCAGCATATTCCCAGCCGGCAGATCATCGAAAACTATGTGCGCGAGGTGCGCTCTCTGCTGGCTCCCGGCGCGCTCTTCAAATTTCAAGTACAAGGGTGTCCGCGGGTGCGGGAATCGGAGGGTGACAGTTGGGTGGGAGTTTCCTATTCGGAAATGCAAGCGCGCGAAATGGCGGAGCGCTGTGGTTTTGAAATGCGCTATCAGGCGGGAACCGGAGATCAGTATTACTGGCTTTGGTTCTTCAACGCGAACGCGTAGGCAGGCGCGCGCCCGTTCCTCTCAGGGGTTCGACTTTTCGTCCGCTTCTCTTCTGGTCGCCCAATACTTCTTCATCCGCTCCGAGACTTCCTGCCTCTCTTGCGCGTTCATTGACTTTCGACCGCGCCGTTGCACGCGCGGAATCACCGGCGGCAAACCCGCCGTTCGCTGCAACTCTTCGAGTGAAGCGATGACGCGTTCGAGTTTCTCTTTCTCGGCATACAAATCCTGAATTGCTTTGTAAAGGTCCATCGCAGACTTTTAGTTGCCGCGCTTCCTTATTTGTGCGGTGTACGCCTGCCTCGCATCAAACGCACTCGCACGCGAATTCACCAGCGTGCGAGAGCCGCACCTGCGCGGTCAACTGATAGTAACATTCGCCCCCCGCGCACTTATGCGGGAAATGTAGACTAATGCGTCAGAAACGGCCAATGAGGTACTAGCTTGTAGTGATACCTGGTAATGGCAATGTATAGCACTCCAGCTAGTAGGAGTAGTACGGCGACGACGATGGTAATCGCCTTACCCCACGGGAATCTCCTGTTCTCGCGGTTGAGTACTAATAGATATCCGGCGAATACACCAACATAGAACAGGATGCACATCGGCAGGGCAAACAGCATCATGTTAAATACGTCGGGAGTAGGCGTCACTACCGCCGCCATGATGAAGATAATCAGGATCGCGTAGCGGCTGTGCTGCACCAGGAACGATGGTTTTACGATGCGCAGCAGGGTGAGGAAGAAAATCAGAATCGGCAGCTCGAACACCACACCAACGCCCAGCATGACGTTGACGAAGAGGTCGAAATAATGCGACATCGTCACCATCGGGACTACGTTATTGCCTAGTCCTATACCGAGTAGGAAAGTTAGGCCATAACGGAAGACGACGAAGTAGGCAAAGAAACCGCCGAGCAGAAATAATCCGCCGGAGCACACGATGAACGGAGCGGCCCAGCGCCGCTCCCGCCGGTAAAGACCAGGAGAGACGAACGCCCAAACCTGATAGACAATCCACGGGAAGGAAAGAAAAATCGCGCACAGCACCGGAAGTTTGAACCAGATGATGTTGAACCCTTCCATCGGGTCGATCTGGATCAGCACCGGCGGATTCACCTTCAGCGTCTTGAGCGCCACCACAGCCGGCTGGCAGACAAAATTCCAGAGTTGATTGCTGAACGTGAGACTCGCGCCGAACGCGACGGCGATTCCGATCAGCGCGCGAATGATGCGTGTGCGCAGTTCCTCCAGATGCTCGAGGAAAGACATGCGCAGCATGCCCTCTTCGTCGTCATCCGAAGAACCGTCACCAGAAGGCGGGGGAGGCGGGCTTCCGCCCACCCCACCCGCCAGCCGGCGCAGTTTGTCGATGACATCTCCAGGCGAGGACGAACCCCCGCCTTGGGGCACACCGGCCCCGGCCGTTTCTTCCGATGAAGCCATTCTTTAGTTACGCGTTGTGTTCCGCCGGATGTTCGTGGTCTCCGTCCGGGTGTGCCGGCTCGGAGCCATGCGCGACCGTGCCTTCAATCGCGACGGCGGACGATGAGTCAGCGCTCTGAACTTCGGAAGCGCCTGGGGTGGATGGTTGGTCAGCGTTCGCCTCGTGATAGCCGGCGTTGTACGTCTCGTCGTAATTCGATTCGTACGAGTTGTAGTCGTAATTATACGTATCGTATTGATACGGGTTTCCGACTTCGGTTTTCAACGATTGCGTCTCCGCTTCCAGTGTTCTCATTTCCCGATCGAACGTGCTCTTCAACTCGCTCGACGCCCGGCGGAATTCGGTAATTGCTTTCCCGACCGTCCGCCCGATCTCCGGTAGTTTTTTGGGACCGAAGAGGATTAACGCCAGGAGGAAGATGAAGATCATCTCTGGCGTGCCCAGCGTTCCCAACATCTAATGCTCCTCCCGTATGGTGATCATCTTCATCATATCATGTGGGGGTTCACCGCCTTCCCGCGAGCGCCGCGTCATACTATCGGGCATGGCGTCCGATTGCCTGTTTTGCCGTATCGCCGCGCGCGAGGTCGCGGCCTCCGTGGTTTATGAAGACGATGATTTTCTTGCGTTCCTGGATCATCGTCCGCTCTTCGAAGGCCACACACTCCTGGTGCCGAAAGTTCATTACGAGACACTTCCGGACCTGCCCGAGACCCTTGCCGGACCTTTTCTGACGCGCGCGCAGCTACTCTGCCGTGCCGTGGAACAGGCGCTCGGGGCCTCCGGTACCTTCGTCGCAATCAATAATCGCGTGAGTCAGAGCGTACCCCATCTTCACCTGCACATCGTGCCCCGCAGACCGAAAGACGGGCTCAAGGGATTCTTCTGGCCGAGGCGCAAATATTCGAGCGACGAACGGACGAAAGCCATCCAGAAGGATATCGCCGCATTGACAGGCCGTCCGGCTGCACACAACCAGGAGTCATATACCGTATAGAACGCAACTTGCGCCTTTTTGGAAGTGGGGACTTTCACCGAACGCGATAACAGCCTTTTTTTATACTGCACTCGCGGGCTTCAATTAAGCACACAGGTCAACACAGTTCTAATTGGAGATCACGGGGGAGAAGCGAATCGATGAAAACATTCCAAAAGACACTTATGGCGGGAGGGCTGCTCGTGTGCGGTCTTGGCCTGCCTCAAACAGCATCGGCAATCACAGGCTGCAATAACAGCTACCTGATTGGCACGTACAACGCACAGGTTACCAGTTCGAACCTGAACAACGTGGTAAACGCGCTTAACGATACGGCCATTCGGCTCGCCGGTAACAACGGAACCACGGGCGGCTCAACCGGCACTACCGCCAGCACCGGGTCGACAGCATCGACGGGCAGCACTGCTTCCACGGGTTCGACGGCGTCGACCGGCACCACCGGGTCCAACGGGTCCACTGCTTCCACGGCTTCGACGGCCTCGACCGGGTCCACGGCTTCGACGGGCTCGACGGCCTCGACCGGGTCCACGGCTTCGACGGGCTCGACCGCCTCGACCGGTGCCACCGGGTCCACGGCTTCGACGGGTTCGACGGCTTCTACGGGTACCACCGGGTCCACTGGCTCCACCAGCTCGGGCACCACTGCCAGCGGAAGCACCAGCAATGCCGGCGGTAATACCGGCGGGCTGGTCGGCACGGGCACCAGCCTTTCGGGCACAGTGCCGGGCCTCGGCCGTTTCTACTTCGATGGCGCCGGAAACATTATCGGCCTGGCCGCCAATGATACGGCCACGAGTTCCTCGCCTACGGCCAACTCCGTCGTCGGTTCCTATAATGTCGCGACGGATTGCACTGCCACGTTGTCGCTCACGGGCGGCCAGCGTTACCAGGCTGTGATCGTGTCGGGCGGCTCGCAGGTTCTCTTCCTCGAAACCGACGCAAACGGCAACGGCGCAACCGGCATGCTGCAGCGCTCTGCCAATTTCTGCACCGCGATTCAGAACCCAGTCAGCTTCGGCTTCTCGTATTTCGGCGCTACTCCGGTGACCACCGCCGTCTCTGCATCCGGTAGCACTGGTTCGACGGGCTCCACTGGTTCCACTGGCACTACTGCCTCTACTGGCAGTACCGCCTCGACAGGCAGTACAGCTTCGACAGGCAGTACAGCTTCAACTGGCAGTACCGCCTCTACTGGCAGTACCGCTTCGACAGGCAGTACAGCTTCGACAGGCAGTACAGCTTCCACGGGCAGCACCGCTTCTACCGGCAGCACGGCTTCCACGGGCAGCACGGCTTCCACCGGCAGCACCGCTTCCACCGGCAGCACGGCTTCCACGGGCAGCACTGCTTCCACCGGCAGCACGGCTTCCACGGGCAGCACTGGCTCGACGGGTAGCACGGCTTCCACGGGTAGCACCGCTTCCACCGGCAGCACTGGCTCGACCGGCAGCACCGCTTCCACAGGTAGCACCGCTTCCACCGGCAGCACCGGCTCGACCGGCAGCACTGGTTCCACCGGCACCGCTGGGACCACGAGTATCACTACATTCCAGCCCTTCGCGGCCATCGGCACCCTGCAACTCAACTCCGACGAGAGCTTCGTCATGACCCAGTTCACCTGGCAGACGGGCGCGGCGCAGACCATCACCTCTCGCGGCACCTTCACGGTGAATCCGAACTGCACGATCAGCCTCAAGTTCACTCCCAACAGCACCACCGGCAGTGGCTCCACCGGCTCTACCAGCAAACTGAACTTGCCGACCGCCTTCACTGGCCTGTTGACAAGCACCAACACGACGACCAACGGCGTCAACGGCGTCGGGACGATCGGTCTTCTGGCCGTGACCCCCTCTTCCGGCGACTCCCTGACGGGCCTCGTAATCCCGCAGTAACGCTGTAAGCAGAATGCAGCGGGCACAACCCGCTGATCTCTCAAGGGCGGATGGTCATAAGCCATCCGCCCTTTTTGCGTATAATGGGAGTGTTACCTGAACGCGGCCGCGCTCGTAGTGCGGCTGTCCTCTGAACCAATCGCAATGTTCGACAACTTATCGGAAAAACTCCAGCGGGTATTCAAGAATCTCCGCGGTGAAGGGAAACTCACGGCTGAAAACATGGAAGCCGCGCTGCGGGAAATCCGCATGGCGCTTCTGGAAGCCGACGTCAACTTCAAAGTTGTCAAACAACTCGTCGAGAACATCAAGGTCAAAGCGATGGGCGAGGAAGTGCTGCAATCGCTTTCCCCGTCCCAGCAGGTGATCAAGATCGTGCACGAGGAGCTCATACGCATCCTCGGCAGCCACGAATCCCGTCTGCGTTTTGCCAATGAGCCGCCCAGCGTCTTTCTGATCGTCGGCCTGCAAGGTTCCGGTAAGACGACATCCACAGGGAAACTGGCGCGCTGGCTGTCCAAGAACGGCCATCGCCCGATGCTGGTCTCCGTGGACGTCTACCGTCCGGCCGCCCGCGAACAGCTCAGGGTCATCGCCAAAGAAATCGGCCAGCCCATCTATGAAGGCGCCGAGGGTGAAACTGCTCCGCTGGATCTTACCCGCTCTGCCCGGCGCGAGACCGTAAACAATGGCCGCGATGTCCTTCTGGTGGATACCGCAGGCCGGCTGCACATCGATGAAGAGTTGATGAGCGAGTTGCAGCAGCTCAAGGATCAGCTCAACCCCGTCGAAGTGCTCTTCGTGGCCGACGCCATGACGGGCCAGGACGCCGTCAAAAGCGCCGATGAGTTCCACAAGCGCCTCGGCATCACGGGCGTCATCCTCACGAAAATGGATGGCGATGCGCGTGGCGGCGCCGCTCTTTCCATTCGCCAGGTTACCGGTCAGCCGCTCAAGTTCGTCGGCATCGGCGAAAAATTCGATGCCCTGGAGCCGTTCCACCCCGACCGCGCGGCCAATCGCATCCTGGGGATGGGCGACATTCTGTCGTTCATCGAAAAGGCCAGCGAACAGTTCGACCAGAAGAAAACCGTGGAGATGCAGCGCAAGCTCATCGAGAACGATTTTTCCCTGGAAGACTTTCGCGACCAGCTGAAAAGCATCCGCAAACTCGGGCCGCTGAGCTCCCTTCTGGATATGATGCCCAAGGTCGGGATGCTCAAGCAGTTGAAAGACGTTAAAGTAGATGATAAGGAAATCAATCGTGTGGTCGCGATCATCGATTCGATGACGCCGAAAGAGCGCATCAACCACATGATTATCAACGGGAGCCGCCGCCGCCGCATTGCGCGAGGCAGTGGCACCAGCGTACAGGAAGTAAATCAGTTATTGAAGCAGTATTCGGAAGCCCGGAAGATGATGAAAACGCTTTCCGGTGGCATGCTCGGCAAGAAGCTTGGAAAGATGAAGCTTCCCGCCGGCTTTCCGTTTGGAGATTTGACCGGCCGCTAAAGCGCCGTAATTTCAATTTTTGGAGTATCCATGCTCATGATTCGCCTGGCGCGGTTTGGCGCCAAAAAGAAGCCGTTTTATCGTGTCGTCGTGATTGAAAAGGAGCGCGCCCGCAACGGCCGCGCCATCGAAGTGGTCGGCCACTACAATCCTTTATCGACCCCCGCAGTGGCGGTTCTGAAACACGACCGCATCGAACACTGGACCAGGAACGGCGCGCAACTCTCCCCCACCGTTCGATCCCTCGTCGAAAAGAATCCTGCGGCGGCCCCTCAACCGGTGGCCTGATGCTAACGCGTGTTAGCGTGTAACTGTAAGGAACAGAACGCGTAGCCGCATCTCTTGACACAGATTTAGCGCGATGGGCCCCCCCGGGTCGGCTACCATGAACAGTGAGGGAGGCGGGGTGAAATGAAGCAGTTAATTGAAGATATCGCGAAAGCTCTGGTTGACATCCCGGAGGAGGTTTCCGTCCGCGTGGTGGAAGGCGAGCAGGTTACGGTGCTGGAATTAAAGGTCGCTCCGAGCGATCTTGGCAAAGTGATCGGCAAGCAGGGCCGAACGGCGCGCTCCATTCGTACCATTTTGGGAGCCGCCGGTATGAAGCTCAACCGCCGCTTTACGTTGGAAATCCTCGAGTAATGACAGATCCGGAGGCCGGATGGGTCACGATAGCCCTCTTGGGGAAAACCAGGGGGAATCGCGGCGAAGTCACGGCCCTCGCTCTCACCAGTAAACCCGACCGCTTCGAAACTCTCCGGCGCGTATGGCTGTCCGGCCATGCCGAGCCGTTTGACATCGAAGAAATCTGGTTCCACCAGGGAACGCTCGTCTTCAAGTTCCGCGGAGTCGATTCTATTTCGGACGCCGAGCAGTTGAGCGGCGCCGAAGTGCGCGTTCCCCTGGAAGAGCGCGTGCCGCTCGAAGAGAACGAGTACTTTCAGGACGATCTCGTCGGCTGCGACGTCATCGACCGCAAAACGGGCCAATCCATCGGCCGCGTCACCGCCTGGCACGATTCCGGCGGCGCAGGCAACCTGGTGGTCAACGGTGGCGTGATGATCCCCTTCGCCCGCGCCATTTGCGTCGAGATTGATCCGAAGACGCGCCGCATCGCGGTAGAATTGCCGGAAGGCTTGCTCGACCTCAACGCGCCGTGATCTTTCACGTTCTCACGATATTCCCCGAGTTTTTCGAAGGCCCCTTCGCGCACGGAGTGGTCAGCCGCGGCCGCAAGGAAGGACTGCTCGACATCCGCATTCACAACCTGCGCGACTGGACTCATGACCGTCACAAAACTGTCGACGACCGCCCCTTCGGCGGCGGCGAAGGCATGGTCATGAAGTGCGAGCCTATTTTCGATGCCGTCGAGGCGATCTGGCCCTCGCGCATCGAAGGACAAAAAACGCTGCTACTCTCCGCGCAAGGCCGCATGTTCGACCAGGCGATGGCCAACGCGCTCGTTCGCGAACGGGAAATCCTGCTGATCTGCGGCCGCTATGAAGGCGTGGACGAGCGGGTCGCCGAACATCTTGCCGACGACGAAATCTCCATCGGCAATTACGTGCTCTCAGGTGGCGAGCTCGCCGCCGCGGTCGTTGTCGATACGGTCGCTCGCCTGATTCCCGGAGTGCTCGGCAACGAAACTTCCGCGACCTTCGATTCCTTCCAAACCGAAGGACATGGCGAAGGACTGCTCGATTGTCCACACTGGACCAGGCCGGCGGAATTCCGGGGCTGGAAGGCGCCCGAAGTCCTGATGAACGGCAATCACGAAGAAATCCGCCGCTTCCGAAAAAAACTGGCGCTCGACAAAACAAAGCGCCTCCGCCCGGATCTGATCAAGTAACGACCGGTCTCCAGACCGGTCGCGGACGTCGTCCCCATTTCACAATCTATGCAACCCTGTAGGTAAGCCCGTGATCCCGAAACTCGCGTTCCTCGCCCTCGCCGTCACTGCCGCGCAAGCCGCCACCTGCAACACGCGCGACTTCGGCAACAGCATCGCCAAAGCTATCGAAGCCTGCGCATCCGGCGGCACCGTCGTCGTCGCCGCGGGGCAGTACCGCACCGGGACCATCCAACTCCGCAGCAATCTCGAACTGCACCTCGAAGCCGGAGCCACGATCCTCGGCAGCGGCGACCCCGCCGATTACCCTCTCCGCAAATCCGTTTGGGACAACCACGAGGAAATCTCTTCCCTCATCTATGGCGAGGACCTCGAGAACGTCTCCATCACCGGACCCGGGACAATCGACGGGCAAGGCGAGGTCTGGTGGAAACGCGAGTGGATGGTCAGCGGCAAGAACCATACCGCCAAAGCATCCACGCCCGCCGAACTCGCCGAAGTCGCCAAGATCCGGCATGGACGGCCCCAGATGATCCGTCTCGTCGGCTGCCGCAACGTGCGCATCGAAAACGTGCGCCTCGTCGATTCCGCAAGCTGGACCATTCACCCGCTCCTCTGCGAATACGTCAACGTCCGCGGCGTCACGATTACTAATCGCGTGCCCTCGCCGAACACGGACGGCATTAATCCGGAATCCTGCCGCTGGGTGCACATCTCCGATTGCCACATCGATGTAGGCGACGATTGCATCACGCTGAAGTCCGGCAAAGACGAGCTTGGCCGAAAAATGGCGCGGCCCGACGAGGACATCGTCATTACGAACTGCACCATGAAGCAGGGTCACGGCGGCATCGTGATCGGCAGCGAAATGAGCGGCGGAGTGCGCAACGTCGCCGTCTCCAACTGCGTTTTTCACGGCACCGGCAAGGGAATCCGGCTCAAGTCTCAGCGCGGACGGGGCGGCATTGTGGAAGGCATCTCAATCTCCAACATCGTCATGCAGGATGTCGCCGAAGCCATCAACATCGTCACCTTCTATCAAGGCGCGGACAAGCCCACCGACCTTTTTCCCGTCGGCCCCGGCACGCCCATCTTCCGCGACATACACATCAGCAACATTACGGCTCGCGGCTCCGCCAGCGCCGGGCAGATCACCGGACTGAAGGAGATGCCGATTCAGGGGATCACGTTCGACAACATCCGCGTCTCCGCGAAGAAAGGCTTCACCGTGACCAACGCGAAAGGCATTGTGCTCCGCGATGTCGAGATTCTGCCGGAATCGGGGCCGCCGCTCGTAACCGACAATGCCGAGGTTTCCGTACCACCCGGCCGGCACTGACAGGGTTTTCAATGTTTTTGTTTCACGATGTTCGCTTGGCCCTGCGCCTCCTTCGCCGCAATCCGCTGACCACCGCAATCGCGCTCCTCTCCACCGCGCTGAGCATCGGCGCGACAGCCGTAGTCTTCACCGCCGTCAAAGCCGTGCTGCTCGATCCGCTGCCCTACTCCCGTCCTTCCGAACTGATTCAGATTCGCAGCGACACCGCGCACGCCGCGCCCTCGCTCGGTGATTGGGTGTTTCCGCAGGACGCGCTCGAGATCGCGCGCCGTTCTCGCACTCTCGCCTCCGTCGCGATGTACAGCAATTCGGTTCTCGATCTTCCCGGCGACGGCGGTGCGCCACCCGAAGCCCACTACGGACTACGGGTCTCGCCGAACCTCTTCCCTACCCTGGGAGTCACGCCGATGCTCGGCCGTACCCCCGAAGTTCCCGGCGAATTGCTGCTCAGCTACGGAATGTGGCGTGCCCGCTTCCACGCGGATCGCCGCATCGTAGGCCGTGCGGTCGCAGCGGGCGGCCGCACCTACGCCGTCACGGGTGTCATGCCGGAGCGCTTCAACTTTCCCATGCGCCGCGATGCCACTCACACGCCCGCTCCGTACGTTGAGTTCTGGGAGATCCTGCAACTGAAGCCCGCGGCACTCACCACCAGCTCCGTCGGAGCCATCGCGCGACTCCGCCCCGGCGTCTCACTCGACAGTGCGCGGCAGGAAATCGCGTCTATCGGCACGGACCTGGCGCGCGATTTTGCCGCCACCAATCGCGACCGCACGCTCTCCGCCGCGGCGCTCCGCGATAGCGCACTTGGCCAAGCAAAGCCGGCGCTGTGGGTGCTCTTCGGAGCCGCCGGCCTCTTCCTCGTCATCGGCTGCGCCAACGTCGCAAATTTACTGCTCGCCCGCGGCCTCGCGCGCCGCCGCGAACTCGCGGTCCGCATGGCGATGGGCGCCGGGCGCTTGCGCATCGCCCGCCAACTCCTCACGGAAAGCTGTGTGCTTGCGGGACTCGGCGGTCTCGGCGGATTTCTGTTGGCCGCGCTCGCCTGGCGAGTGCTCCCGGCCATCGCGCCCGCGAACATCCCGCGGCTCACCAACGCACACGCCGGTCTATCCGTCTTCGCGTTCTCCCTGGCCATCGCGCTGGCCAACGGAATTGTCTTCGGCATCGCGCCCGCGCTGCGCGGAGCCGGGGCCGGCGATTTCGCGGCACGCTCCTCTCTCGCTTCTCCCCGCGACCGGTTGCGCGGAACCCTCGTCGCGGCCGAAGTCGCGATCGCGGTCGTGCTCGTCGTCGCCGGCGGCCAACTGCTCACCAACTTCGTCTCGCTCGTCCACACCAACCCCGGCTTCGATCCCGACCACGTCTTCGCTGCGGTCGTGCTCGCCGCGCCCGATCGCTATCCCACACCCGCCTCGCGCGGCGAAATCTACAGCAAGTTCCTCGACGCCGTCCGAGCGATTCCCGGCGTCGACTCGGCGGGCACGGTCGATGCGCTTCCCTTCAGCGGCGAGAACCACGGCGGTTTCCTCGCCCCCGGTGTTGTGGGAGAGATCGACGTCGTTAGTCCGGACTATCTCCAGACCCTCGGCGCGCGTCTGAAATCGGGCCGCTGGCTCACCGCTGAAGACATGCGGCCCGATAGCGACGCGGTGCTCGTGAGCGATGCGGCTCCGGCAGGCAGCAACATCTGCCTGAACTGCACGCCCGAGCATCCCTCCAACTGGAAGCGCGTCGTCGGTGTGGTCGCTTCGCTGCATCACTCGACGCTCGATGGCGCAGGTCAGCCGGCCGTCTATCTCGCCGCCGCGGCCCTGCAGCGCGCTCAATTCATCGTCGCCCGCACCTCGCGTCCGCCGAAAGAGATGGAGCGCGCCATCCGTCGGGCGATCGCCGGTGTCGATCCGCGGCAGCCCGTACTTCTGGGCGCTTCCATGCGCACGCTGATCGGCGATACGGTCGCCGGCCGCCGGTTCCTCATGTCTCTCCTGGCTGCCACCGCCGCCCTCGCGCTGATGCTCGCCGCCGGTGGAATCTACGGCGTCACGGCGTACACAACGTCGCGGCGCACGCAAGAAATCGGCATCCGCATGGCGCTCGGCGCAACCCCGGGCAAGATCCACGCTCTCGTTTTCCGGCAGTCGTTTACAGCAGTAGCCGCGGGACTTGCCCTTGGAGCGCTCGGCTCAGTGCTTGGTCTGAAGCTGCTCCGCGGACTCCTCTGGGGACTTGCCGCCACCCCAGTCGCCGCTCCGGTAATCGCTGCGACACTGGTGGTGGCAACTGCCGCCCTGGCCTGCTGGCTTCCCGCCCGGCGGGCCATGAGCGTCGACCCCAACGCGGCACTGCGAAACGAATAACTTTCGTGTAAACTAGAGGATTCAAGGAAATTTCCATGCAGAACGCGTTGTTGACGAAGTTTATCGAGAAGAACAAGCGGACGGATCTCCCCGTTTTTCGGCCGGGCGATACCATCCGTGTCCACGTAAAGATCAAGGAAGGCGATAAAGAGCGCCTCCAGGCGTTTGAAGGCACTGTTATCGCCCGCAACAACAGCGGCATGGGCGAGAGCATCACCGTACGCAAGGTCAGTTTCGGCCAGGGCGTAGAGCGCATTTTCCCCATGAACGCGCGCGTCATCGACCATATCGATGTCATCCGCACGGGTCGCGTTCGCCGCGCTAAACTGTACTACCTGCGTGGCTTAAAGGGCAAAGCCGCCCGTCTGCGGGAACGCGAATAAGCGCTCCAGGCGAAATCATGCGACCCGAGGGTGCGGGCGCGAAATACCGTTGTGAAGCAACGCTCGAGCGCGAGCTCCAGGCGCGCGGATTCTCCGCCGTCGCCGGAGTAGACGAAGTCGGCCGCGGAGCTCTGTTCGGCCCCGTCGTTGCCGCTGCCGTCATTCTTGCGCCCGATCGCGCCATCCGCGGCCTGAACGATAGCAAACTGCTGGATGCCGGGCGCCGCGAAGTGCTCAACGAACGCATTCGCGAACGCGCCGCTGCCTGGGCGATCGCCGCCGTGGACGCCGCCACCATCGACCACCTCAACATCTATCAGGCCAGCCGCATGGCCATGCGCCTCGCCGTCAGCCGCCTCAATCCCAAGCCCGATTTTCTGCTCATCGACGCCGTCCCCATCGATCTTCCCGTGCCTCAGCGCTCCCTCATTAAAGGCGATATGCGGTGCCACGCGATCGCCGCCGCATCCATCATCGCGAAGGTCTATCGCGACGCCTGCATGCGCGCCTGGGACCAGGTGTTTCCAGCCTACGGACTTGCCTCGCACAAGGGGTACGCCACCGAAGAGCATCAGCGCGCCATACAGGAATTCGGACCCACTCCGCTCCATCGCCTCAGCTTTGAACCGGTGCGCGCGCGTGCCATCTTTCCGGTGGATTACAATCCGCAAATGGACTTGTTCGATACGGCGGGCGCGGCATGATGCCCGAAGAACCCGGGTCGCACGCCGTCGAACCGGCCGAGCCGCCGCAGCGCCCGCAGTGGCGCTGGTATCACAAGATGTCGGCCGTCCTCCTGATCACCTTCTGCCTGGAGATCGGTATCTTCCTGGCCGCGTTTCCGTGGACGGATTACTGGGATCACAACTACTTCGCCAGCCTCATGCGCTGGCGGCCGTACTGGGACAATCTCTACGTACGCGGCGCCATCACCGGCCTCGGCTTCGTCAACCTTTACATTTCCCTGTCTGAACTCTTCCGCTTGCGCCGTTTTTCGAAACACTGATGCGACGGCTGTTGCTGCTCACCGTCGCACTGATCGTTTACGGCTCTCTTTACCCCTGGCGATTTCACTTCGACGCATCGGCCGACCCGCTAGTCGTGCTGCTGCACTCCTGGCCGACAGCCTGGAGCCGCTTCGCCCTGCGGGACGTTGTTCTTAATTTCGTCCTCTACCTGCCGGTGGGAGCGCTGGTGGTGCTCAGTTTCCGGCGGCGCGATCGAGCGGCAATCGGCGGCGCGATCTTCGGGTTCCTGCTTTCCTTGTGCATGGAATACCTTCAGGTATACGTCCCCGGCCGCGACCCCAGCCTTTCCGATGTGGCCAGCAACACCGCCGGAGCTCTCGCCGGATGCATCGCCGCCCTGGTTTTCGGCGCGAAGCTCGAGCGCGCGTTCCAGCGAGCCTCCCGCCAGACGGCCGTATCGGCAATGTTGCTGCTGGCCGCCTGGACGTGTGCCCAGATGTATCCATTTTTTCCGGTATTCAGCCAAACGCGCATACGGAATACCCTGTCGGCGGTATGGATGCCGGCGTCGTTTTCGCTGGTTCAGGCGTTCACTGCCACCGCGGAGTGGCTCGCCGTCGCGGTGATGATCGAAATGGCCTTCGGCGAAGCCCTCCGCTGGAGGGTGGCGGTGGCCCTCGCGTGTCTGCCGCTGCGGATCTTCGTGGTCACACGCACTCTGCAGAGCGAAGAACTCTGCGGCGCTGCGGCGGCGCTGCTGCTCTGGCTGATCTTGCGCGGCACGCTGCGGCTGCGCGTAGCGGTGGTCCTCATCGCTGCCGCGGTAGTGGTTGCCGAGTTGACGCCGTTCCATTTCACGGATTCTCCGGCGCGATTCTCATGGATCCCGTTCGCGTCCAGTTTCATGGCGCCTCGCGAATCCGGGCTCATCGTGTTCACGCGAAAGCTGTTCGATTACGGCGCCGTCCTGTGGCTCTGGCGCCGCGCCGGAACGCCCTACCGCATCGGAGCGGCAGTGTTGGCGCCGGCATTGCTGGTGCTCGAATGGATACAGCGCTACCTCCCCGGACGCGTCGCCGAAGTGTCCGATTCCGTCCTGGCGCTGCTCCTCGCACTAGCCCTCTGGTTCTGCGACTCCCGAAAGCCGAGGTAGCGACCGGTCTCCAGACGTCTCCAGACCGGTCGGAGGCGCGCAGAGCGCTCCCGAGCGAGCAGCGCGCTACCATAACCTCAGGAGCGTTCCTCATGCGCCTTGTCTTACTCGCACTCGCATTTGTCTGCGCGGCCCCCTCAGCGGAAATCCCGCAGGGCAGCCACGTCGCTCTCCACCTGGTAAACTCCATCAGCACACGCACCGCGAAAGAGGGCGACTTCGTCTACATGCGCACCGCCACGCCCATCGCCGCCGGCGGCGCGATCGTCGTGCCGGTCGGCACGTATGTACAGGGCGTCGTCACGCACGCGCGGCGCAGCGGCCGGGTCAGCGGCAACGCCGAACTGGCGATTCGCATCGAGAACATGACACTCACCTCCGGGCAACAGGTGCAGGTCGCGCCGCACCTGACCAGCGTGGATGCCGCGGGCACCGACCAGAAGGTCGATTCGAAAGAAAACGACATCAAACAAGGCTCCAGCCACGGCGCCGACGCCGCGCGCGTCGCGACCCTCTCCGGATCCGGAGCAGCTATCGGCGGACTCGCGGAGCGCACCTGGAGGGGCGCAGGCATCGGCGCGGGAGCCGGCGCGGGCGTCGGACTCGCCACCGTGCTGCTCACTCGCGGGCGCGAAGTCGAGCTCCGCCAGGGCTCCACCATCGATGTGGTCTTCGACCGTCCCGTGACGGTGCAATAGCCGGTGACGCAAGCGCGTTGGTGGTACCCGGCTCTGCTCGGGGCAGCAGCGCTGTTCCTGATCGCTCTCTTCTCTACTCCGATCGCCGATACCGATCTCTGGTGGCACCTCGCCACCGGACGTTACATCGCCGCGCACCACAAACTGCCGGTCCCCGATCCCTTCGCGTACACCACGGCCCACGCAGGCTCTGCATATCCCGGCGAAGAAACCACGCGCCGCTTCAACCTCACTCACGAATGGCTCTCCGAGGTGCTGATGTATGCCCTCTACTCGGTCGCCGGCTTCCCCGGTCTGGTGTTCTGGCGTGTGGCGCTTCTGCTCGCGATCTGCGGTGTCGCGGCGTGGATCGTGTGGCGGCGCACCGGCGGCTTCTATCGCGCGCTCGCGGCGGCCATGGGCTGCGCTACTCTGCTCGCAGCGGCGGGCTTCCGCACCGACCGGCCGTACTTGATTTCCTTCCTGCTCCTCGGCATCACCATCGCTGTGCTCGAAAGCGGGCGGCGCTTATGGCTGCTGCCGGTCATCCTGCTGATCTGGGCCAATTGTCACGGCGGCTTCTTTCTCGGATGGCTGGCCATCGGAGCATACGTCATCACCGCGCAACCACCCAGGAGGCAGCTTTGGATCTGGGGCGCGGCGGCCGTTCTCATTTCCGGCTTGAACCCGAACGGCTTCCTCATCGTCCCGGTGCTGATCTCCTATCGCAGCAGCTTTCTTACGTCGACCCTGCTGGAATGGTCCGGCACGCCGATCTGGCCGCCGCAAGCGTATAGCATTCTGCTCGCCGCTGGTCTCGCCGCGCTTCTCTGGGCCCGGCGCCGCGCCCGCCTCGCCGATTGGCTGCTCTTCATCGCATTCGCCGCCGCGTCCCTCACCGCCCAGCGCAACATTCCCCTCGTCGCGTTCTTCGCGCCCATCGTGATAGCGAGCTATTGGCCTTGGAAGCGCACATGGCCGGGATTGGCGGCAGCGGCCCTGATCGCCTTCTTCCTCATCACTCCGCTGCGCGCCGGCATTTTGCAATTCCGTCCCGCACTTTGGAAGTACCCCGCGGGCGCCGCCGATTTCGTGCTTGCGCACAATCTGCCCGGTCCCGTTTACAACACCTACGAATGGGGCGGGTATCTGATCTGGCGTTTATGGCCGCGATATCAGGTGTTCATCGATGGCCGCGCCCTCAGCGAGAACGTGTTCAAGGATTACGCGAGCATCCTCTACGATCATCCCGACCCGGGCCGTCCCACGCCGCAGCAGTTGCTCGATAAGTACGGCGTAAACACGGTCATCATGGGCGGCTTCGAATACACCACCGGCAATCTCTATAAGCAGGCTGTCCATCTCGGCTGGACTCTCGTCTACCACGACGAAACGGCGCTCGTGTTCACGCGCGGACCGGCATCGGGAGACGCGACCGCCTCCATAGAAACGGAGTGCGCCGTCCACATCGAACGAGATCCGCAACTGCCCCGCTGCGCAAGAAAACTGGGCGAGTATTTCAGCCAGATCCACGACTTCCAGAGAGCGCGTCAGTGGGTCGGCATCTACCTCTCGCACGTCCCCGCCGGCGCCGATCCCGAAGCCGAAGAAGCCTTCCGCCGCCTCGCCGGCTTCTGACCAGGGTGATTTGCCGCTCCGTATATGATTCCGATAGGAGCCGCCACCGTGAGGAATTGTGAAGAAATGCGGCTGCTGTTCTCGTCGCGCTCCATCCGCCTTTCGACGCACCGTTTACCGCTCCCTGACGGTCGCGGCTCCGTTAGTAGAATCAGCTACATACGGAGCCGTGACCGTAAGGGAGCGGTAAAAGGTGCCGGGGATGCGAGTGCGTTTGAATGCGGCAAAAAGGCCCGTCAGGGAGCCGTAAAAGGCATCGAAAGGCGAATGGAGCGCGACGGTAAACGATCCTCAATCCACCTTATAAATCGTCAGCCCCGACAAAACCTTCGGATAAAAATCCGTGGACTTTTGAGGCATCACCCCGCCGCCGAACGAAATCTCCGCGACCTGCTCAATCCGCGTCGGCTTCAACAGAAACGCGATCTGCGCTCGTCCCTCGCGCGCTTCCGCGATCGCTTTATCGATCCCGCGCATGTACCGCAGGTGCTTCTCATCCCGCACCGCCTCTTCGCCGATCCCCAGCACCTTACCGAGAATCTGCTCATGCAGCACTTTGATATCGAGTTCGTTGCGCGCATCGCGCTCTTCCATCGAGAACAAGCGATTCCCGATCGCCGCGCCGATGATCGTACGCTCCGGGCATTCCTTCCACATCGCCGCCAGCCGATCCACGGACTCAATCTCGTCCACTTTAAAATCGTCGGCCGCGGTGCGCAGAAATTCGTCCGGAAAACCGTCCGCCGGAACGCCGCTCACCAGCCGATGCGTCGCCAAAATGCGCAGCCCGGCCGAGTGCATATTGACGAATGTCATCATCACGCGATCCGTGCCGGGCAGATTCGGATTCTCTTTGCGAAACGCCAGCGCGGTCTCGTAGCGATGGTGACCGTCCGCGATCAGCAGCTTCTTGTCGGCCATCAGTTGCTGAATCTTCCCGGCCCCGGCGATTTTCCACACGCGATGCGCCACGCCGTACTCGTCCGTCACCTCCGCCACCGGCGCGGATTTCGCGGCTTCGTCCAACAGGGCGTCGATCGCTCCGTCCGGATCCGGATACAACATGAAGATCTGGCCGAAGTGCGCGTGCGTGTGGCGCAGCAGTTCCAGTCGATCCTTCTTCGGCCCGGAGAGCGTCTGCTCGTGCCGGTGCACCACGCCGGTGGAATAATCCTCCACAGGGCCCAGCGCGATGAAGCCCTTGCGCGTAAGCCGCTCGCCCGTTTCGTCCACCCGGAATTCCTGGAAGTACGGGAACACGGCGGGCTCCTGATCCTGCGCCAGAATGCCGCTCGCGATCCACTCGTTCAGAAATGCCGCGGCGCGCGTGTAGACGTTGTCGCCATCGTTGTCGGCGGGCTTCTTCTCGCCCAGAATCACGCGCACCAAGTTGTACGGACTCGCCGACAGATAGTGCTGTTGCATCTCAGGCGAAATCTTGTCATACGGCTGCGTTACCAGATTCGCCAGCGGACCCGCTTTTTCGGAGTAGCGGAACGGTTGAAATGGATAGATTTTTGCCAAGCTTCAGGATACCAATCCAAAGTAAGATGATGGCATGCCGGTTACCCTTGCTCAGGTGGAAGAGGCGCGCCGTAACATCGCGGGTGTGGCGGTCCGTACGCCTTTAATTGCGCTGAATGCCGACACGTTCGCCCAGGTCTATCTCAAGCTCGAAAATCTGCAGCCCATCGGAAGTTTCAAAATCCGCGGCGCGGCCAACGTGATGGCCAAAACGCCGGCCGAAAAACTAGCTCGCGGCGTTCTCACGGCATCAGCCGGCAACATGGCCCAGGCAGTCTCGTTCTGCGCGCGCCGGCGCGGCATTCCCGCCACGGTAGTCACACCCGATACCGCTCCGCAAACGAAGCTCGCAGCCGTCGAACGTCTCGGCGGCCGCATTATTAAAGCGCCGTTCGCCGAATGGTGGAGCACCTTCGAACGGCGCGGCTACCCCGGCGTCGACGCCACCTTCATTCATGCGTTCGACGACGCCGACGTGATGGCCGGCAACGGCACCATCGCCCTCGAAATCCTGGAAGACCTTTCGGAGATAGACGCGGTAGTCGTGCCGTGGGGCGGCGGCGGACTCTCCCTCGGCATCGCGGCCGTGATGCTCGAGCGCGCGCCGCACGTGACAGTCTACGCGGCGGAAATTGAAACAGCCGCGCCGCTCGCCGCTTCCCTGGCCGCCGGCGAACCGCGCACCGTCGAGTATCAGCCCAGCTTTGTGGACGGCATCGGCAGCCGTATGGTCTTCGCAAATCTCTTCGAGCAGGCGCGCACCCTGCTCGCCGGCTCCATCGTGGTCACGCTTGCCGAAGCGGCGGCCGCAATGAAGCTTGTGGCGGAGCGAAATCGCGTTATCGTAGAAGGCGCCTCGGCCTGTGCCGTCGCGGCGGCCGTCAGCGGACGCGCAGGCAGCGGAAAGGTGGTGGCAATTGTCTCAGGCGGATGTATCGATCTGGCGAAGTTTGCGGAGCTGTGCGCGAGTTAGCGCGCTCGCCGCTCTGACACTGCTTCGAGCCCAGGCGCCCGGCGACGCGCTGGAGCAGGGCTTCCACAATCCGCCCGATACGGCCAAGCCGCGCACGTGGTGGCACTGGACCAACGGCAACGTCACCAAACAAGGCATCACCAAAGATCTCGAATGGATGAAGCGCGTAGGTATCGGCGGTTTCCAACTCGCCGACGTCGCGTCAGGCAGCGGGCAAACCGTCGACAAGAAAATCTTCTTCGGCTCGCCCGAATGGTACGACGCCGTACGCCACGCGGCAAGTGAAGCGGACCGCCTCGGGCTCGAGATGGCGATCTTCAGTTCTCCCGGCTGGAGCGAGACCGGCGGACCCTGGGTTAAACCCGAGCAGGCCATGAAGAAGATTGTCTGGAGCGAGACAACCATCGAAGGCCCGCGAAGTTTCAACGCACAGTTGCCGCATCCGCCGTCGAACAACGGACCGGTGCGCGATTCCACCGCCGGCGCCCGCCCCGGCGACCCCACCTTCTATGCCGATTCCGCGGTGCTCGCCTATCCCACTCCGCCCGCCGAAGCCGAGCTCGCGCCGAAGGTCACCACCAGCGCCGGACCCATTGATGCCGCGCCTCTGCTTGACGACAGCTTGATGACTACTGCGACCATTCCGGGCCCCGGCTGGATTCAATACGAGTACCCGTCCGCGTTTCACGCGCGTGCCATTTCGCTCGGCGGCCGCGGCATTCCGGTCGGGCGTTTGCTCGCGAGTGACGATGGCTCGTCGTGGCGCACGATTCTCGCGCTCCCTGGTCCGCAGGGTTATCACGGAGCGCTGGCCCGCACGTATGCGTTCCCGGAAACTGCCGCGCGCTTCTTCCGGCTCGAACTCACTGCCGCGCCGCTCACTCCCGCCGCGATCATTCACGGCGGCCCCACCGTCCCGGCGAAGCAGTTCGTATTAAGCGAGGCCAAGCTCTACTCCGGCGCGCGCGTGCATCGCTGGGAGGAAAAGGGAGGCTTCAACAGCCTGCTCGACGAGTACGAATCCAGCCCCACTCCGGCCACCGGCGCAGGCGCTGCGATTTCACGCGATGGCATTGTAAACCTCACCGCGAAGATGTCCCCCGATGGAACGCTGCGCTGGGACGTCCCCGCCGGTAAATGGACCATCCTGCGCATGGGCTATTCGCTCACGGGCATGCGCAACAAGCCGCCCGTGCCCTCCGGCAGCGGCTTCGAAGCCGACAAACTCAGCCGCGCGCACATGCAGGAGTACGCCGCCGGATACCTGGATCCGCTGGCCAAAGCGCTCGGTCCGCTGATGGGCAAGAGCTTCCGCTACCTGATGATGGATAGCTGGGAAGCCGGCATGCAAAACTGGACCGAGGAAATGGCCTCGGAGTTCCGCAAGCGCCGCGGCTACGATCCCACGCCGTATCTACCGGTGCTCGCCGGTCGCGTCGTCGGGAGCGCCGAGGTCAGCGACCGTTTCCTGTGGGACTTCCGCCGCACGCTGGCCGACATGTGGGCGGACAACCATTACGGCGTCATGGCCGAGGAGGCGCGCAAGCGCGGCATGGGCGTATATGCCGAGGCCTCCGGCGTCGCGCTGGAGATTCTCGAAGACTCTCTGCTGAACAAGAGCAAAGTGGAAATTCCCATGGCCGAATTCTGGGTGCACGCGCTGCATCCCGAAAGCATGTACTACGTGGATGTGCGCGGCGCAGCCAGCACGGCGCACGTTTACGGGAAACCGATTGCCGCGGCCGAGGCGTTCACCGGCGGCGGTTACGAATCGCCGTACACCTTGAAGAAGGTCGCCGATTATTGGTTCGCGCAGGGCATCAACCGGCTCGTCTTCCACACGGACGCGCATCAGCCGCTCGATACCAAGCCCGGCAACACGATGGTCGGCACGCACATCAACCGCAACATCACGTGGGCTGACCAGGCCGCGCCGTTGATGACGTACTTCTCTCGAACTTCGTACATGCTTCAGCAGGGGCGCTTCGTCGCCGATCTGGCCTATCTTCTTCGCGAAGGCGCGCCTTCCACCATGCCGTTCTGGGGCGCGGGACTCACGCCCGCCCCGCCTCCCGGTTACGATTACGATTACGTCAACACGGACGTGCTGCTGCATCGCATGACCGTCCAGCCCGATGCCAGCATCGCTGTCGAAGGCGGCATGCGTTATCGCGCGCTCGTGCTGCCGGAGATCGATCGCATGACCGTGCCCGTGGCTCGCAAGTTGCACGAGATGGTTGCGGCCGGCGCGACCATCGTAGGGCCGCGGCCCAAGCTCTCGCCGAGCCTCGCGGACTATCCCACGGCCGATGGCGAAGTGCAGGCGCTCGCCATGGATGTGTGGGGCGATGCCGACGGTATCTCCGTTCTGCATCACGATTTCGGCAAAGGGCGCGTGTTCTGGAATGAGCCGCTCGAAGGAGTACTGGCCGCGCTGAAGGCCGGCAAGGATTTCGACTGCGGCGCCTGCAACGTCGCGTGGATTCACCGCCTCGCCGGTAATGCCGATATCTATTTCGTCGCCAACCAGAGCGATACCGCGCAGGACATTGTGCCGCATTTCCGCGTCACCGGCAAGGCCGCGGAGTTGTGGCATGCCGATACCGGCGCCGTGGAACCCGCCGACCTCACACCGCTGCATCTCGCGCCTCGCGAAGCCGTGTTCGTCGTCTTCCGGCGGCCCGGTCCGCTGACCACCCATGCTCCCGTCAGTCGCCGTATCGTCGCCAAAGTCGAAGGTCCGCCCGACACGTTCGCCAAGGACTTCGCGGGCACTCAGGCGTTCCACAAAACCCTCACGGTGCCTGCCATCCCCGGCGGCGCGCGGCTGGAATTGGATTTGGGCGAAATCCGCGATATCGCCGAAGTGATCGTCAACGGCAAAAACTTCGGCGTGCTGTGGAAGCCGCCATACGCGGTCGATGTCACGGGCGCAATTCATAGCGGGGCCAATGACGTGGAGGTTCGCGTCACAAACGAGTTTCCCGGACGCATTCCCTCCACCGTGCCTTCGGGCCTCATCGGTCCGGTGACGCTCGTCGCCATTACTCCTTCTCCGCAGGGAGAGCGCGACGAGATCGCCGGCATCCATGTGAATTACGACGAGGAGAAGGTCGGCACTTACAAGCTCCCCGATGCGCTACGCTTGGAAAACGGCCAGCCGGTCAAGGACGCGAAGACGTGGACCGAAAAGCGCCGTCCCGAGCTCATCAAGCTGTTCGAAGCCAATGAATACGGGCACGCGCCGGGCCGGCCCGCGGGGATGAGCTTCGATGTTTTCGAAAAGGGCACACCGGTATTTGACGGGCTCGCCACGCGCAAGCAGATCACCATCTACTTATCCGCCGATAAGAACGGGCCGAAGATAGACCTGCTCGAATATCTGCCCGCGAAAAGCGGCAAGCCTGCCCCGCTGCTCCTGCAGATCGCATTTTCGGCGAACTCCAGCACGGTCGATGACCCCGGCGTGAAGCAGGGCGAGGTGTGGGGCCGCGATAAGAAGCGAGTGCCCGCTCCGCGTTTCGGCATCGGACGCCTCAACGTCAAGCCGCTGCTCGAGCGCGGCTACGGCGTCGCAACCTTCTACTACGGCGACGTGGATCCCGACTTCCTCGGCGGCGAGTCGCTCGGCGTGCGCGGCATCTACAAAGACACCTGGGGCGCGATCGGCGCATGGGCCTGGGGACTCAGCCGCGCAATGGATTACCTGGAAACCGATAGCGGCGTCGATTCCAAACACGTCGCGATTTACGGCGTTTCGCGCCTCGGCAAGACCGTGATGTGGGCCGGCGCCCGCGACTCGCGCTTCGCCCTCACCATCGCCAGTTGCTCCGGAGAAGGCGGCGCGGCGCTGAGCCGCCGCACGTACGGCGAAACCATCGCGCATCTCGTCGAGCACACGAGATATCCGTATCAGTTCACCGCCAAATATGCCGATTACGCGCAGCACGTGGACCAGTTGCCTGTGGACGCGCATGAATTAGTCGCGTTGATGGCGCCGCGCCCCGTGCTCCTGCAAACGGGCTCGACGGATTTTTGGTCAGACCCGAAAGGAGAGTTCCTCTCCGCCGTCGCGGCCGAACCTGTCTACCAGCTCTTCGGTAAACAGGGACTCGGCACCGATGTCTGGCCCCCGCCCGGAGTTCCGATTCTGCACGACATCGGCTACTTCATGCATATCGGCGGACACGGAACCCTCCCCGGCGATTGGGAAATCTTCCTCAATTTCCTGGACATGCACTTCAAGTAAGTGGCGACTTTGGACATTCGCTTCGCGGCCCGATAGTTTCTATCATCGACGTGATGCGGACGTAGCGACCGGTCTCCTGACCGGTTGCAGGCGAGCGGAGCTCGCCGGGCGACCTCCGGTCGCCTTGTACCGGCCGGGAGGCCGGTACCTACTACTGCTGTTTGTAAAGAAGGTATTTTTCACGCGTCGCCAGGAACGCGTTCAAAGCGTCCTGCCAGCTCGCCTGAATCGTGCGGGCGCTTTCCCCTGCCTTCAGCCGGCGGATCGCGTCGTTGCTGCCAATCAAGCGTTTGCCGCCGGCCAGATCGATCCTTCCGGCGTACAACTCCTGAATCGCGCTCGCCAGCTCCAGCCCCAAACGCGTCGAATCGAATACATCACGATTCGTAATCACAAACCGGACGCCCTGAATCTGCACGCCCTTGAAATTCGATTCCGTGGGAGTAAACGTCGTCGCATAAACGCGAACTCCCGGAATCAGCCTCTTATTGAGATACTCCGCAAGCTCACGCCCTTTGATGAAATCCGCGCCCACCTGCTCGAACGGAGCATCCGTCCCGCGACCCATCGAAAAATTCTTCGCGAACTCCAGAAAGCAGAGCCCCGGGTACAGTGTCGCCGCATTCAAGCTCCGCATATTCGGCGACGGATTGATCCACGGCAGGCCCGTATTGTCGAACCAATCGCCCCGATGCCAATCCTCCATCCGGATCACTGTGAGATTGGCGCCGATCTTCTTTTCCACATTGAACATTTGCGCAAGCTCGCCCATCGTCATGCCATGCCGCGTCGGAAGCCCCGCGAACGAACCCACAAAACTGGTATTCGAAGCATCCAGCAGCGGACCTTCCACATGCACTCCCGATACCGGATTCGGCCGGTCCAGCACGTAATACGGAATGCCCGCTTTCGCCGCGGCTTCCATGCAATAGCTCATCGTGGTCTCGTACGTGTAGAACCGGGCGCCCACGTCCTGAATGTCGAACACCAGCGCGTCCAGACCCTGCAGCATCTCGGGCGTCGGCCGGTTCGTTTTGCCGTACAGGCTGTAGATCTTCAGCCCCGTCGCCTTGTCCACCGCGTCCTCAATACCCGGCCGGTCCTCCACCCCGCCGAAGCCGTGCTCGGGCGAAAACAGCGCGCCGATCTTCACGCCGGCCTGCACCATCACGTCGATGTTCCGGCGGCCCGCGGCGTCCAGGCCCGTCTGATTCGTGATCAGCCCGATCCGCTTTCCCGCGAACGGCCGGAAGCCCTGCGACTCCAGCACATCCAGTCCCGTCTTTGTCGCGCCCGTGCGATTCTCTTCGCGCCGGAACCCCGCCGCCGCCAGCGTTTCGTCATAGCCCGTAAGCGTCACACCTTGAGAGGGAATGCCCAGCGACGCCGCGGCGATCGTCGCCACCTTCGTGCGCAGCGCCACCACACTCCCATGCCCGTCCGGATGCACCGCGTTCGTCAGCAAAATGACGTAGCTCTTCGTCGATGGGTCGATCCAGATTGACGTGCCCGTGAAGCCCGTGTGTCCAAACGAGCCGATCGGAAACAACTCGCCGCGATTGCTGGAGAACGGCGAATCGATATCCCACCCCAGACCGCGCAGAATAGGCTGATCGGCGGGGCTCTGCGGCTCCGTGAATTTCTCCACCGTCAGCGCGCTCGCGATCTTCACGCCATCGAGCGTGCCCCCATTGATGAGCATCTGCGCAAACCGGGAAAGGTCATCGGCGGTCGAAAACAAACCCGCGTGCCCCGCTACGCCGCCCATGTACCGAGCCGTCGGATCGTGCACTACGCCGCGCAGCGGAACGCCGTTGAGCGGGTCGCGCTGTGTCGGCGCGATGCGCGCAAGCATAGACACCGGCGGCAGGAACATCGTATCCTTCATCCCCAGCGGCAGGAAAATATTCTGGCGCGCGTAGGCATTCAGCATTTCCCCGCTGAGGCGGTGCACCAGTTCGCCGAGCAATTCAAAATTGATGTCGCTATACAGGAAGTGCGTGCCCGGCGGATTCGCCGGCATCTCGGCATACGCCATCTTCATGCCCGTTTCGTAGCCGCTCCAGGCGGGCGACAGCGTCAGGTCGGGGCGCAGTCCGGAAAAATGGGTCATCAGGTTGCGAATGGTAATGGTGCTCTTGCCCCCTTCGAACTCCGGGATGTATTGCGTGATCGGGTCGTTGAGCCGGAACTTGCCCTCGTCGAAAAGCTTCATCAGGCTCGTGGTCGTGGCGATGACTTTCGTGAGCGACGCGAGATCGAAAACCGTGTCCACCGTCATCGCCTCTACCGCGGGGACGAGCGCGCGATTTCCGTACGCCTTCCGGTAGACCACCTGGCCGTCATGGCCGATCACCAGGACCGCGCCGGGCATTTTGTGTTGCGCTACGGCGTCGTTAATGGTCCGGTCGATTGCATCGGCGCCCGTGAACGTCTGCGCGCAAAGAGCGGTGGCGGCGAGCGCGGCGCACCAAAAGAGCTTCATATCCTCTATCATATGTCATCGTTTTTTCACGGTTCGTGGACCCGCGATTCCGGCAAAATGAAAATGATGCCGCGTTTTCTCCTCTTACTCGCCGTTGCAGCCTGCCACGCGCAGACCCAGAACACTGACGATGACGCGCAGAAATGGAACCTGTTCTTTCAAGCCACTTCGATCGGGCAGTTTCATCCCGCCTTCGACGCGGCGTATTCGGGTCCGCTCAGTCTGGCCGCGCACGCCGAGGCGGAAGTTTCGCTAACGAGCACTCTATTCTTCGGATGGCAGGCGGCGAAACACACGCAATTCTATTTCGACCCCGAGATCGCCGGCGGCCGCGCTTTCAGCGGCACCACCGGAATCGCGAATTTTCCCAACGGAGAAATGCCGCGCGTCGCCACCGCCACGCCGAAACCATATCTGGCCCGCGTCTACGTGCAGCACGACTTCGGCTTCGGCCCGGAAATGGAAAAGCGGGAGAGTGACGAGAATCAGCTCGGCAATGCCCGCCCCATGACGCGCTACACCATCGTCGCCGGACGTTTCACCGTCACCGATTTCTTCGACCAGAACCGCTATTCCCACGATCCTCGCACGCAGTTCATGGGCTGGGCGGTGATGTACAACGGCGCGTGGGATTACCCCGCCGATACGCGCGGCTACACCTGGGGCTGGGTGCACGAGTTTCACACCCGCCGGTGGAGCGCGCGCTATGGTAGCGCCGCGATGCCTCGCGTAGCCAACGGCCTGCGCTTCGATCGGCGCCTGTTCCGCGATCGTTCGGATATGTTTGAGGGCGAATACCGCACCAACTTCAGCGGCCACGAAGGCGCAGTCCGCGTGCTGCATTACCAGAATCGCGGCGATATGGGCAGCTACGCCGGCGCGTTGCGCATGCCCGGACGCCCGGACGTCACTGCCACCCGCCGCATCGGCGCCCTGAAGTACGGCTTCGGAATGAGCGCGGACCAGGAGATCGCCAAGGGGCTCGGCCTTTTCAGCCGCCTCGGATGGAATGACGGTAAAACGGAGAGTTTCGCGTTCACGGTGATGGACCGCCTCGCCACCATCGGCGTCTCCCTGGACGGGTCACGATGGAACCGGCCGAACGACACCATCGCAACGGAGGTCACTGCCGCAGGCCTCAGCGCCGTGCACGCCGCGTATCTTTCACGCGGCGGCCTGGATTTCCTGATCGGGGACGGAGCCCTTCGTTACGGTCGGGAAACCACCAGCGAAACCTATTACCAGGCAAAGCTGACCGGCCATTTGTTCGTCTCACTGGACCTGCAGCACATCGCCAACCCCGCCTACAACCGGGACCGCGGACCGGTTTGGGCGCCCTCTCTCAGGCTCCACGTCACCGCCGGCCGGTAGCGCTAGTATCCGCCGGGCTCCTGCCCGGTCCCAAATCGGCGCGGAGCGCCGACTCCTGGAATTTGGCCATTTCACCCTTAATCCGCGAGCAGTCGCGCTCCGCGCGACCCGACAGGAAGGATTACTGTCGGCACGTGGCAACAGGAATCTTTCCCGTTGCGGCGAACGGAGTTCGCCCATCGGCGCGGAGCGCCGACTCACTTCACCGCGACCGGTCGGCCGAAGAACTGGTAGCCCTCTGGTTTTTCACCTCGATCTCATTGACAACCTGCTGCACATTCGGGACTCCGGTCGCCATCCGCTCGATGTCCGCACGCATCTGCGGCGTTGCCAGCTCGCCCTTCAGCGTAACCACGCCGTTCTTTGTGCTGTGCCGGACCCCTTTGATGTTCGATTGCGCGAGCGCGGCATCCAGGTTCGCTTCAATGCCTTTGTCGAGGTCCGAATCCACCGCGCGTGCCGCGCTGTCGCCCTTCGGCAACACTGCGATCTCATTGGCCACCACCTGCCCGCCCACCAGTGGTTGCGCGATCTGCTCCGCCTGGGACTTCTGCTCCGCTTGCGCCACGTTGCCGCCCAACGTGACCACGCCCTTATCGCGATCCTGCGATACCGTGACGCTATTCAAACCCGCCTGCTTCAGCGAGTCTCTGACTTTCCCCGCTACGTCCGGCGCGCGGTTATTCGCGCAGCCGATCAGGCCTGCCAACGCAAGTGCGACAAAAGACAATTTCAGAGTCATGCGTGCTCACTCCTTCTCCGTATACGCAGATTGCAGCTACCAGCCCACTGGACGGCTTCATCCAAAGCTATACTGAGCTTTCGAAAACAATGAACACTCACGTTGTTACTTTCGGAGAAATCATGCTCCGGCTCGCCCCGCCGGGGTTCGAGCGTTTTCTGCAAACGCCGCAATTTCAGGCGACCTTTGGCGGCGGTGAAGCCAACGTCGCCGTGTCCCTCGCCGCCTTCGGAGTGCCCGCGAGCTTCGTCACCGCTCTGCCTGAAAACGCCATCGCCGATGCCGCCGTTTCCGAATTGCGCCGCTTCGGCGTAGACACTTCGAAGATCGTGCGGCGTAAAGGCCGCGTCGGCATTTACTTCCTGGAAGCGGGCGCCAATCAGCGCGCCTCCAAAGTGGTCTACGACCGCGATTACAGCTCCATCGCGCAGGCGCAGCCGGGCGATATCGATTGGGACGCAACGCTGCAGGGCGCGGGCTGGTTCCACGTCACCGGCATCACGCCCGCGCTGAGCGCCGGCGCGGCAGCGCTTTCCATCGAAGGAGCAAAGCGCGCCAGAGAGAAAGGCCTCACCGTTTCCTGCGACCTGAACTATCGCAAGAACCTCTGGAAATACGGGAAGCAGGCTTCGGAAGTCATGCGCGAGCTCGTGCAGTATGTCGATATCGCGATCGCCAATGAAGAAGATGTGCAGAAAGCTCTGGGGATTGCGGCTTCCGTTGACGTCGAATCGGGCAAGTTGGACCACTCGGCGTACGAGAAGCTGACCGTTCGCGTGCTGGAGGAATTCGGAACGCTCAAAGCCATCGCCGTCACCCTGCGCGAATCGCACAGCGCATCGCACAATGGCTGGGGCGCTTGCCTCAATGACCGGTCGAAGTTCCTCACCAGCCGACACTACGAAATCACGCACATCGTGGATCGCGTCGGCGGCGGCGATAGCTTCGCAGCCGGCCTCATCTACGGCATGCTGGCATTAGAGGACCACGCGCAAGCGTTGGAGTTCGCCGTCGCGGCGAGTTGCCTGAAGCACTCTGTGATCGGCGATTTCAACCGCGTCACAGTCGATGAAGTGAATAGCCTGCTCAAAGGCGGCGGCTCCGGACGCGTTCAGCGATAGCCCCACTCTTCGTTGAAGAACCCGGCCGATATCACTCTGCCTGCGGCGTCCCGAATCGCCCAGTCCGGCAGCTTCGGCGTCTGCCTCGCGTTGCTGGAATTCGCCGCTGCGGCAAACGTGAAACCGCTGTTCAGTACAACGTACTTCTTCGGGTTTAAGGGATTCGGATAAATCAGAACGGGTATCGTGCCCGCGCTCCACTTCACCGGCAGCCGGTCCGCGATTCGCTGGATGATCCGGTTGCTTTCCGGGTCGCCCCAAAGAATCAGGTTGCTGCTCGCGATATCGGCCTCCGTCAAATCCCGGTCCGTGCGCACTTGCGGCTCTCCGCGAAACTGAGTGCGCCACTGCCGGATGGCCTCCGCTTCTTCCGTCTTCACCCAATCCGCGGGCGTGCCCGTCGGCGTCACAAAAACGAAGCTGTCCAGAAAAGCGTCGTCGATAGGTCCTTGCAGTCCATGCCGCTTGTGCAGGCCCGGCATTTCCGCGGAATCCGCCACCGTCCACCGCGGCCCCGCTTTCCGGAAATGCGCGATCCAGGACCGGTCGGACATGGGACCCGGCGCCGTGACGGTCTGGCCGTCCAGCGTTACTCCCACCTTGCTCGCCACGTTCAGCGGGCAGCCGCCAGGCTCAAACTCCAGCGTCAGCGCCGTCACGTTGGTCGTCCGGAGCGTCACGGCTGAATCCCCTGTGATGTCTGCATCTACGCGCGCACGCTGCCAGTGTTCGCCCAGAGCATCCACGGTAAGCCACTTCATCCGGTTATACGCCAGCGTCCATGTGGTGAACCTCAGCGTCCGCGGATACGGATCGCGCCCGCGCCGGGCGGCGGCATCCAGAATGCGATCGATCTCCACTTTCGAATCCGGATGGTACTTGTGCTGCGTCTGCGGACCGGTAATCCGCATGAGCCGCATGCCTTCCTCGCTCATGGCGCGTTCCATTATGTCCGCGGCCTGCTTCTGCGGATCGAGTTCGCCGTTGTAAGCCACAGTTACCGTGTTATATAGATTCGCCGCATAATCCACTGCGTCGTATAAGTGGAACAGCTTCTGCTCCCATTCGGGCGGCGCTCCGGGACCGGAGGTATGCAGTTTCTGATATTGCATGGTCTCGCTGAAACCCGCTCCCGGCGCTACCGCGGCCCACAGCCCCGCGTAATGCGCGCCGATATGCCACGCCGACGCGCCTCCCATGCTGAAACCGCGCACCAGAATCCGGTCCTCGTCAATCGCATAGTGCCGCTTCACGTCGTTCAGCGCTTCGAAGAAATCCACTTGGCCCGCGAACTTACTCGCGTTGCAGAAACGTCCGTATAAGTGGAGCACAATCGTGTCGCGAGGCGTGAACTCTCCCTTATTCTTCTCCCGGTCCGCCAGAAAGTTGACTTCGCTGAGCGTCTCGTTGCGGCCATGGAACCACGCATCCAGCCGCCACCGGTGCGGAACTTCCGGCGAGTACGAAGCCGGCATAACGAGCCCGTACGGCTGCACGCTCTTGTCGATTTTCGATATATAGCCTCGTACGATGAGGCCCGTGGCAGTAGTCCAGGGCGCCTTTCCAGCAGCCAGTGCAGCCGCGCGCTCTTCCCCGTGTTGCAGCAGCGCACGCGCCTTGCCCACCTCGTCCGCCTTGAAGAATTCGTTGTACTGCAGCGCGTATCGGACCGCTTCGCTGTAGATCTCGACGTCCGGCAGCAGCGGGTTGCCTTTCAGCCTTGCAATCTCCCCGCGAAGATGATCGAGCCCGGCCTGCAGTTCGGCGCGATCGCCAGCCCCGATCGCAATCCCCGGTGGCGGCACCTGCTTGGTCTGCGCCGTTGCCACGGCCGCAAACGCCGCCAAAGTAAGCAATAACTTCACTGCACCGCCTCCCGGGGGTCGGGCTTAACCAGTAACTGTTGTGTGTAAGTGCGTCCGCCTGCCGTGAGCCGCACCGTATAAGTGCCGGGCGGCATCCATTCACCCTGCCGACCGGGTGTATCTCCGTAAATCGCAGAGATGGGATACTCGAATTCGCGGCGTCCAGCCTCGCCCGTTGCGGCGGCGTGCAGGTCCCACACGAAGCGATGCATTCCCGCCGTCGCAGGCAGCGGCTGAAACGGCCTGATCCAGTACAGCGGCACATTCACCGACCGGTCGACCGGCTCCGGCCGGTCCTCGCTCGAATACCGCCGCACCACCTTCCCGTCGCCATCGGCAATCTCGATCGCCACCGCCCCCGGCTGTTTCAACCAGTAATACAGAACCGCGCCGTCGGGAGGATTCTTGCCCGCGGGCTCTTCCGGCGGCAGAGGCGTATCGGTATTCGTGTCTCTCGCCACCCGGTAAGTCACTCGCGGAGCGAATAAGTGCGCCCCCGCCGCGGTTACTTCCGGGGTAAGCTGTCGCAACGGAGAGATATCGTCCAGAATCCAAAACCCGCGGCCGTGCGTGCCCACCACCAGGTCGTCGTCATGTACCACCAGGTCTCGGATCGAAGTGGCAGGCATATTCAGCCGCAGCGGACGCCAGTCGTCGCCGTCGTTGAAGGATACGTACACCGCGGCCTCCGTGCCGGCGTACAGCAGTCCCTTGCGCACCGGGTCCTCGCGCACCGTATTCACCGGCGAATCCGGAATCCCGCGCGTGATCTCCTGCCAGGTGGCGCCGTAATCGTGCGTGCGGTATATGTGCGGCTTCAGATCGTCGACCCGTAAACGGTTGATCGCGGCGTACGCGGTTGCCGTGTCGAAATGTCCGGCATCCAGTTGCGCCACCTTGCTCCACGGCGCGAGTCCCGGCGGAGTTACGTCTTTCCACGCCTTGCCGCCATCACGCGTCACGTGGATGAGCCCATCGTCGGTGCCCGCCCAGAGTACGTTCTCATCGAGATAGGAAGGCCCCAGCGAATACACCACACCGCGCCGTGTGGCCTGTTTCTGCGCCGCTTCCGGATATCCCGCGACACTCGGCGGCAGAGCGTAGGTCGCGCGTGAAAGATCTCCGCTGATGGGCTGCCACGTCTGGCCGCCGTTCGTTGTCTTCAGCACCATCTGCGCGCCGAGGTACAGCACATGCGGATTCACCGGCGAGAACATCAGCGGCGCCGTGCGAAGAAACCGATAACTCCCCTTCGGCGCGACATCTTCCACCGTGCCCGTCCTGCGGTTGTACCGTGTGGTGCGGCCGCCGTAAATGATGTCCGGATTCAGCGGATCGGGCGCGAGGTACGCGTACTCTTCCGCGCCCACCGGATGCCAGTCCCGGAACGTGATCGCGCCATCGTTCCCGCGGCTCGCGACGCCCGCCGACCCGCTTTCCTGCTGTCCGCCATACACCCAATACGGAAACTGATTGTCCGTGATCACGTGGTAAAACTGCGCCGTCGGCTGGTTGTACCAGGAACTCCACGTGCGCCCGTGATTCACGGAGATGGTTGCGCCCTGATCGCTGGCGAGCAGAATAATGTCCGGATTCGCGGGATTAATCCAGACGGTGTGGTAGTCGTCGCCGCCCGGCGCGCCCTTGATCGCCGTGAACGTCGCGCCGCCATCCGTGGACCGGTACGTCGATGTATTAGCGACGTAGATCGTGTCGGGGTTGCGCGGGTCTACGCGCACACAGGCGAAATCGCTGCCGCGCCCGTAAATGCGCATCTCATTGTTGACGCGCCGCCACGTTCCGCCCGCATCGTCGGAGCGGTAAAGGCCGCCGGCATCCCGGCCCGCTTCGACCAGCGCGTACATGCGCCTGCCGTCGCTCGGCGCGATCCCTATGCCGATCCGCCCCAGGCCCTGCGCGAACGTGGGCAGCCCGCCGGTGAGCTGCGCCCAATTCGCGCCGCCATCCGTTGATTTGAAGATCCCGCTCGCCGGCCCGGAAAACACGCCGTTCTCCCACGGACCCTGCTGCGCCTGCCACAGCACCGCGTAAACGGTCTGCGCATTCGCCGGATCGAACGCGAGATCCACCGCTCCCGTGTATTCGTTCTTATATAAGACCCGCTCTAAATGCTGACCGCCATCGGTCGAGCGATACACCCCGCGCTCCGCGTTCGGTCCATACGGATGCCCGAGCACCGCCACAAACAATCGATTGGCATTGCGCGGGTCTACGGCGATTGCGGAAATCTGCTGCCCGTCGCGCAAACCGAGGTGCGTCCAGGTGGCGCCCGCGTCCGTGGATTTGTATATCCCGTTGCCGACCGAAAGGTCCGGCCGCTGCAACCCTTCGCCGCTGCCCACGTAGAGAATTTTCGGGTCCGATGGCGCGACCGCAATGGCGCCCACCGAGCCCGTATCCTGCGCATCGAAGAGAGGATTCCACGTGCGCCCCGCGTCGTCCGTCTTCCAGACGCCGCCATTGTTGACGCCGATGTAAAAGACGTTCGGCTGCGATGCAATACCCGCGGCGCCGACCGTGCGGCCCCCGCGGAACGGCCCGATCATCCGCCATTGCAAACCGGAGTATGTGGATGGTTCGAAGGACTGAGCGGTCAGAAGGAGAGGAAGGAATGCAACACAAACAGACACGCGAAGCATCCGACCACCATATCACTCAGTCGCGATCGGTCTCCAGACCGCTCGCGAATCTAAAGGAGTTTAGCCGCGGCGGCGCCGAAGCAGACCGAAGCCCAGGAACGCGCCGCCAAGCATGCAGAAGGTAGCCGGTTCCGGAGAGAACTCAAACGTGCCCGCATCGTAACGATTCACCGGACCACCATCGAGCTGTTGGGGAAAAATGCCGGCCGAGAAATCGTAGCGCGAATCGCCAATGAATGTGATGTCACCGCCGCCCATATTCAGGTGACTGGTCGTATTCGGGGTGCCGAACGAATTGTAATTGATGTCGTTCCACGCCACCACCGAATAGGAGCCCGGAGCCAGCACGAAGTTTACCGGCAAAAACGCGTCTCCGCCGATCTGGGTGCCCGAATTCGCCGCGGAGAAGGTAACACTCGAACCCACCTGCTGCTGGTTGGAGAGATCGTAAATCAGCACCGTCACGCCGGAGGTGCCATCGGAGCCGTTCAGGTTCGTGAGCACGCCGTTATCGAACGCACCGAGAGCAGTGATCGTGATCGGGGTATTGACCTGGAAGTCCATCCCCAAAGAGCGGCCCCAGTTCTGCAGAGACAGGTTCGTAACGTCGTTGTTGTATGCGATGGTGTTGGCGTTAGCGGTACCCGCCAAGCAGCCCGCAATCATCACAATGGTGCCGAAATTGAAGCGCACGGGATTTCCTCTCGACAGAGTATGGCAAATAGCGCACGCTTCGGGAAGAGTTTCTGGTACTAAACGGACGCTGGTACCCGAAATTTCGTGTCGGGACGTACGTTCAAGGTTTTGTATGTTTTAGTCCACATACAAAAATATTTTACTCAATAGTAGACAACAAGCTCTTAAACTGCTAATATCAAATTAATACAGACAGCATCCCTGGCGGTGAGTCCCCTCCCACCGCCACTCTCTGAGTGCAGGCCCCGAGATACCCAGCTCGGGGCCTTTACCTTTTGGGCTTGCGAAAAACTAAACGCACTCGAATCCCCGGCACCTTTTACCGCTCCCTGACGGTCACGGCTCCGTATGTGGTTGAATCTTAAAAACTAAACGCACTCGCATTCCCGGCACCGTTTACCGCTCCGTCACGGTCACAGCTCCGTCAGGGATTGTGAAAAATATCGAATTGCTTATTGCCGCACTCAAACGCACTCCGATACCCGGCACCGTTTGCCGCTCCCTCACGGTCACGGCTCCGTATGTAGTTGATTCTGCTAACGGAGCCGCGACCGTTAGGAAGCGGTAAAAGGTGCATCGAAAGGCGAATGGAGCGCGACGTGCGCGAGTTAGACCCTCTTCAACAAAGACGGCAACATCATCAGCGTCCCGCCGTACAGCACCATCGAAATTGCAAACGCAGTCCGGCTTCCCTGATGCGCATCCGGCATCAGCAGCCGGTATCCTCCCGCCAGCATCAGGGGAATCACCAGCCGGGACCACTCCCAGCGCGCCCACCGGCTCGCCCCCGCCGCGAGCGCCAGCGCGCCGGCCGCGATTGTTCCCGTCCGGATCACCGCGCAATACGCGTGCGGAGCATCCGCGCCCAACGAACCGTGATATGCCGACGAGAGCACAGCAGCCACCAACCCCGCGCATTCCCACACCGCCGCACCGCCCAGGGCCGTCCGCACTGCGTCGAAGTTGCGTCCCTCGGCCCGGCCCGCGAGCACGTACGCGCACAACGCAGCCGCCGCACCGAATCCTTGCACTCCGATCCGCGCCGATTCGCTGAGCGGCCCCGTCCACGCCGTCGAAAACACCAGCGCCGGAGCCAGATAGATAATGCCGTGCCATTGCAGTGTCGCGCGATTCCGCTTCCGGCCCGCCCATACGCACGCGGCCGCGAGCAAGCTCCAAGCCGCCGGCAGTGCATCCGCGGGCAGCAGCACCCACGTCGCGGCAATGGCCAGCAACAGCCCGAACGTCGAGTACGTATAAAAGTTGCGGCCGCTTTCCCGCCGTTCCAGCAAGAGAAACGACACCGCGTAGCAAGCTGCCGCACACGCCAGCGCAAATACTCCGATTCCCGGAGCCAGCGCCGGCACCGCCTCCGACATTCTGAGCGCCGCATTCACCGCGATCAGCAGCGCCGCGCCGCATTGCGCCGTTTCGAAACCGGTGAACCGGAATCCGCGCAACAGCGTCCGCACAATCGTGCTTGTGAGGTACACAGCCACAAGCGCCCCTACCAGAGCCAGCAGCGCTCCCGCCGGAATTGGGGCGTACCCCTCCGGCAGCCCGCGCGGATTCGTCACCAGCCACGTCGCCAATAACACCGAGCCGTCCGCCAGCGATGCCGTGAGCCAGCGCTCGCCCAGCCAGTGCTCGAAACACGCCGCCGCCTCCACGAGCGCAGCCGCCCCGATCAGCACCGCCGCAAATGGAACCACATTCTCGGTCGCAACCATCAACGCCGCGGCCGTGCCGCAGCCCGTTACCGTGGTGATTGTCGCGGGAATCAGCAGGGCCTTGCGCCAGGAGAGTTTCAGCCCGCTCGCGATGAATATCAGCAGCACCAGCGCCGCTGCCCACGGAGTCAATGCGCCCATACGCACCGTGGCTTCCCAAACCAGCGGCGCGAGCACCAGCGCCGACGTGAGACTGTGCAGCGTGGTCTCCAGCTTGTGCTCCGCCGGAGTGCGTGCGGCCCACGCTAACCAGGCGAGTGCATACAGTGTGCCAAGCCCCGCACCCAAACTCGCCGGCACACTCCCCGATTCCGTCAGCGCGCGCAGAAGGTACGCGCCGGCGATCCCCAGCAGCGCGCGGCCGAAGAGCGGGAATGCGCCGGCCGTGGCAGCCAGCGCGTCCGTTTGCGGCGCGCCGGCAATTTCGCCTGGCGGCGCCGCGGCAACTCGCGGAGCGATCCCGACGCGCTGTTCAATCGCATCGACCCGGAGCGCGAGCTCTTTCAACTCCTGTTGCAGTGCGTCGAAATCCGGTTGCGGCATGGCAACCTCCGCTGGTTATGCCGATTCGTGCGCAGTCCACGGCGGCAGCAGTTTGATCAGCACAACGAAAATCACGAACGGGAGAATCATCAGCCCGATCGCGGGAAGAAGCCCCTCGCGCGCCGCAAAGGCCACCTTGTAAGTGGTGTAGCCCAGGAAGCTTTTCGAGAAGAGCTGGCCGCCGATCACCACGTTCCAGCGCATGGCGAAAATGCCCACTTCCGTCAGGCAGCAGGCCGTTACATACAGCACGCGCCGCCGCGCTTCGGAGAATTTCCAAAGCTGCGTCGACGCCAGAATCGCCAGCGGACCCAGCGTGCCCGCGCAGATCTGCAACAGCACGTGCGAGCCCCACAACCGCGTGTGCACCATGAAGTCCAGACTGCGGAAGCTCTCGTCGGCTTCGTACGTGCGGTGGATGAGGTCCAGCATCTCGAGCGAGAAATCCACCAGGAAGACGTAGAACAGGTACTTCGCGATGGTGTCCAGGCACCGCATGTCGATGCGCAGCTTCTTCGCTTTCATCGATCCGACATACAGCAGCAGCACCGCCGCGATCCCCGAAACCATCGCGGAAAACAGGAACACAATCGGCATCAGCGGAGTGCTCCACCACGGATTCGCTTTAATCGATCCGAAAATGAAGCCCACGTAACCATGCAGCAGAAACGCCGAAGGGATTCCGATCACCGTGATGACATACCCCACCTTCTCGTCGATGCGGCGCGCTTCCGGGCTGACGTTTTGCGAGCCTAAAGTCAGCGCCCGGTAAATCAGCCGCGTGAAGCCCGTGGTCGTCTGCGCCATGTAAACAATATCGGCGCGAAACTCCAGCCACACCTCCAGCAGCAGCACCACCGTGAGATACCACAGATATACAAATCCGAACATCGCCATGGCGCTCGATGCGTGCGGCGTGAGATACATCTCGAAACTCCGCTCGGGATGCCCCAGATGCAATTGCAGCGGCAGCGGCGCCACCAGAAGAAACGCCAGCGCCGTCAATAGCGCCAGCCGGTACGTGGGCCGCACGGCCTCCACCTTGAAAACGCGTTCCAGCGACGCGAGAATAAACGCGCCCGCCACCAGCCCAGTGATGTACGGGTAGAGCACAATGAGTAGGCTCCATTGCAGCTCCGTTTCGTTCGGGTACATGAAACCGTCTACGCCGGGGATCATCTCATCGCTCCTTTATCGCACCGCGCCGTCGAGATTTTTGTAGAAGACCTTCGCCTCGGTAGCCATGTATGGCTTCAATACCTGCACTTTGTTCTTGCGCAGGAATTCGTGGACCGGGTCTTTGGGATTCTTGAAGTCCACAAGCTGCCGCGCGCCCGTCGGGCAGTTCTCGCAGCACGCCGTTGTCAGCCCCTGCGTGATGCGGTGATAACACAGCGTGCACTTATCCACCGTGTCCGTGCGCGGATCCAGAAAGCGGCACCCGTAGGGGCAAGCCTGCACGCAATACCGGCAGCCCAGGCAATAGGTCTTGTCCACCAGCACTACGCCATCGGGACTGCGGAACGTCGCGCCCACCGGGCACACCTGCACGCATGGCGAATCGGCGCAGTGGTTGCACAGCTTGGGCACGAAGAAGCTCTTCACGTCTTCGCGCAGCAGCGGCGGAAAGCCTTCTATGGCGCCCTTGGGCGATTCCACCTGCGGCTGCTTGCCCTCTTCTTCGATTACGTAGCGCTCGACCCAGGTCCGGAAGTAGCCGTCCGCCACCTGGTTCTCTTTCGAGCACGCGCGCACGCAGTTGCCGCATCCGATGCACTCCTCGATGTCGATGATCATGCCCCACCAGTGGTCCGCCATCTTGTAGGCATCGGGAGCAGGTTCGGCGCCCACAATCTGTTCGAGCGTGGCGCCCGCGGACGCCAGCACAAGCAGCTTGCCGCCAATCTTGAATAAGTCACGCCGGCTAAGGTCCATGTCGGTTCTCCTTTAGAGGTGCGGATTGTGGGGCTTGTGGCATTCCGTGCAGAGCATGCCGCCGGAATGCTCCGCCGTCACCACTTGCGGAAAGCTTTTGGGTTTCGCCGCGTCTTTCTCATGACAGCGGCGGCAGAGGTTCGCCACTTCGGGCAGCTTGGGAACGTTCGCCATGGGATCCGAGGCATGCTGCGCCAGCGGACCGTGGCAAGCTTCGCAGTTCACTCCCGCGTGCTTGCCCGTAGCTTTCAGCTTCGCTTCATCGTCATGGCACATGGCGCACTGGTCGTGGCCGGCATAGGCAACAGGATGTTGCCGGATGAGTTGCAGAGCGCCCGGGCGGTAGTGGCCATATTGTCCAAAAGCCTTCGGCACCAGGGCGGTGCGAACAATCAGGAACAGAACCAAACCCGCGAGCAGAACCGCCGCCGGCCTGATGAGATGACCCGAGTCCCGGAGTAATCGGCGCAAAGCCAACCTCACTAAATTGAATTTGGCTGGCACTCGTGCACGCCTGGGACCAATTGGATTTACCGGACTAAACAGGCCCTATTGTCGTAAATTGCAACACTTTTTCGTTAGAGTGCTGCGCAAAACAACGCAACGAGAATGGGTGAACTGAGTATTTTCCCTACAATGAAGACGTCGTGCGGGCTAGAACAACCGGTCCTGCTTTCGCAGTGTCCCCACACTTCCCAAGTTCGCCAGCGAGAAGGAAAAGTACAGCTTACTCTCATCCCTGATGCCGAAATTGAATCTTCGATATTGCACGCTGAACCCGCAGCAGTCGGTGTTGTACGTCACCTGCGACGTCGTATACTGCACGATCTTCGTCCGGTAGTCGTACGCCACATCCACTCCCGCATTCCATCCCCGGTGCTGCGGATCGCCGAAGCCGCCGCGGAAGTGATACTGATTCCCATACGGCGCCAGAATCGGGTCCGAGTGCGCTTCGAAGTTGGCCGCCGAGAGGAAATACTTCTTCCAGTGGTAATCCACGGACAGGCTGGTATCCACCAGACGGCCGTAAAACGGATCGTAATCGGCCTGCCACTGTATCCCCAACCCATCGACCGGACTGGCGCGCAAAATCGACGCAATTGGCGAATACGATCGCGGACCGGCGACGAACGCATAAGCCGTCAGATCCGCCGTCGCCGCGAACAGATTCGCCGCGCCCGGCAGTACCGCCCCTCCGAAAGTCGGATCGAAGTAGCGGTTCTGCATCAGTTCCCAGGTGAAAATCTCGTGCACGTTGTCGCCGCGCTTGGCGTAAAGACGATTGGTCAGCGAAAGCTGCAACTGGCTGGTGTTGGAAAGTAAGTCCTGCTCATCAAACCGGATGGCGCGATTGAAGTCTTCCCCGATACCTGTAACATACTTGTAAGTCGCCCGCGGCTCGATCACGTGCTTCAACTTATCCCCGAAGACCGTCTTCTTATTGAAGACTCGCGCAAACGACGGAAAAATCACGTCCACCGAGAGATCCCGCGCGCTGCGCGTATAAGTCGAGGGGTTCACCAGGAATTCGTAAGGATACGGATAAGTGCCATTTCTCTGATCGCTGAACGACTGGTTCTCCCCGTAAAACGTCTCGTCGATCCCGATGCTCGGCACAATGCTCACCGGGCCCAGGTGAAGCGCGCTCGTCAGGTGCGGCGCAAAACGCAAGCGCGGCATGAACTCGCGGGTCTGAAACTCGTCGACCAGGTGCTGCCCGGAGTCGAAAATCGGCTCGCTGCGGTAGAGTAAGCCCGCGTCCGAATAGAAGGAGAACCACAGCGGCACGCCATTCCAAAGCTGCGTATCGCGCCGCGAGAAATCCACGTCCGGCAGTTTGTGAATCAGCACGGCATCCCGCAGGAAGTTCGTGCTGCCGTCCGGTTCGGTCACCGGAACCTCGGTATTTTCGAAGTTCTCCAGCCTGGATATGGATGCGTCGAAGGTGTAGTTCGACCAGCTCTTGGTAACGAACCCCACGGAATGAATTTCCGAGCCGATGGCCTCGTTGTAACTCTCGCTCCATTCCTGCCGGAAGCGGAAGCTGCTCACATAATTCACGACGCCGTTGGCAAACCAGCCGTTCGAAAGCGCGCTGTGACCCATGAAATAGACGTTCAGGCCGCTGAATCGCTGGTCGTTCTGCTTCGGGTCGCCGGCGCGATCCTGCACGCCGTATAGGATGAAATCGTAATCGGTGGTGGCGTTGGGCTTGCCGCGGAAGTCCACGTGGTGGGCGAATGCGCTGGTATTATAATCGAAAAAGCGGTAAGTGAGATCGTAACTCGGGTTAATTGCCCAGAAGTAACCCAGCCCCACCATCACGCCGCGCTGCGACCGCGGCACAAAGTTGGGAATCAGAAACCCGCTATGCCGCGGCTCCCGCTCCAGTGAATGGTAAAAATACGGAGTATAGAACAGAGGAATTCCGCGTAAGTAGAACCAGCTCTTGTAACTCTTCGCGCTTTCATAGCGGACAATGTCGAACTTAGGTCCCTTCATCCGCCACCAGGGATTCGGCAACTTACAGTTCGTGACCCAGCCGTTATACAAGATGAAGTGATTCTCGTTCAGCCTCTCCGCCCATTCGCCCTCAAAATGAAACGGACTCGCGCCGCTCAGAACGCCGCGCCGGTTGACGGTCCGCGGATTGGTTTCTCCCCGGACGTTGTACCACTTACCCGTGCCGGCATCGGTGTCGTACTCCATGCGGTCGCACCAGATCTGCTGGTTGTGCAGAAAGTGATGGTAGTAAACATTCCCGACGGCAGTGACGATGCCCGTTTCGGTGTTGTACTCGATGTGGTCTGCCCGAAGGATCATCTCGCTGTTCTCGCCCTCGGCGTGGCCGTCCCACTTCTTGATCGGGCTGCCCAGATCCTGGTTGAGGGCCTGCCCGAACCACTCTCCATGTTTGAGCGTGTCCCGTCCCGGCAGCGCCTGCCAGTTTGGGCCCGAACCAGCGCTGTTGATGGTATCCCCCTGCCGCGGCGGCGATGGGGGATTCTCCTGAGCGGTGGCGCTGACGGCTAAGATCAACGCAACCAATGCAGTAAGAGCCAAATTGTACGTAATGGTCGAAGATTTTTCGTGACAAGCCCGAAGGCTTATGTTAAGAAAAGAAAGAGAAGTTTTCTGGCGGCGCTTCAATCTCGGAAGTTAACACAAATCCGCCGCCCTATGTTGCGGAAGCCAAGACCGAAATGACCTGCAGCTATTGTGGTTCCCGAAATGGCGAAGGCGAGCATCGCTGCCGCCGCTGCGGACGCCGTCCGGACGATACAATCGCCGGAGAGCCCGCGTTGCATCGCACCAATGGCGCGCTCGCCGCTCAACTCCAACCGCAAACCGGCGTCGCGCTGGAAGATGCGCCGCTCCCTGCGCGTCCGTCCGCACGCCCGCTGAACCTGCGCAATCCCGTGCAGCGCTCCCTGTTTCAGGAGCGCAGCTCGAACGTCATTCCCTTCGAAACCTACGCCCCCGCACCCGCTAAAAAGGCTGCGCGCCAGCCTTCCGCCAAGCCGGCTGGAAGCCGCCCGGCAGCGCGCCGCTCGCGCGTGCCCGAAGGCCAGGCCAGCCTCGATTTTCTACCGGCTTCCGCGCCACAGCCGCGCAAACTCGGCACCACCGTGGATGCCGTGATTTATTGCGAAGCGCCCGTCGCCCACACCATGCATCGTGCCGTGGCCGCCATCCTGGACTGGTCGATGGTTTTCCTCGGCTTCGGAATGTTTCTGGCGATTTACTTCGCCGCGGGCGGAGCCATCCCCGGCACGCGCACCGGATTGCTGGAACTGGCATCGGCATTGCCTATACTGGGCTGCGCTTACGGCCTCATCTTCACGATCGCAGGCGCGGAAACGCCCGGCATGCATTGGACCCATCTTCGCCTTACCACGTTCGACGGTTTCCAGCCGGACGCCAAACAGCGAGCTCTGCGTTTCGCCGGCTCCTGCCTGAGTCTCTGCACAGTCGCCGGTCTCCTCTGGTCGTTGGCTGACGAAGAGAGCCTCGCGTGGCAAGACCACATGTCGGGAACGTTCCCCACGCCCAAAGCGTTAGATAACCAAATCTTCCGCCGCCGGTAGGTGCCGGCGGCGGAAGTCGCGCTCCGTCTACTCTCCGGCCATTTCACTCAGCAGCCACGCCAGCCGTTCAAACGCCTCGCCCGCGCCATCGCTCATGCCGCTGTGCAGCATGCCGTCGCGGACCTCACGGGACGAGCACAGCACGCGCGTCGTGATGGTCGTGTGCCCGTTGGCTTCCGTGAACACAATCGAATCCAGCGCCTCGCCCGGAACGTCGTCGAACGCCTCCGTCTGCACGATCTGTTCCGGGGCTTGGATCTCGCGATACTCGCCATACATGCCGAGTTTCCCATCCTTCGGGCCGTGCATCACGAAGCGCCATTTCCCGCCGGGACGGAAATCCACGTCGCAAGTCACCAGCGTCCAACCGTGCGGTCCGAACCAGCGCTTCAAATGTTCCGGCTTCGTATAGGCATCCCACAGGAGTCGCCGCGGAGCATGGAAGGTCCGGGTGAGCACCACCTCGCGATCGCCGTCCATCTCCACTCGCAGCCCATCGCCCACGTGCGAACCCAGCCGCTCCAGGCTCTGCTTCCAACCCGTCTCCATGCCTTTCAGGAACTGCCGCGCGATCTCCTGATGCACCGTCGCCTCGCACATGATGGTGACCCGCGTCTTGCCGCGAACCTCATCGAGCGCCACAACATTGCGCACATCGAAGATGCGCGCGCCCGCCGCGTCGTTCACCCAACTCATGTAGACCAAACGCTCCGGCGCTTCCACCTGCTCGAAGCGGCCTTCCATCGGATAGACGGTTCCGTCCGGACCGCGCATGTCGATGTGGATCCTTCCGCCGGGCCGCGCATCCACCTCGCAGCGCGGCGCGCTGAAGTGGTGCGGACCCCACCAGTTTTTCACGTGCTCGGGATCGGTCCACGCCTGATACACAAGGTCGCGCGGAGCGTCGAATACGCGCGACAGCACCATGCCGAAGCGCTTCTCGGCGAGGTGCTCCGCCAGTTTCGCGAGGGTCTGCTTTCCGCCTTCATCAGCGTGATACTTCCGCACCACCATCTCGCGCTCTTCCGCCGTGGGGAACGTCATGCGCAATTCCAGATCGGTTTTTCCCGCGTGCTCCGTGAAGGTGACCGTCACCTCGCTGTGCACCGGTTCCCCGCCCTGCTCGGGTTCATGGCGGTAAACCAGGCGCGCCGGCCGCTGCACTTCGATAAAGACGAGCCGGTTGTGATAATCGCGGCCGTCGGGACCGCGCATCGTCAGGCGCCAAACGCCGCCCGGTTTAAGATCCAACTGATGCACCGTGGTGTGGAATCCGTCGGGTCCGTACCAGTGCTCCAGGTGCTTGGGGTCTGTCCACGCTTCGAACACCACTGCGCGCGGAGCATCGAACGTCCGCGTGAAAACGAGTTGCCGCTCCGCCTCAACGGCGCTAGCGGTTTTTGGGCTTACGGCCATGCTTCTTCTCCTTCACGTCTTTCTTTTTGGCTTGCAGTTCCTGTAGATAATCGTCCAAGCGGTCGAAGCTCTCCTCCCAGAAGCGCCTGTAATCCTCCAGCCATTCGGATATGTCGCGCAAAGGCGCGGGAGCGATGCGGCAAGGCCGCCATTGAGCATCCCGGCCGCGAGCGATCAAGCCCGCATGTTCCAGAACTTTGATGTGTTTGGAAATAGCGGGCATGCTCATATCGAAAGGCGCGGCCAGTTCGGTGACGCTAGCCTCACCCGAAACCAAACGAGCCAGAATGGCCCGCCGGGTGGGATCGGCCAAAGCCGCAAACGTATTGCTGAGAGAGTCGGTCGCCATGGTATTTAACCAACCAGCTAATTAACTGCTGAGTTAAATATAAACCGGCCCGCCGCGCCTGTCAAACACTTTTTGTGAGGCAGGCACCGTGAACAGCTTCAGCGTCCGCGCTGCGCGCGGATTGCTACCGGGCAGGAGCCCGGCGCATACTGTTCCGCACCGCGAATTCTTACTCGCTCATGTACAATCGATAGCCATGAGACGACCGGCGTGTCTATTAGCCGCGCTCATTTTTACCCCGTGCGCGTTACGTTCTCAAACTCCGCCACAATTCACAGCCACGGACCTCGGCATACTCCCCGGCTTCGCTGTCAGCCAAGCCACCGGTCTCGCCAGCAACGGCTCCGTGGTGGGCTACAGTTCCACCAGCGACTTCTCTTTTGAGGGCACCCACGCCGGACCAACCGGAAAGGCGCAGGGTTGGATCTACGCAAACGGTAAGGTGACGCCGCTGCCCGGTTCGGCCATTACCATTCCGTTCGGCATCAACGCGGCCGGCGAGGTGGTCGGAATCACCACGAACCCGGCTTGGCCCACCGACGTTTCCGTCATCGTGAATTTCGACCCCTTCCTGTATATCAACGGCCAGTACAACACGCCCCCGGCACTGCTGAGCATCACGCAGCCCTGCGGCTCCTGCCAGCAGGTGGCCGCCGAACCCGTGGGCATCGCGGATACCGGTTTGGTCGCGCTGCAAGTCGCCCCGGAGATCAACATCAATCTTTACGGCTCCGCCTGGCCTTACCAGTTGGCCGGTGTGTGGAACGGGTCGCAAGTCACGCAATTTCTCGTGCCGGGCCCTTGCGAACCCATCATCGGAACCACCACGATCATCGTTGGGAACAATCCCGACTTCTGCGTCAGCAACGCGAATGGCATCAGCCGCAACGGCCAATACGTCGCCGGCTCCACATGGTTTCGAAACGCCAGTTATTTCGAACCCACAGTTTGGACGAACGGCCAAGCGCGCACTTACGGACAAGGCGGCACCGCGGTGGGCGTCAACAATCTTGGCGTAGCTGTCGGCGTGCATGGCGGGAGCGCGACGGAGTTCAACCCGGACGGCACAACCACCAGTTTGGGATCGGGTTGGTCGCCCACCGGCATCAATTCCACGGGCTGGGTGGTGGGATATACGGCGAATTATCTCGGGCCCGCAAACTTGAACATACTTCCCGTGGAATTCACCATTCAACCCGGCGTCAGCTCCAGCGTGCTCTGGATCGCCGGAAAGCAATACAACCTCGCGTCACTGGTGACCAATGCCGCCGGGTGGACGTTCGACCTTGCCTACGCCATCAACGATTCAAATCAGATTATCGGCACGGGATTTCACAACGGCGTTCAAACCGCATTTCTCCTTTCGCCGGGAGTCGCGGGGCCGCCCGCTCCGGCGATTAGTCACGTGGTGAATGCCGAAGGCGGCGCCTCCACCATCGCGGCCAATACGTGGGTGGAGATCGACGGCACGAATCTCTCCACCACCACCCGTCCCTGGCAGGACTCCGATTTCCTCAACGGACTCATGCCCACGGCGCTCAGCGGCGTGAGTGTCACCATGAACGGAGAAAAAGCGTTCGTGTATTACGTCAGCCCGACGCAAATCAATGTGCTGACGCCGCCGGACCTCGCTGCCGGCACGGTGCAGGTTGTGGTTACGGCAAATGCCGCCGCCAGCGCGCCCGCTACCTTGTAGGCGCAAGCGCAATCGCCGTCGTTCTTCATTTTCGACGGCGGCCACGACGTCGTCGCGGTCCATGCCGACGGTTCGTTGATCGGCCCGGCGACGCTTTTCCCCGGCCAGAGCACGCCTGCGAAAGCGGGTGAGACGATTCTGATTTTCGCCAACGGCTTCGGGGCCATCCAGCCGCCGGTGACGAGCGGATCTGAGCACCAATCGGGCAGCCTGCCGGCCCTCCCGCAAGTCACAATCGGAGGAGTGGCGGCGCAAGTGACGTTCGCGGGGCTTATCTCACCGGGCCTGTATCAATTCAACGTAGTGGTCCCCTCCTCCGCCGCCGCGGGAGACAACTCCATCAGCGCGACGTACAACGGCGCTGCTACGCAAGGCGGAACGGTGCTCAGTATACAGTGATGGCGGCGGCGCTTCGCTCGCCTCCGACAGGCGAACTCCGATCGCCTGCAACCGGTCTGGAGACCGGTCGCTACTGAACCGCTTTTGCGACCAGGCTTCGTAAGGTGGCCAGATCGCGATAGCCCACCTGATAGGCGGCGACTTTACCGTCTTTGCCGATGACCACGAACGTGGGAAAGCTGCTCACGCTGTAGGCTTCCAGAATTCCCGAGTCGCCGCTGAGCACCGCCGGATAACCGAGCGGGCTCTTCTTCAGAAAGCCTTCCACCACATCCCGATCCTCGCCCGTATTCACGCCAATGACGACGAGCCCCTGATCCTTATACTGCTTCGCCACCGTTTCCACATCCGGCATCGCCGCGCGACAGGGGCCGCACCAACTCGCCCAGAAATCCAGCAGCACCGGCTTGCCCTTGAGCGATGCCAGCGAATACGCCTTCCCGTCCAGCGTCTTCACCTCGAATGCCGGCGCATCCTTGCCCGCCAGATCGGTCGATGGAACGCCCGCGCCCATCACGTTGTCCACAAGCTGAGCGCCATCGGGCGGCGTGAACTTGAATTCGGAATCGGGGAGATCCTCGTCGATCTTCAAGCCGGTCTTGGTCACCTTCTGCGCCATCTCCATGTCGCCGGCGGGTCCGGCGATTTTCATCACCATCGTCATCTGCACGTCCAACTTGCTCTTCTTATCCAGCCAGTAGCGCAGCACCGCTTCCTTAACGGTCATCGGCGCCGGGTCGGTGATGCTGAACTCGCCGGCGCGGTTCTCCACGATCCAACAGTCGTGCTTCTGGCCGCCCACGTCGATGGTCTCGCTCCCCACGGTCTTCTCCGCGATCTTTACCTTCGCCATGTCCGGCAGGCTGTTCACGCCCATGGCAGAGAGCATCGCCGCCGGCCCCATCGCCGCGTTGCGCACGGCGAACTGTTTCGTCAGCCCGTTGAAAATATACGTCATCTGCCCGTCCGAAATCGTGAGCATCTTGACGCCCTGCACCGTGGTTTCGATCCGCATCTTGCCCGGATTCACCATCGCGTTCACCACGTCTGCGCCCACCTTCATAGTCTGCCCCTGGCGCGTGATCTCGGTGGTCATGGAGGCTTTGAACTCCAGGCTGTGAAGACGCTTCTGCGCGGCATCGCGCTCTTTCATCAGGACGCTGCCGTCCGGCATCTCCTGCGCGCACAGCGCGAATACAGCAATAGCGGGAAGGAAAAACAATCGCATAGGGAGGCTTTCTGCCCCGATGCTAGCACACCGCGCGGCCGCCGCCCGTGCGGTAAAATGTTGAGCAATATGAAATTGGCGGCGGTCCTACCGCTTTCCCTCGTCTCTATGCTGGTGAGCATCGCGGTTGCCGCGGACACCATCCCTTCCTCCGCCGCGAAGGACCACGTCAACGAGACTGCTACCGTTTGCGGGAAAGTCTCCGCCACGCGTTATCTGGATTCCTCCGCGAAGCGCCCGACGTTTTTAAATTTCGATAAGCCGTATCCGAACCACACCTTCACTGCCGTCATCATGGGCGAAAACCGCTCCAAGTTCGGCACGCCGGAAGAAACGTACCGCGACAAAGATGTCTGCGTCACCGGCAAGATCGTGCTGTTCAATGACAAGCCGCAAATCGAAATCACCGAAACCAACCAGATCCGCGTGGAATCGAAGTAGGCACCGTGGCGGCCCAGCACTCAGCGGGTACTTCGCGAAGCGCAGTCCGGCCCACTGGACCAGACGCCTCTCGCGAAATCAGCCGTTTTGGTATCCGCCGGGCTCCTGCCCGGTCCCTAACCCGCGCGGGAGCGCGGGCTCAGGCTTGAACCTCATCTGCAAACTCGCCCTGGCGCTGGCCGCCAGCGCAGCGGCCGCCTGGCCGGCGATCGCGCCCGCAGGCGGAAGCGTTCTCGTCAACGTAGTGGATTCCGCTCAGTTGCCTGTCGCCGGCGTGCATCTGGAACTGCTGAGCGGCGGCGGCGTGTTCGCGAAGATAGATACAGACGCCGCCGGACGCGCCGCGTTCGCAGCCGTTCCCGCGGGCACTTACACGCTCACCGCCTCGACCCCCGGATTCGAGATGGCGCGCAAACCCGATCTGCAACTGGCACAAGACGCCACCGTCACGGTTGAAATTACTCTTGTGCCGGCACTGCAGCACAAGGAGAGCATCGAAGTCACCGCCTCCGCCTCGCCCGTCGAAGCCGGGGCGGCGACCAGCGAGAACATCGCCGGTCAAACCGCCAAGGAACTTCCAGGCCGTCCGCCCACCGTCGCCGACGCGCTTCCGTTACTCCCCGGCGTGGTGCGGCGGCCCGATGGCGGTCTGCAAATCTCCGGCAGCGCCGAGCACCGCAGTTCTCTCATCGTCAACTCGGCCGACGTCACCGACCCCGCCACCGGACAGTTCGGACTCACCGTGCCGATCGATATCGTCGACAGCATCAATGTCTATCAAACTCCGTTTCTCGCCGAGTACGGACGGTTCTCCGCGGGGCTCGTGTCCGTGGAAACGCGCCGCGGCGGCGATAAGTGGAAGTGGGAGTTGAACGACCCCTTCCCAGAGTTCTACATTCGAAGCTGGCATCTTCGCGGACTGCGCGACGCCACTCCGCGAATCAACGTGGAAGGCCCGATCGTTCGCGGCAAGCTCTACTTCTCAGAGGGCGTCGAATACGAGGTCCGCAAGATCGAAATCATCACGCTACCGTTCCCTAACGATCAGCGGCGCAGTAGCGGCGTCAACTCCTTTGCGCAGTTCGATTGGGTGCAGTCCGATAAGCACCTGATGACACTCACCGCGCATGTGGCGCCGCAGCGCATGGAGTTCGTCGGACTCGATTACTTCAATCCCCCCGCCACTACGCCGGACGCCTCGATCCACAACTACACCGTGACGCTTTCGGACCACCTCACCATATTCGGCGGAGTGATGGAAAACATCTTCTCCGGAACGCAATTCGGCACCCGCGTATGGGGTAAAACTCAGGACGATTTGATTGTTACTCCCACCGGGAATGCAGGCAGTTACTTTAGCAACTTGTCGCGCACCGCGTCCCGGCTGGCCTGGGCGCCGAGTTACACCTTCCGCTCCGCGAAGGCTTGGGGCACTCATACGTTCAAGGTGGGCTCGTATGTCGCGGAGAGCACCAATCACGGCGTTCGGAACCTGACCGGAGTCGATATTCTGAACTCCGGCTACCGCCTCACGGAGCACATCGACTTCGTCGGCGGGCGTCCGTATAGTTTGACGGACACGGAGTATGCCTTCTACGGCCAGGACCACTGGAGCATCTCGCCGCGGCTCGCCCTCGATCTCGGCGTGCGCGCCGAATCGCAGGAAGTGTCGGCGAGCGTCCGTATGGCGCCGCGCGTGGGCATCGCCTGGACGCCCTTTGCGAATGCGGCCACTGTGGTCCGCGCCGGCTTCGGCTTCTTTTATGACCACGTGCCGCTCAACGTTTATTCCTTCAGCCGCTTTCCGAAGGAGACGTGGACATTTTACGATCCGCTGACCGGCGAGCGATCCGCCGGACCTTTCTTCATCGGCAACGCGCTCGATGTGGTCAACATTCACGAGCGCTTTGTCTTCCGCAAGGGCACTGTGGGAAATTTCTCGCCACAGACGGCAACAGGCAGCCTGCAGGTGGAGCAGCCACTCGGACATTCCGTTCGCCTGCGCGTCGGTTATATCCAGAATCAAACCGCCGGACTGGTGGTGATGAGCGTTGTGCCGCCGGACCCGGTAACTTATGAAGGCGCGCTGGAGCTCACGGGAGCCGGCAGCGCCCGGTATCGGCAACTCGAAGTCACTACGCGCGTGCGCCTCGGCGAAACGCGCACTCTGTTTTTCTCGTACGTGCGCAGCCGGTCGCGCGGCGATTTGAATGACTTCAATACGTTCGTGGGCAGCTTTCCCGTTCCCTTCATCCGGCCGAACCTCTACGGCAACTTACCCGGCGACTTGCCCAACCGATTCCTCTCCTGGGGTCTGGTGCCGCTGCCTCATGGCTTCCGGATCGCTCCGGTAGTAGAGTATCGCAATGGTTTTCCGTATTACAGCGTGGATGCCGCTCAGGGCTATGTGGGTATCCCGAACGCGGCCCGCTACCCTAACTTCTTCGCGTTCGATGCGCGAGTCTCGAAAGACATTCGTGTGAATCCGAAGTACAGCGTCCGGCTCTCTGTAAGTGCTTACAACCTGACGAACCACTTCAATCCCGAGAGCTTTCATAACAACACAGGCGATTTTGCCTACGGCACGTTCTTCGGACAGCGCCAGCGGCGGTTTACCGCCGATTTCGACGTGCTGTTCTAACCCTGGTACCCTGAGGTATGTTGTCCCGGGCTGTTTTCGTTTGGCTCGCCGCAGCGTCCCTTCCCGCGTTTGGAGTTAAGCTGGGAGCGGTGCACCAGTACGGCGGCAGTGAGGCCGAAACTGTAACCGGCATGGCGCGAGATAGCGGCGGTAATCTGTTCGTCGCCGGGACCACTTACTCCTATAACTTCCCCGCGAATGTCAATCAGTTACACCCGGGCAGTTCCGACTTGTGGCGCGGCAATATTCCCATGTTCAGCCACCGCGCGGCGCGCGTTTTTTCCTTAGCCGTCGATGGTAGCCGCCGCGCAATTCTTGCTTCTACCAGCAGCGGACTGCTGCGCAGCACCGACCTGGGCGACACCTGGACCGGCGGCGCGCAAGGCCTTCCCGCCGCGCAGAATGGCGGCATGTTAGCCGTGGGCGCCGACGGCGTCGCGTACTTCGCCCTATTCGGAAGCGGCATTTTCCGCAGCCTGGATGGCGGCATCACCTGGTCGGCCAGTACCAATGGCATCGGCCAAAACCGCTATCAGGGTTTCGCGGATCAAATCGCCGTGGATCCACGAAATCCCGCCAATCTGCTGGCTACCGATACGATCTCCGGACGCATGTTCCGCTCCACCGACGAAGGCGCCAAATGGAATGCTCTACAGCAGGCGATCGGCTACATTGCTTTCGACCCGTCTCGCGCAAACGTCGTGTACGGCGTCAACAGCGGCAGTCTGTATCGCAGCACCGATGACGGCGTTACCTGGACCGCGCTCGAAGCGCTATTCCAACGCGCAGACCGCGTGACAGTGGATGCCGCCGGCGTGGTGTATTGCACTTCATCGCAAGCCGGCGACCGGATCGCCGTAAGCACGGACGGCGGCGTAAGCTGGTTCACTCGCAACGTTACCGGCGCGGGCGCGATTGCAGCGGACCTGGACTCGGGCAAAGTCTATGCAGCCACCGCCGCCGGGGTATTCGTAAGCGCGGACAGCTTTCTCACGTCCAGCAAAATCTCCGCCGCGCCTGAAGTTTCGAGTCTCGCCATCATTCCAGCGGCGGCGCCCGGCGCTCCCGGCGTGGTGTTTTCGGCATCCAGCGACGCGTTCGCCGAAGGCTACGTGATGAAGCTGGACCCTTCCGGCAATCTCATCTGGGCCACTTACCTGGGAGGGTCCGGCTATGACTTCGCTACTGCGGTTGCCGTGGATGCGTCCGGCAGCGTTTACGTGCTGGGCACTACCAGCTCGCCCGATTTTCCCGTGACCCCCGGCGCCCTGACCGAGACCGTACCCGGCAACTTCCTGGTGAAACTGTCGCCCGCGGGTAGCGTGACTTACTCGGCAACCTTCGGTCAAGGCGGCGCCGTAACGGGGCTCGCCGTGGATTCGGCGGGCAATGCCTATACCGCTGGCACGGCCACCACCTTCATCGGCACGGGCCTTCTTTCCATACCTCAGACGCGCGCGGCAACCTGTAAGATCGATGCCTCGGCGTCCCAAGTGATCTATTGCACGAACATCGACGGCGGCAGCGCGCGTTCCATCGCCGTGACGCCGGACGGCACCGCCTATCTCGGCGGAACAGAAAGGATCTGGAGACTCAGCCCCGGAGTCACGCCGGTCTTTGAGTGGGATTTGCCCGGCGCAACCGTATCGGCGCTGGCCCTGGATTCGGATGGCTTGTTGTACGCCGCCGGCAACACCACATCGCCGCAGTTTCCCGTTACAGCGGCGGCTTACCAGCAGCAATTCGTTCCCGCGTTTTACAACCAGATCGCGGGCGCACTGAACGCCAATTCGGGCGATCACGCGTTCGTGTTGCGCATCTCCGGCAATGACATCGTGAACTCAACTCTGCTCGAAGGCGAGAACTGGGAGCATGCGCTGGCCATCGCCGTCAGTAAGTCGGGCGAAGTAACCGTTGGCGGCACTACGGCCTCGAACTCGTTTCCGCTAGCCGGCGCGTTCCAGACGCGCTTCGCCTATTACACCGGCTTCGTCGCACGCCTGACTCGCGATCTCTCCACACTGCTGTTTTCCACTTACGCCGGCGACACACACAATTTCCAGGTCTCGGGACTCGCAATAAGCGACGACGGCGGCGTGTTATTCGCCGGAGATACATCCAACCAGTCCAGTTTCTTCGGCAGCACCAATGAACTGGCGCAAACTTCGGACATCTTCGTTGCGGCGCTTAACCAGATACCGCCCACTACACCGCAGATCACCGGGGTGCTCAGCGCGGCCAGCCAGAACGGCACGCGGATCGCTCCGAACCAGAACATTGTGGTGGCGGTGGAGGGCGTCGCTTCGCCGGATTCCGTTGTGCTGCTTGACGATCAGCCGCTGCCTTTGCTCTCCACTTCGGGCGGCCGCATCGTAGCGAATATCCCGAACGATCGAGCCGTCACCGCGGCCTCTACCGTCCGCGTCAGCTCCGGCGGCGCGCTCTCCGATCCGCTGCTGGTACAAGGAGCGGCGGTCGCGCCCGCCATCTACACGCGCGATCTCTCCGGTCACGGCGAGGGCTTGGTCTTCCACGAAGACGGCTCGCTGAATTCGGCGGACAATCCCGCGGCTCCGGGGTCCATCATCACGGTGGCGTGCACCGGCGTTGGCCACGTGGGCTTCGATGGCGATTATGCAGTGGCAGACACGCCCGTGAGCGTATATGTCGATGGTTTTTACGCGAACGGAGTGGACGCACACATGGTGCGCATCCCAGGGATCGATGGTGACGTGTACGCGATTCGAGTGTATGTGCCCGACCCGAAAATCGACGGCTTCAAAATGCCGCCCTTCGTTTCGCTGACCCTGAATATCGGCGGGACGGCTAACGCCAGCGGCATCCTGAGCCAGCCCGGCGTCGGCATCAGCATCAAACAGTAGTCACCAGCCGACGAGATCTTCAGGCGGGTCCACAAATTCGGCGCCCTGCTCGGCGGCCCGTGCTCGCGCGCAATCGATGGCCTCATTGAGGTCTGTAAACTCGCCCAAAGCTTCAGCTCCTTCGGGCGCATCCGGCAATACAGTTACAGCGCCATTCCACTTCACTACGACGAAAACCTGATGCTCCGGCATGACGCCCATCATACACGTCCCGTGCCACTGTGATATCCATCCGGCCACAGGTACGCAATCCAACACCGTGGGCTTCTCCGCGCTTGGCATTCGGGCCGAACGGAGTCACCAATAAAGTATGGCCTCCGGTGTGGAAACTCCTCCGTATGTAAAAATCGGCACGATTCCCGGCGCAATCAATCTCAAGTTACTCGAAACCGCCCTACGGGAACGGGTGCGCGGCGAAGTGCGCTTCGATGCGGGCAGCCGCGCGCTGTACGCCACCGATGGATCCAACTATCGCCAGGTACCGATGGGAGTGGTGATCCCGCGCGACGAAGACGACGTGGTGCGCACCATCCACCTCTGCCGGGAGAACGGCGCGCCGGTGCTGAATCGCGGAGGCGCCACCAGCCTCGCCGGCCAGTGCTGCAACGTCGCCGTGGTGATCGACTTCACCAAGTACATGCATAACATCATCGAGCTGCACCCCGATAAAAGGTATGCCTGGGTGCAGCCCGGGATTATCAACGACAGTTTGCGCGACCCGGCCAACAAATACGGGCTCACCTTCGGGCCCGATCCGGCGACACACAATCGCTGCACCGTGGGCGGCATGATCGGCAACAATTCCTGCGGCGCGCATGCGCTGATGAACGGCAAAACCAGCGAGAACATCGAAGAGCTCGAGATCATCACCTACGAAGGCCACCAGATGCGCGTCGGCCGCACGACGGAGGCGCAGCTCGAAGAGATCATTCGCGGAGGCGGTCCGCGCGGAGAGATTTACGCCAAGCTGAAGGCGCTGCGCGATAAGTACGCCGGCGAAGTCCGCGCGCGATATCCGAAGATTCCGCGGCGCGTCTCCGGCTACAACATCGATAAGCTGCTGCCGGAGGCCGGCTTCCACGTAGCGCAGGCGCTGGTGGGCTCCGAATCCACGCTCATCACCGTACTGGCCGCGAAGACCACGCTGATTCACAATCCGGCGGCGCGCAGCATGCTGGTGCTCGGCTACAAGGACGTATTCGAGGCCGGCGAGCACATCATGGAAGTGCTGGAGCATCAGCCGATCGGACTCGAAGGGCTCGACGGAAAGTTCATTCGCGGCATGCGGAAGAAGAGGCTGCTGCTGCAGGACCTGAACATGATGCCTCCCGGCGACGGCTGGCTGCTCTGCGAATTCGGCGGCGATTCGCTCAAAGAAGCCGATCAGAAGGCGCACGAACTGCGTGAGCGCATGCAGAAGATGAAGCATGCGCCCACCTGTAAGCTCTACAGCGACATCAACAAGGAGCACATGATCTGGAAGGTGCGCGAATCCGGCCTGGGAGCCACCGCGCACGTTCCCGGCGAGAAGGAGAATTGGGAAGGCTGGGAAGATTCCGCTGTGCCGCCGGCGAATGTGGGTCCGTACCTTCGTGACCTGAAGCGGCTGTTCGATAAATACAACTACACGGGCGCGCTCTACGGCCACTTCGGCGACGGCTGCATCCACACGCGCCTCGATTTCGGACTCAAGACGGCCGACGGTGTCCGCAAATTCAGGGACTTCATTTCCGAAGCCGTGGACACGGTCATCTCACACGACGGGTCGCTTTCCGGCGAACACGGCGACGGGCAATCGCGCGCCGAGTTTCTGCCGCGCATGTTCGGTCCGAAGGTCATCAACGCGTTCAACGAATTCAAAACCATTTGGGACCCGCGCTGGAAGATGAATCCCGGCAAGGTGGTGAATCCGTATCGCATCGACGAGAATTTGCGCTACGGTCCCACTTACAATCCGCCGGAGCCGGAAACGCATTTCCACTTTCCCGAAGATGATTTCAGCTTCGCGCACGCGATGGAGAGGTGCGTGGGGGTGGGCGAATGCCGCAGAATCGACGGCGGCACGATGTGCCCCAGCTATATGGCGACGCGGGAGGAGATGCACTCCACGCGCGGCCGCGCCCGCATGCTGTTTGAGATGCTGCAGGACAACCCGCTGAAGGGCGGCTGGAAAAGCGAGCACGTCAAGGAAGCGCTGGACCTGTGCCTCTCCTGCAAAGGCTGCAAGGGCGATTGTCCCGTGCAGGTGGACATGGCCACTTACAAGAGCGAGTTTCTATCGCATTACTATGCCGGCCGGCTGCGTCCGCGGCATGCGTATGCCTCGGGGCTCATCATGTACTGGGCGAGGCTGGCGTCGAAAGTACCGGCGCTCGCTAATTTCTTTACTCATGCTCCGGGCCTGAGCCAGGTAGCGAAATTCCTGGCGGGCTACTCTCAAAAACGCACGCTGCCTGCGTTCGCGCCGGAGACTTTCAAAGCGTGGTGGCGCCAGAGACCGCGGAAACGCGGAGGCCAGGCGGTGGTGCTGTGGGCGGATACCTTCACCAACCACTTTCAGCCGGAAATCGCGAAGGCAGCCGTGGAAGTGCTGGAGGACGCGGGCTGCGAGGTGCGCGTGCCGATGGCCGATCTCTGCTGCGGACGTCCGCTCTACGACTACGGAATGCTCGACGAAGCCAAGCGCCAATTACTGCACATTTTCGACGAGATGCGCGACGAGATTGAACAGAGCATCCCGGTGGTGGTGCTGGAGCCGAGTTGCGCAACGGTGTTTCGCGACGAGATGCGGCAGCTCATGTGGGGCAATGAGCAATCCAAGCGCCTGGAACAGCAGGTGTTTCTGTTGAGCGAATTCCTGGAAAAGAAGGTGAACGGGTACCGCCCGCCAAAATTGCATCGCAAGGTGTATGTGCAGGGCCACTGCCATCACAAGTCGATCATGAAGATGACGGATGAAGACAGCGTGCTCGATAAAATGCGCACGGAGCATCAGGAGCTGAACGCGGGCTGCTGCGGAATGGCCGGCGCGTTCGGCTATGAAGCGGGCGATCACTATGAGGTGTCGATGGCCTGCGGCGAGCGCAAACTGCTGCCGTTCGTGCGCGGCGCGGAGAAGGATGCTGTTTTCGTGGCGGATGGATTCAGTTGCCGCGAACAGATTGAGCAGGAGACGCCGAGAAAGGCGATTCATCTTGCGCAATTGATCAAGATGGGGCTGGACGAGCAGCGGGGGGTCGGAGTGCCGGACGAATTCCCCGAGCGCGCGTATCCGGGTCGGGCACAGTGCTCCACGCCGGAGGCAAAGCGGGCGCGGACAGGCGCGGCCATCGCGGTGGGAGCATTGGCGGCGGGTGCGGCAGTGTTTTTGGTGGCGCGAGGGCGGCGATGAGTTCACACGGAGCCGCAACCCTGAGGGATTGTGAAAACATATCGAATTGCTTCTTGCCGCATTCAAACGCTCCCTTACGGTCACGGCTCCGCAAGTGCTCGATGCTGCTAACGGAGCCGCGACCGTCAGGAAGCGGTAACAAGTGCATCGAAAGGCGAATGGAGGTACAAGTTCGGGAGACCATTTACCGCTCCCTTACGGTCGCGGCTCCGTTCGTGGTGTTCACGGGTGCAAGAGGCTTCATGGGGAGTGGACAGCGGCTATGAAATCGAAATTGCTTCAGCCGGCGAACCCTCGCACGTTCGCTCTGGTTTTCGAGACGGGCGACGAAGTCGCTTCCACTCTCCTGAAATTCGCGCGGGACAATCAGCTCGACGCGAGCCACTTCACCGCCATCGGCGGCTTCCGCGACGTGACCCTCGGCTACTTCAACATCGAAACGAAGGAGTACGAGAAGATTCCCATTCAGGAACAGGTGGAAGTGGTCTCGCTCGCGGGGGACATCGCCAGCGGCGACAAGGGTCCGCAGGTGCACGCGCACGTGGTGATCGGCAAACGCGACGGCTCCGCGCACGCAGGCCATCTGATGGAAGCTCACGTCCGGCCGACCCTCGAATTGATTCTGGAAGAATCGCCCGCGCACTTACGGCGGAAGATGAATCCCCAATTCGGCATCGCTCTGATAGAGGTTTGAACATGCCCCACGACGCCGAGAGACTCGAACGACTCGATGAGGCACTGAAAAACGCGGGGCTCGACGCGCTGGTCTGTTCCCTGCCTGAAAACGTGCTCCTGCTGACGGGCTACTTCCCGGTGGTGGGCACATCCATCGCCGTGTTCTGCCGGGGTTGCGAAGTGACCCTGTTCGCGCCGCGCGATGAGATGGATCTCGCCGAGGACTGCTACGCGCACGAAATCATTCCCTTCGAGCCGGGGGCGCTCGACAGAATCACGAATGCGGTGGAGGCAGTGCGCGAGCCGGTCAAGCTGGCGATCGCGAAGCTGCGGCTCAGCGGCGCCGTTGTGGGCTACGAGTGTGGAGCGGCATTTCAACCCGCGTCATACGTGTCGATGCATTTGTACGGCAGCGCGATATTGGATCTGTTTTCCGCGGCCGAGCTGCGGCCCGCATCCGAGTTGATAGCCCGGCTGAAAAGCGTGCTGACCGCCATCGAGCTCGACCGGCTACGGCGCGCATGCCGGGTAGCCGAAGCGGCTTATGAGCGAGGGCGGTGCTGCCTGCGCGCGGGCTTGAAGGAGACCGAAGCAGCAGCGGAATTTCGCGCTCCGCTCACGACGGTGGGTAGCGGCTTCGAAGGCGTAAATCGCGCCGATGGGTCCGTGTTCTGCATGTCCGGCACGAACTCGGCCAAGGCGTACGGCGCATATGCGCGGTCGCGGTCGCGCGAAATCGAAGTGGCGGACCTGGTGCTCACGCACTGCAATTCGCACGCCGACGGCTACTGGACGGACATCACTCGCACGTATTGCATGAACCCGGTGAACGAGCGCGAAACGAAGATGTACCACGCCGTCGCCGAGGCAAGCGCGGCCGGTTTCGACGCGGTACGCCCGGGAGTGCGTGCGCCGGATGTGGATCGCGCGGTGCGCGACGTGCTGACGAAGCACGGCTTCGGTGCGGAGTTCAAACACGGCACGGGGCACGGAGTGGGTTTCGCGGCGATCAACCACAACGCGCGGCCGCGCATTCACCCGAAATCGGACGACACGCTGGAAGCGGGGATAGTGTTCAACATCGAGCCGGGCATTTACGTGGAGGGCTTCGGCGGAATGCGGCATTGCGACATGGTCGCGGTGACGCCCGGCGGGGCCGAACTGCTCACGCCGTTCCACTCGCGCATGGAGGATTTGATCAGATGAAATCGCAACCTCGTTTAGGTTTTCCGCGGCGGCAACTTCCGCCGATGGCGCACGTGACGCGGCGGCTGCCCACGGAACACGTCGAGCATCCGGACCAGGACGTGTGCCGGCAACTGCTGGATCGCGGTCTCGCCAAGCGGGTACGGCAGGGTGCGCGCATCGCGATCACGGCAGGCAGCCGCGGCATCGGCGCCCTGGTGCCGATTCTTTCCGGCATCGCGACGGCCGTGAAGCAGTGCGGCGGCGAGCCGTTCATTGTGCCGGCGATGGGCAGTCACGGCGGCGCGACACCGGAAGGACAAACGGAGATTCTGCGCCTGCTGGGCGTGAACGATGGCGCGGCGGGCATGCCGATTCGCTCCACCATGGAGACGATTGAGCTGGGCATGGCGGCGAATGGCGCGATGGCCCACCTGGACCGCTACTCCGCCGAGGCCGATGGAATTATCGTGCTCGGACGAACGCAAATCCATCCGGAATCCGCCGAAGGACTCGCGAGCGGCCTGCTCAAAATGGTGACCGTCGGGTTGGGAAAGCAGCGGGGCGCGCAGCAGGCGCACAGTCACAAGTTGTGGGATTCCGTGCGGCACGTGCCGGAAGTGGTGCTGCCGAAGTCGAAGATCATTTTCGGGGTCGCGGTGGTGGAGAACGGATACCGGCAGCCTCTGAAGATGGAAGTGGTGGATCCGAATTACCAGGCGTTTCTGGAATCGGACAAACGCTTGCTGTTATTGGCGCAGCAGCACGCGGCGAAACTGCCGTTCGGCAACATCGACCTTTTGATTGTCGATGAGATGGGGAAAACCATTTCGGGCAGCGGCATGGATTTGAATGTCATTGGGACGTATCGCGCGACGGGCAAGGGTCCGCACGAGCCGGAGATCAAGCGAATCGTCGCGCTATCGTTGACGGAGGCGTCGCTCGGGAACGCGCTCGGAATCGGTCTCGCGGACTTCACGACGCAGCGCCTGTTGGATGCGTGGGACCCCGGAGTCAGTTACATCAATCTGCTGACGGCCATGGAGCCGGAGTCGACTACTCATGAGGGTCCGTTTCCTTTGGCATTGCCGACGGACCGCGAAGCGATCGAGGTGGGCTTGTATTCGGCGATCGCCGGCGAGCATCCCCGGGTCTGCCGGATCAAGAGCACGGCGCGGCTGGACGAGATGTGGGTTTCCGACGCGCTGCTGACCGATGCGGAGATGGACCCTTCGATCGACGTGAATGGGGCGGCGAGTGAAATGCCGTTTAGCGCAGCGGGGAACCTGTTTTAGTTTTGGGCTGCGATTCTGAAGCCGTAGTCGGCGTAGCGGAAGTCCGGTGGGATGCTGCTTCTTGCGGCGCAGCGGGCTATCTTGATTTGGTGCCGCCAAGCTCCTCCTCTTGAGGATTTGCGGCTTCCTTGCGGCGGCCCTTGCGGGTTATCGGACGGGGAAACGGCGTAGTAAGTGGGGTCAAACCAGTCGCTACACCATTCGTGCACGTTCTCGCACATGTCATAGAGACCGAAGTTATTGGGGACGCTGGTGGCCACTGGTTCGGGTCCGGTCTTCCAACGGGCGGCATAGTTCTCGCGGGTTTCCGGCGGCTCGTCTCCCCACGGAAACCGCTTGCCCTCGAGCCCCCCTCGTGCCGCGAATTCCCATTCTGCTTCGGTGGGGAGGCGCACTTCCCTTCCCGACGTTTTCGAGAGCCATTCGCAATACGCTACGGCATCGAACCAACTTACTTCCGTGATGGGGAGCTGACTACCGGCGTCAGCGATAGCGCGGAACCGCGACCAGTCGCGCCTCGTAACCTGATACTTCGATAAGTAGAACGGCGCGACAGTTACCCGGTGCACGGGCTGTTCTTCGTCTCTTCCATCGGCTTGGCCCATGAGAAATTCTCCGCCCGCAATGGAAATGAGATCGGCGATCACCGCTTCCGGCTCTTTCGCCGTTTCGGCTCTTCCTCGAACAGGGAGAATTGCAACTTCCGCTCATTGGCGTCCACGCGGTCCAGGATCACTCGCACCTTGTCTCCGATCGAAAACTCGCGGCGCGAGTGCTTGCCCACGATTTTGCGCACGTTCTCCTGATACGTGTAAGTGTCTCCGGGCAAGGTATCGATGGGCACAAGGCCTTCGATGAACAGGTCGGCAAGCTCGACGAAGAGGCCGTATTTGGCGGTGCTGATGATGAGGGCTTCGAACTCTTCTCCGACGCGCTCGGCCATGAACTTTACCTTCTTCCACTCGACAAGCTCGCGCTCGGCGTCGGCGGCGCGGCGCTCGCTTTGCGAGCACTCGTCGGCGATGACGCGTAGCTCGCTTTCGGGCGGTGTTTCGCGCTCGGTGAGCACGGCGCGCAGCAGGCGATGCACTTCGAGGTCGGGATAGCGGCGGATGGGCGAAGTGAAGTGCGTGTAGCTGTCCGCGGCGAGGGCGAAGTGGCCTTCGTTATCCGTGCTGTAGCGGGCCTGGCGCAGCGAACGCAGCATGAGGTAACTCAGAATGCGTTCTTCGGGTTTGCCTTCGATTTTCGCCACCAGCCGCTGATAGTGCTTCGACGTAATGTGCAGCTCCGGCCCGGTCATCACGATGTCTTTGCGCTTCTTCGTGCCATCGCGGTGGCGGTCCGTATAGGCGAACTTCCTGACGGGAATTGCTCCCACGCCGAGCGAGTAGCCGAAGTGCGCGGCCACCTCTTCGAATTCCAGCACGCGCTTGGGATCGGGCTTCTCGTGAATGCGATAAATGGACGCGATGCCCGCATTTTCCAGATGCGAGGCCACCGCTTCATTGGCCGCGAGCATGAACTCTTCGATCAGGCGGTGGGCGATGTTGCGCGGCGCGCGCGTTACGCCGGTCATCGCGCCGAACTGATCGAATTCGATGAGCGGCTCGGGAAGGTCGAAATCGATCGAGCCGCGGCGGACGCGCTTTTTATTGAGGATGAGCGCGAGCTCCTGCATCAGCTCGAAGCGCTCGACGAGCGGTTTGTAGCGATCGCGCAGACCGGCATCGCCTTCGAGCAGCAGATGAACGTTGGTGTAGGTCATCCGCTCGGCGCTGCGAATCACTCCAGCGGTGAATTCCTGGGCGACGACTTCGCCCTGCCGGTCAATCTCCATCAGCGCGGACATCACGAGGCGGTCGGCTTGCGGCACAAGCGAGCAGATGTTGGTGGAGAGCTCGAAGGGCAGCATCGGAACTGCGCGGTCCGGGAAGTAGACGCTGGTGCCGCGGAGGCGGGCCTCGGCATCGATGGGGGTTCCGGGGCGGACGTAGTGGCTCACGTCGGCGATGTGGACGTGGAGCGCGAAGTGGCCATTCGGCAGACGGTCTACCCAGACGGCATCGTCGAAATCGCGCGCGGTTTCGCCGTCGATGGTGACGATGTCGAGAGCGCGGAAGTCGCGGCGTCCGGCGAGCTCGCGCGCGGAGATGATGTTCGGAATGGACTGCGCCTGCTCGACAACTTCGGGCGGAAACTGGTGCGGCAGGTGATGCTTGCGGATGACGATCTCGACGTCGACTCCGAAATCGTCAGGATGGCCGAGAATCTCGACGACGCGCCCGACGGGGCTGCTGCCCTTCTCGGGATATTCAAGAAGCTCGACGTTCACAACCATGCCAACGAGCTCTTCGACGCCGGAGACTTTCGGTGCGACGACGCCGATGCGGTCCATGGAGGGCGTTTCGGGCGGGAACTCCATGCCGTCAGGGATCTCGATCCACTGGCTTATGCGTTCGTCCTGCGGGACGACATACTGTCCGCGGCGGCCGATGCGAAATTCGCCGACCACGGTGGGGTGCGCCCGCCTGAGCACTTTGACGATTTCGCCATCGGCGCGTCCGCCGCTTTCGATGCGGGAGATGCGGACGACGACGCGGTCGCCATGCATGGCCTTTTCGGCGGATTCGGGCGGGATGAAGACGTCGCCGGAGATGCCTTCGATAGGGCGCTCGGCGATGAGGAAGCCGTAGCCGTCGCGGTGCATTTGCAGGCGGCCGACGGCGAATTCGCGGCTGCGCGCCGTGACGGCGAAGTGTCCGTTGCGGAGCTCGATGAGGTCGCCGCGCGCGGTGAGGCGGGTGAGGGCGGCTTCGAGCTCTTCGCGTCCTCCGCCTTTGACGCCGAGCTCGCGGACAAGCTGCTTGAAGTTGGCGCGGGAATGCGGCAACTTGGACATGTGCTGTAAGAGCGCCGCGTCGGTCACACTTCGATTTTACTTACAACGCGGAAGCGCGCCGCGGCGTCATTTGTGGAGAGCCTACGTCCATGAAATGGTTGGTTGTGTTAATCGCGCCCGCGGTGCTTCTGGCCGGCGGGTCGCGTTATGCGCGTTTGGGCGCGTTCGAAGGTCCGGTCGAGGTACAGCTTACCGCGGCGGACGCCTGGATTCCGGCAGAACGCAATCTGCCGCTGCCGGAAGGCGCGTGGCTGCGGAGCGGAGCGGCGGGCCGGGTGGAAGTCGAGTTCGACGACGGAAGCGCCCTGCGCCTCGCGGCGGACTCGCAGTGTGAGATCTCCGACTATACGACGCTTTCCACGGGGCAGCGGATCACCCTGGTGTCGCTGGATCATGGGTTGGCTTATTTCACGCGGCCTCCGGGCGTGCGCGACGGAACGAGCGTGGTGCTGCCGGGCATGCAGGTGATGTTGACGCGCGCGGCTCGCGTGCGCCTGGAGGCGGGGACGCAATCGAGCGAAGTTTCTGTGCTGGATGGCACAGTCCGATTCTCGTCGCCGGCGGCCGAGATCGATCTGCTGCCGGGCCAGACCTCGCGAGTGGAGCCGGAGCTTCCCAATCGATTCTTTCTGGACCGTGCGATTGCCGAGCGGGAATTGGACAAGTGGAGCGCGGATCGCGACAAGCCGCGGGAGGCATCGCCGAGCGGCGGCCATGTCGTGGAGCGGTATGGGGTCGCGGATCTGGATGCGGCGGGGCATTGGATTCAGACGGACGAATTCGGCGCTGTGTGGAAACCCCCGGCGGTGGAAAGCTGGGTTCCGTTTCAGAAGGGCCGGTGGGCCTGGTATGACGGGCTCGGGTACACGTGGGTGGCGGACGAGAGTTGGGGATGGCTGCCGTATCACTACGGCCGGTGGGCGCACGCGGCGGAGCTTGGGTGGGTTTGGGTGCCGTCGCTGAGCCAGGTCTTCAAGCCGGGTGAGGTCTATTGGCTGGCGGCCAAGGACGCGACATTTGTCGCATGGGGACCTCTTGCGCCCGGGGAGCCGTACGTCGTGTCGGAACCTTCGCGTCAGTTTGCGGAGGCATATTTGACATTCGCGCGGTACACGCCAGGGAGCCGGACGATCGATCCGGCGGGCTTCGGCGCACGTCCGAAGGAGGTATTGGCGCAGGCTTCCTACGTGGCGGCGTTGGGTTCCCCCGCCATGCCGGCTTCGCGGCTGGATGCCGTGCGGCCGCAGGTTCACGCGGGGAGCACGCACGTGGATACGGTGGTGAAGGGCGTGACGTTCGCGAGTCCGCAGCGGGTGGTGGAGAAAGAGGTCGATACGGTTTACGTCCCGGTTCCGACGCCTGCACCGGCTCCGGAGCCCGAACAGGTGGCGGTGCCGGTAGCGGTTCCTTATCCGGTGATCGCCGGGGTGATTGCGGTTCCGCCGAATCGGGGCAAACGGTCCGGGGGGACTGCCGCGGTATTGAGTGGAGCGGCGGGACGGCGGCCGAAGGATCCGGGAGAGGTCGAGATTTATAACCAGGTGCTGAAGGACGAGCATACGCCGGCGAAGGAGTTGCAGGATCTGGATTTCTGGTCGAAGCGGTATCCCGATTCGGATTTCAGAAACGACCGCACGGTTTTGTATTTACAGGTCTTGGACCGGCTGGGGCAAGGCAGCCGCGTGGTGATGTTGGGAGCCCCCTTGGTCCGCGGCGATGTGAAAGCGGCGTTCCCGGATCCGGCAGCGGGACCGGTGCAGATTCTGAACGTGCTGTATCTGGTGGTGAAGAATGGAGGGGCGGCGGAGGACAAGGGAGCGGTGAAATTGGCGGCGCGGCAGTTGCTGGCTTATATTCCGGTATTTTTTGCGGAAGCAAGGCGTCCGGCGAATGTGACGGAGGCAGATTGGTCAGCGATCGCGGCCCACATGGCGCGATTGGCTCGTGCAGCGCTGCGCTAAGTACCGACCGGTCTCCTGACCGGTCGAAGGCGAGCAGAGCTCGCCCGGGCGAACTTCCTGTCGGCACGTGGCAACAGGAATCTTTCCTGTTGCAGGCGAACTCCGTTCGCCTTCGACCCGTCTCCAGACCGGTCGTTACTGGCGCAAGTCTGTGGCTCCGGAGCCTACTCCGGGGGCCAGGGCGGCGGAAATGAACCTTGTGCTGGGGGGACCCAGGTGGATGTGGGCTCCGGTGGCCTGGCCGGAGACGGCGTGGCGGAAGGCAAAGAACGGGACGTTGTGCTGGCGCAGATATTGACGGAGCCAGGCTCCTTCGGCGCCATCGGGCTGGACGGCCACATCGATGCGGCCGCGGTGGTCGAAGCCGAGCGCCCGGTGAACGGCCGTTTCTCCGTTGGCGCTCACGGGCAGCGCCCGCCCGAAGCGTCCTTCGAAGGCCGTCTCAATTTTGGCGAAGATCTGCGGGTTGAACTGACCGTTGCCGGCGAAGTGCTCGGCGAGTCCGCTGCCTCCCCGCGACTTGGCACCCGCTTCGTAAGCCTGCTCGGCAATCGCCATCTCGGTGATTTCGCGGGCGAGGCGGGCGCGCGTTTCGGCGAGATCCACCTCTTTGCGCGCGAAGTCCATTTCCTGCAGAATCGCGCTGAGGGAGATTTGCGGAGCTACGCCGGTCTGCACCAGCTTTTGCGCCTCATCGAACTGCTTTTCCTTGCGATTGAACTGACGCTGGGCAGCGGACGTCAGGGCGGTAGCCTGATCCTCGGTGAGGTCCGTCTGGAAAATATAGCTGCGGATGAGGGCGCTGTCCTCAGCTGCGGCAACGGCTTCGCGGGCTTTCTCTTCCTGCACTCTGGGAAGCGCACCCATGCTTACAAGTGACTGAATCTTCGAGAGTTCCATCTTCGCGCGGGCGACTTCAGGATCCTCGGGGGTTTGCGCGCACGCACAGACAGCGAAGGCCGCGACCAGAACTGCGGCGAGGGAAAAACGCATTACTCCTATTCTACCGTAATTGCGCTATGCTGGTGCGTTCCCATGCGTACCACATTGGTCGTAGCAGTAGTACTGGCCGGCGCCGCCCTCATCGCTCGCGAGGCTGCCCATTTCCCCGTACTCAAATCCAACGCGCCGCTCGGGGCGCAAGACGGCGGATTTCGCCTTCTGCCCACGAACCAGCTTTTGCATCCCTGGGGCCAGCAGACCGTGATCCCGGGGCGGCCCGTGGATATGGCGTACGATTCCGACAAGCGGGTGCTGGCCGTGCTGAACACGCGCGCCGTCGTGCTGCTGGACGGGTCGACGGGCGCGAAGGTGGGCGAGATTGCGGCGCACACCACGTCATACGCCGGAATTGCATACCGCCCCGGAAATCGCGAACTATGGGCGAGCGAGACAAGCTCGAAGGCGGATTCGATTCTGGTGACGAAGGTCTCCGCGGTCGGGCTGCCTGAAGGGCAACCGGCGCGGATCGACCTGAAGGGTCATGCGGTGCCGACGGGCATCGCGTTTTCCGCGGATGGGAAGACGGCGTATGTGGCGATGAGCCGCGACAACTCGCTGGCGGTGATCGATGCCGAGAAGCGCACGGTCAAGAAGATGGTGGACACCGGCATGGCTCCCTTCGGAGTGGCGGTTTCCAAGCGGCGGGGCAAGATCTATGTGACGAATCGCGGCGGGCGCAGGCCGGAGGCGAACGATACCACGGCGCCGAGCAGCGGGTCGCAGATTCTGACGGACCCCCGGACGGGAACCAGCGTTTCGGGGACCATCAGCATTGTAGACGCGGAGACCTTCGCGGTGAAGGAAGTTCCGGTGGGACTTGCGCCGTCGCAGATTGCGCTCAGCGGCGACGAGAAAGAACTTGCGGTGGTGAACAGCCACTCCGACAATGTCTCCATTCTGGATACGGAGACGCTGAAGCGGGTGGACGTCAAAATTCCGGCGTATCCCGCGGCAGCGATTGGGTCGCAGCCGACCGCCGCGGTTTTCTCGGGCGACAACAAGACGCTGTACGTGGCTTGCGGTGGGAACAACGCGATCGCGGTGTTGCAGCGAACGGCGAAGGGGTGGAGCGCGGCGGGCGCCGTGCCGACGCTGTGGTTCCCCACTGCCCTGGCGCTGGATTCGGAAGGCGCGCTGCGCGTGCTGGACATTAAGGGCGTGGGCCAGACGGACAACCACAAGGGCGGTTTCAATTCGAAACAGTTCGAGGGTTCGCTGGAGCGGATTTCCAAGCTGGAGCCGATGCAGATTGCGGCGGGCGCTCGCGAGGTGCGGGCGGCGAATATGCCTGTGTACGAGAATGCGGGCGGCGTGGCGGACGTGAGCAGTCTGGGCATTGAGCACGTGTTTTTGATCATCAAGGAGAATCGCGCGTACGACCAGGTTTTCGGAGATATCGGCAAGGGCAACAGCGATCCGAAGCTGGTGATGTACGGTCGCGACGTGACGCCGAATCATCATGCGCTCGCCGAGAAGTATGTGCTGCTGGACAACTTCTACACGGGCGGCGCGATCAGTTTCGACGGTCATCAGTGGCTGCTGCAAGGGTTCGTCAGCGACTATACGGAGCGCGCATTTGCGGCGTCGCCGCGCGGGTACGCGTGGAATATGGCCGATGCGCTGACCGTAGCGCCGACGGGCTTCTTCTGGCAGAGCGCGACGCGTCCCTTCGACGTGCGGATTTACGGCGAGTTCCAATTGCCGGCCAAGTGGGACGCGAAGACGCAGAGCATGATCGATATCGACGGCCACGAGCCCAAGTGGCAGGTGTTCTGGGACGCTTACAAGGCGGGGACCTGGCAGGCGCTGGTGGGGTCGCGCAGCGGAGTTCCCGCGCTGCAGCCATATTGCGACGAACGCTACCCGGCCAGCGACACGAACATTCCGGATCAGCTTCGCGCCGACGAATTCATTCGCGAGCTCGGCGAGTTTGAGAAGAGCGGAAAAATGCAGAATCTGACCGTGATGACGTTGAATGAGGACCACACGAACGGCACGCGTCCGGGGTCGCCGTCACCGAAGGCGATGGTGGCGGATGACGATCTGGCGCTGGGCCGGATTGTGGAGGCGATTTCGAAGAGCCGCTTCTGGAGCAAGAGTCTGATTCTGGTGGTGGAAGACGATGCGCAGGACGGGGTGGACCATGTGGACGGGCATCGGACGGTGGCGCTGGCGATCGGCCCGCGGGTCAAGCGGAACGCGGTGGTCTCGGACAATTACAACCATGGCAGCTTGATCCGAACGATTCAGGATGTGTTTCGGATTCAGCCTCGCACGCGGTTTCTGGCGGCGGCGCGGCCGATGCGGAGCGTGTTCACGGCGGCGGCGGACTTGTCGCCGTATGAGCATCTGGTTCCGAAGCAGAGCCTGGAGGAAATAAATCCTCAGTTGAAGGCGTTGGCGGGCCGGCGGCTTTGGGCAGCGAAGCAGTCCGCGGCCATGGACTTTACGGAACTGGACGACGTTCCGGAGGACGTGTTGAATCGAATTCTGTGGTGGGATGCCAAGGGGTACGACGTGCCCTATCCCGTGCGGCGATAAGAAGGATTACCGACCCGCCTGGAGGACCCACTTTGCGAACTCCTCCGGGAGTTGCATGGTCGAGAGGCGGCCTTGGCGAACTAGCGCCAGGTCGTTGAATTTGCCGGACTCTTTGACCTGATGCAGCGTGACCGGCGGATCGACCCTGGATTCGTAGGCGAGTTCCACCACGGCAGACTTGGGGTTTTTCGGGTCGTCGCGAGGCTCGCCTTTCACTTTCGCGATTCCTACAATCGCGCTGACTCCTCCGGAGTGGTAGATGAAGACTTTGTCTCCAGGCTTCATTTCGCGAATGGCGCGCACCGCCTGGGGGTTGGTGACTCCGTCCCAGACGGTGCTGCCGTCGCGCTCGAGATCATCGATGGAATATGTGCCGGGTTCTGTCTTCGCTAAAAAGTAACGCATAGCGTTACTTTAAAACTTATTCCAGAGGAACTGGTTGTAGACGGCGTGGTGGTACTGCACTTCAGGCGCCTTTACATAGGTGCCGAGAAGGCGCGGGCAACGGTCCGCGGCCGCCTGCTTCAGGTCGCCGTAACGCGCCTTCACGTCTTCTCCGAGCATCGTGGTGATCCACGGCGCGTTCCGATAGTTGTTGAGCGCATCGTAGATGTTGTCGGGAAGATAGCGCTGGGCGGAGCGCAGGTTCTTGATTTTCGCAGTCTCGCCTTCGAGTCCGGTGCGGAAGATGGAGTAGAGCACCATGTACGGGTTAGCGTCCGGGCTGACGCTGCGGACTTCGACGCGCATGCTGCGCTCGTTACCGATGGGAATGCGCACCATGGAGCCGCGGTCCGTGGCTGAGGCTTTGATCTGGTTGGGCGCTTCGAAGTGCGGGTCCAGACGCCGGTAGGCATTGACGCTGGCGTTGAGAATCAGGCAGAGATCGTTGCCGTGGGTCAGGATGCGATCGACGAATTGCCAGCCGGTCTTGCTCAGCATCTCCTCGCCCTTGGCGTCCCAGAACAGGTTTTTGCCGCCCTTGCTGATGGAGACATTGGTGTGCATGCCGCTGCCGTTCACGCCGACCACCGGCTTGGGCAGGAAGCTGGCCGTGAAACCCATGCGCGTGGCCACTTGCCGGCAGATGAGCTTGTAGAGCTGGATCTGGTCGGCCGCGGTGACCACATCGGCGTAGCTGTAATTGATCTCGAACTGCGAGGGCGCGACTTCCGGGTGATCCTTTTCATTCTGGAAGCCCATGGCGCGCTGCACTTCAGCCGTGGTGTCGATGAACTCGCGCAGTTCGTCGCCCGGGAGCGAGTGGTAGTAGCCGCCGGTGCTGACGTATTCGAACGTGCCGGTCTCGTGATAGCAGCGTTCGGCGTCGGAACCCTTGAACAGGAAGCCTTCGATTTCGTTGGCTGCGTTCAGGGTGTACGAACTTTTTTCGAAGAGGCTGGTGGCGTAGTTCTTGAGGACGCCGCGGATATCGGCCGAGTACGGGGTGCCGTCCTTATCGATGACTTCGCCGAACACCAGCACTTTGCCGGGGCCGAAAACGTCGGCGGGCGCCCAGTAGAAGGAACTCCAGTCCATGGCGAGGCGAAGATCGCTCTCGCGCTGCGCGGTGAAGCCGCGGATCGACGAGCCGTCGAAGGTCAGGTTGTCCCAGCTCTTGACGAGGAATTTCTTGTCATAGTCCAGCATGTGCAGGCGGCCTTCAAGGTCACTGAACAGGACCGTGACGGCCTTGATGCGCTTCTCGTCGGTGAGATACCTGAGGCGCTCTTCCTGAATTTTGTCCTTGGGGACGCGCTGGGCGCGCTGCTCCTTGGCGTTCAGGTTCAACTCTTCCAACTCGGAATAAGTCAGCGTGAGAAAGTCTTGTAGTTCGGTCAAAAGTCCTCCACGTGGATATACAATTCTCCCCATGGCGGACGGCGCGAGGCAACCCATTTTTACAGGATTATCAATAGATTGTGTTTATGGGACGGGTAGGGAGTTGTTGATGGGAACGGAACGGCGGCGCCAAACCTCGTATCCGGCGCGGACGATGCCGGCCCACACGACCCCGGCCGCGAATCCCCCCAGCACATCCGTGGGATAGTGGACGCCCAGGTAGACGCGGGAGAGCCCGACCGAGAAGGCGATGACCGCGGCGGTCGCCCAGATGCCGGCTTTGCGCCAGTGTGAACGGACGTTGGCGGCGAGAATGGCGGCCATCACCCCGTAGAAACAGCAGGAGGCGACCGAGTGGCCGCTGGGGAAACTGTAGGACAGGGGTTCGGCTCCGAAGAAGGCTTCCGGACGGGGCCGGCGGAAGCAGACTTTCAGCGCCTCGTCGAACATCTCCGCGCCGATGGCGGTGAGCAGCAGGATGATGGCGGCGCGGAGCCGTCCGGCGGCTGCGAGGCGCCAGAACAGCAACACTCCCAGGCAGATGAGAAACGTGGGGGACCCGAGGAGGGTGATACCGCGCATCATATACGTGAGGCGCGGGTTCGCCCAGGAATGCACGAGGCCGCGGACCTGCGTATCGAAGCCCGCCGTTGTGCCGACGGTGACGGCCAGGGCGAGCCAGCAGAAAAACGCGAAGGCCAGGGTCGCGGTCGCGAATCCGGCGGTGAGAATCTGTTTCTCCGTCACTATTCTAATGGTGACATAGGGCCATCACGGAGTTAATCTTGTCCACCAGATCGGCTCCCCGGATTGGTTTGGCTACGAACTCATCCATACCGGCTTGCAAACACTTCTCGCGATCCGAAGGCATGGCGTGGGCGGTGAGCGCGATGACCGGCGTGTGGCCTCCGCGAGCGCTTTCGCGGCGGCGAATCTCGCGGCAGGCCTGATAGCCGTCCATCACGGGCATCTGCAAATCCATGAGCACCAGGTCAAAGCGGCCGCGCGCCAGAGCGTCCAGAGCCTGCCGGCCATCGGCCACGACGTCGATGAAATGCCCCGACTTCTCCAGCATGCGGCGTGCTAGTTTCTGGTTCACGGCGTTGTCCTCCACCAGCAAAATGTGGAGGCTGGAAGTGGAACCAGGGGTGCCGGCGGCCGGAGCCTTGGGCGCCGCCGGAGCGGCCACACTCTGGCCGGCCTTCTTCAAAGTGAGCGTGACGTGAAAAGTGCTGCCGTGACCGGGCCGGCTCTCCACACGGATGCCGCCGCCCATGGCGCGGACGAGCTGCGAGCAGATCGCCAGACCCAACCCGGTACCGCCGTAGCGGCGCGTGACGGAGCCATCCGCCTGCACAAACGGATCGAAGATACGGTTCTGGCTGGATTCGGGAATGCCGATTCCGGTGTCGCGCACGCTCAGGTGCACGCCGATTTCGGCATCGTCCTCCGAGATCACGTCGAGCGCGATGGCGATCTCGCCTTCCGGCGTGAATTTCAGCGCGTTGGCGGCGAGATTCGTAAGCACCTGGCTCAGCCGCCGGGCATCTCCTGTGAGGCGCGCTGGAAGCTTCGGGCTGATATCGACGCTCATGCGAAGGTTCTTGGCGGCCGCACTGGCGGCTAGCGGTTTCAGTACGCGGGAGATGAGCAGGCGGATGTCGAAATCGCCGGAATCCAGGGTGACGCATCCCGCCTCGATTTTGGAGAAGTCGAGGATTTCGTTGACGAGCGCCAGCAGGCTCTCCGCGGACATGCGAACGGTTTCCAGATAATCGCGCTGTTCGGGATTGAGATCGGTTCCGAGCGCCAGTTCCGTCATGCCCATGATGCCGTTGATCGGGGTGCGGATCTCGTGGCTCATGTTCGCCAGAAACTGGCTCTTGAGGTGCGTGGCCTCTTCGGCGCGGTCCCGCGCGATGGCGAGTTCATCGGCTGCGCGGCTGCGCTCGGCGACCTGCTCTTCGAGCCGCTGGTGCTGTGCGGCGAGATCGCCGTCGCGCCGCTCGATTTCGTCGAGCAGGGTATTCAGGGACTCGGCGAGTGTGCCCAGTTCGTCGTGGAAGCGCACGGCCACGCGGTCCTGAAACTGGTGGGTTTCGGCGATCCCGCGCGCCACCTGTGCGACGTGCAGAATGGGTTCGGAAACGCGGGCCTGCAGCAATGCCGCCAGGGCGGCGGCGACAGCAAGGCTAAAGAGGAGAATCAGCAAATCCGGCGGTCGTTCTCGGGGCGCTCCATTCGCCTTTCGATACACCTTTTACCGCTCCCTCACGGGGTTATGAAAAAATCCGGCTCTCGTTCTCGTCGCGATCCATTCGCCTTTCGATACACCTTTTACCGCTTCCTAACGGTCACGGCTCCGTTAGCAGAATCAACTACATACGGAGCCGTGACCGTAAGGGAGCGGTAAACGGTGCCGCGGGGTGCGAGTGCGTTTGAATGGCAGCAAAAAGCAATTCGATATTTTTTCACAAGCCCGTAAGGGAGCGGTAAAAGGTGCCGGGGGTGCGAGTGCGTTTGAAGACGGCAAAAAGCAATCCGATTTTTCCCCGTCCGTCCCCTCCGCCTTATTCGGGACCCACGAACGGCTTAAACCCGGCGTTTACGACCACCGCCTTCGCTGCATCCGCAGTTTCGGGCCGGGCATAAAAGAACGCCCCCGTTCTTACGGTGCTGAAGATGAGCCCTCCGCGATAGTCGTCGGCTTCTACTCCAAAATCAATTCCAGCCTCCGTTAACGCGTTTTCGAGGCGGAGGGCGTCTTTGAGTGTTTTCGCGATATACAGCAGGACCGGTTCGGCTCCGTCAAAGAAATCCGCATCCCGCTTCAACGGAAATTCTCCACTTCCACGATGTGCGATTCGGTGTTGTCCACACGCGCGAAAAGGAGGCGGGCTCCGTCCGGGGAGACGGAGTAGCCATCACCCTGATCGAAGCCTTTGATGCGATAGACGGGGCGGCTTTTGCCGCTGTCGAATTCGTACAAGGCGAGCACTACGGCGCGGCGGGCGCGATCATACTCGGTATAGTAGATACCCGCTGCGGTCACCTGGATCGGGTCGTAGAGGATGTCGTGTTCGGGAACGAAGATCTCTTCCTCTTTGCTGCCGTCCGAATTCGCGCGCCAGAGGCTGCGGCGCGAGCGGTAATACACGAATTTGCCGTCGACGGATTCCTGCGGCGCTCCACTGCCGAAATTGCGATTGATGCGGCGCGGGTTGCCGCCATCGGCGTCCGCCTTCCAAACGCCACCGTGCGCAGTGTAATAGATCGACTTGCCGTCGCGCGACCAGGACGGCTCGCGGGCATCGGTCAGCACGCGTACGGCTTTGCCGGCGGCCGTAGCGGGCGTTTTATACACCTCCACGCCGCGCTGGCTGTGGCATTCGAAGAGCAGCGTCTGGCCGTCGGGCGACCATTGCGGCTGCAGCATGCGGCTGCCTTCCATACGGGTGACCTGGACGCGGCCCTCCTGCGAGGAGACCCAAATCTGCTGCTCGCCGTTCTGCTCGGAGACGCTGGCAATGCTCTTGCCGTCGGGCGACCACGCGGGCCGCAGCTCGCGACCCTCACTGCGGATGAGCGGACGCGCATTCGAATCGTCTTCCGCCCCGCCGAGTTTGGCCTGCCAGATTTCGCTGAGCGCGGGACTTTCCATGTACGCCAGTCGATTGCCCGTCGCCGCGACCGTGGGATAGAGGATGCGGCGGCCGCCGATGAGGAGGTCGCGAGGGCTGCCGCCATAGCCGGGAACGCGCCAAAGACGCCACCCTTGGCCTCTTTCGGAGGCATAGACCATGTCGTGCGCGCCGGGGGTCCAGGCGATGCCCCGTATCGCGCGGCCATCGAACGTGAGTTGGCGGGCGGCTCCGCCTTTCAGATCGCTCAGGTAGACATCGGTCCGCTCGTTTTCGAGCGTGCGGACGAACGACAGAGAACCATCGGGCGCGATCACCGGATTGCTGTCGCCTTCGGCGGATTGCGGCGGCTTGGTGAGCGGGCGGATCTGGCCGCCGGCGACATCGATCAGAGAGATGACTGAGGGATGACCTTCGCCGCCCCCCGTGGCAACCGCAAGAGACTTGGCATCCGGAGTCCAGGCTAGCAACGGCGGAGGAAGCGCCGGATCCAGGCTCGGGCCGATGGCCCAATCGAACTCCGCGATTTTGCGCTCAGGCCCACCGGCGGCGGGGATCACGATGGCTTCGGCACGGCCTTCTCCGATGCGGGCGAAGGCGAGAGACTTGCCGTCGGGCGACCAGACGGGAGCGATATCGGAGGATTCCTCGGTAGTCAACTGGCGGGCGACGCCCGGAACGGAGGGTCGTACGAAGATGTGGAAGACATCGTCCGCACCGGCGCCGCGCGCGCTGTAAGCCACTTGCGAGCCATCGGGCGAGAACGCCGGATACGCCTGGGCTCCCGATTCGGAGGTGAGCGGTATGCGCTTCTGTTCGAGTTGCGGACCCGTGGACAGGTGTCCGAGCAGTGTGACGACTCCGCCCACACCGCACAATCCCAGCGCCAAAAGGAGCGCCGGCCGCTTCAACCATCCGCCGGATGCCATATATGTCCGATTATCTACCAGACGTACGAACCATCCCCGAAATTAGTTCCCTTGAGCGGAGCAAAGCGAGCAAGGGGCTGACGGAATGTCTTATCCTTTTTCAGACCTGTGAGTACGTTGCGCGGAAGTTCCCCTATCTGAGACACTGGCTTTTCATGCGTTCCGGGCTGCTGTGCCTTTTCGTGCTCCTGTCGACTGCCGCCTGGCCGCAATCCATCTCCTTACCGGGACATGAGTCGCTGTATTACAACATTGAGTGGCGGCTCATCAACGCCGGCAAAGCCAAGGTGGAGCTGCAGCAGGAGCGGTCGGGCTGGCACATCGGCCTGCATCTGGAATCGAGCGGCCTGGTTTCCAAGCTATTCCGGGTAGAGGACGATTACAGCGTCAACACAAACGCCGGATTGTGCGCGGAAAACAGCGTGTTTGTCGCGCACGAAGGCAGCCGGCAGCGCGAAACAAAGATTACCTTCGACGGGGCGCAGCGTCATGCCGCCTATGTGGAGCGCGACACCGCCAAAAACACTGTGCTGCTACAAAAAGAAACCGAGATTCCGGCATGCGTCCACGATGTGATTGGTGCGCTCTACGTGCTGCGGACGTTGAATCTGGAGCCGGGGCAGAGCAGCACCATGGCAATCACGGACGGGAAGAAATCCGTGATGGCCAAGGTGGAAGCGCAGGGCCGCGAAGACATCAAAACTCCCGAGGGCGTATTCCACACCGTGCGTTATGAGGCGTACCTGTTCGACGATGTGCTCTTCCGCCGGTCCGCGCATCTGAATTTCTGGTTGACGGACGACCGGCGGCGGCTTCCGGTTGAGGTGCGGGTCCGTATGCAGTTCACCATCGGCACCATCACATTGACGCTGGCTAAACACGAATAACCGCCCGTTTTCCTGCGAACTCCCGGCCGGACCGCCTCGTATAGGGGGGTATGACTCTCTGGCAGGACATCAGGTTCGGGGTGCGCGTTCTGCGTGCGGCGCCGGGATTCACGATTACGGCAGTAATCACGCTGGCGCTGGGAATCGGGGCTACCACGGCGATCTTCAGCGTGTGCGACGCCATGCTGTGGAAGCCGATGCCGCTGCCGGGAATCGAGCGGCTGGCGGTTGTTCTGCAGGCCGTTCCGGGGAATCCGGACGACTGGAATACGAACGCCACGGCGGATGTGCTGGACATTCAGAAGAGCAACCGGAGTTTCAGTTCGATCGCAAGTTTTGAGAATGGGCTGGCGAATCTGGCTGGTGCGGGCAGCGAGCCGGCGCGCGTGGAGCAAGCACTGGTCACCGCCAACTTCTTCGAGACGCTCCGTGTGCAGCCGGTGCGCGGGCGCGGCTTCCAGCCGGGCGAAGACCAGCTTGGCCATGAGCGGGAAGCCATTCTCAGCGACAATCTCTGGCGCAATCGCTTTGGCGCGGACGCGGCGATTGTCGGCAAGACAATCCACGTCGACGACGTGGAGTACACGGTGGTCGGCGTGATGCCGAAGACCTTCGATTATCCGTTGGCGACACAGATCTGGACGCCGCTGGCGATGAAGCCCGAGGATTGGAATTCGCGTCTCAATTTGTCCCTGCAATCGGTGGCGCGACTGAAGCCGGGCGTGACCATGCAGCAAGCGGCGGCGGATCTGGACGGCATCGCGCGGCAGTTGGAGCAGGCCTGGCCCGCCACCAACAAAAACCGCCGCTTCCTGACTCAGCCGCTGCTTCAATTCATGATCGGGAAAGAGGACCGGCAATACGCCACGATGCTGCTGGGGGCGGTGCTGTTCGTGCTGCTGATCGCGTGCCTGAATGTGGCAAATTTGCAGTTTGCGCGAAGCACGGCGCGCATACGCGAGGTGGCGCTGCGCACGGCGCTGGGCGCGGGGCGCGGACGGATCGTAGCGCAACTGCTGACAGAGAGTGTCCTGCTGGCGCTCGCGGGAGCGATCGGTGGTTTGCTGCTGGGCCGGTGGGGCATGCACGCGATTCAGGCCGGCATGCCGGTGGAAATCGAAAAGTACGTGCTGGGTTGGAGCGATATCGCGCTGGATGGCCGGGCGCTGCTCTTTACCTTCACGGCGGCTGTCGGTAGCGGAGTGCTCGCCGGGCTGATTCCGGCGCTACAGACGTCGCGTCCGAATATCGTGGCGGCGCTCAAGGAGGGTGGCCGCGGCGGCAGCGCGGGTGGGCATCACCGCCTGCGGCGAGCCCTGGTGGCGGCGGAAATGGCGCTCGCGGTGGTGTTGCTGGTAGGCGGGAGCCTGATGGTGCGCGGCTTCGAGAGCTTGCTTTTCGCGGCAACGCACCTGGAACCGCAGACCCTGTTGACGATGCGCCTGGCGATCACCGAAACCCGGTATCCCAAAACGTACCAGGTAGCCGACTTTTACCAGCGCGTGGTGTCGCGGGTGAACGCGCTGCCGGGCGTGCGGAGCGCCGTGGCGGTCAATGCCCTGCCCTACTCGGGACACGCCAACAGCCGGTACGTGACCATCGAAGGGAAGTCACAAGATGCCGGCAACCGGCCGGTGGCGCTGTTCGAGCCGGCCAGCCCGGGGTATTTGGCGACGTTGCACATTCCGCTGTTGGACGGACGCGCCATCGACGAACGCGATGGCGTGGATGCACCGAAGACGGCGGTCATCAGCCGCCGCTTCGCCGACTTGTATTTCCGCGGCGAATCCCCCATCGGAAAGCACGTCAAGTTGGGACTGCCGGAGACGAAAAACCCGTGGCTCACGATCGTGGGCGTTGCCGGCGACGTGGTGCACAACGTCTATGACCGCGGTCCGCGCGCCGTGATGTATGTGTCCGGCGAGCAGTTTCCATCCCGCTTCATGGACCTGGGCGTGCGAACGGCGGGCGACCCGCTGGCGCTCGCCCCGGCCGTAATCGCCGCCATACACAGCGTGGACCCGGAAGAGCCGGTCACGGACATCCGCAGCATGGAGACCGCGATGCATCAGCAGGCGACCGGCATGAACTTCATGGCTGTTCTGATGGGATTGTTCGGCGTGCTGGCGCTGGTGCTTTCGAGCATCGGAGTCTACGGCGTGATGGCGTACCTGGTCACCGAGCAGACGCGGGAGATCGGAATCCGCATGGCTCTGGGGTCGGGACGCGGAACGGTGCTGGCGATGGTGTTCCGCCGCGGGATGCTCACGGCCGCTGTAGGGCTGCTGATCGGCGTCCCGGCGGCTTATGGCTTCGCGAAACTGCTGAGCGGGTTGGTGTTCGGCGTCAGTGCCACGGACCCGGCGACGTTCGTCGGGATTCCGCTGGCGCTGGCGGCGTCGGCGGCATTGGCGATTTGGATTCCGGCGAGGCGGGCGAGCAGGGTGGATCCCATCGTGGCGCTACGCTACGAGTGAGAAGTGGCGACAGGAATCTTTCCTGTCGCGGCGCGCATAGCGCGCCCTTGACTCTAATTCCCGCCACCGTCTTTCTTTTCCCCGGGGCGGTAGAGGGTGGGCGGCTTGCGCTGTTCCTTTTTCTGCTCTTCCTCGGCGGCCTTTTTGTCCAGCGCGTCCTTGCTCTCTTTTTCGATCGGCGTCATGTTGGCCCGGATTTCCGCCTTTTCCCTCGCCTCTTTTTCTTTCACGGCCTTCTCGCGTTCGGCCAGATCGCCGGACGCGCCTTGCATGGAATCCTGAGTAGTCTCGAGCGCCGTGCGGAGGGCGAATTCGTAGTGGTCCACGTCTTTCGGCGGATTGTCGCTGATCTTCTGCAGCAGCGGCAGCATCGCCTTTTCCGCCTCGGCGACCTTCTTCATGCTGGCGCCGATATCGACCTTGCGCTGAATGGCGTCGTCGGTCACATCGTCGATCGCATCGATGATGTGGGCGTAATCGTCCAGCGCATCGTGGATCATGACCGCGCGGCCGGCCTTGTCCTTGCCCAGGAGATTCTTCACCAGGTCGATGCGTTCGCGCGCGAACCTGGCGTACAACGCGAGACGGGCGTTGGGGTCCTGCGCCTCTTTGATCTGGTCCACCTCGTCGGCGGTGAGAAAGTCGCTGTGCTGCGCCATGAGCGGCGCGGCCAGAAATGCGATTGCGCAGAGGAGCGTCTTCATTTTCGCTTTCCCTCCATGAGGCCCATCAGCAGGTCGTCATGCACCTGGAGAACTCTTTCCTTTACCTTATCCAGAAGCGGACGGTCGGCAAAACTCATGTCCTGCTGGAAGGCATCGAGACGCCGCGAGAGATCGCGCGTCATCATCTCGGCGTTCTTGAACCATTTGGGGCTTTTGCGCGGATCTTTGCCGGTCTGATCGAGACTGATCTTGGCGAGATTGACCGAATCGATGATCTCCTGAACGTCGGTCGCCATGGTGTCCAGGTTTCCGCTATCGTATGCTTTCCGCGCGGCGTCGTAGGCGGTGAGGGCGTTTTCGAGGGCGATCTTGGACCGCTTGTTCAGGTCGGGTTCGCTGAGAGCGCGCTGCAACCCGCTGGCCTGCACAGTTGCAGCGGCGAGAGTGACGACGAGAGCGGCCGTGAGAAATCGCATCAACGCTTCTCCAATTCACGTTCCAGCAGCTTCACTCGTTGCCGAGCCTGCCACTCCTGATCGGGATTCTTGCCCTGGCTGGCCGAGAGGAATTGACGGTACGCTTCCACCGCGGGTTTCAATTGCCTCTGCTTATCTAAGATGATCGCACGCAGGAACGCAACCCCGGGTGTATCTTCTCCCAGTTCACGCGCTTTATCGAATGCGGTGAGCGCGCGCGGAAAATCGCCGATCAGGTAAAGCATTCCGCCGAATTCGCGGAACGGGACGGGATCGGCCGGCTTGATCTGGGCGGCGGCGGCGAACTGGGCCGCGGCGGGCGCGTATTGGCGGGCGTCGCGCAGGGCGCGGCCGTAGGCCATCCGAAGCTCGAAATTACCCGGCTCGGCAGCGGCGCACTGCTGTAAGAGCGGCAGGGCTTTGTCGCGATGGCCGGCCAGCAGATAGGCTTGCGCGAGCGCCAGCCGGTTGTGCTCGGAAGCGTCCTTCGCGTACGCGCCTTCGAGCGCGGGCAGCGCATCCTCATACCGGTTGGCGGCGACCATCAGAGCGGCGACCCGCTGCTGCGCCGCCGCGTCATCGGGGAACTCGCGATAGAGGGCGAGGGCCTGCTCGGGCTGGTGGTTTTTCTCGTAAAGGCCGGCCAGTTCGAGGAGCGCAGGCCGGTACGAGGCTTGCAATTGCGCCGCCCGGCGATAGTGCGGGGCCGCATCGTCGAGCTTGCCTTCGGCGACGAGAGCGCGCGCGAGGCCCATTTCCGCGGCGGCCGATTTCGGGTCCAGAGTGAGCGCAAGGGCGTAGCCGGCTTGCGCGTCGGCGGCATCGCCGGTCTGAAGCTGCGCTTCGGCGAGAAAGTAACGGGTCCGGTAGTCGTTGGATTTTTGCGCCGCCGCGTCGGTGAGCAGCGGGAGGGCAGATGCCGGGTCCTTTTGACGCATGTAAAGTATCCCGGCGTTGAGCTCGGCTTCGAAGAGCTTCGGCTTGAGTTCGAGGGTCTTTCGGTACTCGGCGATGGCGTCGGCGTCTTTGTGAAGCGCGCTGTCGGCGAGGGCGAGGTTGAAATGCGCGAAATAGTCGCGCGGATCGGCCGCGACAGCCTTTTGGAAGGCCTCGGCAGCAGCCTGGAAGTTGTTCTGGTCGAGTGCTTTCAGTCCCTCAGCCGTATAGTCCGGGCTTTGGACCAGGAAGAGGACTAGGGCCAGCGGCCACATACTTTCAGTTTAGACGCGTTTGATGCCGCTAACGGAGCCGCGACCCTGAGGGGTTGTGAAAGAATATCGAATTGCTTTTTTGTCGCATTAAACGCACCCAAAATCCCCGGCACCTTTTACCGCTCCCTCACGGTCACGGCTCCGTATGTAGTTGATTCTGCTAACGGAGCCGCGACCGTTAGGAAGCGGTAAAAGGTGTATCGAAAGGCGAATGGAGCGCGACGAGAACAGCAGCCGGATTTTTCACAATCCCGTGAGGAAGCGGTAAAAGGTGCATCGAAAAACCAATGGACTACAATCCCCTACTGCTTCTTTTCGCTGCCAGGTACCGGCACTTCGGGCGTCTCGCTGGTGAAATTCAGCGGGATATCGATGTAGGCCGTGTGATCGTCATCCTCATCGGCGATGTGGAGCTTGTAGTGGCCGGGGGGACAATCGAAGAGAAGGTTGCCGGCGGCGGCTTCGGCAGGGTGAGGATTCCGTATGGAGCCGATCCACTGCGGCACGCCGTCGCCGTTGGTGAGCTCGGGGTATTCGTTGTGCTTATCGTCTTCCACGTAGAGGTTGGGGACGGTGAGGTCCTGCGTTCCGGAGTTGGCGACGCTGATGCGGACCAGAAAAAAGCGGTTCTGCGGAACGCGCGCGTCGGTACCGGACCCGAGTTGGGTCAGCCATTGCGTTTCGAATACCGTATAGATGAGGTGTCCGAGAGTCACCTTCTCACCCATGGGGTAGGTGCGGACGGGGAAGGTCTTCGGTCCGCAGGATGCGAGCATGAGTGCGGCAGCGGCCGCCGCGAACAGTGCTATTTTTCGCATAATTGAACGTTCTATTGTCGTCGGGGATCGGGGTGGGTGTCAACGGCCCCCAAACGGGCACGCACCGCTAGGTATGCGCACGAATCAACGGAGACGGCGGGGTTGGTTGGCTCGGGCGGCCCGATTTTGTGTGGGCGCCGTCCTGGCCCTATGGCTTTGCGGAGCCCTCGTTCTGGTTAGTTTGAGGTGGCTGGATCCGCCGACGACCGTTGTGCAAGTGCAGCGGCGCATTCAGGCTCTGGTGAGCGGGAAGGCGTACCGGAAGAAGTATCAGTTTGTGCCGCTGTCGCGGATTTCGGCACAGTTGCAGCACGCCGTCATTGCCGCCGAGGACGCCCGGTTTTACCAGCATCATGGCTTCGATTGGAAGGAAATCCGGACGGCGGCGGAAGACGACTTGGCGGATCGCCGGTCCCGGGGCGCTTCGACGATCACGCAGCAGCTTGTGAAAAACCTGTTCTTCGGGACGGGGCGAAGCTGGCTGCGAAAAGGCGCGGAAGCGACGCTGGTACCGGTGGCGGAATACGCGCTCGGCAAGCAGCGGATTCTGGAACTGTACCTGAACGTGGTGGAGTGGGGGCCGGGAGTCTACGGCGCGGAGGCGGCGGCGCAGTCCTACGATTCGACGAGCGCGGCAAAGCTGAATCGCGGGCAGGCGCTCAGGCTGGCGGCGATTCTGCCCGCGCCGTTGCGCAGGCGGCCGGAGCGGATGGGTTGGTACGCCGGAATTATTGACGGCCGTATGCGGCAGATGGGATGGTGAGAAGCGCTTACTTCGGCTGCTCTTCCTGAAGGATCTTCTCGAATTTGGTGCGTTGGTCCGGGGTGAGGATCTGCTCGACTTTGGTTTTGCTTTCGCTCAGCACGCTCACGTAATACTGCCAGAAATCGTTCAGAATCGATTCCATCTGGTCGCTTTGAGCGGGGGTCAGATTGAGTTCTTTCTGAAGACGTTCGAAGTAGGCTCGTTTGCCGGCGGGACTATCGAACGCAACCACACGCGGGCGCGCTTTGTGAACTCCCAAGTCCATGACCAGCGCGCCGACGGCGCATCCACAGAGAAACACCAGCACGAGAGCCAGGGCGCAGGCGGTGCGGGGATCCCAAGCGCGGCCCGCAGCCGGCTTTTCGAGCAGATTAGTGTTCATACGCGGTCAACGTGATCAGCATGTTGTCGCGGGCAGGGAGGGAATCGAAACCGGGGGCGTCCTGCTGGGCCATAATCGCTTCGGGACCGACGCTCGTCGAGGGGGCGGCTTCCCGGGTCACGATCAGGCTGCCGAGGACTGCCAGCGTCATCAGGGAAGCGAAAACCAGACGCCGGGCAAAGGCAAGTTCCAGCGAAAAAAGGCTGGCGAATGCGGGAGTGGGTTGCGGTTTGACGGCGCAGGCCTGCTGCAACACGCGCGCACTGAAGGCGGCGGAAGGCTCGACGACTTCTTCGGTCTGCAGAGATGCGAATAGCGCATTCACTTCGCGCATCGTATGAACCTCCTCGCGACACGTATCGCAAGTGTTCAGATGCGCCTCGATTGCGCGAACCTCTACCGGTTCCAGCAAACCGGAGAGATAATCTTCGAGGCTCTCCATCACTACCGCGTGCATATATTTCTTCCCCCTGGGTTTACCCTTTCGGGCGCCCAGCATCAAAACTGTAAAATACCACGCCTAAACCCTACCACCAGCGGGTCTAATTGCCTTTCGGCTCGCCCGCTTTCGGGGGCCCGTTCATTCGAAACCCGTACGGCGGCTCAACCGGTGACCAGACCGGGAGCACGATCCAGGCGCTGTGCCGCCTTGACCAGTTTCTGCCGCGCGCGGAAGAGCTTCACCTTGATGGTGTTTTCGTTCATGCCGGTTTTGGCGGCCAACTCTTCCACGGAATAGCCCTCCACCTCTTTCATCATCAACAACATGCGTTCTTCTTCAGAGACGCGGGTGAGGAGCTTGAGAACGTAATCCCTGCTGGCGAGAGAGGCGTCGGCCGGAGCCGTCCGATCGATGTTCGGCTCGGTATTTTCCACCCGCCGGACCTCATCTTCGCTCAAATCGCTCTCATAAACGAGCTTGCGGACTTTGCGCTTGCGCAGGTAATCGAAACACTCGTTCACCGTGATTTTGTAAATCCAGGTGATGAGGGAACTGCGGAAGTCGAAGCTCTTCAGAGAGACGTAAACCTTGGCAAATACTTGCTGTGCAATGTCTTCCACGTCATTGCGCTGGCGCACGATGCCGTGAATGATGGAGAACACCTTGGATTGGTAGCGCTCCACGATCTCGCGGAACGCCGTCTCATCGCCCGACTGAGCCCGGCGGACCAGAGCACCTTCCGGTGTGTTCTCGTAATCCACTCTCGATTTCGTCGCAACCCTGCTGTCGAACGCCGGAATGGTGAGGGCACCTGACAGTGTTCCCATACAGGAATACTGACGTGACGCCGCCGCCGCCGGTTTCAACAAGGCTCCCGGAACCATTGTGCACCATTCACGGGCGAAAGACGCGACCTGAAAGAGCTATTACGCATCTAAACGATAGAAGCGGTGGAGAGAACGCATCCTGCCGTATAATGGACGGAAAGCTTCGCATTAGGAGTGAATGACAACATGATTCAGTTGACGGAACGCGCGATCGGCAAAGTGAGAGAGATTATGCAGAGCCAGGAGCCTTCTCCGGCCGGTTTGCGGATTGCGGTGGTGGGCGGCGGTTGCTCCGGCTTCAGCTATTCCATGGCCTTTGAGAACCAGCCGAACATTCTCGACAAGACCTACAACTACGGGGACCTGAAGGTCTTCGTCGACCAAGCCAGCCTGTTGTACCTGGACGGCGCGGAAGTGGACTATGTGGAGACCCTGGAAGGCTCGGGCTTCAAGTTCAACAACCCGCAGGTCAAGAGCACGTGCGGCTGCGGTAGCTCTTTCCAGGTCTAAAAACCAGTTTCAACGATTTCGCAAGAGGCGTCCGGTCCACCAGGGCCGGGCGCCTTTTTGCGTTTTGAGCTGCTTTTCTCGTAGCGCTCCATTCGCCCTTCGATACACCGTTTACCGCTTCCTAACCGGTCGCGGCTCCGCCAGTAGAATCAACTACATACGGAGCCGTGACCGTAAGGGAGCGGTAAAAGGTGCCGGGAATACGAAAACATTCGAGGTTCGCGTTTTGAGTACCCGCCGGGCTTCTGCCCGGTCCCCAATCCGCGCCCAGCGCGGACGCCCGGCCGCTGTTCTCGCCAAACCTCCCAATTACACCAAACACTTCCGGCAATACTCGACGCACTTCGCGATCTCGCCAAGCGTGTCCGAACCTTCGGGCACCTTGTACTCGAACTCGATCGTCGCCTGGAACGGGTACTTCTCCTTCTTCATCAACTGCAGCACCTCTTGGATCGGCGTATCCCCTTCCCCGAACGGCACGTTCGGACCATCGTTCATTTTGCGATCCTTCACGTGAATGTGCGTGATCCGGTCCACATGCTTCTTCAGGAACGGAATGGGCGACGTATTGTTGGCCGCGACGAAGTGGCCGATATCGAGATTGATGCCATTGTACTTCGAGTACGTCATGGCCTTCTCCCAGCTCTCGGGCGCGCCGAAAGCTTCGGGATCGTGGATCTTGGTATGCCCGTGATACCCCACCATCATCCGGTGCTTGGTCGCGAACTCGCCGAGCCATGGCGTTTTGCTCAACGGAATCTCACAAGAAATGGCGTGCGCGCCGAGCGTCTTCGCCAGATTGAAGGCGTAATCCACCACTTCGGGCTTCATCTTGTCCACGCCGTCGAATTTGACGATTTGGATGGCGATACCCGCATCCTCGTATTTTTTGCGGAAGCTCTTGAACTGGTCCATCGGAGCGGAGATGCGCCACTTTTCCACGGCCGCGGCTTTGGCGTCGGCGTCGGCGCGCTGAGCCTCACGCTCCGCCGCGGTTGGAGGCGCCCCCGCCCTCCGTGTAGACATGGTGTTGTAGTGGATCGGGCAGCCGAAGAACTCTTCGACCGGTTGCGAGCGGAGTTCCACCGCGCTCAGACCGAGATCCACTACGTACTTCTGCACATCGTCCGCGCTCCCAGGAAGGTTGTGGAAGCTGTATGGGACGTTGATGCCCACCTGGACGCCTCCCCACTTCGAATCGGGTTTCGCAAGCAGCGTTGCCGGCAGAGCGGCCAGCGCGAGTTTGCCGAAGTCTCTTCGCGTGAAATTCATGGTGCCTCTCATTTTATTCCCGCGGCACGGACTCGTGCCCTGCGCCACGTAATAAAGAACGTCGCGCCGTAGTTCCAAACCGCACCGATCCCCAATCCCGCCGCGCCCGCCAGGTACCACGCGGCGCCCCACGATTTCAATCCGTTCGCCACCGCCACGTTGATCACCGCGCCCACCGAACAAGCCGCATAGAACGTGAACAGCCCGTACCAGATCGCACGCCCGCGCAATCGCCGGTCGCGATACGTGGTGCTGTTGTTCAGGAAAAAGTTTGCGGTCATTGCCACCCACGTCGCCACCACCTGAGCCGTGAAGAACCCGAGTCCGAAGACGTGCAGCGCCACCGCAAGCGTCGCGAACGCAATCAGCACACCCGCCGCGCCCACCATTGCGAAGATGATCAGCCGCGCCGGCACTACGCCGCCGACCGTCTTATCGAGCAGCAGTTGCAGGTATTCGAGGCCGACCAGAATGTCCAGCTTGCTGTCGCCGTGCAGCCGCTTGCCGAACGTGTACGGCACTTCGCCGGTGCGCACGGGCCGCTTAGCCGACGCCACCAGATCCAGCAGAATCTTGAAACCGATTCCCGAAGCCGAGCGCACCACCTCATCCAGATACTTGCGCCGCACAATGAAGAAGCCGCTCATCGGGTCGCTCACCCGCGTACGTGCAATGAACCTGCTGAGCCGGTCGCCCAGCCTGCTGAGGAACACGCGATGCGGCGCGAATTCACCCATTCCGCCGCCTTCCGCATTGCGCGTCGCCACCACGATATCGAGCGCTTCCGCTTTCAGCTTCGCCAGCATTTCCGGCAGAACGCGCTCGTCATGCTGCAGATCCGCGTCCATGATCGCAATGTAGGGCGCGGCCGTCGCCATCATGCCTTCGATGCACGCCGAGGCGAGCCCCCGCCGATTGATCCGTTGCAAGACATGCACGCGAGGGTTCGTCGCCGCGATGGAGCGCAGCGTCGCCGCCGTGCCGTCCGGCGAATCGTCATCGACGAAAATGACCTCGTACGCAATGCCCGCCAGCACGCGTTCCAGTTTTTCCAGCAGCAGCGGCACGTTCTCCCGTTCATTAAACGTCGGCACCACTACTGCGAGTTCGAGCGGAGACAAGACACCAGCCTAACATCCCGGCTACACTGGAACGTACACAGCCCATGACTCCGCCCGCCACTTCTGCGCCCTCTCCGCGCATGCAAACACTCTGGCGCGCAGCCTATTGGATTCTCCCCTCGCTCTTCTGTTTGTACGTCTACTTCTGGGGTCTGCGCGCATGGTATCAGCAGGACGATTTCGTCTGGCTCGGCCAGCGCTTTGACATCGTCACCTTCCGCGACCTGCTGCACGCCATCTTCGCGCCTTCCGTCCACGGCACCTTCCGTCCGCTCAGCGAGCGCGTGTTTCTGCTGGTCGCCGGCAGCGCGTTCGGGGCCGACGCCTTTCCCGCGCGCCTGCTGGTGATGATTACGCAGCTCGCCAACGTGCTGCTGCTGTGCGCCATCGGCCGCCGGATCTTTCACTCCGCCGTCGCCGGATTCGTGCTGCCCGTCCTCTGGGTTTCGAACGGAGCGCTTTCGTTCCCCATGGCCTGGAGCTCGGCGTACATGTACATCCTGTGCGGCTTCTGCATCCTGCTGGCGTTTTACACCTTTCTGCGATACATCGATACCGGCGATCCGCGCCTGTACCGTTTGCAATGGGCGGTGTTCCTCGCCGGCTTCCTGGTGATGGAGACGATGATCGTCTATCCCGCCATCGTCACGGTCTACGCATTTCTGCGCGCGCGCCGGTACTTCAACAAGGCGGCCGTGATGTTCACCGGTTCCGTCGCATTCCTGATCTTCCACTCCTTGTACGTTCCGAAGCAGCACGAGGGCACGTATTCCATCCACATCGATTCCGCGATCCCGCACACGCTCCTGCAGTACTGGAAATGGGTGCTGGTGCCGAACGATTTTCTGGTGTGGCACGGCTGGCAAGGCAAAGCGTGGACCGCCGCCGCGCTGATTACGCTCTTCACCATCGCCATTGCCGCTTACGCCATTTGCGCAGCTCTGAAGGGCAATCGCCTGCCGGTTTTCGGGGTCGCGCTCTTCCTGATTCTGCTCGCGCCGGTGGCTCCGCTGAAAGAGCACGTCTCGTATTACTACCTGACGCTCCCTTCGATGGGTATCGCGTTCGTGGGTGCGGCCGCCGCGGCATCGGCGTCACGCGCCCGCACGGTCATGCGCGTCGCGGCCTTCCTGCTCATCGCGCTCTTCATTTTTGAGCAGGCGCCGTTCGCTCATTGGGCTTGTAAGTGGTGGTATGAACGCAGCCAGCGAATCCGCGAAGTGGTGATGGGCACGGCATCCGTGCGCGAAGCCATGCCCAAGAAGACGCTGGTGCTGACCGACGTCGACGAAACGCTTTTCGCCGGAGCCTTTTGGGATCACGCATTCCAGGCATTCGGACTCAGCGACATTTATGCCGACCCCGGCGAAAAGCAGGCGCTGCTTTCAAAACCCGCCGAGACCGATCTCGATCTGCCCTCCTTCTTCCTGGATCGCGCCGATTTCCAGCGCGGCCTGCTGGAGCACAAGATCGTGGTGCTTTCCGTCGCCGGGTCCGTGCCGCTGGACGTAACGCCGCGCTTCGAGGCCGAGGCCAAAGCCGCCGCGCCCGCCTGGCCCGAGCGCGTCAACGCCGCAAGTTCGCTCAGCGACCCCTACCTGCGCGGCACGTGGTACGCGATCGAAGAAACGCACCGCTGGATGGGCAAACAAGCCGGAGCCATCATGGCGGCGCCCACCTCACCCACGCAAAAAGTGATCCTGCAAGGCTACTGCTCCAAGGATTCGCTGGCCGCGGGTCCACTCACCGGACACGTCACCATCGACGGGATTCCCGCCGGCGACCTGCGCCTCACCGGCGAAGGCTCTTTCGAGAAGAGCTTCCCGGTTCCAGCCGCTGCCGTTGGAAAAGAAACGGCCGAGGTGACCGTCACCCTGGACCATACCTTCCGGCCCCCGGGAGACGGCCGAGACCTCGGCCTTGTCTTCGGATCGTTTGAAATTCGCTAGTAGTTCAACGCGCAGTAACCGCCGCTCGCGTTTACCCAGTTACGCTGGATCAGATAATTCCTGCTGCCCAGCATGACGTTCGCCTTGGCGCCATTCGCCGTATACGTTGTGCCGAAGGTCCACGCGCACTTATCGGCGTTTTCGTAGCCGCGCCGGTCGTACCACGCATTGAGCTGCGGATCCGTCGTCGCTTCAGACAATTCGTGTGCGATGATGGAGGCCATTCCGTCCGCGCCGGCGTTCCCATTAGGACTGACGGTCTGTTCTTCGCATGCCGAAGGGCAGCGGTCCGGATTGCCCACGAAAGCGTACTTGATGGTGGTGCCGGCGATTGTCCCGTATGTATGCCAGCCGCAATACTGCGAGCAGAATCCGCTGGAAGCAGTGACGTCCGCCGACGTGAGGACGAAGTACACACCATGAGAATCGGTGGGCAGTTTGCCTCCGGTGATTGCGTTGGAGACAACCTGTTGGATCTGGGCATCAGTCAGCGACGTGCCGTAGGTGTACCCGACTGTAGTCGAATTATAGGAATCGGAAGTGTAAGTTACCACGTTTGCTACCTTCTGATTCGAGCTGTTGAAGTACGTCGTGTTGATGTTGAACCACGGCGATCCACCGATCGATTTGGCTAAATCCGACAGGATTGTGGTCGCCGTGTTGCCTGACCAATTGCCATACCAGATGTAGTACATATTGACGCCGTTCAACATCACGGGACCGCCATGATAATAGATCCCGTTCTGAGTGCTCGAAGTAGAGTTGGGAGGGTTGGAAATCCTACCCTGGCCAACGTGATCGCCTGCTTGGCCGGGGTTGAGTATGGTTCCGACTCCTTTACCGGTCGGTGCCAGGTCCGGATTATTTCCGTTGCCGTTCCCCTGGGCAAACATCCCCGTGGCGAGAAGCAGCGCTGCTGCCGATGCGAAGAAGACTTTCATTTTTCTAACTCCTGAGTGAAGCCGAGATTTGAAGATTCTATCACGGTCGTATTTCAGATTTTACAGTTGGCTGTCAATTTCAATACCATTAACGATTGGCCAATCTGCCGCCCGACTTGTGAACTGCGTCACAATAGCTCCGCCGGGTCGCGTTGCCAGGAAAGCCCCCGTTGCGTTGAACTTCCGCTGCCGCGAACTGCAGCGCCATTACTGGCGGATCATGCCGACCCGCTGTCGAAATTCGTATCCGTGCCGATTGCGACACACGCCGATGGCACGCTGGTCGCGCCAGCGGGCACGTTCCCCAGCTCGGCGCCGGCCGCGGCGGGTGAAACGGTGGTGCTGTGGGGCACGGGCTTCGGTCCGGTAACACCGGCGGTGCCGAGCGGATCCACCTCCTCGTCCGTCAACGGCAATACGGTGTCATACGCCACCGATCCGCCCAGCATCCTGATCGGCGGAGTGCCCGCGACAGTTGTCGCAGCCGGGCTCAACCCGAGCGCCCTGGGCCTCTACCAGATCGCGGTGACAATCCCTGCTTCCGCACCCAGCGGCGACCAGCTCATCGTCGCGACGGCAGGAGGCAAATCCTCGCCCATCGCCGGAGTCTTTTTCACGGTGCAGTAGGCGCCGCCGGCCCGTCGAACACACGCGGAGTTCGCACGCGCTCCGCGCGCCACCCGAGGAAGGAAATCCGGCCTCACGTCCAGCCCCGCGCAGAGCTGAACTCTACCTGCGAACTACTGGTCACGCAGTGCCAGAGTGGGGTCAATGTATGTAGCGCGGCGGGCTGGAATGTAGGCTGCGAAAGCTGTCACCACCAGAACCGCCGACAGCACGATGAGGTAAATCTCAGGCGCTCCGAAGTGTAGGCCAGCGAAGATCGCATCGAAAAGTTTCGGCAGCGGCAGTGCCATCGCCAGGCCAATGGCCGAGCCGATGACCGCCGTTCTGAAGCCCTCGCTCAGGATCATCCGCAATACGTCGGATCTGTTGGCTCCGAGAGCGACGCGGATACCAATCTCATGAGTTCGTTGACTCACTGAATAGGCGATCAGGCCGTAAATCCCTGTGGCTGCCAGCACCAGGGCAAGAAGCCCAAAAGTACCCAGCAAACGAATGAATAATGGATTCCCGTTGCGCTGGCGTTCGATCACCGTTTGCATGCTCATCACGCGCGCCAGCGGGAGTTCAGGGTCGAGCTGCGAAACTGCGTGGCGTAGAGCCGATGACAGACTGTCCGGTTCGGCGCTCGCGCGAAGCAGGATCGAAAAATAGGCCGTAGGGCGCTGCAGAAAGCATTCGTAAACCTCTGGATCGACGCGCGCATCTTCGGAGTAGCTCTTGACGTTACTTACCACTCCCACAATCTCGCCCCACGGGAGCGCAGCCCCCTGCAGATCAAGCTGGATCCGCTTTCCGAGCGGATCGCGACCCTGAAAATAGCGATTTGCAAACTCCTGATTCACCAGCACCACGCGCGGCGCGTTCTCACCATCTGTCTCCCTGAATGTGCGACCGCGAAGCGGTGGGAGGCGGATCGCATGGAAATACCCGGGCGAAACCACAGTATCCAGCGCGCTGTACTGCTCGCCGGCTCGCGAGTCGGCCTCACCCTCGATATGGATCGGAACAGTTTCCGGATTCGTGGCGGGAAGATCGGAAGCAACGGCCGTGTCGCCGGCGCCCGGGATCTGTTGCAGCTTGCGGATCAGGCCGCGAACAAACAGCAATTGATGCGACCCGTCGCTGTATTGCGCTCGATCCAGTGCTACGGCGGCCGTAAGCAGATGGTCTGTCGAGAATCCTAGTTTTTGATGATCCAGCAAAAACACTCCGCGGATCAACAGGCTGGTTCCGATCAACAAACACAGCCCGAATGCGATTTCACCGCAGACCAGCGCGGTACGCAGGCGGCCTTGTGAGCGGCCGGCCGAACTGGTTCGGCTTTCGTTTTTTAGACCCGTGTTGGTATCGGTGTGCGACGCTTTGAGCGCGGGAACAAGGCTGGACAGCGTGGCGGAAATCAACGAAACAACGAGGACGAATAGCAAAACATTGACGTCCAGGCTCACGGGGACAGCGCTGATAGCCTCATTGAAACTGAGGTTGGCTCTCAGGATCTTGATGCCGATATCGGTGAGGAGCAAACCGGTTCCGCCGCCGAGAATCGCGATCACCAGCCCCTCCGTTACCAGTTGCCGGACGACGCGGACACGGCTGGCTCCGAGAGAAACGCGAATCGCCAGTTCCTTCCGTCGCCCTGCCGCACGCGTCAGCAGCAGACCGGCGACATTCGCGCATGCAATCAACAGAACAAAACTTACCGCGGTCATGAGCACAGCCAACGCGGTGCGAATTCCGAACGAGTGAATCAGGAAGTCGCCGAGGGTCCTCACTGCCGCACTCCATCGGCTCTCCATCGCAGGAAAATCGGTTTCCGAGTGCTTGGCCAGAACGGCCATTTCCGCTTGCGCCCTCTGGAGCGTTATGCCGTGGGCAAGTCTCGCAAACAGAAATAAGAAGCGCTGCTTGCGCCCTTCCACGGTCCGGTTCGCGGCGCTGAACACCAGAGGCGTCCACATCTGTGGCGCGAAGCCGAGCAGTTGAAAATCCGCCGGCATCACTCCCACCACCACGTAGTTTTCGCGATTCACCCGTACAGTGCGCCCAATCGCCGAACGCTCCGCACCGAACCGTCTCTCCCAAAGCGCATGGCTGAGGATGAGGACATGGTCGCGGCCGGGCTCATCCTCTCCGGCGCGGAAAGTGCGCCCGAGCGCCGCTGAAACGCCGAAGACTTCGAAATAGTTCGGCGATACTGTTGCGTAACGGACCGTTTCCGGCTCCCCGTCTCCCGTCAAACTCGCCGTACGAGATTCATCGGCGGCTGCCATTTCGGAAAACAGTCGCGTATCTTCGCGCCAAGCGAGGTAGTTGGGCGGTGAAACAGGATTCGCGTCCCGCTGATGCGGACTGACGGATGACACAACTACGACATTTTGCGGATTGCGCCCCGGCAGGTGAGGCAACAGAAAGGCGCTCACCATACTGAACATGGTTGCGTTGACAGCGATGCCCAGCGAAAGTGTCAACACTGCCGTGGCCGTGAAGCCCGGTGCTCTGATGAGTTGGCGGAGCGCAAACCTCTTATCCGCCCAGATGCTTTCGAGCGTCGGCCATTGCCAGACCTCGCGGCTGCGCTCCTGGATTAAGGTGACATTCCCGAACTCCCGGCGTGCGACTGTTTCCGCGGCTTCCCGGGACATGCCTTCATCCATCAGCTCCTCCGTCCTCTCTTCGAGATGCTCTTCGATGGAAACGGCGAGGTCGCGATAGTGGCGGCCGCGCGTGAACAAGTCTTTGAGCCATTGCATACCGGCCGCCTATGCCTCTGTGACCGCGAGCACACGAGTGATTCCGGCCAACATCCTATCGAAGCTGGAAACTTCGCGGTCCAGCCGCCGCTTGCCCGCCGCCGTCAGGCGATAAATGCGGGTGGGGCGGCCTTTCGCTGAAATTCCCGCTTTCGATTCCAGCAAGCCCTCTTTCAGCATCCGCTGGAGGGCCGGGTAGAGGGAGCCCTCTTCGATTTGCAACAGATTGTCTGAGACCTGCTTGATGTGCTTGACCAGCGCATAGCCGTGCATCGGCTTCAGGCGGAGGGAGTGCAGAATCATGAGTTCCAAAGCGCCAGCAAAGAGATCGCGCTGCCCCGGGTCTTTGGCCATGGCTGGAATATATCACTTGCATACCTATTTTGCGAATAGTATTACTGTAAAAGATGAAGGCTGCGTACCGGCAGGTGTCGTTCCTCGTCGGGGAGTGACCCGTACACCCGCGTGGATACCTTGGTAAAATAAAAGTTATCCACTCCCACGGAGGCAAAGCCTAACTTGAACTCTGCAATCCTCGCCCTGGAAGACGGAACTGTCTTCGAGGGCAGGAGTTTTGGTGCGCCCATAGAGCGCTCAGGCGAGGTGGTCTTCAACACCGCGCTCACCGGATACCAGGAAGTCTTCACAGACCCGTCCTATTCCGGGCAGATTGTCATTCTCACCAACCCGCAGATCGGCAATTACGGAACCAACACCGGCGACAACGAAGCGCTCCGCCCTCACATCGAAGGGCTTGCCGTCCGCGAATTCTCCTCCATCGCATCCAACTGGCGCAGTGACGACGACGCCAACGATTTTCTCCGCAAGGCCGGCATCCCCGTCATAGACGACCTCGATACGCGCGCTCTGGTTCGCCACCTGCGCTCGCGCGGCGTCATGCGCGGCGTGCTCTCCACTCTCGGGGGCGATCCGGCGTCGCTCGTCGAAAAGGCTCGCTCCATCCCCTCAATGGCGGGCCTCGACCTGGCCACTCGAGTCTCCACGCGCGAGCGCTACGAATGGGATAAACCCGTGGAGCCGTGCTCGCCTTCGGAGCTGGTGCGCCCGGCGCCCGAAGCGCGTCTGCACGTGGTCGCGTACGATTTCGGCATCAAGACGAACATCCTTCGCTGCTTGCGCCAGACCGGCTGCCGCGTCACCGTGGTGCCCGCGCTCACCAGCGCCGAAGACGTACTCGCGCTGAATCCCGACGGCGTTTTTCTCTCAAACGGCCCGGGCGATCCGGAACCGCTCACCACGCAGGTCGGCAACATACGCAAATTGATCGGCAAAAAACCGGTCTTCGGCATTTGCCTGGGACACCAACTGCTCGGCCTCGCCTGCGGCGGCAAAACGTACAAGCTGAAATTCGGGCATCGCGGCAGCAATCATCCGGTGCGCAACGAGATCACCAAAAAGGTTGAGATCACCAGTCACAATCACGGCTTCGCCGTGGACCCAGAATCGCTCAACCCAAGCGACGTAGAGTTCACGCACCTCAACCTCAACGACAACACGCTCGAAGGCTTTCGCCACCGCAATCACCCGGTGTTCTGCGTGCAATACCACCCCGAGGCCGCCCCTGGGCCGCACGATTCGCATTACCTCTTCGACGACTTCGTGAAACTGATGGACGGGAAGCAATAACGAATGCCCAGACGCAACGACCTGCATAGGATTCTGATTGTCGGCTCGGGGCCCATCATCATCGGCCAGGCCTGCGAGTTCGATTACTCCGGAACACAAGCCGCGAAAGCGCTGCGCGCCGATGGCTACGAAGTCATTCTCGTCAACTCCAATCCGGCGACCATCATGACGGACCCGGACCTTGCGGACAAAACTTACGTGGAGCCGCTGACTGCCGCGTACGTCGAAGAGATCATCCGCCGCGAGCGTCCGGACGCACTGCTCTCGACGGTCGGCGGACAGACGGGCTTGAACCTTTCCGTCGAGCTCGCCGAATCCGGCGTGCTGGACAAGTACGGCGTCGAACTGATCGGCGCGAAGATCGAATCCATCAAGAAAGCCGAAGACCGCCTGCTGTTCAAGGATGCGATGCGCAAGATCGGCCTCGAAACTCCGCAATCGCAGCTTGTCCGAACGGTCGCGGCGGGACTCGAGTTTGTGGAGCGCATCGGCTACCCGTGCATTCTGCGACCCAGCTTCACGCTCGGCGGCACCGGCGGCGGGATCGCTTACAACAAGGAAGAGCTGGTCGAGATTCTGGAGCGTGGCATCGCCCTTTCGCCTGTGCACGAAACGCTCATGGAAGAGAGCGCGCTCGGCTGGAAGGAATTCGAGCTTGAGGTGATGCGGGATCGGGCGGACAACTGCATCATCGTCTGCTCCATCGAAAATTTCGATCCCATGGGCGTGCATACGGGCGACTCCATCACCGTAGCGCCCGCGCAGACGCTCACCGACCGCGAATACCAGATGATGCGCGATGGCGCGCTGGCGTGCCTGCGCGAAATCGGAGTGGACACGGGCGGCTCCAACGTGCAGTTTGCCATCAACCCGGCGAACGGGCGCATGGTGGTGATCGAAATGAATCCGCGTGTTTCGCGCAGTTCCGCGCTGGCGTCGAAAGCCACGGGCTTCCCGATCGCCAAGATCGCGGCGAAACTCGCGGTAGGGTATCGCCTCGACGAAATCCGCAACGACATTACACTGAAGACGCCCGCCTGCTTCGAGCCAACCATCGATTACGTCGTCGCCAAGATTCCCAAGTGGGCGTTCGAGAAATTCCCCGGCGCAGACCCCACACTAGGCACGCAGATGAAGAGCGTCGGCGAAGTGATGGCTATCGGCCGCACCTTCAAGGAAGCGCTGTGGAAAGGAATCCGCAGCCTCGAAACGGGCAAGGCGTTCGGCAGCGAGAAGTTCGATAAAGCGCTCGTCGCCAAGAAGCTGATCACGCCCACGCCGGATCGCCTCGGCTACATTCGCTTTGCGCTCGCGAGCGGCTATAGCGTCGAAGAGGTGCACGAGTACACATCGATCGACCGCTGGTTCCTGGAGCAGATGAAAGAGGTTGTGGATTTCGAAGCGGAGCTCGCGTCGGGCAGCCTGGCTACCGCGACGAAAGAGACCTTCCGCCGCGCCAAACGCTACGGCATCGGCGATACGCAGCTTGCGAAAACGTGGGGCACGGATGAGCTTGCCGTGCGCGCCCGCCGCAAGGAACTCGGCGTCAAGGCGGTGTTCAGCCGCGTGGACACATGCGCCGCGGAATTCGAAAGCTTCACGCCGTACCTCTACTCCAACTACGAAGGCAGCGACGAAGCCGACCCGGGCGATCGCAAGAAAGTGATGATTCTGGGCAGCGGGCCCAACCGCATCGGCCAGGGAATCGAGTTCGATTACTGCTGCTGCCACGCCTCGTTTTCGCTGCAGGAGATGGACGTCGAGTCCATCATGGTGAACTGCAATCCGGAAACCGTCTCGACGGACTATGACACCAGCGACCGTCTGTACTTCGAACCGCTCACGCTGGAGAACGTCCTCAACATCTGCGATACGGAAAAGCCGGACGGCGTCATCGTGCAGTTCGGCGGGCAGACGCCGCTCAATCTTGCGCTGCCGCTGAAGCGCGCGGGCGTGCCGATCATCGGCACGGACCCGGAGAATATCGATCTTGCCGAAGATCGCAAGCTGTTCGGCAAACTGCTCGACGACCTGAAAATTCCATCGCCCGCCAATGGCACCGCAACGAGTGTCGAAGAGGCCTGCGAAGTAGCGCAGCGCATCGGCTATCCCGTGCTTGTGCGGCCGAGCTACGTACTCGGCGGCCGCGCGATGGTGATCGCTTACGACGAAGAAATGGTGCGGCAGTACATGCGCGAGGCGGTGACGTTCTCGCAAGACCGGCCCGTGCTGGTCGATCGTTTTCTGGAAGACGCGACGGAAGTGGATGTCGACGCGCTCGCCGACGGCGATGACGTGCTGATCGCCGGCATCATGGAGCACATTGAGGAGGCGGGCGTGCACTCGGGCGACAGCTCCTGCGTGCTGCCGCCGCAATCGATTCCCGCCGCAACGCTGCAGACCATCGAAGATTACACGGTGCGGCTCGCGAAGGCGCTGAAGGTGATCGGCCTGATGAATGTGCAGTACGCCATTCAGAACGGCAAAGTCTACGTGCTGGAAGTGAACCCGCGCGCTTCGCGCACGGTGCCCTACGTGAGCAAGGCGACCGGCGTGCCGCTGCCGAAAATCGCGGTCGGCGTGATGTGGGGACGCAAGCTCAAGGATTACGGGTTCAGCGGCGGCAAACTGAGCGTGTCGCAATTCTTCGTCAAGAGTCCCGTCTTCCCCTTCAACAAATTCCCCGGCGTAGATCCGGCGCTCGGGCCCGAAATGCGCTCCACCGGCGAAGTGATGGGCGTCGGCATGAACTTCGGGGAAGCGTTTCTGAAAGCGCAAATTTCGGCCGGCAGTCCACTGCCGGAAAAGGGCACCATCTTCATCAGCGTCAACGATGCTCACAAGCGCGAGGCCGTGGAAGTAGCCCGGCGGTTCGCGTCGCTGGGCTTCCAACTGGTGGCGACGCGCGGCACCGCTAGCGCTCTACGCGCAGCCGGGCTGACAGTGAAGACTGTGTTCAAAGTGAACGAAGGCCGTCCGAACGTGGTGGACCTGCTCAAAGGCGGCGGCGTTCAACTCGCGATCTACACCACCACCGGCGCGCCGAGTTTCGCGGATGAAAAAGCGATCCGCCGCAGCGCGGTGACGTATCGAGTGCCGTGCATCACGACAATGAGCGGCGCGAAAGCAGCGGCGGACGCCGTGGCGGCGAAGCTTCGCGACCCCATCCGCGTCTGGAGCCTGCAGGAGATTCACGAAGCGAAGACGGCGGCCAACCAGCAGAGCTAGAAATCGAATCTGCCCGCGATTCCCACCCGGCGCTGTCGATCTCGTCGCACTCGATTCGCTTTTCGATGCACTTTTTGCCGCTCCCTCACGGTCACGGCTCCGTTAGCAGAATCAACCAGACACGGAGCCGTGACCGTAAGGGAGCGGTAAAAGGTGCCGAACGAAAAACCCGGCGGAGTGTTTTAGCCCCGCCGGGTCACGTCGATCCAATTTGACCCTGTATTGATACGTTCCTGGTCCCCTTCATATCGGGGTAGGGTCAAATTTAATATAGCACGCCCGCTGCTTCGCTCTTACTTCTTCTGCTCCGCCGGCGCGCCGTCGATCGTCACCGTTTTGACGTAATCGAGCCGCGGGAAGTGATCCTGCAGGTATTGGTTTCCCTGCTGCGCGATCTTGTCGGCATCGGGTCCGGGGCCCCTAGGCGCAGTCTCTCCGTAGCCGTTATACAGCGCATCCACCGCATCCATGCCACTGACCACTTTCCCGATCGGGGCAAAGCCGCGCGAGTCCAGAGTCGAATTGTTGCCGAGATTGAAGAACAACTGCGTGGTGCGGGAGTTGGGCATCTCCGTTGCCGCATAGGTCAGGGTTCCGCGGACGTTGCTCTGGTGGACGCGATCGTCGGGAATCGGCGTGGTGGCCCAGATGGCATTCGTCTTCGGGTCCGCGGCGATGCCGAACTGCGCTACGAAATCGTGCAGCACGCGGTAGAAGCGCGAACCGTCGTAGAAGTGCGTCTTCACGAGCGTATAAAAGTGATCGACGCCATTGGGCGACCAGTCGCGATGCATCTCCACCACCACCGGACCCTTCGACGTGTCGAATGTGACGTTGAACTGGTCAGGCGCGTGTTCGTCTTTGACGGCCGCCGGCGCGCGTTCCGCGGTGGCATCGTTAGACTGCGAACAGCCGGCGAGCGCAAGACAGGCCACGGCGGCGAGAAGAAGAGAGAAAGTTCTGCTCATCGAATCACCAGTATGCCATGCTGATCGGGTGGCCGCCTACGACGACTTCGCATGGTTTTACGATCGCTACTGGAACGAGGACTTCCACTCCGCGGCCTTCCCGATCCTGGAACGTGTCTGGCTGTCGCGACTGCCGGAGCGCTCCCGCATTCTCGACGTGTGCTGCGGCACCGGCTATCTGGCAGGCATGCTGGTGGAGCGCGGCCATGAAGTGACGGGAGTCGACGCCTCGCCGGAGATGATCGCCTGCGCGCGGCGGAACGTGCCGAGAGCGGACTTTCAGGTGGCCGAGGCTTCGCGGTTTCGCATGGCCGCGGAGTTCGATGGCGCGGTTTCGACCTTTGACAGCCTCAACCACATCCTCGAATTGCCTGACCTCACGAGCGCCCTTCGTAACGTGGCGGCGGCGCTCAAGCCGGGCGGCACTTTCGCATTCGACATTTTGCTGGAAGAGGCTTACCAGACGCACTGGGGCGAAAGTTTCGCACTGGTTCGCGACGACCACGTGCTGACGATCACCGGATCGGGATTCGACTTCCGCACGCGGCGCGCGCAGTGCACCGTGACGATGTTCCGGCTGATGGAAGGAGCATGGCGGCGGAGCGACACGACGGTCGTGGAACGTTGCTATACGGGCGCTGAAATCGGAACGGCACTCGAGGATGCGGGGTTCGGCGAAATTACCGCTTACGACGCGGGCGATCTCGGCATGGCGGGACTGCTCGGCGAGGGGCGGACCTTCTTCGTAGCGACTCGCGTCTAGGCGGCGGCGGTTTTGAAGCGGTTGCGGTTGCGGAGACTGGCGCCCATCATGCGGTCGGCAACGGCGACATGATCGTGCATCCAGGCGGCCATGTAATTGAGCAATTCCCGAATGGCCTCTTTATCGCCGGCTTCGATGCGGTCGCCAAACGCCGTCACGCGTTTGCGCGCGGCATCGTGCTGGGATCTGTGCCAGGAAAGACTCATGTACCGGGCCTCTTGCATGAGACGTTCTTCGTGCGCGAAGTGGTCTTCCACGGCAACGGCAGCGGCGCGCACCATCTCCTTGAGTTTGGGCATGCGGGCTCCCGCGGCGAGAGCTTGCGTCAGCTCCGCACCGAGGCGATACAGGTTCCGGTGCTCCGCATCGATTTCCGGAAGGAAGATTTCGTGATCGGGGGTCCATTCAAAGGGACGGGCCATGGGTCCAGAATAGCATGTTTAGGATCTGAAGGTATGAAAGGGGCGGGGGCGGTGGGCTACATTCGCCGATACAGCTTTTACCGCTCCCTCACTGGGTTGTGAAAAAATCCGGCTGCTGTTCTCGTCGCGCTCCACTCGCCTTTCGACGCACCGTTTACCGCTCCCTCACGGTCGCGGCTCCGTTAGCGGCATCATGTAGATACGGAGCCGTGACCGTAAGGGAGCGGTAAACGGTGTCGGGGACACGCGTGCGTTTGAATGCGGCAAAAAAGCAATTTGATATTTTTTCACAACCCCTGACGGTCGCGGCTCCGTTAGCTGCATTCACTTGAGCGCTTTGCGCTCATCGACCGGTCTGGAGACCGGTCGGTACTGGCTTACGTGCTGACGGTTTCGGCGGGGGCGGGTTGTTTGTGTTTGCAGTCGGCGTTGGGGCATTGCCATACCGGTCCGGCCTTGAGCCATTTTTCGACCAGGTACGGGTTGCCGCATTCCGGGCACTTCTCCTGTATGGGCTTGCCCCAGGCGACGAAGTTGCAACCCGGATAGCGGTTGCAGCCGTAGAATGTCTTGCCCTTCCGCGAGCGGCGCTCGATGATCTCGCCTTCGCTGCACTCCGGGCACTTCACTCCGATGGTCTTCTGCTTGACGTACTTGCACGTCGGATAATTGCTGCACGCCGTGAATTCGCCGAAACGCCCGCTCTTCAGCACCAGATTGTTGCCGCACTGCGGGCATTTCTCTTCGAGCTGCTGATCCGGCTTCTTCTGCGTGCCGCCGATCTGCTTGGTGGTTTTGCAATCGGGAAAGCCCGTGCAGGCGAGAAAGGTTCCGAAGCGGCCCTTCTTGAGCACCATCGGCCGCCCGCAGTTCTCGCAATATTCCTCTTCGCCCTGCTCGGAAAGGTCGGACTTATCGACATCCGGCAGATCCACGGTGAGTTCGCGTGTGTAGGTGCAGAAATCGCCCTGGCGCTGCCACGTAAGCAGCACGCGACCGCCGGCGGGCCGGAGGTCCACCGCGTAATAGGTTTCGAATTGCGGATAGCGCGCCTTGATCTTCTGCAGGCGCTGCTCAATCTGTTCGCGATCGTCTTCGGTTTTCGTTGCGAGAAGCTTGTTGTGCTTCTCGAGCTCGCTGCGGTATAGGGCTTCGATGTTTGAGAGCCGCGCCGCGTTTTCCTTATCGAGCTTCTCCGCTTTTTGCGCCGTCGCCTTGCGATGCTTCTTCAGCTCCGCTTTGAACCGCGCATCGATCTTGAGCAGCGCGGAGCGGTCGCCCGGGTTGGCTTTGTACTCTGCAATGGAAGCTTCGGTCCGCTGCTTGATGGCCTCATAGCGGCGCGTATCTTCCTGCCCCAATTCCTCGCGCGCGGCGGCCAGCTTTTCCTGCTGTTTTTGAACGGCGGCGTCGCGTTTGGTTTGGATCTTCTGGAGATCCTCGTCCGCCCAGGACTGGCGCTTCTCCTGACGCCGCGAGATTTCCTTATCGAGCTTGTCGAGATCCGCTTCCACCTGGCGGAGCGGAATATCCGGATATCCGGTGCACGCCAGAAAACTGCCGTGCTTGCCCCACTTGATCACCAGAGGCTTGCCGCAGCTTTCGCACGTGAGGTCCGTGGGCTTTTCGATGCGCTTCACGTCGGTCATGTGCTCGCCGGCGTGCTTGAGATCGCGATCGAAACGGTCGTAGAACTCACCCATGGCCTGACGCCAATCGAGTTTGCCGTCCTCGATTTCGTCGAGCTCTTCTTCCATGCGCGCGGTGTATTTGACGTCGAAGATATCGTCGAAGCTTTCGAGCAGAAGGTCCGTCACCACCATGCCGAGCTCGGTGGGCGTGAAGCGTCCTCCTTCCTTCTTTACGTACTCGCGCTCCTGAATGGTGGAGAGAATCGAAGCGTAGGTGGATGGCCGGCCCACGCCATCGGCTTCCAGGCGCTTGACGAGCGTGGCTTCGTTGTAGCGCGGCGGGGGTTCGGTGAAGTGCTGTTCGGGGCGAATGGCTTTGAAACGCAGGACTTCGCCTTCGGTGACCAGCGGGAGACGATGCTTCATCTCCTCGTCTTCTTCATCCACCGTGTCTTTGCCTTCCTGATAGATCTTGAGGAAGCCTTCGAACTTGAGCACCGAACCGGTGGCGCGGAACGTGTAATCGACGCGGTTTTTGCCGGAGGCGTTGACGTCGATGGTCGTCTGGTCGTAGAGCGCGGGCATCATCTGCGAAGCGATGAAGCGGTTCCAGATGAGGCGATAGAGCTTCATCTCGTCTTCGGCGAGATTCCGTTCGAGCAGCTCCGGCGTATACGCCATGGAGGTGGGACGTATGGCCTCGTGTGCATCCTGCGCGTCCTTCTTGGACTTGTAGATGTTCGGCGCCTGCGGCAGGAAATCCTTGCCGTAACGTTCAGCGACGTAATGTCGAACGTCGGCTACAGCGTCATCGGAGACGCGGGTCGAATCCGTGCGCATGTAGGTGATGAGGCCGACGGTTTCGTTGCCGACCTCCACGCCTTCATAGAGGCGCTGCGCGATCATCATGGTGCGCTTCACGCTGAAGCGGAGTTTGCGCGAAGCTTCCTGTTGGAGCGTGGAGGTGATGAACGGCGCGACCGGGTTGCGCTTTTTCTCGCGCGTGGCGACGCTCTTGACGATGTACGGTGAGTCTTCGAGATTCGCCACCACCAGGTCAGCGGCATCGGCGGATCCGATTTCCGCCGCGGCATCGCCAATGCGGATCAGGCGGGGAACGAGCACCGGCGGCTTCTTAGCGTTGAGCTCGGCGTCGATGGTCCAGTATTCCCGGGCGACGAAGGCACGAATTTCACGCTCGCGTTCGACAATGAGGCGAAGGGCCACCGTCTGTACACGGCCGGCGGAGAGTCCGCGGCGGACCTTGTCCCAGAGGAGCGGGGAGATTTTGTAACCGACGAGGCGGTCAAGCACGCGGCGCGCCTGCTGGGCGTCGACGAGCGACACGTTCACCTGGCCGGGCTTTTCGAAGGCTTTTTCGATCGCCTTCTTGGTGATCTCATTGAACATCACGCGGAAGATGTGCGGGCCGCCGTCTTTCGGCTTGACTCCGCCGAGCTCTTCCTGCAGGTGATAGCAGATAGCTTCGCCTTCGCGATCCGGATCGGCCGCGAGATAGATGTTTTCGACGTTTTTGGCGGTTTGTTTGAGCTCCTGAATGAGCTTCTTTTTCCCCTCGATGACCTCGTAGCGCGGCTCGAAACCGTGCTCGATATCCACTGCCAGGTCCTTTTTCGGGAGATCTTTAATATGACCGAGCGAAGCCTTAACAACGTACTGCTTGCCCAGGTATTTGTTGATGGTCTTCGCCTTTGCAGGCGATTCCACGATTACCAGAGCTTTTGGCATATTGAACTTTCGGACAGCGGCCCCCTCGGCCGCCGGGTTTGCTTGAAGTTTACCCTGTTGACGTTACCACACTTTGACAAAGTTCTTTCCCGGGAGTTGCTTCACGAGGCCCATCATTTCCAGTTCGAAAAGTGCGGCGATGAGTTCGGACGCTGAAGTATCTTCAATCTTTTCTAAGAGTTGATCGAGATGTAAGGCGGCGTCCACTCGCAGGAGTTCCAGCGCCCGGCGGGCGGACGGGGCCAGATCGCCGGACGCGCTATTTAATAAGGATGCCTGTTCGGGCGCGGCGGATTCACCATCGGCGCAAAGCCGCTGCTTCCCCTTATCGATGAGGCGCCTGCGGGATTCCGCCGGGAGCTCCGCGACCACATCATTCCAATCCTGCACGAGGCGTGCCCCCTGTTTAATAAGGAGGTTGGGTCCCCAGCTCGGTTTGCTGGTGATGTTGCCGGGGATGGCGAAGACCTCCCTGCCCTGGTCCATGGCCAGTTTGGCGGTGATCGCCGACCCCGAGTATTGCGCGCCTTCGACGACGAGAACGCCGGCAGTGAGACCGCTGACGATGCGGTTACGGACCGGGAAATTCTGCGGAAAGGCGGTCGCGCCCATGGGGAATTCGGAAAGGATGAGGCCCTTGGCGGCGATTTCGGCCGCAAGCTTCTTGTTTTCGCTCGGATACACCACGTCCACACCGCAGCCGAGGACAGCGATGGTGTCGCCGCCCGCTCCCAGGGCTCCGCGATGCGCGGCGCTATCGACGCCGCGCGCCATGCCCGAGACGATCGTGAGCCCGGCGTGGGCAAGATCGGCGGAGAGGCGTTCAGCGACAGCGAGTCCGTACGGCGTCGGGCGGCGGGTGCCGACGACGGCGATAGAAATTTCCGCGAGCAGTTCGAGGCGCCCCCGCGCGAAGAGGGTGACCGGCGGATCGAAGATTTCGCGGAGAAGCGCGGGATAGGCAGCATCCGCGACGGTGATGAGGACTGCGCCCGCGGCAAGCATGCGCTCGTGCTGCGCGGCGGCGTCTTCAAAGGTGCAGCCGGAAGCTACGGACTGCGCGACAGCGCCGGAAACTCCGGCGGCTTCCAGTTCCGTGCGCGTGGCGCGAAAGATGGCTTGGGGGGTGCGGAAGCGGTCCAGGAGCTTGGCGGAGGTTCGTGCTCCGAGGCCGGGCACGAGTTTCAGGGCGAGCCAGTGAAGTTCCTCGTCACGAGTCAGGACGGGGGTGGTCATGAAAGGCTCACGGTAACAGGGGTGGGGCGGGATTGGCAAGGATGAGTCGGGGATGGACGGAAAAACGAACCCAAATTCCGGCTTGGGGGTTTGTTGACGGCAAAAGGGTTATCGCTCTGAAGCGGGCTAAATCGACGGCTAAATTTACCGAACGAACCCAAACTCTGGGGTTGGGATTGATGGGGCCGCCGATGAACGCCGATGAACGCCGATGGGATTCTCCGAGGGAATCCGGTTTGTTGGTTTCCCGATAGCTCCTCCGATTTGAGGGTAACAGGTGCGCAGGTTTGTGGAGCGGGTTGTTCGTCCGAAATGGCTCGCGTGGCCGCGAAGAAGTTGGCACGCGGGTGCACGCAGGGGCGGCATCCTCCGTCATGCATTTGCATTGGCGGTTCCCGTGATTCGTCTGGCAGTTCTGACCCTCGTAGCGGCCGGGGGGATTGCGCAAACGGCGGCGAAGGTGGAATTTGAAGTAGCTTCCGTCAGGCCTTCAGCGCCACCGGGGCAAGGTGTTGCTCTAACAGTCGGATGCAAAGGCGGGCCAGGAACTGGAGACCCTACCCATCTGGTATGCAGCAACATGAGCGCAACACTCCTGTTCATCCGAGCCTACGGGATTACGAATGTGCAGCTAGCCGGACCTGAATGGCTCCTGGCTACTCGATTCGACCTCAATGCTAATCTGCCGCCAGCGGCTACCAGGGAGCAAGTAATGGAAATGTTGCGTAACCTGCTCGCTGAACGCTTCCACCTGGAAGTCCATCACGAAGCCAGAGAGACGTTGCAGTTCGAGTTGGTGGTTGCCAAGAACGGCCCCAAACTCCACCCCGCACCACAGAGCGAGCGTCCGCCGGGAGGCGGTAATATCGGCAGGCGGAGGCGGGACGTCATTTATCTCCACTTTCGAAAACGAACATGGCGATTCTCGCATCGACTCGGAGCACCCAAGAGAATAAGCCTGTGACCGATGCGACCGGCCTCACGGGGAATTATGATGTCGAGTTGAGTTGGAATCCGGATTTTGCGGCAGGGAGTATTGAGAGTCCGCCGGAGTTACGGGCGGCGCTGCAGGAACAGCTCGGTTTAGATTTAGAACTCAAGAAAGCGCCGTTGGACACGCTCGTAGTCGATCGGATGGACAAGACGCCAGTTGAGAACTAGGGATACTGCCCGGCAGCAGCTCGCGAGCTCGTGACCAACTGCAAGCGCGGCGTGTCATCATGGGACATCCGGGCGTTACAGATCACGCAAAAGACGGCATGGTTCATGGTCGATCGCATCCGGCTTGCCATGCAAGATGACAAGACCGGCGGCAAATTTGACGGTCAGGTTGAAGTTGATGAGACGTTCATCGGCGGCAAATATCGCAACATTGCGGCCAACGGCGAGTTGCACTTGAGTTGCAACGGGGCTCACATTGAGGAGGACGACGCATCCAATCTTCCGTTCCGGCATTTGAACTCGTGATAGTGCGGTATGAAGACCTTCGCTCAATTTCGTGAACAGGCGGCATTCTTGAGGGAATCCAGCGGCTCCACCAACATCGAAAAGACGCTTCTAAAAGCCTTGAAGGTTTTGAAGCTCTTTAACATCCCGCATTATGTATGCGGCGGCTTCGCCGTTCAGGAGCATGGTTATCCACGGTTCACGGTGGACGTCGATCTCATAGTGCCGGATGTGGAGTTCGCCGTCGAGAAACTGTCGATCAACGGCTTCAAGCAGAACCCAGGCTCCGAGATGACCGTAACCGATCGGGAAACGAAGGTAGAAGTCGATCTGCTACCGGGTGGAAAGAAGGTCGATTCGGGGCCGCTCACTCTGCCGATGCCAACGCATGTATCGGAAGAGCCGCAGATATTGACTTTGGAGAAGCTGATCTCCGCAAAGCTGTCAACCTACATGGGCCGGGGAATCGAACGCAGTCAAGACCACGCCGATGTCGTGAAACTCGTACAGGCGAACCGTCTGCCGAGGGACTTGGGCGTTGATCCGAAGGTTCGGGACGAGTACCACAAGATTTGGGAGGGGCTTCATCAGAAGAAAGTGTAAGCCATGCGGAAAATCATCATCTCGGCTTCTAAAGTGAAAACGGCTGACCATTTCTATGACCCAAATCGAGGCGCCGTACCGGGTGATGATAAACGGGCGTAGACCAAAACTCGGCGGATTGCAGACAAATGATCGACCGGTTTGTTTCTCTGATTCGGTAAGCAAGTGAAAATGGGACGCCAGTAGAACCCTGCGTGCAATCGTGAAAACGATGCTTACCGCTGAAACGCTTCCTGGCCTTCGACGCATTGGAGCGGGTTCCCAACGGCCCGAACCTCTCGCGATCAATTCGCCGACGGCTTGGCGGCGTGGTCGACGATCAGCAATTCCAGCGGCAGTTTGCGGAGTTCGACTTTCAATCCCAGCTTTTCTTCCATTTCGTGCTTGGGGTCGCCTGCCGGCGACGGGCGGAAATCGACGTCGTAGAAGCCCTTCAGTCCAGTTTCGTCTATGCCGGGGAGTTGTTCTCCAAACGTTACCGCTTTGGTTTCGGGGTCCATCACCGGCATCCCCGCTATGCTTGCCATTACATCGGCAATGTTGGACATAGACGCGTGGCGCAGCCGGCAGGTCTGGCATTCCGATCCTTCTTTGGATTCCGGGATCTTGAGGCCGCCCTTGGCGACCGTCATCGCGTACACTTTGGTCTCGCGGGTTTCCAGGTGGGCCGCGAACTGGAATCTCTCCGCGAGGAGCGGCCGGAGCATCGACAGCATCTGATCGTGCGAAACCGGCGCGGTGGCGGTCGCCACAATATCGAACCGGTCTGTTCGAGCCCAATCCGGGAGCCCCACCATTCGCGCGGGCTGCATGGCGTACGCTTCGCCGAGCAGCATCATGAGAGTGACCCGGGTGCCGGTCAGCCGCGCGGGCTCGAACTGGAAAGGCGGCGTCATTGGACCGCCCCCGGGAACGCGCGGCGGCGGCAACGCAACTTTCACGGACACGACGTCGAAGCGCGGCGCGGCGGTTTGCGCGGCGAGCGGAACGGCGGTGGCCAGAAGGCGCAGCGCGGCAATTCGCATCGGCGTCATGATAGCATCGAACGGCGATGCCCGATTCACTCATCGAACAGGAGCTTTTGGTGGAGGTGGAGCGCGCGCAGCGGCAGCTTGCGTCCTGCAACGCCCGTATCCGCGACGCCGCGCGGGTCCGGTTGGACGACGCGCTGCGGCGGCTGGCGGAATTGCGCCCGCCGCCCGAAGAGAACGGAGGCCGATGCGAATGAAACCGCTAATTCTTGCTCTGCTTTCAGCGGCCGCGCTTTCCGCCGACTCGGTGTCGCTGACTTACCTCGGCACCGCCGGATGGCAGATCGAATCGGGCAAGACGATCGTCCTCATTGACCCGTACTTCACGCGCGCGAAGTACCCGAGTCCGAACGACGCTGTGTCGGCGGATGATCCGCGGCCTTTGGTAGGAGTGAATTCCGTGGTGGAGTCCGACGCCGCTGCCATCGACGCCCACATCAAACGCGCCGATCTGCTGCTGTTGACGCACACTCACCCCGACCATGCGCTCGATATGCCGTACATCGCGCGTAAGACGAAGGCGCGCGTGATCGGCACGGAAAGCACGGCGACCGTGGCGCGCGCCTACGGCATTCCCGAGAGCCAGATTCAAGTGGTGCGGGGCGGCGAGACTCTGAAATTCGACGACGTCACCATCCACCCGATCCGCAGCGTGCACGGCATTTTCCGCAAGCCGCCGGCGGGGTGGACGCCGGGGCCGCCGCCGCTGGTGCGCGCCGATGTCACGGCGCCGATGCGCTTCGGCCAGTTTCAGGAAGGCGGGACGCTGGCGTACCTGCTGGAGATGGGCGGGCACCGCATTATCGTCTTCGGCAGCATGAACTTTATCGAAAGCGAAATCGCCGGACTGCGGCCGGATATTGCGCTGATCGGAGCCATGCCGGAGCGCAACAATATTGAGGACTACACGCCACGCCTCATGAAAGCACTCGGAGATCCGCCGATCGTCATCCCGACCCACTGGGACCGCTTCAATGTGCCGCACAGCTTTTCGCAGGCTCCCGCGGTGGCACGCCTGCAATCGTTCCTCGACGAAATAAAAGCGGCATCTCCGGGAACAAAAGTGATTGTGCCTTCGTATTTCCAAGCGATCACAGTGCCGTAGTTGCACTGGAAATTGACGTGTTCGACAATAATAGAATATGAAAAAGCTGACGGGGTTAGCGGCCTTCGGGCTGTTGCTCATTGCGCCCTTGTGCGCACAAACGCCCGCGGGCGCTGCCAAGCCCGCCGGGGGAAAAGAATTCGAAGTCGCTTCCATTAAGGAAGCTCCGCCGATCGATCCGGCGGCAATCATGGCGGGCAAGCAGTTGCACGTCGGCATGAAGATCGATGGGGCGCATGTGGACATCGGCGGCTATCCGCTGATCATGCTGATCAGCAAGGCGTACGACGTCAAGCTGTACCAGATTCAGGCGCCTGACTGGATGAAGCCCACTATGAACGTGAAGCGCTTCGACATCATCGCGAACATGCCCGCGGGCTCGAGCAAGGACGATGTTCCGCAGATGCTGCAAGCGCTGCTGCGCGACCGCTTCGGGCTGGTGGTGCACGAGGAAACGAAGGAGAAGAACGTGTACGCGCTGGTGGTGGCGAAGGACGGGTTGAAGATTAAGGAATCGGCGGCGAGCCTCGCGGCGGCTGAAGGCCCGGGCGTCAGCGGGAGCAACTCGGCGAGCGTGGTGCAGACGAAGAATGGCGCCACGTTTAACGACGGCCAGCACACGCAAAAGATGGCCATGGCTCCGGATGGCAAGAGCATGCAGATGGAGATCGGCAACATCACGATGGCGGAGTTGTGCGAGAGCCTGAGTTCCATGGCGGACCGGCCGCTGGTCGATATGACCGAAACGAACGGCAAGAAATACGACATCACGCTGCAAATGTCGATGGAAGATATGATGGCGGCGGCGCGTGCGCAGGGTGTGGCAGTGCCGGGCGGCGAAGCAGCGGGCGCGAGCGGCAGGCCGGCGGATGCGGCATCCGATCCCGGGGCCGGGCGCAGCATCTTCAAATCGATGGAAGCGGCCGGGCTGAAGCTGGATGCTCGAAAGATGCCGCTGAAGTATCTGGTTGTGGATAAGTCGGAGAAGGTTCCGAGCGAGAATTGAAGTTCAATCGCTCTGTGTGAGGGAGGGTTTGTGAAGAAATCCGGCTGTCGTTCCCTCTTACCGCTCCCTTGCGGGAGTGTCAAGAAATATTGAATCGTTCCTGTATCCCCCGCACCTTTTACCGCTCCCTTACGGTCACGGCTCCGTTTGTATTTGATTCTGCTTAACGGAGTCGCGACCGTTAGGGTCTGTGAAAGAATATCGAATTGCTTTTTTGCCGCGTTCAAACGCACTCGCATTCCCGGCACCTTTTACCGCTCCCTTACGGTCACGGCTCCGTTTGTATTTGATTCTGCTAACGGAGCCGCGACCGTAAGGGATTGTGAAAAAATGTGACGTGCGCGAGTTTTCAACAACGCAAGTAATTGAAAACAGGATGGTCGGAAAACGGTTTTTCGCGTTTTTTTCACAATCCCGTTAGGAAGCGGTAAAAGGCGCGTCGAAAGGCGGATGGAGCGCGGCGAGAACAGCAGCCGGATTTTTCACAATCCCGTTTGGAAGCGGTAAAAGGTGTATCGAAAGGCGGCTGGAGCGCGACGAGAACAGCTGCCGGATTTTTTCACAGCCGCGTGAGGAAGCGGCAAACGGCGTGTCGACAGGCGGATGGAGCGCGCCGATCCGCGTCAGTCGTCGACAATTCCTAGCTTTTGCAGGAACTGCGCGTCGTACGCGTTCTGCAGCTCAGCCTCCGGAATGACGGTGCTATTGCCGGCCGGCCAGCAGCTGTCCACGGATTTGGATGCGTACACCACGCGCTGGCACTCTTCGCACCACCAGTGAATGACGATTTCACGGTCGTCAGTGATTCCAACTTCGTCAATGCGGCTCGGCGGCAGCCCGCAGCGGCAGTTCATCGATAAGTGGCGGTATCCCATGTGCGGTAACACTGTAGTTATCGCACTCGTGCGCCGTTTCCGACAGCACCAAACGGACTGTTTTGTACCGTCGAAAGGAAGCTTTTCTCCTAGAACCCGGAGGGCACAATCCAAAAACTTTCCTTCCAGGTACCACCCGGCGGGACGCTTTGCAGATCCTTGTAAACGCCGGAGTGCGCAAGATTGAAGGCGTTCGTGATCGCGGCCATCGGTTCGAAGCAGATGAAATCGCGGCCGGGCGGCGCATACGCAACAGCCACCGGGTACTTTGGCCCGTATATCACGGTGACGCGCTCGCGCTTGCCTTCCACCCAGAAATGTGCGCGGTTATCGGCGCCGCGGACCAGATCCGTAAAAACATCGTCCAGGTGATGTCCGGCATCGAGCTGGTACGGGTCGGGAAGATCCATCGGCTTGCTCTCACCGGTGGGGATCAGCAGGTTGTTCAGCACGAGGTGCTGGCGCGCGGAGAGATGCACCTTCCACTGATCGCGCGGCGCATCGTGCAGCTGGAAGTACGGGTGATAGCCGATGGCGACGGGGAGCGGCTCGACGGAGTGGTTCTCGATCGCGGTCTCCACTTCCACTTCTCCGCCCGCGAGGCGGTACGTCATCGTGATGGTCTGCGCGAACGGAAACTGAGCCATCATCTCCGGATGCGAGGCGAAGTCTATGCGGCTGGTCGCCCACGCGGAGCGCTCGTCCGCGGCGCCGGCTTGCAGTTGCCAGGCCGGAGAGAAGTTCAGCAGACCGTGAATCGGTTTCTGGTGGGCGTCGCGGCGTAGATTGCCGAGGTCGGGATTCAACAGGAAGCGGCGGCCGTTCGCCCAGTACGCATCCCCATCGATGCGGTTCGCCCACGGCGCCAGGAACGGAATGGCGCAGAAGACCTGATGATCGCGGAGTTCGGCGGGGCTGTGATACGGAAACCAGAGCACGTTCTTTCCGTTGACAAGAATCTCATACGCCATGTTGCCGACGGCCGGGGCGATGGATACTTGCATGTGGTGGGCGGCATCGGTGAGTTGGACAACTTCGATGCCATCGACGATTGTCTTCCGGGCGGAGTAGTTTCCGGCTGCGGGCAGCGCTTGGGTCATAGAGAGAAGGAGCAGCGCGGCGGCGGCGGTCACTTGCCTTCGGGAGCGTCGGGGTCGCGCAAATCCAGTAGAAGTTCTTTTTGGCAGCAGGTGCATGGTCCGGGAGTGTTGTAGCGAATGGAGCATACGTCGCACCAGTAGGTGATCAACTTCAGCTTACCCTCCTGACGCACCAGAAGCGAGCGGTCATGTTGCGGGCCAACAGTGAACTTTGTGGCGCTCGTGAATTTGCCCTTGGCTTCGATCTGGTAGCCGTTGAGGCGCTGGTCCGAGAGAACTTTCAGGGTGTCGTCATCGCCGTCCAGAGTGACGGTTTTGTGATCGGCGGTGAGGACGGTGGCGGCGGCGTTGTTGTGGATGGTGAGCTTGCCGCGCAAAGTATCCGGGTTCCGGTTGCCGGCGGCAAAGGCAGCCATCGCGGAGACGAGCACACAGAGACAGATCCTCATGGAAGCCATTGTACGTGACGACAGGAATCTTTCGGAATCTTTCCTGTGTGTGCCGCGCCTGCGCGGCCTTCAGTTACGCGGGTTACTATGGGGAGCAAATGAGTTGGCGGATGTCGATCCTGATTCTAACGGCTGCCCTTGCGCGCGCGCAGTATCGCGACAGCTTCACCGGCCCGTTGACGCAGTGGAGCGTCGAACTGGAAAAAGGCGACCGCGTGGAGGCTCACGACGGTGTTTTGACCGTCGATGTGCCGGGCGGATGCACCGTGTGGTTTCGGCCGGAATTGACCGCACCGGTGACCATTGAGTACGAAGCGCGCATGGTGCAGGCGGGCGGCGCGAACGACCGGGTCAGCGACCTGAACGCGTTCTGGATGGCCACGGATTCACGGTCCACCGACTTCTTCTCCGTGCACAGGAGCAGTAAGTTTTCGGATTACAACCAGCTTCGCACCTATTACGTCGGGCAGGGCGGAAACTCGAACACCACCACCCGCTTCCGCCGGTATATCGGCGATGCGGTGGAAAGGCCTTTGCTGCCGGAGCACGATCTGAAGTCCCCCGATGTGCTGCTGAAGCCGAACGTGTGGCAGAGCATTAAACTGGTCGCGGCGGGCGAGCACGTGCAATATTGGCGCGACGGACGCCTGATTTTCGATGTACACGACTCCGCGCCGTACACGCACGGGCACTTCGGATTTCGCACGACGCAGAGCCATGTGGAGTTGCGGAACTTCCACGTCTCGCGCGGCGATGCATCGCACATCGAATTAGACAATGGCATCGTGGCGCTGGAGTATTCGAAAGCGAGTGCGACCTTCGATGCAATTTACCGCTACGACGGCGGACGGCGCGTTCCGGTGGCATTGGGCACGGACGCGTATTACTGGGACAGCGTGTCGCACCCGAATGCGCCGGCGGCTCGCGAAGTCACCCCTTCGAACGGCAACTTCCGAATTCACATGAATGCCGAAGAGCCGCGGCTCGTCGTTACACCGGAAGGTCAGGAGATTGTCGCGGTGGCGCGGCACAACACGTGGTTTCAGTTCGATGTGGAAGTGCATTACGTTCTGCGGCGCGGCGACGCGGGATTCTACGCGTACACAGTGATGCGGCATCCGCGCGAACTCGGCGGGACGGAACTGGCGCAGATCCGCTTCGTCTCGAAGACGGTGACGGAGGGGACGTTCACGCAGTTCGTGATCGCAGAGAATCGAACCAAGGCGATCGACCGTAGCGAGAAACAGAGAGAGCTGATGAACGCCACTTACTTACTCGCCGATGGCACGGTGAGCACTAAGTATCAGAACTCCAGTTACTGGGCAGATACCCTGGTGTACGGCCATGCGGGTCCACGGCTGGGATTGTGGAGCATCACGGCGTCGCCGGAATATCACAACGGCGGTCCGCTGAAACAGGGGCAGACGGTGCACGACAATGTGCTGCTGCGCGTGCTGACGAGCGGGCACTTCGGCGCGTCGCCGGTGAAGTTGGCGGCGGGCGAGGAGTGGAGCAAGGTCTACGGTCCGGTGTTCACTTACATCAACACGGGGGATTCGGTGCCGCAGTTGTGGGCTGACGCGGTTCGACGCCAGAAGCAGGAAGCGGCGAATTGGCCTTACGCGTGGGTCACCGCGCCCGAGTATGTCAAGGCGCGCGGGACACTCTCCGGGACGTGGAAACTGCGGGGCGATGCGGCCAGGACCGGCGCATGGGTAGTGCTCGCGGATTTGCTGCGCGCCGGAGATTGGACTATGCAGAGCAAGGGTTACGAGTTCTGGACGAGGACCGGACCGGACGGCCGGTTCACGATCCGCAATGTGATTCCGGGACATTACACGCTGTATGTGAGCGGCGCCGGTCAGCCGGCCGACTTTGTGGAAGACGGTGTGGCGATCGCGGCCGGGCAGACCACGCATCGCGATGTGGAGTGGACACCGGTCCGAAACGGCCGCACATTGTGGCAGATCGGCACGTTCGATCGAACGGCGGCAGAGTTCCGCAATGGCGACGCTCCGCGCGATTTCGAAATGTTCAAGCGATATCCCAAGGAATTTCCGCACGACGTGACGTTCACAATCGGCGAGAGCGACCCGGCGAAGGATTGGAATTACGCGCAGTGGACGCTGTACTCGGAAAAGCCGGTATGGACGATCCGGTTTCGCGCCGATGCGGCCGCGGCGGGCACTGCCACACTTACGATGGCGTTCGCTTCATCTCAACCGGCTCGCGGTGGTCTGACTAACTTAGAGGTCCGGGTAAATGGCGAGTTAGTGGAGACGATCCACTTACCGAAGACCGGCACGGCAGGATACCGGGGGAGCGCTCAGGATTCGCCCTGGAATGTGCGAACGGTGCGGTTCGATTCGCGTTTGTTGCGGCCGGGCGTGAACGAAATCACGTTGGGTCATGCGGGGGCGCGGCCGTTTGGGGCCGGTGGCGAGGCGGTTGGACCCGTGGGTCAGGTGATGTATGACGCGATCCGGCTGGAAGTAGATAAGTAGCGGTATGGCGGGAGCGCAATGAGCTACATAGGGGGACGCGACCGCGTGGGGCTGTGAAAAAACATCAAATTGCTTATTGCCCCATTCAAACGCACTCGCATCCCCGGCACCTTGTACCGCTCCGTTGAAAGTCACAATGGGAGTGCTGCCTCCGTAGCGGGTTTGATATTGACGGTGTAACCGAGAATTCGCAGTTCCCGGGCGATTTTCTGAGCACGGCGTTTGGCTGCTTGCGGAGTTGTGGGTTTCCCTTTTTCCAGATACGTCTGACCTTTGTGAAGCATGTTCCAA
>DATNFO010000039.1:0-167806 GCA_035606355.1 Candidatus Limnocylindrales bacterium | reverse complement strand
GCGCAGAAAACGCACTCTCCGGGGTCCCCCGTCTTGACAATGTACTGGTAGCGCCAAGGGGTCCAAAGATAATCCATGCCTTTGATGGAAACTTGGGCGACTAAGCGTTCGGGACCGGCTCGGACGCCGCCGGGCCGGGAGCGACGGATGGCATGGGCGAGGTGGAATTGTTCACCACGTCCTTGAGTTCTTTACTGGGCTTGAAGTAGGGAATCTTCTTGGCGGGCACTTCGACGCGTGCGCCGGTCTTGGGATTGCGTCCAATACGGGGCTGCCTCTGGCGAGTGCGGAAGCTGCCGAATCCGCGGATTTCAATCTTATCGCCGGTACGGAGGGAGCGCACGATGCTGTCGAAAATCGCCTCCACGATGACTTCGGATTCCTTCCGGGTCATCTCCACTACGCGGGAGACTTCTTCAATCAGATCGGCCTTCGTCATCGCATTCTCCTGGTAATCAATAGCTTGCGAAACCGCAGTATCGCGTGATTAGGGAAATTTTGCAAGTTATTCGAGGTTGCGGTCCTTCAGGCTCATCACCTCTTCAATGGTGGTGGTGGCCGCTGCCGCTTGCCGCTGATAGTCGTTCAGCCGGCTTTTTTCTTCGTCTTCCGCCAGCGCCCGCAGACTGAGCCCGATCTTTTTTTCAGCCTCGCTCATTTTAATAATCTTGAAATCGAGTTCCTGGCCGATGCTCAGCGGCGGCTCCGCATGCCCCGTTTTGCGCCCCGAATAGCCGGGTACTTCCGAAAAATGGCAGAGCCCTTCCACGCCTTCGGCCAGTTCCACGAACGCTCCGCCGAAACTCGCCAGCCGACACACTCTCCCATGCACTACGTCACCCACCTGGTGGCTGTGAAAATAGGTTTCCCAGGCATCCGGCTGAAGCTGCTTGATACCGAGTGAAAGCCGCTTTGCCGACGAATCGATGTTCAGGATCACCGCCTGCACAATTTGCCCCTTCTTGAGAACTTCCGAAGGATGTTTGACGCGCTTCGTCCAGGAAAGATCCGAAACGTGCACCAGGCCGTCGATGCCTTCCTCGATTTCGATGAACGCTCCGAAATCGGTCATATTGCGAACCCGGCCTTCCACGACGCTTCCGACACTGTAGCGGTCGTCAATCGTAGTCCAGGGGTTCGGCTCAAGCTGCTTCAGACCCAGGGAAATGCGGCGGTCTTTGGGATGAATCGCCAAAATCACGGCTTCCACCTGATCGCCCGGCTTCACCACTTTCGACGGGTGCTTCATGCGCCGCGACCACGTCATTTCGCTAATGTGTATGAGGCCCTCGACTCCAGGTTCGAGCTCCACAAACGCGCCGTAGTCGGTCACATTGACGACGCGGCCGATCACGCGTTCGCCCAGCGGATACCGCTCGTCCACCGTCTCCCACGGGTCCGGGGCAAGCTGCTTCAGCCCCAGCGATACGCGCTCTTTCGTGCGATCGAACTTCAGCACCTTCACGGTGATGTCATCGCCCACGTGCAGCATCTCCGAAGGATGCGTCACCCGTCCGTGCGACATGTCCGTAACGTGCAACAGCCCGTCGATCCCACCCAGGTCAATAAAGGCTCCGTACTCGGTGAGGTTCTTGACCACGCCGGTGACCACCGCGCCTTCTTCCAGGTGCTCCAGCGTCACGCTCTTGCGGCTGTTGATTTCCTCCTCGACCGCGGCCTTGCGCGACACCACCACGTTGCCGCGGCGGCGATTCAGCTTGATCACCTTCACCGGGATGTCCTGGCCAACCAGAGCATCCAGATTGTGAACGGGCCGGGGGTCCGCTTGCGAGCCCGGCATGAACGCCTTGATGCCCACATCCACCGCGAGGCCGCCCTTCACGCGACCCAGCACGTGCCCCGAAAGGACAAGCTGCTCGTTGTGCGCTTTTTCGAGGTTGTCCCAGATGCGCAGCCGCGCGGCGCGCGTATGGGACAGCAGCACGTAGCCCTCAGGCTGATCGCCGCCGTGATCCACCATTACGTCCACGACGTCGCCCACCTGAACCGTTACCTGACCCGACGGACTTTGGAACTGCTCGAGCGGAACCAGACCTTCGCTTTTGTAACCGAAATCGATGATGACGTCTTTGCCGGTGATTGCAAGCACCGTGCCTTGCAAAACCTCGTCGGCTGCGGGCGGGGCAAAGTGGCTGTAGTCTTCGAGCAGGTGCTCGTAGTTCTCGCCGAAGTCCTGTTCCATTTGCCCGTTGTTCTGGTCGTCCGCCATCTAGCCTCCGGCGCTCGCAACCGCCTGATAGATCAGTATGTTAGCAAATATACGCCGGAGCGTTCCACATTGTCAACGGTGGGACAGGCGGTTTAGCCTCTCCTCTTACAAACGAAACGGGGTTGCGCTACTGTACGGGGGCGATGCGCCGCATCAGGGATTTGACCGTTGCGGCATACGAAGGATTGGGATTATAGGTCGCCAGAATGCCGTCCACATTCTTGGCGCGATACAGGTCCGAATTGGCCAATCGATAGGCCACCTCCTGGATTCCTGCTTCCGGGCTGGAGAACTGCGCGTTCCCTGAATCCCAGCCGAAGTAGTTGTTGTTTCGGGCAGCCTTTCCGCCGGTGGTTTCCACGTAAGAGAGGCTGGGCAGCAGGCGCCAATCCAGATCGTAATCGTCTGCTGCTTCTAAGAACACTTCCAGGTAGTCTTGAGCCGGGCAATCCCCGAAGAATTTACTGAGGGCTTCAAACCGGGCATCCTTGCGATAGTCGGGTGCGGGCGCCGTATGAGCTTGCTGAGGACACAAGGCCACTGGCGACACTACTCCCGCCAAAAAGACCAAACCGCCGGACAACAGTTTTTTCATCCTGTAACTCCTTTAGATTGAAAGATTCGGCTGCCTGCGCGAACGACAACGAGATGTGGCAGCGAGGGGTTCGGGACGGGAGCAGGACGCTCCCAAGGCTTCGGTCTACGGGACTGACATAAGTTGAAATTATACCATCCCGGAGAACACCGCTCCCGGGACGTCAACCGCGTCCAGTGCTACTGGTAACAATCAGTAGGTACCGGCCTCCCGGCCGGTACCAGGCGCGCAAAGCGCGCCAGAGGCGAAGATCCCAAGGGCCGCCTACTGCGTCCCGTCGATCTTTTTCCCCGAGATCGTCCGGCTGAATTCACCCAGACGAAACCCAAACAGCGGACCCGTAATAGCGCCGATCCGCGCGCTCAGCCCCGCCGCGAATCCGCTATATTTCGCTGCGAACGCCGCCCGCGACAGCAGAAAATCCGCGCGCTCCGCCGAATCGTACCCGCCGCTGCCCTGATGCTTCACTTTTGCCTCCGGCAGCAGCAGAATCTTCTTGCCCGCGCGACGGATCTGCATGGCCAGGTCGGCATCCGCGCCGAACTGCCCGTAGCGCTCGTCGATCTGCCGCACGGCGCGAATCAGTTGCACCCGCATCATCAGAGCCGCGCCGCGCGGATACTCCACCGCGACCGGCTCCGTGCCGCTGACCGTCGCCGGCCGCCACTCGCCCGTCGGTGGTAGCGACCCGAGTTGCGGCGCCGGCCGCCCTTCCGCATCCACCAGCAGAGGAACGGCGGCCGCGGCATCCGTGTTGGCGTCCAGCAAATCGGCCAGCAGCGTCACTGCGCGTGCTTCCACCTCCGTATCGTCATGCAGAAAGAAAACGTAGGGGGCGTCGGACGCGCGCCACCCCAGGTTCATGGCTTTCGTCAAGCCGAAGTTCTTCGGCAGGCGTATGAAATTCGCCCGCGGAAATTCGCTGTCTAACTGAGCGCTCCCGTCGGTCGACCCGTTGTCGACTACCACCACTTGAAAGGTCTCCCGACCCTCGCAGGCCTCGATCGAAGCGAGGCACCGCCGCAGCAACTCCTGCCTGTTGCGCGACATCGCCACCACGCAGACGCGCGGCGGCTGATTCTCTTCCGGCTGATTGGGTTGCGGCGTCAAGCCATCATGATAACGTGAAGCAGATGACCGCAAAAGGAATTCTCGAATTCATCACCGGAGTCGGGATCGTGCCTGTCGTGCGCGCTTCCAGTGCGGATGCCGCTTTGCATGCCGTCGAAGCCCTGCAGGCCGGAGGAATCCGTGCAGCCGAGGTCACCATGACCGTCCCGGGCGCGGTCGGAGTGATGGAAAAGCTCGCCGCCCGGTTTCAAGGCCAGATCGTTCTCGGCGCGGGAACCGTCCTCGACCCCGAGACTGCGCGAATCTGCATTCTCGCCGGAGCGGAGTTCATCGTCTCCCCGAGTCTGCGTCCCGCCGTCATCGAAATGGCCAAGCGATATTCGAAGGTCGTCACTCCGGGCGCGCTGACGCCTACCGAAGTGCTCACCGCATGGGAACACGGAGCCGATGCCGTCAAAATCTTCCCCTGCGGCAGCATGGGAGGAGCCAGGTACATCAAGAATCTCAAGGGCCCCTTCCCTCACATCGAAATGATTCCCACCGGAGGGGTAAGCCTGGAAAACTGTGGCGATTTTCTAAAAGCGGGAGCCTGCGCCGTCGGAGTAGGCACGGAACTGGTAGACGGAAAGCTAATCGCAGCGGGAAAATACAGCGAAATCGAAGAGCGGGCCCGGCAATTCCTCTCGGAAGTCGCCAAAGCCCGCCAGTAGGTACCGGCCTCCAGGCCGGTACCAGGCGCGCCGAAGCGCGCCCGCCTTAATGCAGCACAGTCACGAACGCCCCCGTAGCCGACGTGACACCGCCGATGGTCGCCACCACCGGATCGTTGCCATCAGCCGCCGACGCCGGAACAACCACGTTAAGCTGATACAACCCCGGCGAGATCATCATCGCGCTCGACACCGTCGCCGACGCTCCGCCGATGGTCACCACCGGAGTCGTGGCAGTGGGCAGCGGACTCGTATTGAGCACGCCGTCCGTGACGCCCGGCGTAGTCGCCCCGAAGCCCGTTCCGTACAGCACGATCGTCTCCCCCGGCTTAGCCGGTGTGCTCGCGTTCGGGTAAAGCGTCGTCGCGCCGACCAGCGAACCATTCGCATGCTGCGCCGCCACCGACGCATTATCCTTCAGAAGGAAGAACGCCGGCGAGAACGTCGCCATCGTCGTCGCAATGTTCCCGCTCGCCAAGCCGTTGTTCGTAACCACCACTTGCACCGGTCCCGTCGCGCTATCGAGCGGCGTGAGCACGTCCACTTGTTTCGGACTCACATAATAAACGTAGGCAGGCTTGCCGTTCACCGTCACCGTAACGCCGTCGAGCGTCGTCGGCAGGTTGTTGCCGTTGAAGTCCTTCGTGGCCCATACCCGCGTTGTGGCAGCCAGGTTCGCACCGTAGATGCTGATGAAGGTGTTGGGAGCGATCGACGGCGAAACATCCGCCGCATTGCCGACCGCGCCGGCCGAAACCACAGGCGCCGCCTGCAGGCTGCCGAGCAGTCCGTGCTTCTCACCGCCCGTACCGGCCGAGAAGTAAACTGCGTTCGGATCTCCGCCGTTGCCGCCGTTGCCGACAATTAGTGCCCACAGGCCGTCCAGTACGATATTGTTTCCCTTCGTATCCTGCATCGTCCCGACGAACGCGCCGGTCGCCGGATCGTAGGCGTTGATCGTGCCGTCGCCGAAGTTGCCGACTAGCAGGTCATTGGCAAACGCGCCGAAATTCGCCGGTGCAATCGCCAGTCCCCACGGTTCGTTCAGTTGGCCGCCGGAGACGAGGTGCTTGATCAGCGCGCCGCCCGTATCGAATACGGAAATCTCTCCCAGACCGGCGCCGCGCGTCGCGAACGTCCCCGATGCGTTCTGCTTCGCCCACGCCACGTACAGTTTGCCGCCGAGCAGCCAGATATTGAACGGTGCGTATCCCGCCGGCACTGCCGGATCGACAAACGCGTTCGCGCCGGCGGCGATCGGGTTCCACGCGCCGTCGTACATTTCCACCTTGCCGCTCTTGAAATTCGGCGCGTACAGGATCGGCGAGTTCGTTGCGGTGTTGGAATTCACTGCCAGCCCGAAGTAAACCGCGCCCTTGGTCGAATTGTCGATCATCACCGTTGCCTGCGTCGGACTCACCGCATTCGCCCACGCCGAGATGGTTCCATCGATGGTGCTGAAGATAAAGCTTGCGTTCGTTCCGGGCTTGACCGCGAAGTTGCCCGTGGCGTTGGCGATAATGCCGGTCGGCGTGCCGGTTCCGGTCTTCCCGCCTGCCAGCGGCACCACTGCGTGAGTCGCGCTAATGGAACCGGTGCTCGTGTACACCGTCGAAAGCCCCGTGCCCGTATCATCCACCCAGAAGGGGCTGGCCGCCGACGTCGCGATCCCCCACGGGTTGATTAGATTGGGGTCGGTGAAGTCGGCAATGCCCGGCGTGTCCGCCACCAGGTTGTGCTGATAGAAGGCATTGCCCGGCGGATTAGCCGCAAATGCCGCCGCAGCGCATACGAAAATGGCTTGTAACGTTCTGATTTTACACATATTTCCTCCTCCTGTGTGGTGCGTGATTCGCAGTATAGCTTGCGCTTCCAGGAGAGAGGTGTAACAAGTGGATAACGTGCCCGTGGCGTCGTTATAATAGGGATTCTTATGTTCTTTCGCAGAGAGCGCCCGAAAAACCCTACATTCAATGAGCGCATGGACAGCGTCCGCAAGGCCGGTTTTGCCGTAAGTCCGCTGTCCGGCGGTGTCATGCGTGCAAACCGCGGCGCCTACGGAGTCGATATCAAGGACGATGACGGCATCGTCCGGCCGGTCCATCGCGCAGGCGTCGTGATGGGGAGCGAGATCGGCGCCCTGATCGATGCCGGCTACCAGAAGTTCTTCCGCACGGAATCGGGCAGACAAAAGCCCGCGTCCGCCGACGAGCTCAAGGAACTCCACGACTTCGAGGAGGACTTCAAGGAAGCTCTTGGCCAGGAAAGCTATTACAACGAAAGCCTGGGTACCGTTTCCACCTTCTATTTGTATGATCGCGTAGCCGACCGCGACCGCGGGGTTCCCAAGCGCGTTTGGGAGACTTAGCGCCGCAGCACGAATTTCCCTCGTAATTTCAGAGAGTTCCAAAAAATTTAATCGCGCCCCATACGGCAAAATGGGGAGGCTTAAGGTAACATTCCGCAGCCAGCCTGCGCCTAGATGGTGTACACCTCATGCCTGCATACCGCATCATCAACAATTTAGGCCGCCTTTTTATCGCCTGCATGGCTGTAGCCGCACTGCTGGCCAGCGAACATCACGGCATTGTTCGTTCCAACGGCATGCCCGTCCCGGGAGCGTCCGTTACCGCCGTGAAGGGCGACAAAAAAGTCGCAACCACCACCGACGATAACGGCATGTACTCGTTCCCGGACCTGGAAGACGGCGTCTGGACCATCACCGTGGACATGCTGGGCTTCGGCAAGAACACCAAAGAGGTTGCGGTGACCCCGCAGGCCCCCAGCCCCGAGTGGGATCTGAAACTCATGTCGGCCGCCGATATCAAAGCGGCGATCGCAGCAGCCGCTGCTCCGGCCCCGGCCGCGACTCCCACCGCTCCGGCAGCCACCGCGACGGCGAATGCCACACCAGCCCAAACGCCCAAGACTCCCGCCACCCCCGCTGGCGCCAAACCGGCAACTACAACAGCGGCGAATAACCAGCGCGGCAACGCGCAGGGCGGACGGGGCGGCAACCAGACCGGCCGCAACGGCAACCCCTCCCTCCGGCAGGCATTGCAGCAGGGCGGCACCGGATTCCAGCGCGCCGACGTCAACACCACCGGCGATGCATCGGCCCTACCCGATAATTCCAACGACAACAGTTTCAACGCGGGCGGCGGCGATCTCGCGCAGAATAGCGGCGACGCCCTCACCATCAACGGCAGCGTCTCCAGCGGCGTCGGCATGCCCGGCCAGAACGATTGGTTCGGCGGACGCGGCGGCATGATGGGTATGGGCATGGACGGCATGGGCGGCCCCGGCGGCTTCGGCGGACCCGGCGGCGAGAACGGACAGCTCGGCCAGCCCGGACAGGGCGGTCCCGGCGGCTTCGGCGGACGCGGCGGCGGCGGTCCCGGCGGCGGTGGTTTCGCGGGCGGACGCGGCGGTGGCGGCGGACCGATGCCCGGCGGCTTTGGCGGCGGTCGCGGCGGCCCCGGCGGCCGTGGCGGTCGCGGTGGACCCGGTGGTCCTGGCCGCGGCAACTTCGCTTCCTTCGGTAACGGCCGGCGCAATCCGCGCATGCGCTACAACGCCAACGTCGGTTTCACCCTGGATAATTCCGCGCTCGATGCGAAGAACTACTCCATCACCGGTCAGGACACACCCAAGCCGGCGTTTGCCAAGTCGCGCTTGACCTCGACTTTCGGCGGACCTCTTAAGATTCCGCACCTGCTGAGCGGCGAACACACCACCTTCAACATCAATTACTCGCTCGGCCGCACGCGCAACGGACAGACCTACGTCGGCACCATGCCCACCGCTGCCGAGCGCGCCGGCGATTTTTCGCAAGCCTTCGATCTCAACGGCAAACCCGTAAGCATCATCGACCCTCTGAACGGCACTCCGTTCGCGGGTAACATGATTCCCAGCAATCGCATCAGTTCGCAGGCCGCCGGCCTCCTGCAGTTCTATCCGCTGCCCAATCTTGACAATCCCAATTCGCGCTATAACTATCAGACCTCCTGGGCCAGCGTGAGCAATCAGGACAACCTCAACACGCGCATCAGCGAGACCATCAACTGGCGCAATCAAATCTCGGGTGGCCTGGGTTATCAGCGCGCCAGCGGCATTACCCCCTCCGTCTTCAACTTCACGGACACCAGCCACCAGAGCGCCATGAACGCCAACGTGAATTACACCTACCATTTCACGCAGCGCATCATCAATCGCCTGAACTACACCTTCAGCCGCAACACCCAACAGTCCAACGGCTTCTTCACCAATGTGCGCAACGTTTCAGGCGAACTCGGAATCACCGGCAACGATCAGGATCCGAACTTCTGGGGTCCGCCGAGCCTCTCCTTCCAGCAGGGCGGATTCGCATCTCTCAGCGACGCCTCCAAATCGCTCAACCGCGCGCAGACCAGCGCCCTCGGCGAAAGCGTGATCTGGATTCACGGCTCGCACAACTTCACCTTCGGCGGCGACTTCCGCCGCGTGCAGACCAATCCGCTCTCGCAATCCAACGCGCGCGGCGGGTTCGTGTTCACCGGCGCCAACACCGGCTTCGATTTCTCCGACTTCCTCCTCGGCACGCCGGATACCAGCAGCATCGCCTTCGGTAACGCCGACAAGTATTTCCGTGCATCGTGGTTCGATGCCTATGTCACCGACGATTGGCGGCTCAGCACCAAGCTCAGCTTCAACATCGGTTTCCGCTGGGACTATCAGGCGCCCGTCACCGAAAAGTACGGCCGCCTCGTGAACCTCGACGTCGGCCAGTTCTGGACCAATCCCGTAACCATCTGCGGTGTCGCCATCGCGGGCTGCACTCCCTCGTCGAGCGCCGGGCTATCCAGCGCGCTCGTCCACGGCGATCCGCACGAATTCGAGCCGCGCGTCGGCTTCGCGTACCGTCCTTTCACGAAGGGCAGCATGGTCATCCGCGGCGGTCTCGGCTTGTATTACAACACCAGCGTTTACCAGTCGATCGCGCAGCAGATGTCGCAGCAGTATCCGCTTTCCTACACCGTGCAGGATTCCAGCACGTTCGGGCCGCTGACGCTCGCCAACGGCTTCCCCATCCAGACCCTGAACCCAATCAGCACGTTCGCCATCGATCCGAATTTCCGCATCGGCTACTCGGAAGTCTGGCAAATCGCCGTGCAGAATAATCTGCCCCGGGCGTTCTTCGCCACCATTACTTACAACGGCACGAAGGGCACGCACCAACCGCAGGAATTCATTCCGTGGTCGACGCCTCCTAACGCTCCCAAGAGCATCTATCCGTCGAACTACTACTACCAGACTTCCGGCGGCAACTCCATTTATCAAGGCGTCTCCGGTATGTTGCAGCGCCGTTTCCGCAGCGGCATTTCGGGCAGCGCCAATTACACCTTCTCCCGCGCCTTGGACGATGCTTCGGCCGGCGGCCGCGGCGGCTCGTCTCTGATCGCGCAAAACTGGCTGGATCTCGATGCCGAACGCGCCCGCAGTAGCGGCGTTCGCGAGCACACTCTCAGCATGAATATGCAGTACTCCACCGGTATGGGCGCCCGCGGCGGCGCTCTGGTCAGCGGTGTGAAAGGCGCGCTCCTCAAGGATTGGACGGTCACCACGAACATCTCCATGGGCAGCGGTGCTCCGCTCACCCCCAACATTCAGGCCCTGCGCCTCGGCGGCACCGCCATCACCGGTCCGGTGCGGCCGTTCTACACCGGCCAGCCCCTCTATCTCGATAGCGGTATTCTGAACCCCGGCGCATTCACCAACCCGCTGCCCGGGCAGTTTGGCAACGCCGGCCGCAACATTCTCAACGGACCTGCCTCTTTCAGCATCAACGCTTCCGCCGGCCGCATCTTCCGGCTCGGCGAACGGCGCAGCGCAGATCTGCGGTTTGAGTCCACCAACCCCATCAATCACGTCATTTACAACGGCATCAATACGACCGTCGGCAACCTCCAATACGGGCTGCCCACTTCGGTCGCGCCCATGCGTTCCATGTCAGCCAATCTGAGGTTCCGGTTCTAATGAAGCGACAGATTACAGCAACACTTCTCGCCTGGGTGATCGCGGTTGCCGCGCAGCAGGCGCCGCCGAAACAGCAGGGCCAAGCCGGACAGAAGGATGCCAATGGCAACTTCAAGTTCGAAACCACCTCGCGCCTGGTTGTCGAGACCGTGATTCTCAAGGACAAGGCCGGCAACCCCATCGAGGGACTCACCAAGAACGACTTCCTCATCACCGAGGACGGCAAGAAGCAGGACGTTTCCTTCGCCGAATTCCAGAAGCTCGAAACCATGGCCGCCCCCGAGCCCGCGGTACAAACGCGCACCGAGGCCGAGCCCAAGAAGGAAGAGCCCAAGGAAGAGCCCAAAGTCAAAGCTGTCACCGCCAACGCCATCGCCCCGGAAAAGCCCGGCGACATCAAGTACAAGGACAAGCGCCTCCTCGTCATGTTCTTCGACATGACCAGCATGCCGATTCAGGACCAGTTCCGCGCCCAGACCGCCGCCGTCAAGTTCCTCAAGACGCAGATGACGCCCAGCGACCTGATGGCCATCATGACCTTCTCGAGCGAAGTGAAAGTGGTCGAGGACTTCACCGACGATCGCGATCTTCTGGCGAAAGACATCAAGAACCTGACCATCGGCGAAGGCCAGGGGCTCGACGAGACCACCAGCGACGATAGTTCCAGCGACACCGGTGCAGCCTTCCAGCAGGACGATACCGAGTTCAACATTTTCAATACGGACCGTCAGCTCTCCGCTCTGGAAACCGCGGTGAAAATGCTCGGCAGCCTGAACGAAAAGAAAGCGCTCGTCTATTTCGCCAGCGGCATGCAGCGCAACGGCGTGGATAACCAGGCGCAATTGCAGGCCACCATCAACGCCGCCATCCGTTCCAACACCGCCTTCTACCCTATCGACGCCCGCGGCCTTGTTGCGCAGGCGCCGCTCGGCGATGCCACCAAGAGCTCGCCCGGCGGCAGTGCTATGTACAACGGCAGTTCCGCGCGCTCGGCTCAGTCGAACTTCCAGGGCCAGCAGGAAACGCTCTTTACCCTCGCTTCCGACACCGGCGGCAAGGCGCTGCTCGACAACAACGACTTATCCGTCGGAATCGTGCAGGCCCAGAAAGATATTTCCAGTTACTATATTCTCGGTTACTACACCACCAACGAGAAGCTGGACGGACACTTCCGCCGCGTCAAGATCGCGCTCCGCAACGAAGGGCTCACCGCTCGCGTGGCTAAGTTCGATTACCGCCAGGGTTACTACGCCGGCAAAGAGTTCAATAAGTTCACCAGCGAAGACAAAGAGCGCCAGCTTGCCGAAGCACTCATGCTCGGCGACCCCGTGACCGACATCGATATCGCCATGGAAGTGGATTACTTCCGCATGGCCCGCGACCGCTACTTTGTCCCGGTAGCCGTCAAGATTCCGGGCAGCGCTCTGGAACTGGCTACCCACGGCGGCGCGGAAAGCACCAAGATCGATTTCATCGGCCAGGTGAAAGATCCCAAGGGCCAGGTTGTCGGCAACGTCCGCGACGCCGCCGATATCAAGCTGAAGGGTGAAACCGCCGGCAGCATCGCCAAGCACACCATCGAATACGACACCGGCTTCACGCTGGCGCCGGGCACATACTCCATCCGCGTCCTGGCGCGCGACAGCGTCACCGGCAAGATGGGTACTTACGACCAGAAGTTCATCATCCCCGACCTCACCACCGAGACCAAGCGCCTGCCCATCAGCAGCGTCGTGCTCAGCAGCCAGCGGCAGGATCTTTCAGCGGCCGTCTTCAGCGCCGAAAAAGATAAGAAACTGCTCAGCGCCAATCCGCTGGTCGAAGACGGCAAAAAGCTCATCCCGAGCGTCACGCGAGTCTTCAACAAGAATCAGGACCTCTACGTCTACCTGCAAGCGTACGAACCGCAGGCGGACACCACGCAGCCGCTCATCGCGACCGTCAGCTTCATTCGCGGCAAAGTGAAGGCGTTCGAAACAGCGCCGCTCCAGGTCAGCGAAGGCCTCGACCCCAAGAGCAAATCGCTCCCGCTGAAATTCGATGTGCCGCTGAATAAACTCGCGCCCGGCAAGTACACCTGCCAGGTCAACGTCATCGACCCCAACGGCCAGAAGTTCGCCTTCTGGCGGGCTCCGATGATGCTGATGCCGTAGCATTCCGCCGCCGGTAGATTTCGATGAACGTCGATACCATTGCTGTTTCGGATCGGCGTTCATCCTCGTTTACCGGCGGCACCAAAATCAAACGTCCCCAAAATCTCCCCGCCCTCACCGGACTCCGTTTCTTCCTCGCCCTCTGGGTCGTCTTCCACCACCTGACGGGACCCGGAATGATGCTGGCGTCCTACGCCAACGGCCTCATCCGCGGAGGCTATCTCGCCGTCACCACCTTCTTTGTCCTCAGCGGCTTCGTCCTCACACGCGGCTATGCGCAGACCAACTGGACCCTTCCCTCCCTCAAGCGTTACGCCGCCGCCCGCTTCGCCCGAATCTATCCCGTCTACCTGCTCAGTCTCGCCGCCGTCGCGCCCTTCATTGCCGCCGACCCCACACCCGGCAAGCCCTTCTATCTCGCCGCGCACATCTCCCTGCTGCAAGGCTGGCTCGGCGCAATCCCGGTCAACTGGAACACGCCCGCGTGGTCGCTCTCCTGCGAAGCATTCTTCTACGCGGTCTTCCCGCTGGCCATCGCGCTGCTGCCGAAACCGAAATGGACCGCCACCCTGCTGCTGGCCGCCGCCGCAACCTGCCTCACGCGACTCCTCTGGCGCATCGGCGTTTCCGACGGCGTCAAGCCGCTCATCCACCTCTCGGACTTTCTGATGGGAATCGCCGCGGCGGGCGTCTACGATCTGCTGCTGCGTCGCGGCAGGAAGGCTCCGAAAGGTTGGTGGCTGTATCTGCCCGCCGGCGTACTCGCGCTCATCGTCATCGCCGACCCCCGGCTCTTACCCGCGCCGCTCGATATCACCACCACCCTGCGGCCATTGAACGCGCTCGTGCTGATCGGCCTCGCGCTCGGCGGAGGCATCGTCGCGCGCGTGCTCTCCACGCCGTTCTGTGAGTTCCTGGGAAAATGCAGCTACGCGCTTTATATCATGCACGTGCCGCTATTGTGGTGGTACCTGCGCCTCGTGCATCGGCCCTCGCCCGCGGTCTATCTCGCGGCGGCCGTGGCGCTCTCCGCCCTCGTCTACCGTTTTATTGAGGAGCCGGCGAACCGGCGGCTTCGGCGCCCATATTCCCCTTGATGCCGAGCTCTTCCGCATTCGCCTGCATGGCCTCAATGCAGAATTGAACGTGCTCTTCCAGCGGCACGCCCAGCTCCGCCGCGCCGCGCGTAATATCCTCGCGATTCACGCTGCGCGCGAATGCCTTATCCTTCATCTTCTTCTTCACGCTGGCCGTGTCGACTTCGAACACGCTGCGATGCGGCTTCACATACGAAATTGCGGTGATGAATCCCGCCAGCTCATCGCACGCGTAGAGCGTCTTCTCGAGCTGCGACACCCGCGGCACACCCGTGAAATCGGCATGAGACAAAATCGCGCGCCTGATCTCTTCCGGCACGCCGCGCTCCGCCAGAATCGGCTCGCCTTTCGTCGGATGATCGGGCAGCGTCGGATGAATCTCCCAGTCGAAATCGTGCAGCAGAGCCGTCACGCGCCACTTCTGCTCGTCCTCCCCGAACTTGCGCGCGTATGCGGCCACGCACGTCTCCACCGCCAGCGCGTGTTTCCGCAACCCCTCGCTCTTGGTAAACTCGCAGACAATCTCCCAAGCCTGTTCCCGATTGATCATCCGCTTATGATAAACCAGTGAGCCATTTCCATACCGCATTGGGCCTCGGACTCATCGGCATCGGCAAACCGTGGGGCCACGTTCCGCGACCCGTGCCTACGGACGCCGAAGCGCAATCGCTCCTCGAGTTCGCCTGGCAGCTCGGCGTCCGCTATTTCGATACGGCGCCCTCCTACGGTCCGCGCCTCAGCGAGCAGCGCCTCGGCCGCTTCGTCGACTCGCTCGACGCGGAACAGCGCCGCGGCATCGTGATCGCCACCAAGCTCGGCGAGCATTGGGATCGCGCCAAAGGCGAGCCCTACGCCGATCACTCTTGCGAAGCCCTTCGCCGTAGTCTCGATGAAAGCATCGAAGCGCTCGGCCGCATCGACATCCTCCAACTCCACAAGACGACGCCGCAAGCGCTGCGCAGCGACGCCGTGGCCCGCATCTTCGAAGAAGCCCGCGATCTCGGCGCGCGCGTCGGGCCGAGTGTCAGCGATCGGGAATCCGCGAACATCGCCGTCCGCGACCCCGGCTATTCCGTCATCCAATTGCCCTACAACCGCGACAATACAGCTTTCGCTCCCATCATTACAGCGGCGCGCCACATGCATGTCGCCGTGAATCGCCCGTTCGCCATGGGCGCGATGATCCACTCCGGCGCTGACAAGAGCGACGCCTTCCGCTTCGTACTGGATGCCGGCTTCAACGGCGTCGTCCTCACCGGCACTACGAATCACGATCATCTTCGGGAGAACTGGGAAGCGTTTCAGCAGGCGCTGGCGAATCCCAAACCGACCCCCAACCTGCCTTCCGCGCCGCCCGGAACGCCTCCCGATCCCGCTTCGTAATCCGAATCTGCCTGAGTCCCGCGGGCGTGCATGCCTGAATCGTAATCACGCCCGGCTGTTGCTGCGGATGACGCACGATGCGTGCCGCAGCGCGGTGCACCGCCCGCCGCGTCAGCGCGACGTAGCTGTACTTCTCGTCCTCGTGCCCCAGTTCGCCGCCTTTCACCCGCCGGTGCAGCGAACTGCGCTCCACGCGAGCCGCGAAGTGGCACCAGTCGCCGCCCGTAACCGGACACGCCGCATCGCCGGGACACGGCGCCGCAACGTGCGCGCCCGCCGCGAGTAACTCATCGCGCACCTTGCGGACCAACCCAAAGCCGCGAGGCGTGCCGGGCTCGATCACCACCAGGGCCACACGCGCCGCCGCCCACAGCCGCTCCACACGAAGTCCCGGCATCTCGCCCAGTGAGTACGCCGCAATGATCAGGTCGCTCTCCGGAAACGTCTCCAGGCGTGTAGCATCCGCCGCCGCCCGCTTCGCATCCGGCAGCCAATCGCCGGCCGCTTCCGCCAGCGTGGAATCGCGCTCCATCATCGTGATCGTGGCGTCCGGAAAAAACTGGCGCGCCGCCAGCGAAGCCGCGCCTGTCCCCGCGCCGATATCGAGCACGCTGCGCGGCGCCTCCGTCAATCGCTCGCTCACTTCGCGCAGGACGTGGAACGCCGCCGCATAGGTCGCCGGCATCCGCGTCACCAGGTAAGCCGCCAGGCGCTGCGCCGCCGGGATGCCTGCCACCGCGCCCGCGCGACCCTCCCGATACGCCTCGCTCATAGCCGTCGCCGCGCGCTTCAGGGCAGGGAAGCCCACCTCCTCCGCCCGCTCTTCGATCCTGCGCCGAACCCGATCCGGTAACTGCACCTTACTATCATGCCGGAACTTCTTCCGCAATGCGGTGTCTATCTGGTTAGGCCGGCCGGTAAGTGAAGCGATGAGATTTCGAGGTGACTTATGTTTGAGACCGCCGTACTTACAAACGGGCCCGGCTCCCGCCGCGCGTTTAGCACCATCGCGGGCATCACGGCGCAAGCCGCGCTGCTCGGCGCAGCCATTCTCGTGCCGATGATCTTCCCGGAGGCAATGCCGTCTCCCCAAACGTGGATGGGCATCTTCATGCCCACCGCTCCGCCGCCTCCTCCTCCGCCCGCGCCCACGGCGCAACATCAGGCGCGAAGGGCCGTCGCAACCCGCGTGTTCGATGGCGTAATCCGCGTGCCAACATCAATCCCGACGCACATCGATATGACGATTGAACCGCCCGCACCGGTAGCTACCGCCAACTACGCTGGCGTCCCCGGAGGAGTGCCCGGGGGGCAGCCGGGAGGAGTCCCCGGAGGCGTGCTCACGAGTCTCCTGAACTCCACCCATATCACCCCGGCCCTGCCTGTGCCCGCTGTCGTTCCACCCAAACCGGCCGCCGAGCCGCACGAACCGGCCCGATACAGAATGGGAGGAATCGTCAAACCGGCGGTGCCGATCCACCGTGTGGAACCCGTCTACCCGCAGCTAGCCAAACAAATGCGAGTTGAAGGAGTAGTGGAAATCACCGGCATCATCGGCACTGACGGTCGAATGAAGGAAGTGCAACTGGTCCGAGGCCATCCGCTGCTGGCGCCGGCGGCCCTGGACGCGGTGCGAAAGTGGATCTATGCGCCAACAACGCTAAACGGAGAACCGGTAGAAGTAATAGCGCCAATAACCATAACCTTTCACCTGAACTAAACGTAAAGCTTGAGGTAGTATCTTTACCACAGAGATGGCGCAGAGGACGCAGAGAGATCACAGAGAAAACAAATTGCCTTCCTCTGCGTTCCTCAGCGTCCTCTGCGTCTCTGCGGTGAAATTACAATGCCTCATCCACCGATGAACTTACTAGCGTTCTCCCAAAGTAACTGCCCGAAGCTCTTATCCAGATACGAGCGAATAGAGACATAGCACTCATCGCACTGGTTACTCGCCGTAAACTCCCGGACCATCCGCTTGCGCTCCTCTAACCCGTACCGCTCGAACTGCATCGAGCAAGGCTGCAGTTCACCATCCGCCGTGACCACCAGAAAACGCCGCCCCGCCTGGCACCCCGGCGCGCCGCCGTTCTCGAAATACCGCCGCGTCGCATTCAATGTGCTTGTGGAGTTTACGATCCAGTTACTCGCGTCGCGCCGCTTCTCCACCGCATCCAGCCGCGCATGTAACTCCGCCAACTGCTCCGGCGAAACCGGCAGATACTCGCGACACCCCGTGCGCCGCGCCGAATACGCGCTGTAACACAGATTCACGCCCCACTCGCGCGCCTTATCCGCGATCCGCTCGATCTCTCCCAGATTCTCGCTGGTGATGCAACTGTTCAGCACGATGTCGTCGTGTCCCAGCGTGGCCAGCCGCGGAATCAGCCCCTCCAGATGCGCATACAAGCCCGCATACACGCGGAACTCGTCATGCCGCGCATCCGGAAAATCCAGACTCACCGAAAACTGGTCGATCCCCGCCGCCCGCAGCGCCAGGTACTTCTCTTCCGTCATCTCAGACCAGTTGGAAACCAGAATCGCGTACGGCGGACGCTTCCCGCCCTTGATCGCGCGGACCACCTCGACAATGTCCGCGCGCATCAGCGGTTCGCCGCCCGATACCTGCACCACGCACGGACGCAGCGCCTCCATATAGCGCCCAAAATCCGCCGGTTTCAAATTCCGCGATTCATCCCGCGGACCGCCATGGTCGCAGTGCTTGCACCAGCACGTGCACGCGTCCGTAACTTCGAATGAAACCACGATCGGCCGTTCGGCGAGCCAGTTCAACGACCCTCTACCGATTACCCGCAGCGACTGAACAAACGGAACCTTGCGCAATGTCTCCTCGGAAACCGGATAGTAACATGCAGCGCCTTAGTCCATGGGCGGATGCTTAATCAGGTCGTACAACCAAGCGAGGTAACGCGGCCCGCCGAACTCGTTGATCACCAGCCGTTCTCCCACCGTCGGGGCGCCCAGGTTCGTCAGGTATTTGAACAGGCAAACGGCGTACTGCATCGGGTTCACCTGGTAATGGTATTTCTCTTCCGCCGACGCCGTAATCGCGGAGGAAACCACCGGCGGAGGCGGAGTAAGTGGCGGAGGCGCTCCGGTCACCGCGCTCGACCGGCCGCGCGTTTGGATGTTATCCCACTCGTCGAATCCCGTCGGCCCCGTGGCGCTGCTCCCGCTCATCCCCGACGACAGCACCGGATCCACGTTCGCAAGGTTTGCGCCGGCGTTGACCCCCATCTGCGCCAACTGCTGGCCCACGCTGATCGCCCCGCGCGTCGCCAGCCCCGCGACGCCTCCCCCAACCGCCGCCCCCGCGGCCATGCTGAAGGGTGCCAGCAGTGGTCCGAACACCATGAAGCCCTGGCTTACGACGAACGAAATGTCGGCCTTCTCCATCTCGGCCCCGCAAACCAGAATCATCTCCTCCAGGAATTTCTCCGCGAAGTAAGCCCGCCGCGTACCCGCCGACGTCATCGCCTGCGTGAGCACCTCGACTATCGCGGTGTACCGCGCCTTCTTCAGCAGAGAAGGCTCCAGCGCACGTCCCGCCCACCGCGCCCAGGATTTCAGATTCTTCCATCCCACCAGGTCGTCCAGTTCCTTATTGAACGACTTGGTCTCGCCGATCGCCACCAGCACCCGCAACACATCGGCGATATGTTCGCGATAGGCTTTCGACTTCCGCAGAGTATCCGCCTCTACGAATGCGCGGCGCTGAATGTTTTGCAGCCCCGGCGACGCACTGCTGCTGACCGCGGGCCCGGTGATCTCGTGTGCCGGGCAATAGAGTTTGCCTGTGCTGATCCTGCCCTGGCAGCCGTCCGTCAGGCACAATCCCATGTGTGTGCGGCACTTCGGATTCCGCCCATGCCGCCGCTTTCCGCAAGGCGGCACGGCGTCGCACCGGCACAAATTACAAATCGGAAAGTTTCCCGTGAACATCCGTCTGCAGCTTCCACACTGGGGCATAGGTGCGCATTATATCGTAAGGGCCTGGCTCCTGCCGGTTGCTAACTTCTTATAGCTAGGCGCCTGTTACCCTCAAAGCATGGACGCCCTGGTCCAGATTGTCGACGCCGCCATGGCCGAGGCCGTCCGCAAAGCCGGCTCATGGCTCGCCTGCCGCCCCGGCTGTGCCCACTGCTGCATCGGCGCCTTCCCCATCTCACCAGCCGACGCCCTCCGCCTTCGCGAAGGCCTCGCCGTCCTCGATCCTGGCCGCGCCGCCGCCGTCCAGGCTCGCGCCGATGACTTCCTTCGCCGCTACGGCGCAGCCTTCCCCGGCAATCTCGCCACGGGAATGCTCGACGAAACGCCGGAAGCCGAAGAGCGTTTCGACGCCTTTGCCGAAGACGAACCTTGCCCCGCGCTCGATCCCCTCACACTGACCTGCGACCTCTACGCGCACCGCCCCATCACCTGCCGCACCTTCGGACCCGCTGTCTCAATGGGTGGAGACGCAGTCGGCATTTGCGAGCTCTGCTTTGTCGGAGCGACCGAAGGAGAGATCGCCGCCGCGACCGTGAACATTCCTGCACTGGAGTCCGAAGATCGAGCGCAGACCCTCGTCGCGTTCGCCCTCCGGACGCCGCTGCTATAGGCTCCTCAGAAGAAATCGTGCCGGAATCCGAGTCTCAGTGCATCGCGCATGCAGTGCGGTGATGAAACTCATCATGATACGCTGCGGCGGAGGCTTCGTATCATGGCCACGCTCGTCTACGGTTTGACGCAGTCCCTGGATGGCTACGTCGACCACCTGAAATTGGGCCCACCCCGTCCCGCTCTAGGTCGTCACTTCTTCGAGCAGGTGCGCCACCAGTCCGGGTGTGTGTACGGTCGCGAAACCTACGAAATCATGCGCTATTGGGAGGAAGACCGTCCCGATTGGGACGCGGAAGATCGCGAATTCGCGGCAGTGTGGCGACAGCAACCGAAGTGGGTCGTCTCGCGCTCGCTGAAGTCAGTCGGCCCCAACGCCACACTCCTCCAGGGTGACCTCGAGGCGGCGATACGCGGGCTGAAGGCGCAACTTGCAGGGGAAATTGCCGTTGCCGGAACAAAGTTGGCAGGAAGCTTGAGCGGCCTTGGCCTAATCGATGAGTATCGACTTTATTTCCTTCCAATCGTGCTGGGCAGCGGCACACCATTCTTCGCCGGCCCGCGGCCGCCGCTCCGCCTTGTGGCTGGCGAGCTCATCGGCGAGGAAGCGTTCAGGTTGACGTACGTTCCGGCCTGACTGCGCGACTCGCCCGACGTCATTTCGACCCACTTGGCCGTCTGGCGCCCGTCACTGGTTCCAGAGTGGGCCTTTGTATCAGAAGACTCCTGCGGGTGGGCTCATGGGAGCGGCGGGGCCGCCTGAAAAAATGTAAGCCACGGATCGGATTACGGGACTATACAGTTATGATCGCAATCGAGAATCTGCACAAACGCTACGGAAAATCGGTGGCTATCGATGGCGTTTCCTTTGAGGCGCCCGACGGCGAAATTACCGGGCTGCTGGGAGCAAACGGTGCGGGGAAGACCACAACTCTGCGCATCATTGCCGGGGTATTAACTCCGGGAGCCGGTACGATCCGCATTACGGGAGGACCTGGCACGCTGGGCGCTCTCCTCGACCACACCGGACTCTATGACCGGCTGACAACCCGCGAGAACATCGAATACTTCGGACGGCTGCGCGGTCTGTCCAGCCTGGATGAGCGCGTCGGCGAAGTGATCGGGCAGCTCGGCCTGACTGCCATCGCCGACCGGCGTGTAGGCGGACTTTCCGTGGGCGAGCGCATGAAGACGGCTCTCGCCAGAGCGCTGGTCCACCGTCCTCGGAATCTGCTGCTTGACGAGCCGACGAACGGACTCGACATTCCAACGGTCCGCTCGCTGCGCCATCTCCTGCGGCGACTTCGCGATAGCGGCCACGCCATCATCTTGTCCAGTCACGTTCTCGACGACGTTCAATCATTGTGCGACCGGCTCGTTGTGCTCGCACGTGGCGCTGTGGTGGCCCAGGGAACTTCCGATCAGTTATGCACCCGGACCCGGTGCGGATCGCTTGAGGATGCTTATCTGCAACTGATCGGTGAGCACGAGGCGCCCGTATGCTGACCGTCGCGCTGAAGGAACTGAGGGACGCCCTTCGCGACACGCGGTCGCTGGTCGGTTCAGTATTCTATTGCCTGATGGGGCCGGCCGTCGTGTGGATCGTAGCGCGGGCTGTGAAGGGGCACTCCGCCCATACAGTGATCGCGGGCATGATCTCGGTGTTCACCCTGGTAGCCGCATTTTCGGGCGGAATGAACGTTGCCATGGACGTCGTGGCTGGAGAGCGCGAGCGCAAGTCACTAGTCCCGCTATTGAGCAATCCTGTGTCGCGGCTGGACATCGTAACCGGCAAGTGGCTCGCCGTAGTGGTCTTCTCGACCGGCGGTCTCCTCCTGTGTTTTCTGGCGTTTCGTTTCGTCTACGCTCCTGCGGGTGACAGCTTGATGCTGGTACTGCTGACCGGGATGCTGCCGCTGGCCTTGTTGGCGGCGGCGGTCGAAGTAGGTCTTTCCACCCTGTGTAGCAGTGTCAAGGAGGCGCACACTTACCTCTCCATGCTGGTGTTTGTGCCGATGGCGGTCGGCATGTTTGCGATTTTCTTCCCAGCGTCGGCGGCCCTCGGCTCACTCCTGCCGGTTGCCGGGCAGCAGGCGCAGCTTCAGCGCTGGCTCGGCGGACAGCCGGTACCGCTGTTGCCGTCGCTGCTCGTCGGCATCTTAACCACCGCGCTGGCCGCCCTCCTGATACGCGGAACGGCAGTATGGCTGGATCGCGATAATGCCGTCTACGGGCGCTGACACATTGCCGGTCACCCAGGCAGCCTCGCTTGCGCGCAAGAACCTGGAGGCCCGTTTCGAAAGCCTGCTGGCCGAGAACCGTGCGTCCTTGAGCCGGCTCGCCTTCAGCTATACCAATACCGCCGCGGACCGCGAGGACCTGCTGCAGGATATCGCTTTGGCACTATGGCAGGCGCTCCCCAGTTTCCGCGGAGAGTGCTCGGAGCGAACGTTCGTATATCGGATTGCCCAGAACCGAGCGTTAAGCGCGCTGGCGCGGCGGAGACCGGCGGCGTCGGCGATCGACGATCTACCGCCGGACCCTGCGCCGCTGGTCGAGACGGCGCTTGCGCAGCAGGAGGAGTCGAACCACCTGGCCGTTGCGGTCCGCCGTCTGCCGCTGCCTTATCGGCAGGTGGTAGTGCTCATGCTTGAAGGGCTGGAGTACGGCGAGATCGCCCAAGTGCTGGGAATTTCGGAGAGCAACGTGGGTGTACGAATCAACCGGGCGCGGCCGTTGCTGCGCCAGAATCTTGGAGGACGTAGATGATCGTCGATCCCGAACTGCAAGCTTGGCGCGAGGAGTGGATCGCCCAGCCGGCCAATCCCCCCGATCTGGCGGCGCTCGTCAGGCGGCAGTCGCGAATCATGCGGCTGACGCTTTTAGCCGAGGTGCTGGTCACCGTTCTCCTCGGGGGTGGCACAATTTGGTTGGCTGCGACCCGCGGGAAAGTCGATCTTGCGGTTCTATCGGGTGCAACCTGGGTATTTCTGGCTGTAGCATGGGGCTTCGGTATCCGCAATCGGCGAGGAGCATGGCGTCCCTTGGTACTGACCAGCTCCGCCTACCTCGAGATTTCGATCCGGCGCTGCCGGAGCGCGATTCGCGCCGTCATCTTCGGGATGCTGCTGTCCCTTGTCGAAGTGCTGTTCTGCCTGGCCTGGATCTACAACCGGAACGGCAATGCATCTTTTTTGTACTCGACACCAATGATGGCCGTCGGCGTAGCGACGGTAGTTTGCTTTGTAGGGTGCCTGGTGTACCGGGCGAGAAAGAGGCGTGAACTTGCCCGGCTGCTGCAACTGGAGAAGTCGATGTGATGCACACCTCTGTCTAACCCAAATCGAGCTGACGTAACACGCCCCTTACTGACATTCGCCCGCGATCCGGCCTGACGGAGCCTCTACGGAAGCGAGCAAGGGTGTTATCGGCGTTCATCGGCGTTTATCGGCGGCCAATGAATTAGGTCCGCCCACTGAGCGAACCACCGGCATGCCAGACGCCGCTTTTATAATATGGTTTGTTCCTCCGCGCCATCGCCATCGCTGCCCTCTTCGCCTGTGCTGCGTCCGCCGTCGAGCTTCACATTCAGTACAACGCCCTGGAGCGCATGCTCGGCGACCAGGTCTTCACGCAAGACGGCCGCCTCTACGTGAAGAACGATTCCCGCAACAAATGCAATTTCGCGTACCTCGAAAAGCCGCAGGTCCGCGGCGACGCGGGCCGCCTGCAAATTCGCGCGCGCTTCACCGGACGCTCGGCTCTCAATGTCTTCGGCCAGTGCGTCGGCATCGGCGACGCCTTCGACGTCATCATCTCCGCCACCCCGCGTTACAAAGACGGCGCCATCTCCCTCGCTGACGTCACCGCCGCCGCCGATGGCAAAACCGGCTATTACATCCGCCGCGTCTGTGAAGCGCTCCAGTCCAGCCTCGGCCGCGATTTCCGCTATCCGCTCGGCGACGCCTTCCGCGGCGCCCTCGAAGATCCCGCCCTGCAGCCTAAATATCCGCGCACCCTTCGCAATTTCCAGGTGCCCGAAATCCGCGTAACTGCTGATGCCGTCGTCTTAGTCGTGGATTTTCAACTTACCGTAAAGTAAATACGTGCACTGAGGTACAATAATCCGATCCTCATGTTCCCTCGCATCGTAGTCTGCGCCATCGTATCTCTTTCTATCGCCAGTGCTGCCCAGGACCGTATCGTCGCCCAGGTCGATCCGGCCCGCACTGTGGCTCTCGTCCGTCACGTGCATCCGGCCCTGCAATCCGCCGTAGATAACGGTCCGGTAGACGATTCCCTCCCCATCACTTACGCCACTCTGTTTCTCAAGCCCGCCGACGGGCTCGAAGCGTTTCTCGCCCAACAGCAGAATCCCGCTTCGCCCAACTATCATAAGTGGCTTACGCCCGGGCAGTTCGGCGAGCGCTTCGGCGCCTCCGACGCCGATATGGACAAGGTGCGCGCATGGCTTGAGGGCCAGGGCCTCAGGATTCATGATGTCGCTCGCGGCCGGCACTGGATCACCTTCAGCGGAACCGCGGGTACCGTCGGCCGCGCTTTCCAGACGCAGATCCATCGATACACCGTCAACGGGCAGCGGCATTTCGCCAATGCCGCCGCGCCGCGCGTTCCCGCGGCCTTCGAACCCGTCATCGCAAGCGTCGATGGACTTACCGACTTCGTTCCGCAACCGCTCCACGTGAAGGCCTCCGCCGATCCCGATCCCCTCAACACCAGCGGCAGTTCGCATACCCTCTCGCCGGACGACATGGCGGTCATCTTCAATATCAACCCGCTCTACAAAGGTGGCATCGACGGCACGGGCCAGAAGATCGCCGTCATCGGCCGCACGGATATCAACCTGAGTGACATTCGGCTCTTCCGCTCGAAGTACGGTCTTCCGGCTAACGATCCCAAGATCGTGCTTGTCGGCCCCGATCCCGGCACCAATTCCGGGGATCTTACTGAGGCTGACATAGACCTCGAATGGAGCGGCGCAATCGCGCGCAACGCCCAAATCATCTACGTCAACTCCACCAGCGTCAATACCAGCGCGCAATATGCGGTGGACCAGAATCTTGCCCCGGTCATGACGTACAGCTACGGCTCGTGCGAGCCCGAGGTCGTCATGAACCAACGCGGCGTGGCCCAGCAGGCCAATGCGCAGGGAATCACATGGTTTGTGTCCTCCGGCGATTCCGGCGCGGCCACCTGCGATCGAAACGCCCCCACGCCGCAGGCCACTAAGGGCGCAACCGTTTCCTTTCCCGCCAGTCTCCCCGAAGTTACCGCCGTCGGCGGCACCGGCTTCAACGAAGGCACTGCCTCCGGTTACTGGGCAAGCACCAATAGCTCTACCGGTGCGTCGGCCCTGCAATATATTCCCGAAAAGGTTTGGAACGATTCGCCCGTTACCGGCAGTCTGGAAGGTTCCGGCGGCGGAGCCAGTAACTACTTTCCCAAACCCGCCTGGCAGTTCGGCCCGGGAGTTCCCGACGATGGCGCGCGCGATGTGCCCGATATCTCGTTCCCGTCATCGCCGCAGCATTGGGGCTACCTGGTTTACACCGGCGGAGTGCTGGCGGTTTACGGCGGCACCTCCGTCGCCAGTCCAGCCCTCGCCGGTGTGACGGCTCTGTTGAATCAGTCCCTGACTCAATCGACAGGCTCTCCCTCAAGTCTCGGTAACATCAATCCGGCGCTGTATCGCCTCGCTCGCAATACTTCCGACGTCTTTCACGATATAACTGCCGGTGACAATAAGGTTGCCTGCGCCCAGTCCAGCCCCGGCTGCGTGGGAGGTCTCGTCGGATTCGCCGCCGGTCCGGGTTATGACTTAGGAACCGGACTGGGATCCATAGATGTCAATAACTTCGTCACTAAGTGGGACGCCGGCAGCGTAAGTAACACGTCTATCTCCGCCCCCGCCGCTGTCACCCTGGGCGACACTGTCGACGTCAAAGCTACCGTCACCGGCAACGGTACACAAGCGCCCACCGGCACCGTCACCTTCAGCGCCAATGACACTGTCATCGGCAACGTGGATCTGCAACCCTCCGGTAACGAAGCCTCCGCGAGTGTGTCTGTCTCCGCCGCCCTGTTGGTGGCCGGGAATGGCACCGTGAGCGCTGTTTACAACGGCGATTCCGCCTACGCCGGTTCGTCCGCCTCCGCTAACGTCGGTCTCAACCTGCCTGCCACCGGAGCTCTGGTAGTCCCGTTCGTCACGCCCAACCCCGTTTATCAATCGGGGACCACCGGCGCCTGGACGTACACCGTTTCGCTGACGGAAAAAGCGGGCGTCGCCGCCACCCTTACCGGCTTCACCGTGAGCGGCAATAACGATTTGGGTTTGTTCAGCACCACGCGCATTCCAGCCAAGGGCGGCATCAGCGCCGGAATCTCATCCACCGGACTGACTACGCCAATTACTCGCCCCTTCATCTTCACGGGCACAGACGCAACGGGGCAGAAATGGAACCAGCGGCTCGACGTGCAATTCCTCCCATCCCTCGGGACGAACCTCGCCCCCGGCATGACCCTCACCAGCCCCACGCCCACCCTGCAGCAGAATCCGGCGGCGGATTCCTCATGCCAGTGGTCGCATACTGTTACCGTGCAGGAGACCGGCGGCTTCGAAGTTACTCTCAGCAAGCTAACCGTCAGCGGCACGGATCTTACCGCGCAGTTACCCACTATCTTCGGAACCCAAAGGTTGGCCGCCTACGGTATGCTGCGAGGCAATATCTGCTACCCGGCAAGCGCCGGACCCGGCACCAGAGTTTACGCGCTCACCGGTACCAGCGAGCTGGGAACCGCAGTAACTGCCGCCCTGAGCACGCCGTTCTCCACCGCCCCTTCCGCTAGTGCGACGTTCACGGCATCTCCGCAGGCCGTCCAACTTGCTGCGCCCACCGGTTCGGGCGGCGATTCGGCCACTGCGAGCCTCACCTTTGCCGGCGGTTCCCCGCAGTGGACCGTGTCCACGTCCCCTGCGAATCGCACGTCAAAGTGGCTGACTGTCTCCGCGGCCTCCGGCACCGGGAATGGCGAGGTGAAGATCCAGGCTTCGGCGGCCGATCTCTCGCCCGGCGTTTACAGCGGTGTGGTGACCATTCAGGCGCCGAACGCCGTGCCCCAGAGCATCGCAATTCCGGTGTCGTTTACCGTAAACCCGTCGACAACCGCGAAAATCACCGGCCTGCAAAACGCATTCTCGTTCAAGGATGGCTTTGCGCCCGGCATGGCCCTCAGCGTCTACGGCACCAATCTCGCGAACAGCACCACGCTTGCTCCCAAGAACCGCTTCCCGCTCCCGTTTGTCATCGCAGGCGTCTCCGCAATGGTAAATGGCGTATCGGCGCCGCTGTACTTTGTGTCCGCCGGCCAGGTCAACATCCAGATACCCTACGAAACGGGCGCAGGTCCGGCCGTCGTAGCGATCAATAACAACGGTCAGATCGCGTCTTATCCGTTTAACGTCGACCCCGCCGCGCCCGGGCTGTACAACTCGGCAATTAGCAATGCCACCGGCCTTCCGGTTACTTCCGCGACCACCGGCGACGTGCTCTTACTCTTTGTAACCGGGGAAGGCGATGTGACACCGTCGCTCGCCACCGGAGCCACGCCCTCGTCCTCCATCACGGACCCAACAAAACTGCCGCACACCCGCCAGGCAATTTCGGTGAGCATCGGAGGGGTGAATATCCCGCTGCTCTTCGCCGGAATCCCCAGCGGCATCGCCGGACTTACTCAAATCGACCTCCAACTCCAGGACGGCCTGCCCACCGGCCCCCAACCGGTAGTAGTAACAGTAGGCGGAATAGCAAGCCCCCCAATAACCCTGGAAATCAAGTAGGTACCGGTCTCCAGACCGGTACCAGGCGAGTGAAACTCGCCCAATAGCAGCGCCGTCGCCCCCCTACCGGACAGCCACGGTAGCCGCCGGATGCTCCTGACTAAATAACCCGCCCAACGTAAAGTACAAGCTGACCGCGGACCCCGTTGGCGCGCCCATCGGCACCACCACATTCATTTGAATCGCGCCGGCAACCATCCCGGGAGCCTGTCCGGCATATTCGACATTAGCCTGCGCCGTCCCAAAATACACCTGCGGCGTGGCGATCAGGCTATTAGTCCTACTCGTCGATGCAATCTGCCCATCGGCATAGCTCTGGCTGAGCAAACCGCCGCCTGTCAGCGACAAAGTAATGACGGACCCCCTCGCCGCGGGATTCGATGATGCATTGAGGCTGCCATCCTGATTCAACGCCACAATCTGTCCCCCGCCGCTGCTGTTCAACGTAAATACGCCCGGCGCACTTGCCGCAACCGGCATGCGAACTACCGGAGATGTCACGCCCTGATACGTCACCGCGACCTGAGTCGCACTCTTTCCCGCCAACGCAAAGGGCACGATCGCGTTGACCTGGTCATCCTGCGCCCACAACAGCGGAGCCTCCAAACCGTCGAAGGTGACGCTAACGCCCGAGAGAGTTTTCGCCACCATTCCCTTGCTGTCCAGTTGCGCGCCTTCGCCAATCGCGGGTCCCAGTCCTGTTCCGAAAATCGACACGATCTCGCCCGGACTCAACGCCTCGGTCTGGAATGCGGCGCCGTTCTGCACGCACGCCGGGTCGATGCGCGGCCCACCCGTGTAAGCGCTGTTGAAGTCTATGGCAGCGGCAAAGCCATCGCCATTGCCGCCCCTGAACAGCGATTGAGCGGCGCCTGCCGTCACCGGAAAATCGTGCGAGTCCGAAATTCCACCCAGGTAGACCTGCTCGCCGCGCACCGCCACTGCCCAGACCTGGTCGGCAGCAGTACCGCCCAGAAATGTAGAGTAAACCATCCGTCCGTCGGCCCCAAGAATCGTTAGAAATCCCGCCCCGCCGCTGATGAACTGGTTCCTTGCGTTGCAATGCTGCACCGCGTTTGGCGTGATGGGATAGTCGCTCGATTGAGCCGCACCGGCGATGTACGCGGAGCCGGTTGCGTCTGTCGCTATCGCCAAAGCAGCGCCGCCTTCGGTGGCGCCGAGGTACGTGGAGTATACCAGGGCACCCTGCGGATCCAATCGGGCGGCGAATGCGTTCCCGCACGGAATCGCGCTACCCAGGAGAGACTGGCAAACGCCGGGCGTCGCATGCGGTTGCAGAGCGTTCGCCGTCGGGAAATCCGCGGAGGCCGTGGTTCCGGCGACATTTGCGTTTCCTTGCGCATCCACCGCGATGCCGCTCGCGGTGTCCGCTCCATTCCCGCCCAGGAGCGTCGAGTAGAGCAAAGTTTGCAGATCCGCCGATAGCTTGACGACGAACGCGTCGGAACAAGCGGTGTTGGCCTGGCCGCTCGCAGTGATGCAGACGCCTCCGCCCAGGTTGTTCTGCACGGCGTTCTTCAATGGAAAATCCGAAGAGCTTGTCGATCCGGCCAGAAAGACGTTGCCGGATTGGTCCACACCGATGCCTGCCGCGGAATCCGCGCCGCTCCCGCCAAAATAGGTCGAGGCCAGCAGCGTCATGTCCGATGTCCGCCAGCGCATCACGAATGCATCGCTACAGGCCAGCACCTGAAAGGCATTGCTGCAATCGCCCTTCCCGAACTGCGGTTGAATGGCGTTCAGCACCGGGAAATCCGGCGACGCCGTGGCTCCGGCGACATAGAGATCGCCCGCATTGCCCATCGCCAGCGACCCGCCATCGGACAGGTAAGTGGAATACAATAGGCGCGAGCCGCGGAGTCCAATTCCAAAAGAAAGCCCCCGCCGGCAGTTTTCCGGAAGGCATTTGCGGTCACCGGGAAGTCGCTGGAATTCGTCGCCCCGGAGACGTATACATTCCCGGCGGCGTCCACCGCGATACTCCGCGCGGAATCCCCGCCCGTACCGCCCACATAAGTGCTCCACAGCAGCGCGCCGTTCGGGCTTACCTTCGCCACAAAGACGTCCGTATTCCAGCAATAGATCGGCTGACCCATGTAAGTCCCGCAGAAGATTTGGCCGCCAACGAAATCAGGGTGGTAGGAACCCGGAGTGATGGGAAAATCGGCGGAATTGGTCGTCCCGGCCATGTAAACGTTATGATTGCTGTCTACCGCGATGGCGCTCACCGAATCATCCCGGCTGCCGCCGAGGTAGGTTGCAAAGCTCAAAACAGGAACCCCTGCCGCCGCTTTCGCCACACAACCGTGGAGAAAGGAAACAAGCGCAAGCGAAAAAACAGCCTGAATCCTGAAAGTAAGCATGTCGATCATGAACAACTGAGCAACTCGGGCACCGTGCCGACAGGGGTCTTCCTGTCGGGTTGCGCGGAGCGCGACCGGTAGCCACGTGTGCCCCCACACACCGCCCGATTGACACTTCCGCCCTGAATTCGATACCGTAAGGAATATGACTGACCAGTCAGTCAGCGTCCGCAAGCGCCAGGCTATCCTGGACGCCGCGCGCACCGTATTCTCGCGGCTCGGGTACGCCAAAACCTCCATGGATGATGTCGCCGAAGAAGCCGGCATCGCCAAAGGGACGCTGTACTTGTACTTCAAATCCAAGGAAGACCTGTACCTCGGAGCCCTCGCGCGCGACGTGCGGGAAATGACGGAGCGCGCCATTACCGCCATGAACGCCAAGGCCGGCTTCCGCGACAAACTCACCGCGTTCCTTACTGTACGGCTGGAGTATTGCAAGGCCAACGAAGATTTCCTTCGCATCTATCTGGCCGAATACGGCAGCATGTTCACAAAGACACAGCTCCGCAAAGAGCTCTGCAAAGCCGCCAGGGAGAACATGCAGGCCATGGCGGAAATCGTCGAAGCCGCGATGGCGAGGCGCGAACTGCGGCGCGCGCCCGCCGGTGCCGTGGCGGCGACAATCTTCGATGTCGCGCGCGGCCTGATGGAGCGCCGCCTGCTGGGGTGGAAGGAATTGCAGGCCAAAGACGAAGTGCGCTTCGCGGTGGATCTGTTGTGGTCCGGCATAGGGGCCGTCAAAGCGGGGAAGTAGAGAGGAAAGATGCAGAGAGTAAACAGGGTGCAAGGGCTCATTGTGATTTTCGGACTCTCATTCGCCGGAGTTCTGTCCGCTCAGGCGCCGCCCGAAGCTGTGCCCGCGGGCACGCGAGCGATTCAGCCTTCGCTCTCCGGACGCGCCGGCCAGAGCGGCAGCGTCACAACCGTGCAGACCACCGCTCCCGGGGGCGCGCAAAGCGTCAACATTCTGAACAGCACCGTGCAGGTGCAGGGCGCGTATGCGGGCAGCGTTCCCTCGGCGCAGGCGCCCGGAGCCGCGCTGCCGCTTTCGCTCGACGAAGCGGTACGCCGCGGCCTGCAATACAATCTGGGGCCGCTCGGCGTTCAACACGCCGTGCGCCAGTTGCAAGGCATCGAGCGCACCGAGCGCGCCAACCTTTATCCGCAAATCTCAGGAGCGCTCACCGCCACCGACCAGCAAACCGATCTCGCGGCCCTCGGCTTTTCCAGCGTGCATGCCCCGGGCCTCGCCGCCTTTCCCACCGTCATCGGACCCTTCCATTACTTCGATCTGCGCGCGGGACTCACGCAATCCATCGTCGATCTCACGCGCCTGAACAACTATCGCGCCTCGCGCGAGAACGTCAAGAGCGCCCAATACGCGCAGCAGGACGCGCGCGACCTGGTGGTGCTCGCCGTCACCGGAGCGTATCTGCAGATGATCGCCTCGTCCGCGCGCATCGATTCGGTTCGCGCGCAGGTGACCACCGCGCAAGCCGTCTATCAACAGGCTGTCGACCGGCACACCGCCGGAGTCGCTCCGCGCATCGACGTCACGCGCAGCCAGGTGGAATTGCAAACCGATCAAGAGCGCCTGGCCAGCGTGGAGAACGATTTCGCCAAACAGAAAATTCAGTTTGGACGCCTCATAGGCCTTCCGCCGGCGCAGGATTTCACCTTGAGCGACACCATTCCCTATGCGCCGCTGACCGGCATCACGCAGGAACAGGCGATGCTTCGCGCCTATGCCAATCGTGCCGATTTGAAGGCCGCGCAATCCGCCGTGCACGCCGCCGAAATCGCGCATCAGGCTGCGCGCGAAGAACGTTTGCCGACCGCGAGCGTCAGCGCGGATTATGGAGTTATCGGCACGGACCCGACGAATTCGCACGGCACCTTCGCGGTCACCGGCGCAGTGCGATTTCCCATCTGGCAGGGCGGCCGCATACAGGGCGATCTGGAACAGGCGCAAGCGGCGCTGGATCAGCGCAAAGCCGAATACGAGGATCTGCGGGGCCGGATAGATGCCGAGGTGCGCTCGGCGTTTTTGGATCTCACCTCCGCAGAAAATCAGCTCAAGGTGGCGCAAAGCAATCGCGATCTGGCCCGTGACACCTTGACGCAGGCGCGTGATCGCTTTGCCGCTGGAGTCGCGGACACCATCGAGGTGGTTCAGGCGCAGGAAGCCGTCGCGGCCGCCGAACAGGATCTCATTGCCGCGCTCTACGCCCACAATCTCGCAAAGGCCACACTGGCGCGCGTGATGGGCCAGGCGGGCGAGAACATCAAGCAGTTTCTTGGAAGATAGGCAGGCATGGAAGAGACAAAGAAAATTCCGCCGGAGAACCGTCCGAAAAACCGCGCGAGGGCGTTGATCGTTGTGGCCATCGTGGGCATCGCTTTGGCGATCGGCGGCATCTGGTTTTGGAATTACTCGCAAACTTACGAATCGACAGACGATGCCCAGGTGGAGTGCCACTTGGACGGAGTGAGCGCGCGCATTCAAGGCACCATCACTGCCGTTCACGCCGAGCAGAATCAGTTCGTGAAAGCGGGCCAGGTGCTGGTCGAGATCGATCCACGCGATTACCAGGTGTCGCTCGAAGAGGCTCGTGCGCAGGTGGGTCAGGCACAGGCCGAAATTCAGGCGCAGAATCCCAATGTCCCGCTGACGCAAACCACCAGCCGCACGAACATCACGGGCACGGAGGCGGACGTGGCGAATGCGCGCGCCGCCATCGCCTCCGCGCAGAGCGATTCGGCCGCCGCTCAGGCACAGGTGAAGCAGGCCGAAGCGGGCAACGCGAAGGCGCAGGCCGATGTCGCGCGATATCGCTCGCTCGCCGAAAAAGACGAAATCTCCAGGCAGCAGTACGATCAGGCCGTGGCGACCGCCAATGCACAGGCCGCGACCGTGGAAGCGGCGCGCGCGCAAGCCGAGGCTGCCGCGAAAATCGTGGATCAGCGCCGCGCGCAGCTTGCGCAGGCGGAGAGCCGTCTCTCGCAGGCGAGCGCCACCGCTCCGCAGCAACTCGCCATCAGCCGCGCCAATGTGCAGGCGCGCGAGGCGCAGGCCAAAGCCGCGCGTGTGCAAGTGGATCGCGCGCTGTTGAACCTCAGCTACACGAAGGTGCTCTCGCCGGCGGATGGAATCGTGTCGCGCCGCAGCGCTGAGGTGGGGTCCACGGTGCAGCCGGGCCAGCAACTGTTTCTCATCGCCGAGACCGGCGACCTGTGGGTCACGGCGAATTATAAAGAAACGCAGCTCAAGCGCATCAGGCCGGGATTGCACGCCACCATCGGCGTGGATGCTCTGGATCGCGATTTCAGCGGCTATGTCGAAAGCCTGCCCGCATCCACCGGCGCGGTCACCAGTCTGCTGCCGCCGGAAAACGCCACCGGCAATTACGTCAAAGTGGTGCAGCGCATGCCCGTGCGGCTGCGCTTCGATAAGAACCAGCAAGGTTTGGACAAACTGCGGCCGGGCATGAGCGTCGAGCCGAAGATCTGGCTGAAGTAGCGGACCGGTATGGCTGACGAACACGCATACGAACGGCCGCGCTACAACCCGTGGGCCATCGCGTTGACGGTCACGCTGGCGACCTTCATGGAGGTGCTGGACACTTCCATCGCCAACGTCTCGCTGCCGCACATCGCCGGCAATCTATCGGCGAGCGAAGAAGAAGCCACCTGGGTGCTCACCAGCTATCTGGTTTCGAACGCCATCATCCTGCCCATCAGCGCGTGGATCTCTCGCATCATCGGACGCAAGCGCTTCTACATGAGCTGCGTGGCGCTTTTTACCATCAGCAGTTTTCTGTGCGGACTTGCGCCGAGCCTGGGAGTCCTGGTGATGCTGCGCATTCTGCAGGGCGCGGGCGGCGGCGGTTTGCAGCCCAGCGAGCAGGCCATTCTCGCCGACACGTTTCCACCGGCCAAGCGCGGCATCGCTTTCGCGGTGTACGGAATGGCGGTGGTTGTCGCGCCCGCGATCGGTCCAACGCTCGGCGGCTGGATTACGGACAACTTCAGTTGGCGCTGGATCTTCTATATCAACGTGCCTATCGGCATCATTTCCCTGCTGCTCACGCAGAGGCTCATCGAGGATCCGCCGTACCTCAAAGCGGAGCGCGCGCGCGGAAAAATCCGCGTGGATTACATCGGGCTCAGTCTGCTGGTGCTGGCCATCGGGTCGCTGCAGATCGTGCTCGATAAAGGTCAGGAGAAGGACTGGTTTTCAACCACGTGGATCGCGGTGATGATGGTGCTCGGGGTGTACGCGTTCTTCGTGTGGATCGTCTGGGAGTGGTATCATCCCGAGCCCATCGTCAATATACGGCTGTTTAAGAACCGCAATTTCGCCACGGCCGAGTTCTTCACCTTCGTGCTCGGCATCGTGCTGTTTGGAACCACCGTCGTGATCCCGCAGTTCCTGCAACTGCTGATGGGGTACTCGGCGGAAAAATCGGGTGAAGCGCTGGCGGGAGGCGGTATAGCAATGTTGCTGATGATGCCGATCGCCGGAACGCTGGTCGGCAAGATCGATCCGCGCGCCATGATGGCATTCGGGTTCGCCGCCACCGCCATCGCGCTCTATCACATCGTCACCACGCTAAGCCTGCAAATGGATTTCTGGACCGCCGCCATGCTGCGCACCTATCAGGCAGCGGGACTCGCCTTCATCTTTTTGCCATCCACCACGCTCGCCTACGTCGGCGTGCCGCGCGAGAACAACAATCAGGTGTCGGCGATCAACAGCTTCGTCCGCAACATCGGAGGCAGTATCGGGATCGCGCTGATGACGACCATGATCACGCGGCAAGCCCAGAAACACCAGGTCTACATGAGCGCGCATACCGCCATCGGCAGCCGCAACTTCGACCAGATGGCGCAAGGGCTGGCGAACAATCTCGCGCGTCAGGGGCAGCCGTTCCCCAAGCAGCAGGCATACGGGCAAATCTACGGGCTGGTGCAAGGGCAGGCAACGACGCTCGCGTATATCGACGTTATTTCGGTGCTCGCGCTGGTGGTGATGTGCCTGGTGCCGTTCGTCCTCATCATGCGCAAGCCGCCGAAAACATCCGACGCTCCGGCTGGAATGCATTAGCGGCGAACCGGGTCCGGTACTTGACGTGCATACATACGCGCCAGGGAGGTAACGTATGTCCTTCGCGCTTTATGTGATTGGTTTTCTTGTGGTTGTGATCGGCCTTTCGATTGGGGCCAGCATGATGCACATAGCGCCACGCTGGATTGTGGTGGGCGATCTCGTACTGATCGGTATCGGAATCGTGACGGGCGTTACGGGCACGCGTCAAAAAGATCCGTCGTAAAGCGGGGGCGTTACTTGCCCTTGATGGCGGCGTCGATGCTGATTCCGTTGTCGTCCAGAATGGAGCCTGTGGCCCGTTGAAGCGCGGCCCTGGCTTTCATGTAGGAGCTCATCGCGGCTACTTCGGTGCTCTTGGCCTGCGCCAGCAAAGTTTGGTATTGCACTACGAAGAACGCCGTCGAGGCTCCTACTTCGAACTTGGTCTGCTCGGCTTCGAGCGATTCCTGTTGGAACTTTCTCGCTTGCACCGCCGCGTCATAAGTAGCGCGCGCGCGGCGCATGGCGATGAGAGCGTCCTGCACTTCGAGCGCGGCCTGGTTCTGGAGCTGTTGCACGCGAATCTGCGACTGCTTCGTTTGGATTTCATCGCGCGCAAGGTCGCTCTCCGCAACGCGATTCTTCAACGGCAGCGTCAATTGCAGCCCGATTCCGTAGGTCGGATAATCGCGCGAGAGAACCTGCCCGAGCGCTCCCGCGTAACCGCCGCTGAGAGCCGGCGCCGTCGCGCCCGCGGCGAAACCGGTGAGCGGACCGGCGAGGCCGTTATTCTGCATCACGCCCACAAGGTCCAATTCGGGCTTCGTGGCGCTCCGCGCGCCCTCCAGTCCGATGAGTGAATTCTCAACCTGCACACGAGCCTGACCGAGATCCGGCCGGTTGGCGACGGCGGCGGCTATGAGGTCCTGTTCGGGACGGACTTCGTCGCTTGCCGGGATGTTCAGCGGATCGGTGGGGATCACATGCGCCGAACGAATCGCCTGGTCCTGGCTGCGCGTCAGCACGTTCTTCAGAATCGCTTCCTGTTCGGCGAGGAGCCCTTGCGCGTTGATGAGATCCTGTCGCGCGGAAAATAACTGAGCCCGCGCGCGCGTCACTTCCACGGGAGCGAGCGTGCCTTCATCCACCTGCGCCTGCGTATCGCTGACAAGCCTCTCGGCGGAGGTCACCGTTTCCTGGCGGACTTTGACATCTTCGTAGAGCGCAACGAAATCCGTATAAAGGCGAATGACGCCGTAGGTGGTGGCGAGCAGTTGCTGCTGGAACAGCAGGCTCGCGATCTTCTGTTCGTTTCTTGCGATGCGGATGAAGCGGCGATTCAGTCCCATGCCGAAGCCTCGCAGCAGCGGCTGCGTCGCGGTAAAGCCGAGACTCGATCCGGTGAACGGGTTATACGCCGTGTTAAACGCGTTCACGTTTTGATGCGAGTTGTTGAAGCTGAAATTCACGCTGCCGCCGCTGGCGAAACCCTGCACGATGCCCGCATTGGCGTTGAAGCCACTGGTGACGAGCGCGTTCTGTCCAAAGGCCGCGGGATTGGTTTGCGGCGTGGTCTGATGCTGCCAGTTGAGCAGGCCGACGAGCGCGGGGTCGAAGCTCGGAACCGGCGTGCCGGCGGACTGCGGAACCGTCCCCTGTTCGGAGAGATTGACTTGCGGCGCGGCGAGAACTCCCAGCTCGAGTGCATTGCTGGCGACCGTCGCCCCGTTGGTCACGCTGCCGCTGGGAGCGCGATTGACCGTGAGCGGATTGACCGGACCGCCGACACCCGCCGGCACTTCCGCCAGCGTGTAATTCAGGCCGCGGGTGATGCCGCCGCCCTGCGCGCGCTGCAATTCCGTGGCGCCCATGGGAAGCGTGAACCGCTGCAACTCCACGTCCAGATTGTTTTCAATGGCGAGAGAGAGCGCATCGCGCAGGGAAAGATAAATCGTGCCGGCGCGCAGCAGATCGCGAACACGCTGCGAATTCTCGAAGGACACCTGTTGAGCGGCGGCGGGCCATGCCAGGAGCGCCGCAAGTCCCACGGCCGCGGCGGCCCGGACTATCCCAAATTCCCGTTTCATTGTTTTTGATTTTTCTGCGAGAACTGCGGTTTTACTTTGCCGCCTTCCCGCACCTGGTCGCTCGGATTGACTGCGAGCCACTGGCCTTCGCGAAGGCCCTGGACCACTTCCAGATGATCTCCGAAATCGCGGCCGAGCTCGATGCGCTGATAATGCACCGTGCCGTCGTTCGCCACCACGGCGACCTGCGTCCCATCGCCGCGGATAACCAGCGTATCTCCGGGAATGCTCAGCGGCGGATCTTTGCGCGGCACGGCTAAGTCGACTTGAGAATACATGCCGGGCAACAGCACACCGCCGGGATTCGCCACCTGTACTTCCACCAGGAGCGTGCGGCTGGAGGGATCCAGCGAGCTGGCGGTGCGCGTCACCGTGCCGGGGAACGTGCGTCCGCCGAGATCGGCCACCTGCACTGTAGCCTTCTGCCCGACGTGTATGTCACCGGCATCGGCCTGCGGAACGTTGAGGTACGTGCGGAGCCGGCCGGTCTGCGCGATGCGGAAGAGCAGGGTAGTGCCTTCGGTTACCAGAACGCCATTGTCCACGTTGCGCAGTGTGATGACGCCGGCGAAGGGCGCGCGAACAGTCTGATAGCTTTGCACGTCTTTAAGGCGCGCCACATTCGCTTGCGCGGCGGCGCCGTTGCTTTGTGCCGCGGCGACCGCTTTTTCAAGCGCCTGCACGTTCGCCTGCTGCGCCTGCCATTGCATCTGATACGTATCGTTCTCCTGGCGCGAGACCACTCCTTTATCGGAGAGTTTCTGCCAGCGATCTTTGGTGACTTCGGCCAGATGCAGGTTGCTGCGGCCCTGCTGCAAACTGGCTTCGGCCTGCTGGATGGCGGCGTTCGCCTGGTCAACGGCGGCGGTGGCCTGGCGGATTTGCTGTTCGATTTCCGGCGCTTCGATTTCGGCGAGCACCTGGCCGGCCTGCACACGATCGCCGATATCGACGTTGCGCTTCTTGACGTAACCCGAGGCACGGGCTAGGACGGGCGCTTCGGTGACTGCCTGAATGTTGCCCGGCAACACGAGGTTGGCTTTGTTCGAGGATCGAGTGACGGGTTCCACGTTGACCACTGGTAGCGCCGCGCTGCCGGATTTGGATTCGGCGGCAAGCACGTCTTCGCGCTTCTGCCGCGGCAGGTATCCGAAATAGTATCCCGCGACGGCGAGAGCGCCGAGGATCAGCACGACGGTCAGCAGCGTTCCGAAAGAGGGCCGCCTGGTTTCGGCGGGATGGCCGGAGAGCTTCCGCTGTTCGCCAAGCTGGCGCTTCAGCTCTTCGATCTCGCGGCGGAGTTGCTCCTCACTGGTATTGATCTGGTTCATTGCAAGTCCTCCGGAAGCAGCATGTCCTCCCGCAAATATTCGTGTTCCTCTTCGACAATTTTGCGCTCGAAATCCACCGGGGGCTTCTTACGCAACAGGCTGTACACCATCGGCACGACGAACAGCGTGGTGATGGTGGCCAGCAGCAAGCCGCCGATCACGGCGCGGCCAAGAGGCGCGTTCTGCTCGCCGCCTTCACCGAGGCCGAGCGCCATCGGCATCATACCGATGATCATGGCGGTGGCGGTCATAATGACGGGGCGTATGCGCGTGTGGCCGGCGGAAAGAGCGGCGGAGCGCGCATCCATGCCTTCCTCGCGCTGGTCATTGGCGAAAACCACCATCAGAATGCTGTTCGCGGTGGCCACGCCGATGCACATGATGGAGCCCATCAGCGACGGCACGCTGAAGGTGGTCTGCGTCAGGAAGAGCATCCAAATGATTCCGGCGAGCGCGCCCGGCAGCGCCATCAGGATGATGAACGGGTCCAGCCACGATTGGAAGTTGACGGCCATCAGCAGGTAAACCAGAACGACGGCGAAAATCATGCCCATGCCGAGGCGGTAAAACGAGTTCTCCATCGTCGAGATCTGGCCGCGCAGATCGATGGTAGTGCCGCGGGGCAGCTTGGCCGAAGCGTTGGCGACGATTTTCTCGACCGCCGAGCCCACGCTGCCGAGGTCGCGGCGATCGACGTTGGCGTAGACATCGAAGACCGGCTGAACGTTGTAATGGTTGACAATCTCGGGAGCCACGGAACGGTCAAGCGACGCCAGGTTCTCAAGCAATTGCGGATTGCCGGCGGCCGCGCCGGGATTCGCGTACGCGGCGGAGCTCTGGTTCGGCGCCGCGCCGGTGAATGAGTTGCCCGCGTTCGACAAACCGGCCTGCGAGTTGGCGGTGTTCTGAACCATGGCGCCATTCAGCGGCGCGACGGGAGTGCGCAGGAGGGCGTCCACGGAATTGATGCGGTACTGCGGAGTCTGCACGGTGACGTTGTAACTCACGCCGGTGCGCCAATCCAGCCACTGCGTAGGCGCGATCTGCCCGCTGCCGGTAAGCGAGACCAGCAGGCTGTTACTGACATCGCGCTGGCTCAGGCCGACTTGTCCGGCTTTAGTGCGATCCACGTTCACCTGGATTTGCGGCCAATCGACCACCTGATGAATGTGCACGTCGGCTGCGCCCGGCACGCGCGCGATTTCGCGCTGCAACTGCTGGGCGATGCCGTAGTTCACGTCGGCGTTACGGCCTACCACCTGCACATCGATGGGCGCGGGCAGACCGAAGTTGAGAATCTGGTTCGTGATATTCGCGGCTTCGAAGAAGAAAACGACGTCCGGGAATTTCTCGTGCAGATCTTTGCGGAGCTGATCGGTGTATGCGGCGGTGGACCCGTGCTCTTCCGGGTTGAGGGAGATGAGAATATCGCCGTCGCCGACTCCCAGCGTCGGGTTGTCTCCGAAGGCGAGATTGAAACCGCCGTTGGGAAGGCCGATGTTATCGATGATGGTCTGAATTTCGCGCTGCGGGACGACGCGCCGGATTTCATCTTCGATTTGGGCGAAGATGACTTCCGTTTCTTCGATGCGGGTGCCGGAGGGAGCGCGCGCGTGAAGCCGCATCTGGCCCGAATCGACCGTGGGAAAGAAGTCCTCGCCAATAAATCCGGCAAGTCCGAGCGAGCAAACCACGAAGAGGGAAAAGCCGATGAGCACGGGCGCACGATGGTCCAGGCACCAATGCAGCAGGCTGGTGTAGGAGGAGCGCATCAGCTCAAACCGGCGATTGAAGAGGTAATGCACGCGCCAGATGAAACCCTTGCCGCCGGCCGATTCGCCGTGCGCGCCCTGCGCATACAACTTCACTTCGGGGCGAAGCATGTAATGCACCATGGTGGGGATGAGGGTTCGCGAGAGGAAGTAGGAGGCCATCATCGCGAACACCACGGCCATGGCGAGCGGCGTGAACAGGTATTTGGCTGCGCCGGTGAGCAGCAGCACCGGAACGAACACGATGCAGATAGAGAGCGTGGAAACGAAGGCGGGGGCCGCGATCTGCTGCGCGCCATCCAGCACCGCGCGCACGAGCGGCTTCTTCATCGCCATGTTGCGGTGCGTGTTTTCGATTTCGACGGTGGCATCGTCGACGAGAATGCCGACGGCGAGCGCAAGTCCGCCGAGAGTCATCACGTTGATGGTCTCTCCCAGCATGCTCATGACGATGAGCGAGACGAGGATAGAGAGCGGAATCGAAATACAGACGATGATGGTGCTGCGCCAGCTTCCCAGGAAGATGAGGATCATCAGGCCGGTGAGGACGGCGGCGATGACGGCTTCGCGCACCACACCGGCGATGGCGGCACGGACGAACAGGGATTGATCGAAGAGCTCGCGCACGTGAAGCTCAGGCGTGACGCCGGCGAGGATTTTCGGGAGCGCTTTCTTGACATTGTTGACGACGGAGAGGGTGGACGCCTTGCCGCTGCGGAGCACGGTGAGCAGCGCGCCGCGGCTGCCGTTGGTGCGCACGATGCTGGTTTGCGGCGAGTAGCCGTCGTGGACCTGCGCCACGTCGCGTAGGTAGACCGTCGCGCCGTTGACCACTTTCACGGGGAGAGCGTTCATCTGGTCCAGCACGCGCGGGCTGGAATTCAGCGCCACCTGATATTCCTTGTCGCCGATTTTGGCGGTGCCGGCGGGCAGGATGAGGTTCTGGCTGCCGAGCGCGTTGGATACATCGATAGGCGACATGCCCTTGGCGTAGAGTTGGTCCGGGATGAGATCCACGCTGACGTTGCGGAAGCGGCCGCCATAGGGGAGGGGCACGGCCGCGCCCTGAATGGTGGCGAGCTGAGTGCGGATGAAGTTCTGGCCTAGGTCGAAGAGCTCCTGCTCGCTGAGGGTTTTGCTTTCGAGGCCGAGCTGGATAATTGGGACGCTGGAGGCATCGTATTTGATGATGCTCGGCGGCGTAGTGCCGGGCGGGAACGGGCGGAGGAGGGTCTGCGAGATGGCGGTGATCTGGCTGAGGGCGAGCTCCACTTTGGCGCCCGGCTGGAAATAGACGCGGGTGACGGAGACGCCGCTGTAGGACTGCGATTCGATGTGCTCGATATCGTTGACCGTGGTGGTCATAGCCCGCTCGAAGATGGTGACCATTCGCTTTTCCATCTCGACCGGGTTGAGGCCGCCGTAGTTCCAGACGATGCTGACGACGGGGATATCGATGTAGGGGAAAATGTCGACGGGCATCGACACGATGGCGCTCACGCCGAGAATGGCGATGAGCACGGCCATGACAACGAAAGTATAAGGACGCCTAAGGGCGAGTCGGACTATCCACATGCTGGTAAAAGGTGCAGCGGCTACGGCGGCGCTGACAGGTCTGCTATAGCTCTATGATACTGGAGCGACTACAGATAGGGATGACGCAGCAGGGGCAGGTGATAGTAGCTCTTTATGGCTAGGGCTGTGGTTCGGCTTTCGACGGGTTTGTGGAGAAATCCGGCTGTCGCTGTCGTCGCGATTCATTCGCCTTTCGATGCACGTTTTACCGCTTCCTGACGGGCTCGTGAAAAAATCCGGCTGCCGTTCTCGTCGCGATTCATTCGCCTTTCGATACACCTTTTACCGCTTCCTAACGGGCTTGTGGAGAAATCCGGCTGCTGTTCTCGTCGCACTCCAATCGCCTTTCGATGCACCTTTTACCGCTTCCTAACGGTCGCGGCTCCGCTAGCAGCATCAACCACATACGGAGCCGTGACCGTAAGGGAGCGGTAAAAGGTGCCGGGGATTCGAGTGCGTTTGAATGCGTCAAGAAAACAATTCGAGCTTTTCACCGACCCGTAAGGGAGCGGTAAACGGTGCCGGGGATACGGAAACAGGGAGCGGTTCTAGGGGCGGGATTGCAAGGAGTTCTACTTTTCCTGGGCTCGATCGAGGATGTCGCGGAGGTGTTTGAGGGTTGCGCCGAAGTAGTTCCATTCCTGGCCTGCCGGACCGTTCGCGATCAGGTCTTCGAACTTGCGGAGGACGTCCATAGCCCGGCGCGCGAGGCTCTTGGCTTTGCGGTGGTAACCCTTGCCGGTGCGGAACTCGGCCAGGTCCTTGATGTACGAGCTGACGGTGCCGGCGATGAGTTGGGCCTTTTCGCGCAGGAGTGGGACGGCTTGCGTAGCACGTGGGACTGACGGTCTTGTAGAGCTTGTCGTCGCGAATCGTGCGAATGGCGCCCCAGAGCGATGCCGGCAAGGAACTGCGATGGCGCGGTGGGGAAAAGTTTATTTCGGGACTCGTGTGAATGGGCGCGTCAGGAACGGACGCCTTCGTCTTGCGCTTCAGCTGAGTTCCTGGGCGAGTCCGATGAGAAGCCCTTCAGGGCCGCGGATATAGCAGAGCCGATACGCGTCTTTATACCGGACTACTTCGCCTACGAGCTGCGCGCCGCGTTTGCGGAGCCTTTCCAGCGTCTCGTCGATATCGTCCACGGCGAACATGACGCGGAGGTAGCCGAGAGCGTTCACCGGGGCGTTGCGGTGATCTGCGACGGCAGGCGGCGTGAGGAAACGGGAGAGCTCGAGCCGGCCGTGGCCGTCCGGCGTGCGCATCATGGCAATCTCGACGCGCTGGCCGTTCAATCCAGTGACACGTCCTGCCCATTCTCCTTCGATCGTGGCCCGGCCTTCGAGCTCGAGGCCGAGGTCGCGAAAGAAGTCAATCGTCCCTTCAAGGTCATCGACGACGATTCCTATGTTGTCCATCCGTTTGAGCGCCATACGTCCAATCTACAAGGTGTCCTATCGTCGAACGCCCGCGGTCGCACTTGACTTGCTTCCGGCCGGTCAACGCGTCAGAATGACTCGACGGGAGAGAAGCCATGTTCGTTATCCGAAATACATTCATCGCAAAGCCGGGTTCCGCCGGCAAGCTGGCAGCACAACTGAAAGTGGCAATGGCCGCGTTTGAAATGCCGGGCGCGCGGGTGATGACCGATGTCACCGGCGATTTCAACCGTGTCGTCATGGAGCACACCGCTGAAAGCCTCGCGGAATTTGAGAAACGAATGCAGGAAACCATGGGCAGCGCGTTATACCGCGAGCGAATGGCCGGTTACACCGAGCTTTGGATTACCGGCAGCCGCGAAATCCTGCGCCTGGTTTGAGCTGAGTTGGAACTGTCCTCGGGACTCACGTTCGGGTGAGTTTAGGGGTGGACTACGGTCCGAGGCTTTCTGCCCTTGATCATCTAGGGAACTTTTCCGGCTTGGCTTCCGTAGATCATCCAGGAAAGCAACTATGGCCAAGTCTACGACTCCCACGCTCCTTCAGGGCACGCTGGACCTGCTGATTTTGCACGCAGTGAGCCGCGGTCCGCTACATGGTTATGCCATCGCGCAAACCATTCATCTGCTCTCGGACGAGGTGCTCAAGGTGGAGGAGGGCTCGCTTTACCCAGCCCTCTATCGCCTCGAACTCAATGGCGCCATTTCAGCCTCTTGGGGCGTATCCGACAACAACCGCAAGGCTAAATACTACAAGATCACCAGGCGCGGCCAAAAGTTGATCGCCGAACAGCAGGAGACCTGGGAACGGCTCTCGGCCGCAGTGGACCGGGTTCTGGCGAGGGAACCCCGATGATCCGGCGCGTTCTTCTAAAATTTCTGCGACGCCGCCGGCTCGCGCGGGACCTGGAGGAGGAAATCGCGTTCCACCGGGAAATGGCGTCCGCAGCCGGCAATCCGATTCCGTTCGGCAATGCCGGGCTCATCCGGGAGCAGGCCTTCGACCTATGGAGATTCAACCGTGCCGAGAATCTCTGGCGTGACCTGGTTCTCGCCGTACGCACGCTGCGTAAGAACCCTGGCTTTGTATTAGCGGCGCTGGTTTCGCTGGGACTTGGGATTGGAATCAACACCGCCATTTTTCCCCTCGCGGTTGAGTTTCTTTTGAGCGAGCCCTCGGTGCGCGACGCCGGCTCGGTGGTCTATGTGCAGCAGGACGGCAACAGCCACATGCAGGCAGCCACCATCAATGCCCTTCGCCGCAGCGGCGTCTTCGATGACGTCGCGGGGGAGAACGAGGAGAGCTTCGTCAATTTCAACGATGGGTCGGAGACCCGGCGCGTCTTCGCTCTGCAGGCGACCAAGAACTACTTCACTGCGCTCGGCGTCCCGGTAGCGCTCGGGCGCGGCTGGAATGAATCCGATCCCGACGAGGTGGCTGTCCTCAGCCCCCGCTTCTGGCGCACACAGTTCGCCGGCGATCCCAAAGTTCCGGGCAGGACGATCCGCTTGGATGGACGCCTTTACACCGTGCTCGGCATCCTGCCGGACGACTACCGAAGTCTCATAGGGTTCGGATATACTCCGGACGTATTTGTCCCCACATACATCGACGGGACTATTCTGGCGGCATACGCGCGTCTCAAACCCGGGACGACAGTGGGGCAGGTGAACGCTGCGATGCCGGCACTCGGGGAACGCCTGAATCGGGAGTTTCCTCCGGGCGATCCATTGAACCGGCGCCTTCATGCCACCCCAATCGCCGGAATTGCTCGCCTGAAAATGGACGGCCAGGCAGCCGCCGTATTTCTCTTCTTCGGGGCGCTGCTGGTGATTGCCGGCCTGGTTCTGATCATCGGTTGCGTGAATGTGGCCAATCTGCTTTTGGCACGAGCCGCATCCCGCCGGCAGGAAATTGCGACACGCCTGGCCTTGGGCGCGAGCCGTGGCCGGCTCCTGCAACAACTTCTGGCGGAGAGTCTGCTCCTCTCGATCGCGGGTGCGGGTCTGGGATTTTTTCTCGCGCTCATCGCCGCCAAAGCCGCGGCATCCGTCCCGCTGCCGTTTCCGGTGCCGATCCGCCTCCGCATCGATCCCGACTGGCGGGTGGCAGGCTACGCGGCTGTGCTGGCCGTAGTTTCAGCGGTATCGAGCGGCCTTGTGCCGGCATGGCAGTCCGTGCGGCAGTCTCTTTCCGCCGGGATGCATCGGGAGCGGAAGCTGCGCATGCGGCGGGTGCTGGTAATCGCGCAAATCGCGGTCTCTTTCGTCGTACTGACGACGACCGCGTTATTCCTGAAGAACCTCGCGCGCTCCACCTCTCTCGGTCCCGGGTTCGACGTCCGCCACACCATTCGTGCCGACGTTTACCTGCCGCCGGCCAGATACAAGGAGATCCCGGCGATCAACTTCTTCGCCGGCCGCGCTCTGGATAGGCTGCACGAAATTCCGGGCGTCACGTTCGCGGCCGCTGCCCGAATTATTCCGTTCACCGACAGCACCTCTTTCGGATCAGACATAACGTTCCAGGATAACGGCGAGAGGCGGCACGTGCAGTTTAACTGGAACGCGGTGACGCCAGACTATTTCCGCGCGATGGATATCCCCGTCCTTCAGGGTCGCGCATTCGGACCGCAAGATAACGGCGCGACGCGCGTGGTGATCGTCAACGATGTGTTCGTCCGCCAGTATCTGGGGGGCCGCAAGGCCCTGGGCGCCGCGTTTGTCTGGGGACCAGCAAAGGCAGTGTATACCATCGCCGGGGTGGTTCGGGCGACGAAGAACATGACGATCGGCGAGAATCCGCGGCCGCAGCTTTACGAGCCGCTGGCCCAGATCCGCAACGACCGGATGCGCATCCAGTTCGTAGTCCGGAGCAGCAGCGCGCCGGCAGGGCAAATCGCGGCTGTGCGGCAGGCATTGCGGCAAGCGGAGCCTTCGGCCGGCCTCGAAGTCGAGACGATGTTTGCCGGCATTGGGTTCGCTTTTTTGCCGTCGCAGGTGGGGGCGGCCCTGATGGGAAGCATCGGCGTGCTTGCGCTGGGTTTGTCGCTGATCGGCGTCTCCGGTGTGCTGGCCTATTCGATCACGCTGCGCCGTCGCGAAATTGGCATTCGCGTCGCGGTGGGGGCCACGTCAAAGGATGTGACGATCCTGGTCCTCGGCGACTTCGCCCGCCTGTGGGCCGCAGGTGTCGGGATCGGGCTGGCTTTCGCGCTGTTGGTGACGCGGCCGCTCGCAATCTTTCTTGTGCCCGGACTGCACCCGTCCGACCCAGCCAGTTTTGCGGCGGTGATTGCCGTTCTCGGAGCGGCCGGCACCCTCGCAGCTCTGGGACCGGCGCGGCGGGCTTTGCGGGTCGACCCGCTCGAATTCCTGCGGTGCGGCTGACTGCGTCGTTGGTTACTCCCGCGCGGCGGCTTCCAGTGTGGCGATATCGAACTTTACCATCTCCATCATGGCAGCCATCGCTTTGGGATGTTTCAGGATCTCGCCGATGTTCTCCGGCACAATCTGCCAGCACAGGCCGAACTTGTCCGTGAGCCAGCCGCAGGCATTGGGCGTGCCGCCTTCGAGCAGCTTGTTCCAGTAGCGGTCGATTTCGTCCTGGTCCTTGCAGGAGACGGAATACGAGAAGGCGGGCGTGAGCGCGTGCGTGGGTCCGCCGTTGAGGAAGGTCATTGGCTGCCCCATCAGTTCGATGGTGATGGTCGCGATCTTTCCGGCGGGCCAGGGTCCCACGCCGCTCGAACGAAGCTCGCCGAGTTTCTTCGCGTCGGGAAATACAGAGAGATAGAACGCGGCGGCGTCCTCGGCGTTGTCGTTGAACCAGAGAAACGGGGTGATCTTGTTCATAGTGCGGGCTCAGTATCGATGATACCCAACTGGGAGAATCCGCCTTTTACGGCTCCCTTACGGGGTTGTGAAAGAATATCGAAATTGCTTTTTTGCCGCATTCAAACGCACTCGTATCCCCGGCACCTTTTGCCGCTCCCTTGCGGGCTTGTGAAAAAATATCGAATTACTTTTTTCGCCGCATTCAAACGCGCTCGAATCCCTAACGGTCACGGCTGCGTTGTAGTTGACTTTACTCACGGAGCCGCGACCGTGAGGGAGCGGTAAAAGGTCTATCGAAAGGCGGATTAAGTACGACGAGAACAGCAGCCGGACGCCGTCAGTTTCCGGATGGCCTCTCGATGTGATCGATCACGAGTACGTCCACGGGTCCCTTGGCCGGAACCAGCTTGAGACCGAGCTGTTCCTGTATCGCTTGAAAAATACCGGGTGCGTCCGCCCCAGGGTCGGTGGACGGAGCGGCGGAATCGTCGGGCGCGAACTTTAGCTGTATCTGGAAATAAGTGGCAATGCCGGTTTTGTCGATGACGGGCCGATCCAGAATGAGAGGCAGCAAGCCCGCAAGCCCGGACAGTGTGCCACCCTCGAAATTCACGCCGCCTGCACCTACCATGTTTCTGCAAATCCGCTGATTCGAGGCGAGCGGAGGAAGTGAGCGGCCCACCGCGACCGGTATGCATTTCCCGGACGGCATCGGTTTCAGCTTCAGGGGACCTTTGGCCAGCGTGAGATCGTAAACAGGACCTTGCCTGGTCTCGCGATGAATCCTCAGATGAAAGCGGTCTTCAAGAAGGGTCTGCATCATGGGACCTTCCATCATCTGCAAACTCGGGCTCCCCTCCGATTTCGCGTCGATCTCAAACGCTTCCGAATGGATCCAATCGGGCGCGCCCTCGATCGGAATTACTCCGTAGGCAGTCAGGTTGCCGTTTGCATACCGGTTGTACGCGACTTGGATCAGACCGATGTTATCGACGGCCGCGAGAATCCCACAGCCGATGTGCAGCCTTCCGGGCGAGGATCCGCCGTTATTCTGATCGCCCGGCTTACAGGGTTTCACCGACACCACATCGAACTTGGGCCTGACTGGCGGTGACGCCGGCTGGGCTTGCAAACAGAGAGCGGATACGGCGGCAATGAACGGGGCGATGGTCATCGCATCACCTCTTCGGCGGTCACATAACCATCACCATCACGGTCGAGAGTTTTCAGCGACGCGGCGGCGCGGTTGATCTCCGCGGCGGAGATCGCGCCGTCGTGGTTGGCATCGAGGGCGGCGAGCACGGGATGATCGCTCATGAACTGCCGGCGGAGTTGCGACTGCGCGGCCGCCGACGGGCCATGAGAATTGATTCCCAAGCCGCATTCCTCAGCGGTCAGTTGGCCGTCGTTGTCCGTGTCCAGGCGGCGGAGGGCAGCAGCAGCATTGGCGATCTCCGGCGGCGAGAGCCTCGAATCACCGTCCGAATCGAGCGCGCGCAGCACCGGCATTGACGCGAAATACGCGCGGGCTAACGCTAATGCTGCATCGGCCGAGTTCGGCCTGAGGTGGACAGTTGTATTGAGGTCGCCGGCGGCCGAATTCCGAACCGTATGGACCGGCAGGAGCCCGGGTCGCGAGCCATGCGCGCCGATGAGAAACGGCGTGGCGCCGGCACCTCCTTTACCCGCGAGAATCACGGCGGTAAGAATTGAGAGGATGGCCAGGAACCCACCATTCAGCAACGCTGCGGGCCGCGGTTGGTACGTTTCGATCGTCTGAAACCGCGGCGCAGCCAATGCCCCGGGGAATGCCTCCGGCGTTGCGGCGAGCGGGTCGGGCCCGCGGAATTCCGGGCGCAGAAGCCATTGCCGCGCCAGCGAGGCTACAGCATCGGCGATGTACCGCGGTTTAGCGCGCCCTGGAGCGCGGTCAAAATCGTCGAGCATCTCGTCGCCAAAGCGCCAGCGGAACGGCGCCGGGTGAAGCCAGATGAGTTGAATATACAACCAGCGAAGCATCAGGTCCTCCTGGGTTTTAGCGCGCGCAGACGCGTTTTGCCTGCCTGAACCACGTTGTCCAGCCGCGCGATCTCTCGTGACAGTACTCCGCGCCCGAGCGTAGTGAGGCGGTAGTAACGGCGGCGGGAGTTCACATCACCGCCATGCGCGGCTACTTCTTCCACCATGCGCTGCTTCATCAGTCGCTGCAGGTTGTCGTAGAGCGTGCCGGGGCCGAGATTGTAGCGTCCGGCCGATTCTCGCAGCACTTCCTGCATGATGCCGTAGCCATGCATCGGCTCTCCGGCCAGTGAAAGCAGGATATGCAGGGTAGCCGGGGCCAGCGGAAGGAATTCGTCAAGATCCGGTTTCATTGTCGGAATCCGTTATATCAGATCCCGATATTCGTGGCAAGCCGCGTTCATCGGAACATCGGCGGTTGCTGATTTCGCGCGCTTCGAGTCACAATAAAAAGGGGGCGGAATGGCAGAGAAACTCGGCAGGCGTGATTTTTTGGGGGCTGCCGGCGCACTTACTCCGATGGTGCAGCGCGTGCTTTCGGCGCAAACCACGAGTGCCGCCGCGGCCAAGACGACTCCATACAAAAAAGTCGCGATCGAACCGTTCGACTACACTGGCGTCACGCTGCGGCAGAGCCGCTGGCAGCGTCAGGCCGCGGCCGGCCGCGATTATTACCTGAGTCTTTCGAATGACGACATCCTGCATGGATATCGCGTAGCCGCGGGCTCGTCTGACGCTCCCGGCCGCGCGCTCGGCGGTTGGTGCTCGCCGAACTCCAACACCGTGTTCGGCCAGTGGCTGCAAGCGATGGCGCGCATGCAGCGCGCGAACGGCGACGGGGATCTGCGGGACAAGGCGGACATACTGGTGAGCGAATACGCCAAGTGCTGGCCCGGTATGTCGCAAGGCTCGCCGCGCGGCAGCGGGCGCGCAGCGGCGGGAGGCCCCACCGGCGGACTCGGTCACTATGCGTATGAAAAGCTGGCCGGCGGGCTGCTGGACATGCACCATTACGCAGGCCATCCCGAAGCGCTGCCGCTGTGCGACAAGATCACCGAGGCGGCGATGGCGAACTTCAATCGCGATCGCCTGCCCGCGAATCGCGAACCTTGGGAGATGCACTCCGGCAGGCCCGGCGAGTGGTACACCATGGCGGAGAATCTTTACCGCGCGTACCAACTGACGGGTAACTCCATGTACAAAGAGTTCGGCGACGTCTGGCTGTATCCCGCTTACTGGGATAAGTTCGCCGAGACGTCCGACCCGAAAGACGCGCAGGGCGTCCACGCCTACAGCCACTGCAATACCTTTTCGAGCGCGGCGCTGGCGTACGATGTGACCGGCGACGCGAAGTATCTGCGCATCATCAACAATTTCCACGATTGGATGCAGAAGCGGCAGACGTATGCGACCGGCGGCTACGGTCCCGACGAGCGGTTCGTTTACTCCGACGGCGCCCTGGGCGATGCGCTGGAGGCTTACTCGGCGAGCTTCGAGTGCCCGTGCGGATCGTGGGCCGGCCTCAAGCTCTCCAAGTACCTGATGATGTATACGGGCAACGCTCGATTCGGCGATTGGATGGAGCGGCTGTTATACAACGCGATCGGCGCGGCGCTGCAGATCAAGGATCGCGGCGTACACATGTATTACATGGATTACCACCTGGGTTCCTGTCTGAAATACTATTCGCGCAACGCGTTCACCTGCTGCTCGGGCACTTACTTCCAGGACATCACCGAGTTTTCGAACCTGGTTTACTTCAAGGATGCGAACGGACTGTTCGTCAATTTGTATCTGCCGTCCGAAGTGGAATGGAACGGTCCGGCGGGCACGGTCAAGGTGGTGCAGACCACCGAATATCCCGAAGCCGGCAGCAGCACCTTGAAGCTGAGTATGGAGCGGCCCGCCGCGTTTGCCTTGAAACTGCGAGTGCCGGGGTGGTCGAGGGGCATGAGCGTCAAGGTCAACGGACAGACGGAAGCCGCGGAGACGCCGCCGGGCCAGTGGGCGATGGTCAGCCGCGAATGGAAGCCGGGGGACACTGTGGAGGTGGCGATTCCGCTGCATTTCCGGCGGGTCCCGATCGACGAACAGCATCCGAATCGAATTGCGATTGTGCGCGGTCCGGTGGTTTACGCGCAGGAAGATCCGCACAAGTGGCTGTCCGTTATTCCGGCGGACGACGAGCAACTCGACAAGCTCATGAAGCCGCTGGCGAACAATCCGTCCATTTTTCAGATTGGTAATGAGCCGGTGGTGTCGCAGCGCAACGCGTTCCGGCCGTATTACACGTTTGCCGAGCTGGAGCGGTATCGGATGTATTTCGATTCGCGAATGCGGCGGGTGCTTTGGTAGAGATCCGCGGCCAGTTAGTTCCCTGAGGGCCGCTCCACACGATCGATGACAAGCACCTCGACCGGCCCTTTGGCCGCGTCCAGTTTCAGCCCTAGCTGCTCCCGCAGCGCGACCCCGATGTTGGGAGGCGCGCCCGGCGTGTTCGCCGCCGCCGCTGCCATCGTCTCGGAGTGGCCTTCCACAGTCCCCCACGCGGCCATGAGACCGGCCGTCATCTCGTCCGTGGTGAACTGCAGGTGTGCGTCGAAGTGCCTGGAGATCCCGGTGCGGTCGAGCACCGGGCGGCCCAGGACCATCGAAAGTTGCCGGATCAGCTCCGGCATAGACACGTTGCCGCCGTCCATGCGCATCCCCATGGCAGCGCCCATAATATTCAAGCTGCCGCAGGCCGGCAGCGAATTTGCCCCGGGCGCCTGAGGCGGCGGTGTCGCGTCCGGCTTCATGCATCCACCCTCAGCGGGCGCCGGCAGTTTCGCTCCACCGCGCGCCAGGCTCAACGCCAACACCGGAAGTTCGCGGGTTTCACGGTGCAACTGCAACTGGAAGCGATCGGCGAGCAGCGACTGCAGCATCAACAGGATTTGTGCTTTCCCCGAATTGGTGGCGCCTTTGGCCTCAATGTCGAAGCCTTCGTCGTGCAGCCACGCGGGAGCGCCGGCGATCTGATAGTCCTGCACGCTATACGCATTGGCGATCAGCATTCGCACGGACATATTGTCCGCGTGCAGGCGTCCGCCAGGAAGCGGGCGCATGCCGGCGATGTTTCGTGCAGCGGCGGGAGTCGGCTTCACTGAGGCGACTTCGAATTTCGGCCGGTCCGCCGGTTGCGCGAACAGCACACAGGCGGTCATGGCGAGGAGGGCCGCGGCGGCTCCGGCGGCCGGCCGCGAAAACTGCAGCCGTTCCGGCTGTGACTGGCCGAGGAGGCGCGCGATACGCGCGGCGAGCTTACCGCCGGTCGCTGCGAGCACGCTTCGCGCGTGCATGGGACGGCACGCTTCGAGGCCGGCGAGAGCGACGGCGTAGGTGTAAGCGTCGCCGCTCACGGCCACGGCGACATCGTCGCAACACAGCTCGCGTTCGTCGCGGATTTGGTGGGAGACCCACCAGACCGCCGGATGGTAGAACAGCAGGGCCTCGGCGACGCTTTGCATCACGTTCACGAGATAGTCGCGTCGAGCGATGTGCGCCAGTTCGTGCAAGAGGAGCGCCTCGACATGTTCCGGAGGCAGTCCGCTGAGTGCTCCCAGCGGCACCACAACGATGGGCCGGAGCCAGCCGGTTACCGTGGGGACTTCCATTCGCGCGGAAACGAGCAGCGCGACCGGGCGCGAAACGCGCAAACGTGCGCAGAGGTGCGCGAAGGTCTGCTGCCACTGCGGCGGAGCGGGCCGTATGTGATGCGAGCGCATGCGGGCAATAGCCCACCAGCCGCCCGCCAGGCGCACCCAGAAAAGAGTCGCGCCCAGCGCCCAGGTGACCACGATCCACGGCGCGGCTTGCGAAATCCATTCCTCTGGCTGTTCGCTGATCGCGACCGCCGGCAACACGATTCCGAGGCCCGCCGGCTTTGCGCTGAAGTGCACGACGCGGGCGTTCACATCGGGCGGCGGCGCGTCGTCGGCTGCCGGTGTGAGCCACAGGAATGTAGCGACGGGGGCTGCGAGCATGATGGCCAGCGCGAAACAGGCGGCGGCGTACCGTGCATGCGGGCGCGAGTGCGCGAGCGAAAGACGCGCAGCAGCAAATACAGCGGCAACCAGCATGCCCTGCCAGAGGAAGTGCAGCAGGGTCCAGCCGAGACGCTCTACCCACGGCTGTGAGGCAATCATGTGTAGAGGGTTCATCGCGAACGGCCTTTCTCTTTCGCGAAGTCAGCGAGCATTTTGCGGATGCCGGCCAGTTCTTCGGGCGATGCAGGTTGCGCCGAAAGCGCTCCCAGCAGCATGCTGCGCGCCGATTTTTCAAAGACGCGCTCGAGGAGGTCCGCGGCAATCTGTTTCTGGGTTTGTTCCTTAGGAACGGCCGGCTCATAGACGTGCGAACGGAAGCGCTCGCTGCGTGTGAGCAGGCCCTTTTCCGTCATCAGCTGCATCGTCTTGAGCGTGGTCGTGTAGCCGGTATTTTTGCCTAACTCGTCATGCACCTCGCGAACGGTGGCCGGTCCGAGCCGCCAGAGCGCAGCCAGAATATCGACTTCGGCGGCGCTGGGAAGCGGCGGCGGCATTTCCTTTCCGGAAGAGATTGCCATGCAAACGACACTACGACGATTGCAATCGTATGTCAACGGGAAAAATCGTATAACGTGCGCGGACGGCGCCGCTTCCGGCCGTTTGACAGCGTTGCCGCGGCTGTGAGAATCTGGCGTCAGCGCGCTCTGGGGCGCCTCCTGTCCGCGGCAAGGGAGCTTGCTCCCACCCATCGAACGTTTTACAGTTTGCACGGACCTTTCATCCGGCCCTGAGCTCAGCGGACCTGGGCATGACGGAAGGAAGGTACCATGCAGCGAAAGCTGACCTCAGCCACAACTCTCGACAACCTGAAACGGGAAGCCCGCCGCTGGCTCAAAGCTCTGCGCATTCCGGAGCCGCGGGCGCGCGAGCGCTTCGAGCAGGCTTACCCAAAACACGACGGTACGCCCGTGCTGCGCGATGTGCAACATGCGCTCGCGCGGGAGTACGGCTTCGAAAACTGGAAAGAACTAAAGGAAGCCTTGCAGCAGGCGGCGCGGTCACGGACGAACGAGGCGTATGAGCAGGCCGCGCGCGATTTCGTGGACGCGTACGGCGGCAACGAGGCAGCGCTCGCGCGGCTGAACCTCCATTACAGCCGCTCCTTCAGCCTCGCCGACGTGAAGGCGGAAATCTGGCGCAGGGACTACGCTTACCGGCAACGCGCGTTCCGAGTTCCGGAGAACCATTTTCCACTCGAAGAAGCGCGCGTCATTGTCGCCCAGGATGCCGGGTTCGGCAGTTGGGAAAAGCTCTTGAGCGCGGTGGCCAGCGGCACTCCGCCGCAGGGCGCTCCGTATGTCATCGATCCGAAGGAGAATCGCATCGGCCCGCGCCGCCGTTTGTCGGCGAAAGATTGGGATGAACTCATCGGCGCGATGAAGGAGCGGCGAATTCCCGCGCTGGACGCCAACGGCCTGATGACGGATGAAGCGCTGGAACATGTCGCGGGTTTGGATTTCGTGACGGCTCTGGATTTGGGCGGGTCGCGCGAGTTGACCGACGACGGGCTGCAGCACCTCGCGCGCATGCCGCAACTGGAGGCGCTGACGCTCAGCGAGTATCCCGGCGGGAAACTTACGGATCGCGGTCTGGAGGTCCTGCGGCATCTGCCCAACCTGCGGAAGTTCGCGATGGCGTGGCAAGCGGGAATCAGCGATGCCGGCGTGGCGAATCTGCGAGCTTGCGAGCAACTCGAGGAAGTGGATCTGATGGGTTCGCCCACCGGCGATGGGGCGATTGAAGCGCTTCAGGGCAAAGCGAGGCTCCGCAGGTTCAGCACGGGGAGGCTCATGACGGACGCCGGAATTCCGCTGCTGCACAATTTCCCGCTGCTGAAGACGGCGGCGGAAGACGGAGCGCGGCTGCTGATCGATGGTCCATTCACGAATGCGGGTCTCGCGGGGCTCGCCGGCCTCGACGGAGTGTTTGATCTCGATTTGTTCTGGCACGTGGACCGGATTACCGGCGACGGGTTCGCCCATCTGGTCCACCTGCGCAATCTGCAGGCACTTGGCTGCGATGGCAGGCTCAGCGGCGACGATGCCATGCCGCATATTGCCGCGATACCGCGTTTGAAGAAGCTGCGCATTCAGGAGTCCGCCGCGACTGACGAGGGATTCATGGCGCTGGCGCGGTCGCAGAGCATCGAAGGGATTTGGGGGCGCGTGTGCGAGGGGTTCGGAAGCCGCGGGTTCGTCGCGTTTTCGAAGCTGCCGAAGCTGCGGAGCTTGGGCATCGGCTGCGGGAATGTGGACGATGCGGCGCTGGCGCGGCTCCCCGATTTCCCCGCGCTGCGGGAACTGACGCCGATCGCCTTCAGCGACGACGGCTTCCGGTATGTGGGGCGCTGCCGCAACCTCGAGCGCTTGACTTGCATGTACTGCCGCGAGACCGGCGACGCGGCGACGGAGCACATACGGGAACTCGCCATTCGGTATTACTATGCCGGGCTGACGCAGATCACGGATCGCAGCCTGGAAATACTCGGCGGAATGGATGCTCTGGAACAGGTGGAATTGTACGAGTGTCTCAAGGTGACCGATGCGGGGCTGCCGTTGCTGGCCCGGTTGCCGAATCTGCGCGAAGTGCACCTGAACGGTTTGCCCGGCGTGACGTTGGACGCCACGAAGGTGTTCCGGCCGGGCGTGCACGTCGCGTACTCGACGTAAGAACCGATACACTGAAGGCATGTTGCGCCGGGTGTTTGTGCTGGCACTGATCGGAGCGGGGTGGACGCTCGCCGCGACCCCCACGCAGGCCGCTCTACCCGCCAACAGCATCGCCAACGCGGTTCGGATCGACGCCGCGGGAAACCTGTACCTTGCCGGTTTTTATTTCGCGACTTCCGATGCCGCCGCGCCCGCGCACGCGTTCGCCGCGAAGTTAACGGGGGACGCTTCACGGATTCTGTGGTGGACGCAGCTCGCCGGCTCGAAAGACGATCGCGCGGAAGCGTTAGCGCTCGGCGCGGATGGTTCCGTTTACGTGACCGGGGGAACGCAATCGCCGGACTTTCCAACCACTCCGGGCGCGTTCGGCGCGGCGGGAGGAGTCACAGGCTCGGCCTTCGCCGCCCGGCTGGACGCGAATGGCCGCCCCGTGTATGTCACGTACTTGCCGGTCAGCGGCGGACAAGCCATTGCCGTGGATGCCGCGGGCAATGCGTTCGTCACCGGACCTCTGAACGCAACAGATGCGTTGCAGACCACCACAGGCGCGGTGCAGGGGGCGGCGAACCGTTCGGGCTCGGGGTTCATCGTCCAGCTGGACCCAACCGGAAGCAAACTGCTGCTGGCGATTGCCGGCTTTGGCGGCAGGCAGATCGCACTTGATGCGGGCGGCAACATCTATGCAGCGGGAGCGTTCCAATTCCCGGTTGCGCCGGCGACGCCGGGAGCGTTTCAGGAGTCGGTGGCATCGAGGACGTGCGCGTCATCGCAGGTATTCGCGCAGAGCTGCTCATATCAGCACATCGCGAAGATCGATCCCAGCGGCAGCCGGTTGCTGTATGCGACGTATCTTTCGGGAGCGTCGGGCGAGACGCCGGCGGGTCTGTTGGTCGATGACGCGGGCAACGCGATTGTGGCCGGCACAACGAACTCGCCCGATTATCCGACTACGCCGGCGGCGTATCAGCCCGAGTACTGCGGCAGTCCGTTCGGTCAAGCGCAACTGTTCAGCTTCAGCGCTCCGGCAAGCGCCGGGTTCGTGACGAAACTGAACGCCGGCGGGAGCGGCCTGGTGTGGTCGACGCTGTTTGCGGGGTCGGGTGCGCAGATCGCCGGAAGCTTCCGCGTAGGGGATTCGATCGTGGGCCTGGCAACGGACAGCGAAGGCAATATTTTGATTGCCGGCTTCGCGAACTCGACGGATCTGCCCGGATTGTGGAACACGCCGGTTGCGGCGCGGCCGTCGGCGGTGAACGGGGCCGCGCCGCCCGGGTTCGTGGCGCGGTTGAGCGCCGATGGCCGGACGCTTTCGCCGGTCGAGCTCTTGCCTGGGTTGAAGCGCGACCTTTCGGCCGGCGGCGCAATTGCAGCGCGCGCCGATGGAAGCGCCGTAATCGCCGGAGGGCAGATCTTCAGCGTGAGTCTATCGGCGTTGGGGCGCGTGGCCGCGATTTGCGACGCTGCCGATGACGCGAAAATCGTGACCGTGGCGCCGGGGCAATTGATCACGCTATATGGCACGAACCTCGATGCGGGCGATGGTGTTGCGGTCACTTTCAACGGAATCGCCGCGCCGCTCCTATACACGTCGGCAACGCAAATCAATCTGCAAGTGCCGTATGAGGTCGCCGGGCAGGCGCAGGCGGCGATGCAAGTATCGAGTCGCGAGGGCTCGCCCGGATTTTCGGAGTCGTACATGCTGGGAGTGGCGGAGCGCGAGCCCGGGGTGTTCGTGTGGCCGGCGAGTTTCACCGGACCGTTAGCGGACCGCGCCATGTGCAACGGTCAGGGATTCGCCGGACTGCAACCGCTCGCGTTCAATGCGGACGGCAGCATGAACACCTGTACGAATCCGGCGGCTCCGGGGTCGATGGTCACGGTGTTTCTGAACGGCGTGGGCGTCACGGCGCCGGCTGAGGCAACGGGCATGGTGATCGCCAGCACATTGCCGGTCAGCCCGTCCGCTCTGCTGGTCCCTGGTAGTGGCCCGGCGGCGCCGCTGGCCACGCTCACCGTTGCGGGCGCGATTTCGGGGGTGGTGCAGGCGCGGATCCCGGCCGCCGCGACTTCGATGGTGGTGCAGTTGGAGGTGTCGTCGCCAACGGCTCCGGCGTATTGGGTGCGCGGTCCGGGAATCGTGATTTGGGCCGGGCCTAACCAATAGCCTGAATGACCCGTCCAAACGTCATGCGCGACGTACAGTTCGCTCTTCGTACGCTTTGGCGGAGCAAAGGCTACGCCGCGATCGCCATTCTGACGCTGGCCATCGGGGTCGGCGCGAATACGGCGATTTTCAGCATCATCGACACCATTCTGCTGCGGCCGCTGCCGTTCCGCCAACCCGACCGGCTGGTGCGGCTCTTCGAGACGGAAGATGCGCCGGGACAATATCCCCTGACTGGACCCGATATCGCGGACTGGCGGACGCAAAATCACACCTTCGAGGACATCGCCATGTTCTCCTGGCTGCAGGATATGAATGCCAGCCGCAACGGCGAATCCGATCACATTCTGGGAGCGCCCACGGAAGCAAATTTCTTCGATATCTTCGGCGTGCGTCCGGTCATCGGCCGAACCTGGGTGCGGGGTGAGGACCAGAAAGGCAAAGACGATGTGGTGGTGTTGAGTTACCGCTTCTGGCAGTCGCGGTTCGCGGGCGACCCGCACATTCTCAATCAAACACTCGAGCTGGACGCGCGGAAGTACACGATCGTCGGAGTGATGCCGCCGCAGTTCCGTTTCCCGACGCGCGCGCAGGTGTGGTTCCCGATGGAGATGGTGAACAAGTACGAACGCGGTTCGCATTGGGCTTCGGCAATCGGACGGCTCAAGCCGGGAGTTACGGTCAAAGCGGCGCAGGCGGACCTGAGTGTCATTGCATCGAACCTGGAAAAGCAGTATCCGGGTAGTAACCACAAAGTGGGCTCCGTGGTAGTTTCGTTGCGCGATAACCTGATCGGTAACTCGCGTTCGTCTCTCATGATGATGTTATGGGCGGTAGCTCTCGTGTTACTCATTGCGTGCGCCAATGTTGCCAACTTAGTGCTCACGCGCGCAGTGGCGAGACGTAAGGAGATCGCGGTGCGCAGTGCGCTGGGCGCGGCCCGCGGCCGCCTCGTGCGGCAGTGGCTCACGGAAAGCCTGGTGCTTTCGGTTTCGGGCGGCGCGGTCGGCTTGCTGCTCGGCTGGGGCGTCTTGAGCGCATTCGCGCACGCGAAGAGTTTCTCGCTGCCGCAGTTCAACGCGTTGGAGCTGAACGGCACGGTGCTGGCATTTACTTTCGGAATCGCGGTGCTGACCGGGTTGTTATTCGGCCTCTTTCCCGCGGTGCAGGTTTCTCGAGCGGGAGTGTTCGATGAGCTCAGAGGCGGCGCGGGTAGTTCGATCAGCGCCTCGCGCGGCCGAAAACTCGCCAGCAACAGCCTGGTGGTGAGCGAGATCGCGCTTTCGCTGGTGCTGCTGATCGGCGCGGGGCTGCTGATGAAAGACTTTGTGCGGCTGCGCGGGACCGATATCGGAGTACGGCCGGAAGGCGTATGGACGGCCGCGATCCAACTGCCCGAAGCCACTTACAAGGAGTACGCGCGACAGCGGCAATTTGCGCGATCGCTGGCGGAGAATGCGCGCGCGATTCCGGGCGTTGAGAACGTTGCCGTGGCGTCGCATCTCCCGCTCGAGGGCGGTTCGAACAGCTATGTGAAGATTCGCGGCCGTGCGACCGGGCAGTTGAGCGGGCCGCTGTGCGAAACACACCAGGTATCGCCGGAATACTTCAAAGCGATGGGGATGCGGCTGATCGCCGGCCGGGTTTATACAGAGCCCGAGGTGGCGCAGGCGGCGGCGAACACGGAACTTCGTAGCGCAGCATTTCAACGGCACGAAAAACTTTCGGAATCGCAAACCAACGTGATGGTTTACCCGGCGGTCATCAACCAGACGATGGTGCGCACGTTCTGGCCGGACCAGAATCCTCTGGGTCAGTTCTTCTCTTTGAATGGCGATCATGGTCCGTGGCAGCAGGTGCTCGGCGTCGTCAATGACGTGAAGCAGTGGGGTCTGACGCAGAAGCCGATATCGGAAGCGTATACACCGTTCACCGGCGGCGACCGTCTGTTTCTGGTGCTGCAGAGCAAGGGCGATCCGGCGCTGCTGGCCAATGAGGCGCGGCAAGTCGTGTCGAAGTTCGATGCCACGCTGCCGCTGTTCAATGTGCGCACGATGGACCAGGTGATCGGCGAAAGCGCTCAGGGCTCGCAGTTCATGACGCTGCTGCTGGGGTGCTTCGCGGCGTTCGCGGCGATTTTGGCGGCGGTGGGAATTTACGGCGTGCTGTCTTATGTGGTCAGTCAGCGCACGCGCGAGATCGGGATCCGCATGTCGTTGGGAGCGAATCGCAGGCTGGTCTTGGGACAGGTGCTCGGCGAAGGCATGAAACTGGCGGCCATCGGGTTCGCTCTTGGAATCGGCGGGGCGCTGGCCGCGGGAAAGGTGATTCAGAGCCAGTTGCATGGGGTAAAGCCGAACGATGTAGCAGTGCTGGCGGGAACGACGGTGCTGATGGCGTTGATCGCGGCGGCCGCTTGTTACCTCCCTGCTCGCCGCGCTTCGAACCTGGACCCGATGATTGCTTTGCGGGAGGATTAACCGGGCGACTTATCAAATTACGTTTTTGCCGCGTTCAACGCAGTCGCATCCCCGGCACGTTTTACCCCTCCCTTACGGGCTTGTGAAAAAGATGTGAATTGTTTCCGTATCGCCGGCACCTTTTACCGCTCCCTAACGGTCACGGCTCCGTGTGTACTTGATGCTGCTAACGGAGCCGCGACCGTAAGGAAGCGGTAAAAAGTGCATCGAAAGGCGAATGGAGTGCGACGAGAACGACAGCCGGATGTTTTCACCGCGACCGTAAGGAAGCGGTAAAAGGTGCATCGAAAGGCGAATGGAGGCCCACGAGAACAACAGCCGGACTGATCCCCCCCTAGTGCGAGGGCGCAGTAATCATCGTCAGTAAGTCCTGCTTACTTTCATCCCGGACTAAGTGCGGGTACCGTTCCCCGCCGTGCCAATCGATGGTGTGCGTCTCGTAATATTCTCCGGATCGAATGAGCAGCTCCACTTTGCCGCCCTTCGCGGAATCGGCAACTGCTTCGCGCAGGACAGTCGAGTTATAGGCGTGCCCGTTGACGGCGATCAGCTTGGTATTCGGCGCCACTCCCGCCTTCTGCGCCGGTCCGGCGTACGTCACGTCTCCGATGCCGCCATCGTCGTCCGATACCTTGACTCCGATGGAGTAACTGAGATCCACCACCTTGCGGCTGGTTTCGTAGGCTTTCCAGAAGTCGCTGCGCGTGCCGTCGTAGACCAGTTTCCATCCGGAGCCCTCGACGCCGCCGAGCGGGGCGTGTTCGGAGGTCTTCAGCAGGCGCTCTTTCCAGAACGTTGCCCAATCGTACGGCTGCACGGTGTTGAGGGCTGCGACCACGTCATCAAACGTGTACGGCTTCATAGCCGGCGCGCCGCTCGCTCCGCCGTGGAAGAGCTTACAGAAATCGTCGAGGCTCTTGGCGCCCCTGCTGAGCCGCCGGATAAGCACATCCGCTTCCAGCCACAACAGGGAGCCCTCGGGGTAATAATCGACGCCGCGGCGATAATTGGAGTAGTCTTCGCCCGCGTTATAAGTGATCTGCGCGCCGACTGCGGTATCTTCAAGCGGACGCCAGCGGCGGCCGTAGGTGTTATCCATGGCCGCCGCAGTGGATGCCAGCGACTCGCGATAGTCTTCGGGACTCCAGAGGCCGCTGCGTGGAGCAAGCACTTCGCCGAGGTAGTTAGTAAGTCCTTCGTAAACCCACAGTAAGTCGCCGCGCATGGGAAAGTCGTACCCGCCATCCTTCCCGTCTTTAGTAAGTCCCACCGGCCGGCGGAACTTACCATTCCACGAATGGACATACTCGTGACAGAGAAGATACGCGGAAGCAAGACTGAGGTCCGGGTCGGCGACCGTGCGTTCGCCGAGACGATCATCGCTGCTTTCGTGATGCTCCAGGCCGAAATGGGCTATGTGGTCGCTGAGTGTGTACAGGAAGTGGTAATCGCGGTAATGCCGGGCCCCGAACAGATCGCCCGCCTGCACGACCAGATTCTTATAACCTTCCACGAGCTTGGGGCTGATATCGACGGAACGGTCCGTATCCCCGGCGAGGTGGAGATAGTGGCGCAGGCCGTTCTGCGTGCCCAGGTCCACGGTCTTGTAATGACGGCCCGCGGAGATGGGCGAATCGATCAGCGTGGTGAGGGAGGCTGGCGCGAATTCGATATCGCCGCCGCTTTCCTTGGCGATTGGTAGCGCAGTGCCGTATTTCCAGCCGTCGGGAACGTGGAGCGCGGCCTGGAACTGTACGGAATCGGCATCTGCGCCTTGCGGGTAGAGGACGAACTGGTTGAAGTTGAGGACCGTGAGTTCGGTAGTCGCGGAACTGCCCGCCAGGAAGGCTCCGCCTGCGGAATCGGGCGGCGAGAGGAAGTCGAAGCTGACGTCGAGGGCAGTGGCGCCGGCCGGCACGTCGATGTGGAAGGCGAACATGTTCACGTCGTCGCGGCGCCACGGCACGGTCGCGCCATTGGCCTTGATCACCAGGCCGACCAGATTGGGGATCGGACCATCGGGCATGTGATCGCCGGGAATCCACTCGGGGTAGAGCAGGGTGGTCGGGCCGGGCTTGGCAGGAATGGAAAGGCGCACGTGGAAGACGCGGCGCGCAGCGTCCGAAGCATCCACCTTCACCTGGATGGGAGTCTGGGCAAGGAGGGGCGCGGCGAGAATCAGGGCAACAGCGAAGCGCATGGATTCAGTATAGTAGTCCGTGTGAAATCAGCCGCCGCTCTCTTGCTGTTCGCGCTCGCCGCGCAAGCAGACAATTACCCGCGCCAGCCGGGCATCGACGCGCAACATTATATTTTGCGCGTCACGTTGAGTGACGATACCGACGAGATACAGGGCGAGACCACGGTTGAGCTTCGCTTCGTGCAACCGAACGTGACCGCGTTTGCGCTGGACCTCACGAGCGTCCGCAACGGGAAGGGTATGACCGTAACCGGTGTAACCGGTCCTGACGGCGCTGCGCTCGTTTACACGCATGAGAACGACAGGCTTTCCATACGGCTCCCCGCGCCGCCCGCGGTTGGCGAACGGCGCAGTTATACGGTGAAGTATCGGGGCGTCCCGGGCAATGGCCTCAAAATTCTGAAAAACAAGTTCGGCGAGCGATGTTTTTTCAGCGTGAACTGGCCGGTGATGGCGCGGCAGTGGCTGCCGATGATCGATCATCCGTACGACAAGGCGACCAGCGAGTTTGTGGTGACCGCGCCCGCGCAGTATCAGGTGGTCGCGAACGGGTTGCTGCAGGAGATCACGGATCTGCCGGGCGGGCTGCGCCGCACGCACTGGAAACAGGATGAGCCGATCGCGTCGTGGCTGAACAATATCGGAGTGGCGCGGTTTGCGTCGCGCTATTTCGGAACAGCGCAGGGCATTCCGCTGCAAACGTGGGTGTTTCCGCAGGATCGCGAGAATGGAATCGTGGCTCTGGAAACGCCGATGCGGCAGGCCATCGAGTTCTACTCCGATTTCGTGGGACCGTATCCATATGACAAGCTCGCGGGCGTGCAGGCGGCCGGAATGGGCGGCGGGATGGAGCATGCCAGCGCGATCTTCTACGGCGAGCGCTCCATACAGAACCGGCCGGCATCGAGCCTGGTGTGGCATGAAGTGGCGCACCAGTGGTTCGGCGACGCGGTGACGGAGAGCGATTGGGACGATGCGTGGCTGAGCGAGGGATTCGCAACTTATTTCCAGCAACTCTCCACGGAGCACTACCTGGGGCGCGATGCGTTCGTCGCCGAGTTGAAGAACGCGCGCAACAACATCTTCACGCTCGAGCAGCGCAAGCCGGTGGCGGTGGTCCACGATAATCTTCCGGAGATGACGGGCGGGGCGGCGCCGGTGCGGCTGGTTTACGTGAAGGGCGGGTGGTTCCTGCACATGTTGCGCGGGCAGGTGGGCACGGAGACATTTTGGAAGGCCATCCGCGAATACTACCGCCGGTATCGCGATTCGAATGCGACATCGGAGGATTTGCGTCAGGTGTTCGAACAGGCATCGGGGCAGAAACTGGACTGGTTTTTCCGGCAGTGGCTGCATACGGGTACCTCGCCCACGGTGGAATTCAAGTGGAGTTACGATGCCGGTGCGAAGAAAGTTCATCTCACGCTGACGCAGACGCAGGGCGGGGAAGCGTTTCGCCTGCCGATCGAGGTGGCGATCGGCGCACAGCGCGCAAAGTTCGAGATGACGCAGCCCGCGCAGACATTCGAACTGCCCGCCGATACTGCCCCCCAATCGGTGACACTCGATCCGGACGTCTGGCTGCTGATGCGTCAGTAGCGACCGGTCTCCAGACCGGTTGCAGGCGCGCCCCGCGCGCCTTGTACCGGCCGGGAGGCCGGTACATACTGGATCTGTGGGGCGGCTGATTCGAAAGAGTATCCTGATTGTCTTAGCGGCGGCGGTGTTTCTATATTCCGCCGACTGGCTGATCCTCCAGGCAAAAGGAGCCAACGGGACCGGCACCGTGGAGGTGCATCCCTACTATGCCGTTCCGCAGAAGAACGGCAAAACGGAATTCATTCTTTCCGACCCCGAGAACGTGCCGTGCGTGCATTCGATGTTCCCGCATCGCGGCCAGCAGCCGTGCTGGTACTTAAGCGGTAAACAACAAAAGCGTATCGACATGTAGCGCGGTATATTTGCGATATGAAACGTCTTGTCGTAATTGGGGTTCTCGCGGCGCTGCCAGCGCTCGCGGACACGCAGTTTCGAATCCGGCAGATGACTCGCGATGACGTGCCGCGCGGCAAGGGTCAATGCGACATCCGCCTGCAGGTAGACAACACCGCCGAAGTTTCCGTGCGCGGCGATTCCGTTTTCATTCACACGCTCGCCGGCCGCGATCCGCGTGACGACGGGAGCGAATGCAATGCTCCGCTGCCGCGCGATCCGCGGGGGATGCGGTTTGAGGTGAAAGACAGCCGCGGCGAAATCCGCCTGGTCAGCGAGCCGACGCGCGGCAATGGAGGCACCGCCGTGGTGTTCATTCGCGATAGCGCGGGCGGCGAAGGCCGGTACCATTTCCGCTTGTCGTGGGAGATGGAAGGCGCCGGGTACTCCGAAGCCGTGCCTCCGCCCCCGCCCGCGTTCCGCCGGAATGAGGTGCGCTTCCGCGGTCCCGGAAGCGGATCCATGCGCGTGGGACAACGCGAAACGCCGCTCTTCGACGCTCGTGTCAACGTCGAACCCGGCGGAGACGCCGAGATCCAATTCCAAACCGACCGCCGCGAGCCGATGTTTCTCCGCGGAGTGGTGGAACAGGCGGACCGCGATGGCCTCCGTCTTCGCGCTTCTGTCGACCTTCCGGGCGGCCGCCGCTTAGGAGGCCGCGCGTTCGTCACCCTCGACGATCGCGGAGTGGTGCGGCGGATCGTAATGGATGGCGACGACGTTCACTTGCGCTGGGAATCGCGCTAACTGCGCGCAATCTCACGGCCGCGGCGCCTGGCCCGCTCAAAGTTTTCCGGTTCTTCCGCAGGAAGGGTAGGAGAACTACGCAATGCGATTACGGTTCGCGAGCGCCGCGGCGCTCGGCTTCATGCTGGCCGCGCCGGCTTTTGCGGGCGCGCTGGTGCAAGCCGGTGTTTTTGAAAACTTCGACTTTACCAACGCGCCCGTCCTGCAGACTGACTACGTCAACCAACAGCAAGGGACGGCCGTGTTCGACGATCTCGCGTGGGCGTTCAACTGCAATACGTGCGTCAACTATACGTTGCAGGCGAGCGGCGAGGGAAAGATTGTGGACGGCGTTCTGGGCGCGCAGTCTTCGCTATCCGTGACCGGCAATCCGCCGCTCGGCGCGGGCTACAGCGCTTGGGGCACAACTACGTCTGACTACGACGATACGTTGAAGATCGGCGGAGGGTCGGGCTTGGGCGTGCTCGCGCTGCGGTACCTTTTCGAAGGCAGCGCCACAGAGACGCCGTCGAACGCGGGCGTCGACCAGAGTTCCGCAACGCTTTCGGTGAGCGGCGTTGCTGGAACCAAGGTTCAGGTGAATAGCAGCCCGCTCTCGAACGGCGACAGCATTAAGAGCACCGGCGACATCAATTACAACTTCCTGTTCACCTTCTATATTCCGTTCGCCTATGATGCACCGTTCAACATCGAGCCTTCCCTATCGGTGACTGCCAAGATCGACCAGCGATTCCAGACGCCTCCGGTCACGGTCACGTGGGACTTCCTGCATACGGCCGAGCTGCAATCGGCGATTGTTTACGATGGCACGCCGGATAGCTTAGGTCCGCAGAACAACCTGGCGACGATCGCCGGGACCGCCGGGCTGGATTACGGCCCGAACGGAATCACGGCAGGCGCGGTAGCGACTCCTGAACCGTCGAGTGCTTGGCTGGGGCTGCTGGTGCTGCCTTATCTGCGCAAAAAGCTGTCGATGCTCTGAGCCGCCGCGCGGCCTTCGGCGATTGCCCAAACCACGAGGCTTTGGCCCCGGCGCATGTCGCCGGCCGCGAACACACCCGCGACACTTGTCGCATGGTCGTTCGCCGCGACATTGCCGCGCGCATCCAACGCCACTCCGAGTTGCTCCAGCAGGCCTGATTTTACGGGCCCCGTGAAGCCCATCGCCAGCAGCACGAGGTCCACGTCCAAGGTGAATTCGGTGCCGGGGAGCGGCTCGAATTTCGGCGCAGGTCCGACTCTTACGCCGTGCAGTTGTTTGACGTTCCCGGCGTCATCGCCCGTAAATCGCACGGTGCTGACGCTCCAATCGCGAATGCCGCCTTCTTCGTGGCTGCTTTCCACGCGCAACTGCATCGGCCAGAGCGGCCATGGCGTCGAGTCGCTGCGTTGCTCCGGCGGCTTGGGGAGCAGCTCAAACTGCGTGACGCTGGCCGCTTGGTGACGATGACTCGTGCCAACGCAGTCCGCCCCGGTGTCCCCGCCTCCAATGATTACGACGCGTTTCCCCGCCGCGGAAATCCTGCTGTGCTGCTGCGGCAGAAACTCCATCGCGAAATGAATGCCATTGAGTTCGCGGCCGGGCACCCGCAAGTCGCGCGCCTGTTCCGCGCCGCCCGCAAGCAGGATGGCGTCGAAGTTGGCGCGGAGTTGATCGCCGGCGATGGTGCGGCCGGCGTGCACGTTGCATTCGAAGCGGACGCCTTCGGCTTCGAGCTGCGCGATCCGCCGGTCCACGAGATGCTTTTCGAGTTTGAAATTGGGGATGCCGAAGCGCAGCAGTCCTCCGGGCGCGGCATTTTTTTCGAACACCGTCACATCGTGACCGGCGCGCGCGAGTTGCTGCGCGGCGGCGAGCCCTGCCGGTCCAGAACCTACGATCGCGACGCGCTTGCCGGATTTTGTCGCAGCCGGTTCGGGACGAATGAAGCCCTCGTCCCATGCACGGTCGATGATCGTCTTCTCAATCTGCTTGATCGCGACGGGAGGTTCGTTGATGCCGAGCACGCACGCCGCCTCGCACGGGGCAGGGCAGATTCGTCCCGTGAATTCCGGGAAATTGTTGGTGTGATGCAGGCGCCGGACTGCCTCCTGCCAGCGCCCGCTATACGCCAGATCGTTCCAATCCGGAATGATGTTGTTCACCGGGCATCCGTTGTGGCAGAAGGGAACTCCGCAATCCATGCAGCGCGCCGCCTGGGTGCGTACGCTTTCTTCCGGAAACGGCTGATAAATTTCGAACCAGTCATGGATGCGCTCGGCCGCGGGGCGCCGCTGCGGCAGTTCGCGCGTGTATTCGAGGAATCCGGTTGACTTACCCATGTGCAGCCTCCTGTAGGGTCGCGGCCTGGCGCTCGCGCACCCTTCGGAATTCGTGTGGATAGATGCGCAGGAAGCGCGGAAGCATCTGCTCCCAACTGTCGAGAATCCACCGCGCCCGCGGGCTGCCCGTGTACTCGGCGTGGCGCTCGATCAGCGCACGGAGTTCCGCGCCATCGCTGCCGGCCGGCTCCACGGCCACGCTCGCCGGATTGCAGCGCCGCTCCGCGAAATCGCCTTTTTCGTCGAGCACGTAAGCGATGCCGCCGCTCATTCCCGCGGCGAAATTGCGCCCGCATTTGCCGAGCACCACCACCAGGCCGTTGGTCATGTACTCGCAGCCGTGGTCGCCGAGGCCTTCGACAACCGCCGTCGCCCCGGAATTGCGCACCGCAAAGCGCTCGCCTGCCATGCCGTTGAAGAAGGCTTCGCCGCTGGTTGCGCCGTACAGCGCGACGTTGCCGACAATGATGTTCTCTTCCGGTTGGAAGCTGGAACTGCGCGGCGGATACACGATGATGCGTCCGCCCGAGAGTCCTTTGCCGACGTAGTCGTTGGCATCGCCTTCGAGTTCGAGTGTCGCGCCGCGCGCGAGAAAAGCTCCGAAACTCTGTCCCGCCGAACCGGTGAATTCGAAGCGGATTGTATCGTCCGGCAGTCCGGCGGAACCGTGGCGGCGGGCGATCTCGCCGCTCAGCATCGCGCCCACCGTGCGGTGCGTATTCTTGATCGGCAGCTTGATTTCGACGGGCGTGCCGTTATCGATGGCCTCCCGCGCGTGATCGATCAGCTTGTAATCAAGCGCTTCGTCGAGCCCGTGATCCTGCGCCTGCACGCAGCGGCGCGCGATGCGGCTCGGCACTTGCGGGCTGTAGAGGATCGCGGAAAAATCCAGGCCCTGCGCCTTCCAGTGGTCGATTGCTTGGCGCACGTCCAGCATGTCGACGCGCCCCACCATCTCGTCGAAGCGGCGGAACCCCATGCGCGCCATGTGCGCGCGCACCTGCTCCGCGATGAAGAAGAAGAAATTGATGACGTGCTCGGGCGAACCCTGAAACTTCGCGCGCAGCGCCGGGTCCTGCGTGGCGATGCCGACCGGGCACGTGTTCAGGTGGCATTTGCGCATCATGATGCAGCCCATCGCCACCAGCGGCGCGGTTGCGAAGCCGAACTCTTCGGCGCCCAGCAGTGCCGCGATCACCACGTCGCGGCCGGTTTGGAGTTTGCCGTCGGTCTGCACTTTGATGCGGCCGCGCAGATCGTTCAGCACCAGCACCTGGTGCGTTTCCGCCAGCCCGAGCTCCCACGGCACGCCTGCGTGCTTGATGGAACTCAGCGGCGAGGCTCCCGTGCCGCCCGTATCGCCGGAGATCAGCACCACGTCGGCATGAGCTTTGGCGACGCCCGCGGCGACCGTGCCCACTCCCACTTCGGCCACCAGCTTGACGCTGATGCGCGCGGCGGGGTTGACGTTTTTGAGGTCGTAGATGAGCTGCGCGAGGTCTTCGATCGAATAGATATCGTGGTGCGGCGGCGGCGAGATCAGGCCGACCCCCGGAACGGAGTGTCGGACACGCGCGATCTTGTCATCCACTTTGTGGCCGGGAAGCTGACCGCCTTCGCCGGGCTTGGCGCCCTGCGCCATCTTGATTTGCAGCTCGTCGGCATTCACCAGGTAATTGGTGGTGACGCCGAAACGGCCGCTGGCCACCTGCTTGATCGCGCTGCGCCGTTCCGTGCCGAAGCGAGCCTCATCCTCACCGCCTTCGCCTGTGTTGGAGCGGCCGCCGATGCGGTTCATGGCGATGGCGAGTGTCTCGTGCGCCTCTTGCGAAATCGAGCCGAAGCTCATTGCGCCGGTAGCGAAGCGCTTCACGATTTCGCTCGCGGGCTCCACTTCTTCCAGCGGAACCGGGCTTGCGCCGTCGCGCACTTCCATCAGGCCGCGCAGCGTGCAGAGCTGCCGCGATTGGTTGTCGATTGCGTCCGCGTATTGCTGAAAAGTCTCGAAATTCCGCTGGCGCACGGCGTGCTGCAGTTTCGAAATCGTCTGCGGATTGTAGAGATGGAATTCGCCGTCTTGGCGGTATTGATAATTGCCGCCGGTCGGCAGATCGTGAGAGGGCTGGAACGCAAGCGCGTGCTTGCGAATCGCCTCCTGAGCCAGCACGTCGAGTCCTACCCCTTCGATGCGCGAGGGCGTGCCCGTGAAGTAGCGGTTCACCAGGTCGCGCTTCAATCCGATGGCTTCGAACACCTGCGCCCCGCGATAGCTTTGCAGGGTGGAGATGCCCATCTTGCTGAACGTCTTCATGAGGCCTTTGTTGATGGCCTTGATGAAGTTTTCGGCTCCCGCCGCGCCGACGCTTTCGAGCGCCAGGTACGGGTTGACGGCGCTTGCTCCGTAGCCGATCAGCAGCGCAAAATGCATCACTTCGCGCGGCTCGCCGGATTCGATGATGAGCGCCACCTGCGTGCGCGTCTCTTCGCGGACCAAGTGGTTGTGCACGGCGGTCAGCGCGAGCAGGCTCGGAATGGGAGCGTATTCGGAATCGATGCCGCGATCGGAGAGAATCAGCAGCGTGTAGCCCGATTGAATCGCCTGAGATGCGTGGCGGCAGAGCTGCGTGAGTGCGCGCTCCAGCCCCTTTTCGCCGTCTTCCACGGGGAAAACCATCGGCAGCGTGGTCGCCAGAAAATCTCCCTGCGAAACACGCCGCAGCTTTTCCAGATCGCGATTGGTGAGAATCGGATGCTTGAGCTTCAGGGTGTGGCAGTGCTGCGGGGTTTCGGCCAGAATGTTGCGCTCCGTGCCGATGTAGCTGGTCAGCGACATGACCATCTCTTCGCGGATGGGGTCGATGGGCGGATTCGTCACCTGAGCGAAGAGCTGCTTGAAGTAGTTGAACAGCGGCTGCGGCTTATCGCTCAGGCACGCGAGCGGCGTGTCCGTGCCCATGCTGCCGACCGGCTCTTCGCCGGTGGCGGACATGGGGTTGAGGATCATTTTCACGTCTTCGTCGGTGTAACCGAAGGCGCGCTGCCGCTGCAGGAGCGTGCCGGGATCGGTGCCGTGCTCGCGCGGAGGGTCGGCAAGCTGGTCCAGCGTGATCTGATTTTCCTTGAGCCAGAGCTGGTATGGATTGCGGCCGTACAGGCGCGCCTTGAGGTCCTTATCGGAGATGATGCGGCCTTCTTCGGTGTCCACCAGCAGCATCTTGCCGGGTTGCAGCCGGCCCTTCAGTTTCACGTCTTCGGGCTTCACCGGCAGCACGCCGGTTTCCGACGCCATGATTACCAGATCGTCTTTCGTGACCAGATAGCGCGCGGGGCGCAGACCGTTGCGGTCCAGGGTCGCGCCGATGCTCCGGCCATCGGTGAAGGCGATCGCCGCGGGCCCGTCCCAGGGCTCCATGAGGCTCGCGTGGTATTCGTAAAACGCGCGCTTCTGCGGATTCATGTGCGCGTTCTTGCTCCACGCTTCGGGAATCAGCATCGCCATGGCGTGCTGCAGACTGCGGCCAGCCATCACCAGCAGCTCGAGCGCGTTGTCGAAAGCCGCCGAATCGCTGCCCTGCGGCTGAATAATCGGGAACAGCTTCTTCAGGTCCCCGTTGAAGAGCGGCGAGGCGAGCACGCTCTGGCGGGCGTGCATCCACGCGACGTTGCCGCGGATCGTGTTGATCTCGCCGTTGTGCGCAATGTAGCGGAACGGGTGCGCGAGCTGCCAGGTGGGAAACGTGTTCGTGGAGAAGCGCTGGTGCACCAGGCAGAGCGCGCTCACCACTTCGGGATCCGCAAGCTCGGGGTAGAAGTTGGCGATCTGCGGCGCCAGCAGCAGACCCTTATAGATGATCGTGCGCGCCGATAGCGACGGCACGTAAAAGAAGCCCTTGTCCAGAATGGCGGATGCGGCGATCTCCGCCTCCGCGCGCTTGCGGATGACGTAGAGTTTGCGTTCGAGCTGATCTTCGTTCATGCCGCGCGCGCGGCCCACGAAGATTTGTTGAATGTAGGGCTGTGAGACGCGCGCCACGCGGCCGATCGCTGCGCCATCGATCGGCGTATCGCGCCAGCCGAGCACGGTGAGACCTTCCTCACGCACGATGCGCTCCACAATGCCTTCGCACTGCAGGCGCGCGGGCTTTTCCACCGGGAAGAAAATCATGCCGACGCCGTATTCGCCGGCAGCCGGCAGTGTGAAGCCCAGCTTGCCGCATTCGCGCGCGAAAAACGCGTGCGGAATCTGGATCAGCACGCCCGCGCCATCGCCCGTCTCCGGGTCGCAGCCGCAAGCGCCGCGATGCGTCAGGTTGATCAGAACCTGTAGGCCCTTGCGGATGATCTCATGCGACTTCTGACCCTTGATGCTGGCTACAAAGCCTATGCCGCAGGCGTCGTGCTCAAACGCGGGGTCGTAAAGGCCTTGCGCGGCGGGAAGGCCCGTCTGGACAGAGGTATCGGACATAAATTCTTCTCTCAGGTGTTTACCGGAGCGGAGGGTAGTCCTTTGCCGGTCGGTCCAACGAGGCGGTTGCCTTTGAGCCCAGTGTACCAGCGACTCTAGTATTAGGCAAATAAAAATTGTTTCATGCTTGTCATTAGAACCGCTTATGCTAAACTAGCGCTGTGTGGTCGTCGGAACTCAAACTATTTAAAGACATAGCTGCTACTCATAGCATGAGTAAGGGGGCGGCTATGTCTGGAATCAGCCAGTCGGCGGCCAGCCAGCACGTTCAGGAGGTGGAGCGCCGCCTCGGAACGGCTGTTTTCGACCGAAGTAAACGTCCACTAGAGTTAACTCCGGCGGGAAAAGCGTACGCCGAATTCTGCCGCGACGTTTTGCAGCGGGAGGCTGAATTTACGCTGCAACTGGAAGGGCTGAAGGCGGAGATCGAAGGCGCTGTGCGCGTCGCCTCCATTTATTCGATCGGCCTCACGGAGATGAGCCGTCTGCGCCAGGAATTCGCCGGCCGGTACCCCGCCGCACACCTGACCGTAGAGTACATGCGGCCCGACAAGATCTACGAAGCGATCCACAACGATGCTGCCGATCTGGGAATCGTGAGCTATCCGGAAGCGAGCCGTGAGATCGCGGCGATTCCGTGGCGCGACGAAGAAATGCAGTTGGCGGTGCCGCCGGGCCACGCGCTCGCCGGCAGGGAACGCAGCGAACCCGCGGAGTTGAACGGTGAAACGTTCATCGCCTTCGACGAGGATCTCGCGATTCGGCGCGAACTGGATCGCTTTCTGCGCGCGCACGGAGTGGATGTCCGTCCGGTCCTGCACTTCGACAATATTCAAATGATCAAGGAAGCCGTGGCGTCGGGCGCGGGGGTGAGCATTCTGCCGGCGCGAACGATGGAACCCGAAATCGCGGCGGGCCGGCTCGCGGCTGTGCCGTTGAACGCTCCGGGACTGGCCAGACCGGTCGGCGTGGTGCATCGGAAAAAGAAGAAGTTGAATCGGGCGGCGCAGGGATTCCTGGAAGTGTTGGTGACCACCGGGCTTCCGTCCGCACTGTAACCGGCCGCCCCGACATTTCAAGTTTCCTTGAAATGTAGAGGCGCGTTGTCGCATACGATCGGAGGTAATGGGTGAACCCGATATTGCCTCCGCTGCGGCTCTCTTCGGCGATCCGGCTCGTGCGGCGATGTTGCTTGCGCTGCTCGATAGCCGCTCCCTCTCCGCGGGTGAGTTGGCGTTAGCAGCCAACGTTTCTCCGCAAAGCGCCAGCTTTCATCTTTCCAAACTGACCGAAGCCCGGCTGGTGGCGTGCGTTCGCCGCGGGCGGAATCAGGTCTATCGCTTGTCCGGTCCGGCGGTGGCTCGCGCGCTTGAGGCGTTAGCCGCACTGGCGCCGCGGGCGGCCGCGAAACCGCAGCTCCGCGCCGCGCGGTCGTGTTACGACCATCTGGCCGGCGTCGCGGGAGTGCTGCTGCACGATTCCATCCTGCGGCTGGGATACCTCAATTCGGACTACAGCCTCAGCGGCACGGGACGCAGTTGGTTCATGGCCGGCGGCGGCGCGGAGGAACTGTTGCTCAGCCGGTCTCCGTTTGCGCGCCCGTGCGTCGATTGGACGGAGCGGCGGCCGCACCTCGCGGGCCGGCTGGCGGCGTTTCTGCTGGATCGATTTCTGCAACAGGGTTGGATGGCGCGCACGGGCAACACTCGCGCGCTGCGCGTGACGGACCGCGGACTGCGCGGTTTCGAGCGCGAGTACGGTTTGAATTTACGAGGAGGGGAACATGGTTACGCTCTGCATACGATACACGATCGATCATTACAAGGTCGCCGACTTTGAGACATACGCTCGCAATTGGCCCGAGCCGATCAAGCGCTGCGGCGGCGAGTTACTCGGCTACTTTATTCCCACGAAGCTCGCCGGGCCGACGAACGAGGCGCTGGCGCTGATCCGGTTTCCGGACCTCACAGCGTACGAGAAATATCGCGCCCGGCTCGCCAAAGATCCGGACGCAATCGCGAACGTGAAGCACGCCGAGACGAGCGGCTGCATCGTGCTGGAGAATCGCTCGTTCCTGCAGAAGGTTCCCGAATGAGCGGCGTCTCGCTTGAGGAGTTGCGGCTGATCGAAGCGACGGTTGGCTGGAAGGACACGGATGCGGCCGTGCTGCGCCATTACGAGCGCATCTTCGACCGGCACGCCGAGGCGATGGTGGACTCCTGGCGCGCCGTTATCGCCTCACAGCCGCACCTCGCGCAGTGGTTTTTCGGACCCGATGGCCGCCCCGACGAAGCGTATAAAGCCAAGGTCCGCGTGCGATTCGTGCAGTGGGTGCGCGATGTGGCCAGGCGTCCGCATGATGCCGAGTGGCTCGCGTATCAGGACGAGATCGGGCTGCGCCACACGCCCGCGAAGAAGAATGTCACCGATGGCGCGAACACGCCGCCGCTGGTGCCGCTTCGCTACCTGCTCGCGTTCACGAGCGTGACGGTGATAGCCACGCGCGAGTTCTTCGCGAAGGAAGTAGAAGACGCGAAGGAACTCCGCCGTCTGGAAGATGCCTGGACCAGGGCGGTGCTGCTGCACATCACCCTCTGGTCGCGCGCCTACGCCGGAAATCTCTGGTGACGTGCCGACAGGAATCGGTTCCTCTCTGGTCGCGCGGAGCGCGCCCGGGCGAGCTCCGCTCGCCGCAACAGGAAAGATTCCTGTTGCCACGTGCCGACAGGAATCCTTCCTGTCGGGTCGCGCGGAGCGCGACTACAAAACAATCCTTGACACGCGCTCTTATTACACCTTACGATATAGCGCGAGGTGAAATAGTGGTGACCGATCCGGCGATTTTGATTCTCGCCAGCCTGGCCGGCGGCGATAAACACGGGTACGCCATCATGGCGGATGTCGAGGCATTTGCCGGCGTGCGGCTCGGCGCCGGCACGCTTTATGGCGCGATCACGCGACTCGAGGCAGAGGGCTGGATTCAGGGCATGGACTCTGACGAGCGCCGCAAGCCATACCGGTTGACTGCACCCGGCCGCCGGCATTTGGAAGAACAGATTTCGGGCATGGAGCAGGTGGTGAAGGCGGCGGCGCGGAGGCTGCGGCACGCATGAGACGCTGGATTCGCGCGGCGGCGCGGCTGTATCCGCCACAATGGCGCCGCCGGTACGGCGCCGAGTTCGAAGCGCTGCTCGAAGATGCGCCCGCCGATGTTCGGGAATTTTTCAATGTCTTAGGAGGCGCGTTGACCATGCGCATGACGACCATGAAGGGACTCTTGGAGCTTGCCGGCGCAATGGCCCTGGCCGGCGCCGTTGCCGCGGTCGCGATTGCAGTCGCATCGCCGCGGACCTATGTCGCGACGGAGACGCTGCGCATTCTGGATTCCGGCGGCACGTCCGGCATAGACGTTTTGGGAACCGCGGAGCGGGACGTGCTCAGCGGCCCCCGTTTGCTGGCCCTAGTGCAACAGCCGTCGCTGGATCTCTACCCCGGCGAAAGCAAAACCGGACCGCTCGCCTATCAGTTGGTAGACCGCATCCGAAACCGGGACCTCAGCATCCGGGTAAGCGCCGATCGTCAATTCGTAACTGTCAGTTTCCGCTACCCCGACCGCTACAAGGCGCAATCGGTGGCGCACGCAATCGCCGCCCGCCTCGCCGAAACCGCTCAGGCGGTCGCTGCCTATCACGGACGCCTGTGGGCTACTGCCTGGGGCGCATCAGAGCCTCTTCCGCCCCAGCCCAGGTTCGAACTTGTTCAGCAAGCGACGCCGGCGGACCCGGTTGCGCCGGACTGGCTCGCGTATGCCGCGGCCGGTTTAGGGATCGGGCTCGCCGCCGGGCTCGTCGCGGGATTCACCATGCGGAGTCCGCGGCGGTCGCTGCAAATGGCTGCCTTCGCCGCGGCCGGCTGCGTCATCGCGCTTGCCATCGCGTGGTGGATGCCGCGGACTTACCGCTCGCAGGCCGTGCTGCGTTTGGTGCCTCGTACTGCGCCGGCGCGGGTCTTGCAGAAATTGCCGCGTCAGGACCCTCATGAGTTGATCGCCGCCCTCACGCAGAAGGTGCTCAGTCGCGACAATCTGGCGCGCATCGTCGAGGACCCACGGCGCGACCTCTATCACCAGCAGCGGCAAACCCAGTCTCTGGACACCGTGCTGCAACAAATGCGGAATCGGGCGATCTCCGTTCGCGAATTGCCGCCCGCGGGCAAACGCGCAGGAGACACCGCCGCAATTCTGATTTCCTTCGAATATCCGGACAGGTACAAAGCGCAGGTTGTAGTGCACGAACTCGTCACGGACTTTACCGAGTCGAACACGATTCTGGCGCTGCGGCGGGAAGGAACAGCGCCCGTCGATATCCGGCGCGCTATGGAGTTCATGGGTGGAACCCTGGAGGTTCTCGACCCGGCGAACCTGCCCCAAGTGCCGCTCGGGCCGCGGACGCCTCAAATCGCCGCAGCGGGCTTGGCCGGTGGGATGCTGCTGGGCGGGCTTTGGCTCGCCGTCCGGCGACAGAGGTTGTCCACACCGTTTCCGTCTGTGCGGAATTAAGGAGGCGGCGGCGCGCATGAGGCAGTGGATTCGCGCGGCGGCGCGGCTATATCCGTCGAACTGGCGGCGGCGCTATGGCGCGGAGTTCGACGCTCTGTTGGAAGACGTCGCTCCGAGTTTGTCGGAGTTTTTCAACGTGCTGGGAGGCGCGGTCCGAATGCGGCTGTTGAACGACGCTCCATTTTGGAAGATGGCGGCGATGCTGGGTGTCGCGGGTGCGGTGGCGATCGGGGCCGGAGGCTGGCTGGTGTCCCATCCGTACCGTGCGACCTTCACGTTGAAGGCCGTTACAGACGACTCGATTTCGCGGGGCGTCGCGACAGTCGAGGATCCGAATTCGAACTTCGCCCTGGCACAGATTCGCGACGACGTGATGAGCCGCAGCGCCCTTATATCCATCATTCGGCTTCCGGAGTTGAATCTGTACGCAGATGAGCTAAGCCGCATGCCGATGGAAGACGTGGTGCAGAAGATGCGCGACCACATGTCAATCCGGTATGGAGCAACGCCGGAGAGTGTCAGTTTCTCCTTCGATTATCCGGATCAGGCGAAAGCGGAGGGCGTAGCGCGGGAGATGGCCGCGCGGCTGGTCACCTTCAGCGCGTTGCAGAACCGCTACCGCATTCGTGTTGGATCGGAGACGTGGAAGGAGCCGGTTGGCATAGGGAAAATCTATCGCATCTCAGAGCCGCCTGTGGCGCGGCTTGGACTTGGCGAAGCGTGGCTGCTCGTTGCCATCGGTTTGGCCGCCGGCCTGTTTTTCGCCTGCTTCCTTCGCCAGAGGCGGCGGACCATCCAAATCGCTGGTCTCGCCGCAGCCGGATGCGCGGCCGGGTGGCTCATCGCGACCCTTGCGACGCCGCAGCGGTATCAGTCCGTGGCGGTGCTCAGGGTCACTGCTCCAATGGGTCTGCCTGCGCGCGTGCTCGCCGGGTTGCCGGCGCGGCGGGCGCACGAAGAGGTCCAGCGGCTTCAAGAGTCGGCGATGAGCGACCAGAGCTTGCAGGGAATCATCGAGCGGCTGAACCTATACCCGGAAGAACGGCGCGGTGCGTCGATGCCGGAGATCGTGCGTCACATGGGGCAGCGCGACCTGCACGTGTCTGCCTTCGGCGCGGCGGACTCGCTCTGCCTCATTTCCTTCAGCTATAAGAATGCGTCGCACGCACAGGCGGCCGTACGTCAAATTGTGACGAGGATGACCGAACAGCATGGCCGTGAGATGAGAGATGACGCTGCGGCCGCGGGGAAAGGGTCCGACGTGGAGGTCGCGCTCGAAGCCAAGCTCGGACAAAATCTCGAGGTGCTCGATCCGCCCTCCCTGCCACAGCAGCCGCTGGGTCCGCGGACGCGATGGTTCGCCATAGCCGGCATCGCTCTCGGCCTGCTGATTGGTTGGCTGAAGCCGCCGTTCCGTGGCCCGATTCTTACTCCGCGCGAGCCGGTGTGCGCATAGCGGCCTTAGCCGGTCTTACAGCATCTCGCCCGGCGCCGCTGCAATTTGAATGCGCACGTCGCGCTTGCCCAATGCGGCGTGGCGCGCGATCCGCCCTCCCTGCCACAGCAGCCGCTGGGTCCGCGGACGCGATGGTTCGCCATGGCCGGCATCGCTCTCGGCGTGCTGATTGGTTGGCCTTACTCCGCGCGAGCCGGTCTGCGCATAGCGGCCTCAGCCGGTCTTACAGCATCTCGCCCGGCGCCGCTGCAATTTGAATCTGCACGTTGCGCTCGCCCAATACCGCGTGGCGCGCGACCAGGTGCACCGTCCCCGCCGTCTCTTTCGCTTTGATCCAGACCGCGCCCGTGCCGCCCGCCAGCGACAGCGGGTTCTCGCCGATCAGAGTGGCGGGCCCGGTAAGGGTCAGCGCGAGCGCCGCCGTCGAGAGGTTGCGGATGTTGCCGGTTTCGTCCGTGAGGCGGAACGTGACGCGCGTTGCGTCGCGTCCATCGGCAATCAATTCGCGATCGTCGGCCGCCATCTTGAGATCGGCGTCGCGGCCGCTGCCAGAGAGCACGAGCGTCTTTACGAGCTTTCCGTTGAGATACCCTTCGATCTTCAAGTCGCCCCACGGGTTCAGCGGAATATCGCCGATGTTCATCGTAAACGGCGGGTACTTGAGATGCGGATACGTCTGGCGGTCCGGCTCAATCTCTTTCTTGAACTCGCCCGCGTAATAGATTTTGAGCCGGTCGCAGTTGGAGAGAATGGGCACCGGTCCCGTGCCACCCGCGCCGGAGCGATCGCCGGAGCTCCAGAAGAAGCCTGCTTCGAGCACGATCTCCCGCTCCGGGTCGCACTGCGATTGATAGAAGTAGGCGGCCGGCTTCGGCATGCGGAAAATGTCGCTCACCCCGTGATAGCAAATGTGGTCGCCGCTTCCGAAATTCTTGTGCGTGTTGTAGTCGAAGGCGCACCAGCCGATGCCGCCGGCGTAGCGGTTGTCGCCGGCAAGCTGATTGTGCACGCGAGCGTGGCGCCGCACGTGCTCGGCAACACGCTCGATGTTGTCCCATCGCTTGGTGGAATAGGTGTGGCCCACGAATTCCGTGTTCAGGTAGAGCGGGTGATTGGGCTGGCGAAGGGGCCAGCCGAAATCGTTCATCGTGAACACATCTTCCAGCAGCTCCGATTGATAGTTGTAGCGGATGCCGCCGGTCTGCCGGGCGTCGTCGAGTGAATGCGCGAGCGCGTTGGTGCGCGTGTAGAAATCGTGATTGTCCGGCGATTCGTTGATGCGCACGCCCCACAGAATGATGGAGGGGTGGTTCCAATCGCGGCGGATCATTTCGCTGACGTTGCGAGTGGCGATCTCCTGCCATGCCGCGTCGCCGATGTGCTGCCAGCCGGGAATCTCTTCCAGCACGAGCAGGCCGAGCTCGTCGCACGCATCGAGAAAATCGGGCGATTGCGGATAGTGGCTCGTGCGCACGAGGTTGCAATGCAGCTCATTGCGAAGAATGTGGGCGTCGCGCCGCTGCACGCGAGCGGGCATGGCGCTGCCCACGTACGGATACGTCTGATGGCGGTTAAGTCCGCGAAGTTTGACGCGTTCGCCGTTGAGCATGAAGCCGTCCGGCGTGAAACGCGCCTCGCGAAAGCCGATTCGCGTGGAGTATTCGTCGCGAAGATTTCCGGGTCCGGTGAGGCGAACGTCGACGCGATAGAGCTTCGGCGTAGTCAGGCTCCAGAGTTGTACATCGCCGAGTTGGTCGAGCGTGACGTCATGGAAATCGGCCCCCGATTGGAACGTGGCGGACGCGGTTTTGATCAGGCGTTCGCCGTCGCGCAGTTCGGCCCTGAGCGTGACCGGTCCTTCGGCATTGCCGTTGAGATGGCAGCGCACCAGCACGCTGCGGTTCGGGCCGAGCGGCGCCACGGGCTTGGCGTAGACGTTCTCGATAAACAGGTGCGGCACCACGCGGAGTTGCACATCGCGGTAAATCCCGCCGAACGTGAGGTAATCGATGTTGCCGCCGAAGGGCGGAATGTCGGCGCGCTCCGTGGAGTCGAGTTCGACGGCGAGAACGTTGGCGGCGCCGAGCTTCAGATGTGGCGTGAGCTCGAAAGAAAAGGGAGTGTAGCCGCCGCGGTACTCGGTGAACTTATGGCCGTTGATGGCCGTGGTGGCCGCCGTCATGGCGCCGCCGAAATCCACGAAAACGCGTTTGCCCTGCCATGCCGCGGGAGCGGTGAAGTGCCGCCGGTACGCGGAGACATACTGGAATACAGCTTCATCGAAGCTATGCCACGGAAAGCGGGCATTGGTATGCGGTAGGGTGACGCGCTCCCAGGCGGAGTCGTTGAAGGCGGCATCGAGAACGCCGGGGCGAGTCTTGCCGCCAAAGAGCCAGTTGCGATTGATCGGGTAGACGCGCTGGTGCGTACCGGTCGATTTCGGAGTGGATGTCTGGGCAGCGGCAGTCGCGGACACGAAAAAGAATTCGCGGCGGTTCATGATTTCAGACAGTAACATGATGTGACGGCGCGCTTGCTTGCGCGAGCCTGCGAATCGCCACGGCTCCTTCCCCCGGCTTGCTAGAATTGAAGGAGTCTCTCTTTCTCTTATGTCCACATCTGCCGAGCGCCAGCGCGCTCTTTTCGACATTCTGGATCAACGTGTCCTCATACTGGACGGGGCCATGGGCACCATGTTGCAGCAGCGGCACTTGACTGCTTCCGATTTCGGCGGCCCGGCGCTGGAGGGCTGCAATGAAATGCTGGTCGAGTACCGGCCGGATGTAGTATTGGACGTTCACCGCGCGTATCTGCGCGCCGGCTCCGATTTGATCGAGACGAATTCATTCAACGGCACTCGCGTTTCCATGGGCGAGTACGGACTGCAAGAGAAGGCTTACGAAATCAACGTCAAAGCCGCGCAACTGGCGCGCCAGGCGGCCGACGAATTCTCCACTCCGGAGCGGCCGCGCTTCGTCGGTGGCTCCATGGGTCCCACCACCAAAGCCATCACGGTGGTCGGCGGAATCACCTTTCCCGATTTGACGGACGCCTTCTACGAGCAGGCCCGCGGGCTTTTGGATGGCGGCGCGGACGTGCTGATTGTCGAGACGTGCAACGATACGCGCAGCATCAAGGCGGCGCTGCTGGCCATCGACCGCTTGCGGCAGGAACGCGGCCATCGCATTCCCACGATGGTCTCGGGAACGATCGAACTTACCGGCACGATGCTCGCCGGGCAGCCGGCCGATGCGTTCGTCGCGTCCATCATGCATGCCGACCTGATCTCCATCGGTCTCAACTGCGCGACCGGTCCGGAATTGATGACGGACCACATCCGCACCGTCAACGAAATGTCGCCCGTGCGTGTTTCCTGCTATCCGAACGCGGGGCTGCCGAACGAGGAAGGGAAGTACCTGGAAACGCCGGAATCGCTCGCGGCACAGCTCGAACGCTTCATCGATAACGGCTGGCTGAACATGGTCGGCGGGTGCTGCGGCACCACCGATGCGCACATCAAAGCAATCGCGGAGATGGCGCAGGGCAAGAAACCGCGCGCCTTCCCGGCAAAGCCGCACCGCGCCTATTATTCGGGCGTGGATCTCGTCGAGGCGGAGGAAAGCAACCGGCCGCTGATCGTCGGCGAGCGCACGAACGTGATCGGGTCGCGGCTGTTCAAGGACATGGTCGCGGCGGAGAAGTGGGAAGAAGCGACGGAGATTGCGCGATGGCAGGTGAAGAATGGCGCGCACATCATCGACGTGTGCTTGCAGAGCACGGACCGCGATGAGATCGAGGACATTCCGCCGTTTTATGAAAAGCTGATCCGCAAGATCAAAGCGCCGGTGATGATCGATACTACCGATCCGCGCGCCATCGAACTGGCTCTCACTTACTGCCAGGGTAAAGCGATCATCAACTCGATCAACCTGGAAGACGGCGAGGAGAAGTTCGAGCGCGTCTGCCCCGTCGCGAAGCGGTTCGGCGCGGCGCTGGTGGTCGGGTCCATCGACGAAGACAAGCAGCAGGCGCAGGCCTTCACGCGCGAACGCAAATTGGCCATCGCCGAGCGCTCGTACAAGCTGCTCACGGAGAAGTACGGCATCGAGCCCGAGGACATTGTCTTCGATCCGCTGGTGTTTCCGTGCGCCACTGGCGACGCGAACTATATCGGCGCGGCGGTGGAGACAATCGAAGGCATACGGCTGATTAAAGAGAAGATTCCGTACGCCAAAACCGTGCTCGGAATTTCCAATATCAGCTTCGGGCTGCCCGCGTCGGCGCGCGAAGTGGTGAATTCGGTATTCCTGTATTACTGCACCAAGGCGGGGCTGGATCTGGCGATCGTCAACGCGCAGAAACTGGAGCGGTTCGCGTCCATTCCCGAAGAGGAACGCCACCTGGCGGAGAATCTGCTCTTCAACCGGCCGGTGTGGGGCAGCGAAGATGCCGCGCTGGCCAACGCGCCGGAGGATTGGCGCGAGCAGACGCAGGAACAGAAGGTCGCGATCAATCAGGCGCACATCGCGCTCATCACGGAGCACTTCCGCAAGAGTGGAAAGCGCGTGAAGCAGCATGCCGAAGATCTGCCGCTGGATCAGCGGCTGGCCAATTACATCATTGAAGGCACGAAGGACGGCCTGATCGGGGACCTGGAACGCAAGCGCGCGGAGGGCGCCGCACCCCTGGACATCATCAACGGACCCCTGATGGCCGGCATGAGCGAGGTCGGGCGGCTGTTCAACAACAATGAGCTGATCGTGGCGGAGGTGCTGCAATCGGCCGAGGCGATGAAAGCCGCGGTGAACCACCTGGAGCAGTTCATGGAAAAGGCCGACACGGCTGCGCGCGGGAAAGTGCTTCTCGCCACCGTGAAGGGCGACGTCCACGATATCGGCAAGAACCTGGTGGAGATCATTCTCTCCAATAACGGCTACGCGGTGGTGAACCTGGGGATCAAGGTGCCGCCTGATGTTTTGATTCAGGCGGCCAAGCAGCACCGGCCGGATGCGATCGGACTCTCCGGACTGCTGGTGAAGAGCACGCAGCAGATGGTGATCTCGGCGAACGATCTGAAAGATGCGGGCATCGCTGTGCCGCTACTGGTAGGCGGCGCTGCGCTGAGCGAGAAGTTCACGCGCACCAAAATCGCGCCGGCCTACGGCGAGACGGTGTGTTACGCGAAAGACGCGATGACCGGGCTCAGCCTGATGAACCGGCTGATGGATCCGGCGGAACGGCCGAAGGTGGTGGAGCAGCACCGGCCGCTGGAGGCTCCGGTCGCGGTCGCCGTGGAGGAGCCCGCGGTGCCGTTTACCACGCGGCGCAGCTCGAAGGTGCGCGTGGATATCCCGGTTCCCGAGGCGCCCTATTCCGATCGCAAGGTGCGGGATGTGCCGCATCTGGCGGAGGTCTGGAGTTACATCAATCCGTTCATGCTGTACGGGCGTCACATGGGCTTCAAGGGCAACTTCGATAAGGCTCTGGCGGAGCGCGACGCCACGGCGCTGGATCTCTTCCACAAGATGGAAGAGTTGAAGCACGATGCGGGCGCGTTCCTGAAGGTGAAGGCTGTGTGGCAGTTCTTCGAAGCGGAGCGCGATGGGAATTCGATCCATCTGTTCGCCCCCGGCGCGGACACGCCGGCGCATACGTTTGCGTTCGGCAGGCAGCGCCGCGAGGACGGCCTCTGCCTGAGCGACTATATTCTTCCGGCGGCCGAGGGCAAGCGCGATCACATGGCCCTGTTCGTCGTGACCGCCGGCGCGCAGGTTCGCGAGAAGAGCGAGGAGTGGAAGAAGGCAGGCGAGTTCTTCAAAGCGCACGGCATTCAGGCTTTGGCCATCGAGACGGCGGAGGGCGCGGCGGAGTGGCTGCACCGCCGCATTCGCGAAGATTGGGGCTTTCCCGACGCTCCCACGACGACGATGCACGATCGCTTCACCAGCAAGTACCGCGGCAAACGATATAGCTTCGGGTACCCGGCGTGTCCCAACCTGGACGATCAGCAGGGCATCTGGAAGCTGCTGCGGCCGGACGAAATCGGAGTGCAACTGACCGAGGGCATGATGATGGAGCCTGAGGCTAGCGTCAGCGCGCTGGTGTTCCACCATCCCGACTGCGCGTACTTCACGGCTGCCGAAGGAGAAGCCGCGGCCTGAACGGCGTACGAATCGATAAGTGGCTGTGGGCCGCCCGGTTCTTCAAAAGCCGCGCGCTCGCGTCCAAGGCTTGCGAGTTGGGGCGTATCGAATCGAACGGAGTTGCCGCGAAACCCGCTCGCGAAGTGAAGGTAGCGGACATGCTTCGCGTGAAGACCTCCGCGGCCGAGTTTGAGATTGAAGTGCTCGGGGTGAGCGAGATGCGCGGACCCGCGGCGGTGGCTCAGGCGTTGTATCGCGAGACGGACGAAAGCCGCGCGCGGCGGGCGAAAGCGATCGAAGATCGAAAAGCGGCGCCCCACTTCGACTTTGAATTTCAAGGCAAACCGTCGAAGAGGGACCGCCGCCGGATCGACCGCCTGCGGGGGCGGTATTGAGGCTCGGAGGGATTGTGAGGGGGTATGAAAAAAGCGAATTGGTTCCGTATCCCCGGCCCCTTTTACCGCTCCCTTACGGTCACGGCTCCGTTAGCAGCATCAAGTACGTACGGAGCCGTGACCGTTAGGGAGCGGTAAAAGATGCATCGAAAAGGCGGAGGGAGCGCGACGATGGCAGCAGTCGGAGTTTTTCACGGCTCCGTGAGGCAGCGGCAAAAGGTGCATCGAAAGGCGAATGGAGTGCGACGCCTCCGCAGTGTTTCGGGTGTACGCGCACGTTTCCTTCCTTTGTACGAGGGTAAAACCGCATTGCCGCGGCCTATAATTCGGGAAGGATGCTGACTCAGAAGGCGCCGCGCCGCCAATGGCCTTATGCTCGCATCGTCATCAGCGCATTTATCGCGTTCAATCTGTTCGCGATCACCTGCTGGTGCGTTCCTTTAGACACGCCGCTGGTTGTTGCCTGCCGTAACATGGTGCGTCCCTATATGCTCTACTTCGGACTCTTCCAGAAGTGGGACATGTTCGCGCCCGATCCCACGAAGCTGAACAGTTATATCGACGCCGTGGTCACTTATCGCGATGGGCAGACGAGTAAGTGGGGGTTCCCGCGGATGGAGGAACTCGGCATCGTCGATAAGTACTTCGAGGAGCGGTATCGCAAGTACATGAACGACAACTTACGGCTGGACACCAATTCCGGCCTTTGGCCCGATGCGGCTCGATACATCGCGCGCGCCAATAACCGCGCCGGTGATCCGCCCGTTCTCGTGACGCTGGTGCGGCACTGGTCGATCGTCCCTCCCCCGGGTCCAGACGGAGAGCCGGGTTACGTGCCGTGGAGCCAGTTCGAATTCTTCCATTACACCGTGGCGCCGGGAGATCTGCCATGACGTTGAGAGGGATCGCAAACGCCTGGAACCGGTTCTTCTTCGAGCCGCAATCGCCGCTTCCGGTCTGCGTTTATCGCATCGTTTTCGCCCTGATCGTGCTGGCGGATGCCGTGCTGCTGCGCGGGGATTGGATGACGTGGTTCGGTCCGCGCGGCCTGGTGACGCTGCAATCGATGCAGCGCGCCGAGCCGGGCACGCGCATCAACTTATTCGCCTTCTTCCCGCAAACGGAGTTCTGGACCAACTTCATATTCTGGGCGCTACTGATCAGCGCCATCGCGCTGTGCGTGGGACTGTTTACGCGCGCCAGCAGTATTGCGGTTTTCGTGCTGCTCGCCTCTGTCCATCAGCGCAACCTGTTCATCACCAATGGCGGCGATACGTTGATGCGCGCGTGCGCCTTCTTTCTGATGTTTGCACCCGCGGGTGCGGCGCTTTCCGTGGATAAGTGGCGGCGTGTGCGTTCGGGCAAGGAAAGTGCGGAAGTTCAACCGCGCGCTCCGTGGGCCCAGCGCATGATTCAGATCCAGCTCTGCCTGATGTATCTGATGACGTTCTGGAATAAGTCGATGGGTCCGGCGTGGGTGGATGGGACCGCCCTTTATTACGTCTATCACGTCGATCAGTTCCACCGCTTTCCGATGCCCGGCATTCTTCGCGACATGAGCATGATCCGGCTGGAAAGCTGGGGCACTCTGCTGGTGGAGTTTTCCCTCGGGGTCCTGGTTTGGATCAAGGAACTGCGGTATCCGATTCTTCTGGTCGGACTGGTGCTGCACTTATCGCTGGAGTGGAGCATGAACGTGCCGTTGTTCCAATGGATCGCGCTGTCGGCGTATCTCACGTTTGTGGACGGCGCGGATTTGGAGAAGGCCCTGGCTCGCGTGCGCGCCCGGATGTTTCGTGCGCGTCCCGCCGTGGCCGCGCCGGCTACCGCGCGCCATCGTCGGTCCGTAGCGTAAACCGAAAGATCTTTCGGTTTTGTTTCCTAAGTCATTGGATTTACTTAGCCGGTAAACCGAAAACCGAAAGATCTTTCGGTTTTCCGCGCCGCACGAGAACAAGTCAGCCGGGTGCCCCCGCTTACAGGATGGCACGAGTGCGTGCGGCATCCAGGCGGATTGGTTTGTAAGTGGTTGGCCGGCAAAGAAGAATATAATCTTAGATCTTGTGAATGCGGAGCTTACACCACCGGCGAATCGTTCCCCAGCATGGCCCGCCGCACGATCTTAATTGGCGGAAACCCCTGCTTCATGAACGAATCGTGAAACTCCTGCAAGCGGAACGAGCTGCCCTTCATCGCTTTGTAATCCGCGCGTAATTTGAGAATCTGCAGCTTCCCCAGCGTGTAATACAGATAGGTCGGATCGCTGGTGCCGCGCTTGGTTTCGCGCTCGCCATTGGCGCGAGTCTGATACCCTTCCTTCACGAAGAAATCGATTCCCTGCTCGTAAGTCATCTTCCCGGTGTGCATCTCGATTCCCACAACGTATCGCGCGTTCCGCAGCAGGGCATCCTGCAACTGCCCGAGCCTCAGTTTCAAGTCGCCATTCCCGTAGCCCTCGTCGAGCATCATCTGCTCGCTGTAGTGCGCCCACCCCTCCGCATTCGAACTGCAACCGATGAGCTTGCGCACCTTCGTCGGCACCTGTCCCAGCCACAGGAACTGTGTGTAGTGTCCGGGATAGACCTCGTGGACCGCCGTGCTGATGACTGTGCCGCGATTGAAGCCCTCCATGTGCTCTTCCACCTGCTGCTTCGGCCAGTTCGGCTCCGGCAGCGTGACATTGAAGAACGCCTCCTTCGCCACCTTCTCATACGGACCCGGCGTGTCCATGCTCGCGAACGTGAGCGCGCGCTCGAACGGCGGCGTCTCCTCCACAATCGGCAGCACCTGCGAGGGGATGGTGACGATATGGTGCTGCTCGATCCAGTCGCGCAGCCCCGTCAGCACGCCGCGAAATGTGTCCAGCAGTTTGCCGGGCGCGGGATGGTCTTTCTCCAGATCCTCAAGAATCTGCTGCGGCGTCCGTTTGGCGTCGATCTGTGCCGCCACGCGCTTGAACTCCGCCTGATTGTGGCGCAGATTCTCAAAGCCGATTTCGAGCAGGCGGTCCAGCGGCGTATCGACCATCTCGTCATACAGCAGCTTTTTTGCATACGTGTCCGCGCCCAGCCGGAAATCGCCCTTGGACCGCGGCAGGACGTTCGCTTTCAGAAACTGCTCATAGCTCCCGAGCGCGTCGATCACGGCCTGATTCGCCTTCTGAAAATCGGCGAGGAGCGCCTTGTCCGTCACGTGCTGAAACGCGCTGGGCACATCCTTGCGGAAGAAATCGATGTTTCCCGGCAGTTGCTCAATCGCCACTTCCGTATAAATTTTCGGAGGATTCACGAGATTCTGCCGGCCTGCTTCGAGAAACTTCGGAATCTGCCGCTCGCGCGCGATCACGCTCTTTAACCGCTCCGGTTCGGGAGCGAATTTGCGCGCCATCAAGCCGAAAATAGCGCCGCTCGCGCCGGAGGAGTACACGTCGGGATTCTTCTCCCACATGCGCACGGCCTCCAGGCTGAGCAAAGTGGAACGGATGGAGGAAAGCACCAGATCGCGATTCGCGGCGGCGAACGGACTCAGGCCTTTCGGGTCAAACTTCGTCACTTCGTCCAACCAGCGGTGCAGCGTCGCCGTCTCTTCCTGCACCTCGGCCTTCGTGCCGCTCGGCATCTTGACGTCGTACTCATGAAAGCCGGCGCTGGTCGCGGAAACGGGATCGAAGCGAAACACGGCATCGGTGAAAAAGCGGTCGGCCAGTTTGGCGAATTCATCGTCGCGGGTCTGCGCGAATGTTGCCGCGGAAAAGAGGAGAGAAAGAAGCAGGATACGCGGGGACATCTCCTCCGATTATAGGTTCTCTGCCAAAATGAAATTCATGAAGCCATTTGGAATTTGTGCGTTGTGCTGCTTTGTGTGCGCGCAGACGGCAAGCACGGCCGATGCTCCGCTGCGCGGATTCTCGCAATCTGGCGCGAGCGCCGAACGCGATTGGGAGGCGAAATTCCGCGCCATCCCCGATCCCGCGCGCATGCGGGAAACCATGCGCCGGCTCTCCGCGCGCCCGCATCACGTGGGCTCCGCGTACGACAAAGACAATGCCGAATGGATTGTCAGCCGCTTCAAGGAATACGGCCTGGACGCGCACATCGAAGAGTTCGAAGTGCTGTTCCCCACGCCGCAGGATCGCCTCGTCGAAATGACCGCGCCCTCGCGCTTCACCGCGAAACTGCAAGAGCCCACCGTTCCCGAAGACCCCACCAGCAGCCAGCACGATGAACAGTTGCCCACTTACAACGCGTACTCGAAAGACGGCGACGTCACGGGTCCACTGGTCTACGTCAATTTCGGAGCGCCCGCCGATTACGAAGAGTTGGAGCGCCTCGGCGTCAGCGTGAAAGGCGCCATCGTGATTGCGCGCTACGGCGAAACGTGGCGCGGCATCAAGCCCAAAGTCGCGGCGGAGCACGGCGCCATCGGCTGCCTCATCTATTCGGATCCGCATGACGACGGCTACGCGCCCGGAGAAGTCTTCCCTGTCGGTCCAATGAGGCCGAAGGATGGCGTGCAGCGCGGCAGCGTGATGGACATGCCCGTTTATCCCGGCGATCCGCTCACGCCCGGAATCGGCGCCACCAAAAACGCCAAGCGCCTGAAGCTCGAAGAAGTCACCACCATCACTAAAATCCCGGTGCTGCCGATTTCCTACGCGGACGCGCAGCCGCTGCTCGCCGCAATCGGCGGACGCACAGTGCCCGCGGCGTGGCGCGGATCGCTACCCATCACCTATCGCGTGGGTCCGGGTCCGGCGCGCGTTCACCTTCGGCTGAAATTCAACTGGGATGTGAAGCCGATCTATGACGTCATCGCGCGCATCCCCGGCGCCGTCGCGCCCGAGGAATGGATCATTCGCGGGAATCATCACGATGCCTGGGTCAACGGGGCGGAAGATCCGATCTCCGGCTTGGACGCAGTGCTCGAGGAGGCGCGCGCGTTCGGCGCGTTGTTGAAACAGGGCTGGAAGCCGAAGCGCACCATCATTCTGGCGGCGTGGGACGGTGAGGAAGAAGGGCTGCTTGGCTCCACGGAGTGGGCGGAAGAACATGCAGCCGAGTTGGAGAAGGCGGCCGCGGTTTATATCAACTCGGATACGAACAGTCGCGGCGAGCTCGGCGTGGAAGGTTCGCATTCGCTGGAGCGCCTGGTCAACGATGTCGCTAAGGACATCACCGACCCCGAATCGCAAACCTCGGTGTGGAGCCGCATGCGCGCCGTTCGCCTTGTGAATGCGCCGCCCAATATGCCGGCGCAGGAGCGCGCCGAACTGCGCACGCGGCCGGATCTGCGAATCGCCGCACTCGGCTCGGGCTCGGACTATACGGCCTTCCTCGACCATCTGGGCATCGCGTCCCTCAATCTCGGCTACGGCGGAGAAGACCGCGGCGGCATCTATCATTCCATCTACGACGATTTCTACTGGTACACGCATTTCTCGGACGCCGATTTCGTCTACGGGCGTGCACTCGCGCAAACCGCCGGCACTCTGGTGATGCGGCTCGCCGATGCCGACGTGCTGCCGCTGGATTTCCGCAACTTCACCGACACCATCGGGCGATACGTGCAGGAAGTGGAGAAACTGGCGCGCGATCGGCGCGAGCAGATTCTGGACCGCAATCGCGCGCTGGAGGAAGGCTTGTACAAGGCGGCTAACGACCCGCGGTTCCCGCTGGCCGCGCCCAAACGGGAAACCGTGCCGCCGTTCCTGAATTTCGCTCCGCTGGAAAACGGCCTGGCCGACCTGATGCGCGTGACCGAACAATACGAGCAGGCGCTCGCCAAAGCAGCGGAAAACGGGGGCTCGGCGATGGCTTCGGCGAACATGCGCGCCGTGAATCAGAAACTCATCGCGGTGGAGCGCAGCCTCACGCTCAGCGACGGTCTGCCGAATCGGCCGTGGTTCAAAAATCAGATTTACGCGCCCGGCTTCTACACCGGCTACGGCGTGAAGACGCTGCCCGGCGTTCGCGAGGCCATCGAGCAGCAGCAGTGGAAAGAGGCCGAAGATCAAATCGTGCGCGTAGGCCGTGTCCTGGAGAATTGCGGCGAAGCCATTCAGGGCGCCGCCACCGCGCTGCAACGATGAGAGCCGTTCTTTTCTGCTTCGCAGCGGCGGCAGCCTTCGCGCAGACCGCATCGCTGCGCGGCGTGGTGGCGGACGAATCGGGCGCGGTCGTTCCCGGCGCAGTTGTGACGTTGAGCGGCGCAGCGGGGCCCGCTCGCACTGCCCGGGCGGATTCATCGGGCGCCTACAGTTTCGCCGCGCTCGCTCCCGGCGACTACACGCTGCGCGCATCGGCGCCCGATCTCGGGCAGAAGGAGCCGGTGAAGCTCTCGCTGACGGCCGGACCGCGAACCCTCAACCTCACCCTGAAAGTAGTCACGCTCGCGCAGAAGGTGACCGTAGAAGCCAACTCCGCGCCCGCGCTGAGCACAGACGCCGCGAATAACGCCAGCGCTCTGGTCATTTCCGGTAGTGACCTCGACGCGCTTCCCGACGATCCCGACGATCTCGCGGCGGACCTGCAAGCGCTTGCCGGACCTTCCGCCGGTCCCAATGGTGGCTCCATCTTCGTCGATGGTTTCAGCGGCGGCGAACTCCCGCCGAAAGCCTCTATCCGCGAGATTCGCGTCAACCAGAACCCCTTTTCGCCGGAGTATGACAAGCTCGGTTATGGCAAGATCGAAATCTTCACCAAGCCGGGCGCGGACAAGTACCGCGGCACTATCAATTACAACTTCGCGAATCAGTTCTGGAACACGCGCAATCCTTACGCGCCCGTCAAAGCGCCGTTCCTCTTGAATGAGCTCGAAGGCGAAGGCGGCGGACCGCTGGGCAAAAAAGCATCCTTCGCTCTGGACGCTCAACGTAACATGGTGGACAACGGCAGCGTGATGAATGCGGTCACCGTGAACCCCCAGACGCTCGCCACGGAGCCGTTCTCGGGCTTTTTCAGCATTCCCGGCCGATATACGAAAGTCAGTCCGCGCCTGGATTATCAATTGTCCGCGAGCAACACGCTCATGCTGCGCTACGGCATCACGCATTCGGATGTGCGCGACAACGGCATTGGCGGCTTCGATATCGCAACGCGCGGCTACCACTCGCAGTTCACGAACACCACCGTGCAGGCGGCCGACACGGTCACGCTGGGCAGCGTCATCAACGAAACGCGCTTCCAGTTTTACCGCTCGGCGCCGCAGTCGATCGCCAATTCGAATGCGCCTGCCATCCAGGTGCTCGGCGCGTTCAACGGCGGCGGCTCCACGCTCGGCCAGACGTTCGACAAGCAGAACAGCTACGAATTTCAGAACTACACCTCGGCACTGCACGGCGCGCATGCGGTGCGCTTCGGCGTGCGCGTGCGCGGCGCAACGGACGATAGTGTTTCGCCGCAGAATTTCAACGGCACTTTCACGTTCGCGGGCGACGCAACGGAAAGTTCCATCGAACGCTATCGCCGCACGCTGCTCTATACGCAGGGCGGCGACACCCCCGCGCAGATCCGCGCCTTGGGCGGAGGAGCAACGCAGTTCACCATGAATGCCGGAACGCCCGCGCTTTCGGTGGGCCAATGGGACATCGGCATCTTCGCCGGCGACGAGTGGCGCGTCCGCCCGAACCTCACCGTCGACTACGGATTCCGCTACGAAACGCAGAGCAACATACACGATTGGCGCGATTTTGCTCCGCGCCTCGCGTTCGCATGGGCCCCCGGCAGCACCGCGAAGGTCCGCGGAAAAACCGTGGTGCGCGGCGGCTTCGGCATGTTCTACGATCGCTTCCCGCTCGCCAATACGCTCACCGCCGGCCGCTTCAACGGCATCGTGCAGCAACAGTATGTGATCCCGAATCCGGACTTCTTTCCGAACGCCCCGTCGCCGGCCGCGCTGAGCGCCTTCGCCTCCACGCAGGTGATTCAGGAGATCAGCGGGCGCGTGCGCGCGCCGTACATCATGCAGACCGCGGGCACGCTGGAGCGGCAGTTGCCGGCCAACTCCACGCTGGCGGTGACGTACACCAATTCACACGGCCTGCACCTGCTGCGCAGCGAGGATATCAACGCGCCGCTGCCGGGCTCGGGCGCGTTTCCGCTGGGGCGAAGTAATCCCGTGTTCCTGATGGAATCGGCTGGGCTTTACAACCAGAACCAGATCATCGCCAACGTGAATTCGAAGATCAACTCGGGGCTTTCGCTCTTCGGCTTCTACGTGTTCAATCGCGCGCGCAGCAATACGGACGGCGTCAACACGTTTCCGGCGAACCCGTACAACTGGAGCGGCGAGTACGGCCGCGCATCCACTGACGTGCCGCATCGCGTGACCTTCGGCGGCAGCGTGAACCTGCGCTGGGCCATCCGCATCAGTCCGTTTCTGGTGGCGCAATCGGGCGACCCGTTCAACATAACGGCGGGCAGCAATCTTTATGGCACGACGCTTTTCAACGGCCGCCCCGGCATCGCCACGGATCCCACACGCCCCGGCCTGATCCAGACTGCGTACGGCCTGCTCGACCCGAATCCGATTGCGGGAGAGATGCTGCTGCCGCGCAATTCCGGTCGCGGACCGATGCAGATCCAAATGAATCTGCGCCTGACCAAGACGATCGGCTGGGGTCGGGTAGGCGAGCACGCAGCGGCGGGTGGTGGAACTCCGAGTTCCGCGGGAGCGGCGGCCGCCGCTGCCACGGGTCGTGGACTCAACAGCATCATCGGAACGCCTAGCACGCCGCACCGCTTCAACCTCAGCTTCGGTTTCAGCGTGCGCAATCTGTTAAACCATACGAATCCCGGTTTGATTACGGGCAACATCACGTCCCCGTATTTCGGACTGGCAAACCAGGTCGCGGGCGGGCCGAATGGGGAAGGGTTTTTCGAGAACGCGAATAATCGGAGGCTGGAGAGCCAGATGAAGTTGACGTTTTAGATTGCATGCAGGCGAACTCCGTTCGCCTTCGACCGGTCTGGAGACCGGTCGGTACTGGGTGCCACACGTCTTTTGTTAAAATAGAACAACATCCTAGGCGGATCTCTTTGAATCGTTTCGTCTTCCCCGTAATTATCGCGGCCGCCCTCGTGGCGCATGCCGCCGACCAGGAACGCGGTCAACTCGACGGCAACCCGACCCTGTTTACGGTCATGTGCGCCATCAATGCGGCCGGTTATTCCGCCGATTTGAAATCGCCCAACAACGTTCCGATCCGCGACCAGATTCGCGCCGAGCTGGCCAAGCGGGAGATTCCTTCTCTGCCCGCGCTCAAGGAATTTTTCGAAGCGCATCGCAAGCGCTCCGAGACCGCCGAATTGAGCCAGTACATCTCCTACGCGCTGACCATCGGACCGCCGCCGACCTTCGTCACCCACCGGCGCGATGTCGAAATTCCGCCCGATGCGGCCGCGCTCATGGAGATGACGCCGCTGCTCACCGCGTTCTATCGCGAGGCGAAGATCGAAGACCTGTGGGCGCGTTCGCAGAACGCTTATAACCAGATGATCGCCCGCTATCACGGTCCGGTTTCCGACGCCGTGCTGGGCGCGAACGCCTACCTGCGGCAGCAGACCTCGGGTTTCAAGGGCCGCCGTTTTCAGATCTATATCGACCTGCTTTCCGCGCCCAACCAGGTGCAGACGCGCAGCTATGGCGACGAGTTTTACGTGGTGGTGACGCCTTCCGCCGAACTGCGCACCTTCGATATACGGCACGCGTACCTGGTCTATCTGCTGGATCCTTTGGCCACGCGCTCGCAGGAGATTCTCAGCCGTAAGAAGGTGCTGCAGGATTATGCCCGCAAGGCCCCGGCGCTCGACCAGATTTACAAAGAGGATTGGCTGTTGCTGGTGACGCAGTCGCTGGTGCGGGCGGTGGAAGCGCGCCTGGACAGTAAGCCCAAGGAAGTCGATAACGCGGTTGCTCAGGGCTTCATTCTTACGCGGTTTTTCTGGGAGCAGTTGCCGGTCTATGAAAAGCAGGAGCAGAGCATGGCGCTCTACTACCCGGAAATGGTTGCGGCCATCGATAACGTAAAGGAAGGCTCCTGGCTTAGCACGGTGCACTTCGCCTCAAAGCCAGTCGAGGTGACCGTGGCCGCGCCGCCTCAGGCGGAAGCTCCGCCGCTCACCGGAGTCGCCAAGACGCTCGACGACGCCGAGGATTTGTATACGCACCGCAAGCTGAGTGAAGCCAAGGAACTTTTCCTGAAAGCCATTCAGGAAACCGATTCGATGCCGGCGCGCGCCGCGGCGTACTATGGTTTGGCGCGCATCGCGGTGCTGGAAAGCGATCCGGAAACGGCAGAGAAGCTGTTTCTGAAAACGCTGGATTCGGAGCCGGAAGGTTCGGTGAAAGCGTGGGCTCTGGTGTACCTCGGACGGCTGTCCATTGCAGCCAGAGAGAATGCGCAGGCGGTAAAGTATTTGCAAGATGCGTTGCAAACCAAAGGCGCCTCGGAGAAGGCGCTGCAAGAAGCCGCTAAGAGCCTGCAAACGGTAAAATAGCGCCGGGTGCGCCCGGCTACCAAGGAGAAACGATGAAGAAATTGATGCTCACGGGCTTACTGGCGGTCGCTGCCGCGTTCGCCCAAGCGCCGGCCCAAGCGCCGGCCCAGGCGCCTGCCGCAAAGAAAGGCCCCGCGCCGAAGTCGCAAGCTGAGTTGCAGGCCCTACAGGCACTGTTCACGGCTCAGAATCAGCAGAACTGGGATGGGGTGATCGCGGCCGCCGACGACCTCATCAGCAAGTTCGCCGACACGGACTTCAAGTCCATCGCGTTCGTAATGGAAGGCGACGCGTACAACAGAAAGAAGGATCCCATTAAGGCGCAGGTTTATTATGAGCAGGCGATCGCGGCGGATCCGAAGGACTACCGCGCGCATATCGATCTCGGGGAAGTAATCGTGCAGCACGTGGGCGCCAACGATCTGGATCGCGAAGAAAAACTCAGCAAGGCGGACAAGGAACTGAACGCCGGACTCGACGCCCTGAAGACTGCCGAGAAACCGAATCCGCAACTCACCGACGAACAGTGGAACGACGCCAAGAAAATGTTCTCCGGCCAGGCGCAGGACGATTTAGGGCTCGTCGCCCTGCAGCGCAAGAAGTATGACGTGGCGATAGCCGATTTCCGCGAGGCGGTTGCCAGCGACCCGCAGGAGCCCGCGCACCAGGTTCGGCTCGCTTCCGCGCTGCAGCAGAGCGGCAAGAACGATGAGGCCATCACGGTGTGCGACAAGGTGCTCGCCGATGCCACCGCTCTGCCCGCCATCAAGCAGGCCTGCACCGGCATCAAGACCCAGGCCACGGCAGCGAAGGGGAAATAAACACTAAGCATGCGCCCCGAAACGGCATCGCTGGAGGCGAGAATCGGATACCGGTTCTCGTCCCAGGAGCTGTTGCAGCGCGCCCTCACCCATAGTTCGCTGGCGAACGAAGCACGGGGCGCGGGCGCCGCACTTCACGATAACGAGCAGCTCGAATTCCTCGGCGATTCGGTATTGGGCTTTCTGGTCTCCGAAGCTCTGGTGCAGCGCCTGCCGGGCGCAAGCGAAGGCGAGCTGTCGCGCCAGAAGGCGCACCTGGTAAGCGCCGCGCACCTGCACGGCATTGCGCGGCGCCTGGATCTCGGCAGCTTTCTGGATCTTGGCCGCAGCGAGGAAATGAGCGGCGGCCGCGCCAAGAAAACGCTGCTGGTGGATGGGCTGGAAGCGGTGATTGCGGCCATCTACCTGGATGGCGGCATCGTCGCGGCGCGCACCTTCGTGACGGACTACATTCTGGACGCGCCGTACAGCGGCGATGAAGAAGCGGGCACGGACATTCAGCCCGCCATCACCAACTTCAAGAGCGCCCTTCAGGAACTGGCGCAATCGCGCAAGCTTCCACAGCCGCGTTATTCCGTGGTGAAGGAACGGGGTCCGGAACACTCCAAGACGTTCACCGTGGAAGTGCGGGTCGGCAAGGAATGGAACGGGCAAGCGGAAGGCCGCACCAAGAAGATCGCGGCACAGCGAGCCGCCCGCGGCGTGTACGAGAGGCTGCGCAACGCCGGACAGCCATCCGCCGCCACGCCGGCCGCCGCCGTCAGTGAAGAGACCGTATCCGGCCCCCAACTATGACGGGAATGAACCCGGCGGAGTTCGCCAACATCGCTCAGAGCGAGCGCGATTTCTGGTGGTATCGCGGCATGCGCGACATTCTGTTTCGCATGCTCGATCCGCTGCTCGGCGGGCGCAAACCGTCGCGCGTTTTGGAAGCGGGCTGCGGCACGGGCTATCTCTCCGCTCTGTTGCAGACGGAGCGCGGCTGGCCAATGGTGCCGCTCGACCTGGCTAGCGAAGGACTGCGCTATACGCGCCAGTTGGGGCTGCGGGAGCCCGTGCAGGCGGACATTCTGCGTCTCCCGTTTCCCGCCGCGTCGTTCGACCTTGCCCTCTCCATGGACGTCTTCGTGCATCTGGAACGCGGCGATGAACGCCACGCCGCGGCGGAGCTGGCGCGCGTGCTGCGGCCCGGCGGACTCGCGGTCGTGCGCGCCGCGGCCTTCGATTTTCTCCGCAGCCGCCACTCCGAATTCGTCTTCGAGCGCCAGCGCTTCACGCGCGCGGGACTAAAGAAAGCGTTTGCCGCGGCGGGTCTGCGCGTGGTGCGCAGCACCTATGCGAACACGCTGCTCTCGCCGGTCGCGCTCGCCAAATTCCGCCTCTGGGAGCCGCTCACCACGCAGCACGCGTCCAGCGGCGTGGAACCGGTCGCGCCGTGGCTGAATCGCGCGCTCGGAGCTCCGCTGGCGTTCGAGGCGGCGTGCATCGGGGCGGGCCTGAATTTCCCGTTCGGTCAATCCATTGTCATCGTCGGGGAAAAGGTGTCATGAAATTCGCATCGCTGAGTGTGTTCTTCCCCGCGTACAACGATGCGCCTTCGCTTCCCGCGCTGGTGCGCACGGCCTTCGACGTCCTTCGCGAGCACGTGGAAGACTACGAGTTGATCGTGGTCAACGATGGCAGTTGGGACAAAACCGCGGAGGTGCTGGAATCGCTCCGCGTTGAATTCGCGCCGTACATGCGCGTGGTGACGCACGAACAGAATCGCGGCTACGGCGGCGCGCTGCGCAGCGGGTTCGCGGCGGCCACGAAAGATTACGTCTTCTATACGGATGGCGACGGGCAGTACGATGTCTCCGAGCTGCCGCGGCTTCTGGAATTGTGCGGGCCGAACACCGGCCTGGTCAACGGGTTCAAGCTGGAGCGGCACGACCCCGCGCATCGCATCTGGATCGGCAACATCTACAACTTCTGCTCGCGGGTGTTATTCCGCATACGCATCCGCGACATCGATTGCGACTACCGCCTGATCAGCCGGCGCCTGCTGCAATCCATCAATCTCACCAGCACCAGCGGCACCATCTGCGTGGAACTGGTGCGCAAGCTGGAACTGAGCCGCTGCGAGGTCAGAGAGGTGGGCGTGCATCATTATGAGCGCCGGCACGGGCGCTCGCAATTTTTTCGCGTGAAGTCGCTGGCAACCACCTTCGCTCAGTTGTTGCGCTTGTGGGTGCGGCTGGTGATTTTGCGGTAGGGTCTGTTGCTTCCGGGCTGGTTCGGGGGTAGTCTTCTAGCATGCATTTGCGAATTCCCGCCGCTGTATTCGCGATGGTGTTGACCGCTTTCGCGCAGTCCGAAGCGAGATTCGAAGTGGCTTCCGTCAAGATGTCGCCGAGTCATGGCGGCACGCGGCTGGCAGCTTTGGACACAGATCCGGCGATGGTGCGTTACGCGAATCTCTCGCTCAAACTTTTGATTGCCATGGCATACCGGTTCGACAGCGAGCTGATCAAGGGCGGTCCCGCGTGGCTCGATGAACAACACTATGATGTAGGGGCAAAGCTGCCGCCCGGCGTTCCAAAGGATCGAGTTCCGGAAATGATGCAAGCGCTATTGGCCGAGCGATTCAAGCTGGCTGTTCATCGCGAAACGAAGGATGCGCGAATCTATTATCTAGTGGCGGGAAAGGGCGGCCCAAAGTTGAAGAAGTCCGATGGCGCGGACACCCCGGACCCGGACCATGTTCGCGGGGATCGAACGCCTGCTTCGCTGATCCCGGGCGGAGTTATCGGCCATGCGATCACTGTTCAACAACTTGCGGGGCTGATCGGTCATGCCGCGGGATACCAGGTTGTGGACCGTACGGGCCTGGCGGGAAACTTCGACATCAATCTGAGATGGCGGCGCGATGATCGCGATACCAGCTCCCCCGATCTTTTTGCCGCTATTCAGGAGCAACTCGGACTGAAACTGGAACCGGCCAAGGGTTCGGTCGAAGTTCTGATTGTCGATCACGCCGAGAGGATTCCGACGGAGAACTGAGGAGGCGAATTATCGCGCCGGTTCCTCAAGCAGCGCGGCAACCATTTGCACCGGGCGCGGACCCGCCGGGACATTCTCCACGGGCAGGGTGAGCGATTGCATCGCGACCCGGCCATCGAACCCTTCCGCCAGAATGGTGTAGTGCGTGGTGTGCTCGGGCCCGACTTCCAGACACCGGCCCGAGGACGGAGAAACATCGGCAAAGGGAGGCGAAATGTGCACGGTTTTGGCGTTCTCCACGCCGTAACAAAGCTGGGCCTTCTCGCCCGTCATCAAAACGCCCACGCTTGCGTAGAAGCGTAAGATCTTTACCTGCGCGGGAGGAGCGCCGGCGGGCCGCAGCCACGATTCGGTTCCCTGATTGAGGCGAGCCAGTCCCCAAAGCACGGCCAAAAGGCCAAGCGCGAGGGCCAGTTTGTCGAACAGGCGGATCATCTCCGGCTGACTAATAGACTCCCCCATTGCGAGGGAAGTTTCAAGTTTGTAAGTTCCTGCACGTGGGGGCGCGGCTCGGGCGCGCTTCGCTCGCCTGGTACCGGTCAGGAGACCGGTACCTACAACGTTTTGTTTTCGGCGGTGGCTAGTTTGGTATCGGCAACTCCGGTGCAGCGCTCTACTTCGAAATCTTTCACGTTGTGAAGCGCGAAGATTGGGACTCCTGCCGGGTGGGGGACTTTGATACGGAAGAACTCGGCGTCTTCCACATCCTGCAGTACGAAGGCGGGCCGCAGGTCTTCTTTCTCGGTTCGAATTTCGATGTTGTCGAACTGAATTCCATTCACGTGCCGGATATAGAAGCCGTGCGAGGGCATGGAGTGCTGCGGCGTGCGCGGACGAGGCTGCGGTGGACGTTGGGGCGGCGCGGCATTCGCGGCCCGGGGTCCACCTTCGGCGTGCCACTTGCCATCCGCGCCTCTTCCACTGCCGCGGCTGCCGCCCATGAACATATTGGGCTCGGGATAAGCGTCTTCGTACTCCGGCGGAACGAAGGCGGCATCTTCCTTTGTGCCGCCCCCTTCGTGCACGATTTCGATGTTCGAAATCTTCACATCCTCCACTTCATGGCCGGGAATTCCGCTGATGACGGACCCGACTCTCGCCGCCGAGCCGGAGCAGACCAGGTCGCTGATAATCACGCGCTTGAGAGTGCCGATTTTGGCGTCATCGGGTCCGCGCATGCGGCGGCCGAGACGCATGAAGATGGGCGCGGTGGTGATATCGCGCATCGAAATGTTGGTCACGGTGACATCTTCCAGCAGCGCGCCGTCCACGGTTTCGAGCGCCAGCCCCTGGCACCCTTCGAACACGCAGTTGGAGATAGTAATGTTGCGGAAGCCGCCGTTCGATTCGGTGCCGAACTTGATGCGCCCGGTGTGGGGCACGCGCGCTTCCGGTCCGAAGCGTTTGTAAGTGGCATCTAACATGGTGCCTTCTTCCCAGCAGCCACTTACATAACAGTTCGTAATGGTCACATACTCGCATTGCTTGGCGCGGCCGAGCGCGTAATCCGCCTTCAGGCAAATGCCGTCGTCCCACGGCGAGTTGACGAAACAGTTCGAGACGCGGACGTTGCGGCACGCGTCGATATCCATGCCGTCGCGGTTGGTATCGATCTTCAGGTTATCGATGGTGAGGTTATCGACGCCGGTGGCGAGAATGCCGAAATGGCCGCCATGCAGAATCGAGAAATCGCGCAGCAGCACGTTGTGGCAGTTCTTGAGCGCGATCGACTTATTACCGACTCCCGGCAGGTGAGCGTTCGGCGTGTCCTGCCCGGCGCCACGGCTGAGGCCTTTGCCCCAGATTCGGCCCGGGCCGACGATCGATACATTCTCTATGCCCTCTCCCCACAGCAGGCTGTTGTGGAAATGGCTGTGGCCGAAATCCTGGTACATATCCCATTCGTTGGCTTCCGGCAGATCGAAGCCGGCCTGTCCTTCGGCGGGTTGCCCCGCGCCGACGATGGTGCAGCCCGCATCGAGGTATAGCGCGACATTGCTCTTCAGATGGATGGAGTGCGAAAGGTAGTTTCCGGCAGGAAAGATGACCGTGCCGCCGCCCGCCGCCACCGCGGCGTCGATGGTTTTGTTGATGGCCGCCGTGTCGAGCGTTTTGCCGTCGCCGGTTGCGCCGTGAGCGCGGACGTCGATTCCCGAAGGCGTTGCGGATTTGAGAGAGAGGGTTGATGCGGCGGCGAGTGCGCTGCGCGAAAGAAAGTTCCTGCGGCTGGTCACGGTCTCAGTGTAGCGCCGGGGAACGGTAAGGTGGGTATGCGAAGCTGGCCGATTTGCCCGGCATCCTGGCTATCGTCCTGAGGCTGATCGGCCGGCTCCCAATAGAGGTGCGAGTAGTATGAGAGCATGCCGCAGCCGATGAGCAGCGCGATCAGGATTCCGCCCCAGCGCAGCGTGCCTCCGTTCCACACGGAGTCGCGCGAAACCGCGGCGGCGGTCGCTCTGACAATGGCGTACGCGGCGCCCGTTCCGGCGCACAGCTTAAGGTACCAGGGGATGGCATCCAGGTGCGTCTGCCCGCCGACCTGGCCCCAGACCAGGAACACCGTCGCGATCGCGATCAGGAATTGAGTGGCGTAGGCGAGGCGAAGCATCGGCATGGAAGCGTTACTGAACTTACATATTACGTTATCCTGAATATAGATGCCGCAATCCGGGCCGGGCGCTTCCCGCTCCTGGCAAACCTTTCAAAATGCATTCCGCCTGGCGATGGACTCGATCCGCTCGCACAAGCTCCGCAGCTTTCTCACGCTGCTGGGCGTCATCATCGGCGTCGCCAGCGTGATTATGGTGGGGGCGGCAATTGACGGACTCGGCGTCTATGCCGAGCAGAGTACGGCGAAGGCCTTCGGCAGCGAGAGTTTCCTGATTGCGCAGATCGCCGCGACCGGCAATCTGACGCGACGCCAGTATTTCGAAAAGGTGAAGCGCAACAAGCCGATACGGATGCTGGATTACCGGTATCTGGAGGCGACCACGGGCGATGACATCATGTATAGCCCGTACAGCAACCACGTCTCGGATATCAAGCGCGAAAACATCACGTGCGAAGACACCACGGTGCTGGGCGTTTCGTCGGACATGGCGGAAATTCGCGATGTGGGGATTGTGGACGGCCGGTTCTTCACCGCGCAGGAAGAGCGGTCCCGCGCGTACGTGGCGGTGATTGGCGACACCGTGAAGAACATCCTGTTTCCAGGGGACGTTTCGCCGCTGGGCCGGAAGATCACGGTGGAGGGAATCGAGTTCACTGTGGTGGGGCTGGAGGAGCGGCTCGGGTCGGCATTCGGACGCGACCAGGACAAGAACATCTACATTCCGGTGACGGCATACGAGCGGCTTTACGGGCAGGGGAACGGTTTTGCCCTGTTCGGCCGCGCACGGCCGGCCAGCAAGTTGAGCCTTTCCGACGCGCTGGACGAATCGCGCGTGGCGCTGCGCAATCACTTCCACGCACGGCCCGGGCAGCCGGACAATTTCGATACGCTGACGCCGGACGCAATCCGCGGCTTTATCGATCAGCTATTGGGAATGGTGGCGGCCATCGTGGTGCCGGTGACTTGCATTTCGCTGGTGGTGGGCGGCATCGTCATCATGAACATCATGCTGGTGAGTGTGACGGAGCGGACGCGCGAGATCGGGCTGCGCAAGAGCCTGGGCGCGCGGCACGGCGACGTGATGATGCAGATTCTCATTGAGGCCGTGGTGCTGGCGATGATGGGCGGGACATTCGGCGTAGCGCTCGGGGCGCTGGTGACGGTCCTGCTGGGGAAGATATTCGGACTCTCGCTGCACATCACGATTGCGTATGTGGCGCTGTCGATTGCGGTTTCGACGGTGGTGGGCGTCGTCTCCGGATGGTATCCGGCATCGCGCGCGGCGAAGCTGGATCCGGTAGTGGCGTTGAGGGCGGATTAACCAGCGTGTATATCAGCCCAAAAGAAAACATGCAGATGGCGATGAACGCCGTATGGAGCCACCGCTTCCGCTCCATGCTGACGATTCTCGGCATCGTAATCGGCATCACGACGGTGGTGACGGTGGCGTCTCTGCTGACGGGTCTGCGGCAGGGGGTCGTCGATTTCTTCCAGGAACTGGGTCCCGACAACATCTTCCTCTATAAGTCGTCGGGCGACCCGAGTGCGCCGGATAATCAGATTCCGCCGAAAGAGCGCAAGCGGCGGGCGATGAAACCGGAGTACGCGGACACCATCAAGCGCTGGTGCGGCTCGGTGGAAGCGACCGCGCTGAATCTGTACATTCCCGCCGTGGTGGACGGAAATCCGATCACCGCGCGAGTTCCCGGGTATGAGGCGGACAGCATCAACGTAGCGGGCGTGACCGCGAACATGGACGACCTTTCGCCCCGCGATTTTGAAGACGGCCGCTTCTTCAGCAATGAAGAGGACCAGCGGGGGGCGCATGTCGCGGTGATCGGATACAACGTTGCGAAGGCGCTCTACCCCGATGGGCACGCCGTCGGCCGCACGTTCATGATGGATGGCGCGGAGTATACGGTGGTGGGAGTCTACGCGAAGGCGAAGGGCGGGTTCTTCGGCGAGAACGGGCAGGATAGCCAGGTAGTGATTCCGTGGCGCACGGCGCAATTGCGCTATCCGCAAGTGGATAAGGTGATGGTGATCGCCAAGGCGCGCAACGGCAAGCGGCAGGAAGCTTATGACGAAGTGCAAGGCGCCATGCGCCGGATACGGCATCTGGCCACGTCCGCGCCGAACGATTTTTCCATCTCCACGCCGGACCAGATTATTCAGCAGTTCGACCAGATCACGGGGCTGATCGGGCTGGTGGCGATCGCGATCTCCGCGCTGGGTCTGCTGGTGGGCGGCATCGGCGTGATGAACATCATGCTGGTGAGCGTAACGGAGCGGACGCGCGAGATCGGCGTGCGGAAGGCTCTGGGGGCGCGCAAGCGGGACATCGTCGGGCAGTTCCTGGTAGAGGCGATGACGCTGACCGGCGCGGGCGGCGTGATGGGCATCGTGATTTCGATTCTGATTACGATGGCGGTGGGCGCGCTGGTGCCGTCGCTGCCTTCGAAGGTGCCGTCATGGGCGCTGATCACGGGCTTTACGGTGTCGGTGGCGATCGGCGTGTTCTTCGGGGTGTGGCCGGCGATGAAGGCAGCGCAGCTCGATCCGGTCGACGCTTTGCGTTACGAATAATGGCCCTCCTCGAGAGTTGTACGGACCTTTCGAAATCGTTTGGCGCGCGCCAGTTGTTCCGCGGCATCTCGCTCGGCATCAGCGAGGGCGAGCGGCTGGGCTTGATCGGTCCGAACGGATCCGGCAAGAGCACGCTGCTGAAAATTCTTTCCGGTCAGTTGGAGCCCGATTCGGGGACCGTCTCAATGCGGCGAAAGATTCGCATCGGATACGTGGCGCAGGAGGCCGAGTTTCCGGCGGGGCAAACGGCTTCGCAGGTTCTGGCCGAGGCGATCGAGAGCGAGCATCTCGATGAGATGGAGCACGCGGCTCGCGTGAATCAGGCGCTCGGTCGGGCGGGGTTCACCGATGTCAGCGTGCGCACGGAGACGCTGTCGGGCGGCTGGCGGAGGCGGCTGTCGATTGCTCGCGAACTGGCCGGCGATCCCGATCTGCTGTTTCTCGACGAGCCGACGAATCACCTGGATATCGAGGGGATTCTGTGGCTGGAGAAGCTGCTGGCCGGGGCGTCGTTCGCCAGCGTGGTGGTGAGTCACGACCGGTATTTCCTCGAGAACGTCGTCAACGATATGGCGGAGATCGACCGCGTGTACCCCGAGGGCATCTTCCGGGTGGAAGGCACGTACAGCCGCTTTCTGGAGAAGAAGGAAGAGTTTCTGCTGGCGCAGGCGAACCGGCAGGAAGCGCTGGCGAATACGGTGCGGCGTGAAGTCGAGTGGCTGCGGCGCGGAGCCAAGGCGCGCACGGGAAAATCGAAGGCGCGTATCGACGAGGCCGGGCGGCTGATTCGGGAGTTGGGGGAGATGGAGGCGCGCGGCCCGAAGGGAACGAGTCAGATCGATTTCACCGCGACCGGGCGGCGCACCAGGCGGCTGGCGTCGGTGGAAGGCGCGGCGAAAGAACTCGGCGGCCGTACGCTCTTCCGCGATGTGACGTTTACGCTGTCGCCGGGCACGCGCCTCGGGCTGCTCGGCTTGAATGGAACGGGCAAGACGACACTGCTGCGGATTCTGGCGGGCGAGCTTGCGCCGGATACGGGCACAGTGGAGCGCGCGGACGGGTTGCGGATCGTGTATTTCGATCAGGCTCGCGAGCAGTTGGACGGTGCGCAAACGCTGCGCGAGGGTCTCGGCGCGCATGGCGATCATGTGATTTTCCGCGATCGTCCGATTCATGTGGCGGGGTGGGCGAAGCGGTTTCTCTTCGACGCGGGCCAGTTGGATCGGCCGATCGCCAGTCTGTCGGGCGGTGAGAAGGCACGTGTGCTGATCGCGCGGCTGATGCTGCGGCCGGCGGATCTGCTGCTGATGGACGAGCCCACGAACGATCTGGACATTCGAACGCTCGAGGTGTTGGAGGAGAGCCTTACGGATTTTCCAGGCGCGCTGGTTTTGGTGACTCACGACCGGTACTTGCTGGATCGCGTGTCGACCGCGGTGCTCGGGCTGGACGGGCAGGGTGGGGCAGAGCTGTTCGCCGACTACTGGCAGTGGGAAGCGGCTCAGGTAACGGGTCGGGTGGAGAAGAAGGCTGTGAAGGTGGCGCAGCCGGCGGCGGTTGCCGCGCCTTCGGGGAAGAAAAAGCTGTCGTATTTAGAGGCGAGAGAGTTCGAGGGGATGGAGGCCCGGGTGCTGGAAGCCGAGGGCGAGGTGGAGCGGCTGAAGGCGGAAATGCAGTCGCCGGATGTGGTCAGCGACGGAGTGCGGCTGGCGCGGATTTACGAGGAGTTGCAGAAGGCGGAAGGTGAGGTGGCCGCGCTGTACGAACGCTGGGCGGAGTTGGAACGTAAGTAGCGACCGGTCTCCCGACCGGTTGCAGCCGCGCTTGCGCGGCCGGGCGACAGGCGTGGACGCCTGTCGCTACTTGGCGGACCAGGCGCTGGACCAGGGCCAGTCTTCGGGTTTGTCGACCAGACCGGCAGCTACCGGGTTGTTCTCTATGTAGCGGATGACTTGATTGGCTTCCTTTTCGTTTCTGATCCAATGATCGTACGATTCCGTTTGCCAGAACTGCTTCCCTTGACGATGCAGAATTGCGTTGGCTTTGCGAGCTGTGAAGCCTTTGACTCTGCGGGTGATGGCGGCAAGCGGGGCATTCGGTTCTATGAGAATGTGCACATGGTTGATCAGGAGCACCCAAGCCCGCAGGCGATAGAGCTTCAGCCCGTCGTCACAGACCTTCAACGCGGCGGCAACCACTCCTGCCACCCGTTCATCTTCCAACCACGTTGGACCCGTTGCCGTCGCTATCAAGGTCTGGTCATAATCGCGGAACTTCTTACCGTCTGAAGCGATGAGGCTGCTATTTACCGGAGTTGACCCATGCAACCTCCAGGTTATGAACAAACTTGCACCCTCCGGCTGCCAGTGCGGCAGATGCCTCTCGTAGTAGCTCACTACCAGCCGGCCTCGACGACTATCGGCATCCTGCACTTCCGGCAGAAGGCGGCGGTTTTTATGTCCAGGCGTTCTACTGCGTGGCTGCTGGTCATTACGCAGCTCCAATCGGTGCAGTGGCGGAGGCCGTAGGTGTGGCCGAGTTCGTGGGCGGCTTCTTTGATGAGGCGCTCTCTTCGCAGGCGTTCGTTCGGCGGCAAACCGTAAAAGTCGTCGGCGAGCCTGGCGGCCGATACCACCGCGCAGGGACCATCGAGTTGCGCTTCTCCGAAGACGAACGTCAGCACCGGCACGAACAGGTCGCAGCGTGTCACCGCGAGTATGCGGGCGTCGAGGTCGGCGGTGCGCTCGATCCGCTGGAGTATGGCGGTCGAGTGATACTGGCCGCGGCGTTCATCGTACGCGAACGCCACGTCTACAGGCTCCGGCCGGATTTGGCACCGCGTCCGGAACGTGCGTACTAACGAAGAGGCCAGGAATTCCAGCAGATCCAGTCTCGGGGGCGGCACAGAGTCGGAGCCCACCGGGATCAGATGGATGGGCTTCACCTCAGTCCGTAGCGGCGCAGTTTGTTGTAGAGCGTGGTGCGGTCGATATCCAGGATGCGCGCTGCCCGCGAAAGATTGTGCTGCGTCTCGCGCAGGATGCGCTCAATGTGCGCGCGCTCGATATCGTCCAGCGTCTTGCCGCCCTGAACTTCCTCGGTCTGAAACTGGAACGAAAAATCGGCGGGCCGCACTTCGTTGCCGCGCCCGACCACCAGGGCGCGCTCGACCGCGTTCTCCAGCTCGCGAACGTTGCCCGGCCAATCGTGGCGCATCAGCACGTCCATCGCTTCGGTGGAGACCTGCGGAACGGGCCGGCTGGTGGCCATGCAGAACTTGTTGAGGAAGTGCGCCACCAGCAGGGGAATGTCTTCGCGGCGATCGCGCAGCGGCGGCAGGTCAATGCAGAAGACGTGCAGGCGATAGTAGAGGTCGGGCCGGAATGCGCCGGCTTTCACCAGTGTTTCGAGGTTCTTGTTGGTGGCCGCGATGGCGCGGAAATCCACTTTGAGCTGCTGGTTGCCGCCGACGCGCACGATTTCCTTTTCCTGCAAGACGCGCAGCAGGTCGGTCTGCGTCTTGAGGCTGATGTCGCTGATTTCGTCGAGGAAAACGGTGCCCCCGTCGGCGACTTCGAACTTGCCCTTCTTGCGATACTGCGCTCCGGTAAACGCGCCCTTCTCGTGCCCGAAGAGCTCGCTCTCCAGCAGGGTTTCGGTGAGCGCGCCGCAATGGATGGCGACCATCGGCATGTAGCGGCGCGGTCCGGCGGCGTGGATGGCGCGGGCCACCACTTCTTTTCCGGTGCCGCTTTCGCCGGTGATGAGCACGGTTGCTTCGGTGGGCGCCACCATCTCGATGAGCTCGGTGACCTTCTTCATGGCCGGGCTGCGGCCGATGAGCTCCGTGCCGGGCGCCACTTCCTTGAGGTTTTCGCGCAGCTGCGCGACCTCGCGCCGCGTGCGCTTATGCTCGAGAGCCTTTTCCACCAGGTGCGAGAGCTCGTCGGGGTCGACGGGCTTGGTGATGTAATCGTACGCGCCGCGCTTGAGCGCCTGTACCGCCGTGTCGACGCTGGCATAGCCGGTCATGATGATGAGGGTGAGGTCCGGCTCGACTTCGTGGAGGCGCGCCTGCAACTCCATGCCGTCCATGCCCGGCATTTTGATATCGAGCAAGGCGAGGTCGTACTCGGCCTGCTGAACGATCTCGAGGGCTTCCCGCGCGCCGCCGGCCGGCCTGGCGGTGTAACCTTCGCTGCTGAACCACTTGCTGAGCGAATCGCGCACCACCAGCTCATCGTCCACAATAAGGATTCTGCCTTTGGTTTTTGCGCTGACGCCCGGTTCTGCGAGTGTTGCCATTTTGCCTCCTATTTACCGCTGCTCGCGGTCACGGCGGCGACCGCTGTTTCCGCGGGCAGCACTACCGTGAATTCCGTGCCTTCACCCGGTGTGGAGCGGACCGAGATTTCTCCCGCGTGCTGCTCCACGATGCTGTGAGCCACAGCGAGGCCCAGCCCCGTGCGGTTCTGGTCCTCTTTGGTTGTGAAGAACGGATCGAAAATGCGCGGCAGTACGTCTTCGGGGATGCCGCTTCCCGTGTCTCTGACTTGAACTATGATGCGGTCCCGCGTGGGATCGAGCGCAGTGCCGACTTCCAGGCGGCCGCCCTTCGGCATGGCCTCCGATGCATTGACCATGAGCACGAGCACGACCTGTTGAATCTGGTTGCCGTCGCAATCGGCGGGAGGAAGATCGGGCGCGAGGCTTTCGACCAGCTCGATATTCTGCATCTCCAGCTTGTGCCTGACGAGTAGCACGGCGCGGTGCACGACGGTGTTGATGTCGTTCGATTCGCGGTGGCTGGGCGCCTGGCGGGAGAAGGTGAGCAGGTTTTTCACAAGGTCGCCGCAGCGTTTGCTCTCGCGCTCGATGGTTTGCAGTTGTTCCAGCAACTCTTCGCGGCCGGCGGCTTCCTGCCGCGAGAGCGACCGCGAAACCAGCCGCGCGTACGTGAGGATGCCGAAGAGCGGATTATTGATCTCGTGCGCGACGGTGGCGGCCAGCTTGCCGATGGACGCCATCTTCTCGCTGTTGAGAAGTGTCTTGTGGACGCGCTCGAGCTCCGCGGTTTTGCGCCGCACCTCATCTTCAATCCTGGATTGCACGCCGGCGACCTGGGCGGTCATTTTGTTGAAGGCGAGAGCGAGATCGCCGAGTTCATCGTCGGATTGCACCGGCAGGCGATATTCCAGGTCGCCGTCCGCGACGCGGTGCGTGCCCACCATGAGAGCGTGGACCGGGCGGTACACCACCAGGTACATGAACGCGATGGCCGCGGCGCAACCGAAGAGAATGGCGGCGATGAGAAACCAGGTGAGCGTTTTCTGATGGCCGGCGATCTGCGCATCGGCCGTCTTCATGGAGAGGTCCGCGTCTATCACGCCGAGCACGCGCATGCCGGCTTCATGAACGTGGCACGGCGCGTTGGAACACTCCGGCGCGTTATCGATGGGACGCATCACGCCGAGCAGATGCTCGCCGTTCCTATCGTGAAAGTCGCGGGCGCGGTCGCGGCGATTGAGCTTCTGCAGCGGCGCGGATTGCGCGTGGCAGGCGTAGCAGGCTTCAGCGCTCTTGTCGACGACGCTGCCGACTTCCGGCTGATCCGTGGAGACGGTGATGCGCCCGTCTTTGTTGAATACGCGGATGCGGCGAATGCCGGGTTCGCTGCCGAGTTCCTGAATGGCGCGGTAGAGGGCTTCGCGATCGTTACGCAGCATCTGGTAGCGCGTGCTGCGAAGGATCAGGTCACTGATGCGATCGGCCGACTGCACCACCAGGTCGTGCGCCTGGGAACGCTCCATGCGCAGATTGATGTAGCCGAACAGCGCGAAGAAGGCCGCCGTGCTCACGGTAACGCAGATGGCGAGCTTGGCGGCCAACCGGGAACGGATTGAGCGAGGAAGCTTCATCCCACCGCGATGGGGTCTTCCTCCGTTTCTTCCACTTCCGCGAGACCGTATTCATGCGTGGGTTCTTCGAAAATGGGAAGGTAATGTCCGGCCACCCGGAAAATGGCGAATCCCGCGCCGACGATGGAGAGTGTGATCGCCAGTTCGCTCCATTTCGGGATGTAGTGCGTACCCGACCCCGCTTCAATGCCGGAGATGCCGACGTTCAGGCGATTGGTGACCATGCTGAGCACCACCATCACGGCGCAGGCATAGAGCGCTCCAGGCCGCGCGCGGACACTAGCGTGGAAGAGCATCGCCGTCGGGACGATCATCAGCGCCGCCTCCAGCAGGAACAGCCACGTTTCCGGCCGGTTGCGGGTCAGCAGGCCGAAGACGTGCCGGTGGGCGAGATCGAGCACGCGAATCCAAAGGTAAACGCTCATCACGACGGCCAGAACGCGGCCGATGCTCATCAGCAGCGGCAGCTCCAGCGCGCGGCCGAATGCGCGGCTGCTGTGCCAGGATTCGAAGATGGTCATGGCGAGGCCCGCGGCGATGGCCGAGATGTAGAAGAGCAGCGGCAGGATCGGCGTGTACCAGAGCGGATATTCTTTTTCCGGCACGATGAGGAACAAGGTGCCGAGGGAACTTTGATGGAGTGTGGAGAGCAGGACGCCCAGGATCATCAGGGGCACGGAGATGCGATGAATCCACGCGAGGGGCTTGTGCAGGCCGAACTTTTCGAGGACGACGGGCAGGAATTCGAGCCCAAGCACAGTGCTGTAGAGAGTCACGCACCAGGCCACTTCGAACATCACCGAGTGCGGGTTCCACATGATCAGCGGGTGCCAGAGGCGGTCCGGGCGGCCAAGATCGTAGAGCAGGCCGACCACCACCAGAATGTAGCCGAGGAAGGCGGTGAGGATGGCCGGACGGAGCACCGGCTTGTAGGTTTCGATGTTGAAGATGTGGACGATTGCGACGAGCGTGAAGCCGCCGGCTGCCAGGGCCACGCCGCACATCACGTCAAAGCCGATCCAGAGTCCCCATGGGAACTTGTCGCTGAGGTTGGTGGAACCTCCCAAACCGTAGAAGATGCGCAGGTACGTAGCGTATGCGCCGGAGAGCAGGATGGCCAGCAGAATGACGCGCCAGACGGTGAGTTGTTTCAGAATGGATTTCATTGGCGGCGGCCCTCCTTGCAAGCGACTTCTTCGCGGCGATTCGTAATCCACCAGATGCCGCCGAGCAGCACCGAGCCGGTGGAAACGACGTCCGGCAGCAGTTCGAGGACGCGCCAGGTAGTTTCGGGCAGCGGTTCGGCGGGAACGTTGGTCCGCAGGCCAATCTGCTCGAACGGAACGGCGGAGAGATACAACACGCTGGTGCCGCCCACTTCCTTGAGTCCGTAAATCTTCTGGTAATACTGATCGGGCTTTTCGGCGAGCCGCTGGTTGGCTTCGGCGATGAGGGCATCTCGATCGCCATTTTTGGTGGCGCCGACAGGACATGCTTCCGCGCAGGCGGTGAGTTTACCGTGGCTCTGGCGCTCAAAGCACATGTCGCACTTTCGCATTCTGGGCAAGCGCTGATCCCACTCATACGACGGCACCTGGAAGGGGCATGCCTGCATGCAGTACCGGCAACCCATGCAACGCGAGGCCTCATAGGTGACCGGCCCCAACTCCGTCTTCTGCAGCGCCCCCACGGGGCAGACCGAGGCGCACGCCGGCTGCAGGCAGTTCATACAGAGGCGGCGGCTGAACTTATCGCCGTGCGTTTCGATGGCGGTGAGCTTATGCGCGGAAATCTTCTCCTCGGCGGCCACTTTGTCGCTGTAGGGAAGCCCCCAGCGCTCGGCGCAGGCGCCTTCGCAGGCCTTGCACCCGATGCAGAGGGTACTATCGTAGAGAATCGCCTTTGGCATATCGGACCCTCAACTCCTTTTTTAACAGAATTTCATCAATTTGTGTAGCAAAACTTGACAAGCACACCCGCCGGTTAGCGGGTCAGGAAGAACTCGCTGGTGATTTCCGCCCAGTCGGCGTCGGGGAGGCCGCTCAGCAGGTCTTGGGCGGGACGGCCGCCATCGGCTGCGACCGCTCCGGCAAAGGCGGGTTGAAGCGCATACAGACGCTCCACGGCATCACGCATCCAGTCGAGGACCAGCGACTTTGGGAGCAGATTGCGCGTGGTACTTTCTTCATCGGGAACGTGCATGGAGATCAGCCAGCCCTTGCCGTAGGGATCGTCGCGGAGAAGTGCCGGATTCTGCAGCACGTCCTCGTTGATTTCGGTGATTTCCCCTTCAGTGGGCGAGACCATCCCGGTTTTTTTGCCATCGCGGAAAAAGGAGAGGACCGTTTGGCCCTGGCGGACCCATGTGCCCGGCTTGGGGAGTTCGATGTGCTCGACTTTGCCGAGCAGGGCGGCGGCGAATTCATCGGCGCCCACGCGGACCACGTTCTTGCGCTCGCGGACCACCCAGCTATGTCCAGGGTGGTAGGAAACGTTGACGGGAGTGAGGAAGCCGGCGGCGTAGTCATCATTGAGCCCAGCCTCGGCGGCCTGAGGAACTTTCAGCGGAACCGTGTGCACGGCTTTGCGGCGATTGATGGCGTAATCGAGAACGATGAAGGTCAGAAACGTGACGAGAACGAGAATGACTGTCATAAAGTGCCTACCTTTCGCTCTGCATAAGGGCACGGCAAGGGCCAAATACTGGTGTTTTTTACCCTTTTATCTGTTGTTGTTTCATGCAGTTGCAGGACGGCAGTTTTGGGGTTAGCGGCCGCTGTGGTGATTCACAACGGCGAATTTCCGCGAAATTCGCCTAAATATCAGGAATCGCAGGGCGTTAGATGCTATGTTGATGAATCCAACGGCTATGTTGGAGAGTCCTACGAAAAAGGAGTTCTAGCGTGCCTGACCAAAACTACGCCAATCACCGCCAGGTGGTTCCCTTATTCCACTATGTGCTGATGCCGGTGCTGCTGTTGACGGTAATTGGAGCGTCGGTAAACCTGTACGAGTCGTGGGGCGACCACGAGCGCGTGTACAGCGCATCCTTACTCCTGGTGCTGGCGATCTGCGTCACGCTGGCGGCGCTGTGCGCCCGGTTATTCGCGACGAAGGTGCAGGACCGGGCGATCCGGGCGGAGGAGAATCTGCGGCACTTCGTCTTGACGGGGAAACTCCTGGATCCGAGGTTGACGCCCCAGCAGATCGTGGGTCTACGATTCGCGCAGGACAACGAATTCGTAAACCTGGCCCGGCGGGCGGCGGAGGATGGGATGTCTGGGGACGCAATCAAAAAGTCGGTCCAGAGCTGGCGGGCGGACCGGTATCGGGTTTGATTTCATTCTGAGCTGCTGATTGCCTCGGAGTGGGAACCCTCTAGTACCCACCTGCGGAAATCCCTAAAGCGTGGGTCTTATAGAGGTACCATTACTCTGCGGGCGATCTCCCGGTACGGCAAGTATCCCGTTTTCATTGTGATAACTCTTCAGTTCAGCCAAACTGAATGAAGTCACCGATGCTCATGTTCAAGTCTATCCGGGTTCTTCCTAAGTTCAGGCGCGGGTGTTTCAGCACATTTCTGTTGGCGGCTTCAGCGATCGTGGCGCTTCCGGCCCACGCTGATTCCTTTATGTTTACGCGAACGTACGCGTTCAACGTCGGGGATTTGCTGACGGCGGTCACTTCGGCTGCCGGCACATCCGCCCCGGATTATGCCTACTTCAATTTTCTGTTTTCAACGGACGACCTGAACGCTGTTCCGACGGCTGGCACTGCCCCGTCTGTACCCAGCGGCGACGCGTTCTCACAAACAATTTCGGCGGCGGACCAGGCCGTCTATTTCACCAAGATCGATACGAGTTCGACAATTGCGTACCTCACGTCTAATCCCACTGACATTTTTTCCCACAACGTTTTTAATCCATCGAGTGCGGACGCGCTGCCGCGCGGCTGGGGCGGCACGAGTTGCACCGCGACTTGTACGCCCGTTCAGGCGACATTCGATTATGCGATCCCGACTACGACGAACTTTACCGTTACGCTGGGTTCCGATAGTCCGATCGCCAGTAACTCCTTTTTTGTCGAAATGATTGCCGCGGTCTCGCTCAGTTCGACTACCTACCAGGAGAGCAGTAACAAACCGGCGGATGTTTTCTTTGACTTCACGCCGACCTTCCAAGACACGCCGGAGCCAGCGCAAGAGCTTCCGGTGATCTCGGCTTGCCTGCTTCTTGGTGTTCGCAAACTCCGAAAGAGGGCGTAATCCGCCCCCTTTAACTCTCAACCACTCTAACTTACAAATTTCGAGGTAGTTTCGTGACGAAGTTAAGCACTCTCTTGAGAGTGGCCGCTCGAAGTGTGGCCCTTGTGATTCCGATGACGTTCGTGGCTATGGCGGCGCCGGGCAGCGGTCCGTGTACGAACTGCATGACCTTGGGCCTGCCGACGACGGCGGTCACCGGGCTGTCCAGTCAAATCAACTCGAATCCGTCTGCGGCTCCGACCAGCACATCAGGCTTTTTCACAGTCACGTTAACGTCGCAGATCGGGTCTATCGCGCCGGGAACCTACGCCGCCTGGTGTGCGACGAACGACATCGATGGAAAACCGATCGGAAGTCCGCGGCGGCCCATCCTGACCTCCACACTGACCGCTCCGTTCAGCACCAGTGTCGCCTTCCATGAGACAAACTACATCCTCAATAACAAGCAGGGCACCGTTAATGACGTCCAGGATGCTATCTGGTATGTGTTAGGGAACAGTCAAGACCTGGTGCTGGCCAACCTCTCGACGGCCGCCCAGGCCATGATCGCGGGAGCTACCAGTCCCGCGGGTTCGACGTTCATTCCGGCGCCGGGCCAGATCATCGGCGTCTTTATCAACGTTCAGCTCCCTGGAATCCAGAACCTTCTAATGGAGGTGACGAACCCCTGCAACGCTATCGGCGACTTCGTCTGGAACGACAAGAACGGAAACGGTCTGCAGAATACGGGCGAAACCGGGATCGACGGCGTCACAGTGAAGTTGCTCGACAACTCCGGCAATGTGCTCGCAACCGCGGTGACTGGCGCGACTCCGGCATACTACACCGGCTTGCCCGCCGGAACCCACGGATATTACCAATTCAACGGCTTGTGTCCGGCGTCTTACCAGGTCTCCATCGACAATTCGCAGGCGGCTCTGGCCGGTGCGGGCTACACGCCCACTCCGAAGACGCAGGTTGATTTTCCGAACAATAACGCGACGGACAGCAACCAGAATCCGTCGTCCGTAACGTTCTCGACCAGCGGCACGAGTGACGAAACACAGGACTTCGGCTACATCGCGCCGAACCCTATCACGGCGACGTGCGCGGTGAACACGGGATTTCAGAACTTCGGCTATAGTTCGTCCATCAGCGTGGTTGGCGGCGTCAGCCCGTTCACGTTCACGTTGACGGGCACGCTTCCCCCGGGCCTGACACTGAATTCCGATGGCACAATCACGGGCACGCCGACGGCGCCGGGTCCGTACAGCTACTCTGTTAGCGTTGCGGACGTCACTGGTTTGTCCGCAGACACCGGGAACACCGGCGCCTGCACGATTACAGTTGCGCCGCCCCCCTCGCTGACTTGCGCGCCAAGCAGCCAGGGCGAAGTCGGAGTGCCGTTCAACTCCGGCCCGATGTCACCCGGCGGCGGCGACGGCAATTACACGTTCTTCGTCAACGGCACATTGCCGGACGGTTTGACCTTAGATACGCATACCGGCGCCGTGACGGGAACGCCGAAAGCGCCGGGCAGCTTCAGCATCGGTGTGCGGGACGGGCATGGTCTAACGGCTTCCGCGAATTGCCCGATCATCATCAATGACATTCCGAAACTCACGTGCGCGGCGATCAACAGCGGAGAGGTCGGGGTCCCGATCGACACCGGTGCCATGACGGTGACGGGCGGCGACGGCAACAACATCTTCTCGATCGTGGGGACGCTGCCTGCGGGGTTGCACTTTGATTCGACGACGGGCCGTGTGTACGGAACGCCGACGGCTTCGGGGAACTTCAGCGTAGCGGTGACGGACGGACACGGGCAGTCGGCGACCGGCACCTGCGCGATCAACATCATTGCGGGACCGTCGCTCACGTGCGCGGCGATCAACAGCGGAGAAGTCGGGGTTCCGATCGACACCGGCGCCATGACGGTGACGGGCGGCGACGGCCACAATACCTTCTCTATCGTGGGGACGCTGCCTGCGGGGTTGCACTTTGATTCGACGACGGGCCGTGTGTACGGAACGCCGACGGCTTCGGGGAACTTCAGCGTAGCGGTCACGGACGGCCACGGCCAGTCGGCGACCGGCACCTGCGCGATCACGGTTGTCGCGGGACCGTCGCTCACGTGCGCGGCGATCAATAGCGGAGAAGTCGGGGTCCCGATCGACACCGGTGCCATGACGGTGACGGGGGGCGACGGCCACAACACCTTCTCGATCGTGGGGACGCTGCCTGCCGGGTTGCATTTCGATTCGACCACGGGTCGTGTGTATGGAACGCCGACGGCTTCGGGGAACTTCAGCGTAGCGGTCACGGACGGCCACGGCCAGTCGGCGACTGGCACCTGCGCGATCACGGTTGTCGCGGGACCGTCGCTCACGTGCGCGGCGATTAACAGCGGAGAAGTCGGGGTTCCGATCGACACCGGCGCCATGACGGTGACGGGCGGCGACGGGCACAACACCTTCTCGATCGTGGGGACGCTGCCTGCCGGGCTGCATTTCGATTCGGCGACTGGCCGTGTGTACGGAACGCCGACGGCATCGGGGAACTTCAGCGTAGCGGTGACGGACGGTCACGGGCAGTCGGCGACGGGTACGTGCGCGATCACGATCGTTGCGGGACCGTCGCTCACGTGCGCGGCGATCAACAGCGGAGAAGTCGGGGTTCCGATCGACACCGGCGCTATGACGGTGACGGGGGGTGACGGCAACAACACCTTCTCGATCGTGGGGACACTGGCTGCGGGGTTGCACTTTGATTCGACGACGGGCCGTGTGTACGGCACGCCGTCGGCTTCCGGGAACTTCAGCGTGGCGGTGACGGACGGACACGGGCAGTCGGCGACGGGTACGTGCGCGATCACGATTGTCGCGGGACCGTCGCTCGCGTGCTCGGCGATTAACAGCGGAGAAGTCGGGGTTCCGATCGACACCGGCGCCATGACGGTGACGGGCGGCGACGGCCACAACACTTTCTCGATTGTCGGTACGCTGCCCGCGGGGTTGCACTTTGATTCGACGGCGGGCCGTGTGTACGGCACGCCGACGGCTTCGGGGAACTTCAGCGTGGCGGTGACGGACGGTCACGGGCAGTCGGCGACGGGTACGTGCGCGATCACGATCGTTGCGGGACCGTCGCTCACGTGCGCGGCGATCAACAGCGGAGAAGTCGGGGTTCCGATCGACACCGGCGCCATGACGGTGACGGGCGGCGACGGCCACAACACCTTCTCGATCGTGGGCACGCTGCCTGCCGGGTTGCATTTCGATTCGACGACGGGTCGTGTGTATGGAACTCCGACGGCTTCGGGCAACTTCAGCGTGGCGGTGACGGACGGCCATGGGCAGTCGGCGACGGGTACGTGCGCGATCACGATCGTTGCGGGACCGTCGCTCACGTGCGCGGCGATCAACAGCGGAGAAGTCGGGGTCCCGATCGACACCGGTGTGATGACGGTGACGGGCGGCGACGGCCACAACACCTTTTCGATTGTGGGGACGCTGCCCGCGGGGTTGCATTTCGATACCACGACTGGCCGGGTGTATGGAACGCCGACGGCTTCGGGGAACTTCAGCGTAGCGGTCACGGACGGCCACGGGCAGTCGGCGACGGGTACCTGCGCGATCAACATCATTGCGGGTCCGGCACTGGCCTGCTCCGGCACGAGCGCAGCCACGGTCAACAAGAGCTTCGATAGCGGTCCGATGCAGGTGAGCGGCGGCAGCGGGAATTACACGTTCTTCGTCGCCTCCGGCGCGATTCCGAGCGGCTTAACTCTGAACACCTCAAACGGCGAGGTTACCGGCACGGCTACGGTTTCAGGTTCATTCTCGATCGGCGTGCGGGACGCCCGTGGCGGAGTAGCTACCGGCAATTGCCCGATCACGATCACGTACTCTGCGATCGCCGGCAACTGTCTTTCGATTACGGCGGTTGCGGGCTTCCCGATGACTCCCGTGAAGATGACGGCGACGGGCGGTTCGGGCGCGGGATATGCCTTCAGCGCCGCCGGATTGCCGAACGGCCTGACGATGGCGAGCGATGGCACGATCAGCGGTACTCCGACGGTCAGCGGGAACTTCCCGTACGTCGCCACGGTTACCGATTCGGCCCGCAATACGGGAACGATCAATTGCGCCGTCACGGCCACTTTTGTGACGACGGGCGTGCTGGGCAAGGCCGACACGGCGACCATCGGCTACTGGAACAACAAAAACGGGCAGGCGTTGATCGATTCGTTCAACGGCGGTCCGACGGCGACGCTGCTGGGCAACTGGCTGGCCGCGGAGTTCCCGTACCTGTACGGCGGACTTGGCGGGTCAGTGAATCTGGCGGGCCAGACCAACGCTCAGATCGGGGACTACTTCCAGTTCATCTTCAAGAACGACTCGCCGAAGACTTCCGCGCAGGTCCTGGCCGGGGCACTCGCAGCTTACGCTACCTCCACAACGCTGTCGGGAGGCGTGGTTGCGTCCAGCTACGGCTTCAACGTATCGGCGAACGGTACCGGCGGCAAGACGTTCAACGTGGGGAGTCTCGGGACGTCGATCGGGTTGGTCAACAACACCAGCTACACGATCCTGCAACTCCTGCAGCAGGTGAATATCACGAAGAAGAACGGCACGTATAACGACGACGCGTTCAACACGATCTTCAGCGATATCAACCAGTCGGGCGATATCAAATAGGTTTCGGGTCTGGTTCCATCTTCAGGGGTGGCTCGGGGAAGTTCCCGCGCCGCCCCTTTTTATTGGGGGTCCGCTACCCGCGCTTTAGAGCGATCGTGCGGGCGCGCTTCGCTCGCCTACAACTGGTCTGGAGACCGGTCGCTACTGCTTCAACTCGGGGAGGGCGGTCTTGGCGGTCCAGAGCCAGTAGGCGCCTAGCAGGCACAGGCCGATCGAGATCCATTGCGAGGTGTCCAGCGGTCCGCCCCAGAGATTTCCCTGTTCGTGATAGCGGAAGAACTCGACGATGAATCGGGCGGTGGAGTAGAGCACCAGATATAGGCCGATGATTGCGCCTTTGCGGTGCGGCTGACCGAAGCGGCGGTAGAGGATTCCAAAGATCGCGAACTCGGCGAAGGATTCGTAAAGCTGCGTGGGGTGGAGCGGAGTGTGCAGCGGCACGCCGACCAGATCTTTGGCGACGGGACTGGTAAACGTGACGGCCCACGGCAGATGGCACTCGACGCCCCAGCAGCAGCCCGCCGAAAAGCAGCCGAGGCGTCCGATGCCGTGCCCGAGTGCAATCGCCGGAGCGAAGACGTCAGCGGTGCGCAGCGGCGGCAGTCCGGTCTTGCGCATGTGATACCAGGCGATGGCCAGTGCTCCGATGAGTCCTCCGTAGAAGACGCCGCCGGCCTGGAGTGTTTCGATCGAGAGAATCGCGCCCGGATGTTCGAAGTAGTAGGGCAGGTCCACGATGAACATCATGAGCTTGGCGCCGGCGATCGCGGCGATGGCGCAATAGATGCCGAGGTTGGTGACTGCCTCGTGATTCAGTCCGGCGCGCCGCGCGAGATGGCCGGCCATCCAGAGTCCGGTCAAAAACGCCAGCGCGACCAGCACACCATAGGTGTGCAGGAACGAAATATGGAGAATCTCAGGGTACATTTGCGGGCTGCCGTTTCGGTTTCATCTGAGACAGCAGCAACAGGCCGCTGCCGATCACGATGGCTGAATCCGCGATGTTGAAAGTGGGCCAGGCGTACGAACCGAGGTAGACCTGAATGAAATCCGTGACGCGCCCGAGGATTGCACGGTCGTAGAGATTGCCGGCCGCACCGCCGAGAATCAGCGCGAGTGCCCACGCGGATACGCGGTCCATCGCGGGCGACCGCCACAGCGCGACGGCGATCGCGATCACGGCCACAAGGGAGGCGACGATCAGCGCTATGGTGCGCCACTGACTGGCTGAATTGTTGAGGATTCCGAACGCCACGCCGCGATTCTCGGAGCGCACGATGTCGAAGACTCCGGGGATTATGCGATACGTTGCGTAGTCGGAGACGCCGGCATCGACCAGCAGTTTGGTGATGCGGTCCAACGCGAAGATCGCGGCCGCGGCCCCGTACGCACGCAGCCTCAGGTCAGCCATTGAGCGTCTCTCGCACGGCGCCGGCGCAACTCGCGCAGACGGTGGGAAACCCGGAGTCGCTGCCGACATCCGTGGTGTACTTCCAGCAGCGCTCGCACTTCGTGCCGCTGGCGCGTTCCACCATGACCCCGAGAGGCGCGGCGGAATTGGCCACGTCGACTTGCGACACGATGAAGAGAGAAGGCAGTTCGGCGGCGTAGCGTTCGAGCAGCGGGTAGAGGTCGCCATCGGCGGAGAGGCGCACCCGCGCTTCCAGCGGAGCTCCGATGAGCTTCTCGTTGCGCGCCGCTTCCAGGCTTTTCAGCACGCTGTCCCTCACTAGGATCAGACGGTCCCAGTTGGCGGCGCGTTTCCGGGCATCCTCGCCGATTCCGGCGGAGAGATCCTGCGGGGCAGGGAAGTATTGCGTGTGCACGCTGCCCTCATTGCCCATGTGGCCCCAGACCTCTTCGGCGGTGAAACTCATGATGGGCGCGAGCAGCCGCACCAGGGCGTCGAGCAGCCGGTATAGCGCCGTCTGCGCGCTGCGGCGCGCCTTTGACTTGGGGGCCGATGTGTACAGACGGTCCTTGAGCACGTCGAAGTAGATAGAGCTTAACTCGACCGTGGCGAACGCGTACACCGTGTGGTAGACCTTGTGGAATTCGAATTCGTCGTACCACGTTCGGCAGCGGGTGACCAGATCTTCGGCGCGCAGCAGGATCCACTGATCCAGTTCCTGCATCTCGGCCGCTGCAACGGAATCGCTCTTAGGGTCGAAGCCGTTCAGGTTGCCGAGCATGTACTTGAAGGTGTTGCGTAGTTTCCGATAGGCGTCGGTCAGGCGCGTCTGGATGGTTTCCGACATGCGCACGTCTTCGCTGAAATCGACGCTGGCACTCCACAGGCGCAGGATCTCCGCGCCGTGCTGCTTGATGACCTGCTCGGGCTCAATGGTGTTGCCGAGGCTCTTGTGCATGGCCTTGCCTTCGCCATCGAGCACCCAGCCATTCAGGGCGCAGCCACGGTATGGCGAACTGCCTTTCAGGCCGACGCCGACCAGCAGGGAGCTGTGGAACCAGCCGCGGTATTGGTCGCCGCCTTCCAGGTACAGGTCGCTGGGCCAGGTGAGGCCGAAGCGTTCGTTCAGCACGGCAAGATGGCTGGAGCCGGAATCGAACCAGACGTCGAGAATGTCGGTCTCTTTGCTGAAATCAGCGCCGCCGCACTTTTTGCAGGTGACGCCGTGGGGGAGCAACTCGGCTGCCGAGCGTTCGTACCAAATATCGGCGGTGTGCTCGCGGAAGAGCGCGACGATGGATTCGAGAATCGGCTTATCGGTCAGCGGCTCGCGACATTTGTCGCAGTAGAAGACGATGATGGGCACGCCCCAGACGCGCTGTCGCGAGATGCACCAATCCGGGCGCACGGCGATCATGTTGCTGATGCGCTCCTCGCCCCATTCGGGCATCCACTTCACTTGCGCGATGGCCTGCAGCGCACGCCGGCGGAAATCGTTACGGTCCATGCCGATGAACCACTGCTCGGTGGCGCGGAAGATGACTGGATTATGGCAGCGCCAGCAGTGCGGGTAAGAGTGTGCCAGTTTTTCGGTGGCGAGCAGCGCGTTGTGGCGCTTCAGGATTTCGATGACAATCGGGTTGGCTTCGAAGACCGTCTTGCCGATGAGCTCGTCGGGGAGGTGGCCGGACGCGCCCTCCGCGCGGAAGAAGCGGCCCGCGGCATCGACGGGACAATACACTTCGATGCCGTATTGCCGGCCGACGACGTAGTCCTCCTGCCCGTGGCCGGGCGCGGTGTGGACGGCGCCGGTGCCCTGTTCGAGCGTAACGTGGTCCGCGAGGATGCCGAGCGATTCGCGGTCGAGGAACGGATGGCGGAAGATGGCGTGCTCCATCTTCTCGCCGGGGAATGTGGCGATGGTGGTGTAGTTCTGCCAGCCGCATTTTTCGGCGGTGATCTTGAGCAAATCTTCGGCGACGATGTAGACCTCGCCGTTCACGTCCGCGGCGGCGTAGATGTACTTCGGGTTGAAGGCGATGGCCATGTTCGCCGGCATCGTCCACGGCGTAGTGGTCCAGATGAGGCCGAAGATGTTGCGGCCGGCGAGGTCGGGGTGGATCTTTTCAGGCGGCGAGGCGAGCGCGAAGCGAACCCAGATGGAGGGGCTGGAGTGGTCCTGGTATTCGACCTCGGCTTCGGCGAGCGCCGTGCGATCTTTGATGCACCAGTGGACGGGCTTGAGTCCTTTATAGATGTAGCCGCGATCGAGAAAATCGACGAACGCCTGCGCGATGACGCTCTGGTATTGCGCGCTCATCGTGAGGTAGGGATCGTCCCACTGGCCAAGCACGCCGAGGCGTTTGAAATCCTGGCGCTGCAGGTCGATGAACTTCTCGGCGTACTTGCGGCAGGCGCGACGGATTTCGACGGGCGACATCTGGGCTTTTTTGCCGCCTAGGTCGTTATCGACTTTGATTTCGATGGGCAGACCGTGGCAATCCCAGCCGGGAACGTAGGGCGAATCATAGCCCGCCATGGTCTTCGTCTTCACGACGAAGTCCTTCAGAATTTTGTTGAAGGCGGTGCCGAGGTGAATGCGGCCGTTGGCGTACGGGGGGCCATCGTGGAGAATGTAGGTGGGCTTGCCCGCGCGGGAGGCGCGAATGGCGCCGTAGAGGTTCTCTTTCTCCCACCGTTCGAGCAGTTTGGGCTCGGTCTGCGGCAGGTTGGCCTTCATGGGGAAGGTGGTTTTCGGCAGATTGATTGTCTGCTTGAGATCTACGTTTGCAGAGTCCATTTTCGGGGTAACTACTATGGTAGCGCGAGGATGCGGCTACGCGCTTCGAAGACTGACAGCGGCGGTCCTTGTTCCCGAACGACGTATTCGATGGCTGCGGACAAAGTGGAAGGGTTCCATAGCCAACGCGTGCTTCCATGACGCGCCCAGCGTTTTCTGTCCGGTTCGTCGAGACCCAGTTCGTTGAGTTTCCGGCTCGCGTATGCTTTGAGGGTGCTCATCGCCCGTTCCGGGCTATATTCGGCTTCGACGACAACGTGCACGTGGTTCGTTCTTACGTGGGCGGCAAGAAGGGTCCAGTTGTTGTGTGCGCAGACTTCGATGATGGAGTGGAGGACGGCTTCCCGGCGCGGCTCGTCGAGGGCGTACGGCGCTTGGGCCATCTGCTGTGCTTCGATGGATCCGCGTGCTTGGGACGGCCGGGCCAGCGGAGTGCCGGGAATTCTGTGATGGCGGTCTACAGCGCCTCGTTCTTCGCCGTGCAAGTGTGTTCCGTAGCAGGCGAATGTGATGAGGTATCGAATGCGGACGATGGTAACGCCCATCGCTTCAAAGCTCAAGGTTGTTTACCGCCCATTACGGGTTTGTGAAGAAATCCGGCTGCCGTTCTTGTCGCGCTCCATTCGCCTTTCGATGCACCTTTTACCGCTTCCTAACGGTCGCGGCTCCGTTAGTAGAATCAACTACATACGGAGCCGTGACCGTAAGGGAGCGGTAAAAGGTGCCGGTGATGCGAGTGCGTTTTGGAGTCGGGGTAAATGCAACTCGAATTCTTCACAAGCCCGTAAGGGAGCGGTAAAAGGTGCCGAGGATGCGAGTGCGTTTTGGAGTCGGGGTAAATGCAACTCGATTTCTTCATAAGCCCGTGAGGGAGCGGTAAAAGGTGCCGGCTGATGCGAGTGCGTTTTGGAGTCGGAGTAAAAGCAACTCGATTTCTTCACAAGCCCGTGAGGGAGCGGTAAAAGGGGCCGGCTATTCGAGTGCGTCTTGGAGTCGGAGTAAAAGCAACTCGTGATCGACTACGTTAATGGTCGCGGTCGGTGACCATGTCCGTTACGGTCAGCAGCGCTCGTTGATACGGCGACTCGGCGAATTCGCTGATGATCGACCTCGCCTTATCCGTGAACGTTTGCGCGCGCTCCTTCACCCGCTCGATGCCTTGATACTTCTCGAGCAGGCTCAGAATTTTGGCAAACGGCACTTCGTTGTAATCGCGCCGCCGCAGAATGTTCTCGACCAGTTGCCGCTCCGCCGGCGTGGCGCGCTCCAGCGCGTACACCAGCGGTAGCGTCACCTTGCCCTCGCGAAGATCCCCGCCTACGGGCTTGCCTAATGTCTTTTCGCGCGCCGTGAAGTCCAGCACATCGTCCACCAACTGGAACGCCATGCCGAGGTTCCAGGCGTATTCGCCGAGCTTTTCCTCGATCGCCTGGCTCGCTCCGGAGGCGATGGCGCCCAAACGCGCGCACACGCTAAACAGGCACGCGGTCTTGCGGTCCACCAGTTCCATGCAATCGGCTTCGCTCACATCGATGCGGCCGATGCGCTCGAGCTGGATGAGTTCGCCTTCCACCATCATCTGCGTGAGGCCGATCAGCAGGTCGAGAATCTGGAAATTGCGCTCGCGCAGCGCAATCTGGAACGCCTGCATGTACAGCCAGTCGCCCGCCAGCACGCACGCGTTGTTTCCCCACTTCACATTGGTGGACGGGCGGCCGCGCCGCGTCTCGGCGGCATCGATCACGTCGTCATGCACCAGCGTCGCCGCGTGGATCAACTCGACCACGGCACCGAGCTGAGTGGCCGTCGCGCCGCCATCGCCTGCCAGCTTGGAGCACAGCAGCAGCAGCGTGGGGCGCAACCGCTTCCCGCCGCTGGATTGAAGATATTGGCTGATGGCCGTGACTGCCTCTACCGAGGCGACCGATTCCGCAGTGATCTTGCGCTCCACCTGCGCCAGTTCGTCCTGGAGCAGTTCGAAGATCTCGCGCGCTGTTAGGGCCTTCCCCAGCTTGCCTAAATTCATGTAAGTTAACCAGTTTAACTGTTGGCGGGGGTGTGCCGCAAACACAGGCGGTCGAAATTTCCGGTTGTCACAGCCGCAATCTCTCCCGGCGTCACGCCGCGGACCTCCGCAAGACGCTTCACGGTCTCTACGACGTAGGCGGGCTCGTTCCGTTTCCCGCGATACGGGACGGGCGCAAGATAAGGACAATCCGTTTCGACGAGCAGACGGTCCGCCGGCGTGATCCGGGCGGCGGCGCGCACAGCTTCGGCTTTGGGGAACGTCAGCACACCCCCGAAGCTGAGGTGGAAACCGAGATCCAGCGCCTCGCGCGCCTGCCGCTCATCACCGGTAAAGCAGTGCATGATGCCGCCGCCGCTCCAGTGCTCGCGGAGCGCCGCCAGGGTATCGTCCCAGGCCTCGCGTGTATGAATCACGATGGGCTTTCCGGCGCGCGCGGCGATTTCCAGTTGCGCCACGAAGATCTCCCGCTGCACGTCCCGCGGGGAGAAATCGTAGTGATAATCCAGGCCGATTTCGCCGATCGCGAGCACCTTGGAATGCGCGGCCAGGGCCTCAAGCTCGCGCAGCGTCTCCGGGGATGCCTTCGATGCATCGTGCGGATGCACACCGATGGTGGCATACATGAACGGGTAGCGATCCGCCAGCCGGACCGCTGCTTCGAGATCCGGCGGACCATTCCCCGTGCCGATCGCCATCATGCGCTCGACGCCTGCCGCGAGGGCCCGCTCGATGGCGGCATCGCGGTCGGCGTCAAACTGTTTGTCGTCCAGGTGGCAGTGCGTATCGACGAGCGTCACTTCAAGCGCGCCCCGGGCGGAATGTCTTCGTGGAACCCGGCCAGCACAGGCTTGCCGTCTTCCACGCTCGCCGCCACAATCATGCCGTTGCTCTCGATGCCTTTGAGCTTGCGCGGCTGCAGGTTGGCGACAATCACCACTTTGCGATTGAGCAGTTGCTCAGGCTCGTAGGCCTCGGCTATGCCGGCGACGATGGTGCGCGGCTCCGCTTCACCGATATCTACCTTCATGTGCATCAGCTTGGTCGAGCCTTTTACACGCTCGGCGAATTTGACGAGGCCGACGCGCAGGTCCACCTTCAGGAAGTCGTCGATGGGGATCTTCGGCGAGGTCGGCGCCACGTTGGCCGCGGGTTCGGCTTTTTTACCGATGAGCGCGGCTTGTTCGGCGGAGACTTTTTCTTCCAGGTCGCGCATCTGGCCGATAGCGGCTTTCGCTTCCAGCCGCGGAAACACCCCGGCGACTTCGCCGATCTGTTGGCCTGGTTTGAGCCCGCCCCACGAGAGCTTCGAGTACGTGACGTTCTCGATGGAATCCGTCATGCCGAGCTGCGCCCAGATCTTCGGCGCGCTCTGCGGCATCACCGGCGCGAGCAGCGCCGTAACTATGCGCAGTGCTTCCGCGGCTGTGTACAGCGTTTCATCCAGCAGCTTTTGCGAGGTTTCGTCGCTCTGGCGCGCCAGCTTCCAAGGCGCGCATTCGACGATGAACTTATCGACGGCGGAGATCAGCCCCCACACGGTTTCGAGACCTTTGGAAAACTCGAAGCGCTCGAAGGATTGCTGAACGGAATCGATGGTGTCATTGGCGATCGCCGCAATGGCTTTCGCGGACCCTTCGGGTACCTCGCCTTTGCGGTACTGATGAATCATGGTTAGCGTGCGGCTGGCGAGATTGCCGAGGCCGTTCGCGAGGTCGGAATTGTAGCGGCCCACCAGCGCGTCATAGCTGAAGCTGCCATCCTGGCCGAAGACGATTTCGCGCAGCAGGAAGTAGCGCAGCGCATCGGCGCCCATTACCTGGCGAATGGGCTCGCTGCGCACGATATTGCCGCGCGACTTGCTCATTTTGTCGTTCTCAAAGAGCAGCCAGCCGTGAGCGAAGACGCGCTTGGGCAGCGGCGCGCCGCCCGCCATCAGGAATGCGGGCCAGAAGACCGCGTGGAAGCGCACGATCTCTTTGCCGATAAGGTGCAGGTCGGCGGGCCAAAGGTCGGTGCCGTCCACCGCGCTCATGTAGCCGATCAGCGCATCGAACCATACGTAAAACACGTGCTTGGCTTCGACGGGCAGCGGGATTCCCCATTTCAGAGTCGTGCGGCTGATCGAAAGGTCGTTGAGGCCCTGCTTGACGAAGGAAATGACTTCGTTGCGGCGGGTTTCGGGCTGAATGAAATCCGGTTGGGATTCGTAGAGCTCCAGCAGCTTTTCCGTGAACGCGGAGAGCTTGAAGAAATAGTTCTCTTCCGTGACGGTCTCGGTGGGGCGGCCGCACTCCGGGCAGTTGTCGCCGGGCTTGGCCTCGTTGACATACAACTCGTCGTACACGCAATACTGGCCCGTGTAGCTGCCCTTGTAAATGAAACCGTTTTCCATGCACCGCTGGAACAGCCACTGCACCACTTTGTGATGGCGCGGGTCCGTGGTGCGTATGGTGCGATCGATGCGGATATTCAGTTTTTCCCACTGCGAGCGGAACTCGGCGGAGATGAGATCGGTGAATTCCTGGGGCGATTTGCCGATCGCCTCCGCGGCGCGCTCCACTTTCTGGCCGTGCTCATCCGTGCCGGTGAACAGGACGGCGTCGTAACCCTGCATGCGCTTGAACCGCGCGATGGTCTCCGCCGCCATGGTGGTGTAGGTGTGCCCGATGTGCGGCGCTGCATTCACGTAATACAGCGGAGTGGTTAAGTAGTATTTCATTTGAGTGTGTTCTGGTAAGCGAAATTGGCCTCGGCGATGACGCGCTTCAGCGCCACGCCGGAAGCCTGGGCCAGCTTGCGGCAATCTTCGTACTCGGGGGCGTAATCGCCCGCGGCGCTCACTTTGATGCGCACGGTTCCGTAAGGGGTCGCGACTTCCTGGAAGCTGCGCGGCTGGACGCGGCGCTGCGCTTCGTACACGCGGACGCCGAGCGTGCTGGTTTCGGCGAAGATGGCTTGCGATAGCGCTTCGCTATCTTCGGTGCGCGCGATGACGCGCAGCAGATTGCCGGGGCGGCCCTTCTTCATGACGATGGGCTGGAGAGAGACATCGAGAGCGCCCATTTCGAGCAGGCGCTCACTGGCGTAGGCGAGCACTTGCGGGTTGAGATCGTCGATGTTGGCTTCGATCACGGCGACTGCGAGCGCTTCCTCCGCGCCGGCGGTTTCGCCGATGGTCGCCCGCAGCACGTTGGCGTGCTCCTGAAACTCTTTATCGCCCGCGCCGTACCCCGTGCGCAGAATCTTCATCGGAGACAGGGCTCCGAAGCGGGATGCCAAGGTGACGACCACCGCGGCGCCCGTCGGCGTGGTGAGTTCCACGGCCGGACCGCGCGAGTAGACGGGCACGCCTTCGAGCAGACGCGCAGTCGCGGGCGCCGGAACGGGAAGAATGCCGTGCTCCGTGCTGCACGTCCCGCTACCCACGTTGATGGGCGAGCACGCGATCTGGTCCACGTTCAGGGAATCCAACGCGACGCACGCTCCGACAATATCGGCAATGGAATCGGCGGCGCCGACTTCATGGAAGTGCACCTTCTCGATGGAGACGGCGTGCACCGCGGCCTCGGCCTCGCCGAGCCGCTGAAATACGGCAATGGCGTTGCGCCGCGCGCGGTCGCTCATGGCGCCCGCTTCTATCATTTTGACGATGCCCGAAAGGTGGCGGTGCTTCCTGGTTTCTTCGACCGCGACACGATATTTGGCGGCGGAGATGCCGCCGCGCACCACGCGGTCGAAAGAAACTGCCGCGCCCGCATTGAGCGAAACGATGGCGGCGGAAATGGCGTCGCGATCCGCGCCCGCGTCCACCAGCGCACCCACCAGCATATCGCCGCTCACTCCCGAAAATGCATCCAGATAACAGGTTGTAGGCACGAACTTTTATTGTAGCGGTGAAGTCAACCGGCCCACGAACGGCGGCTACAGAAAGGATAGGTGCCGGCAGGCCAATCCGGAATGAATGTGCGTTATATTGGCGGCTCTGGTGAATTGCGAATGAAGAGCATGCTTGTATTCCCACTCTTGCTGGCGGCAACGCTCGCGGCGCAGGACCAAACGCCTGCCGACGTAGTGCGTGCCGGTCCGGGCGTGACGCTGCCGGTGCTGCGTTCCAAGACTGAGCCGGACTACTCGCCGGAAGGCAAGGCAAACCACATTCAAGGAACTGTCGTGTTGGAGGTGGTGGTGGACGAGCGCGGAATGCCTGCCCACATCAGCATCCTGAGTCCGCTGGGCTTCGGACTGGACGAGAACGCGATTGCGGCTTTGCAGAAGTGGCGCTTCGAACCGGGGACGAAGGATGGCCATGCGGTCAAAATCCTCGCCAGTGTCGAAGTGAATTTCCGGTTTCCCAACACGTCATTCGATAGTAGGGCGGAGGAACGCCGCACCCGCTTTAACTTAGCGCTGGCCGACCTGAAGCGCGGTCCGGAGACCGACAGAGATCGGGGGCTTGAGGCGGTCAACAAGTTGTCGGTGCAGAAATACCCGCCCGCGATGGCTTTATACGGGGAATTGCTGCTGCGCGGGAAGCTGGTGCCACAGGATGTGGAACGCGGCCGCGCGCTGCTCTCCGCGGCCGCCGCATCCCACGACGGAGGGGCGATGTACGCGCTCGGGATGCTGTATTGGTATGGCGATGGCGTTCCGCAGGATCGTGAAAAGGCCCTGCCGTTATTCCGCGATGCCGCTGTGCTGGGCGTGTTTCAGGCGCAATTCCTGCTGGGAGGACTTTACGAATTGGGCAATGGAGTCCCGCATGAACCAGATCGCGCGCGGCGCTACTTTGGATTGTGCGCGGCCAAGGGAGTTCCGATGTGCGAATTGCGGCTCGGCAAACTGCTGCTTGCGTGGCCGGGCCGCACGGAACGGGAATACCTGCAAGCGATCGCATGGCTGCAAATCGCCGGCGCGCAAAACCTCGACGAAGCGGAAGCGTTGTTGAAAGAGGAGACTCCGAAATTAAGCGCGCAGCAGATCGGGTGGGTGGAGTCGATGAAAAAAGTGCTGGTGCGCCAGGGGAACTCCGCGGCACGGTAAGGCGCGCAGGCACGTTTTCGTTATCCTGAAATAGATGCTTCCCACGATCGCTCTCGCGTGCTTCTGGTTTTTGCAGACTCCCGTTCCCTCTTCCACTCCTTCTTTCGAAGTGGTTTCTATCAAGGCTGCCGAGCCGATCACTCGCGAGATGGTGATGGCCGGACGCATGCACATCGGCATGAAGGTGGACAATGCTCGCGTACAGATTCAGAGTTTCAATCTTCAGGAGCTGATTCGGTACGCATATAGTCTCAAACCGTATCAGGTAACCGGCCCCGACTGGATCATGCACCTACGGTACGACATTTCGGCCAAATTGCCTGAGGGTGCGCAGATGACGCAGATTCGCGGCATGGTGCAGCGGGTACTCGCGGATCGCTTCCAGTTGGTTTTCCACCACGAGACTAAGGATCTGCCGGTATACGCGCTCGTTGTGCTGAAAGATGGTCCGAAGCTGAAGGAAGCCGACCCAAGTGCCGTGATCGCACCCACCGGCGACGCGCCTCGCGAGATGAGCGTCGGCGGGACCGACCGGCTTATGAACATGACCGGCGGCAGTTTCGGAAATCTCAAATTGGTGCAGGACGGGGATGGCAAAGCTCGCTTGGTGAGCCGAGCCTCCACGATAGGGAACCTTACCGATATGCTGAACCGCATGCTCGACCGCCCGGTGCTGGACATGACGAATCTCACGGGCAACTACCAGTTCAGCCTGGACGTTGACACGGAGGATCTGCGCGCGATGGCGGCGGGCGCGGGCGTCAGCATGCCGCTTCGCGCGAACAACGGCGATGCCTCGGATCCGACGCATCGCTCCATCTTTCAGTCGCTGCAGCGCATAGGGCTGAAGCTGGAGCCTCGCAAAGCTCCCGTGGACATCTTTGTGGTCGATAGCGCCACGAAATCGCCTGTGGATAACTAGGTTTTCATCAGCGTATCGATGGTCGCCTGCGCGATGGGATGGTAACCGGCCCTTGCGCGCGCATAGATGGCTTCCGCTCTTTGGCGGCCTTCGGGTGTTTTCAGCAACTCTGCGTACAACGGCCGGATGAATTTGCGACGGCCTGTGCCGCGGAGGAATTCCTCGAGTCGCGGGTAGGCCGGTTGGTAACCAGCGCGAACGGCCATCAGCAGCCACTCGGCCAGAATCTCGGAATTGCGCGATTGGGTGAATCGAAACTCGCGATCGAGCGCGGCCATATCCGGATCGCGCCGCGTGCGCAGGTAGTGCAGCCATTCGTGCGTGCTCCACTTGGCCGAGTCGCTCTCCGCGCGTTCGGCGCGCGCCAGAGCGTCTGACTCCGGTTCGGCCGCGGCTTCCGGAATTCCCGGTGTCCGCATCCACGCGCCGATGTCCGGAGCTTCCGGAAGATGGTTCCGCAGATCGTCGAGGAACTGCGCGGTGGTGATGCTCTGGAAAGCGAAGCGGTCAAAATACCCGCGCAACCACACGTCGAAGCGCTGCCGCCCGACTGCGCGCTCAATGGTGCGCAGCAGCAGAGCGCCTTTTTCGTACGGCACCTGAGTGCAGCCTTCGTCGGGATCGCGGCCGGCGAGATCCTGCTGCAGGACGCGATCGCATTCCGGCAGGTCCGCCATGGCGCGATCGAGTTCGCCGCGGCCGAGCATCGCTTCCATCTCCGCGCGCTCGCGTCCATACACCTTTTCCAGGATCCGCCGCTCCACGTAGACGGTGAAGCCTTCGTTCAGCCAGAAATCGTTCCAGGTGGCATTGGTGACCAGGTTGCCGCTCCATGAGTGGGCGAGCTCATGCGCAACCAGGGAAACCAGGCTGCGATCGCCGGTGAGAATGCTCGGAGTGGCGAACGTCAGTCGCGGATTTTCCATGCCGCCGAAGGGAAAGCTGGGAGGCAGCACGAGCACATCGTAGCGGCCCCAGCGATAGGGTCCGTATAGCTGCTCGACCGCGCCGATCATGGCTTCCGTATCGCCGAACTCGTAAGCGGCGGCGTCGATCAACGGCGGCTCGGCGTACACGCCGCTGCGGGGGCCGAGCTCGCGAAACTGCAAGTCGCCTGCGGCGAGGGCGATGAGGTACGAAGGAATCGGCTGCTCCATGCGGAAGGCGCCGTCGCGGAGGCGCTCAGCGCCCATGCAGACCTGTACTCCCGGCGGCGCTTTCACGCTCGCGCTGAAGGTGACGTGGACGCCCGGCGAATCCTGCAGCGGAATCCAACTACGCGCATGGATGGCCTGCGACTGCGTGTAAAGGAACGGCAGCCGTTTGCCGGCGGTTTGCCCGGGTTCGAGCCACTGTAGACCCGAAGCGGCGGGCGAGGTTGCATAGCGGACGCACACCGAATCGCTGTCGCCGGGCACGATGCGCAAGGGCGCGCCGATGATCGGGTCGGGAGGGCCCAACTCCCAGTGAGCGACATTTTCGACGCCGTCGATGCGCAGATCGCGCGTATCGAGAATGAGCTCGGCGCCGGGTTTGCGCTCGAAATGCAGCTCCGCCGTGCCGCGAAGTTCGTGGCGGTCGAAATCCAGTTCGAGGTCTAAATGCAGGCGGCGAACGCGCGCGTCGCCGGGCCGCGAGTAGGAGTGGACATCCATCCCTTACATGGTAAGATCAATTTGTTCCCACCTTTAGCCTCTAAGAACATTAGCAGTTACGAACAGCGGAATTCTATGCCGAAGCAGGAGAAGAAAGTTCTCGCGGTTGTGAGCGATTTGTTTTTTTCGGTGAAGCTGTCTGAAATCGCCAAGCGGAGCGGGCTCGCGCTCGAATTTGTGAAGGACGCCGACCAGGTGCTGACGAAGGCCGCGGAGCTGCCGTCGCTGATCGTTTTCGATTTAAATTTCGACGCTGTTCAGCCGTTGGATCTCATTCAGAAATTAAAGGCGAACGCCGATACGCGCAACATCAGCCTGATCGGCTACCTCTCGCATGTGCAGGTGGATCTGAAACAGCAGGCGCAGCAAGCGGGTTGCGACATGGTGATGGCGCGTTCCGCTTTCAGTCAGAACATGCCGCAGATCTTTAAAAGACATTCCGGCGTGATGTAAACACATTATTGGCCGCCGATAAACGCCGATTAACGCCGATAAAAGAATGTTGGAGGTAGCGACGGGTCTCCAGACCTGTCGCAGGCGCGCGGAGCGCGCCCAGCCGCGCACGCGCGGCACGACAGGAAAGATTCCTGTCGTCACGTCTGCCGCTGCCTAGAACGGTTCTTTCTTCACCGGCTGGAAGACGGCCGCATTCGCCAGATAGCGGTACGGATTCACCGGACCTCCGCCGATTCTGACCTCGTAATGCAGATGGGGAGCGGTCACGCGGCCGGTCGCGCCCACGGCTCCGATCATGTCTCCGCGGCGCACTTCCTGGCCGACGTGCACGTAAAACCGGGAGAGGTGCGCGTAGTACGTCTCGATTCCGCCGCCATGCTGCACCACGATCAGCTTGCCGTATCCGCCGCTTTGCGTGTCGGCATAGACCACCACGCCGTCCGCCGTGGCATGCACCGGAGCGCCCATGGGCGCGTGCAAATCCACGCCCTTATGGAACTCGCCTTCGCCGTTGAACGGATCGCTGCGCATTCCGAACGCGCCGATCAGGCGGCCATCGACGGGCCATAAGCTCGGCTGGGAAGTCGTGCTGAAGAAGCTGTGGGAACGGTTGTTGTCCAGCGCCATGACATCGGTGCGCTTGAGGAAGTCGTAATCCGCAAGGCTTTCGGCGAAAGTCGGGGTAAGCTTGCCCTCGCTGGCGATGCCGGTTGGCCCGGAGAGCTTTTCGCGGATTCCGTACGCCACGCTGACTTCCTTGGCGTAAAGCTGCAAGGTGGCGAGCTGCTGGTTGGTCTGGCTGACCACTTTCTGCAAATTCTGGTAGCGCGAGCGAAGGCTGTCCGCCTCCCGCTTCAGCGCGTTGTAGTTTGCCACTTTCCACGCCATCCGGGCATAGCTCGCGACAATCCCGAACATGGAGAAGCAGCCGAGCAGGGCCAGCGCCAAAATCGCGTACACGGCCTGATGGGGGATATGGATGCGCCGCAGCCTGCCGCGTAAAGAATGCGCCAGAACTACGACAAAATACTCTTGCTTCATAGTCTTCTCCGGCCGGACCGTTTGGATTGCGGGTGAACTACATCCCGCGGCCCGGAGGGGCTATTTGCGTACAACTCAACTGGCGAAACTGAAACTGTAACAGTCCATATACAGCGTTGTCAAGTAGACACATAGTTTGCAAACCATTGATAAAATTGGTATTGTTCGATTTCATCATGCCCCGGCACCTTCCTGGCACTTTATTTCTGCGGAATTTGGTAGAACGGCGCAGCCTGCTGTTCCAACTGGTGCGGCGGGATTTCGATCAGCGCTTCGTCGGCTCCGCCATCGGGTGGATCTGGGGGCTCATTCAACCGCTCGTGCTCCTCGTCAGTTGGACGTACATTTTTCAGGTCTGTCTCAAGCAAAAGGCGCCGCCCGGGTACGCCAGCTATCCTCTATATATATTCGGTGGCATGCTGCCGTGGCTGCTGTTCAGCGACACCGTACAGCGCTCCGCGACCAGCATGGTGGACCAGGGGAGCCTGATCACGAAAACCGTGTTTCCGGCCGAGATCGTGCCGGTATCCGTGTTCCTTTCGGCGCTGATGAGCCACGTGCTCGCGCTGGTGCTGATGATCGCCGCGGCCGGCATCGCGGCGCACCAGGTGAGTTTGTTCCTGGCGATTCTGCCGGTTTACATGCTGCTGATCGGTCTCTTCTCGGTGGGAATCGGGTGGATCGTGGCGAGTTTGCACGTGTTTTTGCGGGATACCGCCCAAGTGCTCAGCGTCATCCTGACCTTCTGGTTTTGGCTCACGCCGATCATGCTCACGGAGGATCAGGTTCCGGATCGGTTTAAACCCCTTCTTGCCCTGAATCCAATGTATTACGGCGTTCGCGTGTACCGGGCTGTTCTGCTGACTGCACAAACGCCGCAGTGGCGTGACGCCGCCATCTTTGCAGCGTGGAGCGCGGCGGTGTTCGTCATCGGCGGGTTGTTCTTCCGATACATGAAGCGCGGCTTCGCCGACGTGCTGTAGGGCGCTTCGCGCGCCTGGTATCGGCCTGGAGGCTGGTATCTCGATGTTGGACATTCGCTTCACGGCCCGATACTTTCTATGATGGACGTGATGCGGAGGTAGCGACCGGTCTCCAGACCGGTTGCAGGCGCGCGGAGCGCGCCCGCGGGCCGCGCTGCGCGCGGCCTGGTACCGGCCTGGAGGCCGGTACCTACAGCAGGGCCATTACGGGTTGGGGTCCTCTGGGCGCGATGGATTCCAGGTCCAGGTAGAAGGAAACCACGGGGTCATTCGCGGTTCGCACCCGGGGCGCCAGTTTGCCCAGACCGAGGGGCTCCAACTCCATGCGGCCGATCAGCACATTCGCCGGCAGAAACCATTCCATTCGGTTGCGGGCCTGATACTCGCCGGCACGCACGAAATCGAGCGTCGCCTGCACTACGGTTTCCTGCATGCGCCCCGGCGGCGTGATCGCCAGCAGATCCGAATACAGGCTCGACTTCTCCCGATAAACCTGCGCGCCGGTGGTGCTATCACCCTTCCAGTTCTCGACGGCCGCCAGATACTGCCGGAGCTTTTCCTGCCATTCCGGCGAGGCTTTTTCGGAGTCCGAATACGCCCGGTTCCCGGCGTTCATCATCAGACCGCGCATCTGGTCCGTCAGGTTACGGCAGTCGGCTTCCTCACAGGTGCGGAGTCCGTCGGCGGCGGCATCCTTCTTAGTGGACGCGGCTTCGGAATCGCCGATGGGCTGCACGGGGTCCGCCGCCAGGTGCTCATTGAAGAACTGCAGCGGCGTATCGGGCAGGGCAGTGTCGGCGCAGCGCGGACCGGCGTAGTTGGCGACCAGATACATCCGGTATGCCTGCGTCAGCGTATCGGCGGGAATGCCGCGGGCGCGAGATTCTTCCACCAGGTCGAGGATCGCCGGACCGGTCTCGACCACGGTCGGGGCGAAGGAGCGGTCGTCGCCGGAAATGCGCCGCACTACGCCGCCGAGTGCCGCGACCAGGGCGCGGAAGTCTTCGTTGCCCGTGTGCAGTGCGAGAATCATCCGGGCCGCGGGCTCGACCTGCACCGGGGAAGTGATTTCCTGAATGCGCGGCTCCACCATTTTCAGGGGCTCCCGCGCGCCGAGACGCCCCAGCACGGCATAATACCGGCTGACGTCGTAGGTCAGGAATTCTGTGCACGGCACTGCCGGAACATGCAGAGGCGGAACGTCCTGAAAGAGTGCGCGCGCCTTCGCCGGGTCCAGCGGCATCACGGCTTCGATTGCACGCATGCGCAAAGACATGCCATCCAAATCCTGGGCATACGCGCGATTCATGTAGGCCGCTGCGCCCGCCAGACGCGCGACTCCGGCCCGGCGCTTCAGCGGTTCCTGTGCTTCGCCGGCCCGGTGAAAAGCGTCTTGCAACAGTTGGATGCGACGCGCCGCCGGAACTTCTTTGAGGGAGGCGAGGCGGATCAGCGCATCGGCGGCGAACTCGCCAGGCAAACCGTGCGCGCGGTCGATCAGCCCATCGAGCGATGGATTGGAGGCGGCAAGGCAAAGCACCGGAAGCAGGAAAACCGCGGCCCTCATGTTCTGAAGCTCAGTCTAACATTCGAGCTGCGAGCAACTCCGCGCGCGACGCCGTTCCCGTGCCCTGCTTCATCACCGTGATGGAGGCGACCAGATGGCCGAATTGCGCGGCGGCGATCGGGTCGCCGGTAACGCGCAAGGCCAGCGCCGCGCCTGCGGAGAAACTGTCGCCGGCGCCGCAGATGTCCACGGGGTTTGCGATTCGGCGGGGCGCCACACGGGCCGATTCCGCTGACGTCACAAGTACGGTGTCTGCATCGCCCGCGGTCATGATCAGCAGCGGGGCGCTGGTGTGCTCGCGGAGTGCCTGAAGGTTGAAGTGGCCGAGAGCGCGGACGGAAGCGGCTTCCATCTCGTCCCGATTCCCCTTGATGATCACTCCGCGGAACTGCTCCGCCCTCGCTCGCGAATCTACCCAGACGAGGGAGTGCGCCTGCCGCAGAGCCTCGCGCAGGTCTGCCCCCACCAGACCACCCTCCCGCGTTTCCACCTGGTCGCTGACCAGGATCACATCGGCATTCGCGGCCAGCTCGTGAAAGCGTGCGACCATCGCGGACAGCACCTGCGCCGGCGGAGGTTGCGCGTTCACGAAGTCGATGCGCGGCTGGTCTTCACGGCCTGTCTCTATGTTGATGAGCTTGGTGTAGGTGAAGGTCGCCAGGTCTGGCGATTCGATCAACTCAGTGCTGATTCCGCGGACCGCCAGAGCCTTGCGGAGTTCAAAGCCATGGCCATCGAGGCCCACCGCCGATAGCAGCGTTACCCGTGCTCCGAGCGCCGCAGCATTGCTCGCGACGGTGCCCGCTGCGCCAGGCGTGGTTTCGGTGGAGACTACGGCAATGCGATTGATGCCGGTCTCGCGCGACGGCTCGCCGATCGCGGGGTCGTAGCGGCACCAGCGGTCTAATGCAACGTCGCCCAACACCAGAACACGCAGGCCGGCGATTCGCTCGAGAATGTCCGCAGTTTTCATTTTCCCGTGAGCGCGCGCCACAAAGCCGGAACGGTCGCCCGATGGTCGCCCTGGAAATAGAAGCTCTCACCGCCATCGGCAACGGTCCGCACGAGCATCGTCTTGTGCGGTCGGAAATAATATCCGGGATCGGTTTTCGCGGGCTCCTTGCGAACATCCCCGCCCAGGTCCACAAGGTCAAAAACGGCGGTCGTGAATTTTCGCGGTTTGCCTTCCGCCACATTGCGCGCCATCGCGAGCGCTTTCAGATACACCTCCGGAGCCATCACGCGAGAGCCGAAACTCAAAACCACGCCGCCCTCCAGCCGTTCCACCGTTTTCGCGAAAATGAGAAAATCGCAGTAGCTCGCGGCCCCGAGCGCCGCGCCGTCGCAGTTCGGATGCTCGTGCAGAATGTCGTACCCGATGCCCACGTGCACCGTCACCGGGGTACCGCAGCGCCACGCGGCAGCGAACACCGAAAGGTCGCGCCACTCGAAATTGCTCTCGGCAAGCTTGCGCGCGATGGTCTCGCCCATGCCGGCGTCGAAGCGGGCCGCTTCGGACGTCCAATCGTTCAATTCGCCGGTCTCCCGCCACAACCCGAACTCGCCGGTCTTGATGTACCGCTCCACGCTCTCCGTGGTGGCGCCGATGCGCGCGAGTTCGTAATCGTGGATCGCGCCCGCGCCGTTCACCGCGATGTGCGATATGAACCCGCGCTCCATCAGATTGATCAAGTGGCGGCTCACGCCCGCTCGCAGCACATGAGCTCCCATCATCAGGATGCGCGCCGCTCCGCTCTCGCGCGCGGCGATCAGCCGCTGCCCCACGGCGGGGAGATCCGGGTGCGTGAACTCCGGCGCCGCGCCGTTCAACTGCATCCAATGGGAGGCCTGCAGATCGTGGACCCGCCCGGCTAGCAACCGCACGGTCAGCCGGCTGCGGTCGAACGTGTCTTGCCGGAACAGCCGCGGCACAATCTCCTCGTCCAGGAAGTTCGCCACGATGTACTCCGCGCCCGCCGCGATCAGCCGCTTCCTTTTGCCGTTTTCGACCCGCAGGCATTGCGGCTCATCCGTCGCCACGCCGACCGTGATGCCTCCGCCACGGCGCACTTCTTCGATCTCGATCGCGCCATCGCCGAACGCCAGCAGGTGTTCCGGGAGTGCGCCGGGCTGCGAGAGAATCCTGTCGACCACGTCGCGCTTGGCGAAGGTGCCCGCGCCCGCGCCATAGATGCCGCCTTCGAAGTAACGGTCCACGTCCAACAGCCTGGCCTCTTCGCGCAGAGCCGTTTCATCGGTGCCGCTCGCCAGATATAAGCGGAGCCCGCGGGCCTGCATCCGTTCCAGGAATCGCCGCGCCCCGGGCACCAGATACTTGTCGCCCGCGCCGCCCGCGCGGAGTTCCGCTTTACGAGCTTCGGAAATTTGAAACAGCCGTTGGAGGAAGGCATCGGTATCGGCGTCGGGGTCGCGCCGCCGGCCGCCGCGGCGCACCACCTCTTCGCCGAACGCGATCATCTGAAATCGCGTTTCCTTGCCGGTGAGAGGAAGAACCAGATCTTCGATGGCGGCTCTCAAAACTTCGCCGCTCTCACCAGGTGAGAGCGGCGTCAAAACATCCAGCATCATCCCGACCATCAGGTCCGCCCAGCCGCTACGGATAAGTGAAAGGGTGCCGTCGAAATCGAAAACAACTGCCTGAGCCTGTGCAGCGGAACGCGCCCGCCCGATTGTCTCCACCGCTCAATTCTAGAGCGTCACTTCTTGTGAATCAAAATGCGCCCGTTGAACGTCTGGAGCACAACCTCAGTGCCGCCGCCGTTGATGGTTCCCGTGATCGTGCGGTCGAACTCCATGGTGCGCCGTCCCGCATTACCGCGAGTGATCACGCCGCCCGGGCCGCCCGTGGTTTTCACGTCGAAGTCGCTCCAGATCTCTCCGTGCATCGTCTTCATTTTGAATGTCGCGCGCGTTTCCGCCGGCAGCGTCACATCGACATTGCCATTCAACGTTACGAACGAGCTCGGCTTGTCGCCGAGGCGATCCAGCACTGCTTTGACAGAGCCCTGGGTGGTGTTCGCCAGAATCGTGCCGGCGACGTTCGTCAGCTCGATGCTGCCGTTCGTATCCGAAGCGGAGATATCGCCGTGCACTCCCTCCACTTTGATGGAGCCGTGCATGCACTTGATATTCAACGCGGTGTTCACCGGCACAGTCACCGTCAAACCGCTAGCCATGCTGTGGCCCATTCGCACGGCGATGCGTACCGTGTCGCCGTCTTCCTGCACTTGCACGGGCTCGAAAGGCGATTCGTCGATGCGACGCATGCCTTCGGTGCCCTTTGGCCGTGCGGCGGCCATTCGCCGCGCCTGGCTCGGGGGTACGTCCACCACGATGTCGCCGCCGGAGCCGGCCCGCACCGTGATTCCGCCGTACAGCAGATCGGCCTCCACTGTCCGCGTGCGATTTCCGTTCCGTGCCGGCACCACGATCCGGCCCGGCGTATTCTCTTGTGCCATCGCCAGCGCGCACACCGCCAGCATCAGCCCTGTCAGGGCAAAGTTGCTCTTCATGTTGTTGTTCCTTTTTGTACTTCGAATCTATTTCGCGTGGAGCTTGATGGCTCCGTTAAAGCCTTCGAAAGAGAGCAGCGGTCCGCCCGAACCCACCCGCGATTTGCTGGTCCGGTTCACGTTCGAACTATAGATAATGTGCCCACCTTTGGAGTTCACCGGCTGAAGCGGCAGCGCGGTCACATCGAAATCCGCGTAAACACCGCCGTTGAAAGTCTTGGTCGAAAGGTCCGCATTCAGCGGCGCTTTGAAGAACACTTCCATCTCACCGTTGAACGTTTTGAAGTTCGTGGGCCGCTGAGGATTCCTGGCAAACGACACCTTCATGGGCCCATTGAACGTGCGGATGTTGCCGCTGCCCGAAACGTCTTCCAAATCCACCTTGCCGCTGAAGCCGTGAATATCGAGATCGCCCGTGGTGCCCTTCACGTTGATATCGCCGTGCAGCGAGTGCAGATCCAACTCGGTATCGGCCGGCACCTGTACGTCGAAATCGTACTCCACGCGGTAGCCGTAGTAATCGTCGCCGCGATAGTTGGTGCCGCCGTCGTGGTCGCGAAAGGGACCGTCCACATACAGCCGGACATAGTTGCCTTGCTGCGAAATATCCAGTTTCACGTCGCGCTTGGAATCCGCAATGGCTTCCGGCGACCGTCCCCTGGCATGCTTCTGCACGGAAACTGCAATCTGTTTTCCCGAAGCGGCGGTCACGTGCACGCTTCCGAGCAGCGTGTCCACCAGCAGTTTGGGCGCGCCCGAGCCGCCTACGTCGAAGCTGCGCTGCACCTTGTCGGTGTCGTCGTACTTCCAGTTTTCCCAGCGCGACTGAGCGGCTACCGTTATCGCTGCCGCCGCCAGCAGCACCACGCTTAGCGTCTTCATTTGGTCACCGTCTCTTTCAGTTGCTGCATCCCCTGCGCCGCTCGCAGGCGGACCGTTTCGTCCGTGTTGTCGTCCGTCGCAAGCTTCTTCAATGCATCGGCCGAATCGCTGTCCTTCGATTGCACCAGCAGGTCGATGAGCGCCATCTGCACAAGAGGCGAATCCTGCATCGGGACCGCATCGGCGAGAGCGCGCCGCACTTCCGGCTTCCCGATGTACCGCTGCAGCGCGTCCACCGCGGAAAGACGGACGTTCACGTTGGGATCGTGATTCACCGCATGCAACAGCGCCTGCTCCACCTGGCCATCGGGCTGCGCCACTTCCGCGCTATACGTGACGCCGCGCAGGCGATCGCCCGGATTTTGGCCTTGCATCATGGAGAGCGCCACAAGCTGCCGCAGCGCTTCCACTTGACCTTTCATCTGCGCCATCTCCGTGGATTCGCCATGCGGCGCGAAGGCCGCGCGTCCGGCCAGAATCCCCACCACGAGCATCGCCGCAGCCAGCGCGAATTGCCATGCGGGATTCGCCGGCCACCAGCGCCATGCGCGCTTGTCCGTTTCCGCGGCTTTGACTTTCGATGCACCGGCGCGCGACGTCCCGGCGGCCGCCAGGCCCGCCTGATAGGCGTCCATCATCTGCAAAAAACGACTCTTCATTTCAGGTTCCGGCTCTGGCAACGCCATGGCTTCCAATCCTCGCCAGACCACTCCCAGGTCCGCTAATTCCGCGCGGCAGGTGGAGCACATATCCAGGTGCTCAATCAGCCGCTCCCGTTCTGCTTTTTCCAAACGCCCGGCAAGGCATTCGGGGATCTGTTCTTTTACCCGATCGCAACTCATGATGATGCTCGCTCCCCGCGCAGCGCGAAGAACCGGTCGCCCAGTTCCCTCAGTGCGCGGTACACTCTCACCTTCACCGTGCCTACCTCGCACTCCAGTGCGGCGGCAATGTCTTCATACTTCAATTCCAGATACCGGCTCATCACGATCACTTCGCGTTTCTCCTGCGGCATCGCCGCAAGCGCGCGCCGCAGCAGCGCGGTCTCCTGTTTGGTCTGCGCCCGGCGGTCCGGCGGCGTCTCCGCGCTCGCGAATTCGTCGTGGTCCTCAGGCATGGCCACCTCCGGCTTGTTCTTGCCCATGTGGTCGAAATAGACGTTCCGTCCGATTTGGAACATCCAGCCGCGAAAAGGCGCGCCATTCTGATACGTGTGCCGGTACTTCAAAATTCGAAAAAAGACTTCCTGGACAAGGTCTTCACTCAGCGGGCGATTCCCCGTCTGGTGCAGGAAATAATGGAAAAGCGCCCGGTGATGCCGGTCGAAGAGCGTTTCCAGCCGGGCAACATCCCCGGACCGGACCGCCTGCATGATTGTTTCGTCTCCGGTGTCCATTGGCTTTACATAACGGAATACTGCCGCCTGACAAAAAGGTTACGAAAGAATTGTAAGTAGATGCCGCATCCCACGGGGGCTGCGTGGGAGCCACAGTGTTGCCGCATCTATACAGAGACAAAGCGTTTGCAATGAGGCACAATGGTAGAACAACGAAATCTCATGTCGAAGCTCTGCTACGGAAGTCTCTATTTCTGTTTGATAGCGTTCGCCGCGGTCGCGCAGGAGAACGCGCCGGCTGCCGCTCCGAAGGACGGCGCGCCCGCGACTGTCGCGGACCAGCAGACCGCGCCCCCGCAGCAGACCACGCCCCCGCAGACGACGCCCCCCCAGACGACGCCACCGGCTACGCCCGCGCAGACCACGCCGCCCGACCAGACGCAACAGACGCCGAGCACCGGACCGACGGTGAACCAGACGCCTGAAATTCCGAAGTATCCCGACGTACGGCTGCCCGGCGAAACCGGATGGTGGCTCGGCATCACGGCCTGGATTCCGCGCGAGCATCCCATCTACGATCGCGGCAAGGCGGCCACCTTCCCGCAGGCTTCGCTAGTCACTCTGCAGGGAAGCCCGAAGGCGGTGGAAGGCCTCGAATTCGGCGTCGCTGCCGGGCTGCATAACTCCATTCGCATCGTCTATTTCACCGGCCGTGCGGCGGGCAACTTCACCGCGGGAAGCGACCTCACTCTCGGCACGCAGACCTACGCCAAGGGAACGCTGCTCTCCACGGACTACAAACTCAGCGTCTTTAAAATCGGCTTCGATTATCTGACGTGGCCGTACCCTGTCGAAAGCAAGAAGTACCGGCTGCACACGCTCTGGCAACTGCAGTACGTCAGCATGCGCACGGGCTTCGACGCTCCTCTGCTTCCGCTGGTCGACAGCAACGGGAACCCGTTTATCGATATCAACGGCAACCCCGTGAATTACCAGACCAGTCAAAGCCGCTGGTTCATCAGTCCTACGCTGGGCGCGAACTGGACGCAGTACATCAATAAGGATGTGCGGCTGGAGTTCAACGGCTCGGGTTTCGCCATCCCGCACCACTGGACCATTTGGGATGCCGATGCGTCGCTCAATGTCCGCCTCGGCTCGCTTGAACTGCGCGGGGGAGTGAAAGCGTTCCATTACCACACCAGCCCGCAGGACGTGTACTTCGTGCGCAACACCATGGCAAACGTGTTCGTGGGCGCGCGCTGGTACTTCTAATCGCGCTATCTGCCGAAAAACGCGAATCCCTGAATGGCGACCTTTACGGTGGTGCCGCGGCGGCTCGGGTCGGCACTGTGAAACAGGATGCGAATGGCGCTCACCGGCACCGGTTGCATCGAGGGCGGCACGTCGAAATCGATATTCTGCACCACACCCGGATGCACTCCGAATAGCGCGGGGTCAAGCTCACGCACTCCGGAGGGCGTTACCAGTTGCATTGCGGCGAAGGCGAGAGCTTCTTCGCCGTTGGCGAGCGCAAGCTGCACGCGCGAGCATCGGGCGAAATCCACGGCGGGCACGAATTGCTGTTCCGCTTCTGTTTCGATGCCGCTGCCGTTCGTGCTTCGATAGAGCGCATCGAGCGGCGTCCCGGTGTAAACGCGCGACCCGGGCGGGAGCCGGCCGGACGAGGTACGGAAGAGCTGATACTCGCCGGTGAAGGGGATGCGCGCCGGCTTGCGAGGGGACATCGAGATCGCCGGAGCTCCCGGTTGAACGATCGCCGGCTTCGGTTTTTCGGGCGGCCGGAAGATCACGCCGGGCACTCCCTTCGCAAACGCCGCCGGCGTGCCTTTGGCGCTGAATACGGGAGTTGCGCGCTGCGCGGATTCCGGTGTCGTCTTGTTGGCATCGACGGGAGCTTCCCGCAATTCCTGCATCACGGCTTCGGCGATTCCCCAAGGAGTGGAGGCGCGCGCGGGGACAGGCGCGTAGCGCAACAGCCACACGGTCGCGGTTACGGCGATTGCGAACTGCACGGGCACGCTCCATGGGCTGCTATGAGATCGTGGACGTGCCAGGCCGCGAGCCAGCGCGCTGGAGGTCCACACGACCGCTGCGATGGTGAGTCCGGCTCCGGCGAGAACCGGGCGGCGCCACAGCAGCGCGCAGACTGCGCACTGCAAGATGAGCGCGCCGAACACGGTGGAGGCAGTCGATTCGGCCACTTGCCCGCCTTTCCGTTCCTCATAGCGGCGAGGCGCCGGCGCGAGTCGCAGCATCAGGGTGACTGCGGCGATGGTTGCAAGTCCGGTGAGTTCGGCCGGGAGTGTATGACGCGCGAGCAGCAGGATGGCGGGTCCGAGAAACATGCCCGGAGCCGAGGCGACCAAGGCTGCGCGCAGCACTGTCGCGAACCGCGAAACGGAAATCGCGAGATACGCCCAAATCGTGACGAACGCCGCGCAAGCCCAGGAGGCAAGCACGTACACCAGCGCGGCAGTAACGTCGGGCTGCATCGGCCCCTTAGTATAAGGTAGGTGCCGGCCTCCCGGCCGGTACCAGGCGCGCGGAGCGCGCCCGTGCGAGATCCGCTCGCCTGCAACCGGTCTGGAGATGTCGCTACTTTGCCATTTGGAAGGCGGTCGGCACTCCGGGCGTGGAAACGCTCAGCATGGCTTCTCCCTTTTCCAGCAGGACCGTCGCGAGCGCGCGACCGTTGTACATTTCCATCACGCGCGACCCCGTGCCCGTTCCCATGTTTTCGACCAGCGATCCATCGCCGGCATGCGCGAACTCGAGCCGCGCTCTCGAATCCAGGCACTGCACGCCGCTGGCATCCAGCAACCGCACTTCGTAGGTGATGGCGCCCTTCTGGCGGCCCACTTCCCGCCAGGCGAACTTCGCCGGCTTGCCCCACTTCTCCGTCTGGTAATGGAAAGCGATCTCGTCCGTCACTTGTGCGCCGTCTTTCGCCGCCACCACGCGCAGATGGTTTTCGCCGGACGTGAACGGCACCTGCCACCGCAGGCCAGCGGCGGGAAAATCCTGGCTGTCGCGCTTCTTCACGCCGCAGCTTTTGCCGTTGTGGAACAGCTCAGCGGTGGAGCAATTGGAGTACACCTTCACCATCTTGCTCTCGCCCGCGTCGCCCCACCGCACGGGCCACGAATGACCGTAAATGTGAGCCATCGGCTTCTCCGCCCAATAGCTCTGGAAGACGTAGTAGCCTTCCTTCGGCGTCAGGTCGCGCTCCAGCACGCCCTTCTGATTCACGCGCGGCACCGGATTTTCCGGCCGCAGGGGCGTCGAGAAGTCCTTGAACACCCACATGGCGCTGCCCGCCAGCCGAGTCATGGTCTCCTGCTCTTTCAAATACCAGTCGAACAGGTTGCAGATGTAGGTCTCGCTCCAGTCGCCATCGCGGGACGCGCGGGTCTGGCCGCCGGTCAGCAGGAACGCGCGATCCTTCTCCTCCACGCCTTGTCCGGTCGCAATCTTCGCAATCACTCTGTCGGGATCTTCGGAATGCCGCCGCGCGTGGCTGTCGCCGCCCCACTCGATGTGCAGCATGCGATCCACCTGCGGAATCGCCTTCTCAATCGCCCCCTTATATTCCGTGTATCGTCCGCTGTACCAGCCCGCCCAGATGGAGGGCGAGTACACGTCCGGAATGTCGCGCGCGAATTCGTTGCGGCGGATGGCCGTCAGCCGGCTCGGGTCCAGCTTGTGCGCGATGTCGTTCAACTCCGTCATGTACGCGCGGATGGCGTCTTTGTCAAACGTTGGGAAGTCGCCCGGCCAATCCGTCTCATTGCCGAGTCCCCAGAACACCACGGAAGGATGATTGCGATGCTGGTCGATCATGTTTCGCAGCATGCGCCGGCCCTGTTCTTTATACTGCTCATTGCCGACGCCGCCGCGGCACCATGGAATCTCTTCCCACACGATGAGGCCGAGCTCGTCGCACAGTTCCAGCACCTGCTTCGTCTGTTGATAGTGGCCGAGGCGGATGAAGTTGCAGCCCATCTCCTTGACCACCTCCATCTCGCGCCGGACCGCGTCCTCCGGTTCCGCCGCGGCGGTCCCCGCATGGTCTTCATGCCGCTGCGTGCCGCGCAGAAAGAGCCGTTCGCCGTTCAGCGAAAAGACGCCGTGCTTCGGAAATGACCAGCTTCGAAACCCGAACCTCTCCGCAACGGCGTGCTCGCCGGCCGCGCTTTTGAGTGTCACCGAGCAGCGATACAGATTCGGAATCGTGGTCGACCACAGGGCAGGGGAGTCCACCGCGAACGACGCGATCTCCTGCTCGCCGCTCCACGGCGGCAGCGACTTCGAAGACGTGTGCACCACCTTGCCAGACGGGCCGGTGACGCGCACTTCGACAGTGGCCTGCCCCGCCGCGGCGGCCGGATTGTGCAGCCGCGCCCGCACGCTCGCCGATGCCTTGCCGCCCGCGACGTTGCTTTCCACGTGCACGCGTTCCAGCGACACGGCGGGCACGTAGACCAACTCCACCGGACGGTACAGGCCGCCGTAGCGGTTGAAATCGCTCTGGTCGCTCGGGATCATCTCGAGGTCGCGCGAGTTGTCGCACATCACTGCGATCTCGAGCTTGCCCGCGGCTTCGGGCCGCTTCACGGCGCGCGACGCGGCATCCGTGATATCCACGGTGAACCCGTCATAGCCGCCGACGTGCTCCGCGACCTTTTCAAGGCCGATGTAAATCGCGCTCCGCTGGCCCGTGCCTTCGAAGTTGAGGAGCGTGCGCCCGCCGGCGAACGGATTGTTCCACGCGACTGCCGTGCGATACCAGCCCGGACCTTCGTAGTATGCATGCTCCGGATCCACTGCGTCGAAAGCGTTGAAGCAGTGCGGAACCGTCACCTTCTCCCAAGGCGCGTCATCGCTCGCGGCGGCCTTGCCGCGCCACGCTTCCCAGATGCCGCCGAGCGTGCCGTGGTGGAACTCCCAGCCGGTGGTGAGCCGCCTGGCGGTAGCGGCGGTTTCAGCAGCGGCGAGCGGCGTCGCGGAGGCAATGACTCTTCCGGCCAGCGCGGCGGAAGCACTCTGAAGAAGGGTACGGCGAGTCATAACGTAGACTCCAGTGTACCGCCATGTGAACCAGCTAAGCCCGCCAGTTCACTCCCACATTCATCTTCTTTTTGGCGTATTCCAGGCTCCGTTCAAGGTCGATTCTCTGTTGCTCTTTCATCGCTTCGGTATAAGCCGGCGATTTCGGAGCGCCGCTCGCGTCCTCAACCACCATCGTCCCCATAAAAGGCCGCCCGCGTTTGGCGAGCGCCACGAAGCGCGCGAAATCGCCGGCGGGCATCTTCGGAAACAGCTTCCAGAAACTCTCTTCCAGGTAAGGCACCACGCGCGGCGGCCGCCCGGTAATCACTTCGAGCTGCATGGACGCCTGCGGGCACCACTTCCGGAACAGCTCCGTGAAACGAACGAAGTCGATCTGCCCTTCGCCGAGCACCACCCACTGGCCCGCCGCGCCGCGCGGATTTTCGAACAATAGGGAGTCGCGGATGTGCGTCGTGACCACGTACGGCGCCAGAATTTCCAGGGTAAGCATAGGGTCTTCCGCCACCCACAGCGGATTGCCGGTATCGAGATTGGAACCGACGAAGTCCTTACCGGATTCCTCGATGAGGGTCCGCGTCTCCCGCGCGGTGATGTCGCCGTTGTGGTTCTCGATGGCGATTTTGACGCCCAGGTCCTGTGCTTCGCTGCGCACGCTCTTGAACACCTTGATGGTCGCTTCCATGTGCGGTTCGATGCCTGCGCCCTCGCGGTCCGGGCCGGCGCCCAGATAGCAGCGCATGCTCTTCGCGCCGACCGCTTTGGCCACGCGAAGCCCTTTCAGAATCCACTCGCGCGGCTCCGGCTTGCTCCTCGGGTACGATTTGCTCGTCGGGCAAATGCAGCCGGTGCCGCCATCGATGTGTATGTGCAGCCGGGCGGCCAGGTCCTTCACTTTCTGAAGGTACGAGGGTTCAAGACTGGCATAATCGTCCAGGCTGGAGATTTGAATGGTGTCGAGTTTCTGGCTCGCGGCGTACTGCAGTAGCTGCTCGGCTGTCCACTTGAATGCGCGCAGGGAATACGTGTCGAACCCGAGCTTCACTGGGGTGGCCTCGGCGATTTGCGGCAGAGGCAAAGCGGCAGCGGAAGCGGTGTGGAGGAAACTGCGGCGGAGCATTCTCCTACTGTATATCGGGCCGGCGCCGGGCACGCCCGCAGTCCGGTGAGGAGCAGGCCGGGCTTATAGTAGAAGCGAGTTGCCTTTATGTTCAGGGTTCGGACGCTGCTCATTGCCGGCGCTATTCTCCTCGGCCTCTGTGGCCTCGCCTTTGTCCAGGCATCGGCTGGACTGGTGCAGGCGTATGCCATCAACGGCGGGTCGATGGAACCGACGCTGCTGATCGGCGACTACCTGATCACGCGACCCCTCACCGCGCGCGACGTGCCCCGCGGCACGATCGTCACCCTGCGGCCTCCGACCGACCGAAACGCCGTCTGGCTGAAGCGCGTCGCGGCAGCCGGCGGCGATCGCGTGCGCTTCGAGAATAAGACACTCATCCTGAACGGACAGCGGCAAAACGAGCCATACGCGATTCACGTCACCAGTTATGTCGACCCGTTCCGCGACAATTGGCCGCAGAGGCCGGAATCGGCGCTGCCGCTCTCGAATGGTTGGGGCGACTACATTGCGCAACACATGGTGAATGGCGAGATCGTGGTGCCGCCCGGCAAGTATTTCGTCCTCGGCGACAATCGCGACGATTCGCTGGACAGCCGCTACTTCGGCTTCCTCGATCGCTCCGAGCTGGAGAGCACGCCGGTGATGATTTACAATTCCATCGATCGCGCGCACGGCTGGAAAGTGCGGTGGGACCGGCTGTTCCACAGGCTCTAATGCCCGCTTGGAACCGTGCGTGCATTCCACCTCGCCGGTGTTCCCACAGATGCTTCCAAGTGCTTGTAGAATCGTTGCGGAGGAGTGCGGCGGCAGTGCCAAAATGTCACACTGCTGTGGTCTCGCGGCATCACGTGGGCGCTGTAACTCTTGCTATAATCAAGACTTAATCTGGTACAGAAACGCGTTCTTCAACATCGCATGAAGTGTATTTCCGTTATCCTTCTCATAGCGGCTGCCGTCTCCGCCGCCGATTTCACAACCGGACAGGCCGCCAGACTGGTCATCGGTCAGACCTCTTTTACGGCGGCCGATCCGAATTCCAGCAACACGGTCATCGGCGGCGCGAGCGGAATTGCGTACGCGGCGAATACTCTCTTCATCGCCGACGATAACCGCATCGGCGCGAGTCCGGACAACAATCGCGTTCTCATCATTCCGAACGTCTCGGGCGCCATTCCTGCGCCCACCGACGAGCTGCAATACAACACCGCGTGTCCGGTCTGCGTCGGCACGGCGGCGGTGGTGCTCGGCCAGCCGGATTTCACCACGACGACCACGAATTTGAACGCCAATGCTTCCAATCTGCGCCTGCCCACCGCGGTGGCGTCCGACGGTCTACACCTGGTGGTCGCCGACACGAACCACAATCGCGTCCTCATCTGGAACAAGGTGCCGACCGTCAACAACACGCCCGCCGATGTAGTAATCGGCCAGCCGAACTTCACCAGCTTCACGGTGCCGACCAACGGCACGCCGACGGCATCTTCCATGAGCGGGCCACAAGGCGTGTGGATTCAGAACGGGCGCCTCTACGTCGCCGATACGCAGGACAACCGCGTCCTGATCTACAATCACATTCCGACCACGAACGGCGCGCCGGCCGACGTCGTGCTGGGCGTTCCGAACTTCACTACCAAAGCGGTTCTCGATATCACGCAGCAGACCGCGCCCACAACCGCATCGAACATGCTCGATCCGGTTTCGGTGACGAGCGACGGCACTCGCCTGTTCGTCTCGGACCTCGGATATAACCGCGTGTTGATCTGGAACAGCATTCCTACCTCGAACGGCGCGCCCGCGGATGTAGTGGTCGGGCAGCCGGACATGTCCAGTTCCATTCCGAACAACGCCTTCACCGGCATTGCCGCGCAGGACGCCAACGACACAACCAACAAAGAGACTGCCGTCCTCTGCCCCACCTCCAACGGCACCGACCCGGCGAACAACCCGACCTTTCCGAATTACTGCAACGCCACGCTGAACTACCCGCGTTTCGCGCTCTCCGACGGCACGCGGCTGTTCATCGCCGATGGCGGCAATGACCGTGTGCTGGAGTTCGCCACCATTCCCACGAAAAACGGCGCTTCGGCGGACGTGATTCTCGGCCAGATCGGGGGGAACGTGGATCAGGCCACCAACGCCTCCGATTCGCTGAACACACCGACTGCGCTCGCGTGGGACGGAACCAATCTCTATGTGGCCGATCCGTACAATCGCCGCATCACCGTGTACTCGGTTGCGCCGGTGGCTCTGCCGTATCAGGCGGTGGCCAACTCCGCGAACCCCAACGTCTTTGCCACCGGCACCATCTCGGTGGGCGGCACGATCAATACGGGCGACATCGTCACAGTGACGATCGCCGACCACGATTACACGTATACCGTCAAGTCATCCGATAGTCTCACCGCAGTGGTGATCGCGCTCGTGGGCGAAATCAATGCGGGTACGGGCGATCCGAACGTGACTGCCGCAGCCAATGTCATCTCCAACCAAATCGCGTTGCAGGCCCGTCAGGCAGGCACCCAGGGCGACAATGTCACCTACAGCGCGGTGGTTTCGACGAACGCGCAGATCGCCGTCTCGGCGAGTGACGTGACGCTCACCGGCGGAGGTAACGCAGCGAGTCTCGCTCCAGGCACCATCGTCACCATTAGCGGCCCTAACCTGTCTGCCACTACGCTTTCCGCCGATTTGAGCCAGACCAACCTCCCTACCGATCTAGGCGGCACCCAGGTCTACTTCAACGGCATCAAAGCTCCGCTGATCTACGTTTCGCCGACCCAGATCAACGCTCAGCTTCCCTGGGAATTCACGAATACCACCAGCGTGAACGCTTACGTGCGTTCCGTCATGCCCGATGGCACAGTGCAGGTGACTTCGCCCGTGGCGGTGAACGTGGTGGGTGCGAATCCCGGTATCTTCGCGCAGGCCGGCACGTCCAACCCCGCCATTGGCATCGTGCTTCATGGCTCCAGTCACGCGGCCGGGGTCGTGTCGGTGGACGGCACCCCGGCTACCGGCGACGTGGTCACGATCGGGATTCAGGACCGATCGTATAACTACACCGTGGTGGATGGCGATACGCTCGATACCGTGCGCGATCATCTCGTCGCTTTGGTGAACGCCGATCCCGCGGTGACGGCGCAGGCGGCAGGCGTTTTCGACCGTATCCTGTTGTATGCGAAACAGGCGGGACCGGACGGCAATACGATCGTTTACACGGCCAGTACAAGTGCAGGCGCTGCCACGATCATGACGGCGCTCGGGACGCAACTCTGCTGCGCGAATATTCAGGGCTCGCCGGTTACGGTGGATAATCCAGCGCTACCGGGCGAGACGATCATTCTCTATGCGACCGGCGTTGGGCTGCCCGTCTTCACCGGAGACATTCAAAGCCTGGTAGTGACGGGGCAACAGTTTCCGAAGAACGGTCCGGCGACGCAGCCGGCGAACTTCATGAACGCGATCGCGGGCGGCAGCACCGCCGACGTTCTCGGCGCCACGCTGATGCCTGGCACGGTCGGTCTGTTCCAGGTGTTGCTGCATCTGAACTCCGGTCTTTCGACCGATCAGTACGCGGCAGTGACGATCGCGCAAGGGTTCTTTGTCAGCAACCCGGTCACATTCCCCATATTCTCGCCGGCTCAAGGTCCGCCGCAGTAGAAAGCGTTTTCGTGGCAACAGGAATCTTTCCCTGTTGCAGCGAGCGAAGCTCGCCCGGCCGCGCTGCGCGGCCCGACAGGAAGGATTCCTGTCGGCACGTCAGCTACTCGCGGCCATAGAAGCTTCGGACCAGGTCGCGAGCCTTTTCGGGCACCAGGTGTTCCCAAGCTTCGCCGCGGGCGATACGCTCCCGTACTAAAGACTCGCCCGGTATTCTCGCCGGCCCAAGGTCCGTCGTGGCAGCAGGAATCTTTCCTGTTGCGGCGAGCGAAGCTCGCCTCAGCCGCGCTGCGCGCGGCACGTCAGCTACTCGCGGCCATAGAAGCTTCGGACCAGGTCGCGAGCCTTTTCGGGCACCAGGTGTTCCCAAGCTTCGCCGCGGGCGATACACTCCCGTACCAAAGTCGCGGAGACGCCGGAACACTTACTGTTCAAACTGATCTCCCGAACAGACGCCGCACAATGTGCCGGCGGAACATACTCACCGTTCCGGCCGGCGACCAGCAATCCGAACTCCTGCATCATCTCTTCGAAAACGCCCGCGCGTCCATAGTCCCATCCCGCGATCCGCTCGGCCGCATCGCGACCACAGAGAAACCACAGCTTCGCCGCGGAACCCCGTGCTTCCCGGAACTCGCGCGCGACATCCACGAAAAGGCCGCTATCGGAAACCGCCAGCCCCAGCCGGGGCTCGTGCCGGACCACTTCCTGCAGGATGAACAGCCGTTGCTCGAAACTTGCCCCGCTGTACTCCTTATGAGGCAGCACGCGCGGCAGCACAAGGATCGATCGGTCGACGTGCGTGAGCGCTGCGTGCGCCAGTTCGAGGTGTGCAATCGTGACCGGATTGAAACTGGCGGGGAGAATCCCGACTGCCCGGGAACTGTCCGGAGGGTGTAGGAGGAACTGCATTTGGGTCAAAAGAAGAGATCTGGCTCCGAAAGCGCGAAATCCCCCAAAATGGCCCCCCGGGTGGGAATCTCTGCTGCGTAACCTAACACACCAGTGAGGCGTACTGCTACAAGTCCACAGAAAACACGAAGGGCGCGGAATCGCTCCGCGCCCTTGGCCAATTGGTCAGGTTTGTATCCCAGATTAGGCAGCGTTTGCCAGCAACTCGTCAATGCTGTCGCCATTCTCGGCGTCGAACTCATGACGATCTGCGGCTTCCTGGCAGCGAATGCAAAACTTGGTCCACGGCACAGCGTCCAGCCGCTTCGGCTTGATGTCTTCGTCGCAATGCATGCAAACCCCATAGCTGCCGTCTGCGATGCGTGCCAGCGCGCTCTTCACGTTGCGCAGCAGGCTGGATTCGCGGTCAAGGTTGCGAATTGCAAGTTCGCGTTCCCCAGCCAATTGCACTTCATCGAGGGCGTCCGGAGTCTTTTCGATAGCGATGTCAGCCCGGTTACGAAGGCCGGCGGACAATTCCGCCTGTTTCGCCTCCAGCACCGTCTTGTATTTTTCGAGCTCGGTCTTGGTCATTGGTCCATCTCCTTCTTCACCGGTAGTTTTCTTGTTTTATTTGTTCTTTTTAACGCTCGACCCGGCAAAAGATTAGACGACAAAATTTGCCAAAGGTTTCACGCCGTGCCTCCCTCAAAGGGGCTATCTTTCCGTCCTGTCGAACCCAGTGACGTCTGCACGAGACCATTCCGTAGCAATCACCGTGCCAAACGATTCTTTGAGCGTCAATTAACATCTCGCACTATTCTTATCGGATGAAAACCCGAGAACCAGTAGAGGCCGGCCGCGATTTTTTTCGCGCCCGCTCGACAGCGAAAACGAGCGCGTGTACTGCGTTATTTGGGCCATCATCTATCGCTTACTCACGGGGCTGTGGAAAATCCGGCTTGTTCTCGCAACGATCCATTCGCCTTTCGATGCACCGTTTACCGCTCCCTCACGGGTTTGTGAAAAAATCCGGCTGTTGTTCTCGTCGCGCTCCATTCGCTTTTCGATGCACCTTTTACCGCTCTCTCACGGTCACGGCTCCGTTAGTAGAATCAACTACATACGGAGCCGTGACCGTGAGGGAGCGGTAAAAGGTGCCGGGGATGCGAGTGCGTTTGAATTTGGAGAAAAAGCGATTCGATATTTCTTCACAGCCCCTCACGGTCGCGGCTCCGTTAGCAGAACCAACTACATACGGAGCCGTGACCGTAAGGGAACGGTAAGCGGTTTCGAAAACCGTGTCGAGTCCGTCCAGCCATCCAAAAACTCCTGCGCGACGACCCTGAAGTCTTTACATCGTGCGCTGAAAATCCTGACGATATGCCGTCGCGGCGCGTTGACCAATTGCCACGATTGTTGCCGAAAGGTGCCAATATCCCGGCAGCGACCGCACTCCGCCGCCCGCGTGCTAGCCTGACATTCATGAAAGCCGCGCGAATTCACCAGCATGGAGGTCCCGAAGCGCTCGTTTACGAAGACATCTCCGAGCCCCGCATACGCGCCGACCAGGTGCTGCTGCGCGTCCGCGCCTGCGCGCTGAACCATCTCGACCTTTTCGTCCGCGCCGGCATTCCCGGCATGAAGTTCCCGATGCCTCACATCCTGGGCAGCGACATCGCCGGCGAGGTAGTCGAAGTCGGTGAGCTTTGCGAGCGCATACAGCCCGGCCAGCGCGTGCTGCTCTCGCCCGGGCTGAGCTGCCGCCAGTGCGAACAGTGTCTCTCCGGCAACGACAACCTGTGCCGAAAGTACACCATGTTCGGCTATTTAAAGGACGGCGGAAACGCCGAGCTCCTGGCCGCTCCCGAATACAGCGTCATACCGATTCCCGGCGATCTCTCTTTTGAAGAAGCCGCCGCGGTCCCGCTGGTATTTCTTACCGCCTGGCATATGCTGATGACCCGCGCGAAATTGCAGCCCGGGGAAGATGTACTCGTGCTGGCCGCAAGCAGCGGCGTCGGCTCGGCCGCAATCCAGCTTGCGAAATTGTTCCAATGCCGCGTCATTGCCACGGCTGGAGGCGAAGAGAAACTGGAGCGCGCCCGGCAGCTCGGCGCGGACCATACCCTCGACCATTACCGCGAGGACATTTCCGCCGAAGTCAAAAAGCTCACGGGCAAGCGCGGCGTGGACGTGGTCGTCGAGCACGTAGGCGTCGCGACCTGGCCAAAGAGCCTGGAATCGCTCGCGCCGGCGGGCAGGCTGGTGACGTGCGGCGCCACCACCGGGTTCGACGCGCGACTGGATTTGCGGTTTCTCTTCAGTAAACAATGGAGCCTGCTGGGCTCCTTCATGGGCACTATGGGCGAACTGCACCAGGTGCTCAAATTCGTTTTCCGGAAGCAGCTCAAGCCGGTGGTGGACCGCGTCTACCCCCTCGCGGAAATACAGGAAGCGCACCGCCGCCTTGAAAATAAGGAACAGTTCGGGAAAGTGGTGGTGGTTCCATGACTCGCCGCAGCGTACTCGCTCTGCCTCTGGCCGCCGCCGCGGCGCCGGCGACTGAAACCATGCCAAAGGTCCGCGCCATCACTGCATTCGTGAATGTGGATCCGCAAACGTTTGACCGCCAGATCCGCGAGGCCGTGGCCTTTCTCTCCGCCGTCCGCGACCGGTACCGTGCCGTCGGCTTCGACGTGGAGACCATCCGCGTCGCGACCCAGCCGTTTCCGCAATACACCGCAGGCTTGAGCCACGATGCCGCGCTGGAGATGTTGCGCCACATCGATGAGCTTGGGATCAAGCTCGGCTGCATGACCGCGATCGGACCGGCGATGTCCCACGATGCCGATGACCCGAAAGCCGTCGACCTGCTTGCCGACTTTCTCGCCAAGCCGGCGAAGACGAACGCCTGCCTCGTCACGGCGTCCGATGCCGGAATCCACTGGAATGCAATACGGCAGGCGGCGCGCCTGATCGATAGCGTTGGCCGGCGCAGTGCGCATGGGCAAGGCAATCTGAACTTCGCCGCTATCTCCATGCTGAAGCCGCACTGCCCCTTCTACCCCGGGGCTTACAATGCCGGAGCAGCGAAGGCATTCTCGGTCGGGCTGGAGGGCGCCGGCGTGGTGATCGACGTCTTCAAGCGCGACCGCGATCCGCGAACGGCCGGCACGGCACTCACGGCGGCTTTGACGAAGTACGCGCAGCAGGCCGAAACGATCGCCATGAAGGCGGCTACACCTGCGTGGACTTACGCCGGGCTCGACCCTACACCGGCTCCCCTGGGCGAAGTCTCCATCGGACGTGCGATCGAGACGTTCACCGGGAATGCCTTCGGCGCGCCGGGCACCATGACGGCGGCGCGGATTATCACCGCCGCCGTGCAGTCGGTGCCCGTGAAACGGGTCGGGTATTCCGGACTGATGGTGCCGGTGCTTGAAGATGCCGTGCTGGTGCGGCGTTGGGCTGAGCGTACCTTTACCAGGGATTCGCTGCTGGCCTACTCGGCCGTCTGCGCGGGCGGCCTCGACACGGTTCCGCTGCCCGGCGACATCGGACACGAGCAGATCGCCGAAATCCTGAGCGACGTCGCAAGCCTGGCGCACAAATGGCAGAAGCCACTCGCCGCGCGCTTACTGCCGGTCCCTGGCCGCAAAAGCGGCGAGCAGACCGAATTCGAAGATTCAAGGATGGCGAACACGCTGATCCAGTAGCGACCGGTCTCCAGACCGGTTGCAGTCGCGCGACGCGCGCCTCAGTCGCGCTCTGCGCGACCCGACAGGAATGATTCCTGTCGGCACGTGGCAACAGGAATCTTTCCGGCCGGCACGTTACTCGGCGCGTAGCGCGACCATTGGGTCCACCGCCGCGGCCCGGCGTGCCGGGAAGTAACTGGCCGCGGCGCCCGCGGCGAACATCAGCCCGGCCGTGACCGCGAAGTCGATCGGGTCCTTGGCGCGGACACCATACAACATGCCGGCCATGCTTCGCGTGACCAGCAGCGCTCCGGCGAGGCCGATCACCAGCCCGGCAGCGACCAATCCCATCCCTTGCCGCAAAACCAACCGCAACACAGCCCCGCGACTCGCCCCCAGCGCGATGCGCGTCCCGATCTCGTTCGCACGCCGCGCCACCGTGAACGACAGCAATCCATACAGGCCCATTGCCGTCATCAAAAGTGCGAGAGCGGCGAAGAAGCCGAAGATCGACGCATCGAAGCGCGAGTCTCGCGCGCCTGACGCTACAATCTCGTCCATGCTGCGCAGGCGGTCCACGCGTTGCCGCGGGTTCGCGGCCGCGACCGCGCGGCGTACGCGTTCGGCCATGCCCTGGCTGGAATCGACGCGCAGCACCCAGTTCATCCCGCCGTCGTACCATGCCGTTTGCGGCACAGGCAGGTAAACCATCGGCCGCGCGGGCTGCGTGACTTCGTCGACCTTCGTATTCTCCACGACTCCGACCACTTCGCGGACCGAATCATCGCCCATTTTCCGCCCGCGGAACAGGCCGACCTGAATATGGCGGCCGATGGGATTGGAATCCGGCCACCATGCCTTCACGACCGCTTCGTTGACGACAACCACGGGTGGCGACGCTGCATCGTCGCGGTCTGTGAACACGCGGCCGCGCCGTAGCGCGACGCCCATGGTGCCGAAATAATCCGTTGTCACATGCCGGATTTCCATCCCGCCGATGCTTTTCTCCGGCTCCCCTGCTACCTGCGTCGGGAAATTGCCATGGCCCACAAGGGGCAACTGGTTGATGGCCGCGACGCTGCGCACTCCCGGTACCATCCGAAGATTCTGCAACACCGCCTGAAACATCCATTGGTCCTGCGACGCGTTTTTCGGAGGAGGCGTGTAGAACGTCAAAATGCCGTGAGGCTGGAAACCGAGCGGCTCCTGGTGAATGCGATAGAGCGTCTGGATCAGGAGACCCGCGGAGACCAGCAGCGTGGCGGAGAGCGCCACTTCGGCCACCACGAGTCCGCCGCGGGCGCGTTGGCGTACCGCGCCCACCATGCGTCCGCCAGATTTCAGCGCGTCGTGCAGATTCATGCGCGACGACGAGAGCGCAGGCGCCACGCCGATGAGAATGCCGGTGGCAAACGCAATTGCAAGCGCAAACAACAGGACCGCCGCATTCAACGTTACCGGCCCGGCGACCGCCAGGCGGAAGGGGATCAGCGCGACGAAGGTTTTCAGAATCGCGCCCGCAAGCAGCACGCCCGCGACACCTCCGGCAGCCGTGAGCACGATGTTTTCGAGCAGAATCTGCCGCGCCAGTCGGCCGCGCCCGACGCCGAGCGCCATGCGCAGCGCCAGTTCCCTGCGTCGCGCGGCCAGTCGGGTTCCGAGCAGGCTCGCGAGGTTGCTGCATGCGATTGCCAGGAGCAGTCCCGAAGCGCCGAGCAGCAGAAGAAGCTCGGTGCGAACATCTCCGGTCAGCACGTCGTGGTACGGCGTGGCGCGGAGGCCGTTATAACTCGGCGTGAAGATCTCCAGTTTGCTGCGTTGAAAGAGAGCGGACAAGGCAGCGCATTCGGCATTCGCCCGCTCGCGGGAGACGCCAGGCGCGAGGCGGGCCAACACGAGCGTGTTCGTCCCGTGGTCCATCGCGCTTCCTGTAAAGCGGAGCGGCACGAACGCATCGGCGTCTTCGGGCAGCCAGAAACTCGGCGGGAGCACGCCGATGATGTTATACGCTTTGCCCGAAATCGCGACCGCGCGGCCGATGACAGCGGTATCGCCGTTGAACGCCGAACGCCAGAGGCTGTTGGTCAGGATGACGGCGTTCGAACCGCCGGGCGTGATTTCGGCTTGGTTGAACTCGCGCCCCATCGCCGGCGCCACACCGAGAGTGCGGAAGAAATCGGTGGTCACCAGTGCCGCCTGAATCGAGCGAGTTTCGACCGGGAGGGTCAACTCCAATTGCGAGGAGCCTCGCCATCCCGCGATGCTGGAGTAACTCTTGGCGTGGTCCTTCCAATATTGGTACTCGTCCATGGTCAGATCGGGCGAGTTAGACCTGTCTAAGACAACTATCCGGCCCGCGTCGGGGTAGGGTAGCGGCTGCAGCAAAGCGGCGTTGACCACCGAAAAAATCGCGGTGTTCGCTCCGATACCCAGCGCGAGCAGCCCGATTCCGGCGAGCGCGAAGCCGGGACTTTTGCGCAGCATGCGCACGGCGTAGCGGAGGTCCTGTCCGAGGCTGCTGATGAAGGTGACGGTATTCATTTGGTAGATCTCCTCCCGAATGGCGGCAGGGTTTCCCAGTTTGCGAAGGGCGGCAGAACGCGCACCGGCGGGATTCATGCCGCGTGCGATGTTGTCGGCGGCCTCGGCTTCTACGTAGCTTTCCAGTTCGGCCGCGCGCTCGCGGTCCCAGTCGGTGCGTTTGAAGAAACGAAGCCAATTCACGGCTATTCCTCCGCCGGCCGCAAGACGCGGTTGACGGCGCGGGCGAGCCGGTCCCAGCGGCTGGTCTGCTCGATCAGTTGCCGGCGTCCGGCGGCGGTCAGGCGGTAATAGCGGGCCTTCCGGTTATTTTCCGAAGTGCCCCAGAAGGACGCGATCCAGCCGCGATTTTCCAGGCGGTGGAGCGCCGGGTAGAGGGATCCGTGTTCCACCTGTAAGACTTCCTCGGAGCGGCGTTCGATGATATGGGCTATGGTGTGGCCGTGCGCAGCTCCAGTGAGCAAGATTTGCAGAATCAACAGGTCCAGCGTGCCTTGGAGCAACTCGGTATCTCTTGCCATGCTCAGGTAGACGCGCCAGGGGAGCATTGGTACTGAGCGCCGCCGCGGTTTTCCGCAGCGCCTCGGGTATGTAGCACCACGCTTTTGTTGTGCGACTGCGTGCAAAGAGAGCTACACTCGCTATCGGAGGCATCATGCCCGATTCCCACGACGACGTTCGGCCGCGCACCGCCATACTGACCCGCGGTTTCGACCCGAAGCACACGTTCGGGTCCGCGCGGCCGGCAGTGTTCCGCTCATCTACTTACGTTTTCGAAAGTCCCGAGGCGGCTGAGCACGCTTTCGCAATCATCGGCGGCAAGATCAAGCCGGACAATGGTGAGCGGGCCGACCTCATCTACGCCCGATTCTCGCATCCGAACGCCGAAATTCTGGAAGATCAAATTGTGCCGCTGGAGGCCGGCGCATCGTACGCCGCGGTGTTCAACTCCGGCATGGCCGCCATCATGACCGCGTGTTTCACTTACGCGCGGCCGAACAGCACGATCGTCTATACCACGCCGCTTTACGGCGGCACTACGGGACTCATGCACAGCTTTCTGGAGCCGTTCGGCGTGCGCGGAATTCCGGTGGCCGCGGGTGATACCGAAGGCATTGAGAAGGCCATCGCCGCGGCGCAGAACTGCTGCATCGTGTACGTCGAAACGCCCGCCAACCCGACGCTCACGATGGCCGACATCGAGCGCGCCGCGGCCGCCGCAGCGACGCATCCCGATAAGCCTGTGGTGATGGTGGACAACACGTTTCTCGGACCCTCGTTTCAGCATCCTCTGCTGCTCGGCGCGGATATCGTGCTGTACTCCGCGACCAAGTATCTCTCCGGCTTCAGCGACATGATCGCCGGTATCGTGCTGACGAAATCCAGCGATATGATTCAGAAGATTCGCAGCCGGCGCAACATGTTCGGCAACATTCTGCCGCCCGACGAATGCTGGATGCTGGATAGCCGCCTGCCCACGGTTCAGCTCCGCATGAATCGGCAGAGCAAGAATGCGCAACGGCTCGCGGAAGCGCTGAAGGGGCACAAGAAGCTCAGCGCGGTTTATTATCCGACGTTGTTTACAGACCCCGAGCAGAAGCGCATTTTCGAGAAGCAATGCGCATTTCCGGGAGGCATCTTCTCCATCGAGTTCGCTGGGGGGAGACCGCCCGCATTCGATTTCCTGCGCCGCCTGCGCATCGCAAGAAACGCGGTAAGCCTGGGCGGAGTGGAAACGCTGGTCTGCCATCCGAAATCGACGACGCACTCGGGTATGTCGCCGCAGGAGCTGGCGGAGAGCGGAGTAACCGACGGGCTGGTGCGGGTATCGGCGGGAATCGAAGACTGGCGCGATCTGCTGGCGGACTTCGAGCAGGCGCTGGCAAGCGAGTAGCATCGCTTCACCGCAGAGACGCGGAGAGCGCAGAGATTCGCAGAGAACGGATGCTTGGTTTTCTCTGCGCCACCTCTGCGCTCTCCGCGTCTCTGCGGTGAACTCTGCACGATACAATCTAAATTTAAGGACAAACAGTGACAGGCAACGAGATCAGACAGCGATTCCTTGACTTTTTTTCCGAGCGCGGCCATGCCGTGGTGCGCAGTTCTTCATTGGTTCCGGCCAATGACCCGACTCTGCTGTTTACCAATGCCGGGATGAATCAGTTCAAGGACGTCTTCACCGGTGTCGAAAAGCGCCCGTATTCGCGCGCGGCGAGCTCGCAGAAGTGCGTTCGCGCGGGCGGCAAGCATAACGATCTCGAGAATGTCGGCTACACGCGGCGGCATCACACTTTTTTCGAAATGCTGGGCAATTTCAGCTTCGGCGATTATTTCAAAGCCGATGCCATCGCCTTCGCGTGGGACCTGATCACCAAAGATTACGCGCTGCCGAAGGACAAGCTCTACGTCACCGTGTTCCGCGAGGACGACGAAGCGGAAGAGCTGTGGCAGAAGGTTGCGGGCGTTCCGAAAAGCCGCATCTTTCGTCTCGACGAGAAGGACAACTTCTGGCAGATGGGCGAGACGGGGCCGTGCGGTCCGTGCTCGGAGATTCACTACGACCTGGGCGTGGAAGCCGCCGAGCCCGGGCGCGAACACGAGGAGTTTCCGAACGATGCGGGCGGCCGCTTCGTCGAAATCTGGAACCTCGTGTTCATGCAGTTCGACCGCGATTCGTCCGGGAAACTGACTCCGCTGCCGCGCCCTTCCATCGATACCGGCATGGGTCTGGAGCGCATCGCCGCGGTGAAGCAGGGGAAGCTTTCCAATTACGAGACTGACCTGATCCGGCCGATCATCGAAAACGCCGCGGACCTCTTCCGTGTGACGCCCGGCGGCAATACGCGCATCGATACCGCGCTGCGCATCGCCGCCGACCATGCGCGCGCCACCGCGTTCCTGATTCACGACGGCGTGGTTCCGGCGAATGAAGGCCGCGGCTACGTGCTGCGCAAGATCATGCGGCGAGCCATGCGCAATGCCCGCCTGGTGGGCGTGGAAGAGCCATTCCTCTATAAGCTGACGGGCTTTGTCGCCGAGCACATGCGCTCGGCGTATCCGGAGATGATGGAGAGCGTGCAGCGAGTGGCGCGCGTCGTCAAGGACGAAGAGCATCGCTACGCGACCACGTTTCTGCAGGCGGAGAAGGTGTTCAACGACGAGGTGGCGAAGATTCAGGGCTACCTGATTCCCGGCCCGCTCAGCTTCAAGCTATACGACACCTACGGGCTGGCGCTCGACGAACAGGAGGAGATGGCGCGCGAAAAGGATCTCGCCATCGATCGCGAAGGCTTCGAGACGGAGATGGAGCGGCAGCGCGAGCGTGCGCGCGCCAGTTGGAAAGGCGCCGAGAAGGGCGCCGTGGTTCCTTCGTATCAGAAGCTGCTGGAGCAGGGTCGGACGAAGTTTCTCGGCTACAGCGAGCTCGAGGCGACGTCGCGAGTCATCGGCGTGCTCGTGAATAAAGAGCAGGCCGAGGTTCTGCCCGCCGGCGCGACAGGCGAGATTGTCTTCGACCAGACTCCCTTCTACGCGGAAGCGGGCGGACAGGTGGGCGATCGCGGCGAGCTGTTCTCGGCATCCGGCGAGAAGGTTGCCGATGTGGAAACGGCGTTCGCCGGGGTTCCGGGACTGACCGTACATCGCGTGCGCGCAACGGCGGCGATCGCGCTGAACGACGTGCTGCACGGAGTGGTGGCGGCGCCGGTTCGCGATGCCACGCGCCGCAACCACACGGCGACCCATCTCCTGCATGCGTCTCTGCGGCAGGTGCTGGGGACGCATGTGAAGCAGGCCGGCAGCGTAGTGGAACCGGGGCGCCTGCGCTTCGACTTCACGCATTACACACAGATGGATCGTGCCGAGCTCGAAGAGGTGGAGCGGCTCATGAATGAGCAGATCCTCAAGAACACGCCTGTGGAAACAGCGGTGATGCCGCTGGATCAGGCGATCGGCACAGGCGCTATGGCGCTGTTCGGCGAGAAATACGGCGAGCAGGTGCGCGTGGTTTCCGTCCCGGGTTTCAGCCGCGAATTGTGCGGCGGCACGCACGTGCACCGTACCGGCGACATAGGGATCTGCAAGATCGTTTATGAAGGCAGCATTTCGGCGGGAGTGCGGCGAATCGAAGCGCTGACCGGCGAGGGCGCGCTGAAGCAGTATCAGGTTGCCAGCGGCAGCCTGCGGCGGGTATCGGAGATACTGCGCGCGGGAGAGCCGGAGCTTGTCGATCATGTCGAGAAGCTTCTCACGCAGGAGCATGCGCTGAAGCGGCAGATCGAGCAATTGAAGGAGAAGCTGGCGCAATCTACCGTGGGCGAACTGGAATCGCAATCGCGCGAGGTGAAAGGCGCGCGGGTGCTGGCGGTTCGCGCGGACGGCCTGGACCGTCAGCGAATGCGGTCGCTGGCGGATTCGCTGCGCAATAAGTGGAAGAGCGCAGCGGTGGTGCTCGCTTCGGTGGAGGACGGCAGCATCGCCATCATTGCGGCCGTCACTAAGGACCTCACCGGAAAGGTGCAGGCCGGCAAGCTGGTGCAATCGCTGGCGCAGGCCACGGGAGGCAAGGGCGGCGGCCGCCCGGACATGGCGGAAGGCGGCGGCAGCAACGTGGAAGCGCTCGATGGCGCGCTACAGAAGGTCTACGCGGAGATTGAGGGCAAGCTGTGAGCAACTGCGCGCCGGAGACCGAAGTCTTTGACGCGCTGGTGGTGGGCGCCGGACCCACGGGCCTCGCCTGCGGCATTGAACTGCAGAATCGGGGAGTCAAAACCGTGCTGGTGGAGAAGGGCTGCGTGGTGAATTCTATTTACCACTACCCGACGCACATGACCTTCTTCACCACGCCGGAGTTGCTGGAGATCGGCAATATACCGATGACCAGCCTCAATGAAAAGCCGAATCGCACCGAGGCTCTGAAGTACTACCGCCGGGTGGCCGAGCACTTCAAACTGGACGTGCGGCAATATGAGCGGGTGGACCGGATCTCCGGCGGCGACAATGCGTTCGAGGTGTACACCACCGACCGGCTGAATTGCCCGCACATTTACCGCGCGCGCAAGATTGTGCTGGCGACAGGTTACTACGATGTTCCGAACTTACTAAATGTGCCGGGCGAAGAGTTGCCCAAGGTTTTGCACTATTACAAGGAGCCGCACCCGTATTTCGATTGCGACGTGGTGGTGGTGGGCGCGAAGAATTCAGCCGCCATTGCCGCGCTCGAGCTCTATTGGACGGGCGCGCGAGTTACTCTCGTCCATCGCGGCGCGGGCATCTCTTCACGGGTGAAATATTGGATCAAGCCGAATATCGAAAACCGCATCAAGAACGGAGAAATCCGCGGCTTATTTCATTCGAACGTAACGCGTATTTTGCAGGATTCCGTCGTCGTTCAAACGCCCGATGGAGAAATTACCTTCAAGAATGACTTCGTTTTTGCGCTGATCGGCTACCAGCCCGACTTAAAATTCCTCAATGAAACAGGGATTTCCCTGGAGGCGGCTACCCAACGCCCGCGCACCGATCCGGGCACGCTGGAGAGCGAGCGCGCCGGAATTTACCTGGCGGGGGTAATCGTCGCGGGTATGCATACAAACGAGATATTCATTGAAAACGGTAGATTTCACGGGCGGTTAATCGCGGAATCCATCGCGGCGCAACTCAAGAAATGACCGGGTAATAGGCCTACTATTTGTCAGGATCAGTACAGCGACTAGGACTGGAGTGCGAACCAGGACTGCAACTAGTAACCATTTTCCTGTATCTAAATGTATGGAGGGAGCCCAAACCAATGTTACAGTCGCTCTTCAACTCGCTCTTCGGTTGCTCGCATCAGCGCACCACATTTCCGCAGACACCCGCCGGAAAGTCCCGCAGCGCCACCTATGTCGTTTGTCTCGATTGCGGTAAGGAATTCGCCTATAACTGGGATGAAATGAAGGTCGCAAGCCCGGTGGCACAGCCACTTGTGCCGGCCTCAACCTTCGTCTCAACGCACTTCAAGTCCTAGCGCTTCGATTCTTCGATTCGCTTGGCCACAACGGAATCCACGCCGACGGGCTCGATGAAAACAATCGATTTCTGATTGATGATCATCCGGTCCGGGCCGTGCCATTCCTTGCCGCGCTTCACCAGAACGTTGTTGACCTCATTGGTCTGCGCGTTTTTTGAGCTCTGCACGTAGTACACGTCCTTGAGGACGGGAAAATCGGAAGTAAGTCCTTCGAGGTGTCCGAAGTAGACGGAGCCGTTAGCGAGCAGTACGGCGTAATATTTCTGCGGGTCGATATTCGCCGACGCAGGAGCCGCGGTATTACCGCCCATCATGGACTTTCCGCATCCCGTCAGCATCGCCACGGCAGATAGGAAAAGAATAGCCACGCAATTTCGCATGTGCTGAATTGTACCAACCCCGAAAGGTGCACGCACTACGAAGTTACGCAGCCAAGAATCACCGGGCGGCGCGCGCCCGTGGCGGCGGGGAGGTTGCCGGGACGGCGATTCCAGGTTTCATGGGCGAGGATGGCGAAGGCGATAGCTTCCTTGGCGTCGGGGTCGATTCCGAAATCGGCCGAACTCGTGACGGTGCAGCGCGGGAGGAAGGCCGAGAGATGTTCCATGATCCGGGGATTGTGAACGCCGCCGCCTGAGACGATCAGCGTGCCCGCCGAATCTCCGATGCCCATCGCGATGGTCGCGGCAGTGAGGACGGTTGCGGTCGCGATCAAGTCGGGGAGGGCCAAGCCGCCGGCCTTCATGCGATCGACAAAGGCGGCGCCATACTGCTCGCGGCCGGCGCTCTTGGGCGGCTTGCGTCGATAGTACGGGTCGCGCAAAAGGTCGTCGAGCAGCGCGCGATTCACTTTGCCCGAAGCTGCGATCTTCCCATCGCGATCGAAATTCCGTCGGCCATCGGTGTACTCGCGCGTGAGGGCGTCGATCACCATATTGCCTGGTCCGGTATCGAACGCGGTCACGTCGCCTCGCGGCGGAATCACAGTGAGGTTGGCGATGCCGCCGATGTTGAGCGCGATGCGCGTCTCGCGCGGATGGCGGAACAGCAGCACATCGACGAACGGCACGAGCGGCGCGCCCTGACCGCCGGCGGCAATATCGCGCGCGCGAAAGTTCGACACGACGGGCACTCCGGTGCGCTCGGCGAGCACTGCCGCTTCGCCGATCTGCAGCGTATTCTTGCGGCCTTCGTGATAGATCGTCTGGCCGTGGCAGCCGATCAGCTTCACCGGGCCGAATTTCTTTACGGCTTTGAGGACGGCACGCGCGTAGAGTTCGCCGAGCTGAAAATTCAGTTGGGAAATGGCCGCGGTATGCGTCTCGCAGTTGCTGACTGCGAGCAGCGCTTGGCGAACGGCCCCCGGGTAAGGCGTAGAGGTGAAGCCGAGCGTTCGCACGCGGGGCAGGGAAATGTCCACGATGGCGACGTCAATGCCATCGAGGGATGTCCCGCTCATTACTCCTGCGACTCTCATGGATGCCTCATGCGGAAAATCGAATTGTTTCCGTGAAAAAATATCGGATTGCTTTTTTGACCATTCAAACGCACTCGCATTCCCGGCACCTTTTGCCGCTCCCTTACGGGGCTGTGAAAGAATATCGAATTGCTTTTTTGCCGCATTCAAACGCACTCATGTCCCGGGCACCTTTTACCGCTCCGTTGAAAGTCACAATGGGAGTGCTGCGTCCGTAGCGGGTTTGATATTGACGGTGTAACCGAGAATTCGCAGTTCCCGGGCGATTTTCTGAGCACGGCGTTTGGCTGCTTGCGGAGT
>DATNFO010000038.1:0-6264 GCA_035606355.1 Candidatus Limnocylindrales bacterium | reverse complement strand
GGTGCATCCGGTGCCGAGCCATTCGACGGTGGTCGGCATTCCCGGGCGCGTGGTGCGGGTGCGGCCGGAGGGCGGAATGCTGGAACACGGCCGCCTGCCCGATCCCGAAGGCGAAGCGATCGACGACCTGGCGAGGCGTGTGGCCGAGTTGGAAGAAATGGTGCGCGAGTTGCGGCGCGAGCAGAGCTGGATATAGCGGTCGCCGGTGGGAGCCGCCGCGCTTTACGTGACTGCTCCCACGCAGAACCTGCAGGATTGACGTGCATTCCGATTTGCGGTCCCGACGCTCCCGCGCACGTCCACGGATTCCCCGACCATTTAGCCTGTCCCACTGCTGGAACTGGATTTTGATCCGAGGTTGATATCTTTGAAATGACCTTTGCGCCCATACGATCGCCTGACGTACCCGCCCGCGATCAGCCGCATAGCTAAAGCTGGTGCACGCGACAATAGACGTCGGATTGCCTGACAACCGTCGCCATGCGAAACATGATTACACGGCCTGCATCAGTCGCCCCTGACGGCGTTCTATTTTAAAATGCCGCTTGGGGGTGACTATAGCTTCGCGTATTCCGCGCCAGCTTGTTCGAGCACGGGGATTTCGGGGTCGGCGTCTTTCCAGAGAGCAAGGAAGCTTTCGTAGGCCCTCCTTGCCCCGTTCACTTCTCCCAGAGAGGCGAGTGCTCTCCCCAATTGCAGGTACGCCAGAGCGCCGATCGGATCGGCAAGAACGATGCCGCGATGGTCGAGCACTTTTTGAAGTTCTTCCACTGCCTCCCGACCGCGCCCTGCGTCCAAATACGCCTTGCCGCGGACATAGGCGGTATAGAGCCCTCCGAACTTGGCGAAGAACGCAGTGCCGGGCATGGCAAGGTCATAGGGAAGCGCCGTTCTCAGATAATGGATCGCGTCCAACGGAGCGTTAGCGGAGAGTGCAAAAAGCGCGCGCAGCGTGGGAAGATATTCGAATTGCACGGGGGTGTCTTCCGGGAAACGCTTTGCCAGATCATCGGCGAGACTCTGCGAACCGGAAGCGTCCCCCGCCAGCGCCAAAGCAAACGCCGCGGCATAGACCACATCGCGCCCTTTCCCTAGCACCAATGCCGCGCGCGCGCCCGCTTTCGCCTGATCCCGATTCCCGATATGTGCTTCGCACACCGCCTCCGCAGCCTGATAGATGGCGACCTTCTCAGGATGGCCGGTCTGCTGCGCCCGTTCGATGCAAGGCCGCCACATCATTCTGGCGTTCCGCATTTGTCCGGAATGCGCCAGGACGAGGGCTTGGTGATGTGACATCCAGTCCTCAGCCTCGAGATTTCCCTGTGCCCGTTGGATTTCGCGTTTCATGCCGGCCTCGTCGGCCCCGAGAAACGCGAGATAGTAGCGATTCACCAGAAAGTGGGGAAGTTCCAATTTGCGCTCTGCGGCGCGCGTCAGGACCGCCGCCGCTTCCGCGAACCGTCCTAGGGACATATTGAGGACCACCAGCGCGTCATAAGGAAACGGGTGATCGGGATCCAATCGAAGGGCTTCCTGGGCCGCTTGAATTGCTCGTTCATACTGGCCAATTCCACGCCTGCCCCATCCACTCAAAACCACCCAGGCCTGCCAATCATCAGGATAGGCTTGCACCCACGCCTCGATAGTCTCTAATTCTTTTTGCAGGTTGCCCGTTACCTGCCGGTCGTACAGAAAGAGGATGAAGCGCCTTTCCCGGTCGCTGACACGATCGCGCAGCTCGTGAGCCTTGAGGGTGTGGACCATGCCGAGATCGGTTTGTCCCATGTTCCAGTAAAAGAACCCCAAATCGGCGTGCGCCATAGCGAATTGGGGGTCAATCGCAATGGCTCGTTGCAGATCGGTAATCGCCGCCGCGTGCCCCCGGGTGAAAACGGTCTTGCGGGCGGCGCTATATGCCTTTAAAGCTTCGAGAGATGCTGTGGTTGCATGCTCCAGGGGTGTCGAGCGCTCCTGAATAGCGGACAGGGATTCTCCCAGCCGCTCCCGGACCCGAATCGCCATTTCAGTGAGCACATGCAGGACGCCTTCCTTTCTTTCTGCCTGCGCCTGTTCCTGGCCAAGAATGTCGCCGGTGCGACAATTCCTGGCGTGGATCCACAAGATGTACTGGCTTCCGAGGCTTTGAATCGAGCCCTCCAGGACGACCGTGCCGTCGGTTCGCTCACAGATCTCCTGCGCTATCTCGGGGGTGAGGCGCGTCTCGGGCGACCGGTTCATCAGCCGCAGCACCTGGTGGACCTGTTGATTCGAGACGAGCGTCAGGAAGGTGGACTGTTCCAGTTGCACGGACAAGCCCTCTCGAAGGATTCCATCGAACACCGGATCGCCGGTCTTGTTGTCGAACTCGCCGAGCACTATCTTGGCCTTCCGGATCTGTTTCGGCACCCGGAGTGGCGAAGAGTCCGAGGCGGTCTTTCGTCCGCGGCGCACCCCGCTTGCCTCTGCCAATTCCCGCTGTAGCTCGGCAGTGGACTGCCAGCGTCTCGCCGGATCTTCTTTGAGACACCGGTCTACGATTGTTTCCAATTTGCGCGCACGGATGCGACTCCGCGGGTAGGCGGCCCGATGGCCCGTCAGCATCTCATAGAAGACCAGACCGAAGGCGTAGATATCGGTGCGCGCATCCGCCGGTTTGGCTTCTCGTTGCTCCGGCGCCATGTAGGCGGGTGTGCCGATCACCATTCGGTCGGAAGTGATTGTCTCGTCCCCTTGCAGGCTCGCCAGTCCGAAATCGAGAACCTTTACGCCAGCCTTCCCGATCATGATATTGCCGGGCTTCAGATCGCGATGAACGATGCCCTTGGCGTGCGCCTCAGCCAGCGCTGCCGCCAACTGTCCAGCGTACAGCAGCGCGGTATTCGGGGCGATTGGTCCAGTTTTCAACCTTTCCGCCAGCGTTTCGCCCTCCACCAGTTCCATCACCAGATAGTTGGGTCCAACGTCGTAAAGCGTGCAGATGTTCGGATGGTTTAGGGCGGCAATTGCCCGCGCCTCCCGTTCGAAACGGGCGCTAAACCGATCCTGCGTGGTCTTAATGGCGACGGCCCTGCCTAATCGCGTATCCACCGCGCGTAAGACTTCTCCCATCCCGCCTACGCCTATCTTGCCTTCCAGACGATAAGGCCCCAGACACACGCCCCAAGCCAATCCGGTGACCGTAGCGTCCACCAGCAGTTCCGGAAGGTTCTCGATCACGGGCCGACCAGGGAGTTCGCCGCTGTCGGGTTGCGCTAACAGGGACTCCACTTCGCGGCGTAATGCAGGGTCTGCCTGCGCCAACATGGCTGCGCGCTCGCCGACCGTGCCCTCGCGAGCCGCGTGGTACAGGTCTGCGATCTTACGGAAACGCTCCGCGCTCATACCTATGGGTCCGACGGTCATTCTATTGTACGGCTTAGCTCTCGCAGCAGCCAAGCTTTGGCCAAGCCCCAATCGCGTTCGACGGTCCGCAGCGAAATCTTCAGGACAGCTGCGATCTCCTCCTCCGTCAATCCGCCGAAGTAACGTAGCTCGACCACTTTGGCCTGCCGTGGCGCCAACTGGGAGAACGCGGTCAGCGCATCGTCGAGAGCGAGAATCGATCGGTCGGACTCAGGCGCGAGGACCGCGGATTCGTCCAGACTCACTTTGAGCGGAATTCCGTCGCTCCGGCGCGACCCGCGCGCTCGCGAGGCGTCTACCAGGATGCGTCGCATCATTTGTGCCGCGATCGCAAAGAACTGCGCACGCGCCTGCCATTCCACGTTGGTCACGTCGATAAGGCGGAGATAGACCTCGTGTACTAATACAGTGGCCTGCAGGCTATTCCCCGGGACTTCGTTTTTCATGTACCGGCGGGCCATCAGGCGCAGTTCGGGGTAGACGTGTTCCGTGAGCTGCGCCAGGGCATCTTCGTCGCCGCCCCCCCAAGCCTTCAAGAGCTTCGTGATTTCCGCCGTGCGTGCGTCGATAGATAGCCGTTCTCCTGCGGCATCCACAAATATACGAAATCAGTGGCGGGTTTTTGGGGACCACTGCCGCCTGTACCGGCGAAGGAGAACAAAGCCTCTGATATGTCCTCCAGAAAGCAGGAAGAACAAATGAATCACACCGCAACCGTGGCGCTGATGCTCACTCTTGGTGTCGCAGGCGTCTACGCACAACAGATTCCGATGAATATGACGTTTTCGGGAGATGGCACTCCGAGCGTGATCGATCTAAAGCACCCCAACACAATTACCACTGAAGAGAATCTTGCCGGGAGCGGCTGGCAGGGCCCATTCACGTTTCGACTGGTCAGGGCGGGGATCGCTACTCCACAACCGTCCACCACTTGCTCTGGCCAGACCAAGTTGTTTTTTCCAACTGTGGCGGGCGCCGGCCTGTTTCGCTTCGTTGACGGAAGTCTGTTGATGGTCAATATCACGGTCAATCTCACAGAAGGAGGCGATTGCATCGATTCGGCGGCAAATCAGGCTACGTGTACGCTGACCTTCCAAGTCACCGGCGGAACCGGCCGTTTCCAGGGGGCCAGCGGCGTCCTGACCCTTACCGAGGCGGCGACACCCATATTGAGCGATGCTTCGAGCAACCCCGTCTTTTTTACGGAGACAGGAGAGTTTAAGGGAACGATTTCCAGAGACGGCAACTCCAAACAATGACGGCTCTGTCGCGGGCGGCGGTCTAGCTGAAACGATACTGCGGATCTGATCGCCCGCGCCAAGGTACTTAGGTCTGCCGAGTCGCGATCCCGGGCCTGTTTCCGCTTCGGTCAACGTTTGCCGAGGCGAACATTTTTCATCGAACGCGGCGTGCCGGTATGGATATAACGGATCTTTGACCAGGTAGAGTGCGCACCGACTGCGAACTGATCACAAGCATCATCAGCCGCGGGGGAGCACGGGTGGTTATGCGCCTCAATAGTGCTTTTCGCATCAGGGCGGAACGTTCGCGGCGCGCCGCCACTCTTCCCGAAATTCAGTAACGATGCCGTTCAGTAGCGCAAGAACGGTCGCCGCATTCAAAAACCTGCCGCTTTGGTCCACAACTTTGACTGTAAAGTGGCCGATTTTGGCGCGGTCCGCAGCTGCAGCACCATACCCGCGCGTCGCTCCCCGACGGCGGGGCGCAGGGTAGTCGCTCTCGATTCGTCAGCGGCATCAGGAAAGTAGACCAGAGGGTATGGCGCTTCGCCAGACGATGGGTGCTTGCTGCCATAAGAGAGCCGAACATCGGTCTCGGGAACTCCCACGATGGCAAAGCGGCCTAGCGCGTCACTTTCGGCCTCGATGGTGACTGGATAGGGGTCGCGGCGACGTAGCTGATGACTTCCGCGTGAATGGGAACATGCGCAACGGGCCGTTTGTCACGGTCAAGCGCAACACCGCGCAGTTCGGGGGTGGTGCGCAGGGCGACATCGCTCGAGCCACACCCAACTTCGTCAAGGTGATCTGCGCGCCTTTCAGCGCCGGCCCGTCTAATTTTGGCGGCAGCCATAAAACGGCTCCAGATACGCCCACCCGAAGACACGCGGCAGTCGCTGCCCGGAGCCATAGGCACGCAGCATCGCCAAATCGACTTCTATATGCGGAGACCCATCCGCGGGCCGGGATCCCGAGCACTCCGGAGCCGAAGAGATGACCGGCGGCTGAGCAGGGTCGAAGCCGGGAGGCAGCGGCCTTTTTGGCGTTGCCGCTGATGACCGACATCATTGCGGAATCGCGGGGCATCTGGCCCGTTCTCCGGGCTACGATCAGATACCGCTGGCCGAGACGATACTCCTGGTTATGCACAAGCCGGGCGCGGACCACGGCAACTCCACGGCCAACCGGGCGCGGCCCCGCACGCAATCAGAAGAACGAAAGCCAGCGCTCTCATACGCATTTAGAAGTCGAGGCGACGCGAGAAGTTCCCGCGCGAGAGCTTATGGGCGGAACGGCCTAGGGACGGCTGCTCAGCAGGACCAGGTCCCGGCCCCAGTGGTCGAATTGCGAGAACAGCAGGAACTTGCCGTCGGGCGCCAGGGCGATCGGCCGCCGCTGCGGCTTCTGAATGGGAGTGATTGTGGTGACGGCGCGCGTCGCGCTGTTACAGAAGCGGATTGACGACCTTCCGTCGGCGCCCGGCATGGGAATGAAATACACTCCGTCCTGCGTGACCGCGAATGCCCGGTCGAGCATAGCCGGCACAATCTCCTCATCCTGGCCGCCGTCCCGGTCGCAGCGGCGCAGACTCCACGCCTCCTGCACACGCCGAATATAGTAG